>CAVTQW010000001.1:0-32485 GCA_963736945.1 uncultured Thermoleophilia bacterium
GCTCGGGGGCGGGGCGGCGAGGCCGGGTGATCGCCGTGCGAGGACTGCCTGGCGGAGCGACAGGAACTCCTGCTGGAAGTCGGTCACGCTGGCCTCCGCCTGCAGGGTTGCTCGGGTCGGGATGGCCGCGTGCGCCGCGAGCTTTCGCCCCAGCCCTGGGTCTGCTCGATCAGCGTCTGGTACGACGTGCGCGGGATCGCCGGCCGCGGGCTCGGCTCGGTGAGCAGGCCGCCGAGGTGCTCGGCGGCCCGCACGCGCGCGCCCATGTCCGGGACGGTGCCGTCGGCCTTGCGGCAGAAGCGGGCGAGGATCGTCTTGATGATCGAGGTGTGGTCGAAGACCGTCTTCGCGACCTGCCGCTTGCCGACCCAGGGCGAGACGACGAGCGCCGGCACGCGCGGCCCGAGCTGGCGCAGCGCCGGCGTAGTCGTCCTCGCACGCCGGCGGCGGCACGTGGTCGTAGAAGCCGCCGTGCTCGTCGTAGGTGACGATCAGCATCGTCTTCTCCCACGCTGGGCTCTGCACCACCGCGTCGAACAGCGTCGAGCACGAGCTTCTGGCCGGCGTGCAGGTCGGAGGGTGGGTGGTCGTCGTTCGAGCCCGCCGGCCCGAAGGTGAGGTCGACGAAGTTCGGGTCGATCCACGAGACCGCGGGGAGGTGCCCCCGCCGCGGCGCGCTCGACGAAGCTGCGGTGGCCGAAGCACGTCCTTGCGGTCGAAGTAGCGCGGGATCGTCTCGGCCGCAGTACTTCGGGGGTCGATCAGCCAGAGCATCGGCACGTAGTCGTGGGAGTACCACACGCCACGGACGACCTTCGGCTTCCCGCGTCGAGGTGGCGGCAGAACGACTTCAGGTTGTACGGCCGCGGCGGCCGCAGCGCCGCCATCCGTCCGCCCGAGGTGCCGGCGCACCGCGTAGCAGCGGTTCGGCATCGTCTCGCCCGGCACCGAGCAGAACCAGTGATCGCAGACGCAGAACTGCTCGGCGAGGTAGCGTAGACCGGCAGCTGCGTCGGCGGTGTGGTAGGCCATCACCGTCGCCCGGCGAGTCACCCTTGAACGGCGCGTGCCGGCCGGGTCGACCAGTAGTTCTGCGACGAAGCCGCTCATCGCGCCGCTCGGCGATCTGCGTCGCCGACGCTCGACTGCCCGTGGCTCGGGTCCTGCGCCTTCACCAGCTTCGTGCTCGTCGCCGGATGGACCGGGTAGGTCCTGCCGTCGCCTCGTTCGACAGCCCCTACGTCAGCCCCTCCACGTCGCTGCGGCCCCCGTCGATCGTCAGGAAACCGAGCATGTGGTCGAACGACCGGTTCTCCATCATCAAGACGACGATGTGGTCGACCTTGGAGACGAGGTCGCGCAGACCAGCGTCGTCCGGAACGGTCGTCACTCCGGGCACGTGCCGTCCTTACCCGGTCTGATCGGGGAGCAACCGAACCGGCTGCAGTGCGTCGTTCCCGCACGCCCTCCCTGCCGTCCTGCGCGTGAGCACCCGCACGGGCGAGGAACTCCTCGAGGCCCGCGTCGAGGTCACCGCGGCGGCCCCGGCAACCCCTTGTCCGGCGGGGAGCTAGCGTGGAAGTTCTTTGGCAACGCGAGGTCGCTCCCGGGGGAGCGGGCGGCCGGGCTCGCGGCCCGTACGCTCGCCCTTGCTGACGCTCGGAGCGTCGGGGATCTGACCGCGCTGCTGACCTCGGCGGGGGAGCGCTGAGGTCGGGACGGTTAGCGCTCCCGGACTGCGTAGGTCAGGTGGGTCACCCGCTGCGTCGGCTCCGCGCGGGCCGGCTGCAGGGCCACGCGGCCCGCGTCCACGCCCTCGAACAAGCGGATTCCGGAGCCGAACAGCGACGGGTGAGAGCGCGATCGTGAACTCGTCGATCAGGCCGGCGTTCACGTACTCCAGGATCGTCGCGCCGCCGCCCGCGATGCGGACGTCACGGTCGCCGGCGGTCTCGCGGGCCTGGTCGAGCGCGGGCTCGATGCCGTCGTTGACGAAGTGGAAGGTCGTCCCGCCCGGCCGCTCCCAGGGGTCACGCTTCTCGTGCGTGACGACGAAGACCGGCGTGTGGAACGGCGCCTCCTCCGGCCACGCCTGCTCGCCGGCGTCGAACATGCGCTTGCCCATCACGCTCGCGCCGGTGCGCTCGAACGTCTCCCGCACGATGTCGTTGTCGCGCCCTTCCTCGCCACCCTGGCCGAGCTTCAGGTTCTCCCGGAAGAACCGCTGCGGGAAGATCCACTGCTGCAGTTCCATCCACTGCTGCCCCATCAAGTCCTCGAGGGACTCGGGCGCGATGAACCCGTCCAGCGACATCGTCACGCTGAAGAACACCTTCCCGGCCATCAGTGCTCAACTCCCTTCCGAACGATCTCGCTGACGTAGGCAGCCAGGTTGCTCAGGGTCTGCTGGCCGCCCTCGATCGCGTGGTAGGTCTCGACCGCTTCGTCGCACAGCTCCTTGGTGGGGAACACCGTGCGCATCTCGATCCGGGTCGCCGCGCCGTCGGGCGCGAACGTCAAGACCGACTCGAAGGCGTTGGGGTCGCCGCGGGACTCACCGTGCAGGAGCGCGATCCGCTCCGGCGGGACGATCTCGGTCCAGGAGATCCACTCCTGGTAGTCCGTCCCGTCCGGTCCGTGCATCACGAAGTCCCACTCCCCGCCGACGCGGAACTCGAACGCCCGCGTGGTGGTGCTGAACCCCTCCGGTCCCCACCACCGCGACAGGTGCCGCACCTCGGTGAACGCCTCGAACACCAGCTCCCGGGGGGCACTGATGACCCGGGAGATGACGATCTCGCGGTCGGCCGTCGCGGACTGCGCCGGCGCTCCTCGTCCCGTCGCGCTCATCAGCTACTCCTCCTGCCTTGCCTGCTTGAGGTCCTGCACGTACTCGTCCAGCCGGTCGAAACTCTCGTTCCAGAACCGCTCGAACCCACCGCTCCACTCGTGAACCGGTCGCAGCCCGCGGGCGTCGAGGCCGTACAGGCGCTGCTTGCCTGCCTTGCGGTCCCGCACCAGTCCGACCTCCCGCAGCACCCGCAGGTGTTTGGACGCCCCCGGCTGGGTCATCCCCAGCTCCTGGGCCAACTCGGTCACCGGCCCCTCACCCGCCCGCAGCAGCACCAGGATCTCCCGGCGCTGCTGCTCGGCGATCGCGTTGAAGACGTCCGACGTCGTCGCTGCTCGTGCCATCCCACGATCATATTCCGATATCGGCATACGTCAAGCCGGGAGGACCAGGCAGCCGCGGATCCCGCACTCGCCCACAGCCTCAGTTCGTGCAGCTCGGTCAACGAGCGCCTCGCCGTGGTGGTCGAACCTAGGAACGAAACTCGCCGGATCTGTCCGGGGCTGTCGTAGGGTGGTTGGACTCGCGCGAACCAGGTCCGAGGTTGTGACGTGTCGGGGCGCTGGTTGCGCTGTCGGCGACCCACATGCCGACCAGGCCGCGGAAATGCGCGAGGAAGCGCTCGTGCTCGTGCGGCGGATAGGTCGCCTGCACGGTCTCCACGAGCAGTCGGTCGAACTCCGGTGAGGCGACCCAGTCGTGCACGAGTTCGTCGAGGTGCGGGATCGCGGTGGCGCAGAACTCCGTGTAGCGCTCGGTCTCGAAGTAGTCGTCGGCCAGCCGTCGGTATCCGGTCAGCTTGTCCTCGTAGGTCAGGTCCTCGCGGTCGCCGATCTCGAAGTAGGCGCGCGTGTCGAGGTCCAGCCGCGGCGCGCGGCTCGTGACCGTGCAGAACGCGCACCAGCGCAGGAGCGTGCGGATCGCCCACGGGAAGTAGTAGTGCAGCGACGTCACGGCGACGTCCGGGGATGCGTTGGCGTAGTCGATCGGATGCGCTTCGGTGCCGCGCACCAGCGTCTCGCAGGAGTTGAACTCCCAGCGGAAGAACGCGTTGATCAGCCGGCTGATCGTCTCGACCTCCCAGCCGAGCTGCGGCGTCAGGAAGTCGTGCGCGACGGCGTAGCGGTCGTGCATCGGCTCGTCCGGGCGGAACTTCATGACCATCGTCTCGGGGCCGATCGAGAGCGAGCGCGCGAACACGTCGAAGCCCTCGACGGACGCCTGCAGGTGCATCAGCCGCTCGCCGGAGGTGTCGTAGGCGCGGTGCAGCTCGGCCTCGTCGCGGATGCGGGTGACGCCGACCCACTGGCCGCCGTCGAACGGCTTCATGAACAGCGGGTAGCCGATCTCCGCCGCGATGTCGCCGAGGTCGAACGGCTGGTTGTACTTTGCCGCGGTGTACTGGAAGCGCGCCGTGTCGGGCGGGTTCTTGTGCGGGATCAGGACCGTTCGCGGCACCTTCAGGCCGAGCCGCAGCATCGCGCAGTAGGCCGCGTGCTTCTCCATCGACTGGAACGTGAACGGGCTGTTGAGCAGGTAGACGTCGTCCATCAGCGCCACCTTCTTGAGCCACTCGCGCGGCACGTAGTACCACCACGCGAGCCGGTCGATGACGAGGTCGTAGCGCGGCTTGTCGGTCAGCTCGAACGGCTCGATCGTGATCCGCTCGGTGGTCAGCCGGTGTGTCGTGCCGCCGTGGCGGATCGGGCCGAGCCGCTCGATCAGCGTCTCGAACGCGCGCGGCCAGTCCTCCTCGGTGCCGAGCAGCAGGCCGATCAGGTGGGTGGGCGTCGTCAACAGAACCTCGGTAGGTGGTGCGCGAGTTGGGCACGCCAGCTCACCCAGTCATGGGGGACGTCATACCCCCAGACGTCGAGTTCGCACCGAAGACCCTTGGATTCCAGCACGCCGGCGAACGCGCGCGTGGACTCGAGCGACCCGGTCGTGTCCTCCCACTGGCCCTGGCCGACGACCAGCAGCAGCCTCAGCCGCGAGAGCAGCCAGTCGAGATGGTCGCCGTGCAGGTGGCCGACGTAGTCCATCGGGTTGTTGAAGTAGGTGCTCTCGCCGCGCTCGCCCCAGCCGTGCCAGTGCGACGGGTCGTAGTTGCCCGACATGCAGATCGCCAGCGGGAACAGGTCGGCGCGCTTGAGCGCCAGGTTGGCGGCGTGGAAGGCGCCCATGCTGGCGCCGGCGAGCACGATCTCCTGTTCGCTGCCGAGGTCCTCGTGGATGCGCGGGACGACGTCGCCGAGCAGCCAGCCCTCGAAGCGGCCGTGCTCGCGGGCGCGCTCCTCGAGCGGGATGTCGTGGCGCGACCACGACGCGGCGTCGTAGGAGTCGATGCAGTAGAGCTTGACGCGGCCGGCCTCGAGCAGGCCGCCGATGGCGCCGACCATCCCCATGTCCTCCCATTGGCCGGCGCCGCCGCCCTCGGAGGCGAACGCCAGCACCGGGCGGCCGTAGTGGCCGAAGCTGCGCACGTTCATCCCCACACCGCCGCCAGCAGGCCCGACAGCTGCGGCTCGAAGCTGTCGCGCCAGCCGGTGAAGTTGTGCAGGTCCGGGCGCTCCTCGTAGAACAGGCGGTAGCGCTGGCGGTTGAGCGCCTGCGCCATCGCGCGGTTGTTGGCGGCGTTCTCCTCCTCGGTCCCGCAGGTCATCGCGACCCGGATCGGGTGCTCGTAGTGGCTCGTGCGCAGCACGCCGCGGACGAACGGCGTGATCCGGCCGAAGCGCGAGAACCCCTGCTCCTGCGGGTCGGTCTCGAGCGTGAAGAACGAGCCCGACTGCAGGAACAGCCCGCCGAGCAGGCCGGGCAAGCGGCGGTGGACGTGCAGCAGCGCGAGTGCGCCGAGGCTCACCCCCATGCCGGCGACCGGCCCGCGCACGGCGACCTCGGCGTGGAGCGCCGGCACCAGCGTGTTCGCGAATGCGCGCGCGTAGCCCTCCGATGCCGAGTACCAGTTGTTGCGGTCGCCGGGCGGCAGCAGCGCGAGCCGGAACGGGGGCAGGTGGCCGGCGGCGATCATCGCGCCGGCCCAGTCGGTCAGCGCGGCGAGGCGAGCGAGCTCCGGGCCGTCGTGGGCGATCAACAGCGGCAGCGCCGCGGCCGGGTCGGTGTCCTCGGGCGCCCACAGCTCGGCCGTGACGCGCCGGCGCATCGCGATCCCGAGCTGCACGCGGCTGAGCGAGCCGGGAACGCACGGCACGTCGAGCCAGGCCGGCGGCCGGTAGCTCGCCGCCTCGAGCACGGACTTCTCGCCGAACGCGCCGGGCGCCCGCCGCGCGTGCGACGGATCGGCGATGCGCTCGGTGTCGCCGCCGGGGTAGGTGACCTCGAGCTCGTACTCGAGCCGCTCGAGCGCCAGTCGCGGCAGCTCGAGCAGCCACGCGCCGTCGCAGCGCTGCAGCGCCGAGTCGGGCAGGTCCAGATCGCTGCAGAGGCGCACGGCGGTCCAGCCGTGGCCGGGGTCCTCAACGCGGAGCGTCAGCGGCACGCGACTAGTATCACCGCCCCGCCGCGCCCGTTGGCCTTGCCATGCAGAAGGTCGAGGGTTCGGGGGCTTCGGGTCGACGCCTCCAAAAGGATGATGGATTTGCATTCAGGAGAGAATCGAGGCTCCGCCTATACTCGTAGCTTGGTATTGCAGCCACCGCATGGTCGGGAGAATAGGAGCCGCATCGCGGCCTGCCCGAAGTCCCGTCGTTGGGTGATTCGTCGAACCTGGCTCTCGTCGGCCGACCGGGATGCGCTACTTCATCCTCAATCGGTCCACTCGCACGCCACGCAACGTTATTCCCGAGGCGTCGAGCCGAGGGATCGAATGCATCCCGCAGGGCAGCCGTCGCTCCGCGGATGATGTCCTCGACGGATAGAGCGAGCAGGAGGTGCGGATGATCGATTTGCGATCTCGTGCATGGTTCGACAATCCGGCGAACCTCGACATGACTGCGCTCTATCTCGAGCGCACCATGAACTACGGGCTGACGCGCGATGAGCTTCAGTCGGGAAGGCCGATTATCGGCATCGCGCAATCAGGGTCCGACATCACCCCTTGCAACAGGCATCACCTCGTTCTCGCGAGCCGCGTCCGTGACGGCATCCGCGAGGCCGGCGGCGTCCCGTTCGAGTTTCCCATCCACCCGATCCAGGAAACGTGCAAGCGCCCCACCGCAGCCCTGGATCGCAACCTTCAGTACCTGTCGCTTGTCGAGATTCTCTACGGCTATCCGATCGACGGCGTCGTGCTGACCACCGGCTGCGACAAGACGACGCCGGCGCAACTCATGGCCGCCGCGACCGTCGACCTTCCTGCGATCGTGTTTTCCGGTGGGCCGATGCTGAACGGGTGGTTGAACGGTGAGCGGATGGGCTCAGGGACGATCGTCTGGAAGGCGCGGGAGATGCTGGCTCGCGGCGACATCGGCGAGTCCGAGTTCACGGCGTTGATCGCCTCGTCCGCCCCGTCAGCCGGTCATTGCAACACGATGGGCACGGCCTTGACGATGAACTCGCTTGCCGAGGCGCTGGGAATGAGCCTCCCAGGGTGCGCCGCGATACCGGCACCGCATCGCGATCGTCAGGAGATGGGGTACAGGACGGGCAAACGCATCGTCGAGATGGTCCAGGAGGACTTGAAGCCATCCGACGTGCTCACGCGGGCCGCTTTCGAGAACGCGATCGTCGTCAACTCGGCGATCGGCGGTTCCACGAACGCCCCGATCCATCTGAACGCGATCGCCCGTCACATCGGGGTCGCGCTCGACAACGACGACTGGGAGGAGATCGGCTTTGAGGTGCCGCTCCTCGTCAACTTGCAGCCCGCCGGGGAGTACCTCGGCGAGGACTACTATCGGGCCGGCGGGGTGCCCGCCGTTGTCGCCGAACTCATCGCGCTGGGAAAGATCAACCAGGACGTGACAACGGTGAACGGAAAATCGCTGCCCGAGAACTGCGCGGGCCTGTTCGCGAACGATCGCGATGTCATCAGATCCGGTGATGCACCGTTGCGACCTCGCGCCGGGTTCCTCAACCTGAAAGGCAACCTCTTCGACAGCGCGTTGATGAAGACGTCGGTGATCTCGGACGAATTCCGGGCGCGCTACCTCTCCAACCCCTCAGATCCCGAGGCGTTCGAGGGGCGCGCGGTGGTCTTCGACGGCCCGGAGGACTTTCACGCCCGCATCGACGATCCGGCGCTCGACCTCGACGACGATGCCGTGCTGGTCATCCGCGGCGTCGGGCCGATTGGCTATCCCGGCGCTGCGGAAGTCGTCAACATGCGTCCGCCCGACTACCTGCTGAAGCGAGGCATTCGAGCGCTTCCGTGCGTCGGCGACGGCCGCCAATCAGGCACCTCGGGCAGCCCGTCGATTCTGAACGCCTCCCCGGAAGCAGCGACCGGCGGCGGCCTCGCGCTGTTGAAGACGGGCGATCGTGTCCGTATCGATCTTGGCAGGAGATCCGCCAACATGCTCGTCGACGACCGGGAACTCGCGAGACGGCGCGAGGTACTCGCCGGCACAGGCGGCTACCAGGTTCCCAAGAGCCAGACGCCGTGGCAGGAAATCCAGCGTGGCATCGTCGACGAGCTCGCCGACGGCATGGTCCTGAAGCCGGCGGTTGCATACCAGCGCATCGCGCACACGAGTGGGGTTCCGCGCGACAATCACTAGGCGGGAAGCGCACGGCGGCTGCACGGAAGCAGTTGTCGAACCTGAACGAGGCGGAGCTACTGTCCTGTCGCGTTGCCGGCGCGCGCCGACGTGACCGTCCGAGGCGGGGACGTCCGCTTCGCTGCGTGACGCAATCAGACCGGCCGCGACACGGTGGCGAGATGCTGATCGACGATCGGCAGCACGAGCTCGACAACCTCAGCGACCGTCAGCCCGTCCGTATCGATCACCGAGTCGCTGACTTGCTGGTAGAGCGGGGCTCGAGCCGCAAGCTGGTTGTCGAAGAAACTCTGCAAGTCGTCCGAGTAGATCGGGCGGTGCGCCTCCCTGTGAAACCGGGCAGAGAGAGTCGCGGGTTCGACACGAAGCCAGATCGCACAGATCTCCGGATTGCGCAGAGCCTCTCTGCACGAGCTGTCCTCGACGACGCTCGCTGCCCCGCTGACCACCCCCGGCGTGGGGGATCGGAGCGCTCCGAGGAAATGCTTCGCCTCGAGCGAGTGAAGCGCGACGATACCGTCACGATTCCGCAACTCGCGCGGGGTGAGACCTGACACCGCTGCGAGCCGACTGTCGTTGTCGTCGAAGCGGACCCCCAGAGCAATCGCAAGCTGGGTACCGACAGCCGTCTTTCCCGTGCCCATGAGCCCGAGCAGCGCAACGTGGCGGCCGAGCGGTTCTGCCGCGTGGGGGGTGGCAACGCGCGTATCGACGGTCTGCTGCGGCGTCGTGTGATCCAAGTGTGCACCTCGGATTGACAATGGCAGGGGATGCTCGTATGCTCGCGGAATTACCGGTAAGACCAGTTCGGTAAGACCAGTATAACCAGTCGTTCCGAAGTTTCGAGGTTCGGTCACGTTCGCAGGTTCGCAGGTCGGCTCGATGTCGCGCCGCCACGGGGCGACCGCGAGCCGTGACGGGTCACATGGGGTGCTCCGTCGTGTCCCAGGTCGCCTTCGCGGCCGAGAGCTCAGAACGGAAAGGAGCAACGACCGATGAAGGCTCCACGTTGGACAGTCCTTCTCGCAGTTGCAGTCATGGCGGCGATCCTGATCGCCGTTGCCTCAGCCGCGTCGGCTCGCAGCACCAAGAGCGAAGCCGGGCCGTACAAGATCGCTCTCGCCAACTCGTTCATCGGCAACACCTGGCGCGTCGAGATGGCGAACCTTTTCAAGGGTGGATGCAAGATGCCGCCCTTCAGCAAGCAGGTGACCTGCTCTGTTTACAATTCAGGTAACGATGTCGGCAAGCAGACCCAGCAGATCTCGAACCTGATTTCGCAGCACGTCGACGCGATTGTCCTCAACGCAGCATCTCCGACGGGCCTGAATGGAATCATCAAACAGGCTTGCGACCGTGGGATCGTCGTCGTGTCGTTCGACAATGTCGTCACGGCTCCGTGCGCTCAGACCGTGAACACGAATCAGCTCAAGTTCGGCTCGCAGATGGCGCAGTACCTGGTCGATCAACTGAAGGGTGAGGGCAACGTGATCATGGTCACGGGTGTTGCCGGCACCTTCGCCGACTCCGAGCGGAACAAGGGTGCGGAAGCGGTGTTCAAGGCAAACCCCGGAATCAAGGTTGTTGCCAAGTACAGCGGCAACTGGGCCTCCGCGGACGCGCAGCGGGCGACAGCCGCTCAGCTTCCGTCGCTGCCGAAAGTCGACGGAGCCTGGGTGCAGGGCGGCACCGACGGAGTGCTGAAGGCGTTCGTCGACGCCGGCAAGCCGCTCCCGATCACGGGGGGCGAGGCCGAGAACGGCTTCCGTCGGTTCCTGCTGCCGCAGGGCTACAAGGGCAACCACGTCCAGGGCATGTCGCTCGGTCAGCCGCCCTTCCTCTCTCTCGTGGCCCTCGAACTGGCTCGTGAGATCCTGCTGAAGAAACACGCGAAGTCGAACATCGAAATCCCGTTCCCCTTCGTCACGGACAAGACCGTCAAGCAGGGTCTGACAGTGTTCCCGACCCTTCCTGACAGCTTCTTCGCCGACTTCACCGACTCGGGTCCCAACGCAACGCTCGTCATTTGCGTCAAGGCGGCGTTGACAGGCAAGCCTTGCCCGGGGGTCTTGAACGTCCGGCTCCCCAAGTAGGTCGCCGGGACGGTTGGTGGTCGCTCGTTCCTCCCGAGCGACCACCAACCAACTCCTCGACCGACACAATCTCCGAGATGAGCGACGAAACAGGGACCACGACGGCCGCGCAAGAACCTGGCCATCGAAGCGATCGGCGTTTCCCGCTCCTTTGGAGGTGTCGAGGCACTCACCGGGGCGGCGCTCACGGCAAGCTTCGGCGAGGTTCACGCGCTCGTCGGTGAGAACGGCGCCGGCAAGAGCACGCTGATCAAGATCATCGGGGGAACCGTGAAACCGGACGCCGGTTCGGTCGTGATCGACGGGGAAGACGTGACCGCCTCCGGTTCCCGAGCGGCCCGCCGACTCGGCGTCGGCACCGTGTTCCAGGAGTTGACCCTGTTTCCCTGGCTGACGGTGGCCGAGAATCTCTTCGTCGGGCGCGAGCCCCGTGGCCCCACGAGGTTGATCCAGCGGCGGAAGCTCCCTCAGCGGGCGGCGGAGGTTCTCGAGCGCTTCGGAGTGAACGGCATCAACCCCCGCTCTCTTGCGGGTTCGCTCCCTCTCGCGCAGCGCCAAATGGTCGAGATCACGTCCGCCTTCATGCGCGAACCGCGCATCCTCCTTCTCGACGAGCCGACCTCGGCGCTCGCCGAGCGTGAGGTCGAGTGGCTGTTCGGGCTCGTCCGCCGCCTCCGGGACAACGGGGCTTGCGTGCTTTTCACCTCGCATCGCTGGGGTGAGGTCGGCTCTCTCGCCGATCGGATCACGGTACTGCGAAACGGCAGGCACGTGGCGACAGAGCACCAGCTCTCGGAGCACGAGGCCGTCACTCTCATGACGGGCCGAACGATCGATCGCATGTACCCGGACCGGCCGCCGCTCCCAGACGCCGAGAGCGAGGTAGCGTTGAGCGCCGAGGGGTTGGAGGGGAACGTTCTCCGCGGCGTCTCGTTCGACCTCAAGCGAGGCGAGATACTCGGCATCGGCGGCCTTGCCGGCCAGGGACAGCCCGAGCTGTTCCTCTCACTGTTCGGGGCGCGGAAACTCGCGCGAGGGCAGATCTCGATCGGGGGTAAGCGGGCGAAGCTCCGAAGCCCGGCAGACGCGATCAAGCGAGGCCTTGCGATCGCGCTGGTCCCGGAGGACCGGAAGACCGAAGGGCTGATGCTGCCGATGTCCGTGAAGGACAATCTCACGCTCGCGGTGCTCGAGAAGATCAGCAAGGCCGGAGTGGTGCGACCTCGGCGCGAGAGCTCGCTCGTCGCGGATGTGGCCGAACGACTCCAGATCAGAACCCGCAACGCTGGACTGCAACAGGTCGGAACCCTGTCAGGGGGCAATCAGCAGAAAGTCCTGATCGGGCGATGGCTGCTCGCCGAACCTGACGTGCTTCTCCTGTTCGACATTACGCGCGGCGTCGACGTAGGGACGAAACACGACATCTACCAGCTCGTCGTCAACCTCGCCGCAGAAGGGAAGGCACTCCTCTACTACTCGAGTGAGACCGAAGAGATCGCGCAGCTCTGTCACCGCGTCCTCGTGATGCGCGAAGGACGCGTCATCTCTGAGCTGTCGGGCGCGGAAGCAAATGCGGAGGCTCTCGTCGCTGCCGCGCTGCGCGAGGGTGATCAATGAGCGACATGCCGACGACAGCCGCGACATTCGCTCCATTCGGTTGGCGCCACTCGCTCGCGCAGAACATGTCCCTCCTGCTCTCGTTCGTCATCCTCGCCGGCCTGACACTGCTCTACATCGGACTGTTCCACGGCCAGCTCAACGCCTACCCCGGCACGTTCGAGTGGACATCGGTTGTCAACACCGCTGTCCCGACAGTCCTCGTAGCGGTCGGTCAGACGGTCGTCGTGATCACCCGTGGCATCGACCTTTCGGTCGGCGGCGTCATCGACGTCTCGAACGCACTCGCGGCAACGCACATGAAGGACAGCCTCGTCAGCATGGTCGGGTGGTCGCTCGCGATCCTCGCCCTCGGCGCGGCCTTCGGTGCCCTCAACGGGATCCTCGTTGCCTACGGCCGTCTCCAGCCGATCCTTGTCACCCTGGCAACGCTCGCGATCCTGCAGGGGCTTGCGATCTGGATCCTCCCGGAGCCGGGCGGTTCCATCCCACCCTCCTACTCGAACACGCTCGCAAGCACGCAAGGACCGTGGAGCCTCCTCTTCATTGCACTCGTGGCAGTCGCCTGGCTCGTTCTCCGACGCACGACTACCGGCGTTCGGATCTTCGCGATCGGAAACGATGAATCGGCTGCCCGCGCCCACGGGATTCCGGTGCGCCGCGTGAAGGTGATCGCCTTTACTCTGTCGGGGCTGCTTGCAGCCGCAAGCGGGCTCTTCCTGTCGGCGAGCACCACGGGTGGCGACGCAGCCGCCGGCGATGTCTACGTTCTCACCTCGATCGCTGCCGTCGTACTCGGAGGAATCAGCTTCTACGGCGGACGAGGGAGCGCGCTCGGGAGCATCGCCGGCGCTTTCGTGCTCACGATCCTGACGAACGTTCTGTTCTTTGCAGGCATCGACCCGCTCTACCAGTCCTTCTTCCAGGGCCTCTTTCTCGTCCTCGCGGTATTCCTCGGCGTCATCCTCGGCCGCCTACTGAAAGCAAGCACATGAGCGAATCCAGCAGCCCCGGTTCCGGCACGAGAGCGCGGGACTTGCTGACCGTGGATCGTCGCCGTATTCTCGTCACCTTCGGCGCGGCGATCCTCGTCTTCGTCGTCGGAGCGTTCCTCCACCCGGGGTTCGCGAGCGCCGCCAGCATCAAAGCGATTCTCGTCATCGCGTCGTTCGTCGGTCTTGTCGCCGCCGGCCAGACGTTCGTTCTTCTCGTCGGCGGTATCGACCTCTCCGTTCCGTGGGTGCTGAACGCAGCCGGGGTGTTGTTCGCCACCGCTTCGCTCGGACGCGACTCTCGCGCCGCCTATGCGCTGCTGCTCGCCCTCGGGCTCGGCGCGATGGTGGGACTCGTCAACGGTCTCTGCATCGCATATCTCGCCGTGCCGGCTGTTGTCATGACCCTGGCGATGAACGGGATCATGGAAGGGCTGACGCTTGGTCGTACGCAGGGGCTCACATGCGAGACGTGTGGCTCGTACGCCCCGACCGCCTTGCAGAATGCGATCCACGCTCAAGTCGCCGGGATCCCGGTCGAGCTGATTCTCTGGTTCGGAGTGATCCTGCTCGTCACGTTCGTCCTCAGTTTCACGACGTTCGGCCGCAAGATCTACTCGACGGGAAACAACGCCGTTGCCTCCTACCTTGCCGGTGTCAACGTCCGAGTCGTGACGGTGGTCCTCTACATGCTGAGCGGCTTCTTCGCGGCTCTCGCCGGGATCCTTCTCGTCGCCTACAGCGGCCAGGCGACGCTCGGCCTGGGCGACCCGTTTCTCTTCCAGTCGATCGCGGCCGCCGTGATCGGTGGTGTCTCGATCCTCGGCGGACGCGGTCACTATCTCGGCACGGTCGCCGGCGCGATCAGCCTCGTTGCCCTCATCAGCCTCTTGCGGGCTGAGAACATGCCGGAATACGGGCGCAGCATCGTCTACGGCGTCGCGATCCTCGTTGTCCTCATCCTCTTCGGACGAGAGGAGCGGACATAGGGCACCGCGATTCAAGCGAGATCGATGGCGGGCAGGCTGTCACGCTCGACGTCAGCGTGCTGGTCCGAACCGGGATGCACATCTGATGGCGCCACGAAGCCAGCTCACGCGAAGCGACATCGCCGACCGTCTCGAGGCCGAGGTGCACGCACTCGGTTCAACACCCGGTGCGAAGCTGCCATCCGAACGCGACCTGGCGCAACACCTTGGCGTCAGCCGCCCCCTGATCCGTGAGGCGATGCGAAGCCTCGTCGAACGAGGTCTCGTCGAGGTCTCCCCCGGGCGTGGCGCTTTCGTTCGTGCGGCATCGACGACCGAGGCAGCTCGTCCGCTTGGCTCCCATTACCGCCGCCAGAAGATCACGCTGCGCAATCTGATCGAGGTTCGCACGATGATCGAGCCACCGGCCGCGCGGCTCGCGGCAACCAGAGCGACCGAGCCGGAGATCGAGGCGCTACGCGAAGCCGTGGAACGAACCGACGCCTCCAAAGTCCTTCTGGAACGGGCCCGCTGGGACCTGGCCATCCACCGGATCGTCTCGCGGATGCCGCACAATCCGATGATCGAGACCACCTTCGAGTCGATCGTGCCGCTCATCTTCGAGCTCTTGCTGCGAAGTCTCAGCGATCGAAAGGTCGTGGCCGCGTCGGCTCCATACCACCGCGCCCTCTACGTGGCCATCCGCGACCGAAGACCCGAGGACGCCTTCGACGCGATGCTCGCGCACCACGAAAGCGGTCGCCTCGTCTACGACGCCGACCTCGACTCGAGCATCCACGAAGTCGCGCAACGCGAGCTTGCGAAGCTCCTCGGACCAAGCGCCTCGATGGAGCGCGTTGTCAGCGAGATCCTCCGCGAGCCGCTGCTCGAAGCGGCACCCTCTTTCGCCGACCGGGCCACCGGCATCGCCCCGTAGCCGCGGGCCACCTCACCGGCCGCTCACGGTTCATTCGAACTCGACACGCGAACCGTCTTCGGTGAGCTTGCGGAGCCACACCTCGCCCTCGGAGAGATGGATCAGATCGGCGGCCCTCGCGAGCTCGGCATCCCCCTCGCGGAGCGCCTCGAGGATGTCCCGGTGACGCTGCCTGGTCGTCTCGATCGCGCCCTGTTCGGTGGCCGCGAGCCAGAGCCGCGCCCGCAGCGTCCCCCCCGACAGGTTCTGGATCAGCGACGCCAGGGTCGAGTTGCCGGACGCGGTGCTGATGATTCGGTGGAACTCCTCGTCGGCGGCGATGAACGCCTGCGTCGTCCGGCAGAGTCCATCCGCTCGAGACACGCCTCGAGCGCCGCGAAGTCGTCCTCGCCGAGGCGCGTTGCGGCCATGGCGGTGGCGACCGGCTCGAGGATCCGACGTACCTGCTGCAGCTCGAGCAGCGTCTCGCCCCTCAGGAGGTCGCTGACGAACCCGATGCCCGCGAGCAGGAGCTCGGGCTCCAGGCTCGTGACGTACGTGCCGTCACCGACTCGAGGCTCCAGGACGCCGATCAGAGTCAACGCGCGCACGGCTTCACGGAGCGAGTTCCGTGACAGACCCAGCCGCTGCGCTAGCTCCTGCTCCTTCGGCAGGCGCGAGCCGGCCGAGAACTCTCCTTCGACGATGAGCTGCTTGATCTGGTCGATCGCCTGGTCGGTGACGGCGACCATGCTCTACCAGGCTCCTGCCGTCTGATCGAGCTCGTAGAGGTCGCGCGCAGTCTCACCGAGAATCAGGGGGGCACTCTCGGGCGCCACGAGCTCCAGCACCTCGACAAGCGTCCCCCAGACGCGGTCGTAGTCGCCGTTGAGCAGCGCCACCGGCCAGTCGCTTCCGCACATCAAACGATCTGGGCCGAAGCTGTCGATGGCGACCTTCACCGGGTCGATCAAGTCATGGACGTCCCAGTCCGTCCGGCTCATGCTGGTGTTCAAGCCGGAGATCTTCGCGTAGACGTTCCGATGGCTCGCGCAGGAGCGGATCAGCGCCTCCCACTCGTCCATCCGATCCGACCCGATGGGTGGCTTGCCGAGGTGGTCGATGACGAGCCGCAAATCCGGAAATCGGCCGGCGAGCTCACTCGTATCCTGGAAATGATGCGGGAAGACGACAGGCAGCTCGAGGATGAGTCGGCTCTCGACGAGGAGGACGAGGCTCTCCGAGACCTCCGGCTGCATGATCCAATGCGGATCTGGCTCATCGTGGATCAGGTGGCGCACCGCGCGGAACTTCGAATGACGAACGAGCTCCGCGAGTCGGCGCCGGCAGCGGCGGGGGTCGGCAAGAGGCAGCCAAGCCGTCACGGCGCCAACCCAGCTGACGCCACTGGCAAGCTCGAGCAGGTAATCGGTGTCCGAGTCGAGGTCGGCTCCCTGGACCAGCACAGTGCGGTCGATTCGATGAGCGGCCAGCGACGGAGCCAGGTTCGCCGGTTCAAAGATCCCGTCGATCGCGGCATGATCCGGCGTCATCCAGGGCAGCGGATTCCTCGCGGTGTTCCAGAAGTGGTGATGCGCATCAACGATCATCGTGATCACTCGGAAGGGACGCGCCCGGCTGCGACGTCCGCCCAGATGGGACCGTCAGGAAAGGCATACTCGGCGAGCGATTCCGCCAGTATTTCGATGCTGTACCCGGGAGCTCGAGGGGCGAGATACCTTCCTTCGCGCACCACTGCAGGATCAGCGAAATGCTCGTGTAAGTGGTCGACCCATTCGACAACCCTGTCCTCGAGCGATCCGCTGACCGCGACATAGTCGAAAAGTGCCAGGTGCTGCACGTACTCGCAGAGACCGACTCCGCCCGCGTGAGGACAGACTGGAACCCCGAACTTCGAGGCGAGAAGAAGGATCGCGATCGCCTCGTTCACGCCTCCGACTCTGCAGGCATCGAGCTGGCAGACATCGATCGCCTTCGCTTGAAACAACTGCTTGAAGACGATGCGGTTCTGAACATGCTCGCCTGTTGCAACACGAATCGGCTCTATCTCACGCCGGATTCGCGCATGACCGAGAATGTCGTCCGGGCTCGTCGGCTCCTCTATCCACCAAGGGTCGTGATGTCCAAGGACCCTCATGGATGAGATCGCCTCGTCAACGCCCCACGCTTGGTTCGCGTCCATCATCAGCACCCCGTCCGGCCCCAGCGAACGCCGAATCAGTGCCGCACGTCGGTCGTCAGCCTCCAGATCGGCACCAACCTTCATCTTCACGTGCCGAAAGCCATCCATCATCGACTGCTTGACCAGCGACTCGACCATCGAGTCGTCATAGCCGAGCCACCCGGCCGAAGTCGTATACGCGGGATAGCCGCTCTCGAGCATTGTCTCGATCCGCGCGTCTCGACCGCGGCGCATATCCCGAACCATCTCGAGTGCCTCCTCCGGGGCAAGGACATCGTCGATGTACCGGAAGTCGACGCTGCCGACGAGCTCCTCCGGTGAGAGATCGACGAGGAGCCTCCACAGCGGCTTGCCTTCAGTCTTCGCCCAGAGATCCCAGACGGCGTTGACGACCGCCGCCGTCGCGAGATGAATCACTCCCTTCTCAGGGCCAAGCCACCGGAGTTGGCTGTCAGAGGTAAGACGGCGCCAGAACCCGCGCATGTCGGCGCAAATCCGATCGAGGCTCTCGCCCACTACGAGCGGTGCGAGGGAACGGATCGCAGCCACGCAGACCTCGTTCCCACGGCCTGTCGTGAACGTGAGCCCGTGACCGTCGAGTCCCTCGCCGCGATCTGTGCGCAGCGTTACGTAAGCGGCCGAGTAGTCCGGGTCGACGTTGAGCGCGTCCGAGCCGTGAAGCCACCGAGACGTCGGAAATCGAACGTCAGCGGCGTCGAGGCCGACGATGGTCACACTGTTCACGGATGCGCTGGGAGCACAATACGTCCGATCTGAGAGACCTGATTACGAGAAAAAGCTCCGCACTCTCCCGACAATTAGATCGTATTGACCCGATCTTTGCAACGCCGCGCTCGCGACGACGATCGCGAGCGCCTCGACGTTCGGCCCGAGGCCCGGCACAGAGTACGGACGCACGCCGCGCGGGATTGGCCTCGGCAAACTGGGCAGGGGAGCAGCCAACCGGCCGCGATCAACAATCGCGGTCAGATCGGTCACGTGCTGGACCTAGACCGCCTCCCCAGCGGGGTATAGTGCCCGGGTCGCAGAGGCACGACGAGACCGGAGGAACGGCGCATGCTCTTCCACATCACGCAGTCGCACGCACCTCAGGACTGTCCTTACGGGAGGGGCGGCTCGCGCTCTCTCTTCGACGGTGAGTCGAAGGACGTCAAGATCCACGGCTACTGGCTGGCCTTTCCGCAGCACACGACGTACCTCGTCGTCGAGACCGACGACATCGCGCACCTTCAGGCGTTCCTGCGGCCAGGGGCAGGCGTGACGACCTCCGAGATCACGCCCGTCAGCGACCAGCCCGTGACCCCTCCCGAGTAGAAGTCGTTGGCGCCGACGGCCGCCATGCGAGATCGCACGATCTGAGCGCTCGCGGTCGGGCATATCCTCGGCTCTTGCTCGTGCCTCGTTCACGGTAGCTGTGCGCGGCCGCGACCGCTTAGATGGTCGGGGCCAGTGCTTCCTCGCGTGTGCTGGCTTCGTCGAGCACGGCCAGGACGCCGCTGCTGAGCAGGGCACTGCGAACCACAGTTGCTGTGTCGTGCTGCAACCTCATCGTCTCCCTGTGCCTCGCACAACCGCTGCGCTTGACGAGGTTGTGGAGGAACGACGAGTCGATGAACTGGGCTTCGCTGAGATCGACGACGATGAGATCGTTGTCGCTGATCAGTCCTGCAAGCAGCTTCTCCACGGCCCAGCGGTCGTGATCTGGTCGCCCCTGAACTCGATCACGACCGCTCCGGGACGAGGGTGAGCCACCGCCGGATCGGTCTTGGTGCTGCCGGAAAGCGCGGACATCTGATGCTTTCGCAGGAGCCGTGTGAGGAAGAGATGAAGGCATGAACGAGGAGACGGTCGCTCGCGTCGGGAGGAACTGTCGGCCGCGCAGGCCGATAGCGCCGTGCCCTCGTGCCGGGCAGGGAGCTGGCTACATCCCGAACCGCAGTTTCACCGTCCCCCTGGCCGGGTACGCGTCTCGTCTACCCGATTGAAGGAGGTCAACGATGAAGGTGGCATTTCTCGCCACGGACATGGTCGAGCAGATCGAGCTGACCGTACCCTGGGACGCGGTGAAGGGGGAGGGTTGGGAGCCGCAGCTTGTCAGCCTTCGCCCTGGCACGATTCAGGGCGCGAACCATCACGACAAGGGAGACCCGTTCCCGGTCGATCGCACGCTCGACGAGGTCGATGCCGGCGAGTACGACGCGCTCGTCGTGCCGGGCGGTGTTGCGAATCCTGACGAGATGCGTACGCACCCGGATGCTGTGTCGTTCGTGCGTGACTTCTTCGAGCAAGGCAAGCCGGTCGCGGTGATTTGCCATGGCCCGTGGATGCTCGTCGAGGCCGATGTCGTGCGCGGCCGTCGGCTCACTTCCTGGCCGAGCCTCCGCACCGACATCCGCAACGCGGGTGGCGAGTGGGAAGACGAGCCGGTGGTGGTCGACAAGGGCCTCGTCACGAGCCGCAAACCGGACGACCTGGGTGCGTTCTGCAGCAAGCTGGTGGAGGAGTTCCGCGAGGGACATCACGCGGGACAAGCCGCGGCGACGGGCGCACAACAGACCGGTTGAAGCGTGTCCCCGACGCACGTCGGATGCTCCGGCTGGAACTACGCGTCCTGGAAGGAGACTGTTTACGGCGGTGCCGCTGCGTCGAGCTGGCTGAGGCTGTACGCCCAGGCATTCGACACGGTCGAGGTCAACTCGACGTTCTACCGGCTGCCGACGACGAAGGCCGTGCGGGCGTGGGCCGAGACGACGCCCGACGGCTTCAGCTTCGCAGTCAAGGCGAGCAGGTACCTGACCCACGTCAAGCGCCTGCGGGATCTCGAACCGGGGGTAGTGCGGCTTTACGAGCTGCTCCACCCCCTGGTTCAGTCGGGCAAGCTTGGCCCGGTCCTCTGGCAGCTCCCTGCGACGTTCGTTCGGGACGACGAGCGCCTGGCCGCGGCACTCGAGGCCCTGCCTCCCGGCAGGCATGCATTTGAGCCCCGGCACGCGAGCTGGTATGTCGACGAGGTGTACGGGCTGCTGCGACGCCACGGTGTCGCGCTCGTGATCGCCGATCACCCTGCCCGGCCGCTTCCGGCTCCTCCATCGACCGCTTCGTGGGACTACGTTCGGCTCCACTTCGGGCACCGAGGCCGGAACGGCAATTACTCCCGCTCCGAGATCCTCGACTGGGGAGCGCGGATCGAATCATCGAAGCGAGAGACCTGGGTCTACTTCAACAACGACTGGGAGGCTTTCGCGCCGGCGAATGCGCGCGAGCTTCGGAGACTGCTGGAACCCCACCCAGCCGCCGCCTGAGCAAACTGCGTTCGTGAAAGGACGACGAGAGCTACGGAACTACACGACCTTCGCGATCCTCGGTGCCCCGGCTCTTGCGCCTGGTTAGCCGCGGCTCATCTGGTCGATGCAAACGGTCACGGCGAGGATGAGTGCGTCGTCCTCGAGCACGAACGTGTCGCGGACGCGCAACGCCTTTCCGTCGATCTTGAAGGCGCGCTCACCGGAATCATCCTCGATCCAGAAGTCGTCGCCGATCGCGAACACCTTCTCGCGCATCCGGTACTTTGTCCCGCCCTCTCCACGGCGACCCCGCAAACGTCCCATCGAAACCTCCTGACCCGTGCTCTTGTGGTTCTCGTGCCCGGCTGTCGCTCGAGTTGATCGTGCCTTGACCCTTCGAAGGGATGCTAACGACGCCGTGCGGCGGAGCACTCGGTCTGTACGTCGTCAGCGGTCGGCTGCCGGAAGCTGGGCGACATCCTCGGGCGCGACCGGGCCTTCGGGCTCGGCTTGGCCGTGTACGGGCTGGGCTCGCTGATCACGTCGCTGAGCCCGAACCTCACGGTGCTGCTGATCGGTTGGTCGGGGATCGAGGGGCTCGGCGCGGTGCTCGTGATCCCGGCGATCGCGGCGCTGACCGCCGCGAACTACGAGGGCAAGGAGCGCGCGTTCGCCTACTCGATGATCGGCGGCGCCGCCGGTGCGGCGATCGCGGCCGGGCCGCTGATCGGCGGCTACGTGACGACGACCTGGAGTTGGCGGTACGTTTTCGTCGGCGAGGTCGTGGTCGTGATCGCGGTGCTCATCGTCCACCGTCGCATGAAGCGTGCGCCCAAGCCCGAGCACCCGCCGAGGCTGGACTACGGCGGCGCCGCGCTCTCGGCGGTCGCGCTCGGGCTGATCGTGTTCGGGATCTTGAAGAGCAGCACCTGGGGCTGGATCAAACCGATCGCCGCAGCGACGATCGACGGCCACGAGATCACGCCGCTCGGGTTCTCGCTGGTGCCGTTCCTGATCATGGGCGGTTTCGTCGTCCTCGGCTGCTTCCTGGCCTGGGAGGAGCGCCGCGAGCGGCTCGGCCAGAGCACGCTCCTCAACCGCGCGCTGCTGAGGATCGCGACGCTCCGCGGCGGGCTATCGTCGCTCTCCGCGCAGCAGCTGATCGTGATGGGCACGTTCTTCGTGCTGCCGGTGTACCTCCAGGTCGTGCTCGGCTTCGACGCGTTCGAGACCGGCAAGCGGCTGTTTCCGATGTCGATCTCGATGCTGGCCGCTGCGCTCACCGGGCCGAAGGTGGCGGTGCGGTTCGGGCCGCGGGCCGTCGTCGGTCGGCCTCGGCGCCATGGCGATCGCTGCGCTCGTGCTCGTCGGGACGATCGACGTGACCCTGAACGGGACGGCCTTCGCCGTGTCGCTCGTCTTCTTCGGGGTCGGCGCCGGGCTCCTCATGTCACAGCTCGGCAACGTGATCATGTCCTCCGCCCCTCCCGAGGAGACGAACGAGGCCGGTGGACTGCAGGGGACGGCGCAGAACCTCGGCGCCTCCCTCGGCACCGCGCTGATCGGCTCCGTGCTCCTGCTCGGCCTGCTGAACGGGTTCAGCTCGCGGATCCAGCAGAACCCGGCGTTGCCGGCCGACGTGAAGACGCAGATCGCGGCCGCCACCGAGGAAGGCATCCCCATCGTTACAACCGAGCAGGCGCACCAGGCGCTGCTCGACGCCGGGCTGGCGCCGGCCGAGGCAGACGCTGCCACGGCCGACTACGGCAACGCCCAGCTCAACGCGCTGAAGACCTCGATGCTCGCAGTCGCGTTCCTCGCGGTGCTCTCGTTCTGGTTCACGCGACGGTTACCTGGAAGGCCCAAGGAAGCCGCCTACGCGGGGGTCGCCCGAAAGGCCGCCGCGATCAAGTCGTGATCGCCCTGACCGTCATCGGCATCGCGGTGATTTGTCCGCGGCGTCGTCATGGTTGCATCCGGGCTCCGGCAGTGCAAGCTCGCCGCCGCGGGCGGGAGAGCGGGGGTCGTCCCCCGCTCTCCCGCCGAGTGCGCCACCGCAGCCTTAGTCGTTCTCGCTCTCGTCGTCGTTCGTGTCTTGGCGTGGTGCGAGGTCGACTCCGTGCGGTCTCCCGGGGTAGGGCAGCGTCGCAACGACCTGGTTGCCGGCGCGGTGATCGATCACGGTCACGCCGGGGCTCGTTCCGCCTTCGAACGCGGCGAACGTGAAGCGCCCGTTGCGGGAGGTCCATTGGTGTCCGGCGATCGTGTTGGTCTCGGAGAAGGGACCGATTGCGACGAGCTCGTAGCGGAACGTTCGGGTGTCGACAACGGCCACCTGTGCGGGCATCGTCCGGAGGCCGACCGTCAGCTGCGTGTCCCGCCGTGAGAGCCGCAGCGTGTCGGGGAGCCCGAGTGTGAGCACGTCCGTGCACGCGTCGTGGACGTGGAGGTTGAGCGCGCAGACGCGGCTCGCTGTTCGACGGCTGACGTAGGCGGTCCCGCCGTCGCGTGTGACGGCGAGCTCGTGCGCAGCCGGTACGGTCAGCCTCCAGAACACCTCGCCGGTGCGCGGATCGAGCGCGACGATCTCGTTCGACGCGTCGCTGGCGACGTAGAGGGTCCGGCCGTCGGGCGAGAAGACGGCTGCGTGCGCGCGTCCGTTCGTGGCGACTGGGTTCGTGTCCCAGGGCCCGAGCAGTGTGTCCGTTCGCGTGTCCACGACCGCGACGGTGTCCGTGCCGTAGAGGCCGAACGCCACGAGCTTTCCGTTGCGGCTCGCGTGGACGTGATGGGGCCGCGATCCCGGGGCGAGGGCGATCCGACTCACTCTGCCGTCCCCGAGGTCCACGACCGCGATAGCCGGCGGCGTGCCGAACTCCTCGGCGACGTAGAGCTTGCCGCGCGCGTACGCGAGGTCGCCCGGCTGCGAGCCCGGGCTCATCGCGATCGTGGTCACGACGTCACCCGTCGCCGCGTCGAAGCCGCGGATCGTGTGGTCGCCGCGGTTCGCGGCCCAGATAGTTCCCTCGACGCTCGTGAGCTGGTCCGGGCCGTTCGCACCGGCTAGCGATGCCGTCAGCACCATCGCGAGCAGACCGACGAGCAGCGCGACGGGTAGCGCGATCCTGCGCATGGTTGCACCTCCTGCGGTAGCGGCCGCGGCGGCCGATGCGATGACGCCGCCGCCGGCTCGTCGCAGACCATAGACCTCGAACACTTCCAACTCAAATACATGTTCGACGCGCGTTTTATAACCTGTGGTGATGAGAGTCGAGGCGAGACTCCGCGCGTTCGCGGCGATCGCGCGCTGCGGCTCCGTGTCCAAGGCTGCGGAGGAGCTCTACGTCAGCCAGCCGGCAGTCTCCAAGCACCTCGCCGCGCTGGAACGGGAGCTCGGGCAACGCCTCGTGACGCGCGGGCGCCACGGCGCGGCACTCACCCCGGCCGGTCACGTGCTCGCCGACTACGTACTCCGAGCCGAAGCGCTGCTCGCCAACGCGGCCCGTGCGCTCGCAGCGGGCGTGGAGGCGGAGAGTGGAACGCTCGCGGTCGCCGCCTCGGGCATCCCCGGTACCTACCTTCTCCCTGTGCTCCTCGCCGAATTCCGTGAGCGTTACCCTCGCGTCGTTCTCGAGTTCGAGGAGGCGACCTCGGAAGGCGCGCTGGAGGCCGTGCGGACGCACCGTGCCGAGCTCGGTGTGGTCGGCGGCCTCACGCTTCCGCCCGAGCTCGAGAGCGAGCCGCTCGTGGAGGATGAGGTGGTCCTCATCGGCCCACCGTCGCTCGGCGGCAGGCGGCTGCGGCCCAAGGATCTGGAAGGACTGATTTGGCTGTCACGAGAGGAGGGGTCGGCGACCCGCGCAGCCGTCGAGACCGCGCGGTGGGAGATGGGTCTCCACGGCGTTACCGGTCTCGGGTTGCGGTCCTGGGAGGCCGTCAAGCTCGCGGTCGGTAAGGGCATCGGTATCGCCGCGATCAGCCGCCTCGCGCTTGACCTCGAGGTCGAGGCCGGGCGCATTGTGATCCTGGACGTGCCGCGCTGGCGCCTCCAGCGCACCATCTCGGTCGTCCGTCCGCGGGACGTGCCGCTGACGCCGCCGGCGGGGCGCTTCCTGCAACTGCTGAGGGAGACGTTCGTTGCGGAGCAGCCGCCGCCGAACTCGAATCTGCCGGCACTCGAAACGGCGCTCGTCGGCCGTGGGCGGGAGCTTGCGGAACTGAGCGAGCTCGTCCGCGCCGGAGCGCTGGTGACGCTGACCGGTCCAGGTGGGTCGGGGAAGACGAGACTCGCGATCGAGGTCGCCCGCCGGCTCGTCGACGACTTTCCGGACGGCGTCTTCCTCGTCGACCTCGCGCCCCTCCGCGATCACGACCTCGTCCTCGCGGCGATCGCGGATGCGCTCGCACTCAAGAGCACGGACGACCTCGACCAGCGGCTCCGGGGCCGTCGGTTGCTGCTCGTCCTCGACAACTTCGAGCATCTCGTCGACGCGGCTTCGGCGGTTGCGCGCCTGGCGACCATTGCCGGCGTGGGGCTGCTGGCGACGAGCCGCATTCCACTTCGCATACGCGGGGAATGCAAGTACCGCGTGGAGCCACTTCCGCTCGATGACGCAACCGCACTCTTCCTCGAACGTGCCCGCGAGGTGAATCCGCGGTTCGGTGAAGGGGCCCCGGTTCGGCGCATCTGCGAACGGCTCGACCGGCTACCGCTCGCCCTGGAGCTGGCCGCTGCGCGCGCCCGAGGAACAACGGCTGCTCGCCTTGCGGACCGGCTCGAGGCGCACCTGCCGCTACTGGCGGGCCGCCGCGACGCACCGCGACGGCAGCGGACGCTGAACGCGGCGATCGCATGGAGCTACGACCTGCTCGACGAGTCGCAGCAAGAGCTGCTGGCGCGCCTGGCCGTCTTTCGCGGGGGCTGGTCGGGCGACGCCGCCGAGATCGTCTGCGGAGCGGACGACGGGGATGTGCTCGCGCTCACGGACGCCAACCTGATCCGCAGCGACGACGAGCGCTCCTCGATGCTCGAGACCGTCCGTGAGTTCGCCCACGAACGCGTCGTCGAAAGCGGTGAGCTCGACGACGTGCGGGGCCGCCACGCCGAGTACATGCTCGCCGTCGCCCAGAAAGCCCGGCACCTGGCGCGCGGGCCCGAGGAGCAAACGGTGCTGCGGGCCCTCTCCCTCGAGCTGGATAACTTCCGCGCCGCCTTCGCGCATGCGCTCGAGAAGAAGGACACGGCCCTCGGCCTCGCCCTCGGCGAGGCGCTCGAGCCGCTGTGGATTCGCGGGATGCGGCAACGCGAAGCCGTCCGCCGGGTCGAACCGTTCCTTCGACTCGAAGGCGACGTCGACATCGTCATCCGGGCCGGTGCATTCACGGTCGCGGGGCGCTCCGCAATCGAGGCCGGGGACATCGAGAAGGCAGAACCGTGGCTCCGCAGAGGGCTCGAGCTCGCTCGGGAGTCGGGAAACGAGCAATTGACCGCGTGGGCGGCTCACGGCGTTGGCCACCTCCTCGCCGAGCAAGGGAACATGCAGGAAGCGGAGAACCTGTTCGAAGAGAGCATGCAGCTCTTCCTCCGACTCGGCGAGCACGCGTCCGCCGGCGGACGGATGACGTATCTCGCCTACTACGCCGCCCGCGAAGGCGACCTCGACCGAGCCCGCTCCCTCCTCGACCAGGCAGTCGAGCAGTACCGACTCGCCGGGGACGCGGCTGGAGTCGGCGGATGCCTCAACTCGCTCGGCGACATCGCGCTCGAACAGGACGACCTGCGGACGGCGCTGCGCCGCTACCGCGAAGCACAGCCGCTGCTGATCCGCTCGGGAACACCTCTCGACCTCGTCGTCGTGCTCGGCTCGATTGCCGCGCTCGCAGCGCAATCCGGGCGGCTCGGCGTGGCGAGTGTCCTCTGGGGCGCGTTCGAGCGAATCGACGCCCAATCGGACCGAAAGCTCGATGCCGACGACCGCGCCCGATACGAGCGAGCAATCGGCGAACTCGACGGCAGCCAGATGGAGGCGGGCCACGCGCTCTCGAACGACGAAGCCGTCGCGCTCGCACGCAACACGGCAGACGAACTGGCCGCCGAGCATGGACGATCTCCGACACCGGCTGCGGCTGCCGGAAGACGGGCGTCTTAGCCTGGAACCGGTCGCTCGCGCAGCAAACGAGCACTGAGCGAGCGCGGTTGCCCAGCCACCGTCACGCTAGGGCCACTCCCCGGACTTCAGTCATGCCTCGCCCGTGCTCGCCGCATGCGTGACAATGCAGGAGAAGGGCCTGCGTGATGCTCCCTCCGACGCGCGAAGAAAGGAGCGGCCAGCTATGAGCGCACGAGTGCAGGCTGCGTCGCCGGAAGCTGTCGAGCGCCTCCACAACGCGATGAACCGGCACGATTTGGAGGCATTTCTCGCCTGTTTCGATCGCGACTACCGGAGCGAGCAGCCCGCTCATCCAAGCCGAGGCTTCGGCGGTCGAGAGCAGGTCGAGAAGAACTGGTCGACGCTCTTCGAGGGCATACCCGACTTCCACGCCGAGCTGCTCGCCAGTGCGACGGAGGGTGACACCGTCTGGTCCGAATGGCATTGGACCGGCACCCGCCGAGCAAATGACGCGCGGCTCGACATGCGAGGGGTAACGCTCTTCGAGATCAAGAGCGGGCGGATTGTCTCAGGGCGGCTCTACATGGAGGACGTCGAAGAGGCCGGCGCGGACATCGACGAAACCGTACGCCGCCTGGCGGAAGGGAATCGGCTGGAAGGCGAATAACTCGCTCGCCCCAAGGAGAGGCGTCGGAACCTACATGGTCAACGCTCTGGCAACGGTTGCACTCGCTCAACCCGTGATCGACACGAGCACGAACGGCCCCACTCGGCGGGCGATGGAGCCGGGTGCGACCCTCTCGTCTTTCTGAGCGCCGCTGCCGGAGAGGGCGCGGCCTGAGCCCGCCGTTCAGTCCCCTGAGCGTCGCGTCTCTGCGGGCCGCGGCTCCGCCGATACACAACCTCGGGCAGAGCCATCACAGCCTTCTTGCGGACCGGGCCGCTGGGCTAGCGGCGCCGGCGGTACTGCAGCTCGACGATCCCGCTTCTCGATGCGATGCTGGAGACCAGGTCGAGCCGGTAGGACTTGGGGACGTCGTCGAACAGCCTGGTGCCCTCGCCCGCCACGTAGGGGAACAAGGACAGCTGGAACTCGTCGATTAGGTCGAGCCGCATGAGCGACCGCCAGAAGCTGACGCCGCCCCAGACCACGATGTAGCCGTCGCCGCCCGGCCTGAGCTTGTCGATCTCTTCTGCCGTGTCACCGGCGGCGATGGTGGTGTTGGCCCAGTCGGCCGTCTGCAGGGTGCGGGAGAAGACGACCTTGCGCCCTGCGTTCAGGATGTCGGCGAACGGATGGTCGGTGGACGTTGTCATCGCCCCGGCGATGCCCTCGTAGGCGGTGCGGCCCATGATGTGCGCGTACGCGCGCTGGAGAAAGTCGAGTTGCGCCGGGTCGTCGGGCTCACGGTTTTCGGGCAGGTCGAAGCAGAACTTCCAAAACTCGGTGCCCTCGTCGGCGAGAAGGCCGTCGAGCGAGTAGTTGAACACCGTCGCTATCAGCTTCCGCATGATCGGACCTCCTTGAGCTGGGGTCGTCTGGGGACTGTGCTTCCTACGGGAACGCGCCTGTTCCGGGCCGCAGCGCCTGGGTGGCCGCGCGTCTGCGGCCTGGCGCTCCTTCCTGCAGACGCCACCGCCGCCCGGAAGTCATCGGTGCCCCGTCACCTGGCCGTTCACGCGGAACGCCGAGGGCGCTCACTCGCGCGAGCGCCCGCTCGCCTGAGCGGGCCTTCGACCTGAGAGCGTTGTCCTCGAATCCGCCTGCTCATCCGAGATTCCGGGCGAGGGACGGAGCGTTTATGGAGCCTGGCGGTCGCAACCAGTGGCCACGGGGTGGAAACTGACGAGCCCCGAAAACGGCTCTAACAAGCCAAAAACCGTTGCCACCGGTTGCGGCCAGTTGCCGGTCGGAGCGCATGGTCACCAGGAGGTCGATCGTTTCGGTGATCGTACGAGCACGCCCTTCGGGTGATTCCCGAACTGGCGCAGGCAGCCACGCCACGTCAGAGGAGCGCACCACGATACGTCGCTCAGCAGCAACCGGCGGAGGCTTCTCCTCGGACAACGGGCAGGCCGCGTGTCTCGGGGGCCGTCGTCTTCATCGCTTTCACGATCGCGCCGTGCATCCCGTCTGCGACCTCGTGGGTGAAGGCAACCGAGACGTCGTCGAAGCCGGCGGCCTCGAGTCCCGCCTGGTATTCCTCCTCGGAGAGTGCGCCGGCGATGCAGCCGACGTGCGAGCCGCGCTCGGCGCGTTGTCCGGGGGTGAGGTGGTTCTCGGCGACGATGTCGCTGATTCCGATCCGTCCGCCGGGTTTCAAGACGCGTGCGATCTCGGCCAGCACGGCTGGCTTGTCGGTTGACAGGTTGACGACACAGTTGGAGATCACGACGTCGACCGAGTCGGCCGGCAGCGGGATCTGTTCGATGACGCCCTTGAGGAAGATCGCGTTCGGGACGTCCGCGTCCTGGGCGTTCCGGCGGGCGAGGGCGAGCATCTCGTCGGTCATATCGAGGCCGAAGGCGAGGCCTGTCGGGCCGACGCGCTTGGCTGACAGGATCACGTCGATGCCGCCGCCGGAACCGAGGTCGAGCACCGTTTCGCCCTCGTTGAGGTCCGCGACTGCGGTCGGGTTGCCGCAGCCGAGCGAGGCGAGTCTGGCCGCCTCGGGGAGCTGATCCCGCTCCGCCGCGTCGTAGAGCGCCTCGGCGTACCCGCTTTCGCCGCTGACATGCTCGCAGCAGGCTCCTTGCCCGCAGTCGCACGCTGCCTTGCCCTCGGTCGCGGAGACTGCAGCCTCTGCGTAGCGTCGCCGTACCTCGTCGCGTAGCTCGTCGGCTGTGGTGGACATCAGCAGCAAACCCCTTTCAGGTCGGCGACCGCCGCGAGCTTGTCTCCGGCGTCGGGATTGATCGAGAAGTAGGCCCACTTGCCGCGTTGCTCGCGGTCGAGCAGGCCCGCGTCCGTCAGTTTTTTCAGGTGATGACTGACAGTCGGCTGCGAGAGCTGCAGCGTCGATTCGAAGTCACAGGCGCAGACGGGCTCGCCGGTGCGCTCGAGCAGGTTGAGAATCTTGACCCGCGCCGGATCCGCGAGGGCCTTGAACAGCCGTGCAGTCGACTCGGCTTCTTCGTCCGTGAGCGATGGGGCCGCAAGCGGCCGGCAGCAGACGATCGGTGGTGAGCTCAGCGCCGTCATATCGTTGTTCTTCAATATATCGATTATCTGTCGATCCGTGTCACGGATGTGCTTGGCGAGCGAGTGCAGGCTGGCGTCATACCCAGAACGCGCGCCTAAAGGTTGCCGTACTCGTCCTGGCGCACCCAGAGCGTGACGAGACGAGCGACGAGCGTCACCAGGAAGACGGATCCGACGAGCGCCTCGATCGCGACGAGGGCTTGCGGCAGTCCAACGGAGGGCGAGAGGTCGCCGAATCCGAGTGTGGTGAGCACCACGAAGCTGAAATACAGATACTCGGATTGTTGCTGAGGGCCGGGCTGCGTGAAGAAGGGAGCACTTCGCAGCTCACTGATTGCGAGGTAGACAAACGCGAACAAGAGCCCTAGGAGAACAAAAGTACAGAGAGCTCCGAGAATCGTCTCCGTTGTGACGCGACGATGGTGGAGGACCCGGTACAGCGTGATCGGCAGCGTTGCGGTGACGAGTAGTGCGACCGGAAGAAGATAGGCAAGACCGAGGACCGAGGCGGAATCCGCGAACAAGAGAACGCATGAGAGACCGACGCAGCCGATGATCGACAGCGTCTGCGTACGGTTGATGGTGTGGCCGTTCTCGGGGTCGCTGATCGCGACAAACAGCGCGGCTGCTGCGAGGAGCGTGCTGCCGATCGCTCCCCACCGCGGGTCATCGACCAGCTCGAGAAGAAAGAAGTTCGCGAGCAACAGCACCAGCAGGCTCGCGTAGCTGTCCAGCGCGCGAAGTGCTCGTTGGCCAACCACCTTCGACATCCCGCGACCCTACTCGCGCGAAAGGTCCGACGAGAGGAAGCCGACGAGCCACGCCAATCGGACAACCACTGACGTCGGACGAGCTCTCAACGCCGAGCGTGATCTCGCGGTACACGAGCCATGTAGCCTCGGGGAACGTGACTGCCGATTCGCTGCGACGCTGGTGCCTGGCGAGGCCGTCTGCGGTCGAGGAGTTCCCCTTCGGCCCGGAGACCTCCGTCTTCAAGGTCGGCGGGAAGATGTTCGCGCTGACGGCCCTCGACGCGCGGCCGCTGACGGTGAGCCTCAAGTGTGAGCCGTCCCTGGCTCAAGCGCTCCGCGCCGAGCACTCGGCCGTCCAGCCGGGGTACCACCTGAACAAGCGTCACTGGGTCACCGTCACCCTCGACGACTCGCTGCCCGACGAGCTGGTCTCGGGGCTCATCGAGGACAGCTACGAGCTGGTCGTCGACGGGCTGACGAAGCGCGAGCGCGACCTCGTCCGCTCGCTCGGTTCTTAGCCTTCGGCATCCTTCGCGTCTGGAGCGGTAAACGCGACGAAGGAGGGCGCATGCAGCCTCGGGTACTCCTGGACGGCCTGGCGATGCCCGAATCGCCACGCTGGCACGAGGGCCGGCTGTGGTTTTCGAACTGGGGAACGAGGCAGATCGTGGCCGTCGACCTGGACGGCAACAGCGAGGTGGTCGGAGAAGGGCCCGATGGGCTCGGCTGGGCGACGAACTGGCTCCCGGACGGACGCCTGCTCGTCACGGGCCCGGAGCTGATCCACGTCGAGCCGGACGGGTCGCGCGTCCGGCACGTCGACCTCGGCCGCATCTCGCCGTTCGGGTGGAGCGAGCTCACCGTCGACGGGCGCGGCGACGTCTACGTGAACACGATCAACTTCGACTTTGCCGAGTTCAACGACGTGCTCACGAGCGGCAAGGCTCCCGGCAAGATCGCGCTCGTCACGCCGGACGGCGAGGCCCGCGAGGTGGCGAGCGAGCTCGCCTTCCCGAACGGCATGGTGATCACGCCGGACAACAGGACGCTCGTCGTCGCCGAGTCCTTCGCCGCACGACTCACGGCCTTCGACATCGACGACGACGGCACGTTGGCGAACCGTCGCGTCTGGGCCGACGGAGTCGGGCCGGACGGCATCTGCCTGGACGCTGACCGCTGCATCTGGGCCTCGAGCGGGAACATGGCGAACGACTGCGCCCGCATCCGCGAGGGTGGTGAGGTGCTCGAGCGGATCGATCTCGGCCGGCCCTGCTTCGCGGCCATGCTCGGCGGCCCCGACCGTCGCACGCTGTTCATGCTCACGGCCGACTGGCGCGGCACCGAGGCCGTCGAGGACGTCATCAAGGCCAGAACCGGACAGGTGCTCGTCGTCGAAGCGCCCGCGCCCGGGGTCGGCTGGCCGTAAATCGGTGGGATGCCGAGTCTTGCCGAGATCAGGAGGTAGAGCGATGGTTGTCGAGTACATCCGCTACAGCATCGACGACGCCCGTGCTGACGCGTTCGAGCAGGCCTATGGCCGAGCAGCCGGTTTCCTCGACGCCTCGGAGCATTGCGAGCGGTACGAGATCTCTCGCTGCACCGAGGATCCTACGCAGCACGTGGTTCGAATCGAGTGGGATTCCGAAGAGGGACACCTGTCCGGCTTCCGCCAGAGTCCGGAGTTCCGCAGCTTTTTCGAGGCGATCGGCCCGTTCGTGCACGACATCGAGGAGATGCGTCACTACGAGGTGTTACTCACGAGCAAGGTCTGATCGTGATCAGGCGGGGGCGCCGGCGC
>CAVTQW010000002.1:0-178985 GCA_963736945.1 uncultured Thermoleophilia bacterium
GTGACGCTACTGCTCGCAGTGGGAGCGGCAATCGTGATCCTGGCGGCCTACCGACGGTGGGTGCAGCGGCGGCCCCTGTCGGGGCCGGATGCCCGCCGTTTTCCCTCCCGCGGTTTCGGGATAGAACGGATGCGCGCACGGCTGCGCCAGCTCGGGGTCGATCCCGACCGGTTGGCCGGGAGCGGGCGGCCCGAGGGCGGCGCACCCACGCGGCCCGACCTCACACCCGAGCAGGCGGCGCAAGAACTGGCCAAGCTCCGCGAAGACCGCGACAGCGGCACGATCAGCGACGAGGAATACGAGCAGGCGCGCGAGCGACTGCGCCGCTACTGAGCGTAACCCCTCGGTTCTGCCCGCCCCCGGCGCTTGATCCCGCGGGCGAACCCGGCGCCACGAGCGAGCGTAGGGCGGTGGGGCAGGCGACACAAGTGGCGAAAGCGGAGCGCGCTGTGCCAGATTACAAGGGCACGCTCGGTCCTGTCCCGCCAAATCCGACCCGAAGGGCCGCACGCGAGTTGACCTCCACCAGCCCCGGAGTGACGAGTCGCCTCGGTCTCGGAAGCGCACGCGTCCGGTGGCGAAGCACGGCGGGCTGGCTTGCCCCGGCTGCCTTCTCCGCGACCCTCCTCGTCGTCCTCGCCTTCCACAGCGGCGGCTATCTGCCGTCCGAGTGGGGGCTCGCAGCGCTCGTCTTCCTGCTCTCGGGCGTGACCGCGCTGCTCCTCGCCGACTCGGTGGCGGTGACGTGGCCGCGGATCGTCCTTCCCCTCTCCCTGGTCGGGCTCGGGCTGTGGCAGCTGCTCTCGATCCTGTGGTCGACGGGCGCCGCGCTGCCGGCTCAGGAGGCTGAGCGTACGCTGATCTACGTCTCCGCCGCAGCGGCCCTCGTGCTGTGCCTGACCCCCGCGCGCGTCGAGCCGCTTCTGGCCGGCATCGCGACCGGCGCCACAGTCGTGGCCGTCTACTCGCTCGGAACGAGGCTCGCGCCGGGGACGCTCGGAGGTGCCTACGACCCGTCGTCGGGGTACCAGCTGGCGAAGCCGATCGGTTACGCGAATGCGCTCGGGCTGCTGTTCGTGCTCGGAGCCACGCTCGCCGCGGGCATCGCGCTGCACGGCCGTCGCGCACTCGCGGTGGCCGCAGGCGCCACGCTCGTGCCGCTGCTCGTCGGTGCGTACTTCACGTTCAGCCGCGGCGCGGTCGGGGCACTCGTCGTCGGGCTCGGGCTCATGCTGGCGCTCGAGCACGAGAGCCGGCGGGCGGCGGGATTGGTGGCCGTGCTGCTCGCCTGCCCCGCAGTCGGAGTGCTGCTCGCCTCGCGCGACCATGCGCTGACGAGTCCGGGAGCGACGCTCCAGACCGCCCAGTCCGAGGGCCACCGACTCATCTGGCAGCTCGCGATCCTCTGCGTCGTCGCGGCGGCCACCACCGCCGGCGTCCGGACGTTCGGGCGGCGCGTGCCGCTCTCGCCCATCGCTCGGGGCGCCCTCGCCGTCGGCCTGTGCCTGGCCGCAGTCGCCGCACTGGTGGTCGGCGTCGTTCGTGCGGGAGGGCCCGCCTCGCTCGTCACGCATGTCAGGCACGAGACGGAGGCGCGGCCGGAGCGAGGGCCCAAGGGCCGTTTGCTCTCCGTGCGAAACAACGGGCGGGCCGACTACTGGACGGTGGCGGGGCGCATGGTCGAGCGCAACCCGGTGCTGGGCGACGGCGCCGGCGCGTTCGCGCTCCGCTGGCCGCAGGAGCGTCCGATCGCCAACGACGCCAGGGACGCGCATAACCTCTACTTCGAGACAGTCGCGGAGCTGGGGCCGGTCGGCCTCGTGCTCCTCCTCGCCGCGCTCGCTACGCCGCTGCTCGGCCTCCGCGGGGGCCGGCCACCCGGGCTGGCGCCGGCCGCCGCCGGCGCCTACGTCGCGGTTCTCGCGCACGCCGCGCTGGACTGGGACTGGGAGATCCCACTCCTGACGCTCGCCGCACTGGCCTGTGCCGGCGCCTCGCTCCTGGTGCTCGCCTCAAACGGCACCGACGTGAGGCTCACGGCCGGCCGGCGCTGTGTCGGCCTGCTCGCCGCAGCGGCCTTGCTGGTCGGCGCACTCGTGACGCACGTCGGTAACGAGGCAGCGGCCGACGCGGCGAGGGCGCTTGCGCGAGGGGACGCCCCGGCGGCGGCGGCAGACGCACGACGCGCCCGCAGCTGGATGCCCTGGTCGTACGAGCCTTGGCAGTTGCTGGGCGAAGCGCAGCTCGCCGCGGGAGCCCACGGCGGCGCTCTAGCCAGCCTTCGCCGCGCGTCGAGGCTCGACCCGGGTCAGTGGAGGGTCTGGCTCGACTTGGCGGTCGCGGAACGAGGCGAGCGGGGGAGGAGCGCTCTGGCCCGGGCGACCGACCTCAATCCGCTCGGGCCGACCCGGCAGCAGAACGACGTCACCATCCACGTGCCAGCGAGGTAGCAATGCGCTCCGCGGGCTCGTAGTATCTGAACAGAGCTCGGCGGGGCGGCACGTCGAGGCTGGCAGGTAAGCGCTCGAGAGCAGAGGAGCGACGATGCGCAAGTCGATGAGCACTAGCCGGGTCGCCCGCTCCCTTGCTGCCTTCGCTCTGGTCACCGCCGTCGCTGCCACCTTCGCGGCTCTGGGCGGGATCGACCTCGCGCACTCGATGATCCGTCTCGAGCAGTACGGCGAGGTGCAGGACATCTCCATCGACAAGGCAACGGCCGCGAAGAACGGCAGCATCGCGGTCAGGGTCACGATCGTCGGCTGGAAGATGTACCCGAAGCTGCTCGGGAAGCGTTTCCGCCTCGATGACGGAGGCCACTGGGTGATGATGGTCGACGGCAGGTGCAACAACGTCTCCACCAACAAGTCGAAGGGGTCGACCAAGCCGCTCAAGTCGGGGAAGCACAAGCTCCGCGCCCAGCTGGCGTTCAGCGACGGCCGTTACCCCAGGATTCTGTCCGACCCAGTCAGGGTGAAGACGAAGCTCCCGGCCGGGAAGAAGCCCGGCGTCGCGTCGAAATACTGCGCGAAGCCAGCGGCGAGCGGGCGCTGAGGCGATCGGCCTCGGCGGATCGCGAACAGCGACCCGCTGCTCACGGCGACGCCGCTGCTCGCTCGCGTGCTCCGGTGCTAACCAGGGCAGCTCGTGAGATTCCTGGGATACGCCAGGCCGGGGGCAAGTCCGCGCCACCTGTCTTTGCTAAATGTGCCCCAGACGAGGCCGCCGCAGACCAGTGCTTTCAGGTCAGCCATGTTCGACCAGAGGAAGTCCTGCCAGAGGCGTACCGTCTCGTCGTCGCCACCGCTCACCAGTGCGCGCCCGTCGGGACTGAACGAGACGCTTCGGACAACGCTTCCGTGTCCGGTGAGAGGCTCACCTAGCTGCTTCTGGGTCTGCGAATCCCAGAGTCGAACGGTTCCGTCATCGCTGCCGGTTGCCAACTGGCGTCCGTCGGGACTGAATGCAACGCTGCGGACAGCGCCGCTGTGGCCGCTGAGCGAGCCGAGGCGCCTGTGGCGAACGACGTCCCACAGTTCCACCGTCGCGTTCTCGTCGGCGCCTGCGAGCGTGCGGCCATCAGGGCTGAATGCGACCGACAACACGTGACTCGGGTAGATCCTGAGGTAGATGACCTCAACGGGTCGGCCGTTGATGCTGATGCTGTCGACGTGGCCGTCTGCTTCCGAGTAATCCCCCTGTCGGTCTTGCGGTACGGGGTGGCGCAAATCCCGCACATCGACGAGCAGCACACTCCAGTTGGAGATCACCCCGACCGCCAGGGTGTCCCCGCCGTCGGGGCTGAACGCGACGCTCGAGACGATGCACCGGCCGTCGCACGAGCCGCTGTCGAGCGCGAGCGTGCTCAGTACAGGTGGGTGGCGCAAATCCCGCACATCCCACAGCCGGACGGTGTCATATCCGGCGGTCGCGAGGGCACGACCATCGGGGCTGAACGCGACGCTCTGGACCACATCTCCGGCGACCACGAAGGGTTTACCGAGCGGCCTCGCGTGACGAGGCGCCTGCACAGCCCACAGCTGCACAGTCCTGTCGCTGCGGCCAGCGGCGAGAGTCCTTCCGTCCGAACTGAACGCGACTGTGCGGACCGGGCTGTTGCCGGGCAAGCGACCGAGCAGCCGACCGTTTCGGGTGTCCCAGAGCCACACCTTGCCATCTGTCGCCGCCGCCAGCGATGGTCCGCCCGTCCGGGCTGACGGCAACGCCGTAGAAGGGGCTCTTGCCGTGCAGCGGTGTGCCGAGCTGCCGGCGCCGGTCGAGCGCCCAGAGCCGCACGGTCTCGTCCGACCCCCCGGTGACCAGCGTGCGGCCGTCTGGGCTGAAGGCAACGCTCGAGACGACGCCGGCGTGGCCCTCCAACGGCGCGCCGACCTCGTCGCGGCTGTTCACATCCCAGAGGCGTGCTGTCCCGTCTTCACTCCCCGTTGCCAGCGTGCGCCCGTTGCGACTGAACGCGACGCTTCGAATTGCGCCTGTGTCGCCTGCGTTGATCGTGCGCAACTCGATCGCCTGACCGGGGGTTCGCACGCCCCACAGTCGCACCACTCCGCCGCCACCGCCACCGGCCAGCGTGCGACCGTCCGGGCTGAAAGCGACGCTGTAGACGACGTTGGTGTGGCTATCGATGTTGTTGTATGGCCCTTTCGGTGCTCGCCGATCGCGCACATCCCAGAGCCGCACCTTTCCGTCGCCGCTGCCGCTGGCCAACGTGCTTCCGTCGGGACTGAATGCGACGCTCCACGCGGGGACACCCGTCGGGAGTGTGGCGAGCGGCCTCACATGGAGCAAATCGCTCACGTCCCAGAGCCGAATCGTGCCGTCATTGCTGCCGCTTGCCAGCGTTTGCCCATCTGGGCTGTACGCGACGCTGTAGACGTAGCTCGCGTGCGCCAGCAGCTGGATCGGTTGTCTCTTGCCGGACACATCCCAGAGCCGAATCGTCCCGTCGCCGCTGCCGCTCGCCAGCGTGCGTCCATTCGGGCTGAACGCAACGCTATAGACGAAGCCCTGGTGACCGGCAAGGGGCACGCCGACCTCACTGTGCTCGCGCACGTCCCACACGCGAATCGTCCCGTCGGCGCTGCCGCTCGCGAGCCTGCGGCCACCAAGACCGAACGCGACGCTGAAGATGGCACCTGAATCGGCCGGTGAGAATGGCAGTCGCGCCAGACTCGCGGGCACGTTCGAGCGCAAGCACCATCGCGCTTCGTGCGGCCGCCGCGTTTGTCCCGGTGCGAGTACCCCAGCTGCCGACGGCTGCCAGCGACAGCAGCAGCGACTCGTCGAGGCGGCTCCCGGCCAACTCGTTTGCGGTCGACGCGACCGCGAGCCACTTCGCCGAGTTTGTCGCCTCCTTGGCGTTGGCCCGTTGCACAAGCGCCCATATGGCTATCGCGGCGACGATCGCGAGTACGGTGCCGACGGCCGAGCCCCACATGAGCAGCCGGCGTCGAAAGCGCCGGCGGTCCTGGTCGCGCACGAGCTCGGCGCGGCGGCGGCTGATCCAGGGGACGAGGAACTCGCTCGTGATCTCGTAGAGGTAGAGGTCGCGGCGGCGCTCGCGGCGGACGAGCTTCGATTCGCTCTCGAGCCGGTCGAGCGCCCGCTTGAGCAGCTGCGGCGCGAGGTCACTGTCCTCCTCACGGACGCGCTCGATCACGCTCTCGGCGGAGATCACGTTGCGGGTGCCCGCCGAGGTGACCATCTGACCGAGGAGCGCGACGGCGGGATACTTGAGCTCGGGCGGGAACGCCTCGAGCTCCTCACCGAGGTAGTCCTCCAGGAGGCCCTGCACGCCTTTCGACTGCAGCACGGCCTCTGGGTCGTCCGACTGCCAGAGCCGCAGGCAGACCGTCTGCACCTCCGAGAGGCTCACCTCCGCGGAGCCGAATCTCGCCGCGAGCTTCTCGCGCAGGCGCTCGGCCAGCTCGGGTGTGAACTCGCGCGCGTAGTGGTTGGGAAAGCGCTCGAAAGCCCCGCGGATGATCGTCGGCAGCTCGTCGGCCCCGGGCGGGCTGAGCCGAAGCGCCTGATCGACGAGCTCGGGCACGGCGGCGAGGAGCTCCTTCACCCCCGCGAGGTAGTCCTCCCTGAAGGAGAAGAGCAGCTTCACAGGCAGGTCCTGTTCGCGCAGGAGCGCGACTAGCAGCTCGGCGATGCCTCCGCTGCAGGTCACGTTCGCCGGTCTCCTCGAACAGTGTCACGACCTCCTCGAACTGGTCGAACACGACCAGCGGCCGACACGACGCGCAGCCTTCCCGCAAGCGCTCGCGAAATGCCTCCGTGGAGAGCACGATCCTCGGCGCGGTCTCGTCGGGCGCGAACAGCGACGGAAGCAAGGTGCCGCGCTCGTCGGCGGTGATCCGCTCGACCACGAGCTCCTCGTCCGCGCGAGGCTGGACGCGTACGCGTTCGGGCTGGAACCCCTTGTGAATGGCGGCCGGGACAAGACCGGCGTTGACCACCGAGGACTTGCCCGAGCCGGAGGCGCCGTAGAGCATGACGCCGCGGTAGACGACGGCCAGGCTGAGGAGCTCGCTCGTCTCCCCCTCCCGCGCGAAGAAGATCGACCGGTCGACGTAGCGGTACGGGTGGATTCCGCGGTACGGCGCCTCCGGTACCAGGACGGCTATGTCCTCGACCACGGCTTCCGCGATTGCGTCAGACGCGGTAATCGGGCATCGCCTTTCCGGTGACGAGCAGATAGAGCTCGGGCACGAACGCCCACACGTCCTGGACGACGAACTTCAGCGAGCGCTCCTTGTCCTTCCAGACATACAGGATGAGCGGATCGGGCGAGTAGTCGACCGAGTACATCTCGGGCCGGTAGGCGGGATCGATCCCCCAGCGCAAGGCCTGGAAGAGCAGGCGAAGGTTGTAGTCGATCAGGCTGTAGCCGACGAAGACCGTCGTCCACTCGGTCAGGTCGGCCTTGAGCTTCAGTGGGATCGGGTCGTACGGCTCCTTGCTGCTCATCCGCAGCAGGAACTTGATGTAATCCTCGTCGGTGACGACGATCGACTCCTCGTGGTCGATGTCGCCGTGAATCTTGAAGACGATCGGGCTCTGCGACGTTGGGTTGGGGAAGTCGCGCGTCGCTTCGAGCTTCGGCGTGTAAACGCTCACACGGGGCTCCTTGCCGGCAGCGCGGAGAGCGGACTCGAAGAGCTGGTCGTAGTTCGTCGTGATCACCCGCGCGAAGCTGAGCTCGGCGAGCGCGCGGAGCACCGGCGAGGGCTTCTTGCCCTCATGCACGGCCTCTCGGAGCGCCTCGACGAGTTTGCGCCGTGACTTGTCGATCTCGTAGAAGAGGGAGACGCGCTGGAGGTTGCTTGGATCCTCGCTCGGGAACCGCTCGGCGAGATCGCACCTGTCGGCGAGAAACCCGCTCAGCGCCGAGCCGAGCGGTGGTCTCTCGGCCTGCGGATACTCGAACGCAGACTCCTTGGGGGGAGGCGCGTGCACCGCGGCCCCCAGGAAGAGGATGCACTTTCCACCCCTGACCGCTTCGGCGATATCCGCCACGACGCGGGTCGCATCAACGTCGACCGCCACGCTCTCTCCTTCGGCTTGGTCGAGCGGAGTCAATCATAGAGCCCCGGCCCGGCGAGCTCGCACCCGGGATCATTTCCCACCCCGATCCCGAGCGGGGTGCAGTGCCTTACCTCGGAGAGGCAGCCCCGACTCGGCTGGCCGCGCGCCCACCTCCGCCCCTCGGTGAGGTCCGCGAACCGGCCCAGCGCGATTCCCTGGAGCAGCGAGTTCCCGAGCGCGGTCGCCTCGGTGGCTCCGGCGACGACGGGCAGACCGGTGTGCTCCGCGAGCCGCTCGCGCACGAGTCGAGACGCGGCGGCGCCACCGACGACGGCGAGCTCCTCGACACGCTGGGTCAACCGGAGCTCTTCCACGACCGCGGCGACGCCCGCGGCAACCGACTCGACAATCGACCGCGCGACGAGGGAGTGCGGGGCGTCGACTCCCAGCCCGGCTGCCGCGCGCACCTCGTCATCCATCCGACTGGGGGCGAGAAACCGCTCGTCGCCCACATCGAATACCGGCGCCCCCGGCGCCTCGTCTGCGAGGTCGAGGAGCTCGCGCGCGGTCTCTCTCCAGAGTGCTCCGCATTGCTCGAGCAGCCAGAAGCCGGTGACGTTCTTGAGGTAGCGGTAGCCGCCAACGGCGCCGATCTCGTTCGAGAAGTTCGCCAAGCGCGCCGGCTCGGAGGTGTCGGGGGCCTCGCGCTCGACGCCGACGATGAACCAGGTCCCGGCGGAGACGAATGCGCGGCCGCCGGTGTCCAGCGGGCTCGCCGCGAACGCACATGCCGTGTCGTGTGCCGCGACGAGGTGGACAGGCGTGCCGTGGTACTCGCCGAGCTTGCGGCCGCCGGCCTCCGGCCGCGACAGGATCCGGGCATCGACGCCGATCGCCTCTGCGATGTCGGCAGCCCACTCGCCGGTCGTCACGTCGAGGAGGCCGGTTGTGCCGGCGTTGGAGCGCTCGCTGACGACCTCACCGGTCAGCTCGTAGGCCACGAGCTCGGGGAGCATCACGAGCCGGCTCGCCTTGGCGAGTTCGGCGGCATCGTGCGAGGCGAGCTGGAAGATCGTGTTGATCGGCATGAGCTGGATCCCTGTCCGCCGGTACAGGTCCGGCTCGCCGAGGGCGCGGGCCACCTCCCGCCAGCCGTCGGTGCGAGGGCTCCGGTAGCTGTGCGGGTCCGACAGCAAGCGGCCGTCGTGGCCGAGGAGGCCGTAGTCGACGGCCCAGCCGTCGATCCCGATCGACGCCAGCGGGCCTGATTCCCGGGCCCGTTCGAGGCCGACGCGGACGTTGTCGAGTAGCTCGCTCCATCGCCATCTGACTGAGCCGTCTGGCCGCGGCTCCGGTCCGTGGAACCAGCGATGGACGACAACGACCTCGGGCCGGTCGACGTCCAGGTCGACCACCGTGACGCGCACCGACGTCGCGCCCATGTCGACCGCGGCGACGCGCGTCTCGGTCACTAGCTGGGAGACCAGGCGCTCATGCGACGACGGTCAGCTCGAGACCGAGCAGGCCCGCGACCTTCCTGAGGCGCTCCACCTGGTGGTCGATCCCGAGCGCGACGTGGTGCGTCGGGCCTGCGGCACACCAGTCGTCGAAGAACGTGGCCGGGTCTTTCGAGAACCGGATGCGCGAGTTCGTGTTTCCGATTCGGAATGTCGGTCCCGCGACGGACTCACCCTCGGCTGCGAGAAGCTTCAGCCGACCGTCGGCGGTCTGGGTAAGCCCGAGGATGGTGACCGGGCCGAGACGGACTTTCATCTCGATCGAGAGTCCCGCGCCCGCCTTCCCGTGGTACAGCTTCAGCGCGCGCGCGACGGGTCGCCCGTCGGCGATTCCGAGGTGTCCGGGGCCGTCGTGTCCCATGAGGATGAATTGCTCGTCGAAGTCGAGGCCGTAGAACTCGGTGTATGACCCCCCGGCTCCGAGCCGGTCGAGCAAGAGCATCGCGACGTTGGTCTTGAGGTCGCCTTCGCCGGCAGTTGGGACGCCTCGTGCTGTGAGGAGGGAGTTGCCGACGATGAGACCAGAGCTCACTTGCTCGGCAATGTTGCCCCCGACGCCGCGGTAGTAGTAGGTGAGCCCATCGAGCTCGAAATCCTCCACGAGCTGATCGAGGCCGACGGCGACACGCGCCGACCACTCGAAGATCTCGGGCCTGATCTCTGCGGCGATCGGGTCGGAACCGGCCTCAGCCAGGTCGAAGACCTCTCGAATCTCGCCGCTCTTTTGCTCTACCGCCGCGGCGTCGGCCGACTCGACGCGCGCGACGAGATCGTCGATCTCGAGCACCTCGACGTGCGCACCGGTCTGGGCGTGCACCTGTGTGAAGTCGGAGTACATGTCGAGCATTCCGGGGTACGTGTGGCCGAGGAAGCCGATGCGCGCGGTTCGGAGGTCGTGAACGGCTCGGGTCGCGTCCAACCATTCGCTCAGGACGCTCCAGGCCGGGTCGCCGTCGAGCAGCGTCCCCGTGACGGTCCGGTAGGGAATCGCTGCCCGTGTCAGTGCGCCCGCGATCTCGGGGACACAGCAGGCCGAGCAGTTGGCGAGCCACTCGCCCGTCGTCATCGCCTCGTAGTCGACCGTGCGGGACGGTTGGAGGTTGAGGACCACGACAGGCGCGTCGACCGCCTGAACGACGGGAAGGACCTGTGACGAGGTCGCGTAGGTCGCCGTGTAGACCAGAAGGAGCTCAGGCCGTCGGGCGGCCAAGGCCTCCCCTGCCACGCGAGCGGCCTGAGGGGTGTCGACGAGACCGGCCGAGACGACCTCGGCTCCCATCTCCTCGAGCCGACGCTCGATCCCGCGCTGGTACTGCTCGAGCCGCGGGCGCAAGCCGTCGAACTGCGGCCAGTACGCAGCGAGCCCGATGCCGAAGACGGCGACGCGAGGCGGGGTTCTCATTGGCCCTCCTCCCGCGATGCGACGGCGGCGTGGCGACGTGCTTCGGCGCTGCGTAGCCGCTCGCGCGCGCGCCGGTAGATGTCGCCGCTGTTCGGAATGATGACGCTCGCGAGAAGAAGACCGCCGACGACGATGTTCTGGTCCTGTGCCGGAATCAAATCGGCCGTCATGGCGGTCTGGAGGCAGCCGAGAACGGCAACGGCCAGGACCACGCCGACGATAGTGCCGCGACCACCAAAGATCGAGACGCCGCCGAGCAGGACGGCCGTGACGACGAAGAGCTCGATTCCGATACCGGAGTCGTAGCGTGCCGACGCAAACCGAAGCGTCCACAGCACTCCCGCAAAGCCGCAGACCATCCCCGAGAGAACGAAGAGCCAGAACTTGATCCGCTTGACGCGGATGCCGGAGTAGAAGGCTGCTTCCTGGTTGGCGCCAATGGCGAAGATCGCGCGCCCCAGCGGCGTTGCGTGAAGGACGATTCCGAAGATCACCGCCAGCAGGAGGAAGAACGCGACCGAGTACGAGATGTGGGTGTGCGGGATCGGGATGACGCCGATGCTCGCGAGGCCCTGCGGGAACCCACTGATGGTGTCGGATGGCAGGATCCCCTGTGCGATGCCTCGGTAGAGCGTCAGGGTTCCGATGGTCACGGCGAGCGACGGCAAGCCGAGGCGGGTGATCAGGAAGCCGTTGAACGCCCCGAGGATCGCCCCCAGAGCGATGGCCGCGATCATCGCGGGCCAGATCGGCCACCCGTGCTTGAACAGCTCGGCCATGCAAAGCCCGGTGAGGCCCAGCATCGACGCCACCGAAAGATCGATTTCTCCGGTGATGATGATCAGGGTGAGCGGAAGCGCGATGATCGCGATCTCGCCAACGTTCAAGCCGATGAAGAAGAGGTTGGTCGACTCCAGGAAGTAGGGCGAGGCGCTCGCGCCGTAGGCGATCGCCGCGAGCAGGAGAAAGACGAGCAAGGTTTCCCAGCGCACGAGGCCGCGGAGGCGATGTCGCCACTGGAGTGTGCTCGACGGCCCGTTGCCGGGCTCTAGGTTTTCGACGTCATCCACGAGCTCTCCGAGTGCGCATAGCGCCTGCGACGCGCAGCGCAATCAGCCGGTCGAAAGCGATCGCCGCGAGAAGCAACGCTCCCGCGAGTGCCATGCTCCAGAACGAGGAGACGTTCACGACGACCAGTGCGCTGTTGATCGTGTACAGGAGAAGCGCGCCGAGCGCAGCGCCGAGGACGGTACCGCTCCCGCCGAAGATCGCCACACCTCCCACGACGACTGCCGCAATCACCTGGAACTCGTAGCCAACGCCGGCGATCGCATCGACTGAGGCGTACAACGACAGCCAGAGCGCCCCGGTCACCCCGGCGATGGCGCCGCTCAGGACGAACGCGAGGAACACGCGGGATCCGACGGGAATGCCGGCGAGGCGCGCCGCGGCCGGGTCGGAGCCGATCGCGTAGAAGTCGCGCGCCGTCCGGAAGCTGCGCATCCAGTAGGTCGCGACCGCGACCGCGATGATCGCAATCCAGCCGAGGTACGGGATCCCCAGCACGGTGGCATACCCGATCTTGTTGAAGCTCTCTGGCAGCATCGAGGCGTTTACCTGGTTGCCGCCCGCCCACGCGCCGTCGATACCGCGGATGATGTACAGCGTCCCAAGCGTCACGACGAGGCTGGGCACACGGGCAACCGTGACGATCAGGCCGTTCACGACACCGCAGGCAGCACCGATCGCCAGCGCGATGAGGAAGACGACGGGCAGCGCGACGTGCGGGTGGTGGACATACAGCACGCCGGTTGCGTACGCGGAGATCCCGAGGATCGAACCGATCGAGAGGTCGACGTTCCGGGTGATGATGACGATCGTTTCGCCGATCGCGAGCAGGGCGATGATCGCCGAGCCGGCCAGGATCTGCTGGATGCTCGTGGCGCTGAGGAAGAGATGGTTGTCGATCGTCGTCGCACCGACGACGATCACGAGCGCGAGCACGATCCCGAGCTCCCGGAAGCGGGCCAGGAACTCCGCGACCGCGTGCGAGCTCGGGCGTCGCTCGACGACCGCCTGCTCATCGGCGATCGAGGTCATGCGGCGTCCTCGACCTGTCCCGTCGCGGCATGCATGATCGCGTCCTCGTTCGCGTCCGCCCGCTCGAACTCGCGCATGACGCGGCCCTCGAAGAGCACCACGATGCGGTCGGCCATCCCAAGCACCTCCGGCAGCTCGGAGGAGATCATGAGGATGGCGACGCCCTGCGCGGCGAGCTCGGAGAGCAAGCGGTGGACCTCGGCCTTGGTTCCCACGTCGATGCCGCGTGTTGGCTCGTCGACGATCAAGAGAGCCGGCTTGCGGCCGAGCCATTTCGCCAGGACAGTCTTCTGTTGATTGCCGCCCGAAAGGGTCCAGACCGGGTTTGTCAGCTTGGCGTACTTCAGCTGCAGCCGGAAGGCCCAGTCCTTCGCGAAGTTCCGCTCGGAGCCCCGTAGGATCAAGCCTCCTCGCCGGACGGTGTCGAGCGAGGCGAGCGCGATGTTGCGCTCGATCGAGAAGTCCATGACGAGGCCCTGCTGGCGCCGGTCCTCGGGAACGAGTCCGATGCCGGCAGCCATCGCTGTTGAGGGCGATCCCGACGGCAGGCGCCTGCCGTCGATCTCCACCGAGCCGGCGTCCCAGCGATCGATGCCGAAGATTGCCCGAGCGACCTCTGTCCGACCGGCGCCGACCAAGCCGGCGAGTGCGACGATCTCGCCGCTGCGCACGACGAAGGAGACGTCCGTGAAGTCGCCCTCGCGTGTCAGGCGGTCGACCTTCAGGACGACCCGTCCGGGCTCGGTCGGGACCTTCGGAAACAGAGCATCCATGTCGCGACCGACCATCGCGCGGATGACCGACTGTATGGTCAACTCGCCGATCGGCTTCGTCCAGACATGTCGGCCGTCGCGCATCACCGTGACGCGCTGACAGATCTCGAAGATCTCCTCGAGACGATGAGAAACGAAGAGCACCGCATTGCCACGGGTGCGCAATGTCTCGACGATACGAAACAGCCGCTCGACCTCGGTTGTCGCCAACGCCGCGGTGGGCTCGTCCATGACGATCACCCGGGCGTTCGTCGTCAAGGCCTTGGCGATCTCGACGAGCTGCTGGTCGGCGATCGAGAGGCCGCGAGCCAGCCGGTCAGGGTCGAGCTTCACGCCCAGCTGTTCGAATAGCTCAGCGGCCTCACGTCGGATCCGCTTCCCGTCGATGCGACGGAACCGCTTGAGCGGCTGCACGCCGACGAAGATGTTCTCGGCAACGCTCAGATCGGGGAAGAGCGTCGGCTCCTGGAAGATGATCGCGATGCCGGCGGCCTGCGATTGCTTGGCGTTGTCGAAGATCGCTTCCTCGCCGTCGAGCATGAGCCGGCCGGCGTCGGGCCGGTGGACGCCCGCGAGGATCTTGACGAGGGTGGACTTGCCGGCGCCGTTCTCGCCCACGAGGCCGTGGATCTCGCCGCCGTGGAGCTCGATATCCCCGTCCTCGAGCGCGCGGACTGCACCGAAGCTCTTCCGGGCGTGCTCGAGGGAGATGACGGGCGCGGGATGTGGTGTCGTCACGTTCGAGGAGAATGGGGCGCCGCGTTGCCGCGGCGCCCCCGCGTCGGCCTAGAACTTGAACTTGTCGACGTTCTTGATGGTGAACACGTACGGCGGGCCGAGAATCACCTGGGGCCGCTTATCCGGACCCAGGATGATCTTGTAGGTCCCGAGCTTGCCCGCCTTGAAGGTCTCGCCGAGCTTGCCGGTGATCTTTCCTTCCGCAAACGCCGAGACTGCGTAGCCCGCCAGGTAGCCGAGATCCTCGGGGTTCCAGAGGGCGAACGCCTTCACGGTGCCGTCGTGGACATACGTCTTCATCTGGCTGGGCAGGCCAAGGCCCGTCAGCGCGATCTTGTTCTTGTACTTCTTCGACGTAGACAGGTATTGCGCGGCCGACGAGATCCCGACTGTCGTCGGCGACTCGATCCCCTTCAGGTTCGGGTACGCCTGCAGCATCGCGACCGTCGCCTGCCTCGACTGCGCCGGGTTGTCGTTCCCGTAGTAGATCTTGACGAGCTTCATGTCCTTGTAGCGCGGCTTCTTCAGCTCCGACTTCATGTACTTGATCCACGCGTTCTGGTTCGTGGCGGTGGAAGCCGCGGACAGGATGGCGAACTCGCCCTTGTAGCCCATCAGCTTCGCGAGCAGGGCGATCTGACTACGGCCGATCGTCTCGGTGTCGGCCTGGTTGATGAACAGTTCGCGGCAGCTCACGTCCGAGTCGAACGCGATGACGTGTGTCCCGGCCGCCTGAGCCTGCTTGAGCGCCGGGCACAGCGCGTCCGGATCGTTGCCTGCGATCACGATGCCCGCCGCACGCGCCTGGATCGCCGCCTGGACCGCCGGCTGCTGCGCCGCCGCGGTGTCCTCCGTCCCCGACTGGACGACCTGGGTGTCGCCGAGCTCGGTGAGGGCGATCTTGCCACCGCGGTCCGCGATCACCTCGTATGGGTTGAGCGTGTCCTTCGGGATGAAGTAGTACGTCTTGCCTGTCGTCGAGCGGCTCGAGCCGGCGAGCGCGGCTGCTACGGCCACGCCTGCGACGAGGAACGCTGCGGCGAAGACCGCCCACCTGTGCTTGTGCATGGATGGTTCCTTTCGCGTCGGAGTCAGGGGAACGGACCGGTGGATGGTGCGCCTCCTTCGCACTACCGGGGATACGCGGCGGTCACGCCGCCGTCGACGTTGACGACATTTCCTGTCGATTTGTTGGACCGGGGACCGACGAGGAATGCAATCGCCTCTGCGACATCCTCGGGCAGCACGGCGACTCCGAGCTTCGTCCGGCCCTGGTAGTAGGTCTGCAGCTCGTCCTCGCGGACGCCGTACGTGCTGGCACGCTCTGCCTTCCAGTCGGTCGACCAGATGCTCGACCCTTGGATCACTGCGTCTGGGTTGACCGTGTTGACGCGGATCCCGTGTGGGCCGCCTTCCTCGGCGAGGCACCGTCCGAGGTGCAGGGCCGCCGCTTTCGCCGAGGAGTACGCGGCGGCATTCGACCCTGCGACAAGTGCGTTCTTCGATCCGACGAAGACGATCGAGCCGCCGCGGCCCTGCTCGATCAGGACGCGGAACGCCTCGCGCGCGGCGAGGAAGTAGCCGCGGGCGAGCACCGCGTAGCTGAGTTCCCAGTCGGCCAGGGTTGTCTCGGTCACCGATGCGCTCGTCGCGAGCCCGGCCGACGCGATGAGGAAGTCCAGACCCCCGTACGCGAGGACTGTCTGGCGAACCATCTCCTCGACGTCGCCCTCGCTGGTGACATCTACCTGCACCGCGAGGGCGCGCCGAAGCCCGTGCGTGGTCACGAGTTCGTCCGCAACCTCGCGGGCTCCTTCGCCGTTCAGGTCCGCGACGACGACCTGCGCTCCGCGTGAGGCGAGCAGCCGCGCGGCTGCTCGCCCGATGCCGCTGGCCCCGCCTGTTATCACCGCGATGCGGCCTGCGAGCTCACCGCGCGGTGGTGCCTGGGCGAGCTTGTAGCGCTCGAGCGGCCAGTACTCGATCGCGAACGCCTCCTCCTCGCTGAGAGAACGGAACCCGCCGATCGCGTCGGCGGCGTCCTGGACGGCGATGGCGCGGTGGTAGAGATCGCGCGCGGTCCTGGCCTTCGCGGCGTCGAGCCCACTCGTCACGATGCCGACACCCGGGATGACGGTGACCCGCGGTCCTGCTGGATCCATTGCGAACTGGCTTGTCTCGTCGTCGAGATGATCCGCGTAGTAGGCGCGATACCAGGTGCTGTACTCGTCGACGCCGTGTCGAAGGGAGGCGATGAGCTCGGCGGCGCCGTCAGTCGCTGGGTCGAACGCGACGAAGAGGGGCTTGTGCTTCGTGTTGATCAGATGGTCGGGACAGGGCGCCCCGATCTGGCTGACAACGGGAGCATGTCTAGACGAGGCGAAGGCCAGTGCCGCGGGGCTGCGGTCGACCTCGAGCACGACGCCGTCCGTGTCGGCGAGGAGCGAGCCGCGGAGCGCAGGAAGTGTCTGCGCCAGGAGGGCGAGGCACTCGCTCTCCCCGAGCTCCACGCTCGCCTGACCGCCGAGACCGAACCGGCCGGCTCCTGCTTTGCCGACCATCTCGGCAGCTCTCGTGACGAACTCGATGGTGCTCTTGTAGGCCTCCTCCGCCGTCGCCCCCCACGTGACGAGGCCGTGACGCTCGAGCAGCACGGCGCGCGCAGACGGATTCGCGTCGAGCAACTCGGCGATCCGCTTCGACATGGCGAAGCCTGGGCGTTCGTAGTCGAGCCAGACGGCTTCGTCGCCGAACGCTTCCTCGGCGAGCGAACGGCCGTCGGGAGACGAGGTCAATGCGATGACTCCATCGGGATGCGTGTGATCCACATGAGCTGCGTTCACGAACGCATGCAAGAGCGTCTCGATGGAGGCACGTGGCTGGTCCGGATCCAGTGCGCAGCGCCTCAGGTGTTCGACCATCATCGCGTCGTCCATGGTCTCTCGCGGTCGGAGCGGCTCGACCTCGTCCAGCCGCAGTGCGGCGATTCCGCGGCGCGTAATCGTCGCGAGGTCGGTGCCTGATCCCTTGACCCACAGGACGCGCCGCTCCCGGCCGATATGGTCGACCATCACGCCCTTCGCGGACGTGTTCCCACCGCCCTGGTTGGCCACGGATCGGTCGGCGCCCAAGAGGTTCGAGCGGTAGACCAGCGCGTCCAGGGTGTCGAGACCGCTTGCGGCGGATGCGTCCCAGCGATCGGTCGGGACAGGGATCCCGGCGAGCGGACCGGCGAGCTTGCTCACGTCCTCACCTCGGGTGGCGGCGAGTCGACGATGAGCCCAGATCGTCCTGAGCGCGGCGATTTCGTCTCCGTGCAGCGGTGCTTGCGAACAGCATCGCCATCAGGCGGCCGCCGTGTCTGTCGTCGACGCCCGTCGAAGGTCGCGAGGGCGGACCGGCGGTGCCTCTCGCGGGCCGGGGTCGACGGTCAGCACGTCGACCCCTGCCGCACGCCACGCGTCGACCTCGGAACCCGGCGCGCTCGAGTCGGTGATGATTCCGGCGAGCTCCTCGACGGGCACAAACGCAAGGAGGGCGCTGCGATGCCACTTCGTCCCGTCGACGATCCCGTACACCTGGTCACACGCATCAGCCATCTCCTGCTTGATTCGGACCTCGTCCGGGTTGAGATCCATCAGGCCGCGGGAGAGGCTGAGCCCGCGCGCACCGAGAAATCCCTTGTTGATGCGAGTCGTGCGGAGCACGTCGGTACCGAGGTCGCCCACGAGCGACATCGCCGACAGGCGCAGGACACCACCCGTGAGCAGGACAGTGATCCCCGGAGCGTCCGCGAGCGCGGTCGCGACCAGCAGGCCGTTGGTGACTACAACGAGCTCGCGCTTGGAGCACAGCTCCAGCGCGAGGTAGTAGGCGGTCGTGCTCGCGTCCAGCGCGACGGCCTCAGCCCTCGTCCACCATCTCGGCTGCTGCCCTGGCGATCGCACGCTTCGCCTCGACCTCGAGGCGTATCCGCAGATCGAAGCCGACCTCGGAGTGGCCGTGCTGCAGGGCCCGCGCCCCGCCCCTGATCCGAGCCACAAGCCCCTGACGCGCCAGCTGTCCGAGGTCGCTCCTGACCGTGACCTCGGATACGGCAAACGCTTGCGAAAGTTCCGCAACCTGAACGTAATCGCGAGTCTCGAGCAAGCGCAACACGTGCTGCATGCGCTCGGTCTGCGAAAAGGTGGTGAGGTCGACCGCGTCGCCGATCAGGCGAGATTAAGCCTCCTGCTTGCGGAAGTCAATACCCGCTCCGCTCTGTCGAATCTCGAGAAATCGAAAGCGGACTCGTAACCGACGTATCAGTCAAACTCGAGCAATGGACGAACACGACGTACGCACGAGACTCGCCGCCCTCGAGATCGAGACACCCTCATGGGGGTATGGCAACTCCGGGACGCGATTCCACGTCTACCCGTGGCCGGGCGCCGCGAGGACGGTGTACGAGCGCATCGCGGATGCTGCGCTCGTACACCGACTGACGGGCTGCTGTCCGTCAGTCGCATTGCACATCCCGTGGGATGCGGTCGAGGACTACGCGTCACTGAGACGCTACGGCGAAGAGGAGGGCATCAGGCTGGGCGCGATCAACCCGAACCTGTTCGGGTCGGACGAGTACCGGCTCGGGAGCCTCTGCAACCCGGACGCCGGGGTTCGCGCGCGGGCGCTCGAGCACTGCCACGAGTGCGTTGCGATCGCGCAAGAGGTCGGCTCGACCACCCTGAGCCTCTGGCTCGCCGACGGCACCAACTACCCTGGCCAGGACGACCTCGGGTCGAGGTTCTCACGCCTGATCGAAGGGCTCGAACAGCTCTACGCCGAGCTCCCCGACGGAATGACTCTTCTCGTGGAGTACAAGTTCTTCGAACCTGGCTTCTACAGCACCGATCTCCCGGACTGGGGGACAGCCGCGCTCGTCTGCCGACGTCTCGGCTCCCGGGCGAAGGTGCTGGTTGACACGGGGCATCACCCGATCGGGACGAACGTCGAGCAGATCGTCGCGCTGCTTCTCGCGGAAGGGCTTCTGGGCGGATTCCACTTCAACAACCGAAAGTACGCCGACGACGACCTGATCGTCGGGTCGATCGACCCGTTCGAGCTCTTCCGGATCATGCGGGAGATCGCACGAGGTGCTGACACCGCGAGCGTGGCGTTCATGATCGACCAGTCGCACAATGTCGAGGGAAAGATCGACGCGATGATTCAGTCGGTCATGAACATCCAGACCGCGTACGCGAAGGCCCTCCTGGTCGACGAGGACGCGCTCGCCGCGTCGCAGGCGGAGGGAGACGTGCTCGGCGCACACCGCATCCTGCTCGACGCATACGAGACAGACGTCCGGCCGATCCTGGCCCGCGTCCGTGCAGACGCCGGCGTGGACGCCGATCCCGTCGTAGCTTTCCGCGAGGGCGGATACGCCGCCTCGCGGAGTCGCGACCGCGGCATCTCGTCGGTCGAGAGCGCGTATGAGCACAACTGAGGCGCTTATCGTCGCGATGCCCGTCGCCATGGCGAGGGAGAGACCATGACCGAGCGCAGTGCATTCGTCCTCCACGTCCGCCCTGAACGGATGGAGGAGTACCTCGAGGCGCATCGAGCAGTCTGGCCGGAGATGCTCGCTGCGCTCAGCCAGGCAGGCATCCGGAACTACACCATTTTCCGCAACGGCAACGAGATGTTCGGCTACTTCGAATCCGACGATCTGGAGGCCGCAGCCCGCTTCATGGCGGAACAGGACGTCTCGGCACGTTGGCAAGACGCGATGGCCGAGCTCCTCGAGGACCGCGTGCCGAACGAGGGCCCTCCTCGCCTCGTGGAGATCTTCAGGCTCGACTGATCGTTGATCTCGATTCGTCCTTCGAATGTGATCGCGAAGGCGAGGACATGAATGCCTGCAACCAACCGGGAGCGGTTCCCACAGTCACCCGAGCATGACCCCGGCGCGGTTATGCTCGCGTCGAGATGCAACGTGTGAACATCGGCGAGCCGGTTTTCGAATACGACGACGACGATCCCGAGGGCTTCCGTGCCGGCATGTTCAGGTTCGGCAAGCGTCTCAACGCGCGACAGCTCGGAGCTAGCGTCTACGAACTCCCGCCGGGACAGTCGATCTGTCCGTACCACTACGAGTACGGTGAAGAAGAGTGGCTCCTCGTTCTCAGCGGGCGGCCGACTCTCCGTCACCCAGAGGGAAGCGACGAACTCGAAACCTGGGACGTCGTCTGCTTTCCATCCGGTCCTGCAGGCGCGCACGCGATTCAAAACGACACCGCTGAGACGGTGCGCATCCTGATGTACTCGACCGTGACGAATCCGGCGGTGACCATCTACCCGGACAGCGACAAGATCGCCGTCTGGCCAGGCAACTCCGACGACAATCTGATCGTTCATCGAGCGAGCGGCGTGGACTACTGGTCCGGCGAAGCGGGCAGATAAGCACGCAAGCGAGTCACTGGCATGCGCCAGCGTGCCGGAATGTCGCCCGACGGGGAGGCTACGAGTAGCCGGGGACATTCGGAGCGATCCGAATCAGACACTTGCCGAGATTCTCGCCGCGGTACAGCCCCGCGATCGAACCCGGTGCCTGCTCGAGTCCATCGAGGATGTCCTCTCGATAGCGGATCTGTCCGTTGCGCACCCAGTTCTCGAGTTCCCGCAGTGCCTCGGGATGACGCCGGACATGGTCAAAGATCAGAAAGCCCTGCATTCGCGCGCGTTTGACGAGAAGATGACGTTCGACCCGCGGTCCCTGTGGTGGCGGGTCCCAGCTCGCGATCGATGCCGTGCCGCAGATGACCACCCGTGCTCCGACATTGAGACGCCGCATGATGGAATCGCTGATCGAGCCGGCCGTGTTGTCGAAGTAGACGTCAACGCCTTCCGGGCAGGCGACAGCGAGTGCTGCCTCGAGATCGTCAGCCTTGTAATCCACCGCAGAGTCGTAGCGGAAGTCCTCGCGACACATACGCACCTTGTCGGGTCCACCGGCAATGCCGACGGTGCGGCACCCCTTGATCTTGGCGATTTGACCCACGCATGACCCGACCGCTCCCGCTGCGGTCGATACGACCACGGTCTCGCCCGCCCTGGGCTGACCGACCTCGAGCAAGGCGAAATAGGCCGTCAGACCATTGAGGCCGAGGACGCCAAGCGATGTGGAGATCGGCAAACCCGTGCCCTCGACCTTGCGCTCGATCGCCCCGGCGGCCACGACAGCGAAGTCCTGCCAGCCGAACATGCCAAGCACGCAGTCACCTACGTGAAAGTCGGCACTTCGAGACTCTTCGACGCGGCCGACTGCACCCGAGCGCATGACCGCACCGAGCGCTACGGGCTCGGAGTAGTTGGCGACCGCGCTGACCCAACCGCGCATCGCGGGATCCACCGACAGGTAGATGTTGCGCACCAGAACCTGGCCATCCGACGGGTCCGGCACAGGCACCTCGACGATCTCGAAGTGCTCCGCCTGGGGAATGCCGGACGGCCTCGACTTCAGTCTGACCTGCCGGTTCACTCGTTGGTGCATAGCGGGTGATTGCGGATGCGGCGGACGTCCTCGACGACGCTCTGCTCGCGGTCGGCAATGGTGAGCCAGTCGATGCTGCGTCCCTCGCTGGAGCCGGGCCCAGCGCCGACGTCATGGAAGCCATCCTCCCCGAGCTCTGCGGTCTCGAGGCTCTGCTCGAGCAGTCCGGCCATGACCTCGTTCGTGAAAAACTCCATCCCGCAGTCGGAATGGTGGATCACGAACCACTCGGCGGTGCCGAGAAGCTTGTACGAGATCACGAGAGATCGGATCGCGTCATCGCTCGCCCGGCCTCCTGCGTTACGGATGACATGGGCGTCGCCTTCGCTGAGACCCGCGTACTTCGCGGGGTCGAGGCGGGCGTCCATGCAGGTGAGAATCGCGAACCGTCGCGCAGGGGGAAGCGTCAGTTCGCTCTTGGCACCAAACGTGCGCGCGTACTCGGCGTTCGCGGCGAGGACCTCTTCCAGGACGGACATCCGGTCTCCTTCGGGGAGGGGGTGATGTCCATTAGTTTACAAATTGAAGCGACTATCCCGATCTGAAGTCAGGCACCGCACCACAGTCGACGGCGCCCACGCCGGTGCCCACCGCCCCGGAACCGCCTCCGGCTGAGCCCGCGCCACGCGCCCTCACTCGTCATGCTCCGAGCCCTGCGACGCGGCGCGTCAGCGCTGCGAGCTCGCGGTTGAAGCGTTCGGGCTCCTCGAGGTGCGGTACGTGGCCGACGCGGTCGTACCAGGACGCTTCGGCGGTCGGGCAGGTGGCGAGGACGTGCTCGGCCATGGCCGGGAGAACGACGGTGTCCGCCCGTCCCTGGGTGACGAGCAGCGGCATCTCGAGTCGCGCGCAGCACGTCGTCGCAGTCGAGCTCGCGGGCGGCGAGGTTGGCGCGGATCGCGGCCGGTACGACGATGTTCCAGCAGACCGCTGTCTCGATTTCGTCGTCGGGCACCGGCTTGACGAGGCATGCCCGCACGAAGGAGCGCATGGCCTGGATGTTGGTCGGCAGGTCGTCGGCCGTGGCGGCGACGAAGTGGTCGAGGAAGCCGGGGCCGATCAGCGTGCCGAAGGCGGCTTCGCCCAGCTTGACGGTGCCCTCGACGAAGTTGATCGCGGCGACTCGCTCCTGGCCGTGGGCGCGCAGGTAGTCGCAGATGACGAAGGCGCCGTACGACCAGCCGACGAGGACGGCCCGGTCGAGGTGCAGCTCCTCGACGATCGCGGCCAGGTCGTCGGCCCAGAGTCTGTCGTCGGTGTAGTGCTCGGGCTCGAGCGGCGCCTCGGACATGCCGTGGCCGCGGAGGTCGTAGGCCACGAGCCGGAACTCGTCGGCGAGCGCGCTCTCGTACTGCTTCACCCAGCAGAGGTGGTTCTGCGACCAGCCGTGAACGAACAGGATCGGCGGCCCGTCCGCCTTGCCCCACTCGCGCACGTGCAGCCGCAGGCCGCCGCCGCCTCGCACCGTGTGCGTCTTCATCCGACCGGTCAGCTCCTGTTCTTTCCTGGGCGGTGCGACTGCTGTCATCTCTCTCGCCTCCTCGTCGTTCGTCGTGTCGAAGGGGTGCTTACGAGCGCCTTTCGAGCCGAAGCGTCCGGACTACGGCCGGAGTGGCAGCTGCGTGATCCAGTAGGGCGTGGTCGGCTCCGGCGGCGTCGTGAAACGGAGGTTGACCGCCCACAGTCGGCCCGCGGCGACCGTCGCGGTCGAGGGGATGTCGAAGCTCGGGTCGATCAGGTCGCCGAGCACGACGCCGCCGGTCAGGTGCGCTCCGAGCGAGACCACGGTGACCCGGTTCTGGAACGGGCGGACCACGTAGAGCGTGTGTCCGAGCAGCTCGAGCCCGTCCGGGTAGCCGAGGTTGACTCCGCCGAGGTCGAGCTCGGCGGCGACGCCGGTGGCCGGGTCGACGCGGAAGAGCTTGCCCGTCGAGGACTGCGCCACGAGCAGGACGCCGTCCTCGGCCACGATCCCGTTCAGGTTGAAGCCAGGGGTCTGGAGCATGTCGCCGCCGACCGGCAGGATGCTCGCCGCCGTAGGCGGCGGGAGCGCGCCGTCCCGTGCCAGGGGGATGACGACCAGCTGCGGGAAGCCCGAGTCGGTCACGTAGACCGCGGTCCGGGTGACCGCGACGTCGTTCAAGAGCCCCACTCCGGGCGGCTGATAGGTCGCGAGCAGTGCGCCGCTCGAGGCGTCGTAGACGCGCACGTCGCCGCTCCCGTTGAGGGGCGGCCCGACGCCTGCGACCCAGATCCGGTCTCGGCCGGCCTCGTAGGCGATCCCGGCGGATGCGCGACCGGGCGCGCCGGGCGCGAGCACGCTGCCCGACCCGGTTCGAAGGTCGCCTCGCCAGATCGCCCCGTCCGACATGGAACCGACGAAGAACGACGTGCCGCGCCCGCTCTCGATGCCCTCCGGGAAGAACCCGTTGGGCAAGTCGATGCGGGCCGGGAAGTTGCCGCTCTGCCCGGCCGGCGAAGCGCCGACGGTAGGCGAGAAGGCGAGGAACGCGAGTACGCCGACCAGCGCTACGAAGCGCGGCATCGTTGTGTGTCTTCTCGTCATCGTGGACCTCCTTGGCGCGTCGCGTCCAGTCCTGGCGGGCGGCGAGTCCGCGTCTGTGCTCAGTGCGCATCGCCTCGATCGGATCGTCGCTGTCGACGAGCGCGAGCGCATCGGGCGGAGCGCCTTATCTTCTGCCCCCGGCATGCGTATCTTCGGTGGGTCGGGTCCTTACGCCGCACCGACGAGCTGCGCGTGGGAGTGCGCGATACTGGCCGAAGTGATGGCTCGCGCGAGCGAGGTCTTCGTCGGACGTGTACGCGAGCTCGGGGAGCTCGAGCGCGCTGTCGATGCGACCCGAGCCGGAAGCGGTGCGACCATCCTCGTCTCCGGGGAAGCCGGCATCGGCAAGAGCCGGCTCGCCTCCGAGCTCGCGGGACGCGCCCGCACAGCCGGGTTCGAGATCCTGCTCGGGCGCGCGATCGACTTCGTCGGCGCGGAGCTGCCGTATCAGCCGTTCCTCGAGGCCCTTCGTCCGCTCGGGGAGCCTCGGCCGGTCGACGAGCCGAGGGCCGGCTCGCAGCTGCAGGTCTTCGAGAACACGCTCGCGCTGCTCACCGACAGAGCGGCCGCCGCACCGGTGCTGCTCGTGCTCGAGGACCTGCACTGGGCGGATACCTCGACGCTCGATCTCACCGTCTTCCTCGCGCACAACCTCGACAGCCGGGCGGTCTTGCTGCTCGCCACCTACCGCGCCGACGAGCCGTCCTCGGCGGAGCGCATGCGCCGCTTGGCGGATCGCGTCCGGCGTTCGGGATCGGCGCTCCTGCTCGGCCTCGGGCCGCTGCAACACGACGAGTTGTCGGCGCTGCTCGCGGCCCGTACGGACGGATCGCTGCCGGCGAAGCTGACGAACGAGATCGTCGCCCGCGCCGAGGGCAACCCCTTCTTCGCCGAGGAGCTTCTCGCCGCCGCCGGCGAGCCGAGCGGGGAGCTTCCGCACGGCCTGAGCGAGCTCCTGCTGCAACGCGTGGCCAGACTCGACCGCCGGACGCAAGGTCTTCTGCGTGCAGCGGCGGCCGCCGGACGGGACGTCGCGTACCCGCTGCTCGGCGCGGTCACGGCGCTTCCGGAACGTGACGTACGCGAGTCGCTGCGCCGGGCAGTCGAGCACGGCGTCCTCGTCGCCGACCAGACGACCGGCAGCTTCCGCTTCCGCCACGCGCTCCTGGCGGAGGCGATCTACGCGACGATCCTGCCCGGTGAGCGCGAGGAGCTACACGCGAAGCTGGCCGAAGAGCTCGCGCGCAGCGGAGCCGCGTCGGCGGCGGAGCTCGCTCCGCACTGGGAGGCGGCGGGTCGCAGCACCGACGCGCTGGTCGCGTCGGTCGAGGCGGCACGCGAAGCGGAGGCCGTCTTCGGACTCGCCGAGGCGCTCGCGCACCTCGAGCGGGCGCTCGACCTCTGGCACGCGGTGCCGGACGCCGCCGAGCTGACCGGGCTCGACCTCGCCGAGCTCTGCACCCGGACGGCAGAGCTCGCCAGCCAAATCGGTGCCGCCGCACGCGCGGTCGAGCTCGGCCGGCGAGCGATCGAGCTCGTCGGCGAGGGCGACCCGCACCGTGCGGCCCTCCTCCATGTGCGCCTCGGCGAGTACCTCGAGCAGACCGGCAGCGAAGACGCTTGCCTCGCCGCGGTCGAACGCGCGGTCGAGCTCGTGCCGGCGGAGCCGCCCTCACCGGAGCGGGCGTATGCGCTGGGGTCACTCGCGGGGGCGTTGGGGGTGGCCTGGCGCCGCGCGGAGTCGTTGCCGATCTGCGAACAGGCGCTCGCGCTCGCTCGGGTTGTCGGCGCACGCGAGGCGGAGGTCCGGGCGCTCACGGTGCGCGGCTCCGACCTCGCCTACCTCGGCCGCAGCGAGGAGGGGCTCGCCGATCTTCGTCAGGCCCTGCAGCTCGCCGAGGAAATCGGCGACCACCTCGGCCTGGAGCGAGCATGGGTCCATCTCACCGACGTGCTGACGATGCTGGGACGGCTCCGAGAGTCCGTGCGACTGGGGCAGGAAGGGCTCGAGGAGGTGCGCCGGTACGGGATCGACAGCCCTCTGCTCGTCGCGAACCAGATCGAGACACTGGTCGCGATCGGCGATTGGGACGAGGCCGACAGGCTCAGCGCCGCCGCCCTCCGCGGCATCACCTCGAGCTTCCCCTACTGGCTGCTCACGATTCGCGCCGGCGTCGAGATCGGCCGCGGCGAGCTCGAGGCTGCGCGCGCGCACCTCGAGGCCGCGCGCGCGACCCTGCGCGAGGACCACGTCCTCGGCCTCTACGACGCCTATCTCGCGGACCTCGCCCTCTGGGAGCGCCGCTGGACTAGACGCCGACGCGGCCGTGCGCGATGGACTGGCGATGGCGAGCCCCCGGGAGGCCGCTCAGACTGCGCGTCTGGTTTTGCGCCAAGGGACTACGTGCACAGGCGGAACTGGCAGCGCTCGCACGCGCCCGCCGCGACGAGAACGCCGCCCGCGACGTGGCTCGCCGGTGCACGGAAGCTCATCGCCGCCGCTCGACGTGCTACGGAGGAGGCCTCAGGCGATCACGCCGAACACGGACGGCTGGCTCGCGCTGGCGGAGGCCGAGTACGAACGCACCAGCGGCGTCGCACGGCCCGAGTCGTGGTCGGAGGCCGCAGCGGCCTGGGAGCACCTCGAGCGCCCGCCGCTCGCGGCCTACTGCCGCTGGCGCCAGGCCGAGGCGCTCGTCTCCGCCGGCGCGCCCCGCGCCGAGGCGAGCGCGACGCTCAGAGACGCCCACGCCGTCGCGGCCCGGATCGGAGCGCAGCCCCTGCTGCACGAGCTCGAGCTGCTTGCCGAGCGGGCGCGGCTCGATCTGACGCCACCGGAGGCAGGCCCACACCACGCGACGCAAGACCTCGAAGCGCCCCTCGGGCTCACGCCGCGCGAGGCAGAAGTGCTGACGCTCGTCGCCCGCGGCCTGACCAACCGCGAGATCGCCGCCACGCTCGTGATCAGCGCCAAGACCGCAAGCGTGCACGTCTCGCACATCCTGCGCAAGCTCGATGCGCCGAACCGGATCGAAGCGGCCGCCATCGCGCACCGCCTCCTCCCGCCAAACGGCGAACGGCGCGAGCTCCGAGTCGTGACACGCGGCGCAGGGGTTCCTCCGCGGATCGACTATCCGTCGGTCTCGACGCGCGCGCGCAAGCCGTCGAGGTCATAGGACAGAGCGCCCGCCTCGAGCGCGGCGCGCTTCTGCTGCTCCTTCTCGGCCCGCGACCTCGACGCGGCGAGCACCTCGTCGATGCGCGACCGACCGACGACGGCCACGCCGTCCGCGTCGAGTACGACAGCGTCCCCGTGGTTGACGGTGCACGACCCCAACTCGACCGATGCGCCGATCGTGCCGGGAGTGGTCTTCGTGGCGCCGCGGATGCGCACCCACCGCGCCCAGATCGGAAGCCCCAGCTCCCGCAACTCTTCGACGTCCCGGACGGACGCGTCTACGAGCACGGCTGCGGCGCCGCGACGGGCAGCCTGCGTCGCGAGCAGCTCACCGACGAGCGCCACAGGCCGCGGCTCGGGCATCGTCAGGACGAGGACGTCGCCCGGCTCGACGGAATCCATGACGGCGTGCACCATCAGGTTGTCGTCCTGGCCGCAGCGCACGGTCCGGGCCGGGCCGGCGGCGCGAGATCCGGGCACGACCTGCACGAAGGAGGCGTCGACGAGGCCGTCACGTCCTGCCGCCTCGTAGACAGTGGCCGAGCCGAGGGCTGCGAGCTCCGTCCATACGTTCACAGCGCCGCCACCACCTGCGGGATCACACGCTGGAAGGCTTCCGCCTGCCGGATCTCGCCGCGGCCCGACGCGCGGCGGGCATGGTTCCCGCGGTGGGCGGCACGTTCGGTGTAGTACGTCTGCAGGTATCCCTGCGCTTTCATCTCCGCCATCGCTGCGACCTTCCTGTCGTGCACAGCGGTGATGTCGACGAAGGTCGTGGGCACGAAGCCGCACAGCTCGGGCTGGTGTGGCTCGAACAGGAAGAGCTCCGGCGGCGTCACGGTTGCGAACGCGCTCGGAACGCCCGCGCCGGCGGCGAGCGACCGGGCCCGTTCGACGGCCGCCCCTGCGACCCCGTGGTCGGGATTGAATGGATCGATGGTGGTGTGCGTGACGAGCACGTCCGGGGCGAACTCGCGGATCTCGTCTGCAATACGCTCGAGCCCTGCTGCATCGATCTCCAGCGGATAGTCGCCGAGGTCGAGGCAGCGGAACTCGGCCCCGAGCGCGGCGGCCGCGCGCTCCGCCTCGGCATGCCGGATCTCCTTGACGCGCTCGACCGTCTGTCCCGGCTCCTTCCACAACTCACCGGACTCACCGCGCTCCCCGTACGAAAGCGCGATGACGCGCGCTACACCTCCCCCGGACGTCGTGACGGCGACCGCGCCTGCGGCACGCCAGACGAAGTCAGCCGAGTGCGCGCCGATCACGAGCAATCGCCGGCTCACGTCTCCACACCCGCGACGCGCCGTGTGTTTCGCACAGCCATGACATGTACCTCTTCCTCGTCGAACCCGGCCGCGAGCAAACGGTCGACCATGAGGCCGAGGCCGTCCTCGACGGGCGGGTTCGCCGTCTGCCCGAGGTCGGTCGACAGCACGGAGTGCTCCGCCCCCGTGGCACGGATGGCGTCGAAAATGCGCTCCCAGGTCGTCTTGCCGGTGTGCGGCGTCGTGAAGCAGCGTTCGAGCAGCGCCCCTCGCTCGGTGAGGGCCCGCTGGTCGTCGACGGAAAGGCTCTGCGAGGGGAAGTCAGGGTGCGTGATCACGATCTCACGCACGCCTTCGTCCAGCGCCGCGTCGACGACGCTGAAGATCTCGTCGCGCGCCAGGTGACCCGTTGCCAGCAGCAGCCCGTGGCGTGCGATCACCTGCAGCACCGCGCGTGTCTCGGGCAGCACCGTTCCGTCGCCGTCGACGACCGGAACCGGCTCGATGTCCACTCCGGCGTCCCGTAGCTCGCGTTGCAACGCCATCCAGACCGGCACTGTCGCGCCCGGAGCGAACTTCGTCTCCTCGCCGCTCTCGTTCACGGAGTCGACCGTCGGGAACCAGACGGTGCGTGCACCCTCGCGCGCGGCGATCTCGACCGCAACGGCGTTCATGCCGCCCACCGCGCGGTTGAGAGTGATCGCCCCGAGAACGCGCACGTCCGGAACCGCCGCCCCGACGACAGCTGCACGCTCGGCGGTGGACGTGTAGTGGGACTTGAGCAGGAACCCGCCGAGACCGAGCGCTGCGAAGCGGTGGGCGAGCGACAGGTCGTCGACGCGCCGCGGGACGACGTCGGGTGCGATGTGGATATGGGTATCGAACGCACCCTGCAGCAGCTCGCGGGCACGTCCGGAGACCTCGGGGGAGACGTCGTCAGCCATCGGCGACCTCCCTCAGCACCGCCTCGGCGGCCTCTGTCACATGTGGGGTGACGCCGAGCTCGCGCAGGAGCTCGGCTGCCGCCTCGAGCTCGTGCACGCGCCGGGCGGAGTGCGCCCGGCTTCCCTCGAGCAGCCGCTCGACGAGCGCGCCGTCCGCGGCCGCCAGCGTCTCGGCGACGTCGGCGCGGAACCACTCCGCGCATCCCGCCGCCCGCGCGGCCGCATCGCCCTCGAGCAGCGCCGCCGCCAGGCCCTTCATGAACACGGAGCGAAGGAGCTTCCGTGCTGCGGCGGCTCCCGGGCCGCCCGGCAGCAGCTCGACCTGCGCACCGAGCGGCCGGACGAGCTCGGCGAATCGCGTTGCGCCGGCGCCCGAAGCGATCAGCGGGACGCGAAGGCCGAGGCCGGGCACGGGCGCCATCACCGCGACGTCCGCGAACAGCGCGCCCGCCGCCTCGATGGATGCCGCGAGCTCGTGCTTCAGCGCCGCGCTGCTGGTGTTCAGGTCGGCGAAGACCGCGCCCGGCAAGATGGCGGCGGCGGCCTCCGAGACGACCTCGCGGGCGCCCGCGGCGGAGACGAGGCTCAGCACGAGCGCGGCGCCGTGGACCGCGTCAGGGATCCCGTCAGCGATACCGATCCCCTCCGGGCGGCGCGTGGGATCCGCGTCCCACGCGCGCAGGTCGCACCCCGCGCCGGCGAGATCGCGGGCGATCGCCGCGCCTGCCTCGCCGAGCCCGATGACCGCCACGCGCTCGCCGCCGAGAGCGCAGGATCGCGGAAACGAGCTGGAGGACGTCTGCGCGGGCACGGCCTGCTCCTGAGTCGAGAGAACGGCTGGACCATAATGGTCATCCCGGGTTGCGCGCAAAACGCAAGGCCCACTGCGCCAGCAATCGGCACCGCCGACGATTGGCGCAGGAGGATGGGTCGAATTGTGTGCAATGATCCGCGCGGACGTGGCAGGAGGATCGAATCGCTCGAATGCGTCGAGCCCCGCAGCCCGCCGGACAGGGAGCGACTCCCGGCCCGCGGAGCCGGTCCGCGACGTCGCGCACCTTGGACGGGTCGAGTTGCTCACGCCGACTCTCGAGGCAAGCCGCGACTTCTTCGTCTCGGTGCTCGGCCTCGACGAGGTTGCACGCGGCGACGGCTCGATCTACCTCCGTGCGTGGGGGGACTACGAGCGCGCGTCGCTGCAGCTGACGGCGGCGGAGCAACCAGGCGTCGGTGCAATCGCCTGGCGGACGACGAGCGCCGCCGCCCTCGATCGGCGTGTCGCGGCCGTCGAGGCGTCGAACGCCGGGCTCGGCTGGGTGGACGGCGCTGCCGGCCACGGTCGGACGTATCGCTTCACCGACCCCGACGGGCATCTGATGGAGATCTACTTCGAGAGCGAGTACCACGTGCCCGCGGGCGACGAGGTCCCGGCACTGAAGAACCAGCCGCAGCGGATGGCGACGCGTGGGGCCGCCGTGCGACGTCTCGACCACGTGAACGTCTGGTGCCGCGAGATGGACGACAACAGCGCGTTCATGATCGAGACGCTCGGCTTCCGCATCAGCGAGCAGGTGCTCGACGACGACGGGCGCCAGCTCGGCTCGTGGCTCCACGTGACACCGAAGTCGTACGATCTCGCCTACGGCCGGATCGATCCGGACGGGATGCGCGGGAGGCTGCACCATGTCGCATTCGCCGTCGACGCACGCGAGTACGTTCTGCGTGCCGCGGACGTCTTCCTCGATGCGGGAGTGCGCATCGAGGTGGGGCCGGCGAAGCATGCCGTCCAGCAGACGTTCTTCCTCTACGCGTTCGAGCCCGGCGGCAACCGCATCGAGGTGATCACCGACGGGCGTCTGATCCTGGCGCCCGACTGGCCGCCGGTGACGTGGACGCGCGAGGAGCGTATGCGCGGCCAGGCGTGGGGAACCACGATGCCGGACAGCTGGTTCACGTATGCCACGCCGCCGCCAATCCCGGATGAGACCACCAGCACGGAGGAGCCATGACGCCGACGAACCTGCAGCAGATCCTCGACACCACCGACCCCGTCGACCTTCTCCGCAACTCGCAGATCGGAGCCTACGTCTACCCGGTCGTCGCGGCCGAGTTCACGAACTGGCGGCGCGAGCAGCGGGCCTGGCGGGAGACGGCGGTCCTCTACGACCAGTCGCACCACATGGTCAACCTCATGCTCCGTGGCCCGGGTGCGATCGAGCTGATCACCCGTACCGCGATCAACAGCACCGCCAGCTTCCCGGTCGACATGGCGAAGCAGTACGTGCCGACGACGCCGGCCGGCTTCGTAATCGGCGACGGCATCCTCTTCCACGAGGCCGAGGACGAGTTCACGTTCGTCGGCCGCGCTCCCGCCGCGAACTGGCTGCGCTACCAGGCGGAGGCGGGTGGGTTCGACGTCGCAGTCGAGCTGGACGAGCGCTCGCCGATGCGCCCCCAGGGCAAGCAGGTCACCCGCAAGCTCTGGCGCTTCCAGGTCCAGGGGCCGAACGCGTGGGCCGTCCTGGAGAAGGTCAACGGCGGCCCGATCGAGGACGTGCCGTTCTTCCGCATGGGCTGGATGAACGTGACGGGGAAGCGGGTGCGCACGCTCCGACACGGGATGGCGGGGGCACCGGGGCTCGAGCTCTGGGGCCCGTACGAGACCTACGACGAAGCGCGGGACGCGATCCTCGCTGCCGGCAGGGAGTTCGGCCTCGAGCCGGTCGGCTCGCGCGCATACTCGTCGAACACGCTCGAGTCGGGCTGGATCCCGTCGCCGCTTCCGGCCATCTACACCGGCGAGGAGCTCCGCGGGTACCGCGAGTGGCTGCCCGCGAATGGCTACGAGGCCGTGAATGCGCTCGCCGGCAGCTTCGTCTCGGACGACGTCGAGGACTACTACCTCAACCCGTGGGAGCTCGGCTACGGACACATGGTGAAGTTCGACCACGACTTCATCGGCCGACAGTCGCTCGAGCAGGTCGACCCGAAGTCGCAGCGCAAGAAGGTGACGCTCGAGTGGAACAACGAGGACATGACCGACATCTTCGCGTCGGTCTTCGCCCCGGAGGCCGAGTCGCTACCAGTTCTTCGACATTCCGAATGCGAACTACGGCTCGTCGAACTTCGACTCGGTGATCGACGCCGGCGGGAACGTCGTCGGGCTGTCGATGTTCACGGGCTACAGCGCGAACGAGCGGCATGCGCTGTCGCTCGCGACCGTCGATCCCGAGATCGAGCTCGGCACGGAGCTTCGCGTGATCTGGGGTGAGCCGGACGGCGGGTCGCGCAAGGCGACGGTGCAGCCGCACAGGCAGATGGAGGTGCGCGTCGTCGTGAGCCCCGTGCCGTACTCGAAGGCCGCCCGCCTCGAGTATGCGTCGGGCTGGCGAACGACCGGGTGAGGGCGACGGTCAGCCGACGAGGTGCTCCTCGGCGTCCCCGACGTTCAGCAGCGGCCGGCCCGGCAGGCGGTCGAGGAGCTCGCGACGCTCGATCACGAGGTCGAGGTTGTGCCGGGACAGGCGTGCGTGCTCGCGCGCGATGTCCTCCGCCCGCGCTCCCTGGCGAGTGCCGATGGCCTCGATCAGCGAGTGATGCTGGTGCTGCGCGATCACGAGGATGTCCCGCCACTCGGGAAGCTCTCCGAGCGACGCCACCAGGGCCCCGCCGGGGGAAGCGAACGGCAGCGCCTTGACGCGATCGATCGCGCGGGCGACCGGATCGCTCTTGGCGAGGGCGACGAGCTGGGTGTGGAAGGTCTCGTTGAGCTCGACGAACGAGAGCATCGACTCCGGCGACTCGGCGTGCACGATCTCGTCGATCATGGCAGCCGTCTCGCGCAGCTCGCCGAGCTCGCCGAGCGACTCGAGCCGCTCCGCGCCGAAGCGTGCGGCAGTGCCTTCGAGCACGCCGCGAAGCTCGATCGCGTCGTCGATCTCCGCGAGGGTGAACTCGTGCACGGCGTAGCCGCCGCCGGGGAGCGACGACACCAGGCCTTCGTGCTCGAGCATCGACAGCGCCAGCCGCAGCGGCGTTCGCGAGACGCCGATCCGATCGACGAGCGAGAGCTCGACGAGTCGTTCGCCCGGGGCGAATCTCGCCGTCGAAGAGCAGCTGCCGCGAGGCCGAGCGTCGCCCTGACGGTCTGTGCGCTGTCGCCGCGTGGCACGCGGGGAGGATATCCGCGTGCCTGCGGTTGCACGCAATCCTGACGCGTACGCGACGCCGAGCAGCGCCTGCGCGGTCGCGCGGTCCCGTCGGAAGTCCGCAGTCGCGGCGCGGTAGCACGATCTCGCCCTTGTCCATGATCGCAACGTGGTCGGCGAGCGCGACGGCGACGTGCAGGTTCTGCTCGACGAGGATCGCCGAGAGGCCTCGTTCCTCGCAGGTCTGCGATCGTCTCCGTCACCCGATCGACGATGAGCGGCGCGAGCCCTCGGACGGCTCGTCGACGAGGAGCACGCGCGGGTTCGCGAGCAGGGCCCGACCGATCGCGACCATCTGCTGCTCGCCGCCGGAGAGCTGGTCGCCGCGATTGCGCGGCGGCGCTCGTGCAAACGTGGAAGCAGCATCGTAGACGTCGTCGAGGCTCCAGCGCACGCTCGACCGCCCGGCGCGCCGAGGGCGAGCTGGAGGTTCTCCTCGACCGTCAGCGGAGCGAAGATCCGCCGGCCCTGCGGGACGATCGCGATGCCCGCTCGCGCGATCTGGTGCGCCGGTGCACCCGCGAGCTCCCGGCCGTCGAGCTTGACGAGCCCGCGCGCGGACGGACGAGACCGACGATCGTGTTCATGAGCGTCGTCTTGCCGACGCCGTTGCGCCCGAGCAGGCCGACGATCTCGCCCTCGGCGAGCCCGAGGTCGATGTCCTTCAGCACGTCGCCGGCTCCGTACCCCGAGCGGACGCCCTGGATGTCGAGCAGGAGGCTCATTCCGAGAAACAGCTCGTCCATCCGGTCGCCCGGGCCGAGGTACGCCTCCTGTACGGCGGCCGAGTCGCGGATCTGCGTCCGGCGGCCCGTTCGCGAGCAGCCTGCCCGCGTCGAGCACCGCGATCCGGTCCGCGAGGCCGAAGACGATGTCCATGTCGTGCTCGACGATGACGATCGTCGAGCTCGGCCGGGAGGCTCGCCGATCAGCTCGACGAACCGCGCGGCCTCGTCCCGCGACATGCCCGCCGTCGGCTCGTCGAGCAACAGGAGCGTCGGCTCGGTGGCGAGGGCGAGGCCGATCTCGAGCTGGCGGCGGTGGCCGTAGGAAAGCGATGCCGCCTCGACGCCTTCTTCGTCGGTCAGCCCGACCCGCGCGAGCAGCTCGTCGGAGCGAGCGTCGACGTCGCGCATGCGACTTGCGGGGACGATCGCATTGCGTGCGCGTCCGAGGGTGCGCTGCAGGGCGACGGCGACGTTCTCGCGCGCCGTCATGCCGTCGAAGAGGCTCGAGTGCTGGAACGTCCGGCCCATACCGAGGCGCGTGCGCCGATGAGGGCCGAGACGCGTGATGTCCCTGCCGTGGAGGCGGATGCGTCCGCGCGACACCTTGATGGTGCCCGAGATCAGGCCGAACAGCGTCGACTTGCCCGCGCCGTTCGGGCCGATGAGCGCCTGCCGCGCCCCTGCAGCGACGGTGAGCGTCACGCCGTCGACCGCGAGCAGCTCGCCGTAGCGACGGCCGACAGCGTCGAGCTCGAGGATGGCGGTCATCGTGCGAGCCTCGCGCGGAGCTTCCGGCTGCCGCCCGACGATGCCGCCCGGCAGCAGGTAGACGACGAGGACGAAGATCGCCCCGAGGACGAGCTGCCAGTGGGACGAGAGCGCACCCGAAAGCTGGTCGTGCAGCACGTAGTAGACGGCGGCGCCGAGCACGGCGCCGATGAGCGAGCGCTGGCCGCCGATGACGATGACGACGATCGCAACCGCCGAGACCTCGAACGACATTCCGTCGGGAGAGAAGTACTTGAGCTGCTGACAGGCCAGCGCCCCGGCGTAACCCGCGAGCGCTCCGGCGATGCTGAACACAGCGAGCTTGTAGATCGGCACGTTGTAACCGAGCGAGCGCATCCGGGTCTCGTTCTCGCGAATCCCGCCGAACGCCCGCCCGAACGGCGAGCCGACGATGAGCTTGAGCAGCACATAGCCCACGACGAAGACGCCGAGCGTGTACCAGTAGAAGTGGTTGCTCGAGCGGAGCCAGCTCGAGCTGCCCGCGAGCGTCGGCGTCGGCAGGCCGTAGATCCCGTTCGAGCCGCCGGTCAACGACGTCCACGTAAGGGCGAGCACCCACAGCAGCTGTCCGAAGGCGAGCGTCAGCATCAGGAAGTACACACCGCGGGAACGGATCGCGAGAGCGCCCGTAGCTGCCGCGACACCGGCGGCAGCGACGACCGCCACCGCGACTCCTGCGAACGCGTTCGACGTCACGTGCAGCGCGAGCAGGCCCGCAGCGTACGCGCCGACGCCGAAGTAGCCGGCGTGTCCGAGCGACGGCAGCCCGCTGTAGCCGACGAGGAGGTCGAGGCTCGCGGCGAAGAGACCGAAGATGAGGATCTCCGTCAGCAAGAAGACGCGGTAGTTGTCCAGCAGGGCGGGCGCGACGACGAGCAAGCACGAGCGCGGCGGAGCGGACCGCGATGCCCGCCCTCGTCATTGCGCCGACCGCCCGCCGAGGATCCCCTGCGGTCGCAGGATGAGGATGAGCGCCATCGCGCCGAAGAGCGCGAACGGCGCCGCCTGGGGCAGGCCGTGCTGCTGCCCGAGCGCGACGCCGAGCGATTGCACCTCGCCGATGAGCAGCGAGGCGACGAAGGCCCCGGAGATCGAGCCGAGGCCCCCGATCACGACGACGATGAGGGCGAGGAGCAGCACGTCGTTGCCGATTCCGGGGGTCACCTGCTCGATGGGCCCGCCGATGACGCCGGCGAACGTCGCGAGCGCCGCACCGGCGAGCAGCACCGACAGCATCACGAGGTTCACGTTGTGACCGAGCGCCGCGACCATCTCCCGGTCGACGATCGCCGCCCGCAGGATCGCGCCGAGCTGCGTCCGTTCGAACACGAGGTAGGAGGCGAGTGCGATGACGGCGCCGACGACGATCACGCCGATCCTGTACGACGGGTAGTAGTGACCGAAGATGACCCAGCTCTCGCGCAGAAACCCCGGCGGCGTGATCGTGTGGAAGTCGCGGCCCCAGACGATCGTCACGAGGTCCTGGGTGATGAAGAACAGCCCGAGCGTGAGCAGCACCTGGTCGAGGTGCCCGCGACCGCGGATCGGACGGAGGAACGCGGCCAGCGCGAGGCCGAGGAGGATCCCGAACGGGATCGACAGCAGCAGGGCCGGAATGAATGCAACACCGTGGAGCTCGACGAGCGCGTAGCCGAAATACGTGCCGAGCAGGTAGAAGCTCGCGTGCGCGAGGTTGAGGATGTCGAGCAGGCCGAAGATCAGCGACAGGCCCACCGCGAGGATGAATACCAGCATCCCAAGCGCGATTCCGTTGACGATGCTCGAGAAGTTCTGGTCGAAGAAATTGGCGGCCAGCAGCGAGCACACAGCGCGCCCGATCATATGAGACCGAAGGCTTACCGGCACCCTTGTGGTTTTGTACACAAGAGATTACGATCGCGCTCACCCCGGATCCGAAGGAGGAGAGTGTGAGCGAGGACATCACAACGACGCCGCTCGACCGCCGTACGTTCCTCAAGCGGGCGGGCGCGGGGCTGGCCGTCGCGAGCGTGCCGTTCTGGGAAACCGGCGGCGCCTGGGCGGGGATCACGCGGAGGTCGGCGACGCAGCCGCTCAAGGTCGGCAACCTGCTGACCCTCAGCGGCCCGAACGCAGCTCCGTCGATCGACGTCAAGCGGGGGTTCGTCGCCTACGTGAAGGCCCACGGCAGCCGCATCGGCGGCCGCAGGATCCAGTTCGTCGACGCGGACGACGGAAACAACCCGGCCAACGCGATCCAGCAGGTGCAGAAGCTCGTGGGCGAAGGCGTGGACGTGATCGAGGGGATCTTCTACTCGAGCGTCCTGCTCGGCGTCCGTGACACGATCGACCAGGCGAAGGTGCCCACCGTCGTCGCGAACGCGGCTGCAAATGCGCTCTCGCGCGACCGGAAGTCGCCCTACATCTGGCGCACGTCGTACTCGAACTACCAGCTCGGCGTGCCGCTCGGCCCCTGGGCTGCGAACCGGATCGGCAAGAGCGGCGTCGCGGTGATCACCGCCAACTACGCGGCGGGTCAGGAGTCGGCGGCGGCGTTCAAGGACGCCTACGAGAAGGCGGGGGGAACCTCGGCCCGGTCATCCTGACGCCGTTCCCGGTGACGCCCGACTACCAGCCGTACATGCAGCAGGCGGCCGACAGCGGGGCGAAGGGCGTCTGGGCGTTCACGGCCGGCGGCGGCGAGGCGATCAAGTTCGTCAAGACGTACAAGCAGTTCGGCTTCGACAGGCAGTTCCAGCTCTTCGGGAGCAACAACATGACCGATCCGCAGAGCGTTCTCGACTCCGAGGGCGACGCTGCGGTCGGCATCAGGACAACGGCGAACTGGGCGCCGACCCTGAAGAACAAGGAGAACGTGCTCTTCCTCAAGCAGTACGACAAGTTCGGGATCGGAACGCCGTCGGCGTTCGCCGAGCTCGGCTACGTCGCCGCGCAGTTCCTCGACCTCGCGCTTCGGAAGGTGTCCGGGGACACGAGCAACAAAGCGCGGCTCTTGAAGGCGATGGGGAGCGTCGGCACGTGGCTCTCGCCCGGCGGCAAGCTCCGGATGGACCCGGCGACGCAAAACGTCATCGAGCCCGTCTACCTCCGAACCGTCGTCAAGGGCGGCTCGGGGTACACCCAGCCGCTCGTCTCGACCCTCGGCATCTTCAAGGAGCCCGGCGCCTAGTGCGGCCCGACTGAATCGACATGGAAGCGTCGCACCGGGGGCGCCTCGAACGCCGGGGCCCCCCGGCGCCCGCTGACGACGGATGAGCCACGAGAGCCTCGAAACCGCGATCCGACGCACCGGCAGCCCGGTTGCGTTCCTGCGGAACGCAGCGGCGGAGCCGTTCACCTTCCCCGTGCCGCCGCAGTTCTCGAACTGGCGGTCGGAGCAGCTCGCGTGGCGCGAGAGCTGCGTGCTGTTCGACCAGTCGCACCACATGACCGACCTCTTCCTCGAGGGGCCCGACGCTCTCAGGCTCCTGAGCGAGCTCGCGGTGAACAGCTTCGCGAGCTACCGGCCCGAGATGGGCAAGCAGTTCGTCGCCGTGGACCACGCCGGTTACGTGATCGGCGACGGCATCCTCTTCTACCTCGGCGACGAGAGCTTCGACCTCGTCGGCATCCAGGGGATCGCCAACTGGGTCGACTACAACGCACGCCACTGCGGCTACGACCTGACGGTCGAGCGCGACGACCACTCGGGGCTCCGCAAGGACCGCCCGCCACGGCTCTACCGCTACGAGCTCCAGGGGCCGACCGCCTCGGCCGTCGTCGAACGGCTCGTGGGCGGGCCGCTACCCGAGGTGGGGTTCTTCCGCATGGCTCGCTTCTCGTTCGCGGGCACGGAGGTGCGCGCCCTCCGGCACGGCATGGCTGGTCAGCCCGGGTTCGAGCTCTTCGGACGCTGGAAGGACGGTGAGCGGGTCCTCGCCGCGATTCTCGAGGCCGGGGCCGAGCACGGGCTCGTCCGGGCGGGCGCGATGGCGTACTCGACCTCGAACCTCGAATCGGGGTGGGTGCCGACGCCGCCTGCCGCGATCTTCGGAGACGAGCTGCGGGCCTACCGCGAGTGGCTGCCGGCAGCGGCGGCAGGGTCGCTCGGAGGCAGCTTCGCGTCCGAGCGGATCGAGGACTACTACGTGACCCCCTACGATCTCGCCTACGGCTCCCATGTCTCGTTCGACCACGACTTCGTGGGACGCGAGGCGCTGCAGCGACACGCAGAGGAGCAGCGTCGGACCAAGGTGACGCTCGTCTGGAATGCCGATGACCTGACTGCCGCGGTCCGCACCCTCCTCGAAGAGGGACCCAAGGCAAAGTACGTCGAGCTTCCGAAGGCCCGCTACGCCCTCTATCAGGTCGACTCCGTGCTCGTCGACGACGATCTCGTCGGGCTGTCGTTCGACTGCGGGTACGTCGCCACCGACTCGGCCTTCCTCTCCCTGGCGACGATCGACGTCGAGCATGCCGTTCCGGGCACGGAGGTGACCGTGCTCTGGGGCGAGGATCCGAACTCGGCGAAGCCGGCGGTCGAGCGGCATCGGCAGGTGGCGATGCGCGCCACGGTTGCGCCGGCGCCGTTCAGCGAGTTCGCCCGGACGGGGTACCGTGCGAAAGCGGCGGTGGCGTAGAGGGGCTCGGCGGACGTCGAGACTGTCACCGACACCCCTTTACCGTCGCCTTCGAGAGGCACATGTCACCTGACACGAGCACCTTCCCCACGGTCGCCGACCTCGACCTCGACGGCGTCGATCCGCCCTTCGACTACCCGGACTACGTGGGGACGAGGCTCCGCGCGCCCAAGGAGCCGCTCGTGCTGCTGCCTCGGACGCTCTCCGAGCTGACCGGGCCGGCATACGGCGAGTCCGCGGTCGGGCCGCTCGACGGCGACCTCACCCGTCAGCATGCCGACGACCCGCTTGGGGAGCGCATCGTCGTCGCCGGCCGCGTGCTCGGCCAGGATGGCAAGCCGCTGCGCGGCCAGCTCGTGGAAATCTGGCAGGCGAACGCGGCAGGCCGTTACCTTCACGCGGTCGACACGCACGACGCTCCGCTCGACCCGAACTTCTCGGGGGCCGGCCGTGCGCTCAGCGACGACAATGGCTGGTACCGCTTCGTGACGATAAAGCCCGGCGCGTATCCGTGGCAGAACCATCCGAACGCATGGCGACCCGCCCACATCCACTTCTCGCTCTTCGGCCGAGCGTTCGCGGAGCGGCTCGTGACGCAGATGTACTTCCCGGGCGACCCGCTCTTCGCGCACGACCCGATCTTCCGGTCGATCCGCGACGAACGGGCACGCCAGCGGCTGGTCAGCTCGTTCGACCTCTCGCTGACGGAGCCGGATTGGGCACTCGGCTACCGCTTCGACATCGTGCTCGGTGGCCGTGAGGCGACGCCGTTGGAGGATCCCGACCATGACCACTGAGGCCGGGCTGTCACCGTCGCAGACAGTCGGTCCCTACCTCGAGATCGCGCTCGATCGAGAGCCGATCGATCCGTACGTCGTGCACCCGTCCGACCCGCGGGCAATCCGGATCCACGGCACCCTGAGCGACGGCGCCGGCGAGCCGGTGCCCGACGGCGTGGTCGAGATCTGGCAGGCGAACACTGCGGGCCGCTATGCCCATCCGGCCGACACGCGCGACGATCTCCCGCTCGAGGACGGCTTCGTCGGCTTCGGCCGCTCCACCACCGTCACCGGGGGCCGATTCGAATTCGTCACGGTGAAGCCTGGCCAGGTGCCTTGGCCGGAAGGCGGCCTGCAGGCGCCGCATCTCGTCGTGGGGGTGTTCGCACGAGGCCTCTTGAAGCGCGCAGTGACACGCATGTACTTCCCCGACGAGGCGGATGCGAATGCCGAGGATCCGGTCCTGCGCGGGCTCGATCCGGGCGCGCGCACCAGCCTCGTCGCAGTGGCTCAGGACGACGGCAGCCTTCGCTTCGACATCCGCCTCCAGGGTGAGGGGCATACCACGTTCTTCGCGGTGTGACGACCTTCGGCCCGATCTTCGCGCCGGAGGAGTTGCGATGAGCGACGAGCCGAAGACGGACGCGGTACGCACGGGGCCTGGAGGTGCGGCGAGAGGTGCTCGGCGACGCGCACGTCGACCGGGCGATCGCGCGTACGACGCCGTTCACGCAGGACTTTCAGGACCTGATCACGCGCTACGCCTGGGGCGAGATCTGGTCGCGGCCAGGGCTCGACCGCCGCACGCGCAGCTGCATCACACTCGCGGCCCTCGTCGCGCTCGGCCGCGAGCAGGAACTCGAGCTGCACGTGCGGGCGGCGCTGCGAAACGGCGTTACCCCGGACGAGATCGCCGAGGTGCTGCTCCAGTGCGCCGTCTACTGCGGCGTCCCGGCCGCGAACGGCGCGTTCGCGATCGCGCAGCGCGTGATCGAGGAAGAGAGCCCGGCGCGGTGATCGTGGTCGCCGGGGCGAGCAGGCGGTGCGCAAACCTCCGGATGGAGCGCGTATGAACCGCGACATACGGGCTTAGCCGTGGCACGCACGCAGGTCGGCGTCGTCGGGGCAGGCCCGTCGGGCCTACTGCTCGCCCACCTCCTCGACCGCGCGGGGGTGGAGTCGGTCGTGCTCGAAAACCGAACGGAGGAGTACGTGATCGCGCGTGTGCGCGCAGGCGTGCTCGAGCAAGGCGTGGTGGACGTGTTCCGTGACGTCGGGCTCGCCGCGCGCATCGAGCGCGAAGGGCTCGTCCACCACGGGATCGAGCTGCGCTTCCTCGGCCGGGGCCACCGGATCCCGCTGAGCGAGCTGACCGGCGGGCGCACGATCACGATCTACGGCCAGAACAGGGTCGTCGAGGATCTGATCGCGGCGCGCCGTGCCGCCGGCGGCACGCTCCTCTACGCCGTCTCGGATGTCGGCCTCCACGACCTGCAGACCGAGCGGCCGACGATTCGGTACCGGCACGAGGGCCAAGAGGAGGTGCTCGAGTGCGATGTCATTGCAGGCTGCGACGGTTTCCACGGGGTCAGCCGGCTCGCGATCCCCGACGGTGTCCTGACCGAATACGAGCGCGTCTATCCCTTCGGATGGCTCGGAATCCTCGCCGACGTGGTGCCGTCGACGGACGAGCTGGATCCTCGTCGTCGGCGCGCTGTCACTGGTGACGGTGTTGGCTGCGGAGCCGTACGCCTGGGTGGTGCTGGAAGCACATCCGCACTCGCTCCCCGGCGGTTCGTGGGCGGCGCTCGTCGCCTCGCTGTGGCCGGTCTTCTTCGCATGGCCGCTGGCGATCAGTTTCGTATTCCCCGACGGCCGGCTCCCGTCGCGGCGATGGCGGCCATACGCGACCTTCGCCGTCGGCTCGATGACGCTCCTCGTCGTGTTGCTCGTGATGTCGGAGAAGCTCGAGAGCCCGTTCGAGGACGTGGCCAATCCGTCTCCCGTTCGCTGGCCCGACGCGCTCGGCTTCCTGAGAGGCCCGGCGTGGCTCGGGGTCTTCGCGAGCCTCTTCTTGGGCGCGGCCGCGGTGCGAACTCGCTACCGGCGCTCGACCGGAATCGAACGGCTACAGATGCTCTGGCTGGCGTACGCGGCGCTGCTCGTGCCGCTCGGAGTCGTGTGCTTCCTCGTCTGGGGCTTCGTGCTCGGCGAGCCCGGCGACGCGGTGCTCGCCGTGCTGCTCGCGACGCAAGCCGCCGTCGCGCTCGCGGTCGGCGTCGCCGTAACCCGCTACCGGCTCTACGAGATCGACCGGCTGATCAACCGGACGCTCGTCTACTCGGCCGTGACCGCGTCGCTCGCGCCCCTGTATGCCGCCGTCTCGCTGCTCGCGGGTGTCGCCGTCGGCCGCGGCTCGACCTGGGTCGCAGCGCTCAGCGCGGTCGGGCGGCATGCGCACATCGACGACCGCGAGGTCGGGCTCGTGCTCGGCGACGACGACGAGAAGCGCGTCGGCGTCGCCGACCCGCGCGACGACCTCGTGGCCGGCGTCCTCGGCAGGCCTGCGAGGCCCTCGCGGAGGAGAACGGCGTCCTCGGCGATCACGATCCGCATGGAATCTCCGCCTCGAGCCGATGAACAGGTACATCGAGACGATCGCCGTCGTCTGATTCCCGCCTGCTTTCTCCTCTTCCTGGCGAAGCTCCGCTCGCGCCTGCTCGCGGCGGAGGGCGGCATCGGCGAGCTGACCTCGCTCGTCGTCGCGAGTGGGGCGGTCTTCGTCGCGATGCTGCTCGTCGCCGCCGCGTCGCGTGGAGTGGTCGGCTTCGCCATCAAATCGCCGGGCGATAACGAGTCGCTCCCCGGAGCCGACACGCTCCGTTACCTTCCGCAGACCGGCTACGCGGCGCTCGGCATCGGCGGCCTGCTCGCAGCCGCCGTCGCGATGGCGACGACGTCGTGGCTGATCGTGCGGACGGCGGCGTTCGGCCGTTGGCTGGCGTGGCTCGGCTCGGCGACCGCGCTCGTGATCGTCGTCGCGGCGGCGGCGCTCGTGGGAATGGTGGCGATCCCGGCGATGCTGTTCTGGGTCCTGGCCGTCAGCGTCGCGATGTGGCGCGGACAGCGGTAGCGGGTGAACGTGCTGGACTAACTCTTCGAGTTCGATGAGTATCAGCGGCATGAGCGTCGACCGTCCAGCCACTCCCGAACGAAGCGATTTCATCCGCGAGATCGTTGCCGCCGATGTGCGTGAGGGCAGGGTCTCGGAGGTCGTGACCCGCTTCCCGCCCGAGCCGAACGGTTACCTCCACATCGGCCACCCCAAGTCGATCGCGCTCAACTTCGGGATCGCCCAGGAGTTCGGCGGGCACTGCCACTTGCGCTTCGACGACACCAACCCGATCAAGGAAGAACAGGAGTACATCGACTCGATCCAGCGAGACATCCGGTGGCTCGGCTTCGACTGGGGCGAGCATCTCTACTACGCGTCCGACTACTTCCCTCAGCTCTACGACTGGGCCGTGCACCTGATCAAGTCCGGCAAGGCCTACGTCGACGACCTCTCCGCCGAGGAGATCCGCGAGCACCGCGGCACGTTTACCGAGCCTGGCAAGAACAGCCCCTGGCGCGACCGTCCGATCGAGGAGAGCCTCGACCTGTTCGAGCGCATGCGTGCGGGCGAGTTTCCGGACGGCGCCAGGGTGCTCAGGGCGAAGATCGACATGGCCTCGCCCAACATCAACATGCGCGACCCGGTGCTCTACCGGATCCTGCACGCGACCCACCCGCGGACCGGCGACGAGTGGTGCATCTATCCGCTGTACGACTTCGCCCACGGCCAGTCGGACGCGATCGAGGGCATCACCCACTCGATCTGCACACTCGAGTTCGAGGATCACCGACCGCTCTACGACTGGCTGATCGAGAACCTGCCGGTGCCTTCGCGCCCGCGCCAGTACGAGTTCGGCCGCCTCAACCTCACGTACACCGTGCTCTCGAAGCGCTTCCTGGGCCGGCTCGTCAGCGGGGGGTACGTGCGAGGCTGGGACGATCCGCGCATGCCCACAGTCTCGGCGCTGCGGCGGCGCGGGTTCCCACCCGAGGGTGTGCGCAACTTCTTGGACGTGGTCGGTGTGGGAGGCAAGGGTCAGAGCGCCGTCGAGATCGAGATGCTCGAGCACGAGGTCAGGGACGTGCTGAACCGGACGGCGCCGCGACGGTTCGCGGTCCTGCGACCGCTCAGGCTCGTGATCGAGAACTACCCCGTGGGGCAGGTCGAGGAGCTGGAGGCCGTCAACAACCCGGAGGATCCCTCGGCCGGGACGCGCAAGGTGCCCTTCGCGCGCGAGCTCTGGATCGAGCGTGACGATTTCATGGAGAACCCGCCGAGCAAGTTCTTCCGCCTCGCCCCGGGCCGCGAGGTGCGCCTCCGCTACGCCTACTTCGTGACCTGCACCGACGTGGTGAAGGACTCGAGCGGCGAGATCGTCGAGATCCGCTGCACCTTCGATCCGGAGACGCGCGGCGGAGACGCCCCGGACGGGCGCCGGCCCAAGGGGACGCTGCACTGGCTCTCGGCCGAGCACGCCGTGCCCGCCGAAGTCCGTCTCTACGACCGCCTCTTCACCCGCCCCGATCCCGGCGCAGACGGCGATCCCTTCGCCGACATCAACCCTCACTCGGAGACGGTGCTCACCGAGTGCCTCGTCGAGGCTGCGCTCGCGGAGCTGCCGGTCGGTGAGACCGTGCAGTTCGAGCGTCTCGGCTACTTCTGTCCGGATCTCGACTCGACGCCCGGGCGGCTCGTCTTCAACCGCACACTCGGCCTCAAGGACACCTGGGCCAGGCTCAAGGCCTAGTGATGGTTTCACGAGACGGGGTTGGCAGCGCCGCGCTCGCGCGGCAGGATGCAAGACGAGGACGTGGATCCCGCAGAGACTCCGCCTGCCAAGGAGATCATGACGCCTGCGTCGCGCCGCGCACGCGTGCGGCGATGGACGGCGGAGATCCGAGACGATGCGAAGGAGCTTGCGCGGCGTGCCGAGACGGAACGCAGCAAGCGTCGCTCTGTCGACGCGATCTTCGAGATGGTCGAGAGGGACAGCGAGGTCGGTGGCGGGATCATCGCGGGCGCGCTCGCATTTCGGCTCTTCATCTGGTTCCTCCCGCTCGCCCTCGTGGCGGTCGCCGGCTTGGGCTTGGCTGCCGACGCCGCCTCCGGGTCGCCGAAGGAGGCGGCGGAAAAGCTGGGCTTCGAAGGGTTGGTCTCGAACTCGATCGCAAACGCCGCCGACAGCCCGAACCGCTGGTACGCGCTCGTCGTCGGTATCCCCGTGCTCGTGTGGGCGACGCGAAGCGTGTTGCGGGTGCTGATCGGCGCACATCGTCTCGTTTGGACCGATGCTCGCACGAGGGCGCCGAAACCAAGGCTTCGCGCCGCCATCAGGCTCCTTGGCCTGTTCCTCTGTTTCGGCGTCGTCTCGGGAATCGCGAGCGCGCTGCGGGGATGGTCGACCGTCCCCGGCCTCCTCGCGACCGTCGTCGCGGTCGTGCCGTATACGGGACTGTGGCTGTTGGTCTCCGTGCGGCTCCCTCACCGCGACGCGCCGTCGACAGCGCTGCTCCCCGGCGCCTTGATCCTCGGTGTTGGCTTCGAGTTGCTCCATGCTGTGATCGCCTACGTGATCACCCCCTGGGCCGTCGCGAGGCAGGGGACGTACGGCACGCTCGGCGTCGCGTCGGCGCTGCTCGTCGGCCTCTTCCTGATCAGCAGGCTGATGGTCGCCTCCGCAGTCGTCAACGCGACGCTGTGGGAGAGGCGCGTGCGGTCGGCGTGAGGGTCCGTGGGGACTTCGCAGCGATCGCCAGGGTTCAGCTTCCGCGCTTCAGGTCTTCGCGAACAGTGAGTTGTTCGAGCGTCTCGACGGCTTGCTGTGGGTCGGGCATCGCGTCGAACTCGTTCTTGATGCGGCGAGCCGCGGTTTGGAATGTGTCGTCGTGCAGGAGCATGCGAACGGCGTCGCGAGCGGAGCCGGCGGTCAGGCGATCAGGCATGAGCCGGACTGCAGCGCCTGCGGCAACGACACGATCGGCGTTGTAGAACTGATCGGCGCCTTGGGGAACGATGAGGAGCGGCAGGCCGAACGCGAGTGCCCCAAGGGTTGAGCCGGCGCCACCATGCGTCACGGCAGCGGCGCAATGAGGGAGCAGTAGCTCTTGCGGGATGTACTGGTGCACGAGGATGTTCGACGGCTGCCGACCGAGCACAGCAGGGTCGTTTTGCTTTCCTACCGTGACGACAATGTTCAGCCTTTCGTCGCGGAGGCCCTCGAGCAGCGCCCGGAACACGTCGAGATTGTGGTTGTAGACGGTGCCTAGCGTGAGGTAGACGATTGGCAGGCCGCGCAGCCCATCCAGCCAGGGGAGTCGAGTCGCCGGGCGCCGAGTCTCGACCGTACGGATGCCCTGCACAGAGCCCGGGACCGCTCCGGATATCTGGAGGCTGGGTGGGCACACGTCGAGGTACAGGTAGCGGTAGAAACCACCGAGGGGGTGCGGCGCGAGACCATGCGAGGACCAGAAGGGGCCAGTGGCGTTCCCGGCGGCCCGGATCACGTCGTTCTGGAGGGCGGGTCCGAAGCTGTGCTCCACGTACGGGATGCCGAACATGGTCGCGAGGAGCGGTGCGGCGAATTCCGCGACGTCGTGTACGACAACGTGCGGCGACCACTGCTCGATGATGTCGAACAGGTCGTTCACACGCGGCTCCAGCTCGACCTGGACGAAGAGCTCCGTGAAGACGAAGGGGCGGACTTGCGAAGGAGGAAGCGAGGCAGCAAGTTTTCGAACGCGGCGGGCATGGGGCTCCAGGGAGTCCAAGTCCAGCCCGACGCGAAACGCCGTGAAACCTTCCGCTTCGGCTTCACCGGCGACAGGCTCGCCCGACGCGAACGCCACGTCATGTCCCGCTTCAGCCAGGGCCCGGGCGAGAGGCAGCATCGGCCGATAGTGACCCGCCATCGGTCTGCAGGTCAGAAGCGCACGCATCGCACAACGCTATCCCGAGCCCACCTACGTTGTTGTTGCTAGGTCCAGGCGTTGGCTGTGTTCGCCGCGAGGAAGTCGAGGAGGAGCTGTGCGAGCTCGTGCGGCTTCTCCTCGGCGGCATGGTGGCCGCAGTCGATCGCTGCTCCCTGAACCTCGGTGGCCCAGTCGCGCCAGATCTCCAGGATGTCGGTGCCGTAGTCGAGGTCGGGGTCGTCCTGGAGCAGCGAAATGACCAGCAGCGGGCTGGTGATCCGTCGGCCGGCTGCGCGGTCGTCGGCGTCATGATCGCGATCCTCACGGAGCCCTGCGCGATAGTCCTCGAGCATCGCGTGGACGACTTCCGGGTCGTGCAGGGCGCGCCTCAGGTCGGCGTATGCATCCTCGCCCATGTGCTCGGGCGTTGCCGCGTACCACGCGTCGGGATCAGCGTTGATCACTCGCTCGGCGGGCTTGTCCAGCTGGCCGAAGAACCACCAGTGCCACCAGCTGCGCGCGAAGCGCCAGTCTGCGCGCTCGAGCCGCTCGAGCAGCGGCATGCTCTCGATCACGACGAGTCGCTCGACCGAGCTCGGGTGCTCGAGGGCGAGTCGCGTTGCCACGTATGCACCTCGATCATGGCCGACGACGGCGAACCGCTCGTGCCCGAGAGCCCGCATGATTCCGACGACATCCTGAGCCATCGCGCGCTTCGTGTACGGCGCGACCTTCGACGACTCGCCGTAACCGCGCAGGTCGGGGCAAACGACCCTGTGATGGGGCGCGAGGCGCGCTGCGACCATATGCCAGGTCGCGTGCGTTCGTGGGTGCCCATGCAAGAGCACGACGGGCGACCCGTGGCCCCCGTAGCGGACGCGGAGCGTCGCACCGGCGCCGCCGTCGACGTGCTCGACCGTGAACCCGTCGAAGAACCCCACGCATGGACAATGCCCTCGCAGCTCGCATGTCACTCACGTTCGCGCGCGCGCAGGAGCAACCGGTTGCGTCAGCATGCTCGCATCCGAAGCGTGAAGGGTCCGCTCATCAACCGGGTCGATCAGGCGGGTCGCCTCCATAGGAGCTGCGCTCCGCAATGGTGCCGTCTTGGTTGTGGATGACGTGCTCGGTGGAACCTTCGCGGGCCAGTTCGCGGCCTGCGGCGACGGCCTCCTCCTTCGTCGAGTAGGTTCCCCCGCTGCTGTCGCCCCCTTCGACGGTGTTCGCCCACTCGCCGTTCGCATAGACGGTGTGTATGAAGCCGTCGGCCATGGTTCCCTCCTCGATCGTGGTCCCGGTGCTCCTGCCCCCTGGAAACACGATCGAAACAGGAGCTCGGTTTCGGCGACGACCATTCCCGGGTACCTGGGGTGACCCACTACGAAAAAGGAGAAGGTCGGATGCCGGAGATCGGAACGCCGCGTGAGCTCTTCCTGCATGAACTCGGTGACATCCTCTACGTGGAGCGAAAGCTTGTTGCCGAGGCGCTGCCGGGGCTGATCGGCGAGGTTCAGGATGACGAGTTTCGGGAGGCGCTCGAGACGCACCTGGACGAGACTCGCGGCCACGTCTCGAACGTGGAGCAGATCTTCGAGCTCCTGGGCGAGGAAGCCGAGGCCGAGCCTTGTCTCGGGTTCGAGGGTCTTGCGAAGGAGCACGCGAAGATGGTGGAGGAGACCTCGTCGGATCTGATCGACGTGGTCGACGTCGGTGCTGCTGCGAGGACGGAGAACTACGAGATCGCCGCCTACGAAACGCTGCGACGGATGGCGAAGGCGCTCGGCGAAGACGAGGCCGTGGCGCTCCTCGACGAGAACCTGAAGGAGGAGAAGGAGGCGCTCCGGATCGTCGAGCGGATCGCGACCCGGGTCGCGAATGAGAGGGGCGCCGCGAAGAGCGCGTAGTGGAGTGAACAGGAGCGCGGCGGCAGCGGCCGTCGCGCTCGCCGCGGCGGCGCCGCCGGAAAGGCGAGTGATCTCGCTCGGTCGCGGATCAGGCCACGGAGTTTCGACGCACGAGGAGAGCGGTATCTCGGACGCATGGCGACTCGGCAGCCAGGTGACACTCAGGAGGGGCAGCCTTCGGGGAAAGACCCGATGCAGGCTCGGAGCCGTCTGGCGATGAGTTGGGTTCTCTTCCCGGCGGCGATCGTTTTCGTCGTGGCGCTCGTGTTCGCGCTGAAGGCCGTGCTCTAGACGAGGTAGGAAACGGGTCAGCTCGGGATGGTCGAGCTGAGCCCGCTGGGCGTCGTCCCAGGAGTCGCCGACGGTGATGGTGCCAGGTCGGAGATCGGTGATCGCGTCCCAGGGGATGGTGATGCGTCGGTCGCGGCGGATGCCGAGGTGTTCGAGCCATCCTGTGGCGCCGACGGAGAGGGCGGTGATGCGAAGGCGGTCGCTGGTGATGGTGCCGTGGAGGTCGTGGCAGCGGCCGAGGCGGTGTCCTGATCGGGTGGTGACGTTGGCGCCGAGGAACCAGCTCAAGGGTCTCATCGTCGTGCCCCCGGAATCTTCTCGAGCCAGGGCCGGAGGCGGTCGTCGCCGCTGCCAAGTCCGGCGTCTGGGCGGGACACGAGAGGTGGATCGCCGAGTCGATCTTGGCCACCTTGTCCCAGCCGACGCGGACGCGTTTGTTGCCGCCGAGCTTGGCGGCGAGTGCGCCGAGTCGGCGTGAGCGGCCGGGCCAGTAGCCGGGTCCGACGAGGAGCGCGACCACCTCGGCGGGTTGTCCGGGTGCTCCTTCGATCGCGAGGTCGTCGACGTTGCCGCAGCGGCGGCCCTCCTTGTCGACGATCTGGTGGTCGAGGACGTGTAGGCCGATGACGAGCTCTCGGTCGGTCAATTCTGTCCCACGTTGGTGAGCACCATCAGCGGGATCGCGGTCAGTGAAACGACTGCGATCACCGCGAGGTAGGCGATCCCGAGGCTGTTCGCGAGGCGGCCGTTGTGGTGTTGTCCCATGTAGGCCTCGTCGTTTGCGACGAGCAGGATCGGCACGTAGGTGAGCGGGAGCGCAACGACGGAGAAGATGACGGCGTACTCGGTCACGGCGACGGGGTCGACGCCTGTGAGGACGATGAGGAGGCCGCCTGCGAGGAGGATGATCCAGGTGAGGGTGAAGCGCGGTGCCCCCGCAGGGTGGCGGTAGCGGCCCCATTCCCAGCCGCAGAACTGGGCCAGGTTGTAAGCGCCTGCGAAAACGGTATCGATCGACGCGCCGCCGACAGCGAAGAGGATCCCGACGATCGCGATCAGGAGGCCGATCTCGCCGAGTGGGTCTTGCCCGCCGAGCGCGACGCTTCCCAGTTGTGCGGGTTCGATGCCGTGCTGGAGGAAGAAGGATGCGCCGACGATCATCAACGCGACCGAGAGCGTGCCTCCGAGGGAGTAGCCGACGATCGCGTTGAGGCGGTTGAGCCCGATGTCCTTGGGCGACCAGCGCTCCTCGACGCCGCCCGAAGAGTAGAAGTAGACCTCGTACGGCGTCATCGCGGCCCCGAGCAGCCCCACCACGAAGTACGCGTACAGCAGCGAGTCGCTGTCAGGTAGCCGCGGCACGAAGCCCTGGGCAACGCCGCCCCAGTCGGAGGTCAGCTTCACCGCCGCCACTGCGAAGACGAGCATGCAGAGGCCGCCGTAGCCGAACAGCCGCTCGAGCCAGTCGAACGACGTCACCCAGATCACGACCGCGAGCGCAGCGACGGCGAAGATCGCGAGCCACCGGTAGGGAAGCCCGGTCAGGAGCTGAAGGCAGATCGCGACACCACCGAGCTCGGCGGCGAGCGTCATCAGATTCACCACCTCGGAGGCCACGAGCGCACACAGCGCCGGCGCGAAGCCGGTGCGCTCCCGGATCGCGTCGAACACCGCCCGGCCCGAGACAGCAGCGACACGGCCGCACATCTCCGAGTAGACGATGATCCCGCCGACGCCGATCGGGATAACCCACAACAGCGCATACCCAAAGCTCGCGCCGGCCGCGACGTTGAAGACGATATCGCCGATATCGACGAAGCCGCCGATCGCCGCCAGGATCCCGAGCGCGACCCCGAACACCTTGCTCACGCGCAGTTCCCGATCCGACGCAAGCGGCTTCCGATCCGCTCTGCGGCGCGACGGTCCGACGGATTGTCGGCGATCTGGCGCAGCAATCCGGCCAGAACGCCCGCACGTCTGGACTGCGCTCGCACCCGACCCTCGAGTTCGGGCTCGGTGTCGCGCGATGCAAGCGCGTCAGCGAGATTCGACGCCTGCGTCTCGAGTTCGCCCGTGTGAACGCTGACGAACGTCGCGAGCATTCGATCACGGCGGACGCCGTCGGCGACAACCGCGCCCTCGCAGGCGATCGAATCGAGCCTCTCTCGGTCACGCAACAACGCGTGCCGATCCACGGTCCCGCCGTTACAGCCGCTCGCGACTGCCGCGCAGACGGCGAGCGAGAAGGCGAGGCCCACTCGTTGTCGACGCAGCTGACGTTCGGCCTGCTTCCGCTCTTCGAGGGGCCGCTGCCGCATCTCAGCGGGCATACCCACCCAGGCGCGGCACGACTCATACGTCGCGCCAGTGCGGTAGGGGATTTGGCTGGAATCAATGCTCCGGGGCCGCCACGGCTTTCGGTGCCGGCGGCAGCGACACGCCGCCGGGTGCCGCGAACGTGAGCGGCGAGGCAGTGGCGTGGGCAACTGACGCCGCGAGCAGGAAACCGGAAAGAACGACCAGCGCTGCGGGAACGGAAGGGACAGCCTCGTCGCGCACCTCCAGTGGTCGTAACGCGTTCGCTGCCCGCAGTCAAGCCGATCGGTGACGTGTCGGCAAGCGCTACGAGGTGAGACCCGGAGCCGGGGGAGGGGCTGCGGCAAGCCCCTGGGGGAGGCGGCCCCGGGTCTCATGTTGATGTTCGCACAGGCAGGACGCGTGACGACAAAAGAGGGATCATCCGCCGGACCTAGCCGAGAGTCCAGGCAAGTTCTCCCCAGACAGCCCATGACGACCGAATCTGGACAGGAGTACACTCGGACGGCAATAGGTGAGCCGGCCCTCGAGGGCAGGGGAGGCGATTGTCGGGGGCCTCGAGGGTCCCGGCCCACCGTTCGGTTGCACGTGCGTGGTGGGCCGCGGTCAGGAGCCGCGGCACGCGCCGAGCCACCGACGGCTGCGCGGGGCCGCAGTCGAAGTCATGTGGCCGCGGCCCGGAGGCTGCTGCCGTCGGCGGGGTCGAAGAAGTGGGCCCGGCTGACGTCGACTGCGAGCCGCAGCTTCTCACCCGGCCCCGGGTTCAGGCGGGGATCGAGGCGCGCGACGAAGGCACCGCCCAGCCCCGCCTGCGGGTCTGCCGCGCTCGACTCCGAGCTGACAACGCCCTCGACGCGGAAGTAGACGAGCGTCTCAGAGCCGAGCTGCTCGGTGATCTCGACGGTGACGGGAAGCGCGGACGCCTCGCCGTCGGCGGCCGCGCCGACGAAGTGCTCCGGCCGGAGGCCGACGATCATCTCCCCTTTTCGGCGACACAGCCGCGCAACGACCGACTCCGGCAGCGGGAGCGCATGTTGCGCGAACGAGAGCGACTTGCCGTCGCTCGTGGCGCGGAGGAAGTTCATCGCAGGGCTGCCGATGAAGGAGGCAACGAACGTGTTATCGGGGCGGTTGTACAGGATCTCCGGAGAGTCGACCTGCTGCACGACGCCGTGATTCATGACTGCAACGCGCTGGCCCAGCGTCATCGCCTCGACCTGGTCATGGGTGACGTAGAGCGTCGTCACTCCGAGGCGCTGGTGGAGCTTGACCAGCTCGGCGCGCATCTGGACGCGCAGTTTCGCGTCGAGATTCGACAGCGGCTCGTCCATCAGGAACGATTGCGGGTGGCGCACGATCGCCCGCCCCATTGCGACACGCTGGCGCTGGCCACCGGAGAGCGCGCGCGGCTTGCGGTCGAGCAGGGGCTCGAGCCCGAGCAATGCCGCCGCCTCTGCGATCCGCTGGTCACGCTCCGGCTTCGGCATCCGCTGCGTCTCGAGCGGGAAGCCGATATTGGCGCGAACCGTCATATGTGGATAGAGCGCGTAGTTCTGGAAGACCATCGCGATGTCGCGGTCGACGGGGTCGAGGTCGTTGACGACCGTGTCGCCCACGAGAATCTCGCCCGAGGTCGGCTTCTCGAGCCCGGCCACCATCCGCAGGGCCGTCGTCTTTCCACAGCCCGAGGGTCCGACGAAGATCATGAACTCTCCGTCCTCGATGCGGAGGTGAAGGTCGTCGACGGCGACCGTGCCGTCCGGGAACCGCTTCGTCACCCCACGGAACTCGATGCCCGCCACGTCAAGCCACTCGGTAGTGGGCAATCGCGTCCTCGTCCAGCTCGACGCCGAGTCCGGGTCCGGCGGGAACGGCAAGGCACCCGTCCTCGAGCGCGAACGGCTGCTGCAGGATCCCGTTGACGAGCGGCGAGTCGCGCGACCGAGTACTCGGCCCAGGTGGCACGATCGAGCGTGGCGACGAAGTGCAGCGAGGCGGCAACGAGAACGCCTGTGGAGAAGCAGTGGGGGACGATCTCGACGGAGGACGACCGCTCCAGCAGGGCTATCTGCCGGGCGACCGTGAAACCGCCGCAGCGCGCGAGATCGGGCTGTAGCACATCGACGTGGCCGCGCTCCACGAGCGCCCTGAACGGCGCCGGCGTCTCGTCAGCCTCGCCCGCTGCGATACGCACGGAGGCTCCCGCCGAGAGTCGCCTGTAGCCGTCGAGGTCGTCCGGCTGCAGCGCCTCCTCGAACCAGTAGAGGCTGTGCTCCTCCACCCGCCGCAGCAGCTCCAGCGCTCGCTTGACCGTGTAGGCGCGGCCACCATCGAGCATCAGCGTCCGGTCGGTGCCGAGCTCCTCCCGGGCGGCGCGCACGAGCTCCTCGTCGAAGGCGAGGTCGCGGCCGAGCGGGCCCCAGCCGAGCTTGAGGGCCGGGTAGCCGGTCTCGACGGCCCGGCCGGCGATGTGCCGCACCTCCGCGGGCGTGTCCGGCATCACCTCACTCGCGTAGACGGGGACGCGCTCGAGGCGGCGGCCGCCGAGGAGGTCGGAGACCGGACGCCCGGCGGCCTTGCCGGCGATGTCCCAGAGCGCGAGGTCGATGGCGCTGATCGCGTGTAGCGCCGCGCCGCGGCGCCCGTAGTGGTCGCTTGCGTGGAACATCCGCTGCCAGAGGCTGTCGACCTGGAGAGGGTCTTCGCCGACGAGCACCTCGCGGAGTCCGCGCGCGATCGAGTGCGACGACGGCATCTCCACGATCGTCTTGGCGAGCAGCGGCGCCGTGTCCGCCTCCCCAACCCCCGTGATCCCCTCGTCGGTATGGACCCGGACGAGAAACGCGTCCTGCGTTCCGTCGGCGCGCGTCTCGTCGACCTGCGTGAGCCGCAGCACGATCGGCTCGACCTCGGTGATCCTCACCCCCGTTGACTCCGAGGCCGTGCGGCGGAAGCATGCATCATCAGCGGACGATAACCGGCTGGCTGAGCACGACGACGACCGGGGGAAGCATGGGAGCACCCGACGTGGGCGACTGTGAGGTGGAGTGATGGCTCTGCTCGAGGGCCGGACGGCGCTCGTCACCGGGGCGGCGAACGGCATCGGTCGCGCGATCGCCGAGCGGCTCGCGGCCGAGGGGGCGCGCGTCGTGGCTGTCGACCGCGAGGAGGCGCCCGACCTGGGCGAGTCGGTGCTGCCGTTGCGCTGGGACCTCGTCGACACGGCCGCGCTCGACGACCTCGTCGAGAAGGCGGAGGCTCTCGCCGGCCCCCTCGACGTGCTCGTCAACAATGCGGGCGTCTTCGAGCCCGCTCGCGCCGTCGACCTCGCGCTCGAGAGCTACCGGCGCGTGCTCGCGATCAACCTCGACGCCCCCGTGCTTCTCGCGAGCCGCGCCGCGCGCGGGATGACGCGGCGCGGCTACGGCCGCATCGTCAACATCACGTCGGTGCATGGCCGGTTCGGCGAAGAGGCGGCGCTGTCCTACGACGTGGCCAAAGGCGGCCTCGAGCAGGCGACGCGGACGCTCGCGGTCGAGCTCTCACGGCTGGGGGTGCTCGTCAACGCCGTCGCGCCAGGGTTCGTCGCGACCCGGATGTCCGTCGTCGACGGCAAGGACGAGCTCGAGAGCGAATGGTTCAGAGAGGTCTACCTCCAGCACGGCAAGCTCCCGATCCGCCGCTACGCCATGCCGGCCGAGATCGCCGAGCATGTTGCGTGGCTCGCGAGCGAGCGGAACACGTACGTCACCGGGCAGGTGCTGACGGTCGACGGCGGGCTCACGGTGACGTTCTGACGAGGCGACGCCGCCGTCGCGTTTGCGTCGGACCGACGGAGACGGGAAGATGAAGAACCTGGATCGAGAGGAGGGAGCTCGAATGCATCGAAAGCTAGGGGTCGCCGTGGCCGTCACGCTCGTGGCCGCGGCTCTGGTGGCAACCGCGGCGCTGGCCGCGCGGTCGGGGAGCTCGGCGACGGAAGCTCACAAGGCATTCCCGACGGAGCCGGTCAACCTGACGATGTGGTGGTGGGGTGAGCAGGAGGCGGCCGGCGCGAAGAGCTGGCTCTCGCAGACCATCGCCCTGTACGAGAAGAAGCACCCGAACGTCAAGATCAAGACCGTCCTGCAGACCACCGACGGCCTCGTGCCTGCGTTCAAGGCCGCAGCGGCAGCGAAGAAGGGTCCCGACATCCAGTACTTCTGGGGCGGCATCTGGTCCCTCGACGATGCCTGGCTCGGCAACACGAAGGCCGTGTCGGACTACATCCCGAAATCGGAGCTCGCGCACTACCTGAACGCGAAGGAGGACACCTACGACGGGAAGGTATGGACGGCCCCCTGGTACGTGCAGCCCTCGTTCCCGGTGCTCTACCGCAAAGACGTCCTGGCCAAAGCGGGCGTCGCGGTGCCGACGACCTGGAGCGCGCTGCTCAAGTCGTGTGACCAGCTCAACGCCAAGGGGATCACGCCCATCGCCGGCGGCATCAAGGACGGCTGGTTCGGCGGCTGGCTCTTCTCGATCATCGGCGCCCAGGGCATCACCTCGATCAGCGACGTCCTCGACGCGACGACGGGCCAGGCGAAGTTCACCGACCCGAAGCTCGCCGCCTTCTGGTCGCGGCTACAGGAGCTGCGCGACCACAAGTGCTGGAATGACGACATCAACTCGCTCGAGCTCTACCAGGGCCAGCAACGCTGGGCCCAGGGGAAAGCGGCGATGACCGTCGCGGCCGGCTCGGACGTGAAGAAGTTCGTCAAGCAGGTGGGCGTCGCCAGGGTCGGCGTGATGCCGATGCCGAAATGGGGCAATGGCCCGTATGCGGGCAAGCTTGGCTCGACGTCGCAGACCGTGGGCATCACCGCCTGGACGAAGTACCCCGAAGTCGCAGCCGACTTCATCGTGTTCATGCACACGCCGGCGCGGCAGGCAGCATGGTTCAAGACGACCGGTGCCTTCCCGGCCGATAATCGGTTCAACACGAAGATGATCACGCTCCCGCAACAGAAGGTGTTGTTCGACCTCGTCAAGTCCGGCTCTCCGTACCTGGAGAACTTCATCCCCCCGGAGCTGGACGCGAAGGCGTACTTTGCACAGTCCCAGCTGCTGCTCGGCGGCAGCACCGACGCCGCCAAGGCGGCCGCCGCGACCGAGAAGATCGCTCGGCGCATCCGCCTGACCCAGCGGAAGCAGATGGCGAACTTCAAGACGTGGTCGAAGTCGTACCAGTAGAGATCCGCTCGAGCATGGTGCCGGAGGTCGGGTGACCTCCGGCACCGTCGCTCTCTCCCGCACGAGGAGACGGCGCCGCCTCAGGCTCGGCCGGGTCGAGCCGCTCGTGTGGATCGCACCGGCGGTCGCGGTCGTCGTCTTCGTCTTCGGCTACTCGATGTTCGAGCTCGTCAAGACGTCGTTCAGGTTCGACGGCGCGTGGACGACCGACAATTTCCGCGTCACCTGGTCCGACCCGACCTTCAGGACGGCGCTCGGCCATAATGCGCGCCTCCTGATCGCGGTGCCGATTCTCGTCGCGACCTCGCTCCTGCTCTCGATCCTTCTCTTCGAGGGGTTGCGAGGCTGGCGCTTCCACCGCTGGGCGCTCTTCCTCCCGTACGTCCTCGCGATCCCTGTGATCGGCGTCGTCTTCGGGCAGCTGCTCCAGTACAACGGGCTCGTCAACCAACTGCTCCGGGCCGTCGGCCTCGATGCCCTTGCCCAGGACTGGCTCGGGCAGCCGCGCTGGGCGTTGTGGACCATGACCGCCGTGATCGTCTGGCGCGAGCTCGGCTTCGGCATCGTCCTCTTCCTCGCCCGGCTCCTCTCCGTCTCCTCCGACATCTTCGAGGCCGGGCGCATGGACGGTGCCCGCTTCTTCCGGCTGCACCGAAGGATCACGATCCCACAGCTCTCGGGCGTGATCGTCTTCTACGTCGTCGTCGAGGCGATCACGATGGTCTCGTGGGTCTTCAACTACGTCTACGTGATGACGAACGGGCAGGGCGGCCCCGGCGACGCGACCCAGGTGACCGAGCTCTACATCTACCAGAGCGCTTTCCAGTACCAGTCACCCGAGATCGCGTCGGCCGCCGCCGCCACGCTCTTCGCCGTGACCCTGGTGCTGATCGCGATCTTCTTCCGCGTCCAGCGCCGCTCGGGGGTCGGCCTCGATGAGTAGTCGGAGGCGCCTCGCCGGCGCCGTCTCGAAGCACGGACTCCTGATCGTCGCGAGCGCGATCGCGCTCTTCCCCGTCTACGTGATGATCACGGCCGCCTTCAAGACGCAGGCGAGTTTCCTGGCCCACCCCTGGGCGCCGATCGCCGATCCGACACTCGCGGGCTACCGCGCGGCGCTCGGGGACCAGTTCCCTCGCTGGCTCGGTAACACCGTCGTTCTCTCGTTCGCATCGGTCGCGGTGACGCTGCTCGTCGCAGCCCTCGCGGCCTGGGGCTTCGCGCACTGGAACTTCTGGGCGCGCGACGTCGTGCTCGGCCTGCTCGTCGCCCTGATGGTCGTACCCCCTGTCGTGCTGCTCGTGCCGCTCTTCGTCTTCGGCGTGCGGATCGGGCAGATCTCGACGTTCCGGCTCGTAATCCTCATCTACGTGGGCCTGATGCTGCCGTTCTCCGTCTACATGCTGACCAACTTCTTCCGCACGATCCCGGCCAGCATGATCGAGGCCGCAGTGATCGACGGGTGCTCGTCGTGGCGGGTCTTCCGTCGGATCGTGCTGCCGCTCTCGGCGGCGCCGCTCGTCACACTCGGCGTCGTCAACCTGCTCTGGGTCTGGAACGAGCTCTTGATCGCCCTCGTCTTCCTCCAGGACGACTCGAAGAAGACGCTGATGGTAGGCATCACCGGCTTCCAGAGCCGCTACAGCCTCAACGTGCCCGCGATCATGGCCGGCCTCACGCTTGCCACGCTGCCCATCATCACCGTCTACATCTTTGGCCAACGCTTCTTCGTGCGCGGCCTCGTCGCCGGAGCGCTGAAAGGCGAGTGATCGCCTCTGCGTCACGGCTCGTCGACACGACACTCGTGCACGAGGGTGTGCCGGGGATCGCGATGGACGGGGAGCGGCTGCGGCTGACGCTGTTCCCGGGCGCGGGCGCGAAGATCCTCGACCTCGTCCATCGGCCGACGGACGAGAACCTGCTCTGGCAGAACCCGCGGGTGCCGCTCCGGCGAACCTACCCCGGGGCTGCCTTCGACGACGTCTGGTGCGGCGGCTGGGACGAGCTGTTCCCGACAGACGCGGCCTGCGAGATCGGGGACAACACCTTCCACGACCACGGCGACCTGTGGCACGGACCGTGGGACTGGTCGGTCGAGGAGGACGACGGCGAGACGGCGACGGTGGCGCTGCGCCGCTACGCCGTGGCACTGCCCTGCCTGATGGAGAAGTGGATCACCGTCCGCCGCGACAGCCTCGACGTGAGCTTCCGCCACCGGCTCACCAACCTCGGCGCCCAGCCGGTCCGGTTCGTCTGGAATCTGCATGTCGCCCACGCGATCGGGCCCGACTCGCGGATCCTGCTACCGGTGGAGGGAGTCCGGGTCGTCGCGATCCAGCCCGGACGCTTCGCCGGCGTGCCGATGCCCCTGTCGTGGCCCACGGACGAGGGCGTCGACCTCGGCGCCGTGCTGCCGCCGGACGCCTGCGTGACGGAGTGGCTCCACACCGTCGGCGTCCGGGAGGGCTGGTGCGAGATCGACCACCCGTCCCGCTCCGTCGGCCTTCGCATCGCCTTCGACGCGGAGGTGTTCCGCACCACCTGGCTCTGGGGCGTGTACGGCGGCTGGCGCGGCCACTACGTCCTCCTCACCGAGCCCTGCACGAGCGCGCCCGGGGGTCTCGCGGCGAGCGTCGCCGACGGCACGGCAGCGGAGCTCGGGGCGGGAGAGACGCTCGACACGCGGGTCACGGCGACCGTGCTGGAGAACGTGACCTAGTGCGGGCTCCGATCCGGCGCATCTGAGCGCGAACATTTCCGGTCGAACGTTCGCCGAGCCGGTCGAACGTTCGGACTCCACGGTGCGTCGCCCATTGTTCAGGCTGGGACGAACGTCACCTCGAGGTGGTTTGGAGCGCGGGTGAAGACGCCCTCCTCCTCGGGGACGAAGCCGTCGGCGAAGCGCAGATCGAGGAGGTTGTCGAGCAGCAGGTTGGCGGCGAGCTCGACCTCCGTCCGCGCGAGCATCGCCCCGACACAGAAGTGCCGTCCGTTGATGAAGCCGACATGGTCGGCAGAAGCGGTGAACGCCCGGCGCGTGTCGTTGTCCTCGCGGAAGATGTCGAACCGATCCGGGTCGGCGAACTTCCGCGGATCGCGATTCGCGGCGCCGAGCAGGCATGTGATCGTCGCGCCTGCCGGGATCACGACACCCTGGAGCTCTACGTCCACCTCGGCCTGGCGCATGATCATGTGCACGGGAGGTGCGAACCGGAGCGTCTCTGCGAAGGCGTCGGTGACCAGGCTCCTGTCCTCGTACACCGCCTCGAGCTGATCCGGGTTCGCGATCAGGTTTGCGAACAGGTTGGCGAGAGCACGGTCGGTGGTCTCGCCGCCCGCGGTCAGCATCAGGCTCACGAAGCCGCGGATCTCGGTGTCGCTGAGACGCTCGCCGTCGATCTCGGCCCGGCACATGCGCGAGAGGAGGTCATCGCCGTCACCCGTGCGGCGCTCCGCGATCAGCGGCAGCATGTAGGCGGCGAGCTCCTGCCGCGTCCGCAGGCCGCGGTCGATGGGCTCCTGCTCGCCGGAGAGGTTCGTCAGGAACTCCATGATCGAGACGTACCAGCGTTCGAAGTCCGGGTGATCCTTCTTCGGCAGGGCGAGCATCTCCTCGATCACGGTGATCGGGAACTGGTGAGTGAACTCGGGTACGAGATCGAGAGAGCCCCGCTCCTTGGCGCCGCTCCGGACGGCCTCGCGCTCCCGCTCGAAGAGCGGGTCGCCGAGGTAGTGGGCCGACGCCTCGATCGTCGGTGTGAACGCCTCGAGGCCGAGGCCGTGGAAGAACGGGTTGAGCAGGCTGCGATGCTTGGTGTGCTCCTTGCCCTCCATCTGGATAATGGTGCGCCCGTGCACCGGCTCGAGCTGCCAGGCGTAGTTGTCCGACGAAACGTCCTTGGTCTTGAACAGGTGCAGGACGTCTTCGTGACGGCTCACGAGCCAGCTGTTGGTCGGCACGTGGAACAGCACGGGGTAGTGCTCGAGCAGGATCCGGTACGTCTCGTACGGGTCGTGGGCGTGCTCTGGCGAGAGAATGTCGGGCGCTGCCGGAACGGAAACCGTCATCAATGCCTCCAGCGTTCGTACGTTGTCGCGTCGGTCGCACCTTCGGCCGAGCGTCAGCCAACTGTATCGCTGATGCGTCCGTTGCACCGAGCCCGCGGATGCCCGAGACTGGTCGCATGAGGCTCGAGAACCGCACGGCGTTGATCACGGGTGCCGGGTCGGGGATGGGGCGCGAGGCGGCGCTCCTGTTCGCGGGCGAGGGCGCGACTGTCATGGTCGTCGATCTCGACGTCGAGGCGGCGGAGAGCACCGTCGCGGCGATCGCTTCCGCCGGCGGGGCGGCGGTGCCTCTGCAGTGCGACGTTTCGCAGGTCGACCGGCTCCGCGCCGTCTTCGCGACGGTCGAGGCGCGCTTCGGCGTGCTGCACGTTCTCTACAACCACGCAGGCATCCCCGGGCCGGGGAGCATGGACGTCGCGGAGGATGACTGGGATCGCGCGGTGAACGTCAACCTGAAGAGTGCCTTCTACGCGACGGCGTTCGGAATCCCGCTGCTGCAGAAGGCCGGAGGCAAGGGATCGATCATCTTCACCGCGTCGACGTCGGGTCTCGTGGGATCGCCGCTCTCGCCCCACTACGCGATGACCAAGGGAGGCATCGTGCTCCTGATGAAGAGCGTTGCCCTCAAGTACGCGAGCGAGGGAATCCGCGCCAACGCGATCTGCCCGGGCCCGGTCGAGACTCCGATGCTGCCCACGTTCTTCGGTCGCACGCCCGGCTCGTCGCAGATCGACGACGAGATCCGGGGTTTCGTCGCAGCGGCCGTGCCGATGGGCCGCCCCGGCCGGCCGAGCGAGATCGCCAGCACCGCCCTCTTCCTCGCGTCCGACGACTCGAGCTTCATCACCGGCGTGGCGCTCCCCGTCGACGGCGGCTACGTCGCGCGCTGATGCCGTGCTGACCGACGCGGAGACGATCACCCCGGGCGTGCGCGCCCTCATCGGCAGGCCGGGCTCGTGCATCGGGGGTACATGGCTCGCGGACGGCGACGACGAGATCGAGGTCGTCGACCCCGCCACCGAAGAGGTCATCGCACGCGTCCCCACACTCGGGACCGGCGCGGGTGGAGGAGGCCGTGAGCGCAGCTCGCAAGGCGTTCGACGACGGGCCGTGGCCGACCATGCACCCGCGCGAACGGCAGGCAGCGATCGAGTCGACTCGCCGACCGGCTCGAAGCGAACCATGACGCGCTCGTCGACCTCGGCGTCGTCGAGATCGGGTCGCCGGTCACCCTCAGCCGCGGCCTGCACGCCTCCGGCCCGGTCGCGTTCTTCCGCTGGTGGGCCGAGATGGCGCTCCGCGGCCCGAACGGCAGCTACCAGCACGGCCTCGGGTTGCACGAGCAGCCGGTCCTCAGCTCCAGCATCCTCTTCCACGAGCCCGTCGGGGTGGTCGCCGGGCTGATCGCCTACAACTACCCGATGATGCTGAAGGGGTTCAAGATCGGGGGCGCCCTCGCCGCCGGGTGCACGACCGTGATCATGCCGTCGCCGAGAACGCCGCTCGCGTCGGTCGCCTTCATGCGGATCGCCGAGGAGGCAGAGCTGCCGCCCGGCGTCCTCAACCTCGTCATCGGCGGCGCCGCTGCCGGGCAGGCGCTGACCGAGTCCGACGGCGTCGACATGGTGTCGTTCACAGGCTCGGTCAAGGTCGGCAGGCAGGTGATGATCCAGGCTGCCCGTGGTCTCAAGAAGGTCGTGCTCGAGCTCGGCGGAAAGTCGCCGAACGTCCTCCTCCCGGGGGCGGACGTCGAGGCCGCGGTGCTCCCGTCGCTCCTGCGCTTCACGCGGGCGAGCGGCCAGGGCTGCGGCTGCACCACGCGGATCCTCGTCCACCGCTCCGACCACGAGCGCTTCCTCGAGGCGGCGCGCTCGACGATGGACTCCCTCGTCGTCGGCGACCCCTGGGACGATCGCACCGACATCGGGCCGCTGATCAGGCGCGAGCACCTCCAGAGCGTCGAGGCCTACGTCGAGCGGGCGCTTGCAGGCGGCGCCGAGATCGTCGCGGGTGGCCGGCCGCACGGGCTGGAACGCGGCTACTACATGAGCCCGGCGCTCGTCGGCAACGTCGCGAACGACGCCGAGATCTGTCAGGAGGAGCTCTTCGGCCCGGTCGGCGTCGTGATCCCGTACGACTCGGTCGACGAAGCGGTCGCGCTCGCAAATGCGACGCGGTACGGACTCAACGCCAGCATCTGGGGGCCGACCGACGAGGCCATGCGGGTGGCACGCCGGATCCGCTCGGGCACGGTGGCGCTGAACGGCGGCGGAGGCGAGCGGCCGGATGCGCCGTGGAGCGGGTACGGGCAGAGCTCGATCGGCAGCGAGCGCGGCGAGGCAGGCTTCGCCGAGTTCTTCCAGGTGAAGCACGTGCAGTGGCCCCTGGCGAGCGTCGGCAAGGCGCCCGGGACCCGCTAGGCTCGGGACGACGGCCGACGTGGAAGCAGGGATCATCCTCGGCGACGTCCGGACGAGCGTCCCGCCGCGCGAGCACTTCCGCGATCTGCTCGTCCAGGTCGAGGCGGCGCAGCGCAACGGATTCACCTACGTCGCCATCGGGCAGCATTTTCTCTACGACGACTTCCGCTGGCTGCAGCCGATCCCGACCCTCGCCCGACTCGCCGGCGAGCTGGACGCACACGTTCGCCTTGCGGCGACCGTGATCATCGTGCCCCTCCACCACCCCGTCGTGCTGGCAGAGGAGCTCGCCACGCTCGACATCGTCAGTGAGGGGCGGCTCGTTGTCGGCGCGGGCCTCGGCTACCGCAAGGAGGAGTTCCGCCTGCTCGGCGTCGACTTCGCGGAGCGCGTGCCTCGGTTCGAGGAGGCGCTCGAGCTGATCGTGCAGCTGTGGACGGCCGACCGGGTCACGCACGCAGGCACGTTCTGGACGCTGGACGACGCGACGACCCACGTTCGACCCGTGCAGCAGCCGCACCCGCCGCTGTGGCTCGGAGCCCATTCGGACGCGGGAGTCCGTCGAGCGGCTCGACTGGGGTCGACGTGGATGATCCCTGCCGAGTGCCCGCTCGAGGACGTAGGCCGGTGGATCGGGCTCTTCCAGGAGACCCGCGCCGCGCACGGCCTGCCGCCGGCGGAGCGCTTCCCGATCCGGCGCGAGCTCGCGGTCGGCCGCGACCGCGAGGACGCGCTGCGGGTCTTCGAGCGGTCGGCGAGCGGGCGCTATCGCGCCTACGCGGTACGCGAGCGCGCGTGGGCGGGAACCGAGGCGGAGCTGGTGGACACCTTCGCCGAGCGGGTCGCCGACCACCTCGTCGCCGGGTCTCCGCGAGGAGTGCGTGGCAGAGCTCTCGGCGATCGCCGAATCGCTCCCGGTCGGACCCATGATCTTCCGTCCGAGCTGGCCCGACATGACGTGCGACGAGGTCGTCGCCTACCTCGACCTGCTCGGTCGCGAGGTCGTCCCGGGGCTCCGGGCGCTTCCCTGAGTAGGCAAGTGGCTAGGCCGCGGCGCGGAGGAGGTCGAGCGTCCGTACAGCCGCTTCGGGATCCTCCCACCGGACCGAGACGACCGTCTCGGTCACGCCGGCGTCGGCGAGCGCGAGGAGCGCCGCCGCGACCTGCGCGGCCTTCCCGGCCACGCGATAGGTGAAGCGGGCGACGGCGTTCTCCCGTCCCCGCTCGGCCGCCGCAGCACGGATCTCGATCACGACGCGCTCGATCTCCGGTACGTCGAGGTGAGCCGCATGCGCGAAGCCGACGAAGCCGTCGCCGAGACGTCCGGCGCGCCGGAGCCCCGCCGCGCTCGACGCCCCGAAGAGGATCGGCACCTCACGCGCCGGGGTCGGGACGCACCAGAGGCCCTTCTGCACGCCGAGCGTCCCCTCGTGCCCGACCGTCTGCCCACGCCAGCACGAGCGGAGGATGTGAACCGTGTCCTCGAGCCGACGTGTCCGCTCGGCGAACGGTACGCCGAGCGCGTCGAACTCCTCCTCCATCCAGCCGGCGCCCACGCCGAGAACGATGCGACCGCCGCTGTAGGCATCGAGGCTCGCGATCTGCTTGGCGAGGAGAACGGGTTGGCGGAGCGGCGCGATCAGGACGCCCACGCCGATCTCGACGCGCGAGGTCGCCGCTGCGGCGAACGACATCGCGATGACGGGGTCGTACCACGGCTCGTCGGGCGGCCAGGGGAAGCGGCCGTCGGGGGAGAACGGATACGGACTCGTGACCACGGGCGGCATCACGATGTGATCGCTGACCCAGACCGAGTCGAAGCCGGCTTCCTCGGCACGGCGCGCGAGTGCGGCGAGTGGCACACGACTCGCGGTACTCCCGAAGTTGGGCAGGTTGACGCCGATCTTCATCTGAGGCGGGACGCAGGCTCGCTGGGTTGCAGTCGTGCAGCGTCTCACAATCGAGGCTCGTTCCTGTCTAATCGTTGTGAGACGCCACACCTGAGGCGCACGGGACGAGCACGGAAGCATGAGAACGAGGATCTGCGACATGTTCGGTATCGACGTCCCGATCTTCGGCTTCAGCCATTGCCGGGACGTCGTCGCGGCGATCAGCAAGGCGGGGGGCCTCGGCGTCCTGGGAGCCGCGACGATCACACCCGAGGAGCTGGAGCTCGAGCTGCGCTGGCTCGACGCCGAGCTGAAGGGAAAGCCGTACGGGGTCAACGTGCTCATGGCGGCGTCGTTCGTCGACGGCACCCCGGACGAGCTCGAAGCCATGATCCCGGAGGCGCACCGGCGCTTCGTCGCCCAACTCGAGGAGCGGTTCGCGATCCCGCCGCTCCCCGAGAACGCCGCACCGCCGACCGGGATCTTCGGCTCGATCGAGTTCCGCGGGATGCCCGACGTCGGACTGCAGGGGCTCGAAGTGGCGTTCGGGCACGACGTGGCCGTGATCGTGTCCGCGCTCGGGCCCGCGCCGGCGGAGGTGATGGAGCGTGCCCACGAGCGTGGAATGCTCGTCGGCGGCATGGTCGGCGCAGGGCGTCATGCCAGGAAGCACGTCGAGGCCGGGGCAGACTTCGTGGTCGCCGCGGGGAACGAAGGTGCCGGCCACAACAGCCACATCTCGACGATGGTGCTCGTGCCCGAGGTCGTCGACGCGGTGGCGCCGGTGCCGGTGCTGGCGGCCGGCGGCATCGCGAACGGCCGCCAGATCGCCGCGGCGATGGCACTCGGCGCCGACGGCGTGTGGACCGGTTCTCTGTGGGTGGCGTGCGCGGAAAGCGAGTTCATGCCCGAGCAGCTCGAGCGGGTGCTGAACGCCGGCTCCCACGACACGGTGGAGACGCGCTCCTGGAGCGGCAAGCCGACCCGCTTCCTGCGCGACCCCTGGAACAGTGCCTGGGAGGACCCGGCTGCGCCCGAGCCGCTGCCGACGCCGCTGCAGCGGATCCTCGTCGGGAAGTCGCACCACCGAATCCTGAACGCCCGGATGGGCGAGCTGCTCGCCGTCCCGATCGGCCAGGTCGTCGGCCAGATCACGAGCGTCAAGCCCGTTCGGGACATCATCTACGACCTCGTCACCGAGTACGCCGCGGCGATGGAGCGCCTCGACGGGCTCGAGTCGTAGGTTGGACGCAGGCGCAGTGGAGCCGGTCACCGGGGCGGAGGAGGATCTCCGCCTGCTCTTCGAGGCACGCTCGGTCGCGGTGGTCGGCGCCTCCGCCAAGCGGTTCACCCCGAGTTGGTGGCCGCTCGAGCTGCTGCGGCGGTACGAGTATGCGGGCGCCCTCTATCCCGTCAACCCGAACCGGGACGAGATCGAGGGTGTCCGGTGCTACCCGTCGCTCGAGGCGCTGCCCGCTCCGGTCGACGTCGCCGTCGTCGTGCTCGCGGCCGACCGTGCGGCCGCAGCGGTGCGAGCGTCCGCCGAGGCCGGCGCGAGAGCAGTCGTTGTGGCAGCGCAGGGCTTCAGCGAGCAGGGCGACGAGGGCCGTGGCCGCGAGGACGCGCTCGCCGTCGTCGCGCGCGAGCGCGGCATCAGGCTCGTCGGCCCGAACACCGACGGCGTGGCCTGCTTCGGGACGGGCGTCGTCGCCTCGATCCAGCCGCTCCTCGGCGAGGGCATCCCGCCGGGGCCGGTCGCCGTCGTGGCGCAGAGCGGCGCCACTGCCGCGTCGATCCTGCAGCGGCTGAAGACGGAGGGGCTCGGCTGCCGCTACGCGGTCTCGACGGGCAACGAGGCCGATCTCGGGCTCGCGGACTACGTGTCGTTCGTCGTGCAGGATCCCGCCGTCGAGATCGTGCTCTGCTTCGTCGAGACGATCAGACGGCCGCGCGACTTCCGCAACGTCGCCGCGCTGGCGGCCAGGCTCGGGAAGCCGATCGCGCTGATCAAGGCCGGAGCCTCGGAGCCGGCCGCACGCCGGACGGCGGCGCATACGGGCGCGCTCGCAGGAGACGACGCTCTCTACGAGGCGTTCTTCCGGGCCGAAGCCGTCTTGCGCGTCGCCGAGCCGAGCGAGCTCGTCGGGCTCGCGAAGCTCTACCTCGGCTGCGGCGCGCCGCGCTCACGCGGAGTCGGCGTGATCTCGGTGTCGGGAGGTGGAGCGAGCATCGTCGCGGACAAGGCCGTGGCGATGGGCCTCGACGTCCCGGCCGTCTCGCGGCAGGCGGAGGACGACCTCAACCGGGCCCTCACCTTCGGCGGGGGCTTCAACCCATGCGACCTGACCGGCGAGATCGCGACGCGACCGGAGCTCGCGGGCGAGGCGTACACCATCCTCGGGCGCGAGCCCGCGCTCTCGACGGTCGTCTACGCGCGCAAGCACCTGACCGGCACCGCAGGCGAGGCGGCCGCGCGCGGGCTGGCTGACGCGGCGCGTCGGCCGGGTGCGCCGCCGCTGGCGGTCTACGCCCTCGACGGCAGCGTCGAGCGCCAGGAGGAGAACGAGGTGTACCGGGAACACGGGATCCCGGTCTTCGGCTCGCTGCAGGATCTCTTCGTCGCAGTCGACCGGCTCGCCGGCTACGCAGAGCTTCGCGAGCGCGGTCGCGTCGCCGTCGTGGAGACGGGCGGCACTCCGTTTCCCGAGGACCCCTGGGACGTCCTTGCCGCGTGCGGGATCTCCGGACCACGGCAGGCCGTCGCACGCGATGCCGGGGCGGCCGTCCGGCTCGCCGGCGAGATCGGCTACCCGGTCGTCCTCAAGGTGTCGAGCGACCGCATCGCCCACCGGTCGGAGATCGGCGGTGTGGCCGTCGGCCTCCGCAGCGCCGAGGAGGTGGAGCGCGCGTTCGTCTCGATCTGGGATCGCGCGAACGCCTTCCTGGACGGCGAGCAGCCGGACGGGATCCTCGTCCAGGAGCACGTCGACGGTGGAGTGGAGCTGATCCTCGGCGTCAAGGTCGACCCGCAGTTCGGGCCGTTCGTCCTCGTCGGCCTCGGCGGAGTCTTCGCCGAGCTCCTGCGCGACGTCGCGCTGCGGCCTGCTCCGGTCGACGAGACGGCGGCGCGTGCAATGCTCGGCGAGCTGCGCGGCGCCGAGCTCCTGCGTGGCTACCGCGGCGCGCCTCCAGCCGATCTCGACGCCGTGGCCCGAGCGGTGAGCGCGCTCTCGAGATTCGCCGCCGCGCACGCCTCCGAGCTCGACGCGATCGACGTCAACCCGCTGATCGCCCTCCCTCGGGGTCAGGGCGTGCGCGCCGTCGACGTGCTCGTCGTCCACCGGGGCGGCCCGACGGCCTGAAATCCCGACCTGAGCTCAGCCGCGGCGACGGAAGAATGCCCGCCCGTGCAGGACGAGGACCTCGTCACCCTCGTCGTCCACGAACGTGCCGCGCCAGTACGACGTGCCGCGCTCGGGGCGCGACTGCGACGGGGTCGCCTCCAGCACCCTGACCTCCGCGTGAAGGGCCATCCCCGGGCGGATCGGCTTGAGAAAGCGAATGTCCTCCATCGCCCCGCCGCCCATGCTGGCCGCGCGGCCGTGCACGCCGTCGACGTAGAGCCGGCCCCAGACGCAGATGCCGTGCCACCCGCTCGCCACGAGGCCGCCGAACGGCCCCCGCCGGGCCGCCTCCTCGTCCAGGTGGAACGGCTGAGGATCCCACTCCCGGGCGAAGGCGACGATCTCTTCCGCCGTCGGCGTCCACGTGCCGAGGTCCGTCACGTGACCCTCCGGGAAGTCCTCGAAGTAGAGGAGCTCCGTCATGCGCCGCGTCGAGCGAAGAACGTCCTGCCCCGGACCGATGTCGCGACCTCGCCCTCCTGGTTCACGACCTCGCCCTGGATGCGGACCGTCCCGCGCCCGGGACGCGTGGCCGACGGCGTCGCCTCGAGGACGGTGACGCGGCCGTGCAGCACATCGCCCGGTCGCACCGGGCGGTGCCACTTGATCTCCTCGAGCCCCGGGGAGCCCATGCTGGCGGAGCGGCTCAGGACCGCGTCGACGTAGAGCCGCATCCAGATGAGGGCGCTGTGGCGGCCGCTCGCGATGAGCCCGCCGTAGGGGCCGTCCGCCGGAGCGTCGGGGTCGGTGTGAAACGGGAGCGGATCGTAGGCACGACCGAACGCGACGATGTCCTCCGTCGTCACCTCCCGGGATCCGAGCTCGAACACCCGTCCCGGCGTGAAGTCCTCGAAGTGGAGGAGGTCGCCCACGCCGCAAGCCTACGCTCTACGCTCGGCTTCCTCGATCCCAACTTCGGAGGGAGAGCGTAATGAGTGGCTCAGCGAGAAGAGCAGTCGTCCCCCAGGGAGTGGAGGGGGCTGCTGCGAAGTGGAAATACTCGCCCGGTCTTGTCGCCGGCGATCTCGTCTTCGTGGCCGGCCAGGTTGGGCGTGATGCTTCCGGACGGATTCCCGAAGACCCGGAAGAGCAGTTCGTCACGGCTTTCGAGAATGTGGGCGCCGTCCTCGCCGGCGCTTCGGCCGGGTTCGAGCATGTCGTCGACCTGACCACGTTTCACACGACGTTCGACGCGTTCGAGGTCTTTGCCGAGGTAAAGGAGCGCTACTTCTCGAAGGAGCCGTATCCCGCCTGGACTGCCATCGGGGATGTCGCGCTCGCCCTACCGGGGCTGATTGTCGAGGTCAAGGTGATCGCGCGGTTGTAGTGCTAACGCCGCGTGGCGGCATCCTCGCCGGCCAGGAAGCCGAACGTCATCGCGGCCGAGATCGTCGCGCCGGCGCCGCCGTAGAACCCGCCGACGGGCGACCCGGCCGCGTTGCCCGCCGCGTACAGGCGGGCGATCGGCGAGCCCTCCGCATCGAGAACCCGCCCGGAGGCGTCGATCCGCGGCCCTCCGCACGTGCCCAGAGAGCTCGCTCGGACCGGAATCGCGTGATAGGGCCGGTGCTCGAGCGGTCCCAGCACACCTCGGACCGAGGCCGAGAACAGCGGGACCATCGACCTGCGGAGCACGCGGGACCGCGAGCCGCCGTACGCGGTCGCCGTCGGATTCCGCCGCGCGGGCCGCGAGCCGGGTTGCGGGGGGTCCTAGGACAGCTCCGACGATCCCGTGGCTGGCGGTCTCGAGCCACGGCCACGGCCTGAGCGCGGGGAAGCGACGGTCGTCGCCGAAGAAGCGGTCGTACGCGCTCAGACCCCGATGGAAGTCAGGGTCTCGGCCGAGGCGCGCGTTGCGGTTGAACGCGTCCACGGTTTCGACCAGCCGACCCTCGTCGATCCTGCACGCCCGCGCGAGCGCACCGACTGTCTGCGCCGTCGTCAGGCCGGCAGGTGACCCTCCGGGCGCTCCGTAGCGGCGCCGGTAGCGCTCGTCGAAGATCATCCAGGCGGGATCGTTGAGGCGCTCGCCCGTCTCCGGGTCGACGCGCCGCATCGCACGCCCGAAGTCGCTGTAGCTCTCCGACTCGTTGGCGAACCGCTCGCCGCGCCTGTTCACGACGATCGTGCCCGGGAGCCCACGGTCGCCCAGAAGGGGGCGTCCGACGGGCGCACCCTCGAATGCGTCGTCGGCCGCGGCAAAGGCCGGCATCCACCACGCCTCGTCGAGATGCGCGACAGCGGCGCCGATCGCGCCCGCCATCGCGAGCGCCTCCCCCTCGTGGCCCGGGGGCGAGAGCTGGAGGTCGAACCGCGAGCCGAGATGTTCGGCCGCCAGCACGTCCGACCACTCGAAGCCGCCGCTCGCGAGGACGACGCCTCGATCGGCCCGGACGGTTCGCTCGCCCGCGATCGAGTCGACGACGACGCCGTCCACCGATCCGTCGGCACCCGTGAGACCGATGGCGCGAACGCCCGTCCGGACCTCGACACCGAGCCGCAGGCACCCTTCCAGCAAGCCACCGACGAGCGCTCGCCCTGCGAACCACATGCCGCGCAGCCGTGCCAGCAGCCACGGAGCGGGAAGCGGATTCCTCGGCCGCGGCGCGACCGGGGCGAGCACGAGGTCGGAAACGTCGCCGAGGGCGCGGGAGGGGAACGGCCCCGGGAGCAGCGACCGCGTTGCAGACGCGCCCTCGGCCTCCGAGTGGTAGTCGGGCCAGGGCAGTGGGATCCAGTTGATCAGCGTGTGCTCTTCGACGAAGCGCGCCATGAGAGAGGCGTTCGCGACGAACGCGTCGACGAGCGCCTCGTCGAGCGCGCCTCCCTCGCCGAGGATGTACGCGCGAGCGGCCGCGGGGGTGTCCCCGGCGTCCAACCAGTGCATCGCGAAGTGGCAGGGCGCCCAGATCACACCACCCGAGATCGCCGTCGTGCCGCCCAGCGTGGTCGCGCGCTCGAGGAGGAGGACGCTCGCGCCCAGGCTCGCGGCGCGGAGGGCCGCCGTGAGCCCCGCGGAGCCCGAGCCGATGACGACGACGTCGGCCCCATCGGGCACATCCCCGGCAGTGCCGGCCGCCATGACCGTCCCTCTCGCATTCGTGGAGACCATGCCCAGTGCGTCGTGGCGGAACGCCAGACGGTCAGGTGGTCGGGAGCCGTCGGCGTTGACGAACCGTGTCGCCCGACCAGCCGATGAGATCTACCAGCTTGGTTCCGGACGGATAGGTGACCATGACGGCGGCGTCCCCGGAGACCGGTGTGGACGAGCCGGGGTGACCGTCGAAGAGCGCGTCGAGGCACGTGAGGCCGCTCGTCGCAACGGTGACGGTGAGGGTGGGTTGGTCGAGTTGGGCCGCGAGGCGGCTGGCCGGTTGCTGGGAGAGGAGTGCGATGCAGTGAGCGATCAGGTCGCGGTTGCCGGCGAGGAGGTCGTCACGCGTCATCGCGTACGGCGCGCCGGCGATGCCGATGTCCTCGATCGGCAAGCCCGCGCTCAGGCCGGAGCGTGTCGCTCGGCGAAACGAGAGCGAGAGCCCGATCCCGTCGGGGAGGGCCGGCAGCGCGATCGGTGAGCCTGCGAGCGCCGAGCGCATTTCGGCGTAGTCCCAGACGTTGGCACCTCCGGCGCCGGTGGCCTCGCCGACACAGACGTACGGGCCGATCTCGTTGTCGACGAACCCGGCCGAGAAGAGATCGCCCGCCGAGTAGGTGGTGGAGTCGCTGACGAGCACGACGGGGCCGCCGTAGCGCTGTCCGATCGCGTTGCACTCGTCCGGGTCCGTGATCGGAATCGGCTGTGAGTACAGCTCCCCGTTGCGCACGGCGGCCTCGAGCGACGCCTTCCAGGGCCTCAGCTCGTCGCCGAGTGACGCGACCGCCGCCATGTCGCGGGTGAACGGCGTGGCGAGCACCGAGAATCGGGTCGGTTCGATGCGCCTGGGAGTGAACAGCTGCAGAGCGAGCTCCGCGGCCCAGATGTAACCGCCGGGGTTGCCCCGCAGGTCGAGGATCAAGCCGCGATCGGGGAGCAGCGGCATCAGGCGCAGCAGCTCGTCGATGAATTCGTCGGGCCCGGTATCGAAGCCGTAGATCCGGAGGTAGCCGTACGGGCCGCCCGGAGCGGCGATCGAGAGCGCCTTGAGCGTGTCCGTCAGCAACGTCGGGATCACGTCGGCGGCGGGCGGCTTGCGCGTCGTCACCGTCGCCTTCCGGGGCGCGTCGGCTTGCTTGCCCATCAGCGCACCAGGCGCGAACAGCAGCATCTTCGCGCGCCGGATCGCGGCCGCGGCCGGGTCGAGCGCGCGCGTGCGACGCAGTCGCCTCGCCGTCCGGCCGGTCGGGCCACCGGCCAGCATCTCGTCGATCGTGCTCGAGTCGACGATCTGCCAGGGGATCTTGATCTCCCGCGCAGGACCGGTCGGGGCGCCCGCGGCCGTCGTCGAGCGGTACCCCACGATCACCCAGTGCTCGTCAGGAGGCGGGCCGTACCGCAGCGAGCGCAGCGTGAGGCTTTGCGTCGCCCAGGCACGCTGACTGTCGGGTCGTCCACCCACCTCGGAGTCGCTGTAGCGCTGGACGGCTCGGTCGATCGGGACGCCGTTCCAGTACTCGAGCACGACCCCGGGCTTGAACGCCTGTGGAAGCCCGTGCCCGACCTTGGTCACGACGTACGTCGGCGTGCTCACGTTGCCGATCATCTCCACGAGGAACGGCAAAGCGGCGACCTTGGGCGCCAACACCTCCGGGCCCGCGTAGCGCGTATGGGCATCGCGCAGGCGCGTCACGACATCGGCGAGCTCGATGTGAAACGCCTCGTCGGACAGCTCGTCGACCTGCGATCGCAGGATCCGCAGGCGCTGCACCGGATCGATCCCGTAACGGGCCCGCTTCAGCGGCAGGTGAGTGTAGACGCCGTCGAGCACGGTCTCGATGCCCTCGACCAGCCGCAGCCGCTCGGCCCGGGTCAGCGTCCCGGGAGAGAGGAACGGTCCCGACAGACCGGCAGCAGCCCTGGGCGGGCGGCGGCTGCCGCGACCCTTCTTCGCCGCGCCGGCTCTGCGCGCCGACGCCGTCGGGGCCGGCAACGCGTCGGACAGGATCACCCCGCGCTGGGCCAGTTCAACTCGATCGATGGACATGACAGACCTCCCCGTCGGGCGTCGTTGTCAGGAGTGTCTCAGATGCACGGCCGCCGGTGCGGTGTCCCGCAACGTGCGCACGCCGCTACTGGAGCCCGCCGCGCACCGACGTGATGCGCTGGGTGTTGAAGCCGAGCCAGTGCATGCGGCCGACGTAGCGCGCGTGCTCGACCTTGACGCAGCGATCCATCACCACCGTCACGCCGCCCGACTCGGCGATGCGCGCGCCGTCCTCGTTGATCACGCCGAACTGACACCAGAGGGTGCCGGCGCCGATCTTGACGGCTTCGGCGGCGATCGCCGGGCAGCGCGTCGGGCGCGCGGAAGACGACGACGATGTCGATCGGCTCCGGCACGTCGAGCGAGGCTCTCGAAGCTCTTCTCCCCGAGCATCTCCGACTCGCGCGGATTCACGGGAATCACGCGGTAGCCGTGTCGCTTCAGGTAGTAGCCGACGAAGTAGCTCGCGCGCAGCTCGTTCGACGACAGCCCGACGATGGCGACGGTCTTCGCGTTGTGGAGCACACGCTGGATCGTCAGCGGATCCTGATAGCGCGTCAGGTCGAACGGGATCGAATCGACTCGAACGGGCTCCATGGCGGAGACCGCCACCCGCGCGAAGCCCTGCTCGAGATCCCAGATCAGGTCGTCGATCGACTCGATGCCGACCGAGAGCCGGATCGTCCCGGGGCCGACTCCCGCCGCCCGCAGCTCGTCGTCGTCGAGCTGGCGGTGCGTCGTGCTCGCGGGATGGATGATCAGGCTCTTCGAGTCGCCGACGTTCGCCAGGTGCGACCAGAGCGTGACGCCGCGGATGAAGTCCTGCCCCGCCGTTCGTCCGCCGTGGCAGTCGAACGAGAAGACCGCGCCGGCGCCGCGCGGCAGGTACCTGTCGACCAGCGGGCGATAGGGGCTCGTCGGCAGGCCGGGATAGGTGACGTTCGACGCCAGCGTCGTGCGCCTCGAGGTAGCTCGCGACCGCCGCCGCGTTCTCGACGTGACGCTCCATCCGCAGCGACAGCGTCTCCAGCCCCTGCAGGAAGAGGAACGCGTTGAACGGGCTCATCGCCGCGCCGAGATCGCGCAGCGTCTCGGCGCGCAGCTTCATGCAGATAGCCGTAGGTGCCGAACGTCTCGTGGAACTGCAGCCCGTGGTACGCGGGCGACGGATCGGCGATGACCGGGAAGCGGCCGTTCGACCAGTTGAACTCCCCCGAATCGACGACGACGCCGCCGATGCTCGTGCCGTGACCGCCGATGAACTTCGTCGCCGAGTGGATGACGATGTCGGCGCCCCACTCGATCGGCCGACAGAGATACGGCGTCGCGAAGGTGTTGTCGACGATCAGCGGAGCCTCGTGCTCGTGCGCGATCGCGGCGATCGCCTCGATGTCGAGCACGTTGCCGCCGGGGTTGCCGATCGTCTCGCCGTAGAGGAGCTTGGTGTTCTCGCGGACGGCCGCGCGCCAGGCGCCGACATCGTCCGGATCGACCCACGTCAGGTCGACCTTCAGCTTGCGCAGCAGGTGCTTGAACTGATTGACCGTGCCGCCGTAGAGCGCGGACGAGGAGACGACGTGGTCGCCCGGCTGGAGCAGCGTGAAGAGCGCCGCGGCCTGCGCCGCGATGCCGCTCGCGAAGGCGACCGCACCGCAGCCGCCTTCGAGGTTGGCCATGCGCTCCTCGAACACGGCCACCGTCGGGTTCATGATGCGCGAGTAGGTGTTCCCGTACTCCTGCAGGTTGAAGTACGCGGCGGCCGACTCCGGATCCTCGAACACGTAGCTCGTCGTCTGGTAGATCGGGACGGCGCGCGCGCCCGTGTTCGGGTCGGGACGCTGCCCGGCGTGCACCTGCCGCGTCTCGAAGCCGAAATCGCGGGCTTCCTCCGTGCGCTGCGGCTCGCTCATCGAGCAGTCCTCTCAGGTCGCCTGACGCGCGAGGAAGTCCTGGATCATCGGCGTCTGCCTGTTCTCTTCCAGCAGGAAGCAGTCGTGGCCGTAGGGCGCCTCGATGATATGCAGCTCGACATCCTTCCCGAGGGCGCGAAGGGCGTCGGCCAGCTCCTCCGATCCGGACGGCGGATAGAGCCAGTCCGAGCTGAACGCGATCAGCAGCGTGCGCGCCGAGACGTTGCGGAGCGCGTGCGCCAGCGTTCCGTTTCCGTACTGCCGGGCGAGATCGAAATACGTCAGCGCCCGCGACGTGTAGAGGTAGGTGTTCGCGTCGAACCGCCTCACGAACGTGTCGGCCTGATGCCGCAGGTAGCTCTCGACCTCGAACTCCGGCTCCGTCAGCGTGTAGCGAATGTCGTCGGCGAACTGCAGGCGCCTGGCGAACTTGTCAGCGAGCCCTTGCGCCGACAGGTAGGTGATGTGGCCGACCATCCGCGCGACGCCCATGCCGCCGTCGGGCCGGCGCGCGGTGCCGTAGTAGTGACCGCCCTGCCAGTCAGGGTCGGCCATGATCGCGTTGCGCGCGATCGCGTTCCACGCGACGCCCTGCGGCTGGAGGGCATGGGTGCTGGCAATCGCGACAATCGCGTCGACCTGATCGGGGTACAGGATCGCCCACTCGAACGCCTGCATGCCACCGAGCGAGCCGCCCGCGACGGCCGCGAGCCGCTCGATGCCGAGCTCGTCGAGAAACGCGCGCTCCGTGCGCACCATGTCGGCGACGGTGATGACGGGAAAATCCGACCCGTACGGCTTGCCGGTCGCCGGATCGACGGACGAAGGCCCGGTCGTCCCGCCGCAACCTCCGAGGAGGTTGGTGGAGACGACGAAGTAGCGGTCGGTGTCGAAGGCCTTGCCGGGGCCGATCATGCCGTCCCACCAGCCGAGCCCCTTGTCGCCGGTACCGTCGCGATCTTCGGCGCCGAAGCCGTCGCGCGTGCTTTCCGGCGGCGGCGTCTTCGCGAAGCCCGCAGCGTGCGCGTCGCCGCTCAACGCGTGACAGACCAGGATCGCGTTGTCCCGCGCCGGCGAGAGCGTCCCGTACGTCTCGTAGGCGATGCGGATCGGATACAGCTCGCGCCCGCAGTCGAGCCGGAGCGGCTGCGGAAGGTCCAGATACTGCGTTTCGATCGTGCCCACCGAGCCGGCCGCGGTCATTGGCGCTGACGTGGCCACGCGCGCGATGATATCGCTGGTGTATACGTAGCCGGTGGGCTCGGCGTTATATGATGCCGGGTTCCGGCAGACCAACTCGGACGCCGAAAGGGGATTCACATGGCCACGGCAGCTGTAGACAACGGAGTCAACGTGCAGGCGCTCCTGGATGCGCGCGAGGCGCTCCAGGGATCGCCCGAGGCGACACAGTTCACGTGGCGCTCGTCCTGCAAGTGGGTGAAGGGGACGCACAGCCAGGGGACGGTCAAGGGCTTCTTCGGCCTCGGTGAGGAGCAGTCGCACAAGACCGAGACGACCTTCGAGGCCGACCATCCCGAGATCTTCGCGTCGGAGGACAACGGCATCACGCCGATCGAGTACGTCCTCGTCGGGCTGGCGAGCTGCCTCACGGCGGGCATCGCGGCGGTCGCGCAGAACCGCGGGATTCAGCTGCACTCGGTCGAATCGCAGCTCGAAGGCAAGATGGACATCCGCGGGATTCTCGGCATGGACACCGACGTGCGCAACGGCTTCAGCGACGTCAAGGTGACCTTCAACATCGACGCGGACGCGTCGAAGCAGGACATCGAGGCGATCGTCGCGCAGTCGCAGAAGCGCTCGGCGGTGTACGACGCCATCACGAACCCCGTGAACGTCACCGTCGAAGTGGTCTAGAACGATCGAGCAGCTCACGACGGTCGTCGTCGGGGCCGGTCACGCTGGGCTCGCGGCCAGCCGGTTTCTCACCGACCGTTCGATCGATCACGTCCTGCTCGAGCGCGGGGAGGTGGCGAACTCCTGGCGGCGCGAGCGCTGGGACTCTCTGCGGCTGCTCACCCCCAACTGGCAGAGTCGTCTGCCCGGCCATCGCTACGACGGTCCGGATCCGGACGGCTACATGACGATGCGCGAGGTGATCGAGTTCATCTCGCGCTTCGCCAGCGTGTCGCGCGCGCCGGTTCGCACCAATACGAACGTCACGTCGGTGACGCGCACTGACGACGGGTATCACGTCGCGACGACCAACGGCGATATCCGCTGCCGGTGCGTCGTGCTCGCGAGCGGCGCGTGCAACCTGCCGAGCGTCCCGGCGGTGCACGCATCGGTGCCGGCGTCCGTCGAACAGGTCACCCCGTTCGACTATCGCGACGCCTCCCAGCTGCCCGACGGGGGTGTGCTCGTCGTCGGCGCATCGGCCACGGGCGTGCAGCTCGCCGCCGAGATTCGCGACTCGGGGCGGCCGGTGACACTCTCGGTCGGCGAGCACGTCCGGCTGCCGCGCAGCGTACCGCGGACGCGACGTCCTGTGGTGGATGGATCGGTCGGGCGTGTGGGATCAGCGCTACGACGACATCGACGACCTGACCCGCGCGCGGCGCCTACCCTCGCCGCAGCTCGTCGGCACGCCGGACCGGGCGACGCTCGATCTGAATGCCCTGACGCGCGATGGGGGTCGAGCTGGTGGGCCGGTTCTCCGCGCTGCGCGACGGCCTGGCGCTCTTCTCCGGCGGGCTCCGGAACATGTTCGCGCTCGCGGATCTGAAGATGGACCGCCTGTTGGACACCTTCGACGAGTGGGCGCGCGACGGAGCCGGGGACGCCGCGGACGACGACTTCGGCGAGCCGGAACGCTTCGAGCCGACCCGTGCGCCCGAATCGTCACGGATCCAGATCGATCTGCGCAGCGGCGAGATCCGGACGATCGTGTGGGCGACCGGCTTCCGCCCGGACTACAGCTGGCTGCACCTACCCGTCCTGGACGAGAAAGGACACGTGCGCCACGACGGGGGCGTCGTCGACAGTCCGGGGATGTACGTGCTCGGCCTGCCCGTGTTGCGCCGTCGCAAGTCGAGCTTCATCCACGGTGCCGAGGACGACGCGCGAGAAGTGGTGGATCACCTCGCGGGATATCTGGGGCGCACGTCGAGCTGAAAGATGATGGCTTCCGGCCTCGCCAACGACTGATTCGACTTTCGTCCCGCCGCCGGCGAGGAAGAGAGGCTGAAGCGTCCCACCGGCACGTAGGTCGAGCCGGGTTGACGCGCTCTCCGGTGCCGTGTTGGATTGTGGTGTTGATGCCGCTGCCACCGCTGCCACCCCGTGCCGTCGGGGGGAACGGGAGTGTCGTGTCCTGCATGGATGAGCGAAAGGCTCACGGATGGCTTCGCTGATCGCGCGCGCCGCCGAGAGGATCGACAGGTCGATCGGCTGGTCGAGGCTGCCGAGGTTGCTCGCGCTCCCCGTCCTGATCGGGCTGAGGACCCGGCTGCGCGAGAAGAATCTCCACGACACCGGCCGCGGCGCGCTCGACAAGCCGCCGTTCACCGATCCCGACCAGGACGACTACCGCGGCGCCCGGACGATCGACGGGACCTACAACGACCTCGGCGACCCCCTGATGGGCTCGATCGGAAGCCGATTCGGGCGGAACGTGCCGCTCGAGCACACGTGGCCGGACGAGCTCCCGAGACTGCTCGACCCGAACCCGCGCCTGATCAGCCGGGAGTTGCTCACGCGGGAGCGCTTCGAGCCGGCGACGACGTTGAATCTGCTCGCGGGGGCCTGGATCCAGTTCGAGGTCCACGACTGGTTCAGCCACGGCGACAACGACCCGCAGAACGCCTGGGAGATCCCGCTCGAGGACGACGACCCGTGGCCGCAGCATCCGATGCGGGTCGACCGGACGCTCCCGGATCCCAGCTCGGAGCCGGGCCGGCCGAGCACGTTCGTCACCGCCGACACGCACTGGTGGGACGGGTCGCAGATCTACGGCAGCACCCCGCAGTTCGCGGCCGCGATCCGGACGCACGAGCTCGGCAAGCTGCAGATCGACGCCCATGGACTCCCGCCGCAGGAGCTCGACGCGCACATCGACTTCAAGGGTGTGGCCGGGAACTTCTGGGTCGGCCTGGCGCTGCTGCACTCGCTGTTCATGCGAGAGCACAACGCCGTGTGCGACCGCCTCCACGCGGAGTACCCGGAGCTGTCCGACCAGCAGCTCTACGAGAAGGCGCGGCTCGTCGTCGCCGCCCTGATGGCGAAGATCCACACGATCGACTGGACTCCGGCGATCATCGCCCATCCGACGACGGTGCTCGGGATGCGGGCGAACTGGTACGGCCTGCTCGGCGAGCGCTTCGACAGGCACTTCGGGCGGCGGACGAAGAACGAGGTGATCCGCGGCATCCCCGGCTCGCCGACGAACCACCACGGCGTCCCCTACTCGCTCACCGAGGAGTTCGTGGCCGTCTACCGGATGCACCCGCTGATCCCGGACGAGTTCGTGTTCCGCTCCCTGGCGGACGACTCGGTGCTCCAGGAGCGCAAGCTGCCGGAGCTGGGGGCGCTCGAGGTCCGGAACCGGCTCGGCGAGATGACGATGGCCGACGCGCTCTACTCGTTCGGCCGCATGCATCCGGGCGCGATCACGCTGCACAACTACCCGCGGTTCCTCCAGGACTTCCACCGGCCCGGAGGCGACCACATCGACCTCGCCGCGATCGACATCCTGAGGCTGCGCGAGCGGGGAGTGCCGCGCTACAACGACTTCCGGCGGCTCTTCCACCTCGCGCCCGCCGCCACGTTCGACGAGATGACGGACAACCCGGCGTGGGCGAGGGAGCTGGAGCGCGTCTACGGTGACGTCGAGAAGGTCGACGTGATGATCGGGATGTACGCCGAGCCGAAGCCGAAGGGATTCGGGTTCAGCGACACCGCGTTCCGGGTCTTCATCCTGATGGCGTCACGGCGCATCGAGAGCGACCGGTTCTTCACCACCGACTACCGGCCCGAGGTCTACACGCAGGCCGGCTTCGACTGGGTCGAGGAGAACACCATGCGGACGCTCCTGTTGCGCCACTTCCCGGAGCTCGCGCCGGCGCTCGCAGGGGTCGAGAATCCCTTTGCGCCCTGGACGGTCGCCGGCGGCAGAGGCCGGTGGCCACGCCTAGTCCGAGCGGCGCTGCGGCCGGACTCGAAGCACACGGCCGCCTGAGCCGGCATGGCGGACGTCTTCGTCTCCTACTCGCGCCACGACGGCGGCTTCGTGCGGGAGTTGCACGCGTTCCTGAGCGAGGCGGGCAGAGACGTCTGGGTGGACTGGGAGGACATTCCTGCCGCCTCCGAGTGGGAGCGCGACATCAACGAGAGCATCGACGAGGCCGAGAGCGTCGTCTTCGTCGTCTCCACCCACTCGCTCGCGTCGGATTACTGCACGGCCGAGTTCCGCCACGCCCAGGAGCGGGGCAAGCGGATCGTCCCGATCGCCTGCGACGGGGCCGACCCGGAGGCAGCCCAGCCGGGGCTGCGGCAGCTGAACTGGATCTGGTGCAGCGAGAGCGACGACCGCGACGCCGCCTTCGCCAAGCTCTCGAGCGCTCTCGACACCGACCTCGCCTGGGCGCGCGCGCACACGCGGCTGCTCGTCCGCGCCGTCGACTGGGACACCCGCAAGGACAACAGCCTGCTCCTGCGCGGCCGCGACCTCGCCCAGGCCGAACGGGACCTCGCTGCGAACGCGGCCAAGGAGCCGACCCCGACCGAGCTGCAGCAGCGCTACGTGCTCGCGAGCCGGCGCGCCGCCTCGAGACGCCAGCGCGCCCTGCTCGGCGGCGTCCTCGCCGCCCTCGCCGTCTCCGTCGCCCTCGGCGTCGTCGCGCTCCTCCAGCGCAACACCGCCAACGACCGAGCGCGGGTCGCACGGTCGCAAGCGCTCGCCGCCAGGGCCGAGGGGGCGCTCGCGACCGAACCCGTCAACGCGCTCGCCGACAGCGTCGAGGCCGTCGAGACGAGCCCGACATCCGAGGCGAGAGCCGCGCTGAGGCGCTCGATCCTCGCCAATCCGATCGAGTACGTGATCCCGGCCGGGCGGGACGACAGGCGCGTCGCCGCCCAGGAGCGCACGTCTGCGCGCGGGGCGCTCGCCTTCAGCGCCGACGGCAAGCTCCTCGCCGCGCAGACCCCGGCGGGCTCGCTCCGTACGTGGCGGAGTGCGGACGGACGTCCCGCTGCACGGACGATCCCGCGCTCGGCGGCGCCACGCGTGGCCGACCCCGCCTCGGCCGTCAGCACGGACGGCCGCCACGTCGCGAGGATCGTGAACGGCGGCGCCGAGCTCTGGTCGAAGAACCCGCGCCGGCGTATTGCACGGCTCGGTCCCGCCGAACGGGTCCTCTTCAGCCGGGACGGCCGGCTGCTCGTCACGGTCGGCGAGACCGGCGACGCCAACGTCTGGCGTTCGAGCAGCGGTCGCCTCACCGCCGCACTGCCCGGCTTCGGCAGCCTCCATCCCGCGAAGGGGGGCTGGACGACACCGTTCAAACCCGGCGCCGCGTTCAGCCCCGACGGGCGGCTGCTCGCGGTGGCGGCCGCGGACGGGATCGTGCGGGTCTGGGAGCTCGCGACGAGCAAGCAGGTCGGAGCCGCGGCGATGGGCTGGGCGAACACGCTTGCGTTCGCGCCGCACGGCGGCCTGCTCGCCGCCATGACCTGGGACGGGGACGTCGTCGTCGCGCGCGCGCCTGCGAGCGTCGCGCTCAGAACGGGGTTCCGCCCGGACGGGTGCGTCGCGGACTTCGCTCCCGTCCTCAGCCCGGACGGCGGGCGCGTCGTCGCGCCTGCCGCCGGGGGCGCGGGCGTCTGGAACGTCGACGGCGAGCGGCTGCAGCTGCTGCGAACGCCTGCCCGCCCTGCCGCTCTCGCCAGCGTCGCCACCGCCGCCTTCAGCGGCGACGGGAGGATTGTTGCGGCGAGCGCGGCCGGCGGCGGTTGCGCGCTCGGGAGCGAGCAACGATTCTGGACAGCGGTCTGGCATCCGGGCAGCCACACACCGTTCCGTCGCCTCCCGCAGGCGGACCGCATCCTGCTCGACCCGAGCGGCTCGCTCATTGCCACCGACGGAAGGGCGTGGCGGACGGCGACCGGCGAACGCGTGCGCTCGCTCGACGGGATCGTCGGGCTCAGCCCGGACGGACGTCTGGCTCTCACGCGGCGCCACGGGACCGCCACGATCGTGCGGGTCGGCTCGGGAGCGGCCGTCGCGACGCTCGGTGGGCTCGGTGGGATCCACCGTCGGCGACCCGTCGGCGACCTTCAGCCCGGACGGACGCCGCATCGTCACGCAGGGCGACACGCTCCGTCTCTGGGACGCCACGAGCGGTAAGCCGCTCGGACGGCTGGGTCGCGCCGGCGAGCGTTGTCGACGGCTACTCGTTCAGCAGGGACGGCCGCCTCGTTCTCGTGACCTTCTCGGGAGAGCGGGCCGCGACATTCAGCGCCGCAGACGGCTCACCCGTCTCGTCGCTGGCCGGGAAGAACCTCGCCGCGATCTCGCCGGACGGCGCCCTCGCCGCCGCCGTGAACGACGACGGCAGCGTCGATGTCGTCGACCTGGCGACGAAGCGCAGCGTCGCCGTCCAGACCGACACCGCCAAGCCGCTCGTCAGCGCAGCGTTCGGGCCGACACCCGACCTGCTCGTCGCCGCCGACGCTGCGGGCGACGTCCACGTGCTGCGCTGCGAGATCTGCGATTCCGAGGGCGCGCTGCTGACGCGCGCCCGGGCGAGGCTCGGGCTCGTGTCGAAGTTCCATCCGCAGCGGCCGCCGATGGCCGGCGTCATCTGAGCGCGGGCCGTAGTCGGACGCCGCCGGCTCAGCGGAGCGTCCGCCTCGCGAGCAGGGCGAGCACCGTGTTCGTGCCCGAGATCGTGGTGAGCAGGAGCGACGTGCGCTTCGACGTCTCGCCGCGCAGGCCTCCGAGGGCAGCGGAGACCGTGTCGCTCGCGTGGATCGGGAGCGCGAGGCGCACGGCCCGGTCGCGCTGCTCCCGGTCGCGCGCGAGCAGGTCGGCGCCGATGAACACGGTGCGGATACCGAACATCCGCCACGGGTACAGCGGCGAGCCCTCGGGCGTCCCGATCCGGCGTGCCGCCACCGCCGGCGCCACGAGCCCCATGACGCCGTTGACGATGCGGATCGCCGGCGAGGAGGACACGGGCGACGTCGCCGAGACGACTGTTGCGTCGCGCCGCCCGGAGGGCCAGAGGAGGACACCACCCGTGATCGTAGTCCGACCTCGCCCGGTTCCCAAGTGCCCCCACCGTCGTCGGCGTTGCGGCGGTTCCCTGTCAGACTCACTCCGATGACCAGGAGGCGTCAGCCGTCGGACGAGGAGGCGCGTCGAGGCCCGGGGTTCGGGCTGCCGCCGGCGGACACGGGCAGCTGGATCCTCGATCGGCTCAACGCCGTGCTGCTCTTCCTCGTCCACGTCGAGCGCCGGATCGACCCGTTCTTCCGGAGGCCGTTCGACGCCCTCTTCCGCGCCCCGCTCACGGCGCTGACGACCAGGCTCATCAACTGGAAGCGCAGGAAGGAGCGGGACGCTGCGCTCGGTCTGGCCGAAGAGCGCATCCAGCCCGACGAGGAGCAGCACCTGCAAGCCATCATCGACACGTTCACCGCGCAGATCAGCGGCCTGTGGAAGCCCGGCTACGCCGAGCGAGGAGGCAACACGAAGACCCACGGCATCGTGCGGGCCGAGCTCACGATCCGCGACGACCTGCCGGAGAACATGCGGCGCGGCATCTTCGCGGAGCCGCGCACCTACCGCGCGTGGGTTCGCTTCTCGGGCCCCGGGCCGTACGTCACTCCGGACATCGACGACGTCGGCTTCATGAGCATGAGCATCAAGCTCCTCGGCGTGCCCGGGCCGAAGCTCCTCGAGGACGAGAAGTTCACCCAGGACCTGCTCGCGCGTCTCGCCGCCGACGTTCGTCACGCCCGACACGCGCTCCAACGTGCAACTCCAGCGCTGGAGCCTCAGGAACGCGTCACCCTTCTACTTCGCCAATCCGCGCGACTCGCACGTCCTCGACTCGATCATGCAGCTGCTCTGGACGAAGACGCAGTCGAGCCCACTCGAGGGCGACTACTTCAGCTGCGTCCCGTACCTGCTCGGCGAGGGGCAGGCGATGCAGTACTCCTTCGCCACGCGCCGGAAGAAGCGCACGCGGGTGCCGCGACTCCCGCGCCGCCCGCCCGACAACTACCTGCGGGACGCGATGGTCGCGACGCTCGCGGAGGAGGAGGTCGAGTTCGACATCCGGCTGCAGCTCCAGACGGACCCGTTCCTGATGCCGCTGGAGAACAACGCCGTCCTGTGGCCGACGAAGCTCTCGCCGCGCGTGCCGGCCGCGGTGCTCCGGATCCCCAGGCAGACGTTCGACTCGCCCGAGCAGCTCGACTTCGCGCGGGTGCTCACGTTCAACCCGTGGCACTCGCTGGCCGAGCACCGCCCGCTCGGCAACCAGAACAGGGCGCGGCGGCGCATGTACTACGAGCTGGCGCGGCTACGGCAGCAGCTGAACGGCGTCGAGCACTACGAGCCGACGGGAGACGAGGAGTTTCCCGGCTCGCCGCCCATCCCGGCCAGGTAGCGCACCGCCGCGAGGCCCGGCAGGAAGAAGTAGGCGCCGCCCTTCACCGTCACGAACCGCGGGACGTTCGTCACACGCTCGCGCACCCCGTCCCCCGGCATCGTGAACGTCCCACCGAACGGCGCGGACGGCGCGGTGACGGGATCCGCGTCGTCGTAGAGCCTGTCGAACTTCGGGTTGTTCAGCCAGGTGTGGTTGACGAACTCGAACTGACGCTGGATGTTCGCGTTCAGGCACATGAAGTTGAGCCCGCGCTCGCTCGTGTCGTCGCCCGCGAGCGCCTCGTCGATGGTGAGCGACGTGCCGTACTCGCGCCCGCGCCGCAGGATGCGGTGGCGGCGGTTGATCTTCCAGGAGTCGCTCGACCCCGGCCGGGGGTCGAGCGAGTCGCGAGGGTGCGAGCGGCGGATGTGCGAGCCGACCGGGCAGCGGGCTCCTCGCCGGTCGAGCTCGTGGTAGCCGAAGTCGTTCGCGCGCGGCGAGGCTCGGGTCGTCGGCCTCGGGCGCGAGCGTGAGCGGCGCGCCGCTCGGCCAGCGTCCGACCATCTTCGAGGCGAGCCGGAGCCGCGCCTGCGGATCGCTCGTTCCGTCGGGGCGCCGCGTCACCCGGTCGACGTAGCCCCAGAACCCGGGCACGTCCTGGCGTAGCTGCCGGACGACGAGGTAGCTGCCGTTGCGCCCAAGGTCGGCGCGGCCGGAGCCCTCCGCGTCGCGCGGCAGCATCCTCGCCGGGTCTGCGGCGGCGTCGAGCAGCGGCCGGCCCGTGTACTGGCCGTACTCGTTCGGGTACCCGAGGACGAACTCCCCGGCGCGGACGGTCGTCTCGGGCGACCCCGTCTTCGAGAGGCCCTCGACGACCGGCTGCGAGATCCCGTCGCGGAAGCCGAACGGCTCGAAGTCGTCGAGGTCCGACGTGCCCAGGCGGTGGCGCAGCGCGAGCCCGCCGGCCGCGAGCCCGCGGGTCTGCTCGTCCTCGAATCGGCGCAGGGCTTCGGCGTCCCGCGCGTAGAGAAGGAGGGCGACGTCGATCCGCGAGCCGCTCGGGCTCCCCCACTCCCACCGCTCGGGCGAATTCTCGTCGAGGTCTCCCAGGATGCGCGAGCGGTGCGCCGTGGTCATGCCGGCGACGAACTCGTTCGAGAACATCGCCAGCGCCGCCTCCGGAAGCCCGAGCAGCGAGAGGCCGGGGCTCGTGAAGGCGAGGTTCAGCGCGCGCTCGTCAGGCCGCGCCTCCGAGCTCGTGATCGCGCCGGCCGTGTCTCCGAGCCAGCGTCGGGCAGCGGCGGGATCCTCGATGCCGAGCAGCAGGAAGGCGGCCGCCCTCAGGTCGCCGTACCCCCGGGCGAAGAGCCCCTGGATGTCGGCGAGGTCGAGCGTCACAGCGACTGCACCCACTCCGACGCGTCGCCGTCGCGGAGCCCCGCACGGATGCGCTCGTTCTGCTGGATGTTGAGCGCGGTCAGCCGACCGTAGGCCGAGTACCACACGCGGGTCGGCACCTGGTGGACGCGCAGGTAGTCCTTGAACGCCTGCTCGTCCCGGGCGCCCCCGCGGACGAGCCAGCTCGTGCGCGGGTAGTCGACGCCGTTCGAGAAGACGAGGTTCAACCCCCAGGCGACCTTGTCGATGAAGTCGTCCATGTAGCTCTCGAGGCTGCCGTCGTAGTTGCTGGCGAAGAACATGCGCCGCTTGCCGTCGATGAAGACCCAGCGCGCGAAATGGATGGTCTTCACCCCGGAGAGGTTGCCGCGGTTGAAGAAATGCCTCGTCGCATAGTCGAGGTAGAAGAGGATCACGACGAGCGTCCAGCGACGGAACCGGCCCGGCTTGACCTGCCCGATCGCCGTGAACGGGTTCTGGACGAGGTGATCCTCGAGCGCGGCGAGCATGTGCACGCGGTCCTCGCCCGGCTTCTCGTGCGGCGCCACATCTCTCTTCTCGTGAACGCGCAGCAGCACGACGCGAAGAACGGCGCAACGAGGAGCAGGATCGGCAGGAACGGAAGGGTCAGGAGCGGGATGGCGACGAGGTGCACCTTGTCCTTCGCGCGCGCCGCGAGCGGCGGCCGCTCGACCGGCTCGAGCGCGCCAGGCGAGCTCCGGATCCTGCGCAACGAGCTCGCGCACCGCGCGGCGGACGTCGGCGGGAGCGCGACCGTGCCCAGTTGCGCGCAGGGTCGTCGAGCGCCGCCTCGATCGCGTCGCGCAGCGCCGACTCCTGACGGATCTGGCGCACGGTGCGGCCCGTCGTGTTCACATACCTCGCCGCCTCCTTGCACGACGTGGCGGCGCAGGTAGTCGAGGCGCTCGCGTCCGGACCGGCTCGCCTCCCGGATAGCCCTCGCAGTGCCCGAAGACCCGGTCGATGCCCGTCACCCGCAGTCTCGACGAGCTGCTCGAGGTGAGCGTCGACGGCGCCGTCGACGTCGCTGAGCAGGATCACGCTCGCGGGCAGCCGCGCGCCGGACTGGTCGGTGTCGGCGGGAGCCATGATCAGCCGCGCGAAGTGGACGCCGTCGAGGGCGCCGAAGTCGATCACCGACCCGTTCGCGACGCCGTCGCCCATGGTGGCGAGCAGGCTCTCGACCTCGCCCTCCGCGCCCTCGCGGACCGGGGCGACGATCGTCAGGGAGCGCTGGTACGGCATCGACGACGCTGCCGCCGGCGGCTCACCGGCCGAAATCGAGCGAGAAGTGGAGGACCTTGTCCTTCTCCCAGTACACGAGCCCGAGGTAGAGGCCGGGAGCGACCTCGCGGATCTCGTCGCGCACCTTCCGCGCAACAAACGAGGTCTTCGAGTAGTCGAGGACGATCGTCTCCTTATCGTCGAACCAGCTCGCCTGCTTGTAGACCTTCGCGCGCACGGCCTTGATGCCGAAGGGGAGGATCTTGTTCTTGAGGTCGCCCTTCTCGCGGTTGAAGACCTTGCCCTTCCAGGCGAGGGTCTTGGCGACCCAGGCGACGTTGTCGGAGACCTTGTCGTTCTCCGATCCGACGAGGACCTTCCCGTCGGCGTCGCCGTTCGGGATCTCTCCGGCCGGGCTGCGGCGGAAGAGGTCGTCGAGCTCGGCGCTCGACAGGTCGAGGAGGTCGTTCTGCGTGAGTGCCACGGGCACCCTCCCGGTGAGACGGCCCGCCGAACCTAGGCGGGCGGCTTGAGCGAGACGCCGAGACGACCGGCCGTGGCCGGGCCGACGACGCCGTCCACCGCGAGGCCGTGCGCCTTCTGGTAGCGCCGCACCGCGGCGTCGGTGTTCTTCCCGAACTCGCCGTCCGCAGGCCCAGGGTTGCACCCTGCCTTGGCGAGCGCCTTCTGGATCGCCGTCACGACGGGCCCTTTCAACGGCGGCTGCTGCAGCCCGTAGACCTTCGGGGGCTTCGGCTTCGTGACGTCCGCGAGCGTCCGTGACCCGGCGTCGTCGTACTGCGTCAGGTTGTTATCCCTGATGATCCCGATGAGCGCGTCGCTGTAGTGCGGATCGGTTGCGTAGCCGGCTGCGTGGATCGCACGAGCGAAGCTCTCGGCGTCGGTTGTCTGGAAGGCCGGCGCATAGCGTGGGTTGTTCCGCAGGAAGTTCCCGTGCTCGCGGAAGCACTCCTCCATGCTCGCGAAGCGGCGGAACTTCGCGTTGATGAAGACGTCCTTCCCGCCGACGACCTCACGGGTGCGTACGACGACGAACGGCTCGTTGCCCTGGGCTTTGATCCCGAAGAAGTTCCAGGCGTCGCCCATGTGGGCGTCGCCCCAGCCCGACTCGATGATCGCCTGGGCGAGTGTGACCGAGGCCGGGACCCCGGTGTCCTTATGGGATGCGCGCGCAGGGCCGACGGCCATTGCGAAGAACGCGTCCTTTTGCATCTAAAGGCCCCCCTTCGATGCAGGTGATGGAGAATCGTGCTTGCTGAGCATTACACATTCCGACAAAGGACACGACATGCCCGAGCTCGAGAGCGAACTGCGAGTCCTGCTCGACAAGCAGGCCCTGTACGAGCTGGTCGTCCGCTATGCACGCGGCGTCGACCGGAACGACAGGGAGATGGTGCTCGCCTGCTTCCATCCGGACGCGTTCGTCCACTACAACACCTACCAGGGCAATGCCGTCGACTTCTACGCGCAGCTCTGGGCGGCGACCGAGACAGGGGCAGGCGGGATCCCGCGCGGTCAGCACGTCGTCACCAACGCGCTCTTCGAGGTGCGGGGCGATGTCGCCTACGGTGAGAGCTACCTCGAGGGCCGGCGGGCCGGGGTCGGGACGACGCGGGCCGGGGCGGAGTCACAGCCGACCGGCCCCGGATTCCCGATCGAGCGGATCGGCCGCTTCATCGACCGCTTCGAGCGGCGCGACGGCGAATGGCGCATCGCCAGCCGCCGGGTGGCGATGGAGTGGCTGCCCGAGGAGCTGGAGGAATCCCCGCTCGGTCCGGGCGGGTACAAGCTGGCGAACTTCGCGCCGACGCGGTACGACGCGAGCGATCCCTCGTACGAACGGAGCTGGGGCTGACCTGCCGCCTGGCGTCAAAATGGAAGCAGTGCCACAGCGCCTGAATGGCAGGATGAGCGCGTGACGACCCTCGTGCTCGACACCGCCCACGGGCCGGCGCACGCTCACCTGCACGACGTGGACGACCCGCGGGGGGTGCTCGTGCTCGGCCACGGCGCCGGCGGCGGGGTCGCCGCGAAGGACCTCGTCTCGGCGAAGGCGGTGGGGCTTGCCGAAGGCTTTTCCGTGGCGCTCGTCGAGCAGCCCTACCGGGTCGCGGGCCGGCGTTCCCCTCCGCCCGCAGCCCACCTCGACGCCGCGTGGACGAGCGTCGTCGACGAGCTCCGCGGGCGCTGGTTCCACGAGTTGCCGCTCGTCGTCGGTGGACGCTCGGCGGGCGCGCGCGTCGCGTGCAGGACGGCCGGGACGACGCACCCCACAGGCGTCCTCTGCCTCGCGTTCCCGCTCCAGCCTCCCCAGGGCACGCGCCCGGAGCCGAGGCCCAGCCGGCTGGCGGAGCTCGACGCGGTCGACGTCGAGGTGATGGTGATCCAGGGCACGTCGGACGCCTTCGGCATACCGCCCGCCGCGCCACTCCGGACGGTGTGCGTCGTGCCCGGAGACCACAGCCTGCGACAAGGCCTTGGCGACGGCGCGCCACTCGTCGGGGAATGGCTGCGACGGCTCGGGCGCTTCCCATAGGCTCGACGAGATGAGCGCGAACGAGCCGGGAGCCGAGCGGCGGCGCGTCGAGACGCTCGGCCGCCTCGAGAACGGCCTCCGCCAGGGCGGCGACTGGTACCAGTGGGGGCCGTACGTGAGCGAGCGCCAGTGGGGCACGGTGCGCGAGGACTACAGCGCGCACGGCACCGCCTGGGAGTACCTTCCGCACGACCACGCCCGCTCGCGCGCCTACCGCTGGGGCGAAGACGGCCTCGCCGGCTTCTGCGACGTCGAGCAGCGACTCTGCCTCGGGCTCGCGCTCTGGAACGGTTGCGACCCGATCCTGAAGGAGCGGATCTTCGGCCTCACGGGCAACCAGGGCAACCACGGCGAGGACGCCAAGGAGTACTGGTGGTACCTCGACGCCACGCCGACCCATTCGTGGAACCGCTGGCGCTACCACTATCCGCAGGGGGAGTTCCCGTACGCGCGGCTCGTCCAGGAGAACGCGGCGCGGGGCAAGCTCGACCCCGAGCTCGAGCTGCTGGACACGGGCATCTTCGACGACGACCGCTACTGGATCGTCGAGGCGCACTACGCCAAGGCCGATGCCCTCGACATCCTGCTGACGATCGAGGTCACGAACGCAGGTCCCGAGGAGGAGACGCTGCACGTGCTCCCGACCGCCTGGTACCGCAACACGTGGGCCTGGGAGATCGACGGCCACGCACCGGTCCTCCGGGCCGCAGCGGCCGGAGCGCGGATCGAGACGGAGCATCCGTTCCTCGGCTCCCTCGAGATCGTCGCCGACGACGGGCCCGACGGCCTTGCCCCAGAGCTCCTCTTCTGTGACAACGAGACGAACGGCGAACGGCTCTTCGGCGCGCCGGGGCCGTCGCGGTACCCGAAGGACGGGATCAACGACCACGTCGTCGGCGGGGCGGACACGGTCAACCCCGACGGCGAGGGGACGAAGGCGGCATTCCACTACCGGGTCTCGGTCGCTCCCGGCGCGACCGTCGAGCTGCGGCTCCGCCTCCGTCCGGCGGGACGTCCCGTATCCGCCTGGTCCGACTTCTCGGCTGTCGTCGGAGCGCGGCGGCGCGAGGCGGACGAGTACTACGCGGAGCTGACGCCGCCCGCGTGCTCGGCGGACGAGGCGAACGTGATGCGGCAGGCGTTCGCCGGGATGCTCTGGGGCAAGCAGCTGTACTACTACGACGTCGAGCGCTGGCTGGACGGCGACCCGACGCAGCCGCGGCCTCCGGCATCGCGGCGCGACGGGCGCAACAGCCGCTGGGTCAACTTCGCGGCGTTCGACATCATGTCGATGCCGGACCCGTGGGAGTACCCGTGGTTCGCAGCCTGGGACATGGCGTTCCACTGCGTGGCGCTCGCGCACGTGGACCCGGCGTTCGCGAAGTACCAGCTCACACTCCTCTGCCGCGAGTGGTTCCAGCATCCGAACGGCGCGCTGCCGGCGTACGAGTGGGCCTTCGACGACGTCAACCCACCGGTGCAGGCGTGGGCGGCGCTGCAGGTGTTCGCGATCGACGGCGGCCGCGACACCGCCTTCCTGAGCCGGATCTTCGACAAGCTGCTCGTCAACTTCACGTGGTGGGTGAACCGCGCAGGACGCCGACGGGTCGAACGTCTTCGAGGGCGGCTTCCTCGGCCTCGACAACATCGGCCCGATCGACCGGTCGCACCTGCCCGCCGGATACATGCTCGAGCAGGCCGACGCAACGGGCTGGATGGCGGCGTACGCCCTCACGATGGCGGCGATGGCGGCGCTGCTGAACCGGACGTCGCGGCCGGCCCTCGACCTCGTCCTCAAGTTCCTCGAGCACTTCTCGCTCATCGCGGAGGCGATGGACGAGAAGGGGCTCTGGGACGAGGAGGACGGCTTCTACTACGACCAGCTGCGGCGCCCGGACGGATCCGTCGTGCCGATCAAGGTTCGCTCGATGGTGGGGGTGCTGCCGCTGACGGCCTTCGCGGTCGTCGACGACTCGGCGGTGAGCCGCGCGCGCACCCTCGGCAAGCGCTTCGCGAAGCTGCTCGACCGGCACGACGACTACCGCCACGGCGCCGGCGCCGCGATCGTGGGCGGCACCGGCAACGCGCTCATCGGCGTCGTCGGCGTCGAGCACCTGCTCCGGGTCTTCCAGCGCCTGTTCGACGAGAGCTCCTTCCTCTCGCCGCACGGGCTCCGAGCGGTCTCGCGCTGGCACCTCGAGCACCCGTTCCGCCTCGACATGGGCGGCTACGAGACGTCCATCGACTACGAGCCCGCCGAGTCGACCACGGGAATGTTCGGTGGCAACTCCAACTGGCGCGGGCCGATCTGGTTCCCGGTCAACTACCTCGTCGTGGACGCGCTGTTCCGCTACGCGCGCTACTTCGGCGACGAGCTGAAGCTCGAGTACCCGACCGGCTCCGGCGAGCAGCACACGCTCGCGGAGATCGGAGAGGACATCCGGCGCAGGCTGATCTCGCTCTTCCTGGTCGGCGAGGACGGGAGACGTCCCTGCCACGGCTGGGTCGACAAGCTCCAGAACGACCCGCACTGGAAGGACAACGTCTTCTTCTCCGAGTACTTCCACGGCGACAACGGCGCCGGGCTCGGGGCCTCGCACCAGACGGGGTGGACGGGGATCGTGGCGGACATGATCCGCCGCAGCGGCGGCGCGGAGATCCCGACGCTCGGCGAGCTGCTCGCTCGCATGAGCGACGAGCCGCCCGAATGATCGCCCTCGGGCCGCAGGCGTGCGGCACCGCGGAGGAGTCGACGCGCCGCGAATGGCTCGTCAGCGACGGCCTCGGCGGCTACGCGATGGGGACCGTCTCCGGGCTGCGGACGCGCCGCTACCACGGGCTCCTGGCGGTCGCGGCCGGAGGGCCGTCCGCCCGGATGCTCGGCCTCGCCGCGCTCGACCCGGTCCTGATCGTCGGGGACGCGCGGTACCGCCTCGCGACCCACGAGTGGGCCTCGGGAACCGTCGACCCGCGCGGGTACGAGCTCCTGGTCTCGTTCGAGCTCGACCGGGGCGTGCCGCGCTGGCGCTGGCAGATCGACGGCATCGTCCTCGAGCGTGAGCTCGCGATGACGCACGGGCGTGCCGCCGTCGGAGTCGTGCACCGCCTGCTCCGGGCCGACCGGCCGGTCCGCCTCGAGCTCGGGCCGCTCTGCACGTGGCGCAGCGTGCACGGCGAGCGCTGGGCCCGCGAGGATCCCGCGGTCGAGACGACCGCCGACGGCTTCGTCTTCGAGGGCGCGTACCGCGTTGCCGGCGCCGGCTGGACGCCGGGCGGAGCCTGGTACCGCGGCGTCCGGGCGCGCGAGGAGGCCGCGCGCGGTCTCAACGACCTCGAGGACATGTGGGCGCCGGGGACGTTCTCGGTCGAGCTCGGAGTCGGTGAGGCGCACGAGGTGACGGCGGCCGCGGCTCCTTTCGGCGGCGAGCTTCCGGCTGCCGCAGGCATCGTGCGCGCAGCCCGGGAGCGCGCGGAGGCCCTCGTCCGACAGGCCGGCGTCGCCTGCGCTGCGGACGAGCAGCTCGTCCTCGCGGCCGACCAGTTCGTGATCGACCATGACGGCCCGACGGCGGTTGGCCGGCTACCCCTGGTTCGGCGAGTGGTCGCGCGACCTCATGACGTCGTACGAGGGGCTCTTCCTCTCGACCGGTCGGGCGGAGGAAGGACGCACCGCGCTGCGCCGGGCCGCGGCGACCGTCTCCGAGGGCATGCTCGCGAACACTGCCGACACCGGCACGCTCGAGTACAACACGGCCGACGGCACGCTCTGGTTCGTCCATGCCCTCGGCCGGCACGTCGCGGTGACGGGTGACGAGGATCTCGGAGCGGAGCTCGCGCCCGGACTCGAGGCGATCGTCGACCGCCATCTCGCCGGCACGCGCTTCGGAATCGGCGTCGACGCCGACGGCCTGCTGCGCCAGGGCGAGGCCGGTTGGGCGTTGACGTGGATGGACGCGCGTGTCGAAGGCGTCCCGGTGACGCCGCGCATGGGCAAGGCGGTGGAGGTGAACGCGCTCTGGATCGAGGCGCTCGAGATCGCCGGGCGGCTCGCTCGGACCGACCGGTGGCGACCGGTGCACGAGGCCGCTCGGGCCTCATTCGTCGCCAGGTTCGCGCGCGCGGACGGCCGCGGCCTGCTGGACGTCGTCGACGGGCCCGGAGGCGACGATCCGTCCGTGCGGCCGAACCAGTTGCTCGCGGTCTCGCTGCCCGGCGGCCCCCTCGCGTCCGCCGGTGAGGGGCGGAGCGCGGACCTCGCCCGCGCGACCGTCGAGGCGTGTGCGCCGCTGCGTGACGCCGCTCGGGCTCCGTTCGCTCGCACCGGACGACTCCGCCTATCGGGCAAACCACCGCGGCTCTCCGGCCGAGCGCGATGCCGCCTACCACCAGGGGACCGTCTGGCCGTGGCTGATCGGGCCGTTCGTGGATGCGGCCCGGCGCGCCGGTGCCGCGACGGACGAGCTCACCGGCGGCCTCGTGGCGCACCTCGGCGAGTGGGGCCTCGGGTCGGTTTCCGAGACGGCCGACGGCGCGGCCCCGCATGCGGCGACGGGCTGCCCCTACCAGGCGTGGTCGGTGGCCGAGGTGCTGCGCGTCCGGCAGGCGTTCCCTCGCATGAGCGCCGCACCGTCGTCCGGCAACGTCGCCGGAAGTTCGTGCGGGACACCGACTCCATGCTGATGCAGTAGGCGGCGTCTACAACGATGCTGTTTCCTGTGAACGTTGTGAGACGCCGCACTAGGTGCTGCGGAGAAGCTGATCGAGCAGGTCTGACGTGTCGCCGCCCAGGTGCAGGGCTCGGATCCCGGCAGCGATCGCCGCGGCCCGCGGGCCGAGCGCCTCACCCGCGAGCTCGTGGAACTTCGCGGCGAGCTCCTCCGCCGTCAGCGGGCTCTCCGGCCCGCCGTGGGCCGGGAGCACGTCGCTCGTCCGCACGCTGCCGTCCCGGAGCCGCACGGTCGCCTGCGCGAGCCGCTCGGCCGGGAAGCGCGCGCTGAGCGCGGGATCCTCCACCAGCCGCACTGCGCGGCTGAGCGCGAGCACCTCCGGATCGGACAACGCGGCGCCGTCGATGTCGGCCACCGTGACCCGCCCTCGCACGAGCGCGACCGCGACCGGGAAGGGCAGGCTGTACTGCGCCTGCTCGGTCGTCGCCGGCTCGGGATGGTCGAGGCGGGTCGCCTCGTGGAACGTCCTCACGTCGATCGTGACCACGTCGTCCGCCGCCAGGCCACCGTCGAGGGAGCGAACCTGGAGGGCCGCCGCGATCGCGGGCTGGGCCCAGCGGCAGACCGGGTACGGCTTGAAGTAGAGCTCCAGCACGCGCCACCGCCGGCCCAGGTCGGACCAGAGCGGCCCGACGTCCGCACCGGCCACCGTGTCGGCCGGCGCCCCGGTGAAGCCGGCGAGCGCCAGCTGCGCCGCGCTGACGCCGGTCAGCGCACCCCAGCCGGAGCCGTCCTTCAGCATCGTCGGGTGGTCGATGCAGCGCATCATCGGGCTGCGCGGGCCGTGGTACTCGGCGATGCCGAGCGCCTCGCGCAGGTGCGGCTCGTCGCAGCGCCACAGCCGATTCGCCACGGCCACGACGCCGAGGGCGTTCCAGGCACCCGACGTGTGGTAGTCGGACGCAGTCGCGTGGAGCGCGATCCCGGCTCGGATCGCCACCTCGTACCCGATCACGAGCGCGGTCAGCAGCTCGCGCCCGTCCGACGGGCCGTCCGCCGCGTCGGCCAGGGCGAGGAGCGCGGGCAGGACGGCGGCACCGGCGTGGCCCTTGGTCAGTGGGTGCCCGTCGTGCGCGTCGACGCTGTCGATCGTCATGCCGCCGGCGAGCGCGGCACCGGCGGCGCTCGCGGCGCGGCCGTCGAAGAGGACCCGCGCTCCTCTCGTGCCGGGGCCGGGAGCGAACTGCGCGACCGCGTGGTCACAGGCGATCCTGGAGAGCGTCGTCCCACGTCCCGCTGCGGCGACGCCGATCAGATCGAGAAAGCACGCCGTCGCGGCGTTACGAACCTCATCCGGGAGGTCGTCGAACGTCACCCGCTGCAGCCACTCGTGCAGCGCGGAGACGGAGTCGCCGGTCATCGGCCGCCGAGCGACGAGTAGGGGCCGTCCCGCTGCCATCGCTCGTGCGCGACCGCGACCGCGTCGGGTCGATCTCGAAGCCGTTCCCGGGCGCGGTCGGCACGCGCGCCCGGCCCGCCTCGAGCTGGGGGAGCGGCGCCTGCACGAGCCGCTCCGCGAGCAACTGGTGCATCACCTGGTTGCCGATCGTGAGGTTCGGGATCGTCGAGGCGACCTGCAGGTTCGCGAGGAAGCTCACCTCGGTCTCCATGAAGGCGTGCCGGTTCACGTCGACGCCGTGCGCCTCGGCGATCGTCGCCTGCTGGCGGAAGGGCAGCATGCCGCCGGCATCGTGGGCGCCCTGGACGACGACGTCCGCCGCCTCCTCCCGGAGCACCTCGAGGAGCTGGCGGGTGGTGAAGACGGCCTGGTCGGCCGCGATCTTGACGCCGACCGAGCGGCGCACGTGCGCGAGCCCCTTGACGTTGCCGGCCGGCACCGGCTGCTCGACCCAGTCGAGGCCGTACCGCTCGAGCCGCCGGATCCGCTCGACCGCCTCGCCCACCCCCCACGCCTCGTTCGGGTCGACGCGCAGGAGGCGGTCGGGGCCGATCGCGTCGCGGATCGCCGCGACGCACTCCTCGTCGTCCCGCGCGCTGCGGCCGAGCTTGACGTAGAGCACCTCGTGCCCGAGCGCCGCGAGCTCGCCGGCGTGCGCGCCGAGCTGCTCGCGCCGTGTCGCCCTGGACGAACCCGAAGAAGTCGACCTCGTCGCGGACACGGCCGCCGAAGAACGACGCTGGTCGGCACCCCGAGCGCCCGGCCGAGCGCGTCCCAGCAGGCGACCTCGATCCCGGACACCGTGAGCTGCGTGAACTGGGGCCAGAAGCGCCAGCGGCCCTCCGTCCAGACCCCGCGCAGCATCGCCTCGACGTTCGCCAGCTCGTGGCCGATGAAGTGCTGCGCCATCAGGAGCCCGTAGGAGACGACCGCGGCGGGGTCCTCGCAGATCGACTCGCCGTAGCCGACGACGCCGTCGTCCGTGTGCACCGAGAAGAGAACGAGATTCGCGCCGAGCTGGCTGCCGCCCGACCAGTGGAACTCCTGCTCGAGCGGGATCGCGAGCGGCGTCGCCTCGACGCGTGCGACCTTCATCGCGGCCCGCCCTCACGGGCGTCCCCCGCCGGCGAGGCCCGCAGCTCCTCGGTCGCCGCCCGGTCGACGGCGCCGGACTCGTCCGACGACGACGGCGTACTGCTCTCGCGCCGCGCCGCGCGAGATCTTGTCGTCCAGCACGTCGTCCGCGACGTCCTCCGGCTCGCGCTCGAGCGGGTCGCCCCAGCCGCCCCCGGCGGGCATCCGGTGGTGGAAGACGTCGCCCGGCTCGAGCACGGCGCCGAACATCGGCGGCATCCGCTCGATCGAGCCGTCGGCGCGCAGGAGCAGGTTGGACGACGCCGCCCCGGGCAGGCCGCCCGCGAGCCCGTAGGGCCGGTGCACCTGCCGATCGGACCGCACCTGCAGCAGCGTCCCGGGCACGATCACGCGCCAGACCCGCTCGATCGCGAGCCCGCCCCGGTAGCGCCCGGCGCCGCCCGAGTCCGGGACGAGGCCGTAGCGCTCGATCACGATCGGCCAGTCGGACTCCGCCACCTCGACGGGGATGTTGGCCATGCTCGCGCAGGGGTTGGCGAGCCCGTCGTTCCCGTCCGCGCCCGGCCGCGCGCCGCCGGTGCCGACGACGAGCTCGCTGTAGACGAACGGCTCGCCGGCGTGCCGGCCGGAGAAGAACGCGAGCGTGCTCCCGCCCTCGCCCGCTGCCGGAGCGCGATCGGGGACGAGCTGCGCGAGCGCGCCGTTCATCGCGTCGGAGACGCGGTAGCCCGTGATGCCGCGCATCGACGACGCGCCCGGCATGACGACGTGCGTGACGGTGCCGGGCTTCGTGATCACGGTGATCGGGCCGGAGCGCGCCCGCGGTGCGCGGGATGTCGACCTCGCAGGCCGCCATGACCGTCTGGTAGACGCTCGCCTCGACGAACGACGGCGTGCAGTTGAGCGCGCCGCGCACCATCGGCGCCGAGTCGGAGAAGTCGGCGATGATCTCGTCGCCGGCGATCGTGAGGTGGACGGTGATCGGGACGTCGCAGGACGTCGATCCCGTCCGAGTCCATGTAGTCCGTGAAGGTCGCCGTGCCGTCGGGCCAGCGCGAGATCTGCTGCCGCAGCAGCCGCTCCGTGTGGTCGAGCAGCCCTTCCATCACGCTGGCCGAGCCGGTCGGCGCCGTAGCGCGCGGCGAGCTCCTGCAGTCCGCGCTCGCCGATCGTGCACGCGGCGACCTGCGCGTTGAGGTCGCCGGTCGCCTCGTGCGGCACGCGGACGTTGGCGCGGAAGATCCTGAAGATGCTGTCGACCGGCTCCCCGCCTCGTACAGCTTCACCCAGGGGATGCGCAGGCCCTCCTGGAAGACGTCGGTGCTGTCGCACGCGATCGTCCCCGGCACGCGGCCGCCCACGTCGGCGTGGTGCGCGATGCTGACGCCGAAGCCGATCAGCCGGCCGTCCGCGAAGGCGGGCTTGACGACGAAGATGTCGGGCGTGTGGCTCGCTCCGTCGAACGGGTCGTTGACCATGTAGACGTCGCCGGGCGCGAAGGCTGTCGCCGAAGCGCTCGAACAGCGTCTTCATCGCGTGCGGGATCGAGCCGAGCTGGAGCGGGATCGTGACCGCCTGCGCGATCGTCTCGCCCGTCGGCCCGCAGAGGGCGGCCGAGTAGTCCATCGCGTCGCGGACGACGGCGGAGTGGGCAGTGCGGAAGATCGTCGTCGCCATCTCGTCCGCGACGGTGGCGAGCGCGTTCCCGACGATCGGCCGCAGGATCGCGTCCGGCTCGGTCGCCTCCCGCTGCCGCGCTCCGCCGGTCGTCGACCGGGACGTGCTCGAGCACGAGGGCGCCGCTCGGCCCGAGAGCGACCGTCCATTCCGGCGGCACGACCACCGTCGTGTCGTACTCGTCGACGAGCAGCGGCCCCGCCGCGGCTCCGAGCCGATCGCGGCCCGCGCGAGACGACGCGCGTCTCGAGGCGCCCGTGGGCGTCGCCGAAGTCCACGAGCCGCGTCCGCGCCGGTCCGCGTTCCTGCGCGGCGGGCGGCGCGGGACCGACGCGAGCCCTCCGCGCGGCGGCCCGACGACCGTCAGGCGAAGCGCCCGGATCACGACCGGCGACCCGGCCTCGAGGCGCGTCCCGTACAGGCGCTCGTGCTCGGCCTCGAACCGCTCGATCACGACGTCCGTGTCGATCTCGCCGGTCTCGCCGGGGACGTCGACGGTGATGCTCCAGTTCTGCCCGCGGTAGCGGACGTCGGCAGAGCGGAGCCACTCGACCTCGCCGAGCCCGTCCACGCGCTCGGCCAGGCGGCTCCGCATCTCGTCCTCGAGCCGCGCGCAGCTGCGCGAGGTCGGGCCGGCGCGCGTCGACGCGGCAGAAGCGGACGTCGTGGAACTCCGTGCGGGCGAAGAGCAGCCCGACCGACGAGAAGAGCCCGGCGAGCGGCGGCACGACGGCGGTGCGGACGCCGAGCTCGGCGGCGAGGGCTGCGGCGTGAATCGGGCCGGCGCCGCCGTACGCGACGAGGACGAAGTCGCGCGGGTCGCGGCCGCGCTCGGTGGAGACAGCACGGAGCGCGCGCATCATCGACGCGTTCGCGAGCCGGTGGATGCCGCGCGCGGCCGCGTCGAGCGTCGAGGCCGAGCGGCTCGGCGACGCGGCGCACGGCCTCGGCGGCGCCGCTCGGCCGAGACCGTGAGGTCGCCCGACGCGAGCGGCCCGGTCGGGATGTAGCCGAGCACGACGTTCGCGTCGGTCACCGTCGGCTCCTCGCCGCCGAGCCCGTAGCAGGCGGGCCCCGGCACGGCGCCCGCACTCCGCGGGCCGACCTGGAGGGCGCCGGCGGGATCGAGCCACGCGAGGCTGCCGCCACCCGCTCCGACCTCGGCGATGTCGATCGTCGGGATCCGGATCAGCTCGCCGCTGCCCGCGCAGCAGCCGGCTGCCCGGCAGAGAGCTCAGCGCCGACCTCGTACTCCTGGCTGCGCGAGACGCGGCCGTTCTCGATCAGCGACGCCTTCGCCGTCGTGCCGCCCATGTCGAACGTGATCACGTTCTCGAACCCGAGCGCCTGCGCGAGCCCGAGCGACGCGACGACGCCCGCCGCGGGTCCGGACTCGAGCGCGTAGACGGGCCGGACCGCCGCGTCGGCGGCGGTCATGACGCCGCCCGACGACTGCATGATCTGGAGCGGCGCCGTCGCCGGCGACGTCGGCGATGCCGGAGCGGATGTCGTCGAGGTAGCCGGCCATCAGCGGCCGGATGTACGCGTTCACGGCCGTCGTCGCGGTGCGCTCGTACTCCTGCTGCTCGCGCAGGATCTCGGACGAGAGCGAGACCGGCACGTCCGGGAGCTCGGCGCGCAGCACCTCTCCCAGCAGCCGCTCGTGCTCCGGGTAGAGATGGGCGTGCAGCAGGCAGACGGCAATCGATTCCACGTTGGCCGTCGCGAAGCTCCGCGCGCCACGCGCACGCGCCTCCTCGGGCGCGAGGGCGCGCACGACCTCACCCGCAGGCCGACATCCGCTCGTCGACCTCGAACCGCAGCCGGCGCGGGACGAGCGGCGGTCGGCTTCGTCCAGAAGTAGTCGTACAGGTGCGGCATCCGCATCCGGCGCAGCTCGAGCACGTCGCGAAAGCCCAGCGTCGTGACGATCGCCGTCCGCGCGCCGAGCTTCTCGAGCACCGCGTTCGTCGCAACGGTCGTCCCGTGCACGACCTCCGCCACGACGTCGTCGGCGCCGAGGAGCTCGCGCACGGCGTCGACGACGGCCCGGTCGTAGGCCGGCGGGGTCGAGAGCACCTTGACGCACCCGCACCTCGCCCGAGTCGCCGACTGGAGCACGACGTCCGTGAACGTCCCGCCGACGTCGGCGCCGATGCGGACGCGCGAGGGCCCGGGCATGGGCGCCAACATATGCGATCGTGATTCGCGGCGCCGGGAGCGGTTGCTTCCCGCCCGGTCGTCCGTCTGGTGGGGTGTCGGAGCAGCTCGGAAGGCGCCGCGCGATCTCCGGCGCGTCGAGCGGCGCCCGGCCGGGTCGCGGCCGCCGACCCAGATGTCGACCGGCGCAGAGACGTCCTTGCCGGGTGAAGTCTCGGGAGACGGCATTGACCCAAACGGGGCATACGGCGCATTCAGAGCGCGCGGCACCATCAAGGTTCACGCGACCCGCACCATCTGCGGGGCGCCAGGGCCGCAGAGGCACTTCCGAAGACGAAGCGACATTTGGGATGGAGATGACGACGGGTTGCACAACGCCGACGCGGTGACAACCGCGGCGCATCCGTCCGGAGCTGGTCACGGTTCGCGCTTGGCTTCTGTGGGGTCGAGTCGATGCGGTGCTGGTCGATGGCACCGTCGGCCACCGCGGCGACGCGGGTGACCGCGAGGCCAGGAGCGCTCTCTCGGTCTAGGACGGAGACACGCTGCCGTTGAGCCGCGGGAACCGGTGAGCCCACGCGCGTCGGCCGGTGCTCAACGATCTCGGCCACTCCATCGAGCGTCGCGACGGTCGGTGCCGTCGAGAGCCCGTAGCCCGGGCGGTCGAAGGTCGCACGCGAAGCCCCACCGACGAGCCTCCCGGATCGGCGAGGAAGAACCGGAGCCGGGGTTCGTGCACGAAGCCGACCCGCGCCCGTCGGGGTCGCCCACCGCACCACCCGGCCGATCCTCCGTCCGGTAGCGAGATCGCCCCTCGGCCACCATCTCCCCGCGGTCAGGCTTGCCTATACGCCTCGTCGAAGCGAGGCAGGCCGTCCTCCGGAAGATCGTCCCACGAGGCCCGAGAGGCGACGAAGGTGTGGAACTCGGGCCGAATGAACGGATCGCCGTCCAGCGATCCGAGTCGAATGGCGACTTGATCTCCCTCAGGCCAGTCGCCACCGAACAGGCTCGAGCCGCACACGGAACAGAACGCCTTCACACGTCCGTCGTCGGGCGTGAAGGTGCGGATCAACTCCTCCCCGGTAAGGAGGCGAAACCCGTCACGCGGTACACGTCCCTGTGTTCCACCGAAGGCTCCCGAGTGCTTCCGGCAGCGTGAACAGTGGCAGTGATTCGCCCGGAGAAACCGTGCCGTGACCTCGAAGCGGACCCCGCCGCCAGACAGGAGCCGCGCAACGGGTTGTCTGGACTCGGCTCCCCGGCCATCTCGGACCGTCCAGGAGCGGGCCGACCGTCGCCCTCGGTGCGGCGAGACGCTTAGTGCGACTTCGGGCATGAGACGCTGCCGAGTGCTCGTCGTCGAGAATTGCACCAGCCGCCGGTCCTCGGGCCGAGGAGCACCACGTCGCTGTGGAGAGGATCTCGGGCCTGGTCGTCGATCCCGGGCGGCGCCGGCGCCCAATGCAAGCCGACGGCTTCGAAGTGGCGGGGAACGGCGTGGCCGAACTCGAGGTCCGGTACAGCGCTTGTGACGGAAAGTCACTTGCGTTGTCAGGCGCCGCGCCGGACAGGAGGTGTTCGCTCTGGGCGGTTCCGTCCAGGCCTGCGGCGCGACCGACTTCTACATCTGCGGCAGTGCCAGGTGTCGTTGCCGTTCCGATCGGCGCACTTGCGGAGCCAGGCTCCCGCCGCCGACGGATTTCCGCCGAGTCGCGAGATCGCGGCCGGACGACATCCGCTCGGCGGCTACAGTGATCAACGCAGTGGATGTCCCGCAACGATCATTCCGGTCGACGTTGCGGACATCCCACTGAGCCCAGACGATCCCGATCACTCGAACCCGAACAGTGGCGGGAAGACGACCACGACCGTGGCCGCCCAGAGGGCGAAGACGGGAAGGTAGGTGGTCTGCCAGCGCTCGAGCCGGTGGAGCGTGCTGCGTCGCCTGAGGAAGCGGGCGGACAGCCACGCGGCCCCGGCCAGGTTGACGAGGAGAACGAGGTTGAGGCCGAGCGCTGCCGTTCGGTTCGGGGTGAACCCGAGGTCGCCGATCCGAGCGATCATCGCGCCGAGCACCATCACGTCGAGCACGAGCGCGCTGACGACGGCCACCAACTGGATGCGGTCCATCCAGTCCGGAGACGTGGACGGCTCGCGTGCGGACATCCCGTACAGGACGAGCCCCAGGACGACCACCAGCAGCGCGTCGAAGACGCCGAGGAGCTCGCGATCGAACGCGCCGCCGAGCCCGCTCACGGCGTAGACGACAGCCGCGCCGACCAGCATCAGCGCGAAGAGCGGGGTGAAGAGCATCGTCAGCACGGGCGCCATGTTCTCCACGACCCGCTGCTTCGACTCGACGAGCCACGCGGCCACGATCACGGCACCCGCCGCTCCCGAAGGCAGCACCCACGCGGCGATCCGATCGGGGTCGACACCGGTGGGTTCGACGATCGCAGCGGTCAACGCCATGAGCACGCCACCGCCGAGCGCGATCAGCACGTAGTAGATGAACCACTCGCCCGTGAAGCGGACGAAGTCCATGCGCCGCTCGTGCGATCGGACCGTGCCGCCCATGTACGGGTACGCGACCGCGAACCACAGAGCCACGGGCAGACCGAGCGCGACCAGGATCTCGGTGTCCGAGTCCGCTGCGTACGGGTAGACGTTGACCACGACGGCGGCGAGCGCGAACGGGGCTGCCGACAGCAGCCATCCCCGGGCGTCGAGCTGCCGTCGGTGGGCGAAGTACGCGGCCAGGAACGGTAGGACGAAGAGGCTCGCGTTCCGCACCAGCCAGGTCGATTCCTCTGCGGGCTCGTGAGCAGCGAGGCGTGCAACCTGGATCGCGACGGCCGCGCCGACGGCGAAGACGAGCATCTCGACCCAGCCGCCGGCTGACTGGTCCCGCTCGTCCTCGCCTCCCAGGAGCTGTTTCCAGAGTCGGCCGCTGTACTCGCGCGCGAACTCCCGGGACAGGCCGTCGACGTCCCCCAGCCGTTTCACGGCGATCAGGAACCCCTCGTCGGCTGTGAGGCCGGCCGCGTTCAGCTCGGCCATCTCGTGCCGAAGATGATCCTCGAGCTCGTCGACGTCGCGGCCGTTGACGCCGGGCGCGCTGGCGACGTGGGCCCGCCATTCTGCGATCTGTGACTCCACGCTCTCCACGACTCACGCCTCGCCTGACGGTGGGACGGCGCCGTCAGCAGCATGCCGGAGCCCGGCCAGACGTCGTTCAGCGCACGGGTGACGGCCACCCACTGGCGGTGCTGCTCCGCGAGCGCTGCCCGTCCGTCGTCGGTGATCATGTAGTACTGGCGGCGGCGCCCTTCCGGCGGCGTTCGCCACTCGGTCGTCACGTACCCGAGGCGGCGGAGGCGATGGAGCAGCGGGTAGAGCATCCCGTCGGTCCACTCGAGCTCGCCCCCGGAGAGCGCCCGGACCCGCTTCAGGATGGCGTAGCCGTAGCTCTCACGGTCCGCCAGGATCGCGAGCACGAGCGGCGTCGCCGACGCCGCGACGAGGTCCTTGTCGATGCGCATAGTCCCTCCACAGCTCGAAGTGCTATGCATAGAAGCACAAGGTGAGTCGGAGGTGCAAGGTAGCCGCCAGGAGACGCGAAGCCGCCTGCGTCTCGGTCGTTGCCGTAGGATCGGCTCACTGAAACCGTTGCCGAGAGGGGTTCGATGCGTTCGGGTGTTGACGTCCGCGCTGACGAGAGGGTTGGTCACGCGTGAGCGACGTCGTGGCACCCGATGTTCCCGAGGTGGAGACCGCCGGCAACCCCAGGCTCGCGTTGCTGCTGGCGATGGCGATGTTCGTGCTCGTCGTGGATACCTCGCTCATGAACGTCTCGATCTCGGCGGTCGTCAGCGACCTCGATACGACCGTCAGCGGGGTGCAGTCCGCAATCGCGTTGGAGGCGCTGGTATCGGCGGCGTTCATCCTGATCATGAGCAAGGTCGGTGATCTGATCGGCCGCAGGCGAGCGTACGTGCTCGGTCTGCTCGCCTACGCGACGGGCGCGTTGGCGATGACGGTGGCGCAGGGCCTGACGGCGATCATCATCTTCTGGGCGATCATCGGCGGGCTGGGCGCCTCGCTGCTGCTGCCCGCCATGCAGTCACTCATCCACGGGAACTTCGAGGGTGCAGCACGGAGGAAGGCGTACGCGTTGGTCGGCGCCGCGGCCGCGATCGCCGCCGCCGTGGGCCCGCTGTTCGGCGGCTTCGTCACCACCTACCTGTCGTGGCGGGTCGGCTTCGCCCTCGAAGTCGTCGTGATCGCGATCGTGCTGTCCCAGATCAAGCTCGTCCGCGACGCGCCCTATACCGGGCCGCGGGAGATCGACGTGGTCGGCGCGATCCTCTCGGTCTTCGGGATGGGCGGACTCGTCCTGGGCATCCTGGTCTGGCAGGAAGGCGGCGACTACGTCCTGCTGCTGATGGCGATCGGCGCCGTCGCTCTCGCGCTCCTGGCCTGGTGGCTCGTCCGTCGCAAGCGCGAGGGCAAGCTGACCCTGCTCGACCCGGCGCTGTTCAAGTTCCCGCATTTCACGACCGGCATCTCGGGGCAGTTGCTGCAGAACGTCACGCTCGGCGGCGCGATGATCGCGCTTCCGATCTTCCTGCAGATGACACTCGAGTACAACGCGATGAAGACCGGGCTGACCCTGGCCCCGCTCTCGCTCAGCATGTTCGGCGTCGCACTGCTGGCCGGACGCAGGGCCGGGAAGCGGCGGCCGAGCGACATCATCCTGGTCGGGTTCGCGCTGAGCGCCGTCGGCCTCGCACTGATCATCCCGATCATCTCCAGCACGCATTCTGCCTGGGCGCTGGTCGTCCCGTTGCTGATCACCGGCTCGGGGCTCGGGCTCCTCGTCTCCCAGCTGAACAACTACACGCTCTCACCGATCGACGAGGAGCGGGTCGGCGAGGCAGCAGGCGTCAACTCCGCGGCGGGATCGTTCGGCCTCTCGTTCGGGCTGGCGATGGCCGGCGGGATCCTGCTGGCCTTTCTCTCCTTCGAGTTCACCAACCTCGTCCAGGACAGCGCCGTGATCCCGCCGGCACAGCAGCAGCAGATCTCCGACACCCTCGAAGACGACGCCGAGGTGATGAGCAACTCGCAACTCGAACCGCTCCTCGCCGGCGAACCCGAAGACGTGCAGGCGGAGATTCTCCGCATCAACAAGGAAGCCCGGGACCGCTCTCTCCAGGTCGCACTGCTCGTACCGGTCCTCGCCAGCCTCGTCGGGGTCGCCAACGGCTTCCGGATGAGACGCCTGCCGGATCCAACGCCGTCGAGCTCGACCGAAGGCCTGGCTCTCGGCTGATCCCAGGACTCGTTCGACGCACGGAGGTGCTTCGCAATGGCTGAGAAGAAACCCGCTGAGAAGGGCACGGCGTCCGAGGGATTCACGGACGAGGAAAAGGCTGCGATGAAGGAGCGCGCCCAGGAGCTCAAGGCGGCCGCGCGCCGCGGACCACGTGCGAGCAAGGCGGACGGAGAAGCCGACGTGCTCGCGAAGATCGCCGAGATGCAAGAACCGGATCGCGCCATGGCCGAGCGGCTCCATGCGATCGTCAAGGCCAGCGCGCCGGCTCTCGTGCCGAGAACCTGGTACGGGATGCCCGCGTACGCCCTGGACGGCAAGGTCGTCTGCTTCTTCCAGAGCGGGCAGAAGTTCAAGACGAGGTACGCGACGTTCGGCTTCAGCGACGCGGCGAATCTCGACGAGGGCTCCATGTGGCCGACTGGCTTCGCGTTGGAAACGTTGTCCGCCGCCGAAGAGGCAAGAATCGCCGCGCTCGTGAAGAAGGCGGTGAGCTGAGGCTCGAGCGGCTGGTCTTCCCTCGGGGCGGTGACTTCGGTCACCGACGGAGGGCCGACGCGTCCCGCAACGTTCGACCGGAGCTAGAAGTGCGTCAAGACGCGGTCGAGCGGTCGCGGGACGCGCCCGAGGTCGAGGGCCTCGACCAGGAGGACGGCGTACCTCTGCTTGCGGTTCCACATGAAGCCGTGCAGCTGTTCCTCGAGCGGCCGGGCGCGGTGCGCGGGCTGCTTCTGGTAGGTCCGGAATGCGCGCAGCTCGCCTTGCTGCGCGAGCACGCGTTCCGTTCCATCGGGCCCCACCGCCCGCGTCAGCTCGTCCTCGAGGTCGAGCGTGCAGGCGTAGAACCCGACGCGCTCGAGCTCGCCACGGTCGTCGCACCCCAACGCGCGTAGGAAATGCCGCTCCTCGCCGACGTCGTAGAGTCCCGCGAGTCGGAGGTCGCGGTACTGCCGGAGGAGGCGTGGGAGGTTCCCGTAGCCGCCCATCGGCACGACTGCGATGCCCTCCGCTTCGAGGTCGCGACCACGGCGACGCGCAAGCGTCTCGACGGCGCCGCGGTCGCTCGTGCCCTCGACGAGCACTACTCCGCGCAGCTGCATGACTGCATCAGCCGGGCGGCTCGAGCACAGCCTTCAAGCCGGCAAGGTCGGCGGCGCCGAAGACGAGGCGGTTGCGGGTCGCGACGTACAGAAGGTCGAGATCGATGCCGGCCTGCGCAACCTTTCGAGTCAGGTCTGCGAGGACGCCCGGCCGATCCTCGACCTCGACGACGACCACCTCGCGTTCGCGGCTGACGGCGAGTTGCGAGATCGCCAGTGCGCGCCTGGCAGCTTCGGCGTGCGGGACGAGAATGTGCAGCTCGACCTGATCTGCCGTTCCCATACAGGTCGCCGCAGCGAGGTTGACGCCGGCGTCGCTGATAGCGGCCGCAACGCGCGCCAGGCCCCCCGGCTCGTTCTCGATCTCTATGACCAGGTCGAACGGAATCGACACGCTCCTCGGCCGTCGTCTTGGTGGTGCACTCTGTCAGAACACGTCCGCCGCGGCGTCACCGTCGCGCGCCGTCCGACGCGCCCGCAGGACGTACGGCCGACGCCGTTCGGTCGTCGTCGCGGCTCAGCCGGCAGGCTGCGGGAAGCGGACGTGCATGTGGTTCTCGTGGTTCGGGTACGGCACGACGACGCCGCCCGGGCCGTGGAGCCCGGTCGCGTAGCCGACGAAGACGACCTGCGCTCCCGCCGCCACGAAGCGGTTGAGGAGATCCTGGGCGAGGTCGCGGTCGATCTGGCTCGTCGCGATCGGAGCGCTCAGGTGGCGGTCGAGCCGCGGGTAGTAGACGTCGACGTCGAGCCCGTTCTGGTGGGACACGTGCTCGTCCATCCGGCCGCCGTCACGGAAGCTGATGTCGCCGACGACCACCCGCGGGGCGTCCGCGTGCGCGGCGCGGTAGGCGCCGATCACCGAGATGATCGTCCGGATCGTTTGCTCGTTGCCGTAGAGCCGGTGCCGCAGATTCGGGACGCTGTCCGTGACGGGGTCCCACGTGACCCAGTCGGGCCCCTCGACGGGAAGCTGCGTGCCGTCGAGCAGGTGGCCGGAGTACGGGAGCCCGGCCGAGACGGCGCGGTGCCACTCCACCTTCGGGAACTCCTTCACGTGCGCGAGCTTTCGGGCTGCAGGCTTCCGTGCCGGCGCGCCGCTTCGGAGGAACGGCAGCTCCGGAACCTCGAGCCGGCCGACGTCGAGCCGGAACGTGAGGCTCGGCGGATCCTCCTGCAGCGGGCCGGCCTCCTCGCCCCTGCCGCCGTTACGGAAGGCGGCGATCGGCAGCATCGTCGCCGAGCCGAGGACGAGCGCGACGGCCGGGACCGTGCGCGTCGCGAGCCGGCGCTTCCGAGCCGCCTGCGCCTGGAGTCGCCGCTGCCGCGAGGCCGCGAGCCCCGTCTCGATCGGCTTCGCGAGATCCGGGTCGCGCGCGAACGCGGGGAGCTCGAACGCGAGAACGGAGAACGGCCCCGTCGGCTGCTCGCGAAACCAGAGCACGTCGATGTCGAACCACACCTCGTTACGCGTCCAGCTCATGGTGCGACGCCCTTCGCCAAGCGGTGCCTGTTCCCTGCGATGCGCGTTCTACCTACTCCCCGCCAAGGGCCGCGAGGAGCCTCGTCATCCTCGACGCCGCCCGTGCCGAGCCGGCGCTCACCCGCCCTGTGTCGTTGCGCCGTCCGTGCCCGTCCCTTGCCCCGGGCTCGCGATGTCCGAGATGTAGGTCTGCGTCTCGCGGGCGAGGAGCGCGTTCACGCGCTCGACGAAGCTGGGAAATGCCGACTCGTGCGTGGCGCCGTCGGCGGCGTACGGGCCGTTCAGCTCGTGATAGCTCCAACCCTCGGTCTTCAGCTCCTCGACGAGGCTGCGGTAGTGCCGCCAGCGGTCGCCGAAGCGGAAGAACCCCTCCACCGCCGCGCTCAGGGCGACGACGAGGCTGACGACGAACGTGATCCAGGTGATCGCAGCCTTCGACCCGCCGACCGCGTTGATGCTGACGAGCGCGGGCACGATCACGGCCCCGATGATCGTGGTCAGGCGGAGCGCGAAGTAGCGCGTCCGCGCCTGCTGTGCGGCGCTCTCCATCCAGACCACGTTCTCGAGCCAGCGCGAGGAGATGAAATGGCGCCGGTCCTCGCCGAGCTGGAACGACTGCACGAGCTTCCCGAGGTCGGCGCGGAGCCACTCCCGGCCGAACGGCGGCCTGTCGATCGCCCGCTCTCTCGCCTGCGTAGACACGGATTCCAGAGTATGACAGGCCGCTGCAGAGGAGAGCGGGGTGTGAGCGAGTGGGGTGTCCCGCAACGTTCGACCGAATGATCGTTGCGGGACACCCCACTCCATGTTGATTCAGTAGTGCGGCGTCTCACAACGATGCTGTTTCCTGTGAAACGTTGTGGACGCCGCATAGGCGCGCGTGAAGGCGCGCACGTGGTCGAGCAGCGACCGGGCGTTCCCGAGGGCCGCGTCCTCTTCCTCGACGATGGCGGCGAACGCCTTGCGGCACCAGCCCGCACGCTCGTCGTCGCTGAAGCCATCGCCCAGCACGAGCCCGATCAGGCGCTCGGCGCCGTCCAGGCGGCCCCAGAGGTAGTCGCTCTCGCGACCGCTGCGGTCGAAGAAGGCGCCGAAGTGCATCCTCCCGAACCCCGCCAGCTGTTTCGGCTTGCCGGACTCGAGCGGCGGCAGCAGCTTCGCGTCGCGCGGGCTCATCCGCACGATGTCGACCGCGTCCCGCTCGCCGGCGTCGGCAACAGCCTGGATGGGGTAGAGCAGGACGTCCCAGTACGGGAAGCCGAGGTAGCGGACGAGCAGATCGGCACGCCGCTCGGCCGCCCAGCCCTCGCTGAGCCCGAACAACCCTGCGTAGAGCGCCTCGGCGGTGCCGGCGAGCCTCGCGTCGAGCGCCTTGCCGAACTCCTCCTTGAGCACCGCGATCTCGTCGGCGCGTGCGGCCGCGTATTCCGCAGATCCTCGTCCCTTGTCGATCGACGCGTCGATCGGCGCCTGGGCGAAGATCCCCAGCACGTCGGCCGTCATGTTCGTCAGCAGCTGCCGGCCGTCCATCACGGCGACGAGCAGCTCTCGCGCGTCCCACAGCATGCGCTTGCCTTCGTCGAGCTGCGCGCGCGTCGGATAGCCGGGCTCTCCGGCGTGCGCGTACCACGCACTGAGGCCGTCGGTGGCGAAGCGCAGCCGGCGCGCGCGGTAGGCGAGGTCGAAGGTCCGTAGGAACGCGACCAGGTCGTCGGCCGGAGCCTGCCGGCCGAGCGCGTCGTGTCGCAGGTGCGTGTCCGCCCAGGAGCGGACGACCCCGCGCACGAACCCCGACTGGTTGGAGTCGTCCGGGAAGTCGGAGAGGCGGCAGATCGTCCGCGCGAAGCTGTCGACGACGCCACTCACCTTGCTGCGGAGGTAGGTCGGGTAGGCGAAGCCGGCGGCCGCCTTCGCGTCCTCGTTGATCCGGGTGCGCAGCTGCACGATGTCGGCCGGCGACTGCTCGCGGGTGAGCCTGTCGAGCTCGGTCCCGACGATCTCCTCGACTCGCCGGCGGATCGGCTCGAAGGACGTCTCGACGATCTCCCGGATCCGCAGGACCCGCTCGTTCTGCCTGTTGACCTCGAGGATGTCGTCGAGCACAGGCTCCTCGCGCGGAAGGCCCGAGATCGACGCGAGCACGGTGGCGATCGGGCTGGGGGCGCCTCCCCCGGGTGCCGCGCCGCCCCCGCCGCCGGGGTCAGGCTCGAGGTAGAGCAACCGGCGCTTGACCTCGGACTCCGCGGCCCTCCGCTTGATCGCGGCGATTGCGTATCCGAACGGCTTGTTGTCGAGCACGCCGCCGTCGATGAAGAACGTCGCCTGCGGATCGGCATGCGAGAGCTCGTAGATCCGGAACAGCTCCGGCAGTACCGGCGAGACGTCGCCGGCCTCCTTCCCCACCGCCGCCTGAAACGACGCCAGGCTGATCGGCGGGAACGCGCCGGGGAAGCTCATCGTCGTCCGTGCCGAGAAGGCGAGCGCGCCGTTGTGCGCCTCGTCGAAGTCGTCGTCACCGTCTCCGTGGCGGAACGCGAGCACGTGCCGATGGGCTCGCTCCGCGATCAGGTTGGGGTCGGCGATCGCGATATCACGGCGGTAGCCGTAGAAGTCGGTCACGGTGACGAACAGCTCCAGCGGGTGGGACGGCGGCATCAACGTCTCCAGCCTGGACGGCTCGGACCCGGCCCGGTCCATGTCGCGGAGTGCCGTGAACATCCACTGGGCGATCGCGTCGCCCTTGAGCAGCGGCTTCTTGACGGCGCCGGCGAGGAGCAACGGCACCTTCAGCAGCGCCGGCAGCCAGGCCGGACCGCGCAGCAGCACCTTGATGTCGCCGCGGTCGAGCCAGAGGTCGCGCAGCGAGTCCTGCGACCGGTTGTGGGCCAGCGCCTTCGCGAGATAGACACCGTTGATGCCGCCGGCCGACGTCCCGGCGATGACGTCGACCACGACCCGCGTGCGGACGCCGTTTCGGTCGCGACGCGCGGCCTCCGTGAGCAGCTCCCCGTAGACCCGCTCGCTCGCGGTCGTCCCGGCGCCTCCGCGCTCGGCGAGCGCGGAGGCCTTGACGAGGCGCTGGAGCTCTTTCGTCGTCCCGTGCATGTAGATCGCGAGCGACGCCCCGCCGTAGAGCACGACCGCGAGCCGTAGCTCGCGGACCTCACCGCCCTGGGCGGCGTTGACAGAATTTGGCAGCGGAAGCCTCCAGATGCGACATCGGTCGTTGCCTCCCTCGGCGAGACGAGCAGCTTCGACATCCTCTCTCGCGTCGTCCGGAGTTACAAGGTCGCCCGCCGTCCGACAGCGTAGACTTGCCAGGCGGGCGAGCCGCACGGAGGTGGTCGCACGTGGCCGGGGTCTTCATCAGCTACCGACGGAGCGACACGGCTCCCTATGCGTCGCGTCTGAAGGCGCACCTCGACGCCGCCTTCGGCGCCGAGTTCGTGTTCATGGACGTGAACTCGCTCCGACCGGGCGAGCCGTTCAAGGACGTCATCGAGGCCACGATCACCTCGATCGACGTCGTCCTGGCGCTCATCGGGCACGACTGGCTCACGGTGACGGACGCGAGCGGAAAGCGCCGGCTCGAGAACCCCGGTGACTTCGTCCGGCTCGAGCTCGCCACCGCCTTCCAGTTCGATCGCGTCGTGATCCCGGTGCTCCTCGAGAACGCGTCGATGCCGGCGTCCGGCGAGCTCCCGGAGCCGCTCGTCGCCCTCGCCCAGCGGCACGCGATCACGATGGGCGACACGGGCTGGGACGGGGACGTCGAGCGCCTGGTGCGGCGCCTCGAGGAGGTCGTCGACACGATCCCGCCCTGCCCGTACCCGGGCATGGTGCCGTACGGGAGAAAGGATGCGGCGCGATTCTTCGGCCGGCAGCGGGAGGTCACCGAGATCAGGGACCGGCTGGCGTCGCAGCGGCTGCTGTGCCTCGTCGGACCCTCCGGGTGCGGCAAGTCGTCGCTGCTCGAGGCGGGCGTGCTCGCCGACCTCGAGAACAAGGATCCCGTCCACTGGGCCGTTCGCACCATGCGGCCCGGACCCTCGCCGGTGCGCGCCCTCGGTGAGGCGCTCGAGACCGAGCTCGACGGCGCGAGCACCGCCGAGGCTGTCGCCCGCGCCGCCCGACAGGCGATCCCGGGCGGCGAGGCCGGGCGGCTGCTGCTCGTGGTCGACCAGCTCGAGGAGCTGTTCGCGCAGGCGGGCTCGGACGAGCAGGAACGGTTCGTCGTCGCGCTCGAGGCGATCCACGACCTCGACGGCGTCTCGATCGTGCTCGCGATCCGGGCCGACTTCTACGGCGAGCTGATGGAGAGCGCGTCTCTGGCCGCTCGTCGAAGGCGGCAAGGTCGACGTGCCGCCGCTCACCGGCGACGCTCTCGCCGAGGCGATCGCGGGGCCGGCGAAGTCGAGCCATGTGACGCTCGAGCCGGACCTGCTCGAGCGCCTCGTCGCCGACGCCGGCAACGAGCCGGGTGCGCTGCCGCTCCTCCAGGAGGCGCTCGTCCGCCTGTGGGGGACGATGCGCCTGCACCGGATCTCCCTCGCAGCCTACGAGAGCATCGGGGGCGACGGCCGAGGCGGCCTCTCTGCCGCCGTCGCCGACACGGCAGACGCGGCGCTCGCGACGCTCTCACCCGACGAGGTGCCGATCGCCAAGCGCGTGCTCCTCCGCCTGGTCCAGTTCGGGCAGGGCCGGCCCGATACGCGCCGCCAGCTCCGGTTCGAAGACCTCCGTAGTGAGGGCGACGACGACGCTCCGGTCGAGCGCGTGCTCGACGTCCTCGCCGGCTCGCGGCTCGTCACCCTCAGCGGCTCAGCCAGCCCGGGCGTGACGGCGGCGTCGCACGCCGAGGAGCGCGTCGACCTCGCGCACGAGGCTCTGATCTCGGGGTGGCCGACGATGCGCACGTGGTTGGCCGAGCGCCGCGACGCCGAGCAGGCGCGCCGGCGTCTCGAGGGTCACGTCGCGACCTGGGAGCAGCACGATCGCACCGCGGCATTCCTCGACGACGTGCAGCTGCGCGAGGCGGAGCGCTGGCTTGCGAGCCCCGACGCGCGGGAACTGGGCATCCCCCGCGGCCTGCCGGAGCTCGTCGCCGTCAGCGCAGCCAAGCTGCGTCGTCGCCGCCGGCTCCGTCGCGGCGCGATCGCCGGCCTCGTCGGCCTGCTGCTAGCGGCGATCGTGCTCGCCGGCGTCTTCCTGCGGGCACGCAACGACGCCAACCACCGGGCCAGGGTCGCGCTCTCCCGGGAGAGGGCGGCGAGCGCGCTCGCGGAGCTCTCCGTCGATCCGCGCGCCAGCCTGAGCCTTGCCCTCGAGGCGGTGGATGCGGTCGCTGCGGACGAGGCAGCAACGCCGGCCGACCGCCGGGAGGCCGAGGCGGCCTTGCGGGACGCAGTCCGGGAGTCGCACGTCCGGGCAGTCCTCAGGGGCCATCAGGCCGAAGTCGTGTCGGCCGCCTTCGACCGGTCCGGCCGCCGGGTCGTGACCGCCGGCTGGGACGGGACGGCGCGCGTGTGGGATGCGAGCACCGGGGCGTCCCAGGCGGTCGTGCACACGGGCGACCGGCATCTGGAGACTGCCGCGTTCAGTCCGGACGGGCAGCGCATCGTCACGGCCGGCGACAGCGGTGCCGCGCGCGTCTGGAACTCCGCGACCGGCGCGCCTCTGCTCGTGCTTCGACACGAGCGAGGCACAGTCGTGCTCGATGCCGGCTTCAGTCCCGACGGCCGCTTCGTCGTCACGGCCGGCTCGGACGGGACCGCCCGCGTCTGGGACGCCGGTACCGGGAAGGTCGACGGCCATGCTCGGCCGCGTCGACGGGCCGGCGATCCGGCGCGCAGTCTTCGGTCCAGACGGCTCGACGGTGGCCACCGCAGGGGACGACGGGCTCGCAGTCGTGTGGCGGATCGCCAGCCGGAAGCGGCTCGCCCGCCTCCGACACGGCGCCGCGGTGACATCCGTCCGCTTCGGCCCCAAGGGGTCGATCGTGACCGCGAGCGACGACGGCACGGCGCGTGTCTGGCGTCCGTTCACATCGCGGGCTGCGGTCGTCCTCCGGGGGCACCAGCGCGAGGTCACCGACGCCGAGCTCGGCCCCGACGGCAGGCTCGTCGTCACGGCCAGCCTGGACGGCACGGCGCGGGTCTGGAACGCCCGGACCGGCGAGGAGATCACGGTCCCGCTCGCCCACGGCGGCGCCGTCCGCACTGCGGCCTTCAGCCCCGACGGCGCTCGCATCGTCACGGCGAGCGCCGACCAGACCGCCCGGATCTGGGACAGTGCCTCGGGGAAGGAGCTCGCCGTGCTCCGGGGCCACGGCAGCTACGTCGGGAGCGCGGCGTTCAGCCCGGACGGGAAGCGGGTCGTCACGTCGAGCTTCGACCGCACTGCGCGCGTCTGGGACGCGACGGCCGGAGAGCCGCTCTTCACACTGGGAACGGGCAGCTACCAGGTCGCGAGCGCCGCCCTCAGCCCGACCGGCGACCGGATCGTCGTGACGTCGCTCGACGGCGATCCGCGCGTCCTGGACGCCGGCCACGGAGCAATGGTCTCGACTCTCCCTGTCGGCGGGGCGCGCGTCGTCAGCGCCGCGTTCAGCGCCGACGGCCGCGCCGTCGTAACGGCGGACGCGCAGGCCGGCGTGCGCTTCTGGGACGCGGCCACGGGCAGGCTTGAAGGCTCCAGGAAGCTCGACGGCGACCCGGTCGCCGCGGTCCCGAGCCCCGACGACGCGCACGTCGTCTCGCTCAGCGTGAACGATGCGACCGAGCCGCCGCAGACGACGGTCTCCCTCTGGAGCCGGACACGCGAGGAGCCGGCTGCGACCTGGCACCTCGACGGCCGCGGTACCGGCGCGCGCTTCGACGCGATCGGGCGTCGGCTCGTCGTGTGGACCGAGGACGACCGCGTCGTCGTCTGGGACGTCCCCTCACGCCGGAGGCTGGCAGCGTTCTCGAGCCCCGCTCAGCTGCGTTCGGCGGCTCTGAGCCCGGACGGCACGCGCGTGGTTACCGCCGCCAACGACGGCGTCGCCCGCATCTGGACCGTCCCCGGCGGCCGGGAGCTGAGGCCGCCGAGGCCCGTCAAGCACGCGCTCGCGGTTGTCTCAGCGTCGTTCAGCGCCGACGGCAGCCGGCTTCTCACCGCCGGAAACGACCAGACGGCGAGGATCTGGGACGTGCGCACAGGCCGCGAGCTCGTCTCGCTCCGCGGCCACGGATCCGAGCTGGCGAGTGCCGTGTTCGACCCCGACGAGCAGTGGGTGGCGACCGCCGGGACGGACGACGGGACGGCGCGCGTCTGGGACGCAGTGACCGGCCAGGAGCTCGCCGTCTTCCACCATCCCCATCCGGCCGACGTCGTCACTGCGACCTTCGACCGGAGCGGTCGCCTCGTGCTCACCTGGGCGGACGACTACCGCGCGCGCGTGTTCCGCTGCGAGACGTGCCTCCCGCTGGACGACCTCGTTCGCCTCGCCCGCAGTCGGCTACCATCGACGCGGCCAGGCATACGGCGAGGAGAGAGATGATCCACTCGGCGCGGGACCAGGCTGCGGCGCTTCGGAGATCCAGGGTCTTCCTCCTCTCGCTGCTCGTGCTCGCCCTGCTCGCGATCGCCGGCTCCACCTTCCTCGCCCGGAGCGTGCCCGTCGCCGCCGCGACGGGCACGACGGAGGTCAACATCGTCCCGAGCGGATACGGGGACATCACGGTCGACGGCGCTGCGGCGCCGTACACCTGCACGAACGAGCTGTACGCCGGCTCGGGGTGCAGCTTGTCCGTCCCGACCGGGACGACGCTCACGTTCAGAGCCACCCCGAAGCCCGTGGAAGCGCCCCAGAGCTCCGACCAGGCACCGAACCCGCCCGTCCAGTCCGACTTTCGGGGCTGGAGCCGTCCGGAGTGCCCGAGCGGAGGGGCGTGCACCGTGAAGACGGCAGACGACGAGGAGTGGGTCGTCGCACAGTTCTCGCCGGTGTGGCTCGAGGCGTCATTGAACGGGCCGGGCACGATCGACGTCGGCAGCGTTCATTGCGCCGTTGATCGGTGCGTCATCGGCCTGTTCGAGGCCGGCACACGGGTGACGGTGACCGCCCGGCCGACGACGGCGGGCGCGGTCACCACATTCGGCATCGGCTGCGACCCGTACGAGAGCGACCTTGGCAACGGCCGCTGTCTCGTCAACATGTCCAACGTCAGGAACTTCGTCAGCGTCGGGTTCGACGGCTTCGAGCCCGGTCAGAGCCCACCGTTCAACAAGGCCGTGACCCTCAAGGTCCAGCGCGCAGGCGACGGTGAGGGCCAGGTCGAAGGGAGCGGAAAGTCGGCCGATCTGAACGCGGGGCCATGGAAGATCGAATGTGGCACGACCTGCGACGTGAAGGGCATCCAGTTCCAGACCCAGGTGCGGCTGCGGGCAGTGAAGAGTGCGGGCTCCGACTTCGAGCGCTGGTCCGGCCCGCCCTGTGCGAGCGAAGACACCTGCACGTTCACAGTCGGCAAGTACCCGAAGGTCGTCGCGGTGTTCAAGCAGGCCGGGTCCTCAGGCGGTGCCACCGGCCCAACCGGGGCGACCGGGGCAGGTGCCACCGGCCCAACCGGGGCAACGGGCGGCACGGGTGCAACCGGTGCGACCGGCCCGGTCGCGAAGACCTTCAAGGCGTCCGTCCTGAGCGCGGCAGCGACCGGGAAGGGACGCTCACGTGCGATCGTCACCCGCGTGCAGGCGAACGCCGCGGCTCGCGCGACCCTGCGGCTGCTGCGCAACGGGAAGACGCTGGCCAGGAAGAGCTTCGCCGTGAGCGCAGGCACGAGCCGGCTGACGGTGCCGGTGGCCAGGAGCGTCAAGCCCGGGTGGACTGCCGTCACGGGCCAGGTCGTGGGGCCCGGGGGCAAGACGATCACGTTCCGCAAGTGGGTCCGACTCGGCTCCCTAGCCCAACCGGTCAGACACACTCGCCGAAGAGATCCCGCAGCACCGCGCGCGGCGCCTCCGAGCAGGCGTGCTCGCTTCCTTCGACCAGAACCCGCCAGCGCGAGAGGACATGACGCAGCAGGTACGTGCCGTCGCCCCAGGCGCAGCTCTTCAGGGTGCGGGAGACGGCCGCGCTCGCGTAGGCGCTCCGTGTCGTCGAGATCCTGATCCGGAGCGGCAGACAGGCGATCGGCATTCTCGGCGCGTGGCGCTGGATCGCGGCGAAGACGCCCTGCGCCTCGGCCGGCCGTGGAGGCCGGCTCGCCGCGCCCGCCGACCCGGCGAAAGCCAGGGCGACGAGGGCGCAGAGTACGATCGTGAGCGGGACTCGCGGCACGGGACTCGCAAGCCTAGCCGTGCCTGTCATTCCGGGCAGCCGTGCTGCGACCGGGGCCAGGTCGACGTCTTGTCAGATGGTTTCGATCGTGACAATATCGACCGTTGCTCACGTCGGAGTGAACCACCGAGCAAGAAGGGAGGCGGTCACTCATGCCGCCAGATCCAGCGTGGTCGAAGGTGCCGTACCCGGTGAACCCCGCGCCGCCGGAGCTCGAGCTTCCGCGACCGTGTTCCCCCCCAACGCTGTCGCGGCAGGGCAGACGCCGTCAGTGCACGGTCCGGATCTGATCGCCTACAAGCGGGCGCTCTCCCGGGCCGGACGCTGGCCGTGGAACCCGGCAGGTTGGGACGACGCGTTCTCAAACGCGTTCGCGCACGGAACGACCTTGAAGGGCGTGTCGGCCATCGGCTCCTCCGGCGTCGCCGGCCTGCAGGCGCAGGCGGGACTCAAGCCGACGGGGTGGCTCGACGAGGGGACGTTCGAGGTCCTTCGCATCTCGCAGATACCGAACGCGAAGCAGTTCGCCCGCGCGGGCGAACCGCTCTTCGACTCGGTCTGCATCACGCTGCTCGGTCGCGCGGCGAAGCAGTTTGCGGCGCCGGCGGCGGGCGAGGACCAGATCCGCGCGGCGATTGCCGAGTTCCTCGAGAAGGCGGAGGCGAACGAGCCGGCCTGGGGCTACGCGCAGAACCGCCCGGTGACGGTCGACGTGGATCCCTCGGGGGCATCCATCAAGTCCGACTGCTCGGGAATCGTGATCCAGGCCTACCGCTACGCGGCGAAGAAGACGGGGCTGAACGTTCCCGACCCGGCGAAGCAGAAGTTCACGGGATTCGGCAACACCGACCTGTTCGAGGACGACCATCCGCAGATCACCGACGGCCAGTACCGGGTCGGCGATCTCGCCCACTACAAGGGCCACGTGTGCATTTGCCGCAAGGCCGGCGACGCCACGACTGCCGTGTGGACCTCGCACGGACAGGAGTCCGGCCCCGAGCAGAGGAGTCTCCACTACCGGTCCGACTTCAGGTTCGTCGTTCGGCCGCCACTCCTCGCCTGATGAAACCGCCGCCACGCACGCGTCACAGGAGCTAGTGGACTGCGGGCAGCTCTCCCTCCGCTCGATCCCGTCGCGATCGTCGCCGCCTGATCGCACATGACCGACGTCTTCGTCTCCTACTCGCGCGCCGACAGCGGCTTCGTCCGGGAACTGCATGCGTTCCTCGGATCCTCCGGAAGGAACGTCTGGGTGGACTGGGAGGACATCCCGGCGGCCTCCGAGTGGGAGCGGGACATCTACGACAACATCGACGGCGCAGAGAGCTTCGTCTTCGTCGTCTCGACCAGCTCCCTCGCCTCCGAGTACTGCACGACGGAGTTCCGTCATGCCCAGGAGCGGGGCAAGCGCATCGTCCCGATCGCCTGCGACGCAGCTGATCCTGGAGCCGCGCCGCTCGGCCTGAGGCAGCTGAACTGGATCTGGTGCAGAGAGGGCGACGACCGCGACGCCGCATTCGCCAAGCTCTCGAGCGCGCTCGACACGGATCTCGAGTGGGCGCGGGCGCACACGCGACTGCTCGTGCGCGCGGTCGACTGGGACACCCGCCAGGACAGCAGCCTGCTCCTGCGTGGGCGCGATCTCAAGCTGGCCGAGCAGGACCTCGCGGCGAACGCGGCCAAGGAGCCGGTGCCGACCGAGCTCCAGCAGCGGTACGTCCTCGCCAGCCGGCGTGCCGCTTCGAGGCGGCAGCGGCTCATGCTCGGCGCCGTCACGGTGGCGCTCCTGGTCTCGCTCGCACTCGCGGTCGTCGCGTGGCAGCAGCGAAACACGGCGAACGACCGCGCGCAGATCGCGCGCTCCCAGGGGCTTGCCGCGCAGTCGCTGCACGTGCAGAGCCTCGACCCGCGACGCGGGCTGGCCCTCGCGGCCCGCGCCGAGGACACGAGCGCGACGCCCCAGGCGGAGGAAGCGCTCCGGACGGGGCTCGTCGCCGTGCCACACCCGGTGGCCCTCGTCGCGCCCGGGAGCACGACCTACGGTGTCGACTTCGACCCGAAGGCGCGCTTCGTCGCGACGGCGGGTGAGGGAGGCGCGTTCGTGCAGTCGACGGCCGGGGAGCTGGTGAAGACGCTCGTCGCGCAGAAGCTCGTCTACTCGGCCCGCTTCAGCCCGGACGGCCGCTTCCTCGTCACCGCGGATGCTGACGGCGCTATCAGGCTCTGGCGGGTCGGAGACTGGCGCGAGCTGCCGAGCCGGGCGCGGATCCGACCCCACCTCCGCGCCCGAGCGGCATTCAGCGCCGACGGCCGGTTCCTCGTCGCGGGCGGCCACCCCGGGTGGAAAAACCGGGTCTGGCGATTCCGGGACGGCAGGATCGGGCGCAGGCTCACCACGCGCGACAGCGTCGGCGGCTGGATCGAGCCGGACGGGACGGCGCGGGTCGTCGCCGCCCGCACGGAAGCCTGGGCGACCAAGGTCACGAGATCGGCGCCGTACTCCTTCAGCTCGAGCACCGACGGCCGGCTGCTCGTCGTCACGCCGCAAGGCCAGGCCGCGCGGGTCTTCAGGACGGCCCCCCAGCGGCTGCTGAGGACGCTGCCACCCGCGCGTGGCGCCGTGTTCGCCCCCAACGGCCTCCGGCTCGCCACGGAAGGCAGCCGGACGACCGTCTGGGACGTGGCACAGGATCGCCCCCTTGCGGTCCTGGCCGGCACGCTCGCCGGAGGTGGGTTCAGCCGCGACGGCACGCTCCTCGTCAGTGTGAGCAGGGCGCGCGCGCTGGCGCGCGTCTGGGACGTCCGCAGCGGCCGCCTCGTCGCCGAGTTGCCGCCGCATCCGCCGCGTTTCTACGCGATCGTGGACTTGCCCGAGCCCTACCCACGTGCAGTCGCCCAACCCCCCTTGCTCGCGGGCGGCGGGTCCGAGACCCCGTCTCGAGGCCCGACTCCCGCGTTCAAGCTCCGGCCCTCGGCAGGCTTCTCGCCCAACGGCGACCTCGTCGCGACCTGGGGCAGGAGGCACAGGGGTGCACAGCTGTGGCAGCCGCTCGGCACGCGCCTCCTCGCCCTCCTCCGCACGGGCTCCGAGCGCCGCGGCGCGCCGCTGCAGCTTCCTGTAGTCGCCAGCACCGACGGAGCGCTCGTCGCGGCGGCCGACCGCAACGACGAGGTGGAGATCTGGCGCACTCGTGCAGCCGAACGGGCCACCGTCCTCCGCGGCAGCACCGGCTTCGTCTCGTCGCTGGCCTTCGACGCGAAAGGCGACCTCCTGGCCGCCGGCAGCTTCGACCGCGACGTCCGCGTCTGGCGCGTGGCCGACGGCCGGCTTCTCCACACGTTCGAGGGACACGGCGGCCGGATCGGCGGCGTCGCTCTCAGCCCTGACGGCACGAGGCTCGCGAGCGCAAGCGAGGACAGAACCGTGCGCATCTGGAACGTGCGCACCGGCGAGCTCGTCACCATCCTTCCCGTTGGCGACGGGACAGCCAATGCGGTCTCGTTCAGCCCGGACGGCCACTCGCTCGTTGCCGCGTGCGGCGACGGGGCTGCCCGTGTCTGGTCGACGGGGAGCTGGAAGCCGACGGCCGTGCTCGAGCCCCCTGGCGAGCGAACGCCGCTCCTGCGGGTTGCCTTCAACCGCGACGCGAGCCTCGTCGCGACGCTCGACGCCGACGGGGTCGCGGGCCTGTGGCCCAGTCGCGGAGGCGAGCCGGTTCGCTTCGCGAAGAACGTGGGGAGCATCGCCTTCAGCCCCGACGGCAGTCAGCTGGCCGTCGGCGGCGGCGATGCCACCGCACGCATCCTTCCCACCGACGGCGGCACCGACGTCGGCGTGCTGCGCGGACACACGAACATCGTCTCGGACGCGCGCTTCGGAGAGGGAGATCTGCTCGTCACCGCCGGGCTCGACGGGACTGCCCGCGTCTGGACGGCTGCGACGGCGGGCACGGTGGCAAGCGTCCGACCGAGCGCCTCGCCGGTCGTCGACGCGTTGCTCGTCGCCGACGGCCGCCTCGTCACCGTCAGCAACGACGGCGTCCGCCTCTATGCCTGCGAGCCCTGCCTGCGGCCGGCCCAGCTCCGGGCCGCGGCGACGGGTCGCCTCGACTCGCCTGCCGATCGCTAGTGCGGCGTCTCACAACGTTAGACAGGAAAAGCATCGTTGTGAGACGCCGCACTACTGAATCAACATGGAGTGGGGTGTCCCGCAACGATCATTTCCGGTCGAACGTTGCGGGACACCCCACTCAGATCGGGAAGCCCGCGAAGTGCTCGCGCTTCACCTTCGCTGCCACGGCGCGCCCGACCCGCTGGAGCTCGGGCATGTGCTTGATCGAGTCGAGCCGCTGTACATCGGCCGGGTGAATGTCCGGGAGGCCGAGCAGCGTCAGGCCTTCCTGTGACAGCTCTGCGTTGTAACGCGCGTACGTGAAGAGCTTCGGATCGACGGGCCCGCGCGCCGTCGCGAGGTCTCCGAGCTCGCGGTCGATCGGCTCGCCTTCGAGGCGGCGGCCGAAGACGCGGCAGAGCACGTCCTGCTCGTTCAGGGCCGCACCCATGAGGGCGGCGGGAATCGACGCGGCGTTGTAGACGAGGTTCATCTCGCCCGGCTGGAGATCCTCGTTGGCACGGGGGTTCGTGCCCGTACCGATCGAGACGAGCAGCATCTCCTTCTCGCCGGTCGCCCAGGCGAGGTGGTACGGCTCGAGGGTCGCCATCAGGAAGAGCTGGAACGCCGGGTTGTTGAACATCGTGACGCCGCCGTCCACGAAGACGAACGACTTGCCGCCTCCGATGTCGATCACCTCGGGCGGAAAGAACGTCGGCGCTGCCGTGCTTGCGCGCACGAGCTGCCAGAGTGGGATGTCGAGGTTCCGGAACTCCCGCTCGGGTCGGTTGTACAACGCCGCCGGGTTGTTGGAGAGGGGCCACGGGGAATCCGTCGTCGCATTGCGCATGACGACGAGCAGGAGCGTCCGCAGCTGCTCGCTCCCGAGCGTCGTCTCCTCGCCGAGCTCCCTCCGCAGCCGCGCGGCGAGCCGATCGTCCTCGTACTTGAAGCGGAAGCGGTCGAGCAAGCGGGACTTGTCGAACATGTCCACGGCGTTCTCGAGATAGAACTCGCGGATCCGGTCGACGGACATCCCGACCGCGAGGCACGTCGCGATGACCGCGCCCGTGCTCGTGCCGGCGATGTAGTCGAAGTACTCCGCGAGCACGAAGTCGTCGCCCGCCCCGGGCTCGTCCTTGAGCAGGCGCTCGATCTCGGCGAGTACCTCGATCGTGATGAGCCCGCGGATGCCGCCGCCGTCGAGAGCGAGCAGCTTGCGCGGGCCCGGCTTCGTGAGCTTGTCAGCGACCGTCATCGCGGTCCTCCAGTTTGGTCGGATTGACGATCGCGAACCGGCTGCTCATCCGCTCGGCCCTCTCCGCGAAGTCGGAGGTCCCGCCGGGCCCGTCGCCTGTCGGCTGCTCGTCCCAGACGAGGACGGCGGCGAAGCGGCCGTCGATCGCCTCCACTCGTGCCGTGTCGAGGATCCACAGGTTCGTACGCGAGAAGACGTCCCCGCCGGCCGGCGGGGTACCCAGCCGCTCCGACTGGACGGCCACCTCGGCGTGCTCGACCAGTCGGTGGAACCGCTCCTCCCAGCGGCCGGCGTCGCCGGGAAGCCTCACCGATTGCGCGACCAGCTCGGGCTCGGGGAGCGCCAGCAGCATGAGCAGGTCGGCCCCCATCTCGTGCGCGAGCTCGGCGAAGAGGATGTCGGCGCCCCTCGCTCCCCCGGAGATGGCGAGCGTGCCCGGCCCGACGGACGCGGCCTCGAGCTCCCGGCGCAGGCATTCCCGGACGGCTCCCTCCAGCTCCTGCGGGAACCGCTTGTCCTGCCGATCCGGGGCATCGATCATGTGGCCGCTGCACACAATCACCTGGTCGTGACGCGCGACCGGCTGCGCGACGTGCTTCCGCATCGGCTCGAGCGCCCCACGAACCTCCGCGACCGCGTCGACTCGAAAGCCCAGATCCGCGTAGAGGGCCAGCTGAGAGAGCATCGACTCGAGCTGGAAGAGCGTCGCGCCGGGCGCCGACACGGCTTCCAGGTACAGCTCGATCGCTCGCTCCTGGTCGCCGACGAGCAGCTCGAGCTCGCCGAGGGTCGAGGCCGGCCAGACGACGTCGCTCTCGGCACCCGCGTCGTAGGCCCGCTGTCGGTCGACAGTGGCCGCGACGCGGACGACGGCGATCAGGTCCTCGGTGCGGTCGGCGGTGGAGCCGTCGGACTCGACGGCTGCCCCGACGTGCGCGAGCAACAGCATCAGTCCCACGACGTTGATCCCGTTGTAGTACGACTCGAGGTCCCGCCGGTGGGCGCGGCGGTAGCTGCGGATCGCGAGTCGCGCCTGGGCTGCCGACCTGCGGGCGACCAGCCTCCGCGCGTCGAGGTCCTCGACGCCGCTCCACATCGCGCGCCACGCGTCCTTGTGGATCCGCCCCAGCCCGCCCTGCGCCTCCGGATGGTCGGGCCTCTGGTCGAGCACGGCGGCGATTCGCTGCTCGGCCTCGGCGGTCCGGCCGAGCCGGCCCAGGACGAGCCCGAGGACGCACATCGCATCGAGGTTCCCGGGATCCGACTCGATGAGCTCCACGAGGATGCTCTCCGCCACGTCGAACCGCTGCAGCTCGACGAGCGCGCGTGCGGCTTCGAGCATCAGCTTCGCCCGATGGAACCGGGTTGGCGCGTCGCGCGCGAGGGTCAGGACATCGCCGGCTCGGCCGTACCGCCGGGCGATCCGGACCCGCGCCTGCCAGTCGTCGAGCACCCCCTCGAAGTATTTCGCGCGCGCCGTCTCGATCGCGCTCCAGTCAGCCGGCCGGAGCCCGCGCAGACTCTGGTAGACGGGGCTGCCGACCGTCTGCCCGTCGACGGCGAGTGCGCCGCGGAACACCGCGCCGAGTCGCTTCACCTCGGCCGCGAGCCGTTCGCGCCACCCGTCGTCGCGCACGGGCGACGGCACGCAGAGCATGCCGTCGTAGCCGAACGTCCGGTCGGGCGCGACGTCGAACGGGCGCCGGCTCCACCCCGCGGCGATCATGAACACGCCGCGCTCGGCGACACCATGCCGTACCCCGAGCTCGTAGAAGACGTTCGGGTTCAGAATCGAGATGTCTGCGACCACGACATCCGCCGTGACGAGCTCGAAGAACATGTCCGTGCGGATGTCTCCCGCTCCCGGCTCCTTGTCCGCCCGGAAGGGTTCGCACCCGGCCTCCCGGAGGGCCGGTGCGACGAGGAGCTCGTACAGCTCGTCGAAGTCGACGTCGAACGACGGGCCCCCCGGTTCGAGGGAGGGCACGTCGCGCATCCCGAACGGCATCGCGACGAACGCCCGGGGACGCATCCGATCGGCCGGTGAGCTCACTCCTGGTAGGTCGCCGAGATGGTGATCGTCATCCTCTCCTGCCTGGAGTGCGATGGTAGTCGAGTGCCGAGGTCGAGAGAAGCAGGTGCGAGGCTTCCGCGCCTGTGGCGCCGTCAGTCGATCTCGGCGCGCCGGTAGCGGATCACGGCCAGAGCGACGCCCAGGGCCCCGACCACGAGCGGGACGACGATCGACGCAAGCGTCGGCCGGTCTGCGTACCGGATCGTGACTCCCGCGGCATCGGCCACGAGGGATCGCCCGTAGGTCGCGATCGAGATCCGCCCGGCGCCGACGACCGCGCGGGCGAGACCGTTCTCCCACACGAGGATGTAGAGCAGGCTCCACCACAGCGCCCGCCGGAGCCACAGCCCTGCCGCGACGAAGATGCCCGAGTAGGCGGCGACCGACACGACGCAGGCGAGCGCGATCGCTCCGGTCAGCTGCGACGCGCCCGCGACTGCCGCCGTGGCGACGAGCGGCACGACGACGAGCGGCACGACGACCGTCACCGTGGCGAGGACGGCGGCGGCGGGCAGCTGCCAGCGAGGTACCGGCTTGAGCCAGAGATAGACCAGCAGCCGGTCCTCGACGAGGTCCCCGATGCTCGACGTGGCGAGCCAGACGGTCGCGAGCGGAAGGACCATCCCGAGCCCGTAGGTCCCGAGCGCGACCCTGGTCGTTACCTCCAGGGGATCGTCGTCGCCGCGGGCGAGCACGCCGAGCAGCACCGCCAGGCCGCCGAGCGCGAGGATCCCGGCGACCCGGAGCGGCGTCACCTGCAGGCGCAGCACGAGCCGGTAGAGCGCCAGAAAGGTCGAGGGGCTCGACGACCGCGCCGCCGCGCGCTCGGAGGCGGGAACGGCGCTCACAGCTCCACCAGATAGCGGAAGACATCCTCGAGATCCTCGTCGACGGGGCGAACCTCGAGCACGGTCGCGCCTCTGGCGCGGGCGAGTGGCGCGAGCGCCCGCGCGAGACCCCGCGCGTCCGCGGTGTCGAGCAGCAGGCCACCGTCGCCGTCGACCCTGGCTCCGAGGACGAGGCCGGCCTGGAGGAGGTCGCCGCCGAGCGCCGCAGGCGCGCTCGTGCGAACGTGGATCCGTCGCGGGCGATCGTCCATCAGGGCGCGGATCTCGTGGAAGTCGCCGGCCGCCGCGAGCCTGCCCCGGGCCATGACGAGGACGTCCGACCCGAGCCGTTCCACCTCGTCGAGCACGTGGCTCGACACGACGACGCACCGGCCCTCCGCTCCGAGCCGGTGGAAGAGCTCGATCATGTTCGCCCGCTGCCGGGGATCGAGCCCCGTGAGCGGCTCGTCCAGCACGATCACCCGGGGCTCGTGGACGATCGCCTGCGCGAGCTTCACGCGCTGGCGCATCCCTTTCGAGAACGCGGGCAGGCGCCGCTCGTCATCAGGGTCGAGCTCGACCGTGGCGAGCGCGGCCCGGGCGGCGACATCGGGATCCGGCAGGCCGTGCAGCGTCGCAGACAGGCGCACGAACCCGAGCGCGGTCAGTGGCTCGAACACGGTCTCCTGCTGCGGCACGAGCCCGAGCTGGCGGGTCACGCCGACGTCCCGGCGCGGGTCGCTGCCGAGGAGGCGCACCGTTCCGCGCGAGGGCCGCGCGAGCCCGCACAGCATCCGCAGCATGGTCGACTTGCCCGCGCCGTTCGGGCCGAGCAGCGCGGTGATCCCAGGACCCAGTTCGAAGCTGACGTCGGAGACGGCGACGAGGCTGCCGAACCACTTCGACACCCCGCGGACCTCGATCACGGCGCCGTTGTGAACGGCGCTCATCGTCGCCCGCTCTGGCGCCGGTAGCTGACCAGGCAGACGGCCGCTCCGAGCGCGATCCAACCCGCGAGCCCCGCGACGACGAGCCCGGTGGAGACACGACTGATCGCAGTGTGCCCGTCGGTCGGGCTCCGTTCGTCGCCGAACGTCCTCCAGGCAAACTCGGTCGCGACGCCGGGTGTGAGCAGCGCCAGCTCGTCCGGCGCGCCGCCGCTCTCGACGGCGACGCCGACCGCGACCGAGGAGACGAGCAGGACGAGCACGGTCGCGACAGCGGCCACCGCTCTCCGGGTCGTGAGGCTGGAGATCGCCATCGAGAGAGCGGTGTAGAACAGCGCCACGCCGATGCCTGAGACGACGATCCTCAGCACCAGGAGCGGTGTCCCGCCGAACGTCGGCCCCGCGTTCTCGACCGAGTAGGCGACGAAGATGAAGAGCTGCGGGCCGATGGTCATCCCCAGCATCACGCTCGCGACTGCGGCCCACTTGGCGGTGAGATAGCGCTTCGCGTCGAGCGGACCGGCCAGGTAGAGGTCGAGCATCCCCGTCCTCCGGTCCGTGCACAGCGCCTCGGGCGCCACGAACGAGGCGAACAGCGCCAGCGCCATCGTGATGAGCGCCGTGTACTCGCCGTACGTCGGGAGGATGTCGTCCCGGATGGGGTCGACGGTCACGAAGGCCGCGATGCCGACGAAGATCAGCGCCGGGACGAAGGCGATCACGAGGGCGATCCCGGGCAGCACCTTGTGGCGGAAGCTCCGGTGCAGGCCGAGGACGCGCTGCACGGTGTGCCGCCAGACCGTGACGAGCGCCCAGGCCGGCGGCTTCCGGGGCCCGTCGTAGGCCCGGTAGCCGACGTCGTAGATGCGGGCGCCTTGATCCGAGCTCGTCATGCGCTCGCCTCCATGTACACGTCCTCGAGGGTCTGGCGTTCGGGGCCGAGGCGCCTGATGCCGACGCCGAGGTCGGCGACGGCGTCTCGGACGACGTCGTGGATGCCGTCCGCCCACGCGACGCTGAGCGTCTCTCCCTGCTCGGCGACGTCGAAGCCTGCGGCCCGGAGCAGCTCGGCGAGCGCGTGTGCGCGCTCGTCGACGACGACGATGAGCCGCTCCGAGTTGCGTCGCAGCTCGCTCAGCCGCCCGGCCCGCACGACGGCGCCGGCGCCGATGATCACCACGGCGTCGCAGATCCGCTCCGCCTCTTCGAGGTGATGGGACGAGATGACGATGTCCATCGCGAACTCGGTGCCGACGCGCCTGATCAGCGCCAGCATGTCGTCGCGCTGGAGCGGGTCGAGCCCGTCGGTCGGCTCGTCCAGGAGTACGAGCTCGGGGTCGTGGACGATCGCGCCCGCCAGCTTCACGCGCTGCCGCTGGCCGGTGGACATCGTGCCAATCGGGCGGAACCGCTCCTCGCCGAGGCCGACCTGCCAGAGCGCGTCGTTCCCGCGCTGGATCGCGACCCGGGCGGGGAGGCCGTGCAGCTCGCCGAGGTGCCGGACGAGATCGGCCGCATGCACGTCGGGCGGGAGATTGTGGTGCTCCGGCGCGAACCCGATCCGGGCCCGCACCCCGATGCCGGATGTGGCCGGGTCGTGCCCGAGTACGGTCAGCTCGCCGGCATCGCGGGGGCGGAGGCCCAGCACGAGCGAGATGAACGTCGTCTTCCCGGCCCCGTTCGGCCCGAGCAGCCCGGTGATGCCGTGGCCGATCGCGACGTCGAGCCCGTCGAGGGCCACCGTCGACCGGTAGCGCTTCGTGACGCCGCGCGCGTGCACGACCGGCGCCTCGTCGAGCGTGTCCTCGGGGACGGGCATCGAAGGCATCTTCGCATTGCCGGCCGAACCGACGGCCGCCGACGCGCGCCGCCCGCTCATTCGTCGCCGGCCTGCACCACCCCGTTCTCGTAGGCGTAGACGACCGCCTGCACCCGGTCGCGCAGGCGCAGCTTCATGAGGATGTGCGCCACGTGCGTCTTCACCGTCGTCTCGCTCACGAACGCGGCCCGTGCGATCTCCGCGTTCGAGAGCCCCTTCGCGATGAGGCCGAGCATCTCGCGCTCGCGCGCCGTCAGCTCCTCGAGCTCAGGCGGCGTGCGCCGCGCGGAGGCCGGGGGACGGCGGACGAACTCCTCGATCACGCGCCGGGTGATCGAGGGCGCGAGGAGCGCGTCGCCGCGCGAGACGATCAGGATCGCCTCGACGAGCTGTTCCGGCGGCGTGTCCTTGAGCAGGAACCCGCTCGCCCCGGCGCGCAGCGCCTCGTAGACGTACTCGTCGAGGTCGAACGTCGTCAGAATCAGGATCCTCGGCCCCTCCGTGCGGCCGTCGAGGAGGCGGCGCGTGGCCTCGAGACCGTCGACGTTCGGCATGCGGACGTCCATGAGGATGACGTCCGGCTCGGTCTCGCGGGCCGCGAGCACCGCCTCGAGCCCGTCCGACGCCTCGCCGATGACTTCTATCTCGGGCTCCGCATCGAGGATCATCCGGAAGCCGGCGCGGACGAGCGACTGGTCGTCGACGATCAGGACCCTGACGGTCACGCCGCGGCCCCGAGCGGCAGGTGACAGCGGACGACGAAGCCGCCGCCGTCACGCGGTCCGGTCTCGAGCGTGCCGCCGCAGAGCGCGACGCGCTCTCGCATGCCGGCCAGCCCGTGCCCGGTCCCGTTCGACGACGAGTCCGTGCGCCCGTTGTTCGCGACCTCGAGCTCGAGCTCCCGTTCGCGCCAGCGCAGCGTGACCCAGGCGTGCGCCGGGCCGGCGTACTTCATCGTGTTCGTCAGCGCCTCCTGCACGAGCCGGTAGGCCGAGAGGTCGACCCCGGGCGGCAGCTCGCGCGCGTCTCCTTCGACCTCGAGGTCGACCTCGAGGCCGGCCTCGCGCACTGTGCCGAGCAGGACGTCGAGCGTGCGCAGCGACGGCTGCGGCGCGAACTCCGGCATCGCCGCCCTGGTCCCGGAGCAGGCCGACCAGCCGCCGCATCTCGGTGAGCGCCTCGCGGCCGGTCGACCTCGACCGCCTGCGAGCGCCTGCCGTTCGCGCTCCTGCTCCGGGAGGAGCAGCCGCCGGACCGCTCCCGCCTGCACGGTCATCACGGAGACCGAGTGGGCGATGACGTCGTGCAGCTCCCGCGCGATGCGCTGCCGCTCCTCCTCGACGGCCTGCGCCGCCGCCGTCTCCTGCTGGGCGACGAGCTGTCGCGCCCGCTCCCCGGCCTCCCGGGCGTGCTCCTCGCGGTTGCGCACGAACACGCTGGCGCCCCACAAGAGCCCGAGGAAGATGACCGGGAAGACGAAGCTCTCGACGTTCGTGTCGTCGGCCTGCACGTCGACGACCCCGACCGCCGCGACGAGGAGGAGCAGTCCGACCACCGAGGAGCGCCGGTCGAGCTGGCCGAACACCCAGGCGACGAGGAAGAGGACGAAGAAGGCGCTGACGAGGTTCTCGACCGTCCAGCCGCCGATCAGGAGCGCGATTCCCATCCCGATGAGCGTCGTCGCCACGGGTGCCGCGAAGGGGAAGCGGCGGTAGAAGAGGAGCGGGAGCGCCATGAGCGGCACGACGAGCGGGGCGAACCACCCGGGCCCGCTGCTGACGCCGAAGGGTGGATCCCCGAGCAGCATCCCCTCGATCGCACCGATGGAGGCGAGCACCACCGCCGTGCTCTCGACCCAGCGCGCGCGCACGAAGTCGGTCAGCTGCTCCACGGGGAAACCGTAGCCACGGCCTCACCCCCGAGTCGTCATCCGGCAGGACGATTGTCGGCCTTGACACGCGACCGTTTCACGATATATCGTGATGGAACACGATAGAAAGGAACGACATGACTGCCATCACAGTCCCCCACGCCGGCCGCTGTCGGCACGACGCTCCGGTGAACATCTGGTTCATGACGGGCGAAGGCTCGAGGCGCCACCGGCGCGGTCGCTACGGGCACGGCCGCGGCGGCTTCGGCGGCGGCCCGTTCTTCGGACCCGGGCGCCGCGCCGGCCGCGGCGACATCCGCGCCGCCATCCTCACGCTCCTCGCCGAGGAGCCGATGCACGGCTACCAGGTCATCCAGGTGATCTCGGAGCGCAGTGGCGGCAACTGGACGCCGAGCCCGGGCTCCGTCTACCCGACGCTCCAGCAACTCGAGGACGAGGGCCTGATCGAGCCGGCCGCCTCCGAATCCGGGCGGCGCGTCTTCGCGCTCACCGACGACGGTCGCGCGGCGGCCGCCGAAGGCCCGGCCGTTCCGTGGGAGGCGGCCGCCGAGACGCTCGACGATGACCTCGTCGAGCTGCGCGAGCTCGTCCACCAGGTGCTAGCGGCGACGCGCCAGGTGGCGCAGGCCGGCAGTGCCGCCCAGATCAAGGGCGCCCAGGACGTCCTCCGCGCGGCCCGCAAGGGCATCTACAAGCTGCTCGCCGAGGACGACTAGAGCGGGTAGTCTCACCTTCCTCGTCCTCCCGGATGACGGCGGCTCCGGCGGAGCCTCATCCGCGAGGACCGGACAAGGTTCCTCTTCGGGGCCGATGCCGAACCCACCGCGCGAGCGATGCCGCAGGGCGCGCGCCGAATCATGCTGCTCCCGAGTCAACACACTCATCACCGACATCGAGGAGCAAGACACACATGATCCGCACCGGAGACGTGATCCACAACAGCATCACCGGCGAGACGATTCGCTTCGTCGAGACGGCAGCCGACACCGACGGCGAGCGCGTCGTCATCGACGTCCTCGTCGAGCCCAACGGTTTCGTCGCCAGCGCGCACCTCCATCCGTACCAGACCGAGGTGTTCGAGGTGACCGACGGCGAGCTCACGTTCAAGCTGGGCAAGGAGATCGTCGTCGCGACGGCCGGCGAGTCCGTGACGGTCGAGCCGAAGACGGCGCACCAGTTCTGGAACGCCTCCGAGACGGCTGCCCGCTTCCGCTGCACCGTCACCCCGGCACTCCAGTTCGAGCAGCTGCTCGAGACGATGTTCGGGCTCGCGAACGACGGCAAGACGAACGCGAAGGGGCTGCCGAACCCGCTCCGCCTCGCCGTGATCGCGAACAACCACTTCGACGACGTGCGGCTGCCGTTCCCGCCCGCCTGGGTGCAGAAGCTCGGTCTCGTGACCGGCGCTCCCGTCGGCCGGCTGCTCGGCTACCGCCCGACCTACGCCCCGGCCGAGGTCGGCGAGGTCGCGGTCGCGTAAGGCAAGACGAGCCGCATCGGGGTCAGGCTCCGGCCTGACCCCGACACCGCTCTCGACACGGCTACCCCGCGTAGGCGGCGAGCGCGTCCACGACGGACCGCAGCCGCAAGCCCTCCGGCGTCAGCGTGTACTCGACGCGCGGCGGGCGCGCGTCGACCACCCGCCGCTCGAGCACCCCGGCGGCCTCGAGCTCGCTCAGCCGCTGGGCCAGCGTCCGCGGCGGGATCTGGCCCACCGCCTGCTTGAACTCGTTGAAGCGGGAGGCCCCTTCATAGGAGGCCCAGAGGATCGAGATCGTCCAGCGCCCCTCGAGGAGGCCCGCCGCCTGGCGGACCTCCTCGGGGACGGGACGGCAGTGCCTACAGCGCGACATCGACGGCCTGCGCCGCCGGCTCGAGCGCCAGCTCGAGCACCTCGGAGAGCGCCATGACCGGGTGGAACGTCAGCTCGTCGCGCACGTGCTCGGGCACGTCGTCGATGTCGGCGCGGTTGCGCTCCGGGATGACGACGTCGGTGAGCCCGGCCGCGTGGGCGGCGAGGACCTTCTGCTTCAGGCCGCCGATCGGGAGCACGCGGCCCTGGAGGGTGACCTCACCGGTCATCCCGACCGTGTGCCGCACGGGGCGCCCGGTCAGCAGCGACGCCAGTGCCGTCGCCATCGTGATGCCCGCGCTCGGGCCGTCCTTCGGGATCGCGCCGGCCGGGACGTGAACGTGGAACGAGCGGTTCTCGAACACCTCGTCGTCGAGGCCGTAGGCGGCCGCCCTCGCCCGCACCGCCGAGAGGGCGATCTGCGCGGACTCCTTCATCACGTCGCCGAGCTGACCGGTGAGCACGAGCTTCTCGCCGCCGGGGACGCTCGTCGCCTCGACGAAGAGCACGTCACCGCCGACGCCGGTCACGGCGAGCCCGGTCGCGACGCCGGGCACGGCCGTGCGCTCCGCGGCCTCGCGGAAGAAGCGCTGGCGGCCGAGCGCGTCGCGCACGAGGCCGACGTCGACGTCGACCGGCGCTTCCGCCTGCTCCGACGCGATGCGGGTCGCCGTCTTGCGCAGCACCTTGCCGAGCTCGCGCTCGAGCTGGCGGACGCCCGCCTCCCGCGTGTACTCGGAGATCACCGTCTCGAGGGTGTCGTCCGCGACTGTGACCTCGTCCTCACGGAGGCCGTTGCGCTCGCGCTGCCGCGGCCACAGGTAGCCGCGTGCGATCGCGATCTTCTCGTCCGTCGTGTACCCGTCGAAGCGGATGACCTCCATCCGGTCGAGGAGCGGGCCGGGGATGGTCTCCGCCTGGTTCGCCGTCGCGAGGAAGATGACCTCGGAGAGGTCGAGCTCGACGTCGAGATAGTGGTCGCGGAACGTCGAGTTCTGCGCCGGATCGAGCACCTCGAGCAGCGCGGCGGACGGATCCCCGCGCCAGTCGGCGCCGACCTTGTCGACCTCGTCGAGCAGGATCACCGGGTTCATCGTCTTCGCGTCGCGGAGCGCCCGCACGAGCCGCCCGGGCAGCGCCCCGATGTAGGTGCGCCGGTGGCCCCGGATCTCCGCCTCGTCACGGATGCCGCCGAGCGACATCCGGACGAACTCGCGGTTCAGCGACCGGGCGATGGACTCGCCGATCGACGTCTTGCCGGTGCCGGGCGGGCCGATCAGGGTCAGGATCGCGCCGGACTTCTTGTCCGGCTCGATGCCCCGCTCTTCGCGGAGCTTGCGCACCGCGATGTACTCGACGATGCGGTCCTTGACGTCCTCGAGGCCGGCGTGGTCGGTGTCGAGCACCTCACGCGTCGCCTTGGGGTCGAGCCGCTCCTCGGAGCGGACACCCCACGGGACGGCGAGGAGCCAGTCCAGGTAGCTGCGGATGGTCTGCGCCTCTGGCGAGCTCTCGCCCATGCGCTCGAAGCGCCCGAGCTCGCGCTCGGCCTGCTCGCGGACATGGTCGGGCATCGCGGACTCTGCGATCTTCGTGCGGAACTCCTCGACCACTGAGGTCTCGTCCTCGCCCAGCTCCTTGCGGATCGACTCGAGCTGCTTGCGCAGGACGTACTCGCGCTGCTGCTTCTCCATGCCGGTGTTGACGTCGTCGCGGATGCGGCGCCGGATCTGCATCAGGGTCAGCCGCTCGCGCTGGAAGCCGAGGGCGAGCTCGAGCCGTGCCGGCACGTCGACGGTCTCGAGCAGCTGCACCTTCTGCTCGAAGGTGAGGTCGGGCGAGTAGCCGGAGGTGTCGGCGAGCGCTCCGGGCTCGGAGATGGACCGGACGAACGCGGCAATGCGGCCGTCGTCGCCACGCAGCTCGAGGATCTCCTCGACAACGGCGCGGTACTCGGTCTCGAGCTCACGCACGCCGTCGCCCACGGGCGACTCGTCCGGCTGCTCGTCGGCCTCGACGAAGAGGCGGCCGCTCGCGTCGCTCTCGGCGGCGCCTGCGACAGCGCGATGGAGGCCGTTCAGGGCCACGGCGTGGCCGCCGCCGGGCAGCCGCACCTTGTCCGTGATCTCGGCCACGGTGCCGACCTTGGCGTACTCGCCGTCGTGCTTCGGCACGAGGAGCACGCGCTCCTCGTCGCCGACGTCGATCGTCAGCGTCACGCTCATGTTGGGGAAGACGACGATGTCGTCGAGAGGCACGAGCAAGAGCTTGCTCACGGTGTGTTCACGCTCCTCGGAAAGTCTTCGTGTTAACAGTCATAGTCGTAGTAACTACAAAAAGTGTACCGGTATTCCGCCGTCTCGGAACGCCCGCCGCCCCCGCGCGCGAATGCTTACGGAACGCGTACAAACCATGGCCGTGGGCCGAAGTCTCAGTTATCGGAGCCCGGTAACCCCGCACTGTCGCCTCCCGGGGCCGGACCCCTCTTGCTGTTGCGCACTCCGAGGGCGCGACCGCGAGCCTGATGGACGCCCGCTATGCGGGCGTTCATCTCGTGGACCGGCGTGAAGCGCCGGGGCGCCCGGCTTCAGCCGGGCGCCGGAAGTGACGTCAGCCCCGGAACCGCCGCAACGCGACCGCCGCCACGCGCCCCGCGAGCACGTCGGAGGAGACGCCGGCGCCGGACGGCCGGTAGGTCATCACGGTCACGACGAGCGCGCCGCCGGGCCAGAGGACGATGCCGTTGTCGTGCCGCGCCGCGTTCACCCACCCCGCCTTGTGCAGCACGGCGACCCCGGGCAGCCGGCCGACCTCGCGGTCGATCTTGCCGGGATCCCTCACACGGGCGAGGAGGTAGAGCAGGTAGCGCGCATCGGAGGGCGTGAAGCCCGGTTGCGCCGTCCGCATCGGCCCCTTCCCACCGCTCGCGAGCCACACGGCCCGGAGCAGGCCGGCGAGGTCGTACGCGGTGGTGCGCTTGCCGATGCCCCAGCTCGGCTGGCTGTCGACACCGAGCGGAATGCCGCCTGCGAGCCGGCGCGGCGGGCCGCCCACCTCGTCGAGCTCGTAGCCGCCGTACATCTCCGTGTCGACGAGCCCGAGCGAGCGCATCATCCCGTTGACGACGGCGGAGCCACCCGAGGTGGAGCCGCCGTAGTACCGCTCGGTGGCGTTCGCGGCGGCGTTGTCCGAGTGCGTGAGCATCTGCCGCAGGAGGCGATCGAGCGTGGAGCCGAAGGGTGGCGTCCCCTCCGTGGCGGCGAGCGCCGCGACGGCGACCGCGAGCTTCAGCGCCGACGCGCCGGGGAAGGTCGCACGGGCGTTCCAGGCGGCTCCGGCGCCGGTGGCGAGGTCCTGGACGTAGAAGGCGCTCGTCGGCCCGAACCGCTCCGCGAGCTGCCGCAGCTGCCGCTGCAGCACCGGATCGACGTGTGCGGCGCGCACCCGGGGCCTGGCAGCCTGCGACGCGCCGAACACGTGCCGGACGACGGCGCTGCTCCGATGCCCGGCCTTGTCCGCCGTGACGACCTGAACCGACGTCTCGGCGGCGGGCAACTCCACGTGCACCTGGAAGTGCCGGCCCCGCAGGGGAAGGTCCGTCCGCGTGCGGCCGCCGACGCGGACGATCACGCGGCGCGTCCCCGGCGCCACCGAGCCCGCCACGGTTCCGTACGAGATCTCGTAGGGCGCCGGCTGCTCGATCGCGGGAGGCGGAGGCGGAGCGGTGATCACGGCGGCACCGTAGCGTTCTCCACGTGCCGATTCTGGCCCATCTCGACCTCGATGCATTCTTCGCCGCCGTCGAGGAGCTCGAGGACCCGTCGCTCCGTACGCAACCGCTCGTCGTCGGCGGGAACCCGCAGGGCCGAGGGGTCGTCGCGACAGCCAACTACGTCGCCCGGCGCTTCGGCATCCGCTCGGCGATGAGCTCGGCCGAGGCGCTCCGGCGCTGTCCCGACGTCGTGTTCATCCGGCCCCGGCACGGGCTCTATCGCCAGTACTCGGAGGCCGTCTGGGACGCGGTCCGCGAAGTCGTGCCGCGGGTGGAGCAGGTCGGGATCGACGAGGGCTACCTCGACATCGGCACCGTCACGTCCGCGTTCACCGGCGCCCGTGCCGTCGCGGAGGCGGTGCGGACCTCGGTGAGGGCGGCGACGTCGCTGTCCTGCTCCCTCGGCGTCTCGACCTCGAAGGTCGTCTGCAAGGTCGCATCCGACCGGCGCAAGCCGGGCGGGATCACGGTCGTGCCGCCAGGGAAGGAGGCGCGGTTCCTCGCCCCGTTCCCGGTGCGGGCGCTCCCGGGAGTCGGCCCCAAGGCGGAGCAGCGCCTCGCGGCAGCCGGCGTCAAGACGGTGGGCGATCTCGCCGTTCTCTCCGCTGCCGAGCTCCGCGTCGTTCTGCCGGGGACGATCGGATCGCTCCTGCGCGACCGTGCCTGCGGGATCGACCCCCGCGATCTCGAGCTCCAGACCGAGCGGGTCTCGCTCTCGGTCGAGGAGACGTTCGAGCGGGACATCTCGGATCGGGCGATCCTCTATGCCGAGATCGAGCGGATGGCCGCCGAGGTGTCCGCAGGGCTCGTGCGACGGCAGCTCTCGGCGCGCACGGTGACGACCAAGCTCCGCTATCCCGACTTCTCGATCAGGAGCCGGTCGACGACGCTCAGCACCCCGATCGACGAGTCGGAGCGGATCGCGGAGCTCGCGTGCCGCCTCCTCGACCGTGGCCTGCGCGATCGGCCGGGAGCGCTGCGGCTCGTCGGGGTCGGCGTCTCCGGGCTCTCGGAGCACCGGCAGCTGACGCTCGTGGAGCCCGGGGCCTAGTGGGGTGTCCCGCAACGTTCGACCCGGAAATGCTCGTTGCGGGACACCCCACTCCATGTTGATTCAGCAGTGCGGCGTCTCACAACGATGCTTTTCCTGTCGAAACGTTGCGAGACGCCGCACTAGGAGGCGCTGCGGAGGATCGGGCCGCGTGAGGCAGGTCGGCCCGCCGTCGCCGAGGCGCGAGATGTGGTCGCCGCGGTAGGTGACCACGTCGACGCCGGCCCGCTCCATGCGGCGGCGTGTCTCGTCGTTCCCCTCGAGCGCGAGCGCGCGGCGCGGGCCGAGCGCGAGCACGTTGGAGCCCATCGTCTCGAACTCCTCGTCGGGCACCTCGACGACGTCGATCCCCCGCTCCGCGAGCAGCTCCAGCATCCGCACGGGAGCAAGGCGCGGGTAGACGACGGCGAGATCGCGATCGAGTGGCGAGATCAGCGACATCAGGTGCATCACCTCGGACGGGCCGACCCAGTGCGGGAGGTCGAGCGCGATGACGTCGACTCCCGGAAAGGCTTCGTGGAGTGCGGCGATCCCGGCCGAGCCCGTGCGGTAGCCGTGCCCGACGAGAAGCGTGTCGTGGTCGAGGAAGACGGTGTCGCCCCCCTCGACGGTCACCGGAGCCGCCATGCGGGAGGCGACCGGGACGCCCGCTGCGTGGAGGCTCGCGGCGATCGCGTCCGGCTCCCCGAGCCGCCCCTCCTTCCCCGGCCGCAGGAGCGCGGCGCCCGAGTCGCCCACGAGAACCGGGTCGTAGACGTAGATCGCGTCCGGGTTGCCGGGATCGTGCTCGGAGACGACGACCTCCGCCCCCGCCGCCTCGAGCAGTGCCACGGAGCGCCTCGTGCTCGGCCTGCGCCGCCATCTTGTCCGGGACGCCGCGCCAGCCGTAGCGCTCGACGTGGCCGGCGTCGGCCGGCAGGGGCGGCCGCACGAGCACACGCTCGAGCGTGCCCCACATCGCCTGGCAGCCGTAGCCCGTCACGGCGCGGAAGGGTAGACGACCGCGTTCGCAGGGATGCGTCCCTCTCGCAGCACGGCGCGCAGCGCCTCGACGCACAGCATCCCCATCGCCACGCGCGTGTCGCGGGTGGCACTCCCGAGGTGCGGCGAGAGCACGACGTTCTCGAGCCCGCGCAGCGCGTCCGTCACCTCCGGCTCGCGCTCGTAGACATCGAGGCCCGCACCCGCGATCACGCCGTCCCGCAACGCCTCGACCAGGGCCACCTCGTCGACGACAGGCCCGCGGGCGGTGTTGATCACGACGGCGCTCGGCTTCAGCAGCCGCAGGCGGCGCGCGTCGAGCAGGTGGTGGGTCTCGTCGGTGAGGGGGACGTGCAGCGAGACGACGTCGGCGTCGGGCAGCAGCTCGTCCAGGTCGGCATCACGCCCCGCGAGGACCGCGTCCGCGCCGAAGGCCCCCACGAGGCGCGCCGTCTCGCGCCCGATGCGGCCGCTGCCGACGATGAGCACCTGCTTCCCCGCGAGCCGTTCCCCGAGCATGAACTCGAGCGAGAACTGCCACGGCTCGCGGCGACGGACGAAGCGGTCTCCCTCTGTCACGCGGCGCAGCAGCGACAGCATCAGCGTCACCGCGAGCTCTGCGGTCGCGCCCGTGAGGACGTCGGGCGTGTTGGACACGACGATCCCGCGGCGACGGGCGGCGTCGAGGTCGATGTTGTTCACCCCGACGGCGTAGTTCGCGACGACCCGGAGCTGCGGGCCCGCAGCCTCGAGGAAGGCGTCGTCGACCCGCACGGTGAGCATCGCCACGATCCCGTCGGCCCCGGCGGGGCCGGGGACGAGCTCGAAGTCCTGCCGCGAGCTCGCGCTCGACCTCGACCGGAACCGGCTCGCAGAGGTGGACGCGCGGGGGCATCGGGGCGCATCATCCCTGAATGACCGACCTCTACCACGACGGCAACCGGTCGCTCCAGGACCGCTTCGACACGCGGCGCCTGGCGGACCGGATCGACGAGAGACTGCGCCACGACACGTTCGACGAGGGGGACCGGGCGTTCATCGAGTCCCGGGACATGTTCTTCCTCGCCACGGCCGACGAGAACGGCGCGCCACAGTGCTCCTACAAGGGCGGCGATCCGGGGTTCGTCCGCGTCGTCGACGAGAGCACGCTCGCGTTCCCGAGCTACGACGGGAACGGCATGTACCTGTCGCTGGGAAACCTCCTGCGCAACCCGCAGGTCGGTCTTCTCTTCATCGACTTCTCGCGCCCCAAGCGGCTGCGGGTCAACGGCATCGCCTCGATCGACGAGGCCGATCCGCTGCTCGCGGAGTACCCCGAGGCGCAGCTCGTCGTGCGCGTGCGCGCACGGGACGTCCTGCCGAACTGCTCACGGTACGTGCACCGGATGGAGCTCGTCGAGCGCTCGCGGTTCGTGCCCCACGCCGATCTGCCGACGCCGGTCCCGGACTGGAAGCGGCGCGAGTGGTCGCACGACGTGCTGCCGGAGGGCGACCCGGCCCGCGAGGAGAGCACGCTCGCGGACTGAGTCGCGCCCCTACGGGGTGTGCGGCCGCCGCGAGTCGATGTGCGAGCTCAGCCGCTGCAGGAAGAACCCGCCGGCTAGCACAAGTGCTCCGACCGCGATGAAGGACAGGGCTCGCGCGGCCGAGCTGAGCGCGCTCAGGTCGTAGAGGAAGATCTTCGCCAGGCTGAGGCCGAAGAGGGAGAGGCCGCCGAAGCGGAGCAGCCGCTCGTCGCGCAGCAGGCCCGCGACGAGGAGCGTGAGCCCGATCAGCGCCCAGACGACGCTCACCACGACGTGCCCACGCTGGAAGTCGGTCTCGACGGAGCCGCCGAAGAGGCGCTGCGCCAGCTCGAGGATCCCGAGCGAGAGGAGGTAGAGCGCTCCGACCCCGAGGACCGGGTCGATCCACCGTCGCTGCGGGGCACCGGTGAGAAGGAGGACGACGCCGGCTCCCAGGCAACCGAGGCCGGCCCAGAGCCCCGCTCCGGGCGCCGCCGTGGCGGCGAAGAAGTGGCTCGGCGGCAGGAACCAGGCGAGCACGACGGCGCTCGTCGCAGAGACGATGGCGGTTCCGGCCCACCAGAGGCGCTCCTCGCGCAGCGGCGCGGCCAGCAGCGCGAGGGCGGTCGCGGTGGCCGCGTACGCGATCACGGTCCAGGTCGCGCCGTCCACGACGAGCGTCTCGGCGCCGAGGAGCGCTGCCCGTCCCGAGCGCCCACAGGCACGTCGAGAGGTCGCGGTGGCGCTCGCTCCGGAAGGCGCGCGCCGCGAGGCCGAAGTAGACGAGGGCAGGGATGACGAGCCGCCAGCCGATCCACGAGGACGTGAGCACGTCCCCCGGAGGCGAGATCAGCGCAATTCCGGCCGCGGAGGTGGCCAACGCGACGACGCCGGCGGCCGCGGCCAACACCGGCGCCCTGGGATCCGGGAAGAGCAGCTGGCAGGCGTAGCACCCGGCGAGCAGGCCCGCCGCCGCCGCGATGAGCGCCCACCCGCCGTAGGAGCGATTGACCGCCTCGTTCGCGAACTCGGGCACGTCGAAGGCGGCCGCGATGATCAGGACGCCGCTGAGCCACGCGACCCCGGCGCCGACGAGGCAGGCCGAGCCGCGGCGCGCGGCGACGGCCGGCACGATCGCTCCGACCGCGCTCGCGACGATCGTCGCGGCGAGGTGGCCGGGCCGGAACGAGATCGAGACGAAGGCGAGGGCGAGGGCGTACGTGCCGGTCGCGGCGCCGGCGAAGACGAGCGCCTCCCGGAGTCCCTCGCGGTGCCGCCCGAGCCCGCCACGCAGCGGGGCGATCCAGGCAAGCAGGCCGGCCTCGGTGCGCTGCGCAGTCTCGGGCGGGGCCAGGAGCCCGGCGACGGCCGCTGCCAGTGCCAGTGCTGCTACGGAGATCGCAGCAGCGCCCGCGACCGGGTCGTCGAAGATCGTCCACGGCGGCACGTCCACGAGGGACACGTACGCCGCAGAGAGAGCGAGGTACGCGAGCGACATCAGCTGCAGCCGCGCGTCGCGCAGGCGCCATGCAAGCGCGCTGAAGAGCAGCGACTGTGTGGCCCAGGCGACGGCCAGGCTGGTCCCGGTCACGAGGTACACGGAGGCCACGGCAGCGAGGGTCAGCGAGGAGACGCCGAGAACGAGCGCGAGATCGGGCTGGTGGAGGCGGCGCAGCGCCGCCCACGCGGCCGCCCAGACCGCGGCTGCGACGGCCAGCGCGATGCCGAGGTCGCGCCCGTCGGCGTAGAGAAGCTGCGCGAAGCCGAGCGTGAGCCCGACGGGAGCGAGGACGAAGGCGGTCGCGAGCCGGTCGAGCTCGATCGCGCCCGAGCGGAGCTGGAGCCAGATGCCGGCGGCCAGGAGCAGGAGCACGAGCGACGCCTCGACCGCTGTCGTCCCGGCGTCCGCCGAGCGCTCGGACGCGGCAGCCAGCCAGGCCGCCTGGGCAGTCACGACGGCCGCGATCGCGATCAGCAGCCGGTGCCAGCTGCGTGGCACCGAAAGTGCGACGGTTCCTGCGAGCACGATTACGGCAAAGGCGACCGACACCCACTCGAGACCGCTGTCGAGCGCCTGCAGCCCGGGTGCCAGCGCCGACCCGAGCAGGCCGATGCCGGCGACGATCTCGGAGTCCCAGGCCAGCGCGATCAGGACGGCGACGACCGCGATCAGGCCCGCGAGGGGAAGTGCGAGCCAGTCGGGAACGAGGTCGTAGTGCGCGGTCGCGGCGGCGAGGCTCGCGTAGCCGCCCGCGATGCCTGCTCCCACCGCGCCGACGGACGTCAGCATCTGGCCGTAGCGCCGGCGCACCCAGAAGCCGGCGCCGACGGCGCTCGCCGAGACGACGGCCCCGAACGCGACGCGCATCCCCGGCGTGATCCAGCCACGGTTCGCGGCGAGCACGAACAGCAGGATGACGCCGAGGGCGGTGACGCCGCCGCCGACGACGGCGAAGCCGCGCGGGCCGAGCAGATCCCAGTCGCGCGCCAGGTCGGCGATCGTGCGACCAGGCGACGACGGGGGAGCAGGCGCGGGCGGCGCGGGACTCGCAGCGGCGGGCGGGGTGGGCGCAGCAGACGTCACGCGCTCGGGCGGCCGGCGCACGGTCGTGGGCGCTGCACTCGGCCGTTCCTGCTCCGCAGGCGAGGGTGGAGCGACAGCGGACGTCGCACGTACGGCGGGTGCGCTGGTGGCAAGCGCACGAAGCTCGTGCACCTCACGGGACAGCCCCCGCAGCTCTGCCTCGACCTCTTCGATCCGCACGAGAATGTCACCTTGCCCGCCCATCACGCCTCCTCTTCGACTCTGGCCTGATTTCACCACGGCAACGGCGGCCTCACATCGGGGCAGGCCCGGAGATTTGGCGCCCTGAATGCACTCGGCCCACGTGACGCCCGTCGTCGAAGCCGTCGACCTCCGCCGCACGTACAGGACCACCACCAAGACGTTCCGTCGCGAGGCCTGAGAGCATCTTTGTGACGGACAGTCACAAGGATGCTCCGCGGAGGCGCGCGCGAGCATCTTTGTGACTGACCGTTACAAGGATCGCCCGCGGAAGGCGCGCGCGAGCCAGTCGACGACGGCCGCCCACGCCGGGTCGGTCGCCTCGATCACGTCGAAGTGGTCGGCTGAGGCAAGCTCGACGAGCTCGACGGGGTCGCCCGCGGCGAGGGCGGCATCGGCGTAGCCGCGGCTCTGGCCAGGTGGAACGATCGTGTCGCGCGAGCCGTGCACGAGGAGTTGCGGGACGCCGAGGGGGAGCAGCTCCAGCGGCGACGCGAGTGCGTAGCGCTCGGGCACGTCCCTGGGCTCGCCGCCGAGCAGCCCCTGGCAAGCGCCGTCGCCGAGGCGGTCGGCGGCGCCCTTTTTGAGGTCGGTCACGCCGGCCTGCGACACGGCAGCGCAGGGACTCACGCGCGGCGCGGCTCCCGGGGCACCGGCGGGTAGCCGGTGCCGCGCGGCGAGCCAGAGGGCGAGGTGGCCGCCGGCAGAGTGACCGACCGTGGCCACCCGAGCGGGATCGACGTCGTCGCGGGAGGCAAGCGCATCGAGCGCCGCCGCCGCATCCGCGAGCGTCCCCGGCCACCCGCCGCCCTCCTGTCCCACCCGGCGGTACTCGATGTTCCAGACGGCGTAGCCGAGCGCCGAGAGATTGCGGGCGAGGGGCGTCATCAGCGTGCGGTCCCACCCCCACTTCCAGAAACCGCCATGGACGAGCACGACAGCCGGCAGAGGTCGCTCGACGGCGGTTGGGAGGTGGAGGTCGCCGACCTGGTCGGGATGGTCGCCGTACGCGATCTCCAACGAGAGAGGCAGCTTGTGGCTTTCCGCCACTTGCAGCCTCTACGCGAGGAGGGAGCGGCGGCGGGAGAGGGCGTCGAGCAGCGTATCGATGTCGGCGTCGGTGTTGTAGAGGTGCGCGGCGATACGGAGGTTCGTGTCGCGGAGCGAGCACGTGATCCGCTCCTCGGCGAGGGAGGCGACGAGGGCGGGCGCGTCGGTCGCGGCGACGCAGACGAGGGGGCCGCGCCTTGCGGGCTCGGAGGGCGTGACGACCGTGGCGCCGAGCTCCTCGAGCCCCTCGATCAGGCGCGTGTTGAGCGAGGCGACGTGCGCCTCGACCGCGGGCACGCCCGTCTCCTGGAGCAGCTCGAGGCCTGCCACCCCGGCGTAGATGTTCGGCACGGGCGGCGTGCCCGCGTCGAAGCGCCGTGCGCTCTCGTGCGGTGAGTAGTCGGAGATGTCCATCCGGAAGATGTCCTCGTCCGCGAACCAGCCGGTCTGCGTCGGCAGCAGCCGGTCGATCACCCCGGCCCGCACCCAGAGGAAGCCGAGGCCGGCGGACGCGAGCAGGTACTTCACCGTGCCTCCGGTGACGAAGTCTGCTCCGAGCTCCCGCACGTCGAGCTCGATCGCGCCCGCCGCCTGGTAGCTGTCCGCGAGCACGAGCGCTCCACTGGCATGGGCGACCTCGGCGATCGCGGCGACGTCGTGCCGGTGGCCCGTTCTGTACGAGATCGTCGTGCAGCAGACGAGCGCCGTCCTCTCGTCGACGGCCTCCGCAAAACGCTCGACGGGGATCGCGCCGTCCGGCTCGGGCCGCACGTGGACGACCTCGGCGCCCCGCAGCTCCTGTGCGTGAGCGATCTGGCCGACCGTGGGGAACTCGTACTCGCTGATGACGATGCGGTTGCGCCCGCCGCGCTCGAACGGCAGCGCCGAGACGATCCCGCTCACCCCCTGGGAGACCGAGGTCGTGACGGCGACCTCGTCCGGCTCGCCGTGCAGCAGCGTGGCGAACCCCGCACGGGCCGCCTCGGACCGCTCGACCCAGAACTCCCACTCGGCGCCGTTCTCGTCCCACCCCGCGAGGTACTCCTCGTAGGCGGCCCGGACGCGATGCGAGAGGGCGCCCTGCGAGCAGGAGTTGAGGTAGATCGTGTGCTCGAAGATCGGGAACTCCCCCCGTACGGCGTCACCGACGCCGTCGGGGGCGATTGGCTGCAGCCGGTCGCCGGAGCTCACGCCGTCCCGAACCCGTAGGACCCTGCCACGTCCGGCGTCAGGTAGGCCGCGGACGGGGAGCCGGCGGGCGTGAAGACACCGAGGATCGCAAGCTCGCGGTCCGGGCTCGTGTTCTCGACGATGTGCACCTGCCGCGGTGTGATCCTGAAGGCGGTGCCGTCCTCGAGCGGATCGGCCTCGTCGCCGACGTGGTAGCGGCCGGGGCCGCGCCAGATCCAGCAGATCTCGTCGTAGAGGTGGTAGTGCCACGGCGCCTTGCCCGGCGGGACGTAGCCGACGAACAGCGTCGCGCGGCGGCAGCCGTTGTGCGGCCCGAAGAGGATCTGGAAGGAACGGCTCCCGGTTGCCTGGCCGGGCTCGACGGCGCTCACCTCGACGAGCCGCCCGCGCGTGCCCATCGGCGCATGCAGGTCGGTGTCGGCCCCGAGCGTGATCCGCACGAGCGAGATGCCGAGTGGACCAGCCGTGAGCTCCGCGGCCTCGCCTTCGAGCAGCAGCGCCGCCACGCCCTCGCTCAGCCGTCCGCCGTCGAGCTCGCCGCTGCCCGCGAACGCGAACAGCAGGACGTCGTGGGCTGCATCGCCGACGGCGCGCGTCTCCCCCGCGCCGACGTGGAGCGTCTCGAGCGCGAGCTCGGAGCCCCGCTGGGGCGCGATCTGCCCGTCTGCCCTGACGACGCCCATCAGCGGCCCAAGTATGCCTTCCGCAATCCCTCGTCCTCGAGCAGGTCGGAGGCGTTGCCCTCCAGCACGACCCGTCCGGTCGAGAGAACGTAGCCGCGGTCCGCGATCGAGAGGGAGACGTTGGCATTCTGCTCGACGATGAGCATCGCGACCCCCGCGTCGTTGACCTGCTTGATGATCTCGAAACTGCGCTCGACGAGCACCGGAGCCAGACCCATCGACGGCTCGTCCATCAGCAGCAGCTTCGGCTGCGACATCAGCGCACGCCCCATCGCGACCATCTGCTGCTCGCCGCCCGACAGCGTCCCGGCCAGCTGGGAGCGGCGCTCGTAGAGGAGCGGGAACAAGGTGTAGACGCGCTCGAACTCCTCCTTCAGGTCGGCCTTCGGCCGCAGGTAGGCGCCCATCTCGAGGTTCTCGAGCACCGTCATCGGGCCGAACAGGCGGCGGTTCTCCGGCACGATCGCGAGCCCGCGCTTGATCCGGTGGGCGGTGGGAAGCCCGGTGATCTCCTCGCCACCGAGCGAGACCGAGCCGGTCCGCGGCGTGACGATGCCGAGGATCGTCTTCAGCGTCGTCGACTTGCCGGAGGCGTTGCCGCCGAGCAGGCAGACGAGCTCCCCCTCGCCGACCTCCACCTGGACGTCCCTGGAGGATGTGGATCTGGCCGTAGTACGTGTTGATGCCCGAGAGCCGGAGGAGCGAGGCCGGGCGCGGGCTCACTTGCGGGCCGTCCCGCCGGTGCCGAGGTACGCCTCCACCACGCGGGGATTCGTCGCGACCTCCTCGAACGACCCCTCGGCGATCTTGACCCCGTGGTCGAGCGCGACGACGCGATCCGAGATGCCCTCGACGACGTGCATGTCGTGCTCGATCACGAGGATCGTGTAGCCGCCCTCGTCCCGCAGCTTCGCGATGAGCTCCGTGATCTCGTGCGTCTCCTTCGGGTTCATGCCCGCGGCCGGCTCGTCGAGCAGCAGCAGGCGCGGCTTGGTCGCCGTCGCGCGGGCGATCTCGAGCCTGCGCCGGTTCGCGTACGAGAGGCTGTAGGCGGGCTGATCCCAGCGGTAGCCCATCAGGCGCTCGCCGAAGAACGAGAGCCGCTCGCCCGCGAAGCGCCGGATCTCCTTCTCCTCCCGGCGCATGCCCCGGGTCCGGAGCATCGAGCGGATGACCCCCGCGTTCGTGTGCCCGTACTCCGCCGCCATCACGTTCTCGATCACGCTCATGTTCAGGAACAGCCGCAGGGTCTGGAACGTGCGCGCGATGCCCCTGCGCGTGATCTTGTGCGGCGCGAGCCCGGCGATGCTCTCGCCCCTCGAAGAGGATGTCGCCGTCATCGGGGGCGTAGACGCCGGTGACGATGTTGAAGAGCGTCGTCTTGCCGGCGCCGTTCGGCCCGATCACGCTGACGATCTCCCGGTCGCCGACGACGAGGTCGAGGCGGTCGATCACGCGTAGGCCTCCGAACGCCTTCGAGAGGGCCTGCAGCTCGAGCACGGCCTCGGGCATCAGACGATCTCCACCCGCTGGCTGCCGAAGAGCCCCTGCGGCCGCACCGCCATCATCCCGACCAGCATCGCGCCGATGAGGATGTAGCGGGCCACGGCCGGCTGCGGGAGCATCGCGCTCTCCCAGATCGAGACCGCGAGATACAGCACGGGGACGAGCACGCACGAGGCGCTTCCAGCCCTTGAGAACCGTGAGCCAGAGGATGCCCCCGACGAGGACGACGTACATGATCCGGTTCCACGTCTGCGCGTCGCCGGGGATGAGGACCCACTTGCCGGCGAGGTCGTCGAGCGACGTCCCGCCCGCCGTCGTCCCTGCGACGCCGTCCGGCCAGACGGCGTCCGTCACGACGTGGGCGACGCTCCCGAACACGACGGTCGCCGCGAGGACGACCGCGACGAGCCAGAGCGGCACGGATCACGAGCACGAGGACGAGCAGGACGGCCCAGGAAGAAGAGGAGGCTGCGCGTTCGCAGGGGTGCGAAGCACCTCGAGCGCCACGTTGAGCACGATCGCTCCGACGACGACGCCGCCGAGGCTGCCGGTACCGCCGAGGATCACCATCGCGTAGAGCGTGATGAGGATCGTGAGGTCGAAGTTGACGCGGGAAGACCGCTCCCTGCTCCGCGGCGAGGATCGTCCCCGTGAGGCCCGCGACCCCGGCGCCGAATGCGAACGCGAGCAGCTTGAGCCAGTCGACCGGCATGCTCATCACCTCGGCGGCGAGGTCGTCCTCGCGCAGGGCGCGCCACGCGCGGCCCGTGCGCGAGTGGTTGACGAGATAGAGCGCCGTCATCACGACGGCGAGCGCGACGACGGCGACGTAGTAGTACTGCGTGACCGTCGTCAGCGTCCAGCCGAAGAAGCTGAACGGGTCGATGTCGGAGATCCCGTTCGGGCCGCCAGTGATGTCCTGCGGCCCGAGGCCCGGGAGGTTGAGCCGGTCGAGGTTGTTCAGCAGCGTCAGGAAGACCTGGAAGAAGAAGAGCGTGACGATCGCGAGGTAGTCGCCGGAGAGCCGTCGCGACGGCAGCCCGAGCAGGAAGCCGAGGAGCGACCGTCCCGACGACGACGATCGGGATCGCCCACTGAGCCTGCAGGTGGGTGTCGAACTGCCCCGAGGCGAGCAGCGCGTAGCCGTACGCGCCGAAGCCGAAGAACGCGATGTACCCGAGGTCGAGGATCCCGGCCCAGCCGACGGCCACGTTGAGCCCGAGCGCGAGCAGGACGTAGATCAGCGTGTCGAGCCCGACCTGGAGGAGGTAGTCGGTGTTCGCCACCGCCGGATACGCCGCGATCGGGAGGACGAGGAGGCCGTAACGGACGAGCGGGGGTAGCAGCTCGACGCGCGCGACGAGGCCGCCGAAGCGGCCCCGCTCGACGTTCGCACCCGAGCGCGCGACCCACTCGTCGCTCCCGATCCCGGGGTCCCGTTGAGGTGCGTCGGGTGTCTCGTCGGCCATGTTGCTCAGACCTTCTTGAGAGAGGCTTTGCCGAGGATCCCGCTCGGCCGGATCAGCATGAACACGATCAGCCCGGAGAAGACGACCAGGTCCTTGAAGGTCGTCGAGATGTAGCCGGCGGTGTACGACTCGCCGAGGCCGATCACGAGGCCGCCGAGCATCGCGCCGGGGAGGCTGCCGATCCCGCCGACGACCGCCGCCGTGAAGCCCTTGAGGCCGTAGTTGAACCCCATGAAGTGGTTGATCTGGCCGAAGACGAGGCCGACCAGGACGCCCGCGGCCCCCGCCAGGGCGGAGCCGATGAAGAACGTCGCGGCGATGACGCGGTCGACGTCGATACCCATCATCGACGCTGCCTCACGGTCGAACGACGTCGCGCGCATCGCCTTGCCGAGGCGCGTGCGCGCGACGAGGAGCATGAGCACGGCCATCATCGCGACTGCGGAGACCATCACGACGAGCCGGATGATCCAGACGCGGAGGACGCCCCACTCGAGGGCGATCCCCGGGTCGACGAGGTCGAACGTGTCGTACGAGCGGTAGTCCGCCCCGTAGAGGAGCAGCACCGAGTTCTGGATGAAGAACGACACGCCGAGCGCGCGAGATGAGCGGGGCGATCCTCGGCGCGGTCCGCAGCGGCCGGTAGGCGAACCGCTCGATCGCCATCCCGAGGAACCCGCAGGCGACCATCGCGCCGAGGACCATCGCCGCGATCAGCGCCCAGACGGCGATGCTCGGGTCGCCCGCGCCGCCGAGCCAACCGAGGATCCCCCAGCCGATGAACGCGCCGACCATGACGACGTCGCCGTGGGCGAAGTTGAGGAGCTTGAGGATCCCGTAGACCATCGAGAAGCCGAGGGCCACGAGGGCGTACACGCTGCCGAGCGTGAGGCCGTTCACCGTCAGCTGGACGAAGAGGTCCCAGTTCATGGCTCGCAGACGGCGAGCGGCCCACCCCGCGCCGGAGGTGGACCGGCCGCCGTTGCTTGGAGCCCTAGCCCAGGTTGACCGGGCCGGAGTACTTGCCGTCCGTGATCTTGTAGACGAAGAACTTCGGGCTGGCGACGTCGCCCTTCGCCGTGAACTTCGTCGTCCCGCCGATGACCGACGGGATATTCGTCTTCTTGACCTGTCCGAGCACCTCGGCGCGGGTGACGCTGCCGTCCTTGCACGCCGCGTTGATGGCGGTCATCAGCACCCACGCTGACTGGTAGCTCGGAGGGCCGAAGGCGCCGAACGACTTTCCCTTCGAGAACTTCTTGTACTGGGCCACGAGCGCCTTCTGCCCCTGCGCCAGGTTCAGGTCGAGCGCGAAGACCGACACGTAGCCGCTCTTCGGCTTGTACTGCCCGGGCTGGTAGGCGCCGTCGGTCGCGAACACGACCGCCTTCTTGCCCTGTTCGCGAAGCTGGTTCGAGAGCGTCTGGGCGGCCGACGCCGTCTGGGTCGCGAAGACCACGGCAGTGGCGTCGTCGGGCGTCTTCGAGACGATCGACGAGAAGTCGGTGTCCGTGGCGGCGACCGACTCACGCTGCACCGTCACGCCGCCGCGCTTGAGGAGCGACTGCACCCCGTCGGCGAGCGGCTTCGAGTAGTCGTCCTGCGAGTCCATCACGACGACCGTCTTCGCCTTCAGGTTGTTCTTCAGGAAGTTCGCGATCGCCGGGGCCTGGATGTTGTCGTTCGGGACGACGCGGAAGAATGTCGGGATCGTGCCGTTGGTCAGCGACACCCGGGTCGCGGACCCCGAGACGGCTGCCAGTGAGGCCTTCTTGAACAGGGTGCCGCTCGAGATCACGGCCTGGCTCGTCGACGGGCCGACGACCCCGAGGATCGTCCCGTCGGAGACGAACTTCTGCGCGATCGTGCGGGCCAGGGACGCCGAGAGCTGGGTGTCGCCCTGCTTGACGCTGAACTTCGTCCCGAACTGCTTGTTGAAGTTCGACGCCGCGAACTGGGTCCAGCTGAGCTGCTCCTGCCCGAGGAACGCCGCCGGCGCCGGTCAGCGGAGCGGACATGCCGAGCGCCGGTGCGCTGCAGCTCGCCGCGGCCGCCGCGGACGCGGCGGCCGCCGTTCCTGCAGAGGCGGTCGACGCAAGCGCGGCGACCACCCCGAGAATGACCCCGAGCGCTGTGGCTGCGCGGTTCTTCATCTGGAATTTCCCTCCTTGGTGGGTTGAACCGTGTGACGTCGTCGAGCCGGTCTTGTTGCGCGGCCAGGCCCCGTCGCCGCACGATCACACACGATCGCGGGTCGGGCGTCAACCGTGACGTGTCACGGCGACAGTGCCTCCACCCACCCGGCCGTGTCGAGGAACTGGCGGAAACGCCAGGCCTTGCCGTCGCGGAACGACCAGACGTGGACGAACGGCACGTCGAGGGCTTTCCCTGTCTCCTTCGCGACGCCGCGGTAGCGACCGAGGACGACGACCTCGTCGCCCGCGTCCAGGAACTCGTGCGGGAGGGCGGAGAACTCCGACCACCAGTCCCGGTCGAGCGGGTCGAAGATGTTCGCGCGGACCTCGGCGATCCCGCGGTAGGTGCCGCCGTGAGGAAGCCCCTGCGCCTGCTGCCACTCGATCGCCTCGTCCATGTCCGCGAGGACGGCGTCCATGTCGCCGCGCGCGAAGGCCTCGTACGAGCGCATGGCGGCCGCGACACTCACCGGGGCAGCGTACTCCGGCGGGGCCGTGTTGGCCGCTCTCCGGTGGAACGAGTAGCGTTGCCCGGAGATGGAGGAGACCGCTGACAGCTACGTCGCCCCCGCCGGACAGGACGAGATCGTGGCCGCCTTGCGGGCCGGCGACGAGGCGGCGTTCACCGCGCTCGTCGAGGAGCTCGGGCCGTCGCTCCTGCGGGTGGCGTCGATGTTCGTCTCGAGTCGCGCCGTCGCCGAGGAGGTCGTGCAGGAGACGTGGCTGGGCGTCCTCTCGGGGATCGACCGCTTCGAGGGGCGCTCCTCGCTGAAGACGTGGATCTTCCGGATCCTCACGAATCGCGCGAAGACGCGAGGTGAACGGGAGGGACGCAGCGTGCCCTTCTCCTCCCTCGGCGGCAGCGACGGCGAGAGCGACGAGCCGGCGGTCGACGCCGACCGGTTCCACGCCGACGGGCACTGGAGCTCGGCACCGGCGCGCTGGTCGGAGCTTCCGGAGAACAGGCTCGTCGGGAAGGAGACGCTGGCGGTGGTGCACGACGCCATCGACGCTCTGCCCGAGACGCAGCGAACCGTCATCACGCTGCGCGACGTCGAGGGCTGGAGCTCGGAGGACGTGCGTAACGTTCTCGACCTGAGCGAGTCCAATCAACGAGTCCTGCTCCACCGTGCCCGCTCGAAGGTACGGCAGGCCCTCGAGACGTACCTGGAAGGCGAACGGTCATGACATCCATCTGGCAGCGCATCCGCGACCGCGGCCGCCCGCGCGACCTCACGTGCATCGAGATCGTCGAGCTCGTCACGGACTACCTCGAGGGGAGCCTGAGCGAAGCCGACCGGAGTCGCGTCGAGGAGCACCTGAACGGTTGCGACGGCTGCACCAACTACGTCGAGCAGATGCGTACGACGATTGCGATCGTGGGACGGGTCGAGGTCGAGGATCTCTTCGGAGGCCGCCAAGGCCGAGCTGCTCGCCGCGTTCCGCGGCTGGGCGCGCAACTGAGCCCGTGGCTGCAGAAGGCTCCCGTCGTGTCGGCGGCATCGACTTCGTGGTCGTGCCGGACGCCGAGGCAGCGGCAGCCGCGGCCGCCGCGCTGCTCGCGGCCGCTGCGAACGCGGACGGCTCGCTCGTGCTGGCCGGAGGCTCGACGCCGCGCCGCGCGTACGAGCGCGCAGCGGAGGCGTCACGCAGACTGGGGCGGCGCCGAGATCTGGTTCGGAGACGACCGCTGCGTGCCGCCGAGCGACCCTCGCTCGAACCAGCGCCTCGTGCGGGAGGCACTGCTCGAGAGGGTGCTTGTGCCGCCGCTCGTCCATCCCGTCGAGACGCGGCTGCCACCCGAGGAGGCGGCTGCGGCCTACGAAGCCGAGCTGCGGGGCCAGATCCTCGATCTCGTCTTGCTCGGCCTCGGGCCGGACGGTCACACGGCATCGCTCTTTCCCCGGGCGGCGTCGCTCGACGAGACCGCGCGTCTCGCGGTCGCCGTGGAGGCGGCGCTCGAGCCCTTTGTCGAGCGGGTGACCATGACGATTCCCGCGCTCGCCTCGGCGGCGCACGTCGTCTTCCTCGCCGTCGGCGGGGAGAAGGCCGAAGCTGTGCGGGGGGCGTTCGCCGAGGAGCCGTCTCGCGACGTGCCCGCGAGCCTCGTGCGGTCGGGCGGCGGTCGGACGACGGCGATCCTCGACGAGGCCGCCGCCTCGCTCCTTCCCTGACGCTGGGACGGCTCAGAGGTGGCGGCCGCTAGCGGGACGCCCGCAGCCGCCGGTAGCGACGGATGAGCTCGTTCGTCGAGCCATCGTGCCCGAGCGCGGGGTCGCCGTCCGCCTCGAGCTCGGGCACGATCCGTTGCGCCAGCACCTTGCCGAGCTCGACCCCCCACTGGTCGAAGGAGTTGATCTCCCAGACGGCCCCTTGCGTGAAGACGATGTGCTCGTAGAGCGCGACGAGCGCACCCAGGGTCTCGGGTGTCAGGCGCTCGGCCATGAGGACGTTCGACGGCCTGTTGCCCGGGAACGTGCGGTGGGGGACGAGCGAGTCGGGCGCTCCTTCGGCCGCGACCTCGTCCGCCGACTTCCCGAACGCGAGCGCCTCGGCCTGGGCGAAGACGTTCGCGACGAGGAGATCGTGATGGCGCCCGAGCGGATTGAGGCTCTGCCCGAAGCAGATGAAGTCACAGGGGATCAGTCGCGCGCCCTGGTGGATGAGCTGGTAGAAGCTGTGCTGCCCGTTCGTGCCCGGCTCGCCGAAGAGGACCGCGCCTGTGTCGGTGTCGACCGGAGTCGAGTCGATCCGAACGCTCTTCCCGTTGGACTCCATCGTCAGCTGCTGGAGATAGGCCGGAAAGCGCTCCAGGTACTGGTCGTAGGGCAGCACGGCAACGGTCTGCGCGCCGAAGAAATCCGTGTACCAGACGCCCAGCAGACCCATGACAACGGGCAGGTTCCCGGCGAGTGGAGCCGAGTGGAAATGCTCGTCCATCGCGTGGAAGCCCGCCAGCATGCTGCCGAACGCAGCCGGCCCGATCGCGATCATCGTCGAGAGTCCGATCGCCGAGTCCATCGAGTAGCGTCCGCCGACCCAGTCCCAGAAGCCGAACGCGTTCGCCGGGTCGATGCCGAACGCGGACACAGCCTCGAGGTTGGTGGAGACCGCGACGAAGTGCCGAGCCACTGCGTCCTCGTCCCCGCCGACGCCGTCGAGCAGCCACCTCTTCGCGCTCTCGGCGTTCGTCATCGTCTCGAGGGTCGTGAACGTCTTCGAGCAGACGACGAACAGCGTCTCGGCGGGGTCGAGGTCGCGCGTCGCCTCGACGAAGTCGGTGCCGTCGACGTTCGAGACGAACCGGAACGTGAGGTCGCGACGGCTGTAGTGGCGGAGGGCGCGGTAGGCCATCACGGGCCCGAGGTCGGAGCCGCCGATGCCGATGTTGACAACGTTTCGGATCGAGCGGCCCGAGATCCCCTTCCACTCGCCCGACCGCACCGCTTCGGAGAACGACGCCATCCGGTCGAGCACCTCGTGCACCTCGGCAACCACGTCGACGCCGTCGACGACGAGCGAGCGGCCGCGCGGCATCCGCAACGCGACGTGCAGCACCGGACGGTCCTCGGTGACGTTGATGTGCTCCCCCGCGAACATCGCGTCGCGCCGCTCCGCGACCCCGCGCTCCTCGGCGAGCGCAACAAGCAACTGCATCGTCTCGTCCGTGACCCGGTTCTTCGAGTAGTCGAGGAAAAGGCCCGCCGCCTCGCCGGTGAGCCGCTCCGCACGACCGGGATCGGCGGCGAAGAGGTCGCGCAGATGCGTCTCCTGCACCGCCGCGGCGTGCTTCTCGAGTGCCTGCCAGGCGGGTGTCCCGCTCGTCACGCCCGATAGCCTACGCCCCCGATGGACATGGGCCTCGCAGGGAAGGGCGTGGTGGTCACCGGCGCCTCCGGCGGCATCGGCGCGGCCTGCGCCCGTCTCTTCGCCGCCGAGGGCGCGAACGTGCTCGTCCACTACCACCGCGGCGAGGAGCGGGCCGCGGCAGTCGCCGCCGAGCTCGGCGGAGCGCCTGTCGCCCGAGCGGATCTCACGATCGAGTCGGAAGTCGACGCACTGTTCGAGACCGCCCGTGGCGCGCTCGGGTCGGTCGACGTGTGCGCGGCCGTCGCCGGCGTCTGGCCCGCCGAGGACGCGCCCCTCTGGGAGCTGCCGCTTGCCCGCTGGGAGGAAACTCTCCGCCAGAACCTCACCGCCACCTTCCTGACGGCGCGCGCGTTCCTCCGGGAGGTCGCGCGCAACGGCCACGGCTCCCTCGTCCTCGTCGGGTCGACCGCCGGGTGCTTCGGGGAAGCCGGTCACGCCGACTACGCGGCGGCGAAGGCGGCGCTGCAATCCGGGCTGCTCCTCTCGCTCAAGAACGAGGTGACGCGCGTCGCGCCACGTGCCCGCGTCAACGCCGTGGCTCCCGGTTGGACCGAGTCGCCGATGACCCGCGGCCACGTCGACCCCGACGCGGTGCGGCGCATCTCCCGCACGATGGCCCTCCGCAAGGTCGCCCAGCCCGAGGACGTCGCGGCGCAGGTCGTCGTCCTCGCCTCGGACGTCCTCTCCGGCCACGTCAGCGGCCAACTCGTCACGGTCGCCGGCGGAATGGAGGGTCGCGTCGTCCACGACGACCTCGAGTCGGGATGCTCTGCCCGTCCCTAGACTCGACCCGTGGCGGATTTCCTCCAACGCCTGCGCTCGGGCCCTCCGATCGTCGCGGACGGCGGCATGGGTGCGCTCCTCACCGGCGCAGCGCCTGGGCTCCGTTGTCCCGAGGAGGCGAACCTCGTCGCCCCCGAGAGCGTGGTTGCCGTCCACGCGAGCTACATCCGGGCCGGCGCCGAGCTGATCGAGACGAACACGTTCGGCGCGAACAGGCGCAAGCTGGCCGCCCGCGGCCTCGACCACGAGCTGGAGGCGATCAACTCCGCTGCCGTGCGCCTCGCCCGCGAGGCGCGGGACGTATCGGGCCGGGACGTGCTCATCGCGGGCTCGATCGGCCCGCTCGGAGAGCTCGAGGCATTCGATCCCGCCGGCCACAGTGCTCTCTACGCCGAACAGGCACGGGTGCTCGAGGGGCGGGGTGTCGATCTCTTCATGATCGAGACGTTCTTCGACGTCGATGATCTCGTCGCGGCCGTCGAGGCTGTGCGCGGCGCGTCCTCGCTCCCGGTCGTCGCACTGCTCACGTTCGACGACGAGGCCGAGGTGGCAGGCGGTCTCGACGCGGCCGCTGCAGCGGGGCGGCTGGCCGCACTCGAGGTCGCGGCCGCGGGGACGAACCACGGTGCCGGGCCGCATGCAGCGCTCACGGCGCTCCACGAGATGAGGGGCGCGGGACTTCCGCTCGCAGCCCTGCCGAACATCGGCCTCGCGAGCATCGTCGGCGGCCGCGTCGTCTATCCGCACTCGACCCCTGAGTACTTCGGCGACTTCGCGGCGCAGGCGGTCGCGCTCGGGGCTTGCATCGTCGGAGGGTGCTGCGGCACCACGCCGGCCCAGATCGAGGCGATCCGCGTGGCGCTGGACGACGGCCGGGCTCCACGGGCGGCCTTCGAGGCGCGCGAGCGTGCGCACGTCGTGCTCCCTTCGCCGGAGGCCGCCGAGACGGAGCTCGCGCGCGCATTGCGAAGCGGCGAATGGGTGGTGAGTGTCGAGCTCGATCCCCCGAAGGGCGGCACGAACGACGCGATGCTCGAGGTCGCGCGGACATTGCGCGACTCCGGGGCCGTCGGCTTCGTCGACGTGAACGACAACCCGATGGCCCGCGCCAGGATGAACGCGCTCATGGCTTCGATCGCGATCCAGCGCGAGGTCGGGATCGAGACGATCCCGCACGTGACGCCCAGGGACACGACCGTGATGGGCCTCGAGGGCGTGCTGCTCGGCTCGCACGCAGAGGGCGTCCGCAACATCCTCGCCGTCACGGGCGACCCGCCGCACGTCGGCGACTACCCGGGCTCGCGCGGCGTCTACGAGATCGATGCGATCGGCCTCGTGCAGCTTCTCTCCCGGCTGAACGAGGGCGTGGACTACGTCGGCAAGGCGATCGACCGACCCACGTCCTTCTTCATCGGCGTGGCCGTCAATCCGTCGGCGGACGATCCCGACCTCGAGCTCGAGCGCTTCGAGCGGAAGGTCGACGCAGGGGCCCGGTTCGCGATGACGCAGGCGCTCTTCGACCTGGAGGGCCTCGAGCGCCTCCTCACGCGCCTCGGAGGCACCTCGCCGATCCCGTTACTGGCAGGGGTCTGGCCGCTCCGGTCCCATGCGATGGCGCTTCGCCTTCACAACGAGGTTCCCGGGATCTCGGTTCCCACCGCCGTCCTCGATGCGCTCCGTGCCGCCGGCCCCGAGGCGCCTGCCGTCGGATTGGCGCTCGCGCGCGATCTCGTCGCCGCGCTCCGCGGCCGCGTCGCCGGCGTGTACGTGATCCCGCCGTTCAAGCAGCCCGAGGCGGCGCTCGACCTGCTGCTCGACCCCGGCTAACGCTCGAGGCACGCCGTTTCGAGCGCGCGCGTGCCCGCATGCGCGAGTGCCGCTCGCACAATGTCCGTCGGCACGCCGTAACCGCCGTTGGACCCCGCGCGCCGCGCGAACACGGTCGTCAGGACCGCGCCCTGCGCGTCGACGACGGGGCCACCCGAGTTGCCGCTGCGAATCGTGCCGCGAACGGTCGTGACCCGCCTGCGCGTGGGGAAGTTCCCGTAGGCGTCGCGGCCGACCATCCTGACGACACGCCCGACGCGCACGGGCGTCTCGGCGTAGGGGCCGTTGCCCGGATAGCCGAGGAGCCCGGCCGGCGCCCCCTCGACCGCATCCGCGAGCCGAAGGGCTTGCGCATGCAACGCCGGCACGCGCAGCACGGCGATGTCGTTCGTCCGGTCGAAGACCACCACCCGGCCGTCGAGTAGGTCCCCGTCGTTCCGGTCGACGTGGGGCGTGTCGATTCCGGCCACGACGTGCGCGTTCGTAACGACCAGTCCGTCGCCGGCAACCCAGCCCGAGCCCTCGATCCCGAGCCCGCAGGCCGTCCCGACCACTCGCACGACGCTGAGCGCGGCAGTGGTGATCCCGGGTGCGTCGAGGACGGAGGGATCGGGCGCGGCGACCCCGGCGGCCGGGCCAACGAGGACAGAGAAGGGGTCGATGTTCGCGAGCGCGTCCATCACCCGCGTCGGCGGCAGCTCGTCGTTGAGCGTGGAGAGGATGCTCGAGTCGCGCGCGTAGCGGCGCAGCTCCGTCTGGCCTGGGAGGTACAGGAGCACCGCGCCGACGGCCCAGCAGAGGGCGAGCCCGATCGTCGCGCCGAGGATCCCGCCGGCGATGTTGTCGAAGATCCGCAGTGGACCGAGAACGAGGAACGCCTGCCGCAGGCTGCGGCCCGCCTTGGCGCCGACGGTCTGCCCGATGGCCGCGAACAGCATTGCGCCTACGAGCCCGACGAGCGGAAGCCACCGCACGGACTCGCCGCTGAAGAAGGTAGGAACCACCCGGGCACCCAGGTAGAAGCCGACGAGGAGGCCGACGAGCGAGAACAGCCCGACGACGAGCCCGCGGCGGAACCCGGAGAACGTCACGAGCGCGACGAACGCGAACGCGCAGAGGTCAACCGCGGACACCCGTCAAGATTCGCACGAAAGCCCTACCTGTCCTCCCTGGAGGGTTTCTCCCGGAGCGAAGCCCGACGCGGGCGCCGCCGCTACAATCCGTCGGCCCACGGGGGCGTAGTTCAGTTGGTTAGAACGCCGGCCTGTCACGCCGGAGGTCGCGGGTTCGAGTCCCGTCGCTCCCGCTGAAAACACCCTGCAAAACGGCGTCTTTTGTTGCCTCTACAGGCGCAAACAACCGCCGTCTTCCGACCGGTCACGCGCTCATCCCGCAGGCGAATACTAGACGCGGCCTGGTCACCTAAACCGCTGCAAATCGCCATGTTCTGTGGCCCGGCAAGACGCCAGAGTCTTCCGCCATCCCGCACAGATCCCGTAAGCGGATGGCCAGTTCGCTGCGGAGGCGCCGCTCGTCAGCAGCATGTGCCAGGGTCTGGGCGTGTGGGGTGCCAAAGTCGGTTCATGCGGCGAGGCGGTATTTCGCGGAGGACTCCGCCGAGTCGGTCTTGGCGCGCGAAGAGGCTCGTGGGCGAGTCCGGAATCTGCGGCTGCTGGGCCATGGGATAGGGGCTTGAGGTCGAGTGAGCGTGAACTGGATCAAGAAGACCGCCAAGGCGAGCTAGTGACCGTCAGGCAACGTTTGCCGTGTTGGTGGGGGCGGCGGCTTTGCGTGCGAGTTCTCGTCGGGTGAGGTGTCGTAGTTTGGGGTCGTCGCGGTGGTGGTTGCGCCAGTCGATGTAGTCGCTGATCAGTTGGGCTTGGGTCTGGTGGTCGGGGTGGTCGGTGCCGGCGAGGCAGAAGTAGCGCAGGCCTTTGAACTGGGGCTCGATGCGGTTGAGCCAGGAGGCGTAGTGGGGCGTGTAGGCGAGTTCGACGTTGTTGGCGGCGGCCCAGTCGCGCACCTGGTCACCTTTGTGGGGGGAGAAGTTGTCGAGCACGAACGCGAGCCGCAGCCGGCGGGGGTAGCGGGCCCGGACGTCCTTGCAGAGGGCGAGGAACTCGACCCGCGTCTTGTGTTCGGTGAGGTCGCCGGTGAGGAGGTCGGAGCCGACATCGAGCGTGCAGAGCAGGTGCCGGACGCCGTACGGGCGGGTGTAGGTGGCACGGATCCGGCGCGGCTTGGCGCGCGGCGCCCATGCCTTGCCGCCCGGCTGCGGCTGCAGGTTGAGCGGTCCGAACTCGTCCAGACAGATCGACCACCGACGGATCCTGCGGGCCCGGCTTGGTGATCCCGTCGGCGATCGCGTACAGCTCCAGGATGCGGTTCTTCTTCGCCTCGAAGGCGGGATCGTTGGAGTGCTTCCAGGTCCTCAGGGCTTGAAAGCTGACGCCTTCCTCGCGCAGGAGCTGCCGCAGCCCTTCGTGGGAGATGTCGTCGACCACCCCCTCGTCCACCAGATAGTCGGCCAGCTTGGCCAGGCTCCAGGTCGCAAACGGCTGCCCCAGATCGGTCGGGACGCTCAGGGCGATCCGCTTGATCGTCTGCCGCTCCGGCAGCGTGAAGGTACGCGGCCGGCCGCCCCGGTAGCGCGGATAGAGCGCCTCGAAGCCGTCCCGGTTGAAGTTGTGGATCACCTCACGCACCGTGTCGGGATCGCTGAACACGACCTCCGCGATCCTCGCCGCCGGCATCCGCTGCGCCGCCAACAACACGATCTGCGCCCGCCGCCACGTCACGACCGAGCCGCTGCTGCGACGGACGATCCGCAACAGCCGATTGCCCTCCTCATTGCTGATCTCGCGAACCTGGACGGCATGCGCCGAGCAGACGCGCCAGTTCGCGGGTTACCTCGTCCGGCCAATCCACTCTGGCCTCGACGTAGGCACCCCCACCCCCGCTGGCGTCACAGGTCGCGCGGGATTCCCCGACCGGTTGGGGGTCGAACGCCTGACGATGCGCCCGGCCCCGAAGGGATCGACTACGACGGCTGGTGGACGCTATGGAGCGCGACGACCTCCTGCGAGACCTCGAACGGGAGGTTCGGCTTCACCTTCGCGTTGAACCAGGCGTCGTGCTGCTCCTGCGTCTCCCATAGCTCGCCGACGACGAACCCAGCGGCATCCTCATATGTGACATGGAGCAGGAAGCCCGGTTGCGTCTTCAGATCCGCGACGAGGGGAGGCGAGATCTGGTCGTACAGCGCGGCGGTCATTCCGTCAGAACGATGCCGGATCAGGACAGCCATGTTGTTCTCCTTCGTAGGTGCCAGCAGCATGTCACACCTCGGACCTCTCAACCCGTCGAGGCGCGGCTGGGTTGTGGCTTCGCGCTGCGGGATCGTTGACGGCAGCGAGGAAGGAAAGGGGCGAGGGCGGTGACAGCTTCCCCGGTCAGACCCGGCTTCGGATCCCTAAACGATGTAAACGCTCGCCGCACAACGGCGCGTCCGAGCAGGAGCGACGGTTAACTTTCGACACCACTTTTAGTCTCACGGGTGAGGCTCCCATTTCGTCAGGGAGAGAGAGTCATCTGTTGGAGGAGAAATATGCGGAAGTACGCGCTCGGGTTCGCGCTCGTCGTGGTGTCGGTTGTTGTCTGGGTGGCAGCTGCATCGGCTGCCGGAAGCCCGAAGGTGTTCAACCTGCTTGCCGTGGACAACGGCAAGGGTCAGCCGATCAACGGGTTCATGTTCGACCGCCAACCCCTAGCTGGCGATCAGTTCCCGATCTCCGAGTCTCTCTACAAGTGGGCGGGTACGAAGAAGGGTGCCGCCGCCGGGCACGACCAGGGGATCGCCACCTTCGTCAACGTTGGCAAGTCAAGCCAGACAACGCTGTTCACCGTCACCGCGTGGTGCCCGGCGTGACCGTCAGGTCGTAGTTCGGCCCGGCGGTGCGGGTGCCCTTCGTGATCGCGTAGTCGCCGACGTTGCTGCCCGGCGCGCGAACCACGTTGCCGGAGAGGCGCGAGCGGATCTTGCAGCGCGTCCAGCGGACAGGACAGCGGATGGACGAGACCGAAGACGGGCCGCTCGTCAGGTACCCGTCCGGCAACCGGCTCCTCCTCGGCGCATAGAGCGAGCTAGCCGGACGTGGATGACGGTGGCCGACGACGGATCCGAGTCGTCGACGCCCGCGGAGTTGCGACGCGGACTCTGGCGGCGATGTTGCGCGGAGGGTTCATCGCCTGTCGACGGGAGACGGTGACCGGTGGTGCTGGCTCGACGACCCGGTCCTTCGCTCGTCGCTGCGGATAACCACGGGTCATTCGGCTACGACTCGTCGTCGCTCGATCTGCTGTGATTCGGGGCGCTTGACCTCGGCCGCGAGGCCGAGTTTCTCCATGCCGCGGATCACGAGCGCGGAGATGTCGAGCTGGCCGGGCTCGAGGCCGTGGATCGCCGAGGCCGGGAAGGCGTGGTGGCCGTTGTGCCACGACTCGCCGAACGATGGGATCGCGAGCAGCCAGACGTTGCGGCTCTCGTCGCGGGTGCGGAAGGGCTGCTCGCCGAAGAAGTGGCAGATCGAGTTGATCGAGAAGGTCACGTGCTGGAACAGGAAGATCCGGACGAGGCCGGCCCAGACCATCGCCTCGAGGCCCCGCTGCCAGCTTCCGCCGACGAGGTATCCGGCGAGGAACGGAAGCCCGAGCGTCAGCGCGACCCAGAGCAGGTAGAGACGATCGATGCCCCGCACGAGCCGGTCCTCGTACAGGTCGCGCCCGTACTCGACCCCGCGCTCGAGGCCTTTCGTCGAGAAGAGCCAGCCGATGTGCGAGTGCCAGAGCCCGAGCACGTGCTCGGCGAGCGAGTCGCCGTGCCCGGCGTGCGGGGAGTGTGGGTCGCCGGGCCGGTCGGAGAGCGCGTGGTGCTTGCGGTGGTCGGTGACCCACTGGGTGAGCGGCCCCTGCATCGCCATGCTCCCGAGAATCGCCCACAGCGCACGGAGCGGCGCGCTCGTCTCGAAGCTCTTGTGGGTGAAGAGCCGGTGGAAGCCGACGGTGATCCCGAGCCCGCAGGCAACGTAGAAGCCCGCGAGCAGCACGAGGTCGACCGGGCGCACTCCGCGGTCCCAGAGCAGCCAGACCGCGGCGACCAGCCCGAGCGGCGGCACGACGACGGCCACGATCCCGGCGAGCTGGCTCGGGACGCTCGTCCGCTCGCGGACGGTCTTGATTCTCGTCATGCGGGCTCCTCGAAGGGCCGGCCGAGGACGAGTTGCATGTCGCGGATCGCGCGCGTCCTGAACAGGGCTTCGCAGGAGGCGAGGTAGAAGTCCCAGGTCCGGACGAAGCGGTCGTCGAAGCCGAGCGCGCCCACCTCGGCGAGGCTCGCGAAGAACCGCTCGCGCCACGCCTTCAGCGTGTCCGCGTAGTGCGGCCCGATCTCCTCGAGCCCGACCATCATCAGGCCCGAGGCGCGGCTCATCGCCGTCTGCAGCGCCTCGAGCGACGGCAGGAGCGAGCCGGGGAAGATGTAGCGCTGGATCCAGTCCTCCTTGCGGCGGTAGCGCTCGAAGCGCTGGTCGGGCATCCCGATCACCTGGATCGCAGCGAGGCCGCCGGGGGCGAGCAGCCGGTCGCAGGCGGCGAAGAAGGTTGGGTACTGCGCGTAGCCGATCGCCTCGAGCATCTCGATCGAGGCGATCTTCGAGAACTGTCCCTCGAGTGTGCGGTAGTCCTGGAGGCGGATCTCGACGCGGTCGAAGAGGCCGGCCGCGTCGACGCGCTCGCGGGCGAGCTCGAGCTGCTGCTGGGAGAGCGTGACGCCGGTGACCCGCGCGCCGTACTCGCCGGCCGCCATCAGCGCGAAGCTGCCCCAGCCGCAGCCGATCTCGAGCACGTGGTCGCCGGGGCTCAGGCGCAGCTTCTCGCAGATCGCCCGCAGCTTCCGCTCCTGTGCCTGCTCGAGCGTGTCGCCCTCCTGCCATAGCGCGCAGGAGTAGGTCATCGACTCGTCGAGGAAGAGCCGGTAGAGGTCGTTGCCGAGGTCGTAGTGGTACTGGATGTTCGCCCGGGCCTTGCGCAGGCCTTGGCGCGGTGAGAGGTGGGGGCGGTGGCGGTCGAGCCGCGCGAGGCATGAGCCGGCACGCCAGGTCTCGAGGTTGCGCACGACGAGCGCGATCAGGCCGGGGAGGTCGTCGGTGTGCCACTCGCCGGCGGCGTAGGACTCGCCGAAGCCGAGGCCGGGCGAGCGTGCGAGCCGGCGGAAGACGTCGTTCGAGGTGACGGTGACGACGATCGGGTCGCCCGTTCCGCCCCGGTACACGCGCCCGCCGGGGAGCCGCAACTCGAGCGCGCCGTGCTCGATCCGGCCGAGCGCACGCATCGCGGCGCTTTCGGCGAGGCGGGCCCCGATCCGGCGCCCGGCGGGAAGCTCGCGCAGCACCTCGGTCACCGTCTCAACGATCCCTCGCCGGGTACGAACGGCGGCTTGTGGAAGAACGGCACGCGCTTCAGCCAGAGCCGCGCCGCCTGGACGTGGATCAGGACGGTCACCTGCAGGGGCATCAGCGGATAGCGGATGAGCGCGCGCGCGAGCGCCCCGCTCGTGAGCGGCCGTCGGGTTCCGGTGAGCGTGGCGAAGAACGGACGCGCGCCGCCCTCGCTGAGGTCGACCCGCACGTCGAGCTGCTCGCCGGGCTCCGAGAACCACCACTGGTAGCTCTGCTCCAGGCCGAAGAATGGCGAGACGTGGAGCTTCTTGTCGTGGCGGTAGGAGAGCCGTCTCTCGCCCGCGGCCCGATTCTCGGGCGAGAGGAGGTACGGCAGCCGCTCGCCGAAGGTGTTGCTGACCTCGGCGACGATGTAGGCGAGATCGCTCGCCCCGGTAGCAGTAGAAGAAACTGACCGGGTTGAAGACGTAGCCGAGCACGCGCAGGTTCGTCAGAAGCAGGATCCGGTCGGCCTCGATCCCGTGTTCGGCGAGGAAGGCGCGCACGTCGAGGTGATCTCGGTCGTGGAGGCTGACCACGTTCCGCCGGTTCCAGCCGAAGAGGCGCACGCACCGGTCGAGCTCGGGCAGCTCGTCGAGGTCGAGCAGGTAGAAGCAGACTCGGTAGCGGAAGACGTTCTTCTTCGGCGTCTTGCGCGCGTGCATCACGGTGCCGGTGTAGAGCGCTGACCTCACCAGGCCGCTCCGAAGGCAGCCGCGGCGGCGAGGCCGGAGCGCAGTCCGTCCTCGTGGAAGCAGTAGCCCTGCCAGGCGCCTGCGAAGGCGGTTCGTCGTGGGCCGTTCAGGCGCGGCAGCTCGGGCTGGGCGCGCATCGACTCGTGGGTCACGAGCGGGTGGCGGTAGGAGAAGCGGCGGATGATCCGCGCCGGGTCGATCTCGGCCGTGCGGTTCAGCGTGACGCAGTAGTGCTCGTCCTCGTCGAGGCGCTGGAGCTTGTTCAGGTAGTAGGTCATCGTCGGGCGGCCGTCGTCGCAGCCGCAGTCGCGGAGCTGGTAGTTCCAGGAGCCGCGGGTCGCGACGCGGCGGGGCAGGAAGCGCTCGTCGGTGTGGAGGACGGTGTCATTCTCGGTCGTCCCGAAGGCGCCGAGCAGGCGGCGCTCGTCCTCGCTCGGATCCTCGAGCAGGCGCAGCGCCTGGTCGGCGTGGGTCGCGACCACGACGCCGTCGAAGCGGCGCAGCTCATCGCCCGCGAGCCGCAGCTCGACGCCGCCGTCGAGGCGACGGATCGAGCGAACCTCGGTCGAGAGGTTGATGCACAGCCGCTCCTCCACGGCACGCACGTAGGTCCGGCTGCCGCCGGTGACCGTCTTCCAGCGGAGGTGCCGGAAGCCGAGGATGCCGTGGTTTGCGAAGAAGCGGACGGCGTAGACGAGCGGGAAGTCGAGCGTCTGGCTGGGAGCAGTCGACCAGAGCGCCGCGCAGAGCGGGACGAGGAAGTGGTCACGGAACCGCGGCGAGTAGCCCTCCTCGGCGACGTAGCGGGAGAGGCTCCAGTCCGCGCAGCGCGGGTCGTCGAGCGCCCGGCCCCCGAGACGCAGGAAGCGGGCGATCTCGAACGTCAGCCGCGTAAGCGGCGGTCGGCTGACCCGAGTACTCGAGGGCGTGCCGGTCGCAGGCGACCGAGAAGCTCATCTCCGACGGCTGCGTGCGTACGCCGAGCTCGCGGAAGAGGCGGACGAGGTTCGGGTAGGTGTCCTCGTTGTGGACGATGAAGCCGGTGTCGAGCCGAAGCGTCCGCCCGGCGACCACGTGCTCGACCGTGTTCGAGTGACCGCCGGCCCGACCGTCGCGCTCGAAGAGCTCGACCTCGTGGCGCTTCGAGAGCGCGTAGGCCGCTCCGAGGCCGGAGATGCCCGTGCCGATCACTGCGATCTTCAGCTTCACAACTTAGACAATACCTCAACAGACCTTTGCTATGCTTCGCCCACATGGCCCGCTACCTCACGAGGATCGAGTCGGCGCTTCCGCAAGCCGAGGCGTTCGCCTACATGGCCGACTTCTCCAACGCCCGCGTCTGGGACCCAAGCGTGAGCGAGGCCCGTAGGGTCGGCGAGGCGCCGATCGGGATCGGCTCCGCGTTCGACCTGGTCGCGCGCTTCGGCGGGCGTGACGTTCCGTTGCGCTACGAGATCGTCGAGTACGACTCACCACGGCGGGTCGCACTCGAGGCGCAGCGTCCGGGATTCGTCTCGACGGACACGATCACGGTCGAGCCCGCCGGGAACGGGTCGGTCGTCCACTACGACGCGACGCTTGCATTCGGGGGTTCGGGCGGCTGTTCGAGCCGGTGATGCAACGCATCTTCAATCGGGTCGGGGCTCGCGCGACGCTCGGGATGCAGACTGCGCTGAACCCGTGACGCCCGCGCCCGGGGCGAGACTCGTCGACTGGACGCTGGAGGCGAGCGTCGTCGGCAGCTTCACGAGGATCGGCTACCACACCCGGCGGCGCCTCTTCGACTGGACGCCGCTGCAGTCGCTCCATCTCGACGGCAAGGTGGCAATCGTGACCGGGGCGACCTCGGGCCTCGGACGAGCGGCCGCCGAGTCGATCGCGGCGCTGGGCGGGCACGTCTGCATCGTCGGGCGCGACCCAGAGCGGACCGAACGCGCCCGCAGCGAGATCTCCGCCGCGGCAGGCTCGGCGGTCGAGGCCGACCTCGCAGACCTCTCGTCCCTCACGGAAACCGCAGCCTTCGCGGCCCGCTTCGCCGCGAGGCACGACCGCCTCGACGTGCTCGTCCTGAACGCCGGCGCGCTCACCCACGAGTACACGGTCACGGGCGAGGGGAACGAGATGACGCTCGCGACGCACGTCTTGTCGCCGTTCCTGCTGACCCGTGCGCTGCGGCCCCTGCTCGAGGCGTCGGCACCGTCGCGCGTGATCGTGGTGGCATCCGGCGGCATGTACACCGAGCCGCTCGACGTCGCTGCCCTCGACCCGGACCCAGCCGCCTACGACGGGACGACGGCCTACGCGCGCTGCAAGCGGGCACAGGTCGTGCTGGCCGAGGAGTGGACGCGAGACCTGCTCGACACCGGCATCACCGTCAACGCCATGCATCCCGGCTGGGCCGACACCCCCGGGCTTCGGACCGCGCTTCCCGGCTTCAGCCGCATCGTCGGGCCGCTGCTCCGGACGCCGGAGGAAGGAGCCGACACGATCGTCTGGCTGGCCGCCGCCCCGGACGCCGCGGACCTCAGCGGCCTGTTCTTCCTCGACCGGCGAGCGCGGGCGAAGCATCGCCTGCGCCGCACGCGTCGGCCCGACGAGGCCCGCGAGGCGGCGCGGCTCTGGCGGCTCTGCACGGAGCGCACGGCCCCGTTCGCGGCCGACGCCGGCGGCTCAGCCGCCTGACCCGGACCGCGGTAACTGCGCCGCCCGCGAGCAGCGCTCGACCGCGTCATGCCGGTAGTCGAAGAGCCGCACGACGGGCACTCTCGACGACGAGGCGAGCAGTCGATCGCTCGAAGCGGCCCGCACGTCCCGGAAGTCGATCAGTGTCGACGAGTCCGGGTGCCGTCGGGCCGCGCCGGAAGCCACGGCGCGCGAGCAGGAGGCGGCCGCGCCTTGCGAGCTGGGCGCCGACGAACCGCCGTCCCGATTCGCTGCTCGGACGAACGCGGTGCGCCCGCGGCCGGGGACCCGGTGCGTGGTGAGCACGTACTCGCTCGTCGTTCCCCTTCGCATGCGGATCGGTCGCGGCGCGAGACTCCGGAATCGGAGCCACGGCGGCGTGAGCCGCCTCGAGGTTGCAGGCGTCGGCGAAGGATGCGAACGCGTCCTCGAGCGGCCACGCGACGTGCTGAGAGCGTTCGATGCGGCGCGGCGGCTCAGACGTCGGTCGAGACCGGTCGTAACGCCCGGAAGAGCTCGACGGCTTCCTTCAGACGCCTGCGCAGCGTCCGCGACCTTGGTCCACATGCCTCTGCAGATCGACGAGTGGACGGAGACACAGGGACGCGGGCTCGAGGACGTCGCCGCAACACGTCGTCGTGGCGTTCGCGGCGAGGGGCGAGCGGACTCCGGGCCGGCGGCGGCAACGCGCTGCCCACGCTTGAGCGCGGCAGCGGAGGAGACGGCCGCCGATGTAGCCGGTGGCGCCCGTGAGCAGGATCAGCGGACGCTGCGGGCCGGGCGCGGACGCGTCACGTCCGCGCGACTTCGTCGGCTGCCGCTACGAGATCTCCGTCGAGGCGGCGGGCGCCGAGGCGGGCGCAGAGCTCGTCGGTTGCGCCGGGGCCTGCGAGCGCGAGCGGCACCGCCCGGGCCAGCCGGCGAAGGCCGGCGGCCTGCGCCTCGAGCAGGGCGGGGTCGAAGCTCGAGACGACGACGAGCGCCGGCCGTGTCGTCTCGGCCGCGCGGGCGAGTGTTGCGATCGGCGTGTCCGCGCCGAGAAAGAGGATCCGCCAGGAGTGAGAGCGCAGGACGAGCGCGAACGCGAGCAGGGTGATGTCGTGCATCTCACCGGGTGCACAGGCGAGAAGAGCAAGAGGGCCCGTTCCGCGGCCCCAGAACCGGGCAAGCGCAAGCAGCCTGCCGCGGATGAGGTTGCTCGCGAAGTGCTCCTGGCTGATCTCGATCTCGCCCCGCTTCCAGCCGTCGCCGACCTCCTTCAAGGTGGGCAACACCACCTGGCGCAGCGATCTCCTCGAGGCCGAACGCAGCAAGGCTCTCGTCGAGCACCGAGTGCGCGGCGGCCTCGTCGTAGCGGCCGATCGCCGCGAGCAGGCGAGCGGCGAGGTCCTCGAGCATTCCCTCGGACGGCCGCTCGTCCTCGAGTGCGGCACGCGCGGCCTCCGCGGCTGAGAGACCCTGCTCGAGCCCGCGCCGCATCCGCTCCACGCGAGCGGCGTCGGCCGCCGTGTAGAGCCGGAAGCCGCCCGGCGAGCGAACCGGCCGCGTGAGCCCGTACCGCGACTCCCACGCGCGCAGCAGCTCGGGCGTGACGCCCACCCGGCGCGCGAACTCGCCGATCCGAAGCTGCCCAGAGTCAGTCGCCATGGACATCATCATACAAACATTCAACAAACACTTGACGGCAGCGACTCCATCCGGCTATCGTTGTACAGACTCAATACAGAACCTATACAAGAACGACGGCCCAGCAGTCTGAACGTCGACCAGAAAGGAAGGAAGCAGCATGCCGCACAACATCGTTGAAACCGCACGAGAGGCAGGGACGTTCCAGACCCTGCTCACCGCCGTCGATGCCGCCGGGCTCGGCGAGACGCTCGCCGACGGAGGACCGTTCACCGTCTTCGCGCCGACCGACGACGCGTTCGCAGCGCTCCCGCAGGGGACCGTGCAGGGTCTCCTCGCCGACCCGCCCGCGCTCGCCCGGGTGCTGACCTATCACGTCGTGCCGGGCCGGATCACCTCGGCCCAGATCACGACGACAGCGAGCAGAAGACGGTCGAGGGCAGCGTGCTCCGATCGCCGTCAACGGCGGCGTGACCGTCAACGACGCCACCGTGATCCAGGCGGACGTCGAGGCCGAGAACGGCGTCATCCACGTCATCGACCGAGTCCTGATCCCCGCCGCATAGCGGGCAACCGAAAGGAACGTGCCATGAAGAAGCTAGGAGCAGCAATCGTGATCGGTGCCGCGACGCTCGCAGCCGCGACCTCGATCTCGGCGGCCTCGCCTGCGAAGTCGACGGCCATGGGCCAGAAGAACATCGTCCAGACGGCGGTCGCCGCCGGCCAGTTCAAGACCCTCGTCGCGCTCGTCAAGCAGGCCGGCCTCGTCGGTGCCCTGTCCGGGCCCGGCCCGCTGACCGTGTTCGCTCCCACCGACGCGGCCTTCGCCAAGGTGCCGAAGTCCACGCTGGCCGCGCTCGGCAAGAACAAGGCGCAGCTGAAGGCCGTCCTCCTCTACCACGTCGTCAAGGGCAAGGTCACCGCCGCACAGGCCTCCATGCTCACGTCGGCGAAGACGCTCGAAGGAGCCACGCTCCCGATCCGCGTGTCCGGCACCAAGGTCTACGTCGGCGGCGCCCTGGTCACAAAGGCCGACGTGATGGCCTCGAACGGCGTCATCCACGTCATCAACAAGGTCCTGATCCCGCCGCAGCAGTAGGTGGAAGCCGGTGGAGCCCCGGCGCCGCGGACACCCGCGCCCGGGGCTCCACCCACCATCCGCGAAGCGATCCTGATGCCCGAATCAGTCTGGGACTACCCACGCCCACCGCGCGTCGAGCCGTCCGGCAGACGAGTACGCGTCGTGCTGGGCGGCGCCGTGATCGCCGACACGACCCGGGCGCACCGTGTCCTGGAGACGAGCCATCCGCCGGTCTACTACGTGCCGCTCGAGGACGTCGCCCCGGGCTCGCTCGAGCCGTCTTCAGGTCGTGCCACGGTCTGCGAGTGGAAGGGGATCGCGTCGTACTTCGACGTGATCGGCGGCGACGGCCGCCGAGTCGAGCGGGCGGCCTGGACGATACCCCGACCCGGCGCCGGCGTTCGAGACGATCCGCGACGCCGTCGCGTTCTACCCCGGTCTCATGGACGAATGCACGCTCGACGGCGAGCTCGTCGAGGCGCAGCCCGGCGGCTTCTACGGCGGCTGGATCACCAGCGATCTCGTCGGCCCGTTCAAGGGCGACCCCGGCACCCGCGACTGGTAGAGCACTAACGCGAATCGAGGCTGCGAACCACGGCCCTCTCATCCACACACTCGGGCAGCGGAAGATCCCTTTCCTCTTAACGCGGTGCGCGCTCGAGCGAAATCGTTCTAAGGCCGGCCGCCTGAGAAGAAAGAGAAACCATGAAGCACATCACGATCGTTGCCACACTCGCAATCGCCCTCGGCGTCGGCGCAGCCGTCGCCACCGCGAGCCCCGCCACCTCCGCCGCTCCGACGATGGGCGAGAAGAACCTCGTCCAGACGGCGATCGCGGCGGGGCAGTTCAAGACGCTCGCCTCGTTGCTGACGAAGGCAGGCCTCGTCGGCACGCTCGAGGGCAAGGGACCGTTCACGGGGTTCGCCCCGACCGATACCGCCTTTGCCACGGTGCCGCAGGCGACCCTCGCCGCGCTCGCCAAGAATAAGGCGAAGCTCCGCGCGGTGCTGCTCTACCACGTCGTCAAGGGCAAGGTCACCGCCGCCCAGGCAATGAAGCTTCACTCCGCGAAGACCCTCGAGGGCAAGTCGCTCGCGATCCGCGTCAGCGGCGGCAAAGTGATCGTCGGCGGTGCCACCGTCATCACGCCGAACGTGACGGCCTCCAACGGCGTCATGCACGTGATCAACAAGGTGCTGATCCCCTGATTCCGGATCGCGTGCTTGAACGATCGCAGGTGGTACCGGTCGACGTCGACGAGGCATTCGCGTTCTTCGCCGACGCCCGGAACCTCGAGACGATCACGCCTCCGTGGCTGCGGTTCCGGATCCTCGAAGCACCACAGACGCTCGAGCGGGGGTCGCTGCTCGTGTACAGGCTGCGGCTCTTCGGTGTGCCGATCCGCTGGCGCACCGAGATCGTCGAGTGGCGGCCCCCGTTCGGCTTCATCGACGTGCAGCTCATGGGCCCGTATCGTCGCTGGGAGCACACCCATCGGCTCAGACGGGTCGACGGCGGAACCGAGATCTCCGACCACGTCGTCTACCGCCTTCCGTACGAGCCGCTTGCTGGAGTGGTCGCGCCGGTGACGGTGCGCCCGTGGCTTGCGGCGATCTTCGACTACCGCGCCCGACAGATCGAGGCTTCCTTGCGGTGAGAACGGCGATCGTCCTCTTCACGCGCGATCTACGGGTGCACGACAACCCTGCGCTCGCCGTGGCGGCGCGCGAGGCCGGGCGGATCGTGCCGCTGTTCGTCTTCGACGAGGCGATTCTCGAGAGCGCCTTCGCGCGGCCGAACCGAGTCGCGTTTCTACTCGACGCGCTCCGTGACCTGGACGCGAGCCTCACCGCGCGCGGCGCACGTCTCGTGTTGCGGTCGGGCGACCTCGTCGCTGAGACGCTCGCGCTCGCTCGGGGTGTCGGAGCCTCGGCAGTGTTCGTCGCCGAGGACGCGAGCGGCTACGCGCAACGGCGTCAGCGGCGCCTCGAGGAGGCGTGCCGCGGCGACCGCACCGACCTGCGCGTCACGCCAGGCGTCACGGTCGCGCCGCTCTCCTCGATCGAGACGAGCTCGGGCAGTCATTACAGCGTCTTCACGCCGTTCTACCGGGCCTGGTCGAACGCTCCGCGGCGACCGGTCGAGTCGGCTCCGCGGCGGCTGTCGATGCCGACCGGCGTTTCGCGAGGCAGGATGCCGACTCTCAGCCGGCTCGTCGACGGCAGCCCTTCGCCCGAGCTGCCGCCGGGCGGCGAGACCCACGGCCGGCAGAGGCTCTCTGCCTGGCTGCGCTCCGGCATCGTCGGCTACGACGCCAATCACGACACCCTCGCGGCGGACGCGACGTCGCGCCTGTCGCCGTACATCCACTTCGGCTGCCTCTCGCCGCTCGAAGTCGCATGTCGAGCCGGAGAGATTGCCAGCGGGGCGTCCTTCGTCCGCCAGCTCGCCTGGCGCGACTTCTTCCACCAGCTGCTCGCCGCGAGACCCGAGACGGCGCACGAAGACATGCGTCCCCGCGGCGATCGCTGGAGCGGCGACCGCGACGCGCTCGAGGCGTGGAAGAACGGCCAGACCGGCTATCCGATCGTCGATGCCGGCATGCGGCAACTGCTGCGCGAGGGCTACATGCACAACCGCGCTCGCCTGATCACCGCGTCGTTCCTCGTCCGCGACCTCCGCGTCGACTGGCGCGCCGGAGCACGACACTACTTCGACTGGCTCGTCGACGGCGACGTCGCCAACAACGTCGGCAACTGGCAGTGGGTCGCCGGCACGGGAGCGAACCCGCGTCCCAACCGCGCGTTCAACCCGCTCAGGCAGGCACATCGCTTCGACCCCGACGGCGCCTACGTCCGCCGCTACGTCAATGAGCTGGCCGCGATTGAAGGGTCAGCGGTTCACGAGCCGTGGAAGCTACGAGAGAACGTCCCCGGATACCCGACCCCGATCGTCGATCCGACCTGACATGCAGGCTCGCTTCCCCTTCCGCTTCGACCCGGCATACCGACGCCTCGCTCGACTGTTCGGCGTGACACCCGAACGCGCCTGGGTCGACCTGAGCGACGAGGAGCTCGAAGCTCGCTACGGGCGGTGGCGCGTACGCACGCCCAGGAGCAACATCGCCGGCGTCGAGGCGACCGGTCCGTATCTGTTTCTGAAGACTGCAGGCCCGGCACGTCTGGCGATCACTGACCGCGGCCTGACCTTCGCCTCGAACGGCGACCGAGGTGCCTGCATCTCGTTCCATTCACCGGTCGTCGGCATCGACCCGTTCGGCCTGATCCACCACCCGACGCTCACCGTCACCGTGCTCGACGTCGACGGTCTGGTCGAAGCGCTGGCCCTCGAGAACCCGGAAAGGAGGCGATGATGCGTGTCACTGTCACCGGCGCCACCGGGCTCATCGGGACACGGGTCGTCGCCGCGCTACAGGAGCGCGGCGACGAGGTGACCGTGCTGTCACGCCGGCCCGAGCACGCCCACCGGCTGTTGGGGGTCGATGCGGTCGGCTGGAACCCTCCAGCGGAGCCGGCGCCGGCCCAGGGACTCGCGGGCCGCGACGGCGTCATACACCTCGCCGGCGAGCCGATCGCCCAACGCTGGACCCCGCCGAGCAAGCAACGCATCCGCTCCAGCCGCGAGCTCGGAACGGCACGGCTGGTCGAAGGCCTGGCGCAGGCCGAGCCGCGGCCGCGCGTGCTGGTCAGCGCCTCCGCGGTCGGCTACTACGGCGCTGAGTAAGGCGCGCCGTTCGAGGCCCTCCCTGTCGGGAAGGGGTCAAGATCCCGCCAACTGGGGCAACAGAAGTTGCCTCTTAGCTGGGGAATTTCCTGATCGACTTGTTGCCCGGCCTCGTCAAAGGTGTGTCGGAAGACGCCGCGAGGTGTCGCCGTGCGTCGCGCGTACCAAATATGTGTCCGGAATGTGTCCGCGTGTTCTGGAGACAGACAACAACAAAGTGCCGATTTACAGGCACTTTAGGTAAGCCCTCTAACGGACTCGAACCGTTGACCCCCTCCTTACCATCTCTGCTCCCCCTTCTCAGCCGATCCTTTGTTCATGCGGTCGTTGAGCACATATCCGCTCCGTCAAGCCGTTTGAGGGTCTCCGCTGAGTAGATATCTTCTCGAACTCTCCTCGGATGGGGGGGCCACAGGGGGGCCACGCGGGGAGCACGATTCGGCGCGCCTCACCTCCGCGCCTCGCGTGCGCGCGCGCGCGCGTGAAGAGGAAGTGGCGGGGTCGATAGCTCGCACGGGGGGGTGGGTACCCGCCCTCGCGTGCGCGCGCGTGCGCAAGTCGGTGCTGGCCGATCACGCGAGGATTTCTGTGGCAAACGGCCGAATGGCCGGGCCCAGTCCTCTCTGGTGCCGTCTCGGTGGGTCTGCTGGCCTTGTGTTCCGCCCCGGCGTGAGCGTCCGGCCCTCAGGCCTGTGGTGTGACTGGCGGCCAGCTGGGACGGTTCAGACGAGGAAGGTACGCGAACTCTCGGCGCAGTTGCCGCGGATGTCGCGTGCGGTCGCGACGAGGCGTGGATGCCGTCGGGGAGATTGCGTGTATCGACTACACCGAGGCGAAAGAGGAAGACGCCCTCCTGATACCAGTACCGGTGCTGCTTGAACGTGGCCATGTTCTGGCGGGTTTCGCGGGCGTAGTAGTGCCAGTAGGAGTCGTTCGAGGGCAGGCGCGCGGCGCAGCTCAAGCGCGGTGCTCCGGCAGCATGGTACGCCCGTCATTTCTGCGCTCGATGCGCCACGTGATCAGTGCCGGCGCAGTCGGCATGGCTGCCCACACTCCGGGGGCGGCGGGGCGCGGGGTGTCAGACGGAGACGACTGCTCGATGTCGCCTCAACCAGTTCGGGCAACTGCTCGTCGGGGCTTCCGGGGCGACGGATCTCGATAGCACCGATTGAGGGGATGTGTGGTCCGAATAGGGCGTGAGGTGACCGGGGGCGAGCGGGTTGATGGGTCGACCTGGTTGAACTCGGCGAAGTGAACGTGTCCGTAGCCTGTCCGTACCCTGCCGAGGATCGTCGTGTAGGCGACGACACGCTCCCAGTCTCTCACCGCTGGAACGATGCGCCAGTACTGCCAGCTACTGCGATCGCTGGACTTGACGATGACCGTCCGGCGGCTCCGCTGAGCCTCGCCGTGCCCGAGCACACAGGATAGACGGGCGTTCTGTCAGGGACGACGATGTCAACGCCGGTGACGAACGAGAGGACCCCCGGCCCGAGTGAGAACCGTGGCCAGTGGGCGGCCCGTCGAACCACGTACGCGGGTCACCGAAGGTGCGACGGATCGGGTGAGGATGGTCGAACGGCTTCACGGGCCATCCGTACGCGGGGATCCGGCTGCATCCGAGGCGGTTGCCCCGTTCACACCGGACAGTAACGCGGTCACCAGGATTCCAAACCCGAGCTACGCGCAGCCGCTGCCAACTGTGCAGATGTCGCGAAGCAACTCCTCCGACGATCCAATACTCCCTCCGCAGGCCGACCACGCCATCAGGGAAACCGCTGATCGCGCCACCTCGAACTACGGCGCCCCAATCCACAGTCCCGCGCTCGGTATGCCGCCAACCGCGACTGCGGCGACGAGATGGCGCGGCCTCGCTGTCGCGGTCTCGCGCGACGAGTCAACTGCCTCCGAGGGTGACTTCGCGTTGCGAAGCGCCCTTGTACAACCTGGCCATGATCGGGCCGTCGGTGCCTCCCTTCGACCGCCGGGGAGCGGTCGTCGACCGACTCCCCCGACCGTCCCGTTAGAGAGGCATGTCACGCGGCCGAATGGATGACTGAGCATCTCCGCCATAGACCCAGCCGCCGCTAGCGGCAACGGGTGTCCAAACTTGCACAGCCCATGACCTTGACACAGGCCCGCTGAATCTCCCGACCCCGCGATCTCGTCGCTGAGCTGGCAGCGATTGTGCAATGGAGCCGGCGCGCGCGTACGTCCCCGTGTACGATCAGTGTCCAACTTGGCAACTATCGCGGCACAGATATGCCTGATTTGCAGGTATTTCGCATGGGCCGTGAAGGATTCGAATTTCGACCTTGGGATAAGTTTCATGATCTGTAAAGGTAGAGCTGCCCGATTCTCTGTCGCGCCCGCCGCAACGAAGCTGCTCGACCGCCGCCACCGTCGCCGGGTTCCGGGTCATTCGGCGTCGTGCCGCACTTTCTATCCGCGCGGGGTTTCGGGGCTGCGTGCCGGCGAACATTCCGACGTGCGGCGCAGTCGAGACCATGGTCAGTCCCAACGCGTCAGCGCGTTTAATACGTTGCTTGCCAGCTCGGCGTGGAAGCGTTAGAGATGAGCAAGTGCGCGGCACTTCCATCCGAATGCACCAGCCATAGATTGCCGTAGCGCTCGAAAGCGATCTCCTTCCCGCTCGGAGACCAGGTCGGCGCAGCGTCGTTGCCTCTGGTCGATCGGGTCACGTGGGAACCGTCGCGTTGGACGAGCCAGAGACCGTTCTTGCCTGCGAAAACGATTCTTCTGCTGTCAGGAGACCACGCGGGGTCAGCTCCGGCGCGGGTGAGCCGTGTCGCGTGGCTGCCGTCAGGGCGGATGAGTGCTAGGCCTGCCCAGACGGGAAAGCCGTCGCTGTCGTACTGAGTCGCTACGTCCATGCAGATCACGCTTCCGTCCGGTGCCCAGGCCGGGTTCGTCCCCCCGAGTTCGCCCAAGCCTTTGGCCGGGATGAAGTGCCTGCTCCACTTTCTCCGATCTCGCGGCGCAGACGCAATCGGGTCGACATCCTCTCCGAAATCGAGAGGCGAGCCGGCCCTCCATTCAGGTGACCACGCGGGCGGGCTTCCCACGTTTTCGGAAACCGAGCCGGCAAGCGACACGGCACGGCCGTTGGCCCGCCGGATGAACACGTAGTAGTCGTACCGTGAGAACTGATCTGGCGGATAGGCGCCGACGAGCGCGAGCCGCTTCCCGTCCGGCGACCAGGAAGGAGCAGACCAGGCTGTCGTGACAGGCTTGCCAGCGATCCTGTTTCGACCGCCAGGCGACGCAGTCCGCTCCCGTCAGGGTTGACGACCCAGACTCTGTCGTCGCTGCGGACAAACGCGATCTGCCCGTCCCTGTCGACTGAGGGAGTCGCCCGGCCCACGGCAGCAACGACAAAGACGGCCGGAACGATCAAAGCCAGAGCCATCCTGCGACGGCCGTACATGGCGCTCCTCCTTTCACCTGTCCTCATCCTCGCTATGTGCCTTGGGCCCGACATCAGGGGATCTACGGCGGCGCCTGCTCGCGACTACCGACGCGGACGGAGAGAGGGAACCGCCTCTCGATCTCGGCGGCGGGCAGGAGAGAGCCGCCGGCTGGCACCCCTTCGCGCCCCGCGGAAGGGACCCGCAGTGGAGATGCGAGACGGAGCAGGGCGCGTACCCACATATGTACGTCTATTTTAGTCGGCACTGACAACATAAAAGCTCAATTTGCAGGACTTTTCCGCCGAACGGTGCGCGTACGCACATATGTACGTCCACTATTCGGTACTGACAACAGAAAAGATCGATTTGCAGGGCTTCTATAT
>CAVTQW010000003.1:0-170359 GCA_963736945.1 uncultured Thermoleophilia bacterium
TCGTCCGCTTCCAGCACCTTGAGCAATACGCTTTCGTTTTTTTTTTTTTTTTTGTTGCTGCTGGCTTGAGCTGATGGTCTTGCTCAGTGGCCCGAGCTGCACTGCGCGGCCCACCGCGCCATCGGGCCAGGTGGTGTATCGTCCGGCGACAGGGCGATGAGCACCTTGTCGACCCCGAGCCCGCGCATCAGGCGTTTCTGACCGCCGGTCTCGCGCAAGTAGAGCTTGATCACCTTGCCCGTCTTCTCCTTCTCGACTCGGTCGACCTGCAGCACGGTTCCCTTCGAACACGACACCGCTGACGCCGAAATCGCCGCCATCAGCGGGATCTGCGCCGCTGGCTTGAAAACCGAGGCGCGATCGCCCGCGGGCGAGGTCGCGCTCGGCGCGGCGGTGAGCGCGGCCAAGGCGTCTGGGTGATGGCTTTGAAAACCTTCTTGTCGCCTTCGATCTGTTCCAGTCGACACGGGTGACCGCACCCGAATCGTCTTTCTTTACGTTGGCGATTTCCAGCTCGGTGCCTTTCGCCAACGTGGTGCCATTCAGTACCGCTTCACGCGTAATGTAAACATCGCCCCTTACTCGAGGGTCAGCGTTTCGCTCGCGCTCGCGCGAGCCGACCAAAGCATGACAAGGGCCCAAGATCGCCAGAAGCCGCTGCCCGTATTGCACGCGTTGCATGCGGGAAGTGTACAGGCTCCCTCGTCCTCGGCGAGCCGCGAGCGGCCTGCCCCCGCGCGGCGGCGCGGGTGTGACCTTCGCGTTGTTTCGTGGCTCAATTTTCAGTCGTGCGGCAGACCCTCGGTCAGGGAACGGTGTCGTCTTGGTCACCCAGAAATTACGGAGACGACATGCGCTCGGTCACCGACTCATCTTGAAATCGACCGCGTCGTCCAACAAAGTTGCAGCATGGCCGTGAAAATGGGGGCGGGATAAAGAGCTGGCGATGCATTCAGTTCTACCCGTCGTCGAAACTGGGCGGCGTAAGGGGTGAGCGTACTGCCGCCATGAAGATGATCCGCTTTTCAGACCAGACGTCCAGTCGAATGCGCTCATAAACTTGCTCCGCATCAATTCGACCACGCGCCAGATATTACGAAAAACGGCATCGATATCGTCCCGGCCAGCACCATTTCCGAAAATCATGATGGTCGGCACGATCGCGATCTCTTCGAACTCGCCCTCCAGCATGAGGTCCAGGTGCCTAGCTGGACTGGTCGTCGACGATCACCAGTAGACCGAACGGGGCAGGTCGCTTCGTGGGCGCGGGCGAGCTGGACGGCGATGCCTCGCGGAGAGCCTGGCGATCGTGTCCAGCAAGGTGAGGTACTTGAATGGCTTTTCAGGAACGCGCGAGCGTCGATGGCTGCCGCCTTCGCCGTCACATCGGCCGATATGGCGATGACCGGAATGCGAGCCAATGCCGGGTCTTGCTTCTGCTCAATCCGAAACTCCCAGCCATTTTTTACCGGCAGCATCAAGTCGAGCAAATCATGCCGGTGGCGCCGCCGCTACGCAGGACTTCCAACGCCTCGACTCCATTCGACGCGCCCACGGAACCGTGGTTCCGTGGTTACAGAGCAGCTCCGCCAAAGAGCGTCGGAAATAGTGGTCTCGACCAAGAGCAATCGCTTCTCAATCTCTCGGTGATCACTCATCATCCCCCAAACTTGACGCCGGAACAGTCGCGCGCCGTCATTTCGCTGGAAGAACGTCTTACCGTGGCCCTTTATTTCATAGGACGAAAGTATAAACACGGCTAAAAAACTGTGGTTCTCCGACACCTTGGCGGCGACTAGCCCTCGCAATAGACCGGGCGGAGCATTTGACGACCATGGCGTCACTGTCGTCGATCGACGCCACATCTCAAGCTGCACAATCCTCACCATGATCCCCCCACCAAGCCTGGAGTACCTCGGCCGCAGACGCGATGGTCAGCGGCGCGGATGGCCACGAACCGATCCCGGAACCATTGACGCGGCGGCAGTCAATCTGGGCGAGGCAGGTAGATATCGAACCGAACCTACCACCACCGCGCCGAGCAGCACCATCCCCGGCGCACCTCATTCAGTTCGGCACCTCCGCCGGCGGAGCCGGCTCCGCGGACCGACCCATCTGCCAGTACGGAGCAGAATACACAAAGATCCGGAACCCGAACGCGGCTGCCTACGCACGCAGACACAGTTTCGCGAAGTGCTCAATCAGGCGCCGGCTGGGGCGTCGTGCCGATCCGGGCGATCGGGTGATCTACGTCAACGCGGCCTTTGCCGCCTGTCTCGGTTACGGAGCCCTGACGAACTCATCGGTCGCTCGATGCTCGACCTCTTGCCAATCGAGGACCGCGCCGCTGCATTCGCGCGCTATCAGGCCGCCGAACAACAGTCGCCTGCCCCGCTAGCGCTGCAGCTGCTGCGAAGAGACGGCCAATTGGTGACGCTCGAAGAGCGCTCGGATACCGTCAGTGATTTCGAGGGCGGTACGGCGGGCTGGCGTCATAACCCCTGATGTGAGCAGGACGAATGCCAGGCGCGCTTGGGAATACCTGGCACATGGTGGCTCAGTGGGAACACTGGCCGCCGGGGTCGCGCACGGAATCGACGATCCACTCGCGTATGCGGCAGCGAACATGTACGTTGGCCGGCGAGTTCCCATGTGCGCGAAGCGCTACGGCCTCTCGAAGCACCAGTGGGAGCAACGACGAAGCGCCGAGCTCTTGCATGACGTGCATTCGAGGTTGGCTTGAGATGGGAGAGGCGCTGGCCGAGGCACTCGAAGGGGCGGAGCGCGTGCGGCTCATCGTGCGCGAATCTGAGAACGTTCTCGCGTTCCGACGAGGAGACGCTGAGCACGGTGGATGTACGCGTGCTCGAATCAGCGGCCGACATCGCGTTGAATGAGATCCGCCACCGCGCGGAACTGGTCAAAGACTCGGGCGGATGCCCGCTGCGTGCAGGCCAACAACTGGGAACTCTGGCGGCTTCTTCAATCTCTTCGTGCAGTGCGGCGCGAGAACGATTCCCGAGGGGCGAACCGCCAAACCGCAAAATCAGATTCGAACGACCTCCGACAAGTTCGAGGCGGTAACGGGAATACGGATACTGGCTCGGGCATCTCGCCCGACGTCATGGCTCGTATCTTCGACCCATCTCACGACGGAGCCGATCAGGAGTTCGGGACGGGGCTCGGCCTTCCATCTGTCATGGAATCGTCACCGCCATGCACGGCGGAATCACCGTCGAGAGCCAATTGGGGCAAGACAAGACTTCGTGGTCCTGCCGGACGGCAGTTGGTACCTTCCTCCACCTTCGACTTGCGCACGATTCGCCTGCCCCCAAAGAGCGCGCGCCGGGTGCTCGTGGTGAACGGCGGCGGCTTGTAGCTGCACACCGCCATCGGCGGACGCTGGGCGCGGTCACGACGTCGTGACCGCTACGAGCGGAAAGGAAGCGCTGCGCCTCCTACTCGACGACGACAGGTTCGATGTGGTACTGCAGATGCATGATGTCCCCGACAATCTGATCAATCTCTACGAAGAGCTCGAACGTCGACTACCAAACATCACCGCTCACCGTAGTCTCTTTAACCGGGAAGCCTACGCTCCGCTGGCGCCGTCGAGTTTCTCCAACAAGCAAATCGAAGCATCGAAAAGCGCTACAACCCGGTCAGACCGCGAACTCGTGAAGCACCCGGTTAGCCAATCGTCGGTTGTAGACCGGGCAACGAACCGCTGTGCGCGGGAGCGGGCCAGGACTAGCGACTCGCTCCGCCACGACAGACCGGATAGGCTTCGTGAATTTGCTTCAGCAGTTCCTGCACGCCGATCGGCTTCTGCAAAAAGCGCACGTTCTCCGGAGACACGAGTTCCGCCGACAACGCGATGGTCGGCACATGCACGACTTCGCCCTTGAGCGCCTTGAGCAGTTGCCAGCCCGTTGCATCTTCGGCATCGTGAGATCGGTGATGATCGGACCCTGGCGTTCATCTGACGAAGGTCGTGCTTCGAGCCCGTGGCGAGCATGGAGCACATCGTAACCCTGGCCGCGTAGACCATGGCGAGCATTACGCGCATGTAGTCATCGTCTTCCACAATCAGGATCAGAGATCTCATCTCTGCACCGTTGCCATACTCATCCGTTCGACATTGAACCGTGCCACCTGTCAGTAGATGTGTAGCAGGCGTTTCGAGGACGGCTTGCTCCCGATAGGCAGGCCTGATCGAACAGGTTGTGCAGATGAAACTCGCAGACTTAGGCGCGACCGTCGCGGTCGGGATGGTAACCGAATCCAAGGATCGTAGACGTCGGCCTCCGTTGGGGCCGACCTTCTTCATGGAGCTCATGACGGAAACCTCGGTCTTGCAACCGAGGAGGATGTCCGCTTTTGCCCTTTTGATATCGGCCTTGAATGTGTTGCACGTCGAGTACGGCAAGATGACCGATGTGTTCGGGCGTTCCGCCTTTGCTGGGATCGGCGTCGTCGTACCACCCACGAGTTGCACCGCATTCTGCGGCGTAACGAGCACATAGCCCACGGTGGACGCATCGCCGCCGCACTCAAGAACCGCACATTGACCGGCACCGTAATCGAGCTCGCCCTGACTCGGCTTCGCAATGGCGTAGCTCCAAGCGGAGAGCCTGGTGCGAATTTGATTCAAAGCCTCGAGGAACGACTAATAACTCATCATATGATCATGAACCCTCGACCGGTGCCACCAGCCGTCGCTAGCGCGTCGAGGTTCGACTTCGCCATCGCCTTCTCGTCGGGCGAGAACACCCCGATATGACGAACCTGGAGATCGACGGCATCGCGCCCAGGGCGGCCTGCGAAGCGATCTGTTCCGATGGCGGGAATATCAGTTCGATCACCCCTCGGTGGGCACTCCGTGCGGATTGGCCGAGCACCACGACCACGCGGTGGCTTCAATCTCTGGCAGCGAGCTCCTTGGCATCGGTAATAGCACACGGACATTGGCAGAGGACGTGGGGGTCTACCGTCGGGTTTGTGCATCGCCAGCGAATCCTTGATGGCTTTGCTCCACCGGGGAGCAGATCTCGACGGCCGCCTTTCCGTAGGCGGTGGCGTCGCGCGGATCTCGCGCTCCTTACAGAAGCCACCCAAAGGGTACGCATTTGCCCTCTTTGCACCAGGAAGCGCGATGTCGAGAACACAACTGGGTCAATCGTTCTCGCAAACGCCGCGGGGTGTGCGAATCAGATGAGCCGGCGGATTGAGGAGAGCGCTCTATGGCGCAGTTGAATATCCAGCATCCAGAATAACCAGACCTGGCTTTTGGCAGGGACCGTGGCCAGCGCACGCCGCGTGCACTCCGATCGGCGGGAACGCCATCGTTGATGAGAGGGAAATATTGCAGGCGGCTCACCCGCTCACATCGCTGCTCGACACAAAGAACCAGCGCGTCGACGACAGCTACCACTTGAAAGTGTTTCCGTCGGAGGTGAGCCCGGTCATCGACGACGAGCTCGGATGCATCAGATAAAGATCGACTGGCGCGCGCTCGGCTTCGCGCGATTCGGTTGCGCAGGCGCTATCGCCCAGCAGAAGACCGTCGGTCGCCGCTCCGTCATCCGACGGCGGCGTGAACGTCGAACATAGAAGCCATCCGGTTGAGAATTCGTCGTCTGCCCAACGCTTCCATGAGCCCAGGCTTCCGCCGTCCGGCCGTGATTCGCCGCCAGTCGGCGAGCGGTTTCCGTCTCATCTCACTCACAGGCGCGAACGAAGGAAAAGGAGCGGCCGCCAAAAACGGCGGACGCCAAAACAAATCGACATAAAGAAAACCCTCTTTATCAACAAGAGCCGACGAGCTCTCGCGCGGACGCCTTACTACTACATGCAGTAGTTGTCTCGCTAGCGAATCATTGAAAACTCGAACCACGGAGGCACATTGGCGTTCGAGCGGTCGCCGAAATGCCTGGGAAACATTGCGAAGAAAGTAGCACACGGACCTTCGAACGCGAGGCCTTGCCCATACGGCGCCGGAATCGACGAAAAACGAACAATCGTTCGAACTTAAGCCCTCGCGCCGGCCTCCCGGACCCAGTCCAGGCGCGGAAAAACGAACGGCCGTTCGAGCTGCTCCTTATAGGTGCCCTGAGCTGTGCTCGGTTGGGCGAAACCCAACCAATTGCTGTCAACGGCCGGAGGGGGCAGCTCGGTGGTGACAGTGCTTTTCCACGGTCAGACAGAAGAGCGGACAGCTCGAACAGTTACCGAAGCATCTCGAGATCCGCACCAGCCGTTTGCGCCGGTAATCATCACGACCGAAATCGACACCAGGGCAGGGTTAGCTCTTGACCGTTGCAAGGAGACACGCCATACATCCGACATGTTGGGTCCCGACCCAGGCACAACGTTTCCAACCAAATCACGGATCAGCTGCCCACCATTCTCAAACTAGGAAACACTGTTCACCCTAGTCACTCGAATTTCACGGTAATTTTTTTGTTTTGTTGTGTTGTGTTGTTGTTGTTTTTGTTTTTTTTTTTTTTTTACTGTTCGCGCTTCGTTCAGTTACATACTCCTCAGCGCCCAGACGTAGAGGTGGGCCGCCGCCTCGAGGACTGCGTCCTCGAGGCCGGTAGATGTGGCGTTCAGTGTCTCCAAGGGTTCACGTGCTCCTTCGGTTTGAGCTGTGGCGGCCCATCTAGCGCGCGGCGGCGGAGGCCGTCGCGCCTGCGCGGCGCCCGAAGACGACGCACTCGAGCAGCGAGTTGCCCATCATGCGGTTGCGCCCGTGCGTGCCGCCGGCAGATCTCGCCACAGGCGAACAGCCCCTCGAGCGTGGTCTCGGCATTCTCGTCGATGACGAGGCCGCCGTTCTGGTAGTGGAGAACCGGGTAGGTGAGGAGCGGCTCGGTGAGCGGGTCGATCCCGGCGCCGCGGTAGCGCCGCAGCATGTACGGGAGCGACACGTCCGCGTCGGCCTCGGGAATCCGCGTCGTGTCGAGGTAGACCGCCGGGCGGCCGTCCCGTGTCTCGACACCGCGCCCGGCTTCGACCTCGTCGAAGATCGCTTGTGACACCACGTCACGAGCTCCCAGCGAGTCCGTGAACTCCTCGCGCTCGGCGTTGAGCAGCACCGCGCCGTACGCTCGCGTCGTCTCCGGGATGGAGTAGCCCTGCATCGTCACCGGCCAGGCGCCGCCGTTCGGGTGGTACTGGAGCGCGTCGAGGTGCCCGGGCCTCCGCGCCGGCGTCGAGCGCGATCCGGGTCACCTCGCCGGTCGCGTTCGGGTGGTTCGTGGAGAGCTCGTGGCGGCGCTCGGCCTCGGCGTAGCAACGTCCGCCGGCGGCGAGGACGATCGTGGAGGCGTCGATCGTCGACGCGCTCCCGTCCTTCAGGTCGAACACGGCGCGCCAACCGGACGCCGACGGCTCGAGCTCGCGCAGCGCGTGGTGTGCGAACGTCGTCGCGCTGCCGCCCTCGTGCGCCTCCCGGAGAGCCTTCGTGATCGCGTGCCCGGTCCGGTCGCCGACCTGCAGCAGCCGCTTGCGCGAGGCCCCACCGCAGCGCGCGAGCCGGTAGCCGCCGTTCTGTCGCGTGAACTCGCAGCCGAGCTCCTCCAACCAGTGGATGGCCGCTTGCGCGTCCCCCGTCAGGACGGCGACGAGGCGCGGATCGGCGGTGTCGTGCGAGGAGCGGATGACATCCTCGGCGTGAAGGTCGGGCGAGTCGTCCTCGCCGAACGAGGCCTGGATCCCGCCCTGGGCCTTCGAGGAGTTGTTCGCCTGGATCGACCCCTTCGTCGCGAGCGCAACGCGGGCACCCGCACGCTCCGCCGCGACGGCGGCCGCCAGGCCGGCTGCGCCGCTGCCGATCACGAGCACGTCGAACCCGGCCGCCGGCTGCATTGCCCCAGGTTACCACGCTCTACTTATTCACGACATTAGACTGTCTTATTCATAAGGTCATGCTGCAACCGGCTAGAATGGCGTTGTGCCGCGGATCGTCGACGTCATGCGCCCCGAGTTCATCGAGGTTGCGCCCGAGGACACGCTCGGCGAGGTGGCCGAGCGGATGACGGCGCTGAACGTGGGAGCGGTCGTGGTCAAGGACTTCGGGAGGCTCATCGGCATTCTCACCGAGCGCGACCTCCTCAAGGCGATGGCAGCCCGTGTCCACACGAGCGAAGCACGCGTGCGGGAGTGGATGACCCCTGATCCCGTGACCGCTTCGGCGGAGATGGACTGCGAGGAAGCGTCCCGCGTGATGCTCGAGCACGGGTTCCGGCACCTCCCGGTGCTCTCCGACGACGGCCAGGTGGCAGGCGTCGTCAGCCTGCGGCGCGTGGTCGGTGCCACGCAGGCCGCCCGACCGCGTCTATCGAGCACGCAGCGTCGGCTGCGCCGAGCGCTCGCGGACGAAGGCGACGAACGCCTCGGCCGCCCGCGTCGGCGCCCGCCCGGAGCCGCGCGCGAGCGAGATCTCGCGGGTCGCGTCCATCCCCTGCAGTCGCGCCTCGGCGAGCGTTCCGGCCACGAGATCCGACTCGACCGCGCTCCGCGAGATGAACGTGACGCCGTAGCCTGCCAGCACGGCGCTCCGGGCCGACTCCTGCAGCCCGAGCTCGAGCGAGACGGCGAGATCGCGCAGCCGCACCCCCCGGGCGCGCAGCTCGTCCTCCACGACCTGCCGCACGCCGGCGCCTTCCTGCATGAGGATCAGCGTCTCCTGCCTCAGCTCGTCGACGGTGACGGTGCGGCCCGCGAAAGGGTGGTCGGGCGGGCGGATGAGGATCACCTCGTCGCGCAGGATGGGCTCGAAGCGGACGGCCCGGTGACGGCGGGCCGCGCCGACGATTCCGAGCTCGAGCCCGCGGTCGGCGACGAGGTCGACGACGGTCTGGGTGTCGTACACCTCGAGGGAAACGTGCAGGCCCGGATGCCGGAGCTGGAACTCGCAGAGCAGCACGGGCACCACGACCGCGGCGGGCCCGGTCGAGGCGCCGATCGAAAGCTCCCCCGTGAGCGCGCCCGCCTCTTCCGAGGCCACCTCTGCGAGGATCTGCTCCTCGAGCTGGAGCAGTCTCTGCGCCCCACGGAAGAGGCGCAGGCCGGCCTCTGTCGGCTCGACCCGGCGGCCCGAGCGATCGAGCAGCTGGGTGCCGAGCCGCTTCTCGAGCGCCCGCACCTGCAAGGAGACGGCGGGCTGCGTGACCCCGAGCCGCTCCGCCGCCTGCGAGAAGCTCCGCCGCTCGACGACTTCGCAGAACGCCGCCAGCTGTCGCGTGTCCATAAGCGAAGCTTATAACGAACTGGCCGGCGCCCGGCTTCAGCCGGTCGCCGGAGACGGTACTGCGGCGACCGGCGCCCGCCGTGGCTCCCGGACGATGCGGGTTGAGCACCCCGACGAGCTCGAGCGTGTCGCCCTCGTCGACGAGGCGCTCGAGGGTGGCCAACTCGTCCGCCAGCCAGCGGGCCTCGACGGGCGGCCGTGAGATTCGCTCGATCTTCGGATGCGGGCTCGGCGTCACGACCTCGCCGTCGCCGACGAGCTCCTCGTGCAGCTTCTCGCCCGGCCGGCGCCGCTGAGATGATCGGGATATCCGGGCCGGGGCGCAGGCCGCGCAGGCGGATCATCTTATGCGCCAGATCCTCGATCCGGATCGGCTGGCCCATGTCGAGCATGAAGATATCCCCGCCTTCGGTCATGGTCGCCGCCTGCACCACGAGCTGCACCGCCTCGGAGATGCTGATGAAGAAGCGCGTCATCTCCGGGTGCGTGATCGTCATCGGCCCACCCTGCTCGATCTGGCGCACAAAGGTCGGCATCACCGACCCGGCGGCCCAGGACATTGCCGAAGCGCACGGCGGTGAACAGCGTGCGCCGCCGACCGCCCGCGCTTGCTCAGCGTTCGACAGCATCAGCACTCGCCCAGCGCTTGGTGCCCCATCATCGAGGGTTCACGGCTTTGTCGGTCGAGATGAACACAAAGCGCTCGACGCCGTGCCGCGCGGCCAGATCGGAGACGATCGCCGTGCCCAGCACGTTGACGCGCACGGCCTCGTCGGGGTGATGCTCCATCATCGGCACGTGCTTATAGGCGGCGACATGGAACACCGCCTCGGCTGGTAGCGTGCGAAGACCGCTTCGATCCGGCCGTCCTTGACGTCGGCGACGATCGGCAGTGCCGGCTGCCGGACCGGGCATCGCAACGAGCTGAACGACTCGTGCAGCCCGGTCTCGGTGTTGTCCAGCATCAGCAGGGTGCGCGGCTTGAGCGCGACGATCTGCCGACAGAGCTCGGAGCCGATCGAGCCGGCCGCGCCGGTGACCATCACGACCTCCGAGGTGACGTAGCCGGCGATGCCCTCGAGATCGACCTCGACCGGCTCGCGGCCGAGGACGTCCTCGACCTCGACGGGCCGCAGCTGGGTGGCCAGGTCCGAGTCGCCGCTCACGAGCTCCGCAAGGCCAGGCAGGGTCTTCACCGGCAGGCCGGCGGCGCGCGCGCTCTCGACGATCCTCGCGCGCACTTCGCCCGACGCCGACGGGATGGCGATGAGCACCTCGTCCGGGCGGCGGTCGCGGATCAGCCGGGGCAGGTCGGCGATCGTCCCGAGCACGCGGATGCCGTGCAGGCGCAGGTTGCGCTTGCGGGGGTCGTCGTCGGCGATCCCGATCGGCGTGTAGCCGAGCCCGGGGTTCCGGAGCATCTCCTTGATGACGAGCTGGGCAGCGTCGCCGGCTCCGACGATCAGCGCCTCTTTGCCGCGCGCGACGACCTGCCCGGGGAGCGGCCGCTCGAGGAGCGTCCGCGCGGCCAGTCGCGAGCCGGCCACGAACGCGAGGCAGAGGAGCAGGTCGATGAACCAGACGCCGGTCGGCACGCGGGCCGGATGCAACTCGAAGAGGGTGAAGATGACGAAGGTCGCGAGCGATGCGAGTGAGACGCCTCGCAGCGCCGACCACATGTCCCGGGTCGAGACGTACCGCCACCAGCGGTGGTAGAAGCCCGCGAGCGCGAAGACGCTCAGCTGGATCGCGACGACGATGAGGATGATCTGCCAGTCGAGATACCGGTCGTAGTAGACCGGCCTGCCCTGGTCGAAGCGCAACAGCCACGCCAGGACCCAGGCGAGGGCGATGATGCCCGCGTCGGCCGCTACCTGCCACAACGCGTGTCGAGTGAACGGCGTGCGCACGGTGTCCTGTGACCGTAGATCAGCGAGAAGACGACAGCAAGCTGTCGGCCTCTCGCGCCTTCAGCACCGTGGCCACGACCCGCTCCTGCACGTCGGCCTCGATGCAGCCCCACATCGGCAGGGCGAGATTGTCCGCCGCCGCACGCTCGGTCTCCGGCAGCGAGCCCGGCCCGTACCCGAGGTAGCGCAGCGCAGGCTGCAGGTGCAGGGGCGTCACGTAGTACGACGCCGACGCGATGTCGGCCGCCTGCAGGGCGGCCGCGATGGCTGCGCGGTCGGGCGTCCGCACGACGTACATGTGGTAGACGTGGCCCGGCTCGTCGAGCGGCAGGTCGACTGCCTCGCCGAGGCCGAGCTCGGCGTAGCGTGCGGCGGCCTCGCGGCGGCAGTCGTTCCAGCCCCGAGGTGGGGCAGGAAGACGCGCAACGCCGCGGCCTGAACCGCGTCGAGTCGCGAGTTCGTCCCGACGAGCTCGAACGTCTGCTTGTCGCGCGAGCCGTGGAAGCGGAGCATCCGGACGCGCTCGGCCACCTCGTCGTCCCGGCACGCGACGAGCCCGCCGTCCCCGAGCGCGAACAGGTTCTTCGTGGGGAAGAAGCTGAACGTCGAGCAGACTCCAGCGCTCGCGACGCCCGGCGCACCGAAGGCCTGCGCTGCGTCCTCCAGGAGCGGCAGGCCGAGGCGTCCGAGCTCCTCGAGCGCCGCCGGCCGGCCGAACAGGTGCACCGGCATGATCGCCCTCGTGCGGGGCGTGATGCGCGCGGCGACGTCGGCGGGGTCGAGGTTGAGCGTCGCGGCGTCGATGTCGGCGAACACCGGGGTTGCCCCGGCCCGGGCGATCGCCTCGGCCGTGGCGTAGAACGTGAACGAGGGGCAGATCACCTCGTCGCCGGCGCCGATCCCCATCGCCTCGAGCGCGAGGACGAGCGCGTCCGTGCCGTTCGCGACGCCGATTGCATGCGGGACCTCGAGGTAGGCCTCCGACTCGCGCTCGAACGCCTCGACCTCGGGACCGAAGATGAACCGGCCCGACTCGAGTACCTCCGCGAACCGCTCCTTGAGCGCGGGAATGAGTGGCGCGTACTGCGCCTTCACGTCGACGAGCGGGATCACGACGCCCGAGTGTACCCTCCGACAGTCGCGGAGCCGACGGCCGGCGGCATGATCACGCGCGCGCGGCCCGCCGCTTCGGACGAAGCGCCAGGCGAGCCATCCGACGGCAGACGATCGCGGCGCCGACGACGACGTCCGCGTAAAGCGGTGGAAGGTCTCCCAGCTCGCGCCCGCAGCCCAGCCGATGCCTGCGAAGAAGAAGCACCAGATCGCCGATCCGACCAAGGTCAGGATCGTGTAGCGGCGCAGCGGCACCTCGAAGATTCCGGCCGGGATCGAGACGAACGACCGCACGACCGGCATGAGCCGGCCGAGCAGCACCGCCCAGTCGCCCCAGCGCTCGAACCACGCCTCGGCGCGCTCGAGCTTCGCGTGGTCGAGGTGGAGCCAGCGTCCGTGCCGCTCGAGGTAGGGCCGCCCACCCCGGGACCCGATCTCCCACCCGATCAGCGAGCCGACCAGGTAGCCGATCGTACCGGCGGCGACGATCGCGAGATACGCGGCGAGGCCCGGCTCGAAGGTGTAGCCGAACAGGGTCACGGACGCGCCCGCGATCGCGCCCGAGGCGATTGCGCCCCCGTAGACCATGACGATCTCGCTGCCGGCGGGGAAGACCGCGTCGATCAGCATCAGGAGGAAGACGGCGTAGAGCCCGTAGTCCCCGACGAGCTGGGTCAACGTGCTCGTGAACGAGGCGACGGGCACCGCGACACTCTACTTCCGGCGCGCCCTACGGCCCCTCGCCTGGATGCGAGGTTGCGGTAGGCTGGCGGTCCGCGAGATGTGGTTCGATGACGCAGACGCGGCCGCAGCTCGTCCTCGCCACCCCGGCACGCGGACGACTACGTTCCACCTGACGGCGCGCTATGCGGCGTCCGGTCGAGAGAGCCCGTTCCAGACGACCCGCTGTGGGCCGGGTGCGTACCGGCGCGTCGCGAGTGTGCGGACGACCTCGCCGGGCCTCGACGGCGGTCTCGACCGTGAGACCGTGAGTCGAGGAGCGCCGCTCTCGGGCCAGGCGACACGGCGCGTCGACGGAGACTATCGAGTGTGCAGCGGACGCCCGAGCGGATGGCGTCCGACGACCCGCGCTGCCCGCTCCTGCCGCCAGCCGGATCAGGACCGATCGGCGGCCGTCCGTCGGCAGGAACCTGGCGGGCTCGGGCCGTAAGGAACCCGACGGTCGAACGGGGACCAGGAGAGGACGGCATCCGTCTCCGAGGGCAGGCCGACGTCGTCGGTCGCGGAGACCGTCAGCTTCCGGCGTCCCTGCGCCGGACCGTCGGCGGCTGCGGTCGTCGCGGGTCGATGCGGCCGCGGTGATGCGCCAGGCGCCGGCGCCGCTGTGGCGGGCGGGAACGCGACCGCGTAGGCGCCCGGCTGCCTTTCTCCTGTCTCCTCGAAGCCGACCGAGCCGTCGGGCGCGGTCAGCCGCACCGTCACCGTCGACGGCCGCACGAGCTTGTACCGCAGGCTCTGACGGTCGCGGACGCCGTCACCGTCGGGGGAGACGACGGCCACGGCGGGCTGGACGAAGACGCCCGTGTACTGGAACTCGAGCGCGGTCGAGATCGGCCGCTCGGGCCCGGACGGACGGTTCAGCAACGTCCCGTCGAACGCCATCGTGGTCGAGCCGCCGCTGTCGAACGCCATGCCGGTGACGGCGCCGAGGCGGACGAGCGTCTGTGCGAGCTCGAAGTTCGTCATCCCGACCGAGTAGCCGGGCTGGCGTCCGTCGGCGGCGACGAGGACGATCCGGCCGTCGGCAAGCTGGCCGATCGCGCTCCTCGGCGCGCGCGGGTTGAGCTGGCTCGGGGTGAAGAGCTCGCCCGCGCGGAACACGGCGCCGCCGTCGCGCACGATCTGCGGCCCGCCCCCGATGGCCGCAACGACGCCCGGCCAGTCGGGCTTGAAGAGGAGCCGCAGCGTCACCGGCTGGCCGACGGGCGCCTCGGCGGCCAGCGCGGCCGCGGCCGCACCAGTGGCGACGACGACCGCGCCGCCCGGCGGGATCGGAACCGCGGCGCCGCCGGCGCGAAGCTCGGCCACCGGTGCCGCGAGGTCCGTGTTCGGGATCGCGGCGGGAACGGGAACAGGATCGCCGCCGTGGCGCCAGCGACCGCCGGCGCCGTGGGGCCCCACGCGTCGGTGTAGAGAGCGATCCCTCCGGCGGCGGGGAGCGGGCGGTTGAACTTCGTCAGCGTGCGCCGGATCCCGGCGCCTTGCCAGGTGCCGACGAACGAGACGCGGCGAACGTCGAGGGTGCCGTCGGTCAGCAGGCCCGCGCTCGCACGCTCGTCCGACGGCGGGCTCGCCATCTGGCTCTCGCGCACGAGGACGCCGCTCGGGAGTCCCGAGGCACGAACCGCTCGGGATCGAGGCAACGGAGAAGAAGTCGCCGTTGACGCCGGCCGCGGTCGCGGATGCAGCAGTGCGCCGCTGCATCGCCGTGAGGGTCTCGGTGCCCGTGAGCGTCTTCGTTGGAGAGGACGGCGGGGCGAGCGGGCGGACGGGAGCGATCGTGCGTCGTCCCGCCCGGCGCGGGCGGGCGTCGTCGTCCGCAACGGCGCGGAAGCCCGTGAAGATGTAGGCCCGTGAGGACGTTGATCGCGACCGGGCCGTTCGGCGTGAACTGCACGCCCGTCTCGAAGGTGACGCCCGGCCAGAGCGTGCGCTGCTGGGCTGCCGCCGCGGCACCGCCGACGAGCGCGAGCAGGATCGCGAGATGGCGAGGAGGCGGCGTAGCGCATCGTGCGATTTGCCGTGAGGCTAGCCGAGGAGGTGGCCGAGCGGTGCTCTCCCGGCTTTACGGAGGATCCTCAGCGGCCCCGGATGACGTTGAAGGCGAGAAGGCTCCAGCGCGCCGACGTCGACCTCGCCCGTGGAGGGCGCGGAGCTCGGACGCGAAGCAGAGCTCGCCGCCTCGCTGAGTACAGCGGCTGATCGAACGTCCGGGCGCACGAGCCGACGCTACCGCGAGCTCCAGATCGCGAGGCGAACATGGCGCGCAGGCGGGCCGCGAATCCGTCGTCGTGCTGCTCGTAGAGATGCGCCAGCACCTCTGTGTCGCCGTGGGACCGAAGACGTGCCCGTCCCGCGCGGGCCGTCGCAGGTCCTCGTAGTTGAAGATCTCGCCGTTCTGGACGACGTGCACCGTCCCGTCCTCGTTCCGGGTGGGCTGATCGCCGGACTCGAGGTCGATGATCGCGAGCCTGCGCGCGGCGAGGGCGAACGTCCCGTCCGCGACGACACCGCTCGAGTCGGGCCCCCGGTGCGCGAGCGTCGCGCACATGCGGCCGCACGAGCCTCGGTCGCGGCGCCGGTCGACGAGACGATGCCGCTGATCCCGCACATGGCGGAACCCTACCGGCCCTCTCGCGGAGCCTCGTCTAGCCACCGGGCCACGCAGCTCGCCCCACGGCGACCACGATCCGCCACACCGTCTGCGCCGCGGTGAGGAGGTACAACCGCATCGAGCGGTCGGCGATCCACTCGAGGTCGTGTGCCAGCTTCTCGTCCCAGCCGATGCCGCGATCGACCCGGATCTGGGCGAGGCCCGTCAGGCCAGGCCGCACCGTGAGCCGCTGCCAGTACGGCGGGATCTCCTCGCAGAGCTCCTCGAAGAACCGAGGGCGCAGCGGCCGCGGCCCCACGACGGACATGTCGCCCTTGAGCACGTTCCAGAGCTGCGGGATCTGGTCGAGATGGTCGCCCGCAGCACGCGGCCGAGACGGGTGACCTCGGTTCCGAGCCGCTGGTCCAGCGCCGCGCCGTAGTAGCGGCCGATGCGGGTGTCGGCGTCGTCCACGAGCGTGCGCACTTTCCGCATCGTGAACATGCGCCCGTGCCAGCCCACCCGCTCGCCGGCGTAGAAGAGCGGCCGTCCGGAGGTCACGAGGACGAGCCCGAGGATGACTGCGATGACAGGGAGCAGCAGGGCCAGCGCCGTCGCCGAGACTGCGAGGTCGAGCGCGCGCAGGGTCACGTCGGTGGAGCGGTGCGTCGTGAGGCCGGCCGAGCGGGCCATCGCGATCGCCTCGCCACCGGGAGCGAGCTCGTCCGGCTGCGTCGCGACGCCCACGTCCTCCGGGGGGACGAGGAAGCGCCGTTCGTCGCGCTCCCAGCCGCCCTGCCGGCGGCGCGCCTCGTCCGCCGCGTAGCCTCGAGCAGCACGATCACGTAGGCCGACGACACGAGCGCGACCACGGCGAGCGCGACGACGACCGACGTGCGTCCCGCGTGCCACGTGCCATGGGCGCGGAACGCGATGACACCCGAGGCGACGGCACATGCCCCCACGATCGCCACCCACAGGACGAGCACCTCCTGGACGCGGCGACTCGAGCCCGGCAGGCCGCGCTCGACGTCCTGGGCATCCGCGCCCAGGATCGGCGCCGAACCGGCGCCGGAAGACGAGAGATGCGTCCAGGGCGGGCACGGCCAGCACGGCGAGGGGGAAGAAAACGCCCACGACCGCGGCCGTTTTCAGCAGCCCCGCGAGCGTGACCACGCCGACGAGGTAGCCGAGGACGAGCGCGCCCACGTGCCCCAGCAGGAGCCGCGCCGGGTAGAAGTTGCGCGCGAGGAAGGCCGCGCTCACGCCGGCGATGATCGCGCAGAGGATCGCCGAGGAGCGGTCGTCGAGCCGCAGCGAGAGCACGACGAACACGACCGAGGCGAGCGCGCACACGGCAGCGGCGAGACCGTCGACGCCGTCGACGAAGTCGACGAGCCGGACGAAGACGAGGATCCAGGCGACGGCGAGCGGCTGCCCCAGCCAGTCGGGCACGTCGGCGACGACGCCGACCAGCGGGAAGGTGAAGCGGTCGATGGAGACGCCGTACAGCACCGGCACGATTGCCGCAGCGAGTTGCCCGGCGAACATGGCGAGCGGAGAGAGGCCGCGGCTGTCGGCCAGGAACCCGACGACCGCGATCACGCCGAGGCCGATCAGGATTCCCCGGTAGACCCCCTCCAGCGGCAGGAACGCCAGCGCGGAGACGACGACGGCGAGGAAGATGGCGACGCCGGCGAGAGGCGGACCGGAGACGACGCGCGAGCGGCCCGACTGGACGAGCGCCGGCAGTCGCGAGAGGTGCGGTCGCAGGACGAGCACGACGCCCGCGGCGACGGCGAAGGCCAGGGCGGAGGCGACCTCCGCGCTCACGCTGTGTTGCCGCGCCCGGTCCGGACCTCGCCGCGCCGTCAGGGGCGAGCGTACGGCGGCGTCGAGCCGGACCTGCCGCTCGCCGCGGGCCCGTCACGACGTCCGGCGGCTCAGAACACTCTGACGTCGCGGTACAGCGTGTCGCGCTGCACGGGCGTCTTGCCGAGCGCGCGGATGAGGTGAACGAGCTCGTCGGTGGAGGTACGGTGGGTCGTTCCAGCGGCCGAGACGACGTTCTCCTCCATCATCACCGACCCCATGTCGTCGGCCCCGAACGACAGCGCGACCTGGCCGATCTTCAGCCCTTGCGTGACCCACGACGACTGGATGTGGGGGACGTTGTCGAGGTAGATCCGCGAGACGGCCTGCGTGAGGAGGTAGTCGAACGACGTCGGCATGTCCTCGTCGCGGACGACCTCGTCGAGGCGGTTGCCGTCGCGCTGGAACGTCCAGGAGATGAAGGCACGGAAGCCGCCGGTTTCGTCCTGCACCTCGCGCACGCGCCGCATGTGCTCGACGCGGTCCTCCAGCGTCTCGACGTGCCCGTACATCATCGTGGCCGTCGTCGACATGCCGAGCCGGTGGGCGTGGCGCATGACGTCGAGCCACTCGTCCGAGGTCGTCTTCTTCGGCGCGATGATGTCGCGCACGCGGTCGACGAGGATCTCGCCGCCGCCGCCCGGGAGCGAGTCGAGCCCGACGTCGCGCAGCCGCGACAGCGTCTCCCAGGTCGTGAGGTGCGACCGGCGCGAGATGTGCTGGATCTCGGGCGGGGAAAGGCAGTGCAGGTGGATCTTGTACCGGCTCTTGATCGAACGGAAGAGATCCTCGTAGTACTCGATCCCGAGATCCGGGTGGTGGCCGCCCTGCATGAGTACACCGGTGCCGCCGATGGCGAGCGTCTCCTCGATCTTCTTGAAAATGACCGGCTTCGGGAGCAGGTAGCCCTCTCGCGTGTCGCCCGGGCTGCGGTAGAAGGCGCAGAAGTCGCAGTCGGTGACGCACACGTTCGTGTAGTTGATGTTCCGGTCGACGATGAAGGTCACGCGGCCGGGGTCGACCTTCCGGTTGCGGATCTCGTTCGCGACGCGTCCGACCGCGACGAGGTCGCGCGAGCGCAGCAGCGTGGCGGCGTCATCGTCGGAGATGCGCTCGCCCCCGAGTGCCCTCTCGAGGATGGCCGCGACCGTAGGCCGGTCGACCGCGATCGTCACAGCCGCCGCCTCACAATCGAACCTCCGTGTCCCGGGCGAAGCGGAGCTCGGGCACGCGGTGCAGCTCGCCGACGTCCCGTGCCATCTCGAGGAACGTGTAGAAGCCGGCTCGCTCACGCGGGCCGAAGCTGTAGCGGAGCTTCTCGAAGTACCGCGCGAGGAAGCCGGGCGGATAGCCGTAGCGCTCGCTGGCCTCGTAGGCGAGGACCTCGGGCTCGGACCGCGCGAGCCGGACCGACGCGACGAGCGCATGCTCGAGGTCGGAGATCCCGTCCACGACCGGCTCGGGAGCGGCCCAGACGGCGAAGACCATCGGCAGCCCGGTTTTCTCGAGCCAGAGGCGGCCGAGGTCGTAGTGCGGAGTCGGGTCCTCGAAAGCGCTCTTCAGCGCCGCATCGCCGATCAGGAGCTTCGCGTCGGCGTCGTCCTCGAATGAGCGGATCTCCGCCCCGGGCAGAAGCACGCGCGTGAGGACGACGGACGTCGCGCTCTCCGGGGTGACCGCGACCGAGCGCACGCGGCCGAACGGCACGCGAGTGACGAGCTGGATCGAGTCGACCGCGCCCTCCGACGAGACGCACAGGCGGGGCAGCAGCCTCAGCGAGCCCGCATGCCGCGCGTACTCGATGGACGAGATCGGCGCGATGTCGAGCTCGCCGTCGAGCACCATCCGGTTCAGCTCCGTCGGCACGCCGGTGATCTCCTCGACGTCGTACGCGAGCCTGTGGAACACCGGGGCCATGTTCACGTAGCTGATCCGGCCGAGCCTGATCACGTGCCGCTCCCGCTCATGCCGCGTCGAACCGCCTCAGCGACCGGTGCAGCGAGTCGCGCTGGACGGCGATCCGGCCCGCCTCCTGCACGAAGCGCACCAGCTGCTCGACCTTCTGCTCCGTCTCCGTGCGGGCGCCCGCCGCGTGGAAGATCGTCTCCCGCATCACCGTTCCCTGGACGTCGTTGGCGCCGAAATGCAGCCCGACTGCGGTCAGGGGCATGCCCATCATGATCCAGTACGCCTTGATGTTCGGGAAGTTGTCCAGCATGAGGCGCGAGACGGCCAGCATCTTGAGGTCCTCGGAGCCGGTTGTGTGCCGGAACCCGCGCCGCTCGAAGACGGTGTTCTCGGGATGGAACGCGAGCGGCACGAATGCCACGAAGCCGCCCGTCGCGTCCTGCTGGTCTCGGAGGCGGAGGAGGTGGTCGATCCGCTCCTCGTACGTCTCGACGTGGCCGTAGAGCATCGTGCACGTCGTCGGGATCCCTATGCGGTGGGCCGTGTCGTGGACGTGGAACCAGATGTCAGGGTGCTCCTTGCCCGGTGCTACGAGGGCGCGAACGCGGTCGGCGAAGATCTCCGCGCCCCCGCCGGGCAGCGAGCCGAGCCCGGCCGCGTGCAGCTCACGGAGCACCTCCTCGTGCGTGAGCCCCGAGAGCGTCGTCATGTGGTGCACCTCGGAGGCCGTGTAGCACTTCAGGTGCACGTCCGGCAGCGCTGCCTTGAGCGCGCGCAGGGTGTCCAGGTAGAAGTCGAAGCCGATGTGCGGGCTCTCCCCGTTGACCATGTGGATCTCGGTGAAGCCGGCGAGCCGGTGCTGCTCGACCGCATCCGAAACGAGATCCTCGGTCGTCCGCGTGTAGGCGTGGGCCTGCTTCTGCGTCGCGGCGAACGCGCAGAACTTGCACTTCACGCGGCAGACGTTCGTCTGGCTGAGATAGAGGTTCTGCACGAACGAGACCTCGTCCGTGCCGCCGCGCAGGCGGCGCGCGAGATCGGCCAGCTCGCCGATCTCGAGCAGGTCGTCCGACTCGAGGATCGAGATGCCGTCGTCGAGGTCGAGACGCTCACCGGCCTCGATCTTCGCTCGGATCGGAGCCAGCGTCGAAGTTCGGTCGAGGAGTGCCATGCGCCTGAGCCCTATCGGTTGCGTTCGACGACAGCGTCCGTCAGCGCTTCGAGCTCGTGCCGCCGGGATTCGTCGGCGAGGCTTGCCCTCGCCCTCGTAGCGTAGTCGAGGGCCACCTGCCGGGAGCGCTCCAACGCGCCGCTCGCGGCAACGCGCACGAGCACGCCCTCGAGCGGGCCACCGGCGACGGCCGCCCGAACCACCTCGTCCTCCTCCGCCGCCAGGAGGAGCGGCAGGGTGGGCGTTCCGTCCCGGAGGTCGGTGCCCGGCACCTTCCCCGTCTGCAGTGTGTCCCCCGCGCAGTCGAGGATGTCGTCCACGATCTGGAATGAGACGCCGAGGAGCCGGCCGTAGTCGCCCGAGCCGCCGCCGAGGAGGCAGGAGGCCTGGAAGAGCTTGCCCGTCTTGAGGGCGCAGCGCTCGAGGTAGCTCTCCACCGTCGTCGTGGGGTCGTGCCGCTGACGCCGCTGCAGCGCCTCGCCGCGGGCGAGCGCGAGCGAGGCGTCCGCGAGGATCGCGACGCCGTCGACGTCGCCGAGCGCCGCGAGCTCGGAGAAGGCGCGCGCGAAGAGGTAGTCGCCGGCCGCCCGGGCGGCGTCGGCGCCGTGCGCCGTCCAGGCCGCCGCCCTCCCCCGACGGACGCTGGCCCGGTCGATGAGGTCGTCGTGCACGAGCGTCGCCATGTGGACGAGCTCGACCGCAGCGCCGGCGGCCACCGGCGGGCTCGTGCCGGCCGGCGCCGAGAAGAACGTGAGCATCGGCCGCAGGCGCTTGCCGCCCGCCGTGAGCGCGTCGGCGCCGATCTCGGCGACGAGGCCGGGATGGCCGGCGACGGAGCGCTCCAGCAGCTCCTCGACGCCTGTGAGGTAGTCGGCGAGGCCGGGGGCCCCGCGAACGATGTCGAGCGTCGCGCTCACCGCGCGGTCGCCGTATGGAGCGCGACGATGGTGCCTCCGAAGAGGCGGAAGCGCGTGCCCTCGAACCCGGTCGCGTCGATCAGCGCGGCCGAGATCCTCCGCGCCCGGGAAGCGGCGCACGCTCGCCGGGAGATAGGTGTACGCCTTCCCGCCCGGGAGCACGCGCCCGAGGAGCGGGACGACCCGGTCGAACCAGAGGGAGAAGAAGGGCTTCAGGGCACCCCGCGGCTGCGTGATCTCGAGGATCGCGAGCCGGCCACCAGGACGCAGCACCCGGCGGAGCTCCCGCAACCCCGCCTCGAGGTCGGCCACGTTGCGGATGCCGAAGCCGACGGTGGCCGCGTCGAAGCTCCCGTCCTCGAAGGGCAGTGCCAGGGCATCGCCCTGGACCCATTCGATCGTGGCCGACTTGCGCCGCGCCCGGGCGAGCATCTCGCCGGAGAAGTCGAGGCCGGTGACGATGCCTCCCTCCCGCTCCGCCGCGACGGCGAGGTCACCCGTGCCGCAGCAGGCGTCGAGCACGCGCGCGCCGGGCTGGACTACCGCCTCGACCGTGAGCCGCCGCCACTTCCGGTCGAGGCCGATCGTCATGACGCGGTTCATGACGTCGTAGACCGGCGCGATCCGGTCGAACATCCGGCGGACGCCCTCGGGCTCCAGCCTTCCCGCGTCGAATCCCCGCTCCGGCGCCGGCGGAGCCGGCCCCTCCGCTCCTGGGGAGCCTCCGTCGAGCCTACGGCTCCTGTGTGTCATCTCTCGCCCCAGCGCGGGATGAGCGTGTTGTCGATCCCGATCTGGTCGAGCGCGCGGGCCACGACGAAGTCGACGAGATCATCGATGGTCTTCGCGCCGTGGTAGAAGCCGGGAGCCGCGAGGAGGATCACTGCACCGGCCTCGTGCAGCGTCGCGAGGCCACGGAGGTGGATCGACGAGAGCGGCGTCTCGCGCGGCACGAGCACGAGCTTGCGGCGCTCTTTCAGCGCGACCGACGCGGCCCGGTGGATCAGGTTCGCCATCGCACCCGTGGCGAGCGTGCCGACGGTGCTCATCGAGCAGGGACAGACGACGTACGCGTCGACCTTGGCGGACCCGCTCGCGTACGGGCTCGAGTAGTCGTCGATCCCGTACACCGTCACCTGGCCGCTCGCGGCGCCGACGAAGCGCTCGAGCACCTCGTCGCGGGGCAGGGCCGGGTCGCCGTAGAGCTCCGTCGCGAGCACCTCGATGCCTGCCGAGGAGGCGGCCAGCCCGACCTCGCACCCGGCATCGGCAAGCGACTGCAGAAGGCGAGACGCGTAGGGCGCGCCCGACGCGCCGGTGACTCCGAGGAAGACGCGCATCACGTCGGAGCCTAGACGGCGGGCCCCTTCCGCCAAACGCTTCCCCGGCACGAAGTCGCCGGCTGCAGGGATCGTGCGTGCGATCGTGGATCCGCGCGAGCGGATTCACGATCGTGCCGTCTAGCCCCCTGTGCCCTTCGACGCTTCCAGGAACGTGGCGAGCAGCTTGAGGTTGTCCTCCCCGAGGGCCGCGAACGACGGCATCGGCGAGCCCGGCGTCTTGCTGCTCGGGTTCGTCAGGTGGTCGACCTGCCACTGGATGCCGCGGCCCTTCGCCCCCTCCGCCGACAGGTCGGGCGCGCCGAGGTTCTGCCCGCCCGCGCCGAGGTAGGTGTGGCAGTTGAGGCAGCCCGACTCCGCAAACAGCGTCGCACCCGCGACGGCGTCGGCGTTGTCTGCAAAGCCCTGCTTCTGCGCCCACTCGGGCACGAGCCCCACCGTCTCGGAGCCGAGGGCCTCCTTCGCCGTCGCGCCCTTCCACGTGAGGACGCCCATCGAGATGACGACGAGGATGGCGGCGACGAAGGCGACGGGACGCCGCAGGATCGCACGCTCGGGCCGGCGGTCGAAGAACGGCAGCCCGATCAGGAGGATGAGGAGGAGCGTCGGCACGCCCACCGTGCCGAGCACGACCGTCTCCGGCCACTTGAAGATGCGAAGGAGGTAGAAGAGGAAGTAGAAGAACCAGTCGGGCCGGGGCACGAAGTTCGTCGTCGCCGGGTCGGCCTTGTCGGCGTAGAGCGGCCCCAGCAGGCCCGCGTCGGTGCCGTCCGAGGTCGTCTTCCAGATGATCGCGAGGCCGATGATGACCGCGACGACGACGAGCGACATGACCGTGTCGTGGTACATCGCGTAGGGGAAGAACGGCTTCCCCTCCTTGCGGACGTCCTCCTTGTAGCGCTTGAACTCCGCGCGCTTCTCCTGCTGCAGCTTGCTCGCCATCGGCCTAGCTGTCCTCTCCCGTGTGCTCGCGGATGAGGCCCTGGCGGTAGTCCCCGTAGCCGGTCGGCGCGGGCTCGTCCCGCCTGCGGCCCGCCGCGACGGGCGACCACGGCGGGGAGGTGACGCCGAGCCGGACGACGAGGTAGAGGTGGAGCAGGATCAGCGCCATGATCCCGCCCGGGATCAGCAGCATGTGGAGCGAGTAGAACTTCGACAGCGTGTCGGGGCCGATCTGGGCCCCGCCCTGCAGGAACTGAGCCAGGAACGGGCCTGCGATGGGCGCGGTCGCGTTGAGGTTGATCCCGACGACGGTCGCCCAGTACGCCGTCTGGTCCCAGGGCAGCAGGTAGCCGGTGAAGCCCTCGAGCATGCCGCTGACGAGCAGGAGGACGCCGACGATCCAGTTGAGCTCCCGCGGGTACTTGTAGGCGCCGAAGAGGAACACGCGGCCCATGTGCAGGAACATGAGGATGATGAACAGGCTCGCGCCCCACTTGTGCATGCCGCGGACGAGCCAGCCGAGCGTGACCTCGTGGGTGATGTTCTGGATCGACTCGTAGGCGTTGTCCGGGTCGGGCTTGTAGTACATGGCGAGGAAGACGCCCGTCGTCGCCTGCACGAGGAAGGCGGTCAGCGTTGCCGCGCCAAGCGTCTGCATCCAGTTGATGTCGCGCGGGACGTTGCGGAAGAGGAAGTACTTCACGCCTCCGACGAGCGCCGTGCGCTCCTCGATCCAGTCGAGCGGGTAGAGCACGGCCTTGTCGATCTGGGCTCGGCGGGCGGACTTGGCCATGATCAGGACCCCGGCACCGGTATGGGATAGAGCCAGCGCTCGATGCCGTCCACGTGCACGCCCGGATAGGCCTGCCGGTAGCGCGTGATCGTGGCGTCCGCGCCCTCACCGTCGACGTGACCGACGCTGAAGTGCTTGCCGAGGACGAGGTGCCCGTCGACGATCGAGAAGGCGAAGCGGTCGAGCGAGCGCACGGGAGGCCCGGCCGTGCGGTTGCCCTCCGTGTCGTAGGCGCCGCCGTGGCAGGGACAGCCGAAGCCCGCGGGCTGCACCGGCGTCAGGGTCACGTCCTTGTACTTCGCGGCCTTGTCCTCGAACTTCGGGCCGTTCGGCTGCACGGGGCAGCCGAGGTGGACGCAGCGGCTGTAGATGATCGTGAAGCTCGGGGTGTCCGTGCCGTCGACCTTGGTGACGCCGTTGTTGCGGATGTAGGCCGTCCGCCGGGAGACGTCGCCCTGGAGCTTGTTCGCCGTGAACGAGGTGATCACGAACGTGCCCTCCGGGAAGTTCGTGACCGGCCCGAGATCGACGTCGTTCGACTCGACGCCCTCGCCCATGAACGACGGCAGGACCGCGAAGCCGAGCGACGGGAGGACGACACCGGCGGTGATGACGCCTCCGAGACCGATCGTGGCGAGCGTCAGGAAGCCGGCCCGGCCGTACGTCTCGAGGTGCTCCGCCTCGGCCGCAGCGCGTGCGGGCGACGGCTCGTCGCCGACGAGGGCGTGCGCCGGGGCAGAGTCGACCGGGGCATGCGAGCGGGCGGCATCGCGAATCCAGAGGAGGCCGAAGACGATCGCGAGTGCGGCGCCGACGATCATCGCGGGCCAGCTGATCACGAGCCCCACGAGGATGACTGCGACCCCGATCGAGAAGCCGATCGGCCAGAGGCTGTGGCCCGGCTCGGCCTCGCGCGTGTCGTCGGGGTTCTCGGTCACTCGCTCCTCACCATTGCAGATTCAATCGGTCGGGCCGCGTGCCTGTCAACGACGCAACAGCTGTGTCAACGTTCGGTCTCGCGCACCATTCTGCACGTCCGCGCCGGAAGACGCCGGGGGGAGGCCGAGCTCGGCCCAGCGGGCGTCCACCCGCGACCTGATCTCTGCGGTCATCTCGATCTCCGCCGGCCACTGGCGGCGCCCCTCGGCAGGCCCCTTGGCCGTCGCGTCGAAGCCGATCTTGCCGCCGTAGGCCTGGATCGTGGTCGCGTGATCGAGCTGGTCGATCGGCCCCTCGCTGAGCTCGACGTCACGCGCGGGATCGACATTCGCACAGAGGTAGAAGAACACCTGCTCGTAGTCGTGGACGTCGACGTGCGCGTCGACCACCACGATCGACTTCGACAGGCTCATGAGCCCCAGCCCCCACAGTGCGTGCATCACCTTGCGGGCGTGCCCGGGGAAGCTCTTGCGGATCGACACGATCACGCAGTTGTGGAACGCGCCCGCGGTGGGCAGGTCGTAGTCCACGATCTCGGGCACGCTCATCCTGAGCGCCGGCAGGAAGATCCGCTCCGTCGCCTTCGCGAGCCACTCGTCCTCGGCCGGCGGCTTGCCCACGACGATCGAGGGGTAGATCGCGTCGCGTCGCATCGTGATCGCGGAGAGCCGGAAGATGGGGAACTCCTCTGCCGGGGTGTAGTAGCCGGTGTGGTCGCCGAACGGCCCTTCCATCCCCACATCGCTCCCGTCGACCCAGCCCTCGAGCACGATCTCGGCGTTGGCCGGAACCTCGAGGTCGACCGTCTTGCACTTCACGAGCTGGACCGCCGAGCCCTTGAGAAAGCCCGCCACCATCAGCTCGCCGACGTGCTTCGGGAGCGGGGCACTCGCGGAGTAGGCGGTGACGGGGTCGAGCCCGAGTGCGACGGCGACAGGGATGCGCCCGTCCGGCGCCGCGCGCAGGTCGGCGCGGCCGTCCTTGTGGATCTGCCAGTGCATGAACGTCGAGCGGCGGTCGATCTTCTGCATCCGGTACATGCCGACGTTCCGGACGCCGGTCTCCCGGTCCTTCGTGATCACGGCGGGCAGCGTGATGAAAGGCGCCGGGTCGAGCGGCCAGCAGCGCTGGATCGGGAGCCGGTCGAGGTCGACGTCGTCGCCGGTGAGCACGATCTCCTGGCACGCGCCCTTCGACACCTCCTTCGGCATCGAGTCGGCGATCGACTTCAGCTTCCCGAGCGAGCGAACCTTGTCGACGAGCCCCTGTGGCGGCTGCAGCTCGAGGATCTCGCCGAGCTTGGCGGCCAGGTCGTCCAGCTTGCGCACGCCGAAGGCCAGGCACATCCGCTTCTCGGTGCCGAACTGGTTGATCAGAAGCGGGTGCGAGGAGCCCTTCGGGTTCTCGAACAGGAGCGCCGGGCCGCCGCTCTTGACCACGCGGTCGGTGATCTCGGTGATCTCGAGGTCGGGGTCGACCTCGGCCGAGATGCGAACGAGCTCACCCTCACGCTCGAGGAGCGCGATCCACTCGCGCAGGTCGGAGGCTGGGCTCGCCATGCCGCGTCAGTCTAGTGCGGCACTACAGCAATCAACATGGAGTGGGGTGTGCGAGCCTACGGCAGCCTCGAGAGGAAGCGGGCACTCCTGACGGCCTTCCTGTAGACGGCGAGCGCACGCGGCTTCGCGCGGAGCTCGTAGATCCCGGTGCCGCCGCTCCAGCCCTTGTTGAAGTAGACGAGCCCGACGGTGCGCGGGTGGCTCGAGACCCAGGCGAAGAGGCGGGCCGCGAACGCGGGGTCGTCGGCCCCCTTGAGCCCCCATTCGGCGACGAGGAACGGCTTGCCGTACGCGTACAGGCTGTCCATGCCCTGCCATGACGGCCCCCCGCTGTCGGAGTACAGGTCATCCGCGACGATGTCGACGAAGCCGGGGCCCGGCCAGTACGCCGACGGCCCGTTCGCGTCGATGAAGGGCGTTCCGTGGCCCTGCGGGTTCCACACGATCTCGACGCGGCCCGAGGGCGGGATGTCCCGGGCCGCCCGCAGCGGCGGCAGGCCGGCTGCCTGCAGCCTCGCGTTCATGGCGGCAGCGGAGCCGCCGCGCAGGATGACGGCGATCCGCCGGAACGCGCGCACGAACTGGCCCGGCGCGTACTTCGGGCCGCGCGAGCGCCCGGATTCGTCGAATGCGCACCACTCGTTCCACGAGCCGTTCATCTCCGGCACGATCCGCACCCAGACGTCCTCGTTCGTCGCGTTCAGGGCGGCCGCGAGCGCTGCGTAGCGGGCGTCTTCGGACCCGCCCGCGACGTCGGCGGGAGTGCCCGCCGCCGGCAGCGACAGGACCGGCAACCGTCCCTCCGCATGCTCGTTCGTGACGAGCGTGGCGACGTCGCCGGCCCAGGCGCCGAACAGGACGTGGAGCACGTGGTGCTTCCCCGTCAGGCGGTCGAACCCGGCCGGGTCGGGGCCGACGAGCCCGAGCATGAGCTTGCCCGCCGAAGGCGCCCCGGACGGCGGGGCGGCGGCCGTCGCCGAATCGCCGCGCGCCACGGCGGCAGATCCGACGGCCACGAGAGCGGCGGCGGCGACGGCCGCGGTGCGGGCGCGTGCGGACCGTCCGAGGGGTGACCGCCGCCGAGGGCTCGCTGTTCGCCATGGCCTGCATTCTCGCTGCCCCGTAGGGTCTTCGCCGGCTCCAGTGGGGTGTCCCGCAACCTTCGACCGGAAACGATCGTTGCGGGACACCCCACTCCATGTTGATTGGTGAAGTGGGCGTCTCACAACGATGCTCTTTCGTGTCAATCCCGCACCGGTTCTGGCAACGAACGGTGTCGGGCCGCTCGACCGGCGGTTGCCGTTGCGTTGGGTGCCGCACGGTCCGGTGTCAGCTCGAGCGGGCGGCGCGGCCCGGCACCCTCGGATTCCCGGGTCGTGCGCTACAGGACGCGGTCGGGCCTGCGCGCCTTGCGCTTCACCGCGAGGTAGTGCGTCAGCTCGCCGATCGCGATCACACCGACGAAGATGAGACCGACGACGAGCATCGCCAGGACGACCTTGCGGCCCTCTTCCGCGGCGTCCGCGAGCAGCCAGAGCGAGGCGAGCATCGTGGCGCGACTTTACCCCACACGGAGGGCGTGCGCACGGCAGGCGTGCTCCACACTCTCGCGCCCGGCGGCCCTCCGGGCGAGGGTCAGGAGAGCGCTCGCATCGCCCTCCTGCCGGAGGGAGGCCCGGCCTTCCTCGAGCGCTCCCTGCCCGAGCAGCGCGCAGGTCGCGGCCCACGCCTCGGCCTCACCGGCACGCCCATCGGCCCGGGCCTGCGCGCAGAGCGAGATGAGCTCCGCCAGGTCGCGCACCGCCTCGACGTTGCCCGTCGCCGCGATCCGCACGAGGCCGTGTGCGTAGAGGTAGTCGCCGAGGAGCAGCGCCGTGTCCGGGTCGGCCGGAGCGAAGAGGCGCGGCCGGCCGTAGTGGAGGAGGTAGCCCTCGTAGATCGTCTCGACGCCGAGCGCGTAGCCGTCGCCGCAGAGCGGCGAGAACACGGGCACCGTCTCGCGGTCGGCCTCCGGCCGCAGCGAGTCGCCCCAGAGCGGGCTCTCGGCCGCAGCCTCCGCCGCCAGCGTCTCCCAGACGTCAGTTGCCGAAGAAGTCGCCAACTGCCTCGATCGTGAGGTCGATCTCGTCGTCGCCGTGGGCGAGCGACACGAACATGCACTCGAACTGGGACGGCGCCACGTAGACGCCGCGCTCGAGCAGGTGGCGGAAGAGCGCGCCGTACTCGTCCGTATCGGAGCGGGCGGCCTCCTCGTAGTCGCGCACCGGCTCGTGCCGGCAGAACAGCGTCAGCATCGCGCCGACGCGCTGGACGGTGCCGAAGGCGGCGAGGCCCTCCTCGAGCCGGGCGCCGCGCCGCTCGAGCTCGTCGTAGACCGAGGGGTCGCGGAGCCGCCGCAGCACGGACGTCCCGGCCGCGACCGCGAGCGGGTTCCCGGAGAGCGTGCCAGCCTGGTAGACGTCGCCGACCGGAGCGAGCCGCGACATCAGCTCGGCGCGGCCGCCGAAGGCCGCCGCCGGAAGCCCGCCGCCCACGATCTTCCCGAGGATCGTCAGATCCGGCGTGACGCCGTAGAGCTCCTGGGCGCCGCCCCGGGCGACGCGGAAGCCCGTGATGACCTCGTCGAAGACGAGGAGGGCGCCGCTCGCATCGCAGAGACCGCGCAGCGCCTCGAGGAAGCCGGGGGCAGGAGGGACGACGCCCATGTTGCCCGCGACGGGCTCCACGAGGATCGCCGCGAGCCCTTCGCCGTAGCGCAGGACCGCCTCGGCGACCGCGTCGGGGTCGTTGAAGGGGAGGACGATCGTGTCCACGGCGACGCCGGAGGGAACGCCCGGCGTCGAGGGGATGCCGAGCGTCATGACGCCCGAGCCGGCGCTCGCGAGCAGCGCGTCGACGTGGCCGTGGTAGTGGCCGGCGAACTTGATCACGCGATCGCGCCGGGTCGCGGCACGCGCGAGGCGCACCGCGCTCATCGACGCCTCCGTGCCCGACGAGACGAGCCGGACCATCTCGATCGACGGCACCGCGTCGACGATCTCCGCCGCGAGGTCGACCTCGGCCTCCGTGGGCGCCCCGAAGCTCGTGCCGCGGGCGAGCGCCTCCTCCACGGCGGCGGTGGTGACCGGGTCGGCATGGCCGAAGAGGAGCGGCCCCCAGGAGAGCACCCAGTCGACGTACCTGCGGCCGCGGACGTCCTCGATGTACGCGCCCTCGCCCCGTTGCATGAACACCGGCTCGTCGAGCCCGACCGCGCGCATGGCCCGAACCGGCGAGTTGACCCCGCCCGGAATCAGCCGCTGCGCCCGGTCGTAGAGCGCCGACCGCGTCAGAGCCACGCCGCCAGGTCTTTCGCCCAGTAGGTGAAGACCAGGTCGGCGCCGGCGCGCTTGATCGCGACGAGGGCCTCGAGCGCGGCGGCGCGCTCGTCCAGGTGACCCGCGGCGGCGGCCGCCTTCACCATCGCGTACTCGCCCGAGACGTTGTAGGCCGCGACGGGGCAGTCGAACCGCTCGCGCACGGCCCGGATCACGTCGAGGTAGGCGAGCGCGGGCTTGACCATCAGCGCGTCTGCTCCCTCGTCGACGTCGAGCGCGCACTCGCGCAGCGCCTCGCGCACGTTCGGCGGGTCCATCTGATAGCCGCGCCGGTCGCCGAAGGCGGGCGCCGACTCGGCGACCTCGCGGAAGGGCCCGTAGAACGCGGACGCGTACTTGGCGGCGTAGGCGATGATCGGCACGTGCGGGAGGGCCTCGCGGATCGCGCCCACCCGACCGTCCATCATGTCGCTCGGCGCGACCACGTCGGCGCCGGCCTCGACGTGGCTCACAGCCGTGCGGGCGAGCAGCTCGAGCGTGTCGTCGTTGTCGACCTCGCCGTCCCGCAGGACGCCGCAGTGCCCGTGGCTCGTGTACTCGCAGAGGCACACGTCGGTGACGAGCGTCAGGCCGGGAACCTCGGCCCGGAGCGCCCGGAGCGCCCGCTGCACGATGCCGTCGGCCTCCCAGGCGCCCGAGCCATCCTCGTCCTTCTCCTCCGGGATCCCGAAGAGCAGCACGGCCCGCACGCCGAGCGACGCAAGCTCGGCAGCCTCGCGTACGATCTCGTCGACCGACCTCTGGGCGATCCCGTCGAGCCCGGGGACAGGGCTGACGACGCCCTCCCCGGGACAGGCGAAGAGTGGCATCACGACGTCGTCCAGCGACAGCTGCGTCTCCCGCACGAGCGCGCGCAGGGTCTCGGTGCGCCGCAGGCGGCGCAGGCGCGTGACGGGAAAGGCAGTCATCGGGGCAAGGGTACGTCAGCCGACCGCTCGCGTGGCTCTCCGACGTCGAGGCCGATCGGGATCGGCTCGTCCTCGTCACCGCCGTCCCACGGCTCGAAGTGGATCCGCTCGGAGAAGAACTCCCAGATCGCCCGTGCGGCGGCCATCGTGGGCAGCGCCAGCAACACCCCGGCGATGCCGTAGAGCTCGCCGCCGGCGAGCAGGCCGAAGATCACGAGCAACGGATGCAGCCGCAGGGCGCTCGCCATCACGTTCGGCACCACGATGTGCCCTTCCACCTGGTAGATGAAGACGAAGAGCCCGATCACCCAGAGGGCGGAGACCGGGTCGACGACGAGGGCGTAGATCGTCGGCGGCACGGCCGAGAGCCACGGCCCGATGTAGGGAATCACCTCGATCACGGCGGTCCAGACGCCGAACAGCAGGGCGTAGCGGTCGGCGCCCGGGACGAGGCCGGTGCGCCCGAGCACCCACATGCCGATCCCGGCGCTGAGGCCGATCACCGTCGACAGGATCAGCTGACCCCGCACGTAGCCGGCGAGCGCCCTCTCGATCCGGTGCGTCAACGGCAGGCCGTCCCCGGGCGGAAAGCGCCGGTCGACGAGCCGCTCGAGCCGCTCCATGTCGAGCAGCATGTAGATCGCGATCACGACGATGAGGACGATGTTGAAGAGCGCCACGATGATCGACGTGGCGGCGCCCTGGGCGAACGAGACGGCGTCCTGCGTGTAGGTCGAGATCTCACCCGCGCCGAGGTTGTCGACCCAGTCCGTCGCCTGCTTCTCGATCTGGACGCGCTCGAGGCCGTGCGTGTCGAGCCAGTGCTGGAGCCGGTCGATGTCCTGCTCGGCCCCCGTCTTCCCTCCGGCGTCTGCCACGGTCACGTATTCGTCGATGCGGTCGGTCGCGGAGCGGGCCTGGTCGACGACAACGCTCCCGAGGGCGAGCGCGATGAAGGTGACGGCGGCGGCGAAGAGGAGAAAGACGAGGAAGACGGCGACCCCACGCGGCAGCCGCATCCGCTGGAGGTCGCGCACGAGCGGGTTCAGCAGGAATGCGATCACAGCCGAGACGAGGAAGAGGAAGATGACGTGGCCGAGGAGCCCCGCCAGCATCCACACGACGAGGAGCAGCACGGGCAGGCCGACGAGCTGAATCCAGCGCGGCACCCTGATCGTCGACCCTGAAGGTGCTGTCATGCCGGGGATCGTAGCCGTGCGATCCGGCCACTCAGGAGCGCCGCGCGGGCGCCGGATCCCGTTGAGGGCCGGCCGGGCGTCCGCTACCGTGACCGCGATGGCCACGCCGCGCTCCCGGCGAGCGGCCCGGTACCGCGACCGGCGCAGGCGCGCGCAACACCGCGCCCGCCGCCTGGCCGTGATCGGGATCGTCGCCGTTCTCGCTCTCGTCAGCCTGCTGTTGACCGCCTTTGGCTCGAACTCGCCGGAGCGGGTCGCGGCGACCGTCGATCTCACCCCGATCGCCACGGGCGTGCCGCCCCAGCCCGAGATCCTGGCGACGGTGAGCAACCTCCAGATCAGGCTGCCGATCGCCGGCGAGGCCGTGACCGCGATCGGATTCCACGGGAGCGACGCGGGCGCGATGGAGCTCGACCCGGTGGGGCGTCAGGCCAACGAGGGGCTGCTGGCGCGCCTGTGGCGGCGCATCGCGGGCTCGAACCGGCAGGGCCCGGTCTGGTACCAGCTCGAGGGCGGCCCCGGCACGGAGGTTCTCGCGGTCGGAGCCGTGCCCGGAACCGACGTCTACTCCCCCGTCGACGGCACGGTGGTCTCCATCTCGGACTACGTGATCGACGGCAAGGCCTACGGCTCGAGGATCGACGTGCGCCCGACGGCCGCGCCGTCGCTCATCGTCACCCTCAGCCATCTCGAGCCGGACCCCTCGCTCGCCGTCGGCAGTCCCGTGCTCGCCTCGTCGTCGAAGCTCGGGACCGTCGTCGACGTCGCGGCGGTCGAGCGCCAGGCGCTCGCGAAGCACGCGCGAGCCCGCGGCAACAACGTCTCGATCGACGTCCATCCTGCGGCCGGATCCCTCCCTGAACATCCTCTTCGTCGCGGACGTCGTCGGCCGACCCGGCCGCGACGCGCTCGAGGCCCGCCTCGCCGATCTCCGGTCGGAGCTCGACGCCGACGTCTGCATCGTCAACGGGGAGAACGTCGCCGACGGCGTGGGCATCACGCCGAAGCTCGCCGAGCGCATCCTCGCCGCCGGCGCCGACGCGATCACGCTCGGCAACCACACGTGGCGCCGCCAGGAGATCGCCCCCTACCTCGCGACGTCCGCCCGTGTGATCCGGCCTGCCAACTTCGCGGCGGCGCTCCCGGGGAGCGGCCTCACGGTCGTGTCGGCGGCCGACGGCACCGACGTCGCGGTCGTCAACGTGATGGGCTCGCTCTCGCTGGAGCCCGCCCGCAGCATGTGGGAGCTCGTCGACGAGCTTGTGGACGAGGGTCGCGCCGCGACCCCCGTGGTGCTGGTGGACGTGCACGCCGAGGCGACGAGCGAGAAGGTCGCCCTCGCGCGCTGGCTCGACGGGCGGGTCACCGCGGTGATCGGGACGCACACGCACGTGCAGACCGCCGATGCCCGCGTTCAGCCGGGGGGCACCGCGGCGATCACCGACGCCGGCATGACCGGCCCGCACGACTCCGTCATCGGCGTGAAGGCGCACCTCGCCACGCAGCGCATGCGCACGGGTCTGCCCGTCCGCTTCGAGGTGGCAGACGGTGGTGTGCGCATCGAGGGAGTCCTCGTCGCCTGCGACCCCGGCAGCGGCCGCGCGACGGGGATCACGCCGGTTCGAGTGCCGTGGCCGTAGTGGGGTGTCCCGCAACGTTTGACCCGAAACGTCTCACAACGATGCTATTTCCTGTCGAACGTTGTGAGACGCCGCACTAGAGGCGCGCGTCCTCGCCCGCACGCCGGCGAAGCGCACGACGAGGGCCACGAAGACGCTCACGAGCAGCACGTCACGCGCCAGCACGAGCCACGACGATGTCGGGTCGAACTCCCTGACGAGGAGCCAGTAGGTCCGCGGGAACCAGAGCCGGGTGAGCGCGCAGGCGGCGACGAGGAGCGCCATCGCGCTCACGCCCCTGCGGCCGGGAACGAGCACGACGGCGGCGAGCATCCAGACGAGGAACTGGGGCGAGAGAACCTTCCCGAACGCGACGAAGGCGACCGTCGCCGCCGCCGCGTAGCGGACAAAACGGGCGTCGTCCCCGCTGTCGCCCCTCGCGAAGCGCACCCACACGAAGAGGAGCGCCGCGATGCCGACCACCGTCGTCAGCCACGCGGCCGCCGAGGCGACCGTGCCCGTCAGGTTCTGGGAGCCGGAGCCGGAGGCCCAGCCGAGCGGCATGCCGAAGGCGTGGTGGAGCGCCAGCAGGGCTCCCGAGCCGAAGCTCTCGATCTGCAGCGGCCGCCCCAGCTGGCCCCACACGCTCCGCACGACGCCCTCGGGCGCGAGGAGGGCGAACGGCAGGTAGACGAGGACCGCGCTCCCGACACAGAGCGCGGTCGCCTGCACGGCCGCACGGGCGCCACCCGAGCGCGCTGCCCGCGCGGCGAGCAGCGGCACGAGCACGGCAGGGTAGATCTTGGTCGCGATCGCGAGCCCGAGCACGACGGGCCCGAGGTGCTTGCGGCGGTAGAGGATCGCACAGACGGCTCCGAGGGTGACGGTGGCGGCGAAGAGGTCGAACCTCGTCATCAGGAACGGCCCGAGCAGGGCCAGGCCTCCCCAGAAGCAGCCGAGCGACAGGCCGATGCGTGCGGTGGACGTTCCCAGCGCGGCGAGGGAGAACACGATCAAGGCCGACGCGCCTGCGAGCGAGAGGATCATCAGCGCCTGGAAGGCGCCGTCGTAGCCCGTCGGCGTCGACGTGACCAGCGAGGGCAGGACGAACGGCACGAGCGCCCCCGGGGGATACTCGACGCGGAAGTCCCGGTACGGCACGCGGCCGTCCTCGACCAGCCCGCCGTAGGTCTGGTAGACGGGGGTGTCCGTGATGACGGGGTCGCCTTCGAGGTCCGCGACGAACACGCCGACCAGCATCGCCGCTCCCGCCGCGACCACGGCCAGGAAGGCGACCCGGGTGGTCATGGAGCCGCCGTGCCCTGGAGCACGGCTTCGGCCACAGGCTCTGCCGGCACCGCCACCGGCTCCTGCGGCCGCCGCCGCGGCAAGAAGAGGGCCAGGAGGACGAAGGGCAGGAACCAGACGATGTAGAGGTACGACCAGTGCGTCAGCGTGAGCTCGAACCCGACGAGCACGGCGGCGCTGAGGGCGGCCAGCTCGAGCGGCGTCTTCCGACGCGGGATGACGGCGACGACGCCCGCAAGCGCGAGCACGCACACCTGCAGCACGAGCTGAACGGCGGAGAGACTGGGGATCCCGCGCGCGTGGTACTGCCCCCAGTCCCAGGGCGAGAACGGCGAGTCGCGACCGAGCTGGTAGTCGAAGGTGCGGTCGACGAAGGTCTCGATTGCACCGGTGAGGCTCGGCTCGAGGAGCAGGATCGAGAAGACGGCGAGGGTCGCGCCGACGAAGCCCGCGGCGAACTGCAGCGCCCTGCGCCGGCCGAAGCCGTTCGGGTACGTGAGCCAGAGCGGGGCCAGCAGCAGGGTCGCGAACTTCGTCCAGCCCGACAGCGCCACGGCCACGCCACGCGAGAACGACGAGGTGCAGAGCCAGAAGCCCCACACGAGGAGCGCGGGCATGATCGCGTCGTTCGAGTTGGAGTTCAGCGTGTACGCGGTGAAGGGGAACGCGAGCCAGCCGAAGGCGAGCGCCATTCCCAGTCCCTGTCCGCCGAAGCGCCGGCCCACGAGGAAGAGCCCGAAAACGGCGATCAGGTCGAATGCGATCGCCGTCGCATGGGCAGCCGGAAGCGAATCCCACTTTCCGTTCCAGAGCAGGACGAGGACGGCCGGGACGTAGACGATGTACGCCATCGGCCCGTAGGTGTCGCCGCGGGCGTTGGAGGACTCGCAGCGGCCGTTCGTCTGGATCCAGTCACGCGTCGTCCCCTCCGAGTCCGGAGGCCCGCACGACCGGGCGGTGTTGTCGACCGGCATGTGGCCGTACGGGACCTGGCCGTCGAGCAGCCTGTCGCCGCCGATCACGCCCGCGTAGCCAACGTCGATGACGCCGTGAGGATTCTCGACGTTGAGCCCGATGCGCAGGCCCCCGAGGAAGACGGCGACGGCGGCCAGCAGCCACACCGGCCACGAGAGGGCCGGGTCGAAGGCGCGGCCGCGGAAGCCGATCCACGAGGTGCGGACCGCGAGGTACGCAAGCGGCGGCGCCCCCAGCGAGGCCGCGCCGAACACGTCGCCCTGATTGAAGCGCCACAGCGAGAGCCCGAACGACACGAGCGCGAGCAGGTCCAGCGTGTGCCAGGAGCGCAGGCGCCGCCGGTCGATCAGGCCGAGGACGAAGACGATGCTGAGCGAAGTCCAGGTCCACCACGCGTTCAGGACCTTCCCGCCGAACGAGCCGACCCGGCCCCGGGCCATGCCCCAGGCCACCTGCGGGCCGGTCCAGGCCTCGATCACGCGGCCGTCGGCATCGGCGACCTGCCCGAGCGCTATCTCGCCGGCACGCCCCGACCAGACCTGCACCTTCCACAGGCCCGTGGCCTTGTCGAACGTCGCATCCGTCTGCGGATTCGGCGGGTAGCGGTCGAGCCAGTGCGCCACCTTCGGATAGGCGAGGAAGCGCTCGAGCACACGGCGCTCGTCGAGGCGGGCACCCGCCGGGGCGGGCGCGAACGACTCCGGCACCGTCGTGGTCGCAGGCTTGTCGGCGGCGCCGGCGGCGGGCGCGAGCAGCAGCGCGAGCGCCACGGCGCACGCCGAGCGCCTCACCGGCGGAAGGACCAGAGCTTGTTGCCGACGAAGTTGAGCGGCGTCACGAGGATGATCGCGATCGCCTGCGAGAAGATCTTGCCGATGCCTGCGGTGACGAGCAGGTGCAGGACGGTGAGGTTCGCGAGCAGCGAGATCGTCGAGACGACGAGGAACCTCCAGCCCTGCGCACCCACGTGGCCCCGCTCGACGCGGAAGGTCCAGTGCCGGTTGAGCGCGTAGTTGTTTGCGACGGCGACGAGGAACGACCCGATCGCGGCCGGGATGTAGTGGAGGCCGGCTCCCTCGAGCAGGAGCGTGTAGACGGCGAGGTTGACGACGTAGCCTGCGGCGCCCACGGCGCAGAACTTGGCGAGCTGCTCCCAGTTGCGGCGCCGGCCGAGCGCGCTCCCGAACCGCTGCACGGCAGCGCGGCCGGTCGTGGTTGCAGGAGGCTCGATCATCGGGGGCGAGGGTAGCGGCACCGTTGTGAGACGCCGCACTAGGCGGCTCGGCCGAGAGCATAGGCGGGCGCCCTGACGCCGAAGTGCGCGAGCACGAGCGGAGCGACGTCCGCGATGCTGCCCGCGTCGCCGTCGACACCCACCCGAAGGAACGGAACCTCGGAGTCGTCGACGCTGAGGGAGCCGTGCGAGCCGCCGCCGACGTGATGGCCGCCGCCGAGATCGGTGAACTCGTAGCCGTCGGCGGCCGAGACGAGGACCTCGCCCGCGTTCGGGTTCCCGAGCGCGGCCCAGGTGCGGCGCAGCGCGTCCGGGTGGGACAGGATCGTGGCGTCACCGCCGAGCGAGAAGCCGCCACCCGGGGCGGGGGCGAACACGAGCTCCTCCCCGTCGCGACGCGCGACCGCATCCGGCCCTTCCCGGAACAGCGCGACCTCCGCCGCGGGCAGCGAGTCGAGACGCGCCGCCACCCCGCGTGGCTCGAGTCGGCTCCCGGGCTGGAGGTACACGTGGGCGGCGCGATTCGACCCGAGGGGAAGCACGCCCTCGAGGCCGGCGAGCGCCTCGCCGATCGAGGCGGCCTCGCGCACGTGCGTCTGGCCGTGGTCGGACATGACGACGACGGCGTAGCGCTCGAGCAGCTCCTCGACGCCGCCGGCCGCCTCGGCGAGCGAGCCGATCGCGTCGTCGCAGCGGCGCAGCACCTCGAGCGCCGTGTCGGGCCCCGCTGCGTGCGAGGCGTAGTCGTAGTCGGAGAGGTAGAAGAGGAGGAAGTCGAAGGCGTCACGCGTCACGAGCCAGCGCCCGACGGCCGCCGCGTACGCGTCGACCGAGCCCGCCGCGCGGTTGCGCCACGAGAGCGGCGCCCCCGTGCGGTCGGAGCTGAAGAGGTTGTAGAAGAAGAATCGCTCCGGCCCGTCCACGCTGCCGAGGAACGGCACGGACGAGCGGTGGCGCGTCCGCCCGCGGTAGGCCGTGAAGTTGACCGCAGCAGTGCGCAGGCCCGCGTCCGCCAGCGCCTCGAACACCGTCACCGCGCGTGCGCCGAGGTGCTCGGCGTTCATGTTGACGAGGGTGTCGCGCAGCGTGTTCCCGATTCCCGCGGCGCGGACCGCCTGGAACGAGCTGCCGTACTCCACGACCCGCTGCTCACGCCGGTCGTACCAGACGAGGTGCGGGATCTCGTGCACGTCGCCATGGCCGCCGGTCGCGATGGCGGAGAGGCAGACCGGCGTCAGGGACGGGAAGACGGAGGTCGCGCGCCCGTAGGCGCCGCGGGCCGCGATCGCCGCGAGGACGGGCGTGTCACCCGACCCGATCGTCCCCTCGAGCATCGACGGGGTGAGGCCGTCGATGACGACGAGGATCAGCGGGCGCGCGCTCACTTGGCGAGCGAGCGGAGCCCGGCGTACGTGTCGGGGCTCCGGCGGGCGCGCCTCGCCGCGAGGGCGGGGAGCACGACTGCCTCGATGTACCCGACGACCGGGATGAGGGCGAGCAGCCCGATCACGACGGCAGCCGGGATGAGGAGGAGCGCCGTGCCGCCGGCCGTGGCGCCGCGGCGCCCGGCGCCACGGACCACCGTTGCGGCGGAGACCGAGCCGATGACGGCGCCGACGATGCCGCCCCCGGCGCCCAGCCACCCGTTCACGAGCAGGCCGGCGATCACGCCGACGACGATCGCGCCGAGCAGCGTCGAGGCGAGCCCGAAGCGGAGGCCGGCGAGCACGCCTGCGAAGGCGACTCCGGCCGCGACCCCGACTCCGACGGTGATTCCGATGTCGTACCAGTCACCCATTCCGAACCGATCAGTGTACGGAATCGGGATGCCGTTCCAGGCGCCGGATCACGTCCACGCAGAATGCGCCCGCCCGGGCGCCGTCGACGACCCGATGGTCGAAGGTGACGGAGACGTTCCCCATCTCGCGCACGACGACCTCGCCGTCCCGGGCCACGGGGCGTGGCCCGATGCGGTGCAATCCCAGGATCGCGACCTCCGGATGGTTGATCAGCGGCGTCACGAAGATGCCGCCCAGCCTGCCGGCGCTCGTGACCGTGAAGGTCGAGTCGCGCAACTCGTCGGGTTGGAGCGTGCCTGCGCGGGCGCCTTCGGCGAGGCGCTCGATCTCGGCGTCGATCTCCGCGACGGAAAGCCGGTCGCAGCCGCGGACGACGGGGACGACCAGGCCCGCCTCCGTATCGACCGCGACGCCGAGGTCGTACCGGTCGAGGAGCACGATCTCGTCGCCCTCGATGCGCGCGTTCAGCTCGGCGAAGTCGGGCAGGGACGCGGCGGCCGCCTTCAGCGCGGTGGCGACGAGGATGCCGCGGTTCACGCCGGTGAAGTCGCACTCCTCCACGAACGTCACGGCGGGGATCTCACGGTGCGTGCGCTCGACCTGCTCGACGATCGCCCGCCGGATCCCGCGGACGGGCACGCGCCGTCCCTCGGCGGGCGCCGCGAGCCCACGGATGTCGTCCTCGGTGACGCGCCCGGCGGGACCGGTGCCCTCGACCGAGGCGAAGTCGACGGAGAGCTCGCGTGCGAGCCGGTGCAGCCTGAGCGTCTCGGGGTCGGACCCGACGACGGCGATGTGGGGCTCGGCGGGCTGCGGCGGCTCGACAGGCAGCATCGCGACGGGGCGCAGCAGGTGCTCGCCCTCGGCGCCGATGACCGCGAGCGTCGCGCCGACCGGAGCGATCTCGCCCTCGCGCACGACGATGCGGAGGACGACGCCGGCGACGGGCGAGCCGACCTCGACCGTCGCCTTGTCCGTCTGGATCTCGACGATGGGGTCGTTCTCGCTCACCGCCTGGCCCTCGCGCACGAGCCAGCGCGCGATCTCGCCCTCGGTCAGGCCTTCGCCCAGGTCCGGCAGCGTGAACGTGTGGGCCATGCCCGGAGGGTAGTGCCTACGTGAGGACCGTCACGGCATCGCGGACAGCGACGATCTCTGCTTCCTCGATGTCCCCGATGTCCTCACCGTCGACCTGCGCGGGCAGCGGGGCGTCGCAGCGGATCACGATCCGGTCCAGGTCGTGGCCGAGAAGGGCATGGCCGGGGCGCGGACGTCCGCGCAGGGCCTGCGCCGCGAGCCGCGGGATCCTGGCCGCGCGCACGTCCAGCGGCGCGACGACGTCGAGGCCGCCCTCGAAGGACGCCTCCGGCGCGAAGCGCAGCCCGAGGCGCCCGGCATAGGTGTACGGCGAGCAGTTCGCGACCAGGGCGAACGCCGCGCGGCCGAACCCCTCGACCTCGAGCGACTCGGGGTAGCGGAAGCGCCGCTCCGCCAGCACCTTCAGCACGGCCAGGCCGAAGGCGACGTCGCCGGGCCTCTTCCCGTCCTCCCGCCGGCCGAGTGCGTCGACCCGCCGCACGAGCTCGGCGTCGAGCCCGATACCCGCGTTGAACGCGAACAGTCTCCCGTTGATCCGTCCCAGGGAGATGCGCCGCGGCTTGCCGAAGCGGATCCGCTCGGCTGCGCGCACCGGATCCCGCGGCAACCCGAGCGCACGGGGCAGGACGCTCGTGCCGCCGCCCGGGACAAAACCCACGGCGACGTCGGCGCGGAGGCCGTTGAGAACCTCGTTGTAGGTCCCGTCGCCGGAGAAGACGTAGATCGCCTCCACCCGCGGAGACCACTCTGCCGCGAGGTCGGTGGCGTCGCCCCGCCCCGCCGTGAGCAGCGTCTCGGTTCCGGCCGGCAGCACGGCCTCGACGGCCGCGAGCCTTGCCTCCGTGACGCCGCTCGCGAACGGGTTGACGATCAGCGCCCTCATCGCAGCACGAGCACGGTCTCCGAGCCGGGTGCGAGCTCGGTGAGCCCGCCGTCCCTGACGATCGCGACGGCCGACCTCGAGAGCCTCTCCCACTCTGCGTCGCCCGCGCCGACGACGTTGACGTCGAGCCCCGGATCGGGGTCGGCCATGAGCGCCGCGTGCCCGATCTGGGCCAGCACCTTCCCGGCGCTCATCCCGAGATGGGTCGCGACGGCGAGTGTGAGCCCGTTCGGAAGGGGCTCCGGCGGAGGAGGGAGGACGCCGGCCTCGTCGCTCAGCGCCTGCATCCGCACGAGCACGCGATCGCGCAACCCGCGCCGCACAGGCGGCAGGCAGGCGATGTCCCCCACGCGCTCGTGGTCGAGCTCGCGCACGGCCTCCCACTCGCGTGGCTCCGCGCGGAGGCAGACCTTCCGGAACGAGTCCCGCCACCAGTGCTCGAAGCCGTCGCGCCAGCGGTCGTCGTCACGGAAGCGCGCGGCGCAGCGGCGGGTGGCGAGGGCCGCCGCCCGCGCGAGCTCGGCAAAGGCTCGTGTCGTCCGTTGCCTGACGACGAGGTACATGACGAGCGGGTCCTCGGCGGTCTCCACGCGGGCAGCGTACGGAAGCGCGGAGCTACCGGAGGAGGAAGCCCTCGCCGAGCGGGTCGTCAGGATCGAGCGTGAACGAGCTCTCGCCCGTGCGATAGGCGCTGCCGGTCACCTCGGTGACCACCGCTCGTCGTCCCGCGACCTCCTCCTCCGCGACGACGCGTGCGACGAACTCGGAGCCGACGATCGAGCGATGGTGGAGCGCCGCGCCGCGCCGCAGCCGGCCCGACGCGTCGAGCAGCGCGAGCCGTGCCGAGGTCCCGGAGCCGCACGGCGAGCGGTCCACCTCGCCGTCCGCGAACACGGTCACGTTCCGCTGCGCGAACGGTACTTCGCCCTCGTGCTGCCAGAAGATGACGCCGTAGACGTCGCGCAACTCGGGCTCGAGGGGGTGCACGATCTCGTGCTCCGCCTCGAGCACGCGCTTCAGCTCCCGCCCGAGCTCGATCAGCCGCGGCAGCTCCTCGGGCGCGACCCGCTCCTCGAGGGACGCGTAGAAGGCACCGCCGAACGCGACGTCGACCATGAGCTCGCGGACCCGGACGCCGGTCGCCCAGACGAACGAGGGGACGTTGCGAAAGGTCACCGACCGCACCTTTCCTCCCTCGACCACGGCCGTCGTCTCGAGCCGGCCCGACGGCACGTCGACGACGACCCGGTTCTCGCCCTCCCGTCGCTCGACGATCCCCTCGTCGAGCGCCCACGTGACGAGGGCGATCGTCCCGTGACCGCAGGCCGTCGAGTAGCCCGCGTTGTGGAAGAAGACGACGCCGAGATCTGCTCCCTCGTCGTTTCCGGGCACGACGTGGCAGCCGTACATGTCCGCATGCCCACGTGGCTCGTGGACGAGCAGGCGGCGGACGTGATCGAGGCGCTCGAGCGCGTCTCGGCGCCGCTCGAGGATCGTCGTTCCCCGCGGTCGGTCGACTCCGCCGACGACGATCCGGAACGGCTCTCCGCCCGTGTGGTAGTCGACCGTCCGAATTGCCGTCGGCACGGCCCGCCGGTCAGTCGTCGGAGAAGGTGGGGTACCGCTGCGTCAGCAGGCAGAGGTAGCCCAACGTCTGCGCGTTGTAGCGCAGGTAGTAGGCAAGGACATCGCGCAAGCCTGGATGGAGCGTGCCGGCGAAGAGCGCCCAGAACCAGGCGATGAACGCAACGATCTCCGCGACGTAGCCGAGCACCCAGACGACGATGAAGGCCGGGATCGCGAGGAAGAGCCGGAAGAGGATCGTGAGCCTGCTCTGCTGGACTGGCGGCGCGATCTCGACCTCGACGGGATAGCCGGGCGTCCCGTTGAACGCCGGGTACGGGTCGGCCGCGATGAACAAGTACGCGTAGACGTGCGTCAGGTAGCGCAGGTACGAGGCGATGAAGCCGTGCAGGCCGTCCGGGACCCGGCCCGTGAAGATACCGACGACCCAGGCGGCGATCACCGCGAACCAGACCGCGATCCCCCACAGGAACAGCAAGAGGAAGTGGGGGATGACGAGCAGGAGCCGGAAGAAGACGGTGAGCCGGTTGCGTCGAAGGTCGTCGGTGACGACGAGGTGGATCGGGTGGGCGACGGGCTCGTCCAGGAGGGCAACCTCGGGGAGCTGCTCGGACATCAGGTGCTCCTTGGCGTGATGGCCGGCGCCGGTCAGGCGCCGGTGAAGTTCGCCGGTCGCTTCTCCAGGAACGCGCTCACTCCTTCGGCGAAGTCGGTCGACGAGATCGCCGCCTGCTGCAGCTCCGCCTCGCGTGCGAGCTGCTCCTCGAGCGATGCCGTGTGTGCGCCCTCGAACAGCCGTTTGGTCAGGCCCACGGCGCGTGTCGGCATTGCCGCCCAGATCTCGGCGATCCCGGCCACCTGCTCCGCGAACTCGTCGGCGGGAATCACCTTCGAGACGAGGCCCCACGCGAGCGCCTCCTCCGCGTCGAGGCGCCGGTTCGAGCTCATCCACTCGAAGGCCCGCGCGAATCCGAGCAGCCGGTGCAGGAACCAGCTCCCACCGGAGTCCGGGACGAGGCCGATGCCGACGAAGCCTGGGACGAAGGTCGCGGCGGTCGATGCCACGCGGACGTCGCAGGCGACCGCGAGCGAGAGACCCGCGCCGGCTGCCGGCCCGTTCACCGCCGCCAGGACGGGCTTCTCGAGCCCGCGGACAAGGCGGATGGTGGGGTGGTAGGTGGCCTCGAGGGCCTCCCCGATCGACCCCTGCAGCTCTGAGAACTCGCGCAGGTCCTGGCCGGCGCAGAACCCCCTCCCCGCGCCGGTGATGACAACAGCGCGTACCGCGGGATCGGCAGCCTCCTCGAGCGCACCCCGGAGGGCCGCGTGCAGGTCCCGGTTGAACGCGTTGAAGACGTCCGGGCGGTTGAGTGTGATCGTGAAGACGCCGCCCTCGCGGGAGGTCAGGACCTCGCTCATGCCCCCGACCCTAGCGCGGAGCCCCGTCGTTTGCGCAACATCGAGGTGGGAGGCTTCAGCCTCTCACCGGCTGTCCCGGCCGGCGAACGTATAGCGTCAGCCGCATGGGGTCGACCGGATTCGCCGCCTCGCTCGCCTTCCTCGCCGGGCTGGGCGGAGCCGTGCAGATCGCGACGCAGGGCCGGCTCGGCGACCGCATCGGCAGCCTCGAGGCGCTCGCCTGCGCCGTCGTCGTGGGCGCCGTCGTGACGTTCGCGGTGCTCCTCGGCGCCCGGCGCAGCTTCGACGGCGATCCGCGAGGGGCTCACGGGCCCGAAGTGGATGCTCGTCGGCGGCCTGATGAGCGTCGTGATCGTCCTCTCGATCACGATCGCTGGGCCGCGCATCGGGATCGTCGCGACGACGGCGTTCCTCATCGTGGGCCAGTTCGGGCTCGCAACGGTGATCGACCGCTTCGGCTGGTTCGGCGTCCAGCAGGTGCCGCTCGGGTTGCCCCGCGTGCTCGGGCTCGTCCTCCTCGCAGCGGGAGCGGCGCTGACGCTGAAGCGATGACGAGCCGGGCCTGGCTCGCCCTCGGGACGGTCTACATCGTCTGGGGGTCGACCTACCTCGGGATTGCGCTCGCGGGCGAGTCGATCCCGCCGATCTTCGCCGCGAGCGTCCGCTTCCTCCTGACCGGGGCGCTGATGGCGGGGTTCGTCGTCGTGCGCAGGGGGAGCGTCCCCTTCCGCGTCGGCCGGAGCGAGTTGGGCTCGGCCGTGCTCGTCGGCGTCCTCCTGCTCGGCGCCAACGCCCTCCTCTTCGTCGCCGAGCGCCGGGTGCCGATCGGGCTCGCGTCCCTGCTGATCGCGTCCGTGCCCCTGTGGATCGTCCTCATGCGCACCGCCACGGGCGACAGGCCGAGCAGGATCGCGCTCGTCGGGGTCGCGACCGGCTTCGCCGGGATCGCGGTCCTCGTGCGACCGAGGGGGCGACGCGAGCTTCGGCGGGATCCTGCTCGTGCTCGCCTCGGCGACGATCTGGGCGACCGGCTCCTTCCTCTCGTCGAAGCTGCCGCTCCCAGACGACGCGTTCGTCGCGACGGCCTTCGAGATGCTCGCGGGAGGAGCCGTGCTGCTGCCGCTCGGCCTCGCCTTCCCGGGCAGCGAGTCGCTCGACCCGTCGACGTGGTCGACGCGGTCGCGTCGTCGGGCTCGTCTACCTCGTCCTCATCGGCTCGCTCGTCGGCTACACCGCCTACGTCTGGCTCCTCGCCAACCTCCCGATCAGCACCGTCGCGACGTACGCCTACGTGAACCCGGTGGTCGCGATCGTGCTGGGCGTGATCTTCCTGAACGAGGGCGTGACGTGGCGGATCCTCGTGGGCGCGGTGGTCGTGCTCGCGTCGGTCGCGCTCGTGCTCAGGAGCGAGGCGGAACAGGTGGTGGAGCCGTTTGCCGAGAATGAAGCGCGCTTCCCTCTGGTGAGAGGCTTCACCCTTCTCACAGGGAGGCAGATCTCGTCCGGCCTGACGGGCGCCCGCCGCAGCGGCTTTCCGGTCGCGTCCCGCATCGCCGCCACGACGGCTGCGGTCGACACGACGGTGGGGGGCTCGCCGACGCCCTTGACGCCGTACGGCGCGTCGGGCTGCGGGATCCTCGATCAGGACCGACTCGACCGGCGGCATGTCGAGCGTCGTCGGCAGGAGGTAGTCGGTGAAGCTCGCGTTCACGATCCTGCCGTCGCGGACCTGGATCTCCTCCATGAGCGCGAGGCCGATCCCCTGGGCGGTGCCTCCCTCGATCTGGCCCGTGACGCTCTGCGGGTTCAGCGCCTTGCCGACGTCCTGCGCGGTTCCGATCCAGACGACGCGCGTGAGCCCGAGCTCGACGTCGACCTCCACGACGACCCGCATCGCGCTCGTCGCAAGCGCGACGTGCGCCCGCTCTCCGAGCACCTGGCCCGTCTCCGCGTCGAGGCCCCAGGTGGGGACGTGTCGGTAGATCCGCTCCACGTCGACCTCGGCGCCGCCTCCGGTCTTGCGCGCCTCGACCGCGGCCCGGCAAGCGTCGCGTACTGCACCGGCCGCCATCCAGGTCATGCGCGAGGCCGAGGTCGACCCGGCCGAGCCGACCGTGGAGGTCGTCGTGGGCGCGAGCGTGACGTCGCTCGTGCCGAGCTCGGCCCGGGCGACCTGCAAGATCACGCCCGCGACACCCTGGCCGACCTCGGCAGCGGCGCAGTGGACGGTGGCGCTGCCGTCGGCGTGCAGCTGCACGCGTGCAGAGCAGTAGTCGTCGAATCCTTCCGAGAAGCAGATGTTCTTGAAGCCCACCGCGAAGCCGACGCCGCGGCGGACGCCCTCGCCCCTCGTCGTGTTGCCGGCGCCGCCGGGCAGGCGGATCGGATCGCGAGGGAGCGGCTCCGGCTCGGGAATGGGGATCGCGGCCGCGGCCCGGATCACGTCCGCCACCGGCAGCGAGCCCGTCAGCACCTGACCCGTCGGGAGGCTGTCCCCGGGCTCGATCGCGTTCAGGAGCCTGAGCTCGACCGGGTCGATCCCGAGCTCCTCGGCCAGCCGGTCCATCTGCGCCTCCGCCGCGAAGCACACCTGCACTGCGCCGAAGCCGCGCATGGCGCCGCAGGGAGGGTTGTTCGTGTACACGCACGTGCCCTCGATCAGCGCGTTGTCGACGCGGTAGGGGCCGAGCGCGAACGCCGAGGCGTTCGAGATCACGGCGGTCGAGCTGGACGCGTACGCACCGCCGTCGAGGAGGATCCGCATGTGCACGCAGACGAGGCGGCCGTCGCGCGTCGCGCGGTGCTCCGCCCAGATCCGCGCGGGGTGGCGGTGGACGTGGCCGGTGAACGACTCCTCACGGTTGTAGACCATCTTCACCGGCCGGTCCGTGTGGAGGGCGAGCATCGCGGCGTGGATCTGCATCGAGAGGTCCTCGCGGCCGCCGAACGCGCCGCCGACACCGGCCAGGTGGATCCGCACCTGCTCGGGACGGAGGCCGAGGCAGGGTGCCACCTGGTCGCGGTCGACGTGGAGCCATTGCGTCGCCACGTGCACGTCCACACCGCCCTCGCCGTCCGGTAGGGCGAGCCCGGACTCGGGGCCGAGGAACGCCTGGTCCTGGCTTGCGAGCTCGTACCGTGCCCTCGACGGTCACGTCTCCCGCGACGTCCGGGTCGCCGTGACGGATGACGATCGAGCGGACGACGTTGGGACGGGGGTCGTCGCGGTAGCCGTGGCCCTCTCGTCGGCCGGTCGGGGTGGAGAGGCTCCTGCTCCGTCGCCCGCTCGGGGTCCACGACGGGCTCGAGCGGCTCGTACTCGACGGCGATCGCCTCCGCCGCGCGGCGCGCCTGCTCCGGATGCTCCGCCGCGACGAGGGCGACGGGCTCGCCGTGGTAGCGGACGCGGTCGATCGCGAGCACCGGCTGGTCGGGGAACTCGAGCCCGTAGGTCTTGGCTCCCGGGACGTCGGCGTGCGTGAGCACGGCGTGCACGCCGGGCATCGTGAGCGCCTTCGCGATGTCGATTCCGGCGACGCGGGCGTGCGCGTGCGGGCTCCGCAGCGTGTGGCCCCACAGCATCCCGGCCGCGTTCAGGTCGCTCGAGTAGGCGAACTCTCCGAGGACCTTGGGCGGCACGTCCGGCCGCGTGGCGACCTTCGCGATCCCGACCTCGAGCGTCGTCTCGGTCGTGGTCTGGACGGTCGTCACACGCGCGCCGCGGCCCGCACCGCGTCGAAGATCTTCTGGTACCCCGTGCAGCGGCAGAGGTTCCCCGAGAGCGCCTCGCGGATCTCGTCGTCGGACGGACTCGGGGTGTGCTCGAGCAGGTCGACCGTCGACATGATCAGGCCCGGCGTGCAGAAGCCGCACTGCACGGCGCCGGCGGCGACGAATGCCTCCTGCACGCGATGGAGCGACCCGTCGGAGGCGATGCCCTCGACGGTCACGACCTCGTGCCCGTGGGCCTGCGCGGCGAGGACGAGGCAGGAGCAGACGAGGGTGCCGTCGAGCAGCACCGAGCAGGATCCGCACTCCCCCTGCTCGCACGCGTTCTTCGAGCCGGGCAGGCCGAGCTGCTCGCGCAGGGCGAAGAGAAGGCTCTCGCCACCCCAGACGTCGGCCTCGTGGCGCTCGCCGTTGACGGTCAGCGCGATCTTCACGAGAGACACCTCTCGAGCGCACGGCGCGTGAGGATCTCGAGCGCGTGGCGACGGTAGGCGGCGGTGCCGCGGACGTCGTCGATCGGGCTCGCGCTCGCAGCGACGAGCTCCGGGAAGCCTTCGACCTCTGCGAGCGGTGCCGTGACGAGGCGCACGGTCGGGGCGGCCGACCCGAACGCCGCGCGCAGCTCGCCGTGCTCGCGGTCGACGGCGAGTGCGAGCGAGCACACGGAGATCACCATCGCGTTCCGCGGGCCCACCTTCATGAACGTCTGCCGTGCCCGGCTCGGCGCGACGCGCACCGAGACGACGATCTCGTCGGGCTCGAGCACGTTCTGCTTGACGCCCAGGATGAAGTCGGCGAGCGGCAGCCGCCGCTCCCCCCGCACGCTCGCGATGTCGACCTCGGCGCCCTCCGTGACGAGCGGTGGGATCGCGTCGCCCGCGGGCGAGGCGGTGCCGAGATTGCCGCCGACGGTGCCGCGGTTGCGGATCTGCGGCGAGCCGACGGTGCGAGACGCCTCGGCGAGCGCGGGCAGCTCCTCCGCGAGCGCACCGTGCATCGCCTCGGTGTAGGTGAGGCCGGCCCCGAGCACGAGCGTCCCGTTGTCGCGCGCGAACCCGCGCAGCTCGGGCACCTCGTTCAGGTTGATGAGCGCCGGCGGGCGGGAACGGTCGAAGTTGAGCTCGACGAGCACGTCGGTGCCGCCCTGGACGAATCTCGCGTCGGGCAGCTCGGACTTGAAGCGCAGGGCCTCGTCGAGGGTGTGGGGGGTGAGGACGTCCATCGGCCGAGGTCTGCGACTACCGCTCCTCTCGGACGAACGGTACCCCGAGCGCACCGGGAGCCCCAAGCCTGCGCTTCGCGATCCCCGACGACACCACCACGAGGACGACCACGGTCATCGCGTACGGCAGCGCCTGGAACAGCTCGGGCGCGACGGTGACACCCCGGGCCTGGAGCGTGAACGGCAGCGCCTGGAAGGCGCCGAAGAAGTACGCGCCGACGAGACAGAGCTCCGGCCGCCAGAAGGCGAAGATGACGAGGGCGATCGCGATCCAGCCGGCACCGCCGGTGAGGCCGTCGACCCACTGCGGCGTCAGCGCGAGGCTGAAGCAGGCTCCGCCGACGCCGGCGAGCGCACCGCCCGACGAGCACGTGCACGTAGCGGTAGGCGGTGACGCTGATCCCCATCGCATCTGCGGTCTGCGGCGACTCGCCGACCGCGCGGACGTTCAGGCCCGGGCGCGTGCGGGTCGAGGTAGAAGGCGATCGAGCGCGACGAGCGCCCACGAGGCGTAGACGAGCCACGTCTGCCCGAAGAGGATCGGCCCGAGGATCGGCACGTCGGCCAGCCCGAACGGGTCGACGGGCTCGAACTGGTGCTCGGCGGGCGAGTCGGCGAGCCCGAGGTCGTTGCCGAGGTAGGACGAGAGCCCGGCGGCCCCGGCGAAGATCGTCAGCGCGAGACCGGAGACGATCTGGTTCGCACGCAGCGTGATCACGAGGAACGCGAACAGGAGCGCGACCGCGGCACCGGCGACGGCGGCGACGAGCACGGCGAGGAACAGCGCCGACCGTCCCGGGCCGCCGATCGTTCTGGACGGCCCAGAAGCCCATCACGGCGCCGACCAGCATCATCCCCTCGACCCCGAGGTTGAGCACGCCCGAGCGCTCCGCGAGCAGCTCGCCGAGCGCGGCGAAGAGGAGCGGCGTCCCGTACGCGATGCCGGAGGCGATCACGACGACGAGGATCGAGTTGTTCACGCGGCGGCCTCGGCGGCGGCGCTCGGGGGCAGCCGGCGGCCGGCGGCGTGCCGGCGCCGCGTGAATCGCAGGCGGTAGCGCACGAGGAGCTCGCCGCCGAGTGCCGTGAAGAGGATCATCCCCTCCATCACGCCGACGAGCCCGGACGGGAAGTCGGGCCCCTGGAGCGCCGAGCCCGCGTTCTGGAGGCCGCCGAGCAGGAAGGCGACGAGGACGACCGCGAAGGGGTTGTAGCGGGCGAGGGCGGCGACGACGATTCCCGTGTAGCCGTAGCCGTAGGCCCGCAGGCCTTTCGGGTCGGCGTCGAGGGTGTGCAGGAAGTCGCCGATCTGGCTCGCGCCGCCGAGGCCGGCGAGCGCCGCCGGAGAGCGCCATCACGGCGAGGATCTTGCGCCGCGTGCGCATGCCGGAGTAGCGCGCCGCCCGCGGCGAGTCGCTCATCACCTGCACCTCGAAGCCGAAGCGCGTCCGCGAGTACAGGACCCACAGGAGCGTGGCGGCGACGACGCCGACGCAGGAAGCCGAACGGGACGACGACGCTCGAGCCGAACGTCGGCCAGCTCGCCGCGTCGGGCAGCGCCTTCCCGACGGGGAAGACGGCGGCGCTCGCCGACGTCGTGTCGCGCCAGTAGGAGTGGCTGTCGAAGATGAGATACGTGAGGAACAGCCCGGCGACGTAGTTGAGCATCAGCGAGGTGATGATCTCGTTCGTCGAGAGGTACGCCCGCAGGAATGCCGGGGATCAGCGCCCAGGCGGCGCCCGCGGCGAACCCGGCAGCCATCATCGCCACGATCAGGACCGGCGCCGACCGGCCCGCGAGGAGCAGGCCCGCCGCCGAGGCCGCCGATGGCGCCGAAGTAGAGCTGCCCCTCGCCGCCGATGTTGAAGAGGTTCATGCGGAACGCGGCGGCGGCGCAGAGGCCGGTGAAGACGAGCGGCGTCGCCCCGATCAGGGTCTGCGAGAGCGCGCCGGGGGCGGTGAACGCCGCCTCGAAGAGGTCCTTGTACGTCGTCGACGGGATCGTGGCCGGTGGCGACGAGCACGATCGCGATCAGGAGGAAGGCCACCACGAGCGAGCCGACCGGGACGGCGACCTTCAGCCAGTGCGGCTGGGTGAGGCGGCGCTCGATCCGGATCGTCATGCGGCCCGTCCGCCGGCCATCATGCAGCCCGATCTCCTCGACGACGGCGGTGGCCGCGTCGACCTCGCCCACGATCCGGCCCTCGTACATGACGGCGATCCGGTCCGACAGCGTCATCAGCTCGTCGAGGTCCTCGGAGATGAGCAGGATCGCGACACCGGCCGCCGGCCGCTTCGCGCAGGTACGCGTGCACGGTCTCGATGGCGCCGACGTCGAGCCCACGCGTCGGCGCCGCGATCACGAGCACGCGCGGCCGACTCTCGAACTCGCGCGCGAGCACGACCTTCTGCAGGTTGCCGCCCGACAGCTGGCGGGCGGATGCGCCGGGCCCGGGCGCCTTCACGTCGTAGCGCCGGATCAGCTCGACGGCCCGGTCGCGGATGCGGTGGAAGCGGAGGAACGGCCCGGTCGAGTTCTCGTCGAGCGGTACGACTTGAGGACGACGTTCGACGCGATGCTGAGGCTCGGCGCGACGCCGGTGTGCAGGCGGTCCTCGGGGACGTGCGCGACGCCCGCCTGTGATCGCCGCCCGCGGGTCCCCGGTCGCGGAGGGCGACACCCTCGACGCGGATCGATCCCGGCCGTCAGCGGGCGCATTCCGGTCACCGCCTCGGCCAGCTCGCGCTGCCCGTTCCCGGCGACGCCGGCGACGCCGAGGATCTCGCCGGCGCGGACCGCGCAGCGAGACGTCCGCAGACGGCCTCGACGCCGCGGTCGCCCTCGGCCGTCAGCCCCTCCACCTCGAGCAGCACCTCGCCGATCGTCGTGCTCCTCGTCCTGCCGCTCGTAGGTGTGCAGCTCGCGGCCCGACCATCAGAGACGGCGAGCGACTGGAGCGTCGAGCCCGCCGTCGCGACGGTCGCGACGGAGCGGCCGTCGCGCAGCACCGTGACGCGGTCCGAGACCGCCATCACCTCGTGCAGCTTGTGCGAGATGAAGATCACCGTGCGCCCGTCGGCGGCCATCGCGCGCAGCGTCTCGAACAGCGCCTCCGCCTCCTGCGGGGTCAGCACGGCGGTCGGCTCGTCGAGGATGAGGATCCGCGCCTCGCGGTAGAGCGCCTTCAGGATCTCGACCCGCTGCTGCTCGCCGACGGAGAGCTGCCAGATCCGGGCCCGCGGGTCGACGGCCATCCCGTAGCGCTCGCCGAGCTCGGCCACGCGCTCGCTCGATCGCGCGCGGGTGGAGCCGGAACGAGCGGCCGAGCGTCGCTCGTGTCGCCGAGCATGACGTTCTCGGCGACCGTGAACGGCTCGACGAGGCGGAAGTGCTGGTGCACCATCCCGATCCCGGCCGTCGATCCCGTCGCGCGGGCTGTCGAACGCGACCGCGCGTACCGTAGACCTCGAGCTCGCCCTCGTCGGCACGGTAGAGGCCCGTGAAGATGTTCGAGAGGGTGCTCTTGCCGGCGCCGTTCTCGCCGAGGAGCGCGTGCACCTCGCCCTCGAGCGCCTCGAAGTCGACGCCGTCGTTCGCGACGACGCCCGGGAACCGCTTCGTGATCCCGCGGCACGCGATCGCTGGGCGCGCGTCCACGTCGCGCGGAGCGACCGCTCCGGGCTCCGCCGTGGGCTCCATGGGCGACAGGCACCCGGTGGGGGAGCGGTCCGCGCCGCTCCCCCAGACCGCGTGCGAGCACTAGCCCTTCGCGCTCCCGATCGACGCCCTTGACGAGCCAGTTCATCGAGTAGAGGTCGGGCAGCGACCTTGAGGGTCGTGCCCTTCGGCACCTTGAGCTTGCCGCTCTGATCGTAGAGCGGCCCGCGAAGACGTTGAACGTGCCGTTGATGATCTGCGCTGCCGCTTGGCGGCGATCATCGCCTTCGTCTTCGCGCTCACCTTCGGGCCGTACGGCGCGATGTCCGTGAAGCCGTCCTTGATGTTGCCGTAGTAGAAGCCGGACTTCCAGGTCCCGTTCATCGCCGCCTTGACGCGGCTCAGGTAGTACGGGCCCCAGTTGTAGATGGCCGCCGTCAGCCACGACGTCGGCGCGAACTTCTTCGCGTTCGCGTCGTAGCCGACCCACGGGATCCCCTTCGACTGTGCGTACTGGCCGGCCGCCGGGCTGTCGACGTTCTGGCCGAGCACGTCCACGCCCCAGGAGGCGACGAGGCTCTCGGCGGCCTTCTTCTCCTTGGCCGGGTCGAACCACGCGTTCGTCCAGATCAGCTTCACCTGCGCGCTTCGGGTTGACGTGGCCTGCGCGCCGAGCGCGAACGCGTTCGCGTGCCGGATCACCTCCGGGATCGCGAACGGCACGATGTAGCCGATCTTGCCGTTCTTCGTGGCGGCGCCCGCTGCCATGCCGGAGAGGTAGATCGAGTCCTCACCCGCACCGAAGTACTCGGCCATGTTCTTGGCCAGGTCTGTGCCGGTCGCCTGCTCGAAGAGCACGTCCGGGTACTTCGCGGCGAGCTTCTTCGAGAAGAAGCCGAACGAGGTGCCGAAGATGATCTTGTTGCCGTCGCGCACGAGGCTCGCAACCGTCTGCTCGAGCTGCGGCCCGTTGGCGATGTTCTCCTTGAACGTCGTCTGCACGTTGGCGCCGAGCTTCTTCTGCACGTACAGCCGGCCCATGTCGTGCGCCTGCGACCAGCCGGCGTCGTTGTGCGGGCCGACGTAGATCCACGCCGCCTTCAGCGGCGTCGCCTGCGATGCGGCGGATTTCGCGGACGTGGCGCCCGCGAGGACCAGGGCCGCGACGGCGAGAGCGCCGAGCACGGCGACGGCGACCGCCCTCCTCCTCCAGCTTGAAACACGAGAGCTAGACACGATTCTCCTTTCGCGCCGTCCCTCCGGGAACGGTCACATTGACTCCTCCGACCTCGCCTCCGTCGACGCTCGGGGCTCCGGTCGTACGAGCCGGCCCCCCGGTGGATCGACCATAACGCCCCCGAGCCAGACAGTCGAGCCGCGTACGATCGTTCGCACGACCCGCCCCCGCAACCGCCGCCCCACGAACGGGTTGAGGCGATGCCGGGAGAGAAGCTCGTCCTCCGTGAGGACGGCCTCGTGCTCGAGGTCGACGAGCGCCAGGTCGGCGTCCGCGCCCGCCTCGAGCGACCCCTTCCCGACGAGGCGGAAGCGCCGTGCCGGCGACGCCGCTGCGAGGCCGGCGATCCGCTCGAGGGGCAGCCCCCGCGGCGGGCCCTCGGTGAGCAGCACGCGGAGCAGCGTCTGGCAGGCCGCGATGCCGCCCCAGGCCGCGAATGCGTCCGCGCCCGCCTTCAAGCTCCGGCGGGCTCGGCGAGTGATCCGACGCGACGAGGTCGACGCGGCCGGCGAGCAGGGATTGCCAGAGCGTCCTCGAGTTCTCGCCGCTGCCGGAGCGGCGGCGAGCACTTCGCCACCATCCCGATCGCCACCGCGTCCTCCTCGTCGAGCGCGAGGTAGTGCGGGCAGGTCTCGCAGGTGACGTCGGCTCCTCGTCGCCCGCGCCGCTGCGACGAGCCGGACGCCGCTGCCGCTCGAGACGTGCACGACGTGCAGCGAGCATCCCGTCTCCTCGGCCATGACAACGGCCTTGCTCGATCGCCTCGAGCTCGGCGATCACCGGCCTCGAGTGCAGGTAGTCACGCAACGACAGGCGGCCCTCGCGGACGGCCTGGGCCGCGAGCCGCGACGTCAGGTCCGGATCCTCGGCGTGGACGGCGACGGGCAGCCCGAGGCGCGCTGCCCGCGCCATCCCGTCGTGCAGCGTGTCGTCGTCGGCCATCTCGAAGTCCTCGACCCCGGTCGGGCACATGAAGGCCTTGAACCCGACGACGCCCCTGGCCGCCAGCTCGTCGAGCCGGTCGAGCGGGCCGGGGACGAGCCCGCCCCAGAGGGCGAAGTCGACCGCCGATCTGCCCTCGGCGGCTGCGAGCTTGAGATCGAAGGAGGCGCCGTCGAGGGTCGGTGGGCTCGCGTTCAGCGGCATGTCCACGAACGTCGTCGCGCCACCCGCCGCGAGCGCCCTGGTGCCGGTCGCGAACCCTTCCCAGTCCGCCCGGCCCGGGTCGTTGAGTGCACGTGCGCGTCGACGACGCCGGGAAAGACGTGAAGCCCCGTCGCGTCGATCGTCTCGCTCGCAGCGCCCTCGAGCTCGGGCCCGACCGCGACGATCGCGCCGTCGGTGATTCCGACGTCACGCGGCGTGGCTCCATCCGGGGTGACGACAGTGCCGCCGCGAACGAGGAGATCGAACCTGCTCAACGCCCTCCGCTCGGTCGAGAGCCTGTGACGGCCGATCGTAGCCGGACGTGCGTTAGGCTCGCAGCCATGACCGACCTGGCGAGACGGCTCGCCGTCGCCCGCGGCGACGAGCCGGCCGACACCGTCGTACGCGGAGGGCGCGTGTTCTGCGTCTTCACTCGCGAGTGGCTCGACGGAGACGTCGCCATCGCCGACGGGGTGGTCGCCGGCGTCGGCGCATACGAGGGAGTCGAGGTGATCGACGCGAGCGGACGCTTCGTCGTGCCGGGCTTCATCGACGCGCACATGCACCTCGAGTCCGTGAAGCTGCTCGTCGACGAGTTCTCCCGCCTCGTCCTTCCGCTCGGGACGACGGCGGTCGTCGCCGACCCACACGAGATCGCGAACGTGCTCGGGTCCGACGGCGTTCACTGGCTCCTCGATGCGTGCGACGGGCTCCAGCTGGAGGTCTTCTTCATGGCACCGTCGTGCGTGCCGGCCTCGCCGTTCGAGTCTCCGCGCCGGCCTCTCACCGCCCGGCGATCTCGAGGCTCTGATGCGCCGCAACCGGGTGCTCGGGCTCGCAGAGATGATGAACTTCCCCGGCGTCGTCGCCGGCCTGCCGTCGGAGCTCGACAAGCTCGCGCTCGAGGGGGCCGAGCACGTCGACGGGCACGCGCCGGGCTTGCTCGGCAAGGGCCTGCAGGCGTACGCCGCCGCCGGGATCCGCTCCGATCACGAGTGCCTCACTGCCGACGAGGGCCGCGAGCGGCTCCGCGCCGGGATGTGGCTGCTGATCCGTGAGGCGTCCATGGCGCGCAACCTCGAGGCCCTGCTGCCCCTCGCGCTCGAGTACGGCCCGCACCGGATCGCGTTCTGCACCGACGACCGCGACCCCGAGGACATCGCCGACGAACGGCCACATGAACGGGATGGTGCGCGAGGCGGTCCGCCTCGGCGCCACGCCGGAGGACGCGCTGCTGATGGCGTCGTTCCACCCCGCGCTGTGGCACGGGCTCCGCCATCTCGGCGCCGTCGCTCGCCGGCTACCAGGCCGACCTGCTCCTGCTGCCCGACCTCGTCGGCTTCATGCCGGACCTGGTGCTGAAGCGCGGCCGTCCGATCGAGGACCGTCCCCTCGGTCCCGGTGCCGGAGTGGGTGCGCCAGACCGTCCGGGTCAAGCCCGTGACGGCCGCGGACTTCGCGATCCCCTCGGACGGCTCGCCGATCCGGGCAATCGGCCTGATCGAGGACCAGGTCGTGACCGAGTCGCTCGAGCGCGAGCCCGTCGTCGTGGACGGCAACGCCGTCGCGGACGCCGATGCGGGGCTGGCCAAGATCGCGGTCGTCGAGCGCCACCTCGGCGACCGGCCGGATCGGGCTCGGCTTCGTCGCCGGCTCCGGCCTGACGAGCGGCGCGCTCGGGTCGTCGGTCGCCCACGACGCGCACAACCTCGTCGTCATCGGGATGACCGACGAGGACATGGCCTTCGCGGTCCAGCACCTGGCCGCGATCGGAGGCGGCATCGTCGTCGTCGACGGCGGCCGCGTCGTCGCGGAATGCCCGCTGCCCGTCGCAGGCCTCCTGTCGGATGCGCCACTCGCCGAGGTGATCGAGCAGAGCACCGCCACGAACCACGCGGCGGCCGACCTCGGCTGGACGGGAGCGACGCCGTTCCTGACGATGGCCTTCCTCGCGCTCTCGGTGATCCCGTCGCTGAAGATCACCGACCGCGGGCTCGTCGACGTCGACCGCTTCGAGATCGTGCCGCTTGTTGCACGCCCTGAGGGCGTGATGCGCGCTTCGCGCGCGGCGGCGCATGACGGAGATCCGCACCGGGCTGACGTACGACGACGTCCTGCTCGTGCCGCGGCGCTCGCGCGTGCGCTCCCGCCAGGACGTCTCGACCCGATCGAGCTTCACGCCGGGGATCGAGCTCGAGGTCCCGATCGTCTCGGCGAACATGGACACGGTCACGATGGCGCCGATGGCGATCGCGATGGCGCAGCTCGGCGGGATCGGCGTGGTGCACCGGTTCCTCCCGGTCGGGGACGAGGCCGCCGAGGTGCGGCGCGTCAAGCGCTACCTGACGCACGTCGTCGCGGAGCCGTACGTGATCGCCCCGGAGCGGACGATCGCGGCCGCGCGCGCCGAGGCCCGCCGGCTCGGAGTCACGGGCTTCCTCGTCGCCGGCTCCGAGCAACGGCTGCTCGGCGTCCTGACGGCGCGCGACCTGCTCGCAGGAGAGGATGCCCACCGCGTGGAGCGAGCTCATGACACCGCGCGAACGGCTCGTCACGGCCGCGCCCGGAATCGACCTCGGCGAGGCCCGGCGCCTGCTGACGGCGAACCGGGTCGAGAAGCTGCCGCTCGTCGACGCAGACGACCTCGTCCAGGGCCTGATCACGCTCCGCGACCTCGCCCTGGCCGACCGCTATCCCCGCGCCACACGCGACGACCAGGGCCGGCTGCGGGTCGCGGCGGCGATCGGGATCCGCGGTGACTACCTCCAGCGCGCCGAAGCCCTCATCGCGGCCGAGGTCGACGCGCTCGTGCTCGACATCGCGCACGGCCACGCCGACGCCGCGATCGAGGCGGTCGAGGAGCTGAAGTCGGCGTGGCCGCACGTGGAGGTCGTGGCGGGCAACGTCGCCACCGCGGACGGGGTCGCGCACCTCGCGGCCGCCGGCGCCGACGCGGTCAAGGTCGGCATCGGGCCCGGATTTGCGTGCACGACGAGACTCGTCGCCGGCGTCGGCGTCCCGCAGTTCTCCGCGGTGCTCGACTGCGCACCGCCCGCGCACGACGCGGGCGTGCCGCTGATCGCCGACGGTGGGATCCGGCGCGCCGGCCATGTGGCGATGGCGATGGCGGCAGGCGCGAGCACGGTGATGGTCGGAAGCCTCTTCGCCGGACGCGAGGAGAGCCCCGGCGACGTCGTGCGCCGGCGCGGGCAGCTGTTCAAGGTCTACCGCGGCATGGCCTCGCGCTCTGCGGCGGCGGCCAGGCTCGCGATCGAGGGCCGCGGCGACGCGCTCGACCAGTACGTCGCGGAGGGCGAGGAGATGGAGTTCCCGCTGCGGGGCTCCGTCGCCGAGATCGTCGAGGAGCTCCACGGAGGCCTCCGCAGCGGCATGAGCTACGTCGACGCGGTCACGATCTCCGAGTTCTGGGAGAACGCGAGCTTCATCCGGCAGACCGAAGCGGGAGAGCGCGAGTCACACCCGGGAACGACATGAGCACGCTCTACGCGAACGGCATCGTCGTGACGATGGACGACGATGGCGCCGAGCACGACGGCGGCTGGCTGCTCGTCGACGGCGAGATGGTCGCGGCCGTCGGCGCCGGTCCGGAGCCCGAGGCCGAGGCCCGAGTCGACCTCCAGCGGTGCCGTCGTCACGCCCGGCCTCGTCAACACGCACCACCACCTCTACCAGACCCTGACCCGCACCAGGGCCCAGGAGGCCGACCTCTTCACCTGGCTGCGCACCCTCTACCCGGTCTGGTCGCGCATCGACGCGGAGTCCGAGTACGCCGCCGCCCGCACCGGGATCGCAGAGCTCCTTCTCGCCGGCTGCACGACCGTATTCGACCACCACTACGTGTTCCCCCGCGGCCGGGAGGGGCTCATCGAGGCCGAGGTGCAGGCGGCCCGCGAGCTCGGCGTGCGCATCGTCGCCTCGCGCGGCTCGATGGACCTCGGCAGCTCGGACGGCGGCCTCCCGCCGGACGAGCTCGTGGAGGACCTCGATTCCGTGCTCGCCGACACCGAGCGCCTCGCAGCGGAGCTGCACGAGCCCTGGCCCGGCGCGCGCGTGCAGCTCGCGGTCGCTCCGTGCTCGCCGTTCTCGGTCACGGGCCGGCTGATGGAGGAGTCGGCCGCGCTCGCGCGGCGCCTACGGCTGCCGCTCCACACGCATCTCGCCGAGACGGTGGAGGAGGAGGAGTACTGCGTCGAGCTCTACGGCTGCCGCCCCGTCGAGTACCTGGAGCGCCTCGGCTGGCTCGCCGACGACGTCTGGTGCGCGCACTGTGTGCATCTCTCCGAACGGGACATCGCGCAGTTCGCGGAGACCGGGACCGGCGTCGCCCACTGCCCGACGTCGAACCTGAGGCTCGGTGCCGGCGTGGCGCCGGTCCGCGACATGCTCGACGCCGGCGTGCGCGTCGGTCTCGGCGTCGACGGCTCGGCCTCGAACGAGCGCAGCGACCTCTTCTTCGAGGTGAAGCAGGCGCTGCTCGTCGCGCGTGGCCGGGGAGGCAGTGCCGCGATGACGGCGCGCGATGCGATCCGGCTCGGTACGCGCGGCGGCGCAGCGGTGCTGCGCAGGGACGACATCGGCTCGCTCGAGGCAGGCAAGTGCGCGGACTTCGCGGTGTGGAGAGTCGACGGGCTCGAGCTCGCCGGGGCGGACGACCCGGTTGCCGGAATCGTGCTTGCCGGTCCGCAGCGCCCCGAGCTCGTCGTCGTCGGCGGCGAGGAGGTCGTCCGCGGCGGCGTACTCGTGCGGGCCGACGAATCCGAGATCGCGCAGGCCCATCGCTCTCAGGCGCGAAAGTTCCTCACATGAGCGTCTCCATCTCGACGCACGTGCTCGACACTGCCGCAGGACGGCCGGCCGCGGGCGTGACGGTGGAGCTGCTGTGCGGGCCGACCCGGGTCACGAGCGCGGAGACGGACGCCGACGGCCGCGCACGCCTCGGCGAGGCTCTCGAGCCGGGCGTCTACACCCTCGCCTTCCACCCGCCGTCTCCGTTCTTCCGCCGCGTCCAGCTCGACGTCGTGCTCGAGTCCGGCCACTACCACGTACCCCTTCTCGTCTCCCCGTTCTCGTGCGCGAGCTACCGCGGCAGCTGACGGCCGACGAGCTCGCAGAGCTCTTCGAGGGCAGGACGCGCTTCGTCGAGCTCCTCGCCGGGCGCGAGGACCCGCTCGGGAGCGCCGCCGCCGTGATCGAAGAGTTGACGGATGCCGAGAAGCGCGAGGTGCTCGACGCGCACCCGGCGATCGGCCAGAAGGCGGGCCTCTCGGCCCGATCGGCGGCCGAGCAGGGCATCGACGCCGACCCCGACCTGCTGGCGGAGCTGGCCCGGCTCAACGCCGAGTACGAGTCGCGCCACGGCTTCCGGTTCGTCGTCTTCGTCAACCGGCGTCCGAAGGCCGAGATCCTCGAGGTGCTGCGCTCGCGGATCGACAACCCCACGGACGAGGAGCTCGAGACGGCGCTGCGCGAGCTGGTCGCCATCGCCGGCGACAGGTGGGAGCGCGCGTGAGCACGACGGCAGCGTTCCTGGACCCGTACGTCACCGACTGGCTCAACCTCCTCATCCGCTGGCTGCACGCGATCGCAGCCATCGCGTGGATCGGCGCCTCGTTCTACTTCGTGCTCCTCGATCAATCGCTCGAGGAGCCCAAGAGCGCAGAGGACCGGCGCGACGGCGTCGGCGGGGAGCTGTGGGAGGTCCACGGCGGCGGCTTCTACCACGTGAAGAAGTACAGGGTCGCGCCGCCCGTGCTGCCCGAGCACCTCGCCTGGTTCAAGTGGGAGGCGTACACCACGTGGCTCTCCGGCTTCGCCCTGATGGTCGTCCTCTACTACTTCAATGCGAGCGCGTACCTGATCGACCCCTCCGTCGCCGATCTGAGCTCGTGGGCAGCGGTCGGCATCAGCGTCGCCTTGCTCGCGGTTGCGTGGGTCGTCTACGACGTCCTCTGCCGACTCCTCGTCGGCTACGGGCGCAACGGTGAGATCGCGCTCTGGACGCTGATCCTCCTCCTCACGGCGCTCGCGGCCTGGGGCTGCATGCAGCTCTTCCAGCCGCGCGCCGCGTTCCTCCAGGTGGGCGCCATGCTCGGCACGATCATGGCCGGCAACGTCTTCTTCAACATCATCCCGGCGCACTGGGAGCTGATCAACGCCAAGAAGGCCGGCCGTGAGCCAGACCCGACGCCGGGCATCGTGGCCAAGCAGCGGTCCGTGCACAACAACTACCTCACGCTCCCAGTGCTTTTCACGATGCTCGGCGGGCACTTCGCGTTCGCCTACGGCGCCGGCAGCGCCTGGCTCGTGCTGATCGCGATCATGCTGCTCGGCGTCCTCTCCCGGGTCTTCTTCAACCTCCGCCACCAGGGCCGCACGATCTGGGCGCTGCCGGTGGTTGGCGGCGTCGCGGTCGTCCTGCTCGCGATCGCCATCCGCCCGGACGACGGCGGCTCGGCGTCGGGCACGTCGCAGGTCACGTTCGCCCGGGTGGCGCCGGTCGTGGAGCAGCGCTGCACGCCGTGCCACGCCGAGCAGCCGACGGAGCCAGGCTTCTCGAGCCCGCCCGCCGGGCTCGTGCTCGAGACGCCCGAGCAGATCGCCGCGCGGGCACAGGACATCAAGAGCGTCGTCTCCACCAAGGCGATGCCGCTCGGGAACCTCACCGGCATGACGAGCGAAGAGCGCGCCCTCGTCGTGGACTGGGTCACCCAGGGCGCGTCGACGGAGAGGTAGGCAGCGATGCTGACGATCACCGCAGGAGGCTTCTCGTTCACGGCCCGGCTCGCGGAGGAAGACGCACCGGAGACCGTCGCGGCGTTCCGCCGCCTGCTGCCGCTCGAGTCGAGGATCATCCACGTCCGCTGGAGCGGCGAGGCCGGCTGGATCCCGTTCGGCGACCTCGACCTCGGGCTCGGGCCGGAGAACGCGACGTGCTACCCGCATCCGGGCGAGATCGTCCTCTATCCCGGCGGCGTCTCGGAGACGGAGATCCTGCTCGCCTACGGCTACGTCAACTTCGCGTCCAAGGCGGGCCAGCTGGCCGGAAACCACTTCGCGACGATCGTGGACGGGAGCGAGAACCTGCGACCGCTCGGCGCCAAGTTCCTCTGGGAAGGGGCGCAGGAGATCAGCTTCGTCGAGACCTAGTGGGGTGCTGTAGTGCCCCAGAGCGATGCGGCGGAGTCAGACGAAGTCGAGCTGCACGGGCTGCGGGAACGCGCCGATCGCCTCGCCGCGGCGCAGGAGCTCGGACACGGCGGCGCGCCCCTCGTCGCCGTAGTCCTCGGTGAGCTCGTTCACGTACATCTCGATGAAGCGGTCGGCCACGGCCGCGTCGATTCCCCGCCCGAACTGCAGCGCGTACTCGAGCGCCTCCTCGCGGTTCTCGAGCCCGCACCGGATCGCGTCGGCCAGCACCCCAGAGAGGTCGTGGAGGCGCTCGACGTCGCGCCGCACGACGTTGACGCCGAGGGGGAGAGGGAGGCCGGTCTCGAGCAGCCACCATTCCCCCAGGTCGAGCACCTTGTGCAGGCCGAAGTCCGAGAACGTCAGTTGCCCCTCGTGGATCAGCAGCCCGTAGTCGGCCCTCCCGGAGGCCACCTCGTCCGGGATCTCCTCGAACGGGAGCTCGCGGCAAGGAGGGTCGCCGAGGACGAGGCGTAGCGCCAGGTAGGCCGTCGTCATGGCGCCCGGGATGACGATCTCGCGGCCGCGCAGGTCTGACGCGTCGCCCGGGGAGCGCGAGACCACGATCGGCCCGTAGCCGCTTCCGATGCTCGCCCCGTGCGGCAGGAGCGCGTAGTCCTCCTGCACGAACGGATACGCGGCCAGGGAGAGCGCGGTCACCTCGAGCCGTCCAGCACGGGCCCACTGGTTGAGGGTCTGGATGTCTGCCAGCACCTGCTCGAACTCGAAGCCACGCGTGTCGACGAGGCTCGTCGTGAGCGCCCAATACATGAATGCGTCGTCTGGATCGGGGCTGTGGCCGACTCGAATGCGCATGGCGCGAGACGGTACCACCAGCCCTCCGCTTCGCAGTAGGCCTGCCGCCGTTCGCCTGCCGGCCGCCGCATGGGCGGCGATAGGATGGAGCGATGGCCTTCAAGGACCTGTTCTCGTTCCTGTTCCAGCGCTCCACGCAGGAGGAGCGCGTGGCCGAGTACGTCATCCGCGAGCACGACCGCGGCCGCGCGCTGGCCGACATCCTCGAGGACAAGTACGTCGTCAACCGGCTGCCGGCCCCCGAGCAGCGCGCGCGCCTCCTCGACCGCCCGGAGATCCTCCACGCGGTCGGCGGCGACATGGTCGAGTCAACCAAGCCGTCCATCACCTGATCCGGCCACGCTGGCCCCCTCAGCCAGGCCGATGGAAGCGAAACCGCCGCCCCGGCGGGGAAATTCCGGCCCGAAGTCGTCGGCTTCAGAAATCGTGCAGGACGGCCTGAAAAGCGAAACGGCCCTGGGGGAGGGCCGTTTCAGATGGAACAGGGGGAGGGATCAATCATCGGCTGCAGACCGGACGAATCCACTCCCCCAAAAGGGGGATATTCGTCAGAAGGCGAAGCGCTGCTCCGCGAAGGGGTCGGCTTCGTTGTGGTAGCCGAGCCGCTCCCAGAAGCCCGGCTGGTCGTCGGGCCGGAGCTCGATCCCGCGCAGCCACTTGGCGCTCTTCCAGAAGTACTTGCCGGGCACGATGAGGCGCAGGGGCCAGCCGTGCTCGGCCGTCAGCGGTTCGCCGTCGGCGTGTGTCGCGAGCATCGCCCCCTCGCGCTCGAGGAACGCGAGCGGGACGTTCGTCGTGAAGCCCGCCTCGGCGTGCGCGATCGCGAATCGCGCCCCCGGCTTGAGCCGCACGAGGTCGGCGACGGCCGCCCACGGAATCCCCGCAAAGCTCGCATCGAACCTGCTCCACCGCGTCACGCAATGGATGTCCTGCGTGACCTCGACGCGCGAAAGCTCGTTCAGTTCCGCCCAGCTCAGCGTGACCGGGCTCTCGACCTCGCCGGAGACGCGGAAGTCCCACCCCTCGAGGTCGGCCGGGTAGGTCGCGACCGAGCCGGCGTGGAGGACGGGCCATTTCTCGGTCAGGTACTGGCCGGGCGGGAGGCGAGACGGGTCGTAGCCCGCGTCCCGCATCTTCTTCTCGGCCCTGCCCCGGAACATGTTCCTACACTAGACCGCATGGGCGCCACGGCGTTACAGGCCGCTTCGCGACCGCGCGACTACGTCGGCGTGGCGGGTCCGGATGCCGCCGCGTACCTCCAGCGCATGGTCTCGAACGACGTCGAGGCGCTCGGCCCGGCCGAGGCCTGCCAGGCGCTCCTGCTCACGGCGAAAGCTCGTCTGATCGCGCCGCTCGTCGTCCTCCGCCGGGGCGCCGACGACTTCCTCCTGCTGACCGAGCCCGGCCTCGGAGCGGTGGTGGCGCGGGAGCTGACCCGCTTCCGCTTCGCGGCGAAGTGCTCGATCGAGCCCGAAGAGCACACCTCGACGGTCGTCCTCGGCAGCTCCGGCCCGGGGGGCTCGATCTCCACGCCCGACTACGGCGTGCCTGCCTACGAGGTCATCGACGCCGACGAGCCGCACGCCGCGCCGATCGAGGCGGACGAGCTCGAACGACTCCGGATACTCGCCCGCACGCCGGCGTGGGGACGGGAGCTCGACGACCGCGTCCTCCCCGCGGAGGCCGGTTTGGACGAGCGCGCGGTCAGCTTCACCAAGGGGTGCTACCCGGGCCAGGAGCCGGTCGCACGCCTCCACTACCGCGGGCATCCGAACCGCGGCCTGCGGGTCCTCGAGCTCGAGGGCGAGGAGCTGCCGCCCTACGACGCCGAGCCGACGCTCGACGGGAAGCCGGTCGGCCGCATCACGAGCGCGGTCGCGGACGGCAGCGGCGGCGTGCTCGCACTCGCCTTCGTCCGGCGCGAGGTGCCGGTCGACGCCGTGCTCCAGCTGGGCCCTCGGGCGGCGACGCAGCTACACTCACCCTTCCCGCGCCCGTAGCTCAGGGGATAGAGCGCAGCCCTGCGGAGGCTGAGGTCGCACGTTCGAATCGTGCCGGGCGCACTCGAGCGTGGGGGAGCCCATGGTTCCCCCACGAGCCCCCTCCTTCAGCCTCTCTCCAGGGTTTCGAGGCTCAGGCCTCGTCCTCGGCTTCCTCGCCGCGCTCGCCGGCCTGCACGATGTCACCCTTTGTGAAGAGGATCTGCTCCAGCGCGGCCCGCCACTTCGGCGTGCGCCGCAGGAGGAACTCGAGATCCATCCCGAAGTGCTTGAACTCCTCCTCCTGCGCGTTCTCCATGATCGCCTTCGCCTGCTCGTCCTCCTCGAGCGCGATCCGTTGCGCGTACCACCCGATCGCCTCGGCTTCCTCGGTCAGCGACGCGATCATCCGCGCATAGGTCCGCGCCTCCGCCCCCAGCTCCTCCGGGGGCTCGTGGTACTGGTCGAAGCCCATGACGCGTTCTCGCCCAGCGCCACGTGTCGCCAAACGTCGAGGGAAAAGCGGAGGGCCGGCTGCGAGCCGGCCCTCCGGGCGATCCAGCATCTCGCGGAGCGAGATGCTTACATCATCCCGCCCATGCCGCCCATGTCGGGCATGCCGCCGCCGTTACCCGACTTCTCGGGCGCGTCGACGACGATGGCCTCGGTGGTGAGGATGTTCTTCGCGATCGACGCGGCGTTCTGCAGCGCCGAGCGCGTGACCATCGTCGGGTCGATGATGCCGGCCTTGACGAGATCCTCGATCACGCCGGTGTCGACGTTCAGGCCCTGGCCCTTCTTGGCCGAGCGGACCTGATTGACGACGACCGAGCCCTCGAGGCCCGCGTTGTAGGCGAGCTGCCGGAGCGGCTCCTCGAGCGCGCGCAGGATGATGTTCGCGCCCGTCTTCTCGTCGCCGCCCTCCACCGCGTCGAAGCTCTTCTTGACGGTATCGGCCGCATTCAGCAGCGCCACGCCGCCGCCCGGGACGATGCCCTCCTCGAGAGCCGCCCGCGTGGCCTGCAGGGCGTCCTCGACGCGGTGCTTCTTCTCCTTCATCTCGGTCTCGGTGGCCGCGCCGACCTTGACCACCGCGACTCCGCCCGCGAGCTTCGCGAGGCGCTCCTGCAGCTTCTCGCGGTCGAAGTCGGAGTCGGTGTTCTCGACCTCGGCCTTGATCTGCTTGATCCGGGACTTGATCCCCTCGCTGTCGCCGGAGCCGTCGATGATCGTGGTCGAGTCCTTGTCGACGACGACCTTGCGGGCCCGTCCGAGCTGCGAGAGCTTCGTGTTCTCGAGCTTGAGCCCGAGCTCCTCGGTGATGACCTCGCCGCCGGTGAGGATCGCGATGTCCTCGAGCATGCGCTTGCGGCGATCGCCGAAGCCGGGCGCCTTGACCGCGACGGCCGTGAAGACGCCGCGTAGCTTGTTGACGACGATCGTCGCGAGCGCCTCGCCCTCGAGGTCCTCCGCCACGATGACGAGCGGCTTGCCCGCCTGGATGACCTGCTCGAGCACCGGCAGCATGTCCTTGACGGCACCGATCTTCTGGTTCGCGATCAGGATGTACGGGTCGTCGAGGACGGCCTCCATGCGATCGGCGTCCGTGATCATGTACGGGGACAGGTAGCCCTTGTCGAACTGCATGCCCTCGGTGAACTCGAGGTCGAGGCCGAAGGTCTGGCCCTCCTCGACGTTGACGACGCCGTCCTTGCCGACCTTCTCGATCGCGTCCGCGATCACGTCGCCGATCTCGCGCTCCCGCGACGAGATCGTCGCGACCCGGGCGATGTCCTCCTTGCCGTTGATCTCCGTCGACTGCTTCTTGAGGTCGTCGACGACTTTCGTGACGGCCTGCTCGATGCCGCGCTTGAGGCCCATCGGGTTGGCGCCCGCGGCCACGTTCTTGAGGCCCTCGCGCACGATCGCCTGAGCGAGCACGGTCGCCGTCGTCGTGCCGTCACCGGCGACGTCGTTGGTCGCGGTCGCGACTTCGCGGACGAGCTGCGCGCCCTGGTTCTCGAACGGGTCCTCCACGTCGATCTCGCGCGCGATCGTGACGCCGTCGTTCGTGATCGTCGGGGCGCCGAACTTCTTGTCGAGGACGACGTAGCGACCCTTGGGGCCGAGCGTCACCTTGACCGCATCGGCGAGGATATTCACACCACGCTCGAGCGAGCGGCGCGCATCCTCGTTGAACTTGAGCTCCTTGTGAGCCATGTCTCTATCAATCCTTCCTTCGAAACTTCGGTGTTAGACGACCTTCGCGAGGACGTCCGACTCGCGCAGGATCAGAACCTCGTCGGCGCCGACCTTGATCTCGGTGCCGCCGTACTTGGAGAAGATGACGGTGTCGTCCTTCTCGACGTCCATCTTGATGCGCTTCCCGTCCTCGTCGCGCGGGCCGGGGCCGACTGCCAGGACCTTGCCGCGCTGCGGCTTCTCCTGCGCCGTGTCGGGCAGCACGATGCCGCTCGCCGTGGTGGCCTCCTCTTCCAGGACCTCCACGATCAGGCGGTCACCGAGGGGCTCGAGATTCATGTGCCTTGCCTCCCTGTGTTGCGTTGATCGGTGCGGTTGGTGGGACTCTGGCACTCTGCGTAGGAGAGTGCCAGCAACCTCACGCTAGCACAGCGGGACCATCGCGCAAAACACCAACCGCAGGGCATCTATAGTGGGCCGCGGATGCCGACGTTCGCGCTCAATTTCTACTCGCCCGTCGTCGCCGACCAGCTGCGGACAGGCCGCAAGACGGCCACGATCCGGCTTGGAGACAAGTCTCCGAAGTACAAGAAGGGCATGATCGTGACCGTGCTCGTGGGCACGCGCTACGGCCAGCGCGAGAAGATCTTCGACGCCGTCATCGACAAGGTCGAGGTGAAGCCGCTCGGCGACCTCTCGCCGCGCGAGATCGAGCACGACAACCCCGAGATCCGCCGCGCCGACGAGCTCGCGCGCTGGCTCGGACAGCTCTACAACCGCGAGGTCTCCGAGAGCGACACCGTCACGATCATCCGGTTCTCGCAAATAATCGGGACGATGTTCTGAGCGAGCCGGGGAACCTACGGTTCCCCTGGGACCCCTCCCTTGGGATCCCCTCTCGAGATCCGCGCTACTTGCCGGGCTTTCGGATCAGCCCGCCGAAGAGCTCGGCCGGACGTACCTCGGCATTGCACTCCTCGCACTCGACGAGGAACGCCGACGCGAACCGGGCCCCGCAGACCGGGCAGAGATGGCGGACCTCGCCCGCACAGGACGGGCAGGCGGCGGGCACCTCGGCTTCCGACTCCTCGAAGTAGCGGAGCGTGAACCCGCAGTCGACGCAGAAGGCGACCCAGTCGCCGAGCGTCTTGCGGCGCTCCTCCTGGATCCAGTTGCGCTTGGGCTTCCCGCTCGTCGCCACACGAGGAGGGTAGTCGACGGCCTCCCAGCCCTCCCCTGCCTTTCTATGCTCCGCGCATGGCCCGGGTCGAGATCGTCGAGGTCGCCCCGCGCGACGGCCTCCAGAACGAGGCTCGGCTCTTGCCGACGGAGGCGAAGCTGGAGCTGATCGAGCGCGCCTGCGCGGCGGGTTCCCGGAGGATCGAGGTCGCGTCATTCGTGCACCCGGAGCGCGTGCCGCAGATGGCCGATGCAGAGGCGGTCGTCGCGGGCCTCGAGCCCCGCGAGGACGTCGAGTTCTCCGCCCTCGTCCTCAACGAGCGCGGCTACGACCGCGCTCTTGCCGCGGGTGTTCGCGCGTTGAACTCCGTCGTCAGCGCGACGGACACCTTCGGGGAGCGCAACCAGGGCATGCCGGTCGACGAGGCATTACGCGCAGTGTCGAGCATGCGGAAGCGCGCCGAAGCCGACGGCGTGCGCTTCACCGTGACGATCTCGGTCGCCTTCGGATGTCCCTTCGAGGGCGAGGTAGCGCCCGAGCAGCTGGGCGCGGTCGTCGCGCGGGTCGCCGAGCTCGGCCCGGACGAGATCGCGCTCGCCGACACGATCGGCGTCGCGGCTCCGAGCGACGTCGAGGAACGCCTCGCGGTCGTCCGGGGCATCGATCTCGCGTCGCAGCTCCGGCTCCACTTCCACAACACGCGGAACACGGCCGTCGCCAACGCCGTCGCGGCTGTGCGGTGCGGCGTGGGAGTGCTGGACGCCTCCCTCGCCGGGATCGGGGGATGTCCTTTCGCCCCCGCGGCAACCGGGAACGTCGCCACGGAGGACGTCGTCTACACGCTCGGCCGCATGGGCTACGAGACGGGCGTGGAACTGGAAGCGGCGATCGAGGCGGCGCGGTGGCTCGCCGGCAGGCTCGGCGTCGCGCCGGCCGGAATGGTGGCTCGGGCAGGCGCATTCCCGTGAGCCCATGCGCCTCGCGGGCCGGGTAGCCTCCGACCTCACAGGGTAGAGTGAGGCGACAATCGTCCCGAGGGGATGCCAATGGCAGTACGGGAAGCGGAGCCGCTCGGCTCCCTCCAGGAAGTGCAGGAGGTCGGGCTGGACCGCGAGGACCTGTTCGGCCTCTACAGGAACATGCTCACGGCGCGCGGGATCGAGGAGCGCGGCCACATCCTCTACAAGCAGGGGAAGATCCCGGGCTCCTTCTACACCGGCCGCGGCAACGAGGCGGCCGCCGTCGGAGTCGGCGCGGCCATGGGCCCCGACGACGTCGGCTGCCCGTTGCAACGCGACATGGGCGTGCACATCACGCGCGGAGTCGAGCCGTGGCGGATCCTCGCGCAGTACATGGGCCGCGACGACGGGCCGACGCACGGCCGCGACGGCAACGTCCACCTCGGCGACGCCCGGCTCGGGCTGCACGCGATGGTGAGCCACCTGCCGGCCATGCTCCCCGTGGCGGTCGGCATGGCGCTCGCCTTCCGGATCCGCGAGGAGCGCCGGGTCGCGCTCGCGTGGTGTGGCGACGGGGCCGCCGCCCGCGGTGACGCGCACGAGGGGATGAACTTCGCCGGCGTCCGCCGCCTGCCGGTCGTGTTCCTGATCGACAACAACCAGTGGGCGTACTCGACACCGTCGTACCTCGGCCATGCCATCGACCACCTCGCCGACCGCGCCACCGGGTACGGGTTCGAGGGCGTCGTCGTGGACGGCACCGACGTGCTCGCCGTCTACCGCGAGGCCAAGCGCGCGATCGAGAAGGCGCGGGAGGGGGGCGGCCCGACGCTGATCGAGTCGGTCACGCTCCGCATGGAGGGCCACGCCGTGCACGACGACGCGTCCTACGTGCCGAAGGAGATGTTCGAGGAGTGGGCCCGGCGCGATCCGATCGAGCGCTTCCGCAACTGGCTGCGCGAGAACGCCGGCATGACGCTCGCCGAGGAGGACGAGATCACTGCCGGAGTCAAGAAGCTGCTCAACGACTCCCTGCAGCGGGCCGAGGAGTCGCCCTGGCCCGACCCGTCCAAAATGCTCGACGGTGTCTACGCCTCGCCCGAGGAGCTCGAGACGCCGCACCACAAGTAGATGGCGGAGCGCACCTACCTTCAGGCGATCAGCGAGGGGCTCCGGCAGGAGCTCCGCCTCGACCCACGCGTATTCGTCCTCGGGGAGGACGTCGGCCTCTACGGCGGCGCGTTCAAGGTGACGGACGGCTTCCAGGAGGAGTTCGGCCCCTGGCGCATCCTGGACACGCCGCTCTCGGAGACCGCGATCGTCGCCGGCGCGACGGGGGCGGCGCTGATGGGCATGCGCCCCGTGGCCGAGATGCAGTTCGCGGACTTCGTCTCGTGCGCCTGGGACCACCTCGTCACGGTCGCGGCCAAGCAGTACTTCCGCGCCGGCACGCCGATCCCGATCGTGCTTCGGCTCCCCTCCGGCGGCGGTTTCTCGGGCGGGCCGTTCCACTCCCAGAACCCGGAGAGCTCCTTCGCGCACGTCCCGGGGCTGAAGGTCGTCTGCCCCGCGACGCCGGCCGACGCCAAGGGCCTGCTCGCGAGCGCGATCGCCGACGCGAACCCGGTGCTCTACTTCGAGCACAAGCACCTGTACCGCCGGATCAGGGGCGAGGTGCCCGAGGAGCGCTACACGACGCCGTTCGGCAAGGCGCGCGTCCACCGCGCAGGCGACGACATTTCGGTCATCACCTGGGGCGCAATGGTCTATACCGCAGCGGACGCGGCCGCGATCCTGGAGAAGGAGGGTGTCTCCGTCGAGGTGCTCGACCTGCGCACGCTGATTCCCTGGGACCGCGAGGCCGTGCTCGACTCGGCGCGGCGCACGTCGAAGGTGCTGGTGCTGCACGAGGACACCCGCACAGGTGGGTTCGGCGCCGAGATCGCCGCCACGATTGCCGAGGAGGCGTTCGAGCACCTGGACGGGCCGGTCAAGCGCATCGCCGCCCCGGACTCGCCCGTGCCGTTCTCGCCGCCGCTCGAGCAAGCCTTCATCCCACAGGTCGACGATGTCGTCGCCGGGCTCCGCGAGCTCGCGGCCTACTAGAAAGGATTCAGACGTGGCTACGGGAACCCAGATCGAGGTGGTGATGCCGCAGATGGGCGTCTCGGTCTCCGAGGGGACTATCACGAAGTGGCTGAAGCAGCCGGGCGAGACCATCGCCCAGGACGAGCCGCTGCTCGAGATCTCGACCGACAAGGTCGACACGGAGGTGCCGAGCCCGGGCGACGGCGTCGTCACCGAGATCCTCGTCGGCGAGGGCCAGACGGTAGAGGTCGGGACCGTGCTCGCGGTCATCGCGCCGGCGGGCTCTGCCGTGGCCGAGCCGGCAGCCGAGCCGGCAGCCGAGCCCGCGGGGGCCGAGCCGCCCGGAGCCGCAGTACCCGCCGGAGCCGCCACGCCCGAGCCCCCCGCATCCACTCCCCCGGCCACGCCCGAGCCCGCAGTGGCCCCAGCCTCCCCGCCGGCGGCGCCTGACAACACAAGTGACTCTCCGTCACAAGCGCCCGCGGCGGCGTCCGGCAACGGGCGCACGTTCGTCTCCCCCGTCGTTGCGCGCATCGCCTCCGAGCACGGCGTCGACCCGAGCAGGATCCCGGGCACGGGCACGGGTGGCCGGGTGACCAAGAAGGACATCCTCGCGTTCATCGAGTCCGGCGCCGAAACAGCGGAGTCGCCCGCCGCCCCCGCACCTTCCGGGCCCGCGCTCCGGCGCCCGCGGCGGCACCCGTGGCCGCGAAGCCCGCGGCTCCTCCCGCGCCGGCCGTGGCCACCCTCCAGCAGGGCGAAGCGGTCGAGCCGATGACGGCGATGCGGCGGGGCGTCATGGAGCACATGCGCCGCTCGATCGACACGTCGGCCCACGTGACGAGTGCGATCGAGGTCGACATGTCCAGGGTCGTCGCTGCGCGCGAGGCCCTGAAGAAGGAGTACCAGTCCTCCTACGGCGTCAACCCGACCTACCTCGCGTTCATCGCGCAGGCGTCGGTCGAGACGCTCAAGGACTACCCGTGGCTCAACGCCGAGATCCGCGGGGAGTCGATCGTGACCCGCCCCTGGGTCAACCTCGGCATCGCCGTCTCGCTCGAGGACGGGAAGGGCCTGATCGTACCGGTCCTCCGGAACGCGCAGGACTTGAACCTGCTCGGCCTGGCGCGCGCGATCGGCGACCTCGCAGCGCGGGCTCGGACGAAGAAGCTGCTGCCCGACGACGTCCAGGGCGGGACCTTCACGATCACGAACCCCGGCGGGTACGGCACCTTTCACGGGACACCGATCATCAGCCAGCCGCAGGTCGGGATCCTCGGCACGTACGCGGTCGTGAAGCGGCCCTGGGTCGTCCAGGACGAGCTCGGCCAGGACGTGATCGCAATCCGTCCGCTCATGAACCTCACCCTCACGTACGACCACCGGCTCGTCGACGGCGCCTATGCCGGCGCGTTCCTGCGCGACCTGCGCGAGCGTCTCGAGGGCTGGGAGCAGGCGGACTAGGGGACGAGCGCGTGCAGACCGTCGTCCCGATGCTCGCCTACGCGGACGGGGTCGCCGCGATGGACTGGCTGCAGGAGGCCTTCGGCTTCGAAGAGGTCACGCGGTGGGTCGACGACGACGGCGTCCTCTCCCACGGCGAGCTCCGCTTCGGCGACGGTCTCGTCATGCTCGCAACGCCCACGCCCGCCTACCGGGGACCGACGGCGCACGCCGAGGAGTGCGAGGCGGCGCGAGCGTGGCTCGAGGTGCCGTACGTCGTCGACGGCGTCCTCGTGAACGTGGACGACGTCGACGCTCATTGTCGGCGAGCCCGCGCGGCGGGGGCGCGCATCCTCTCGCCGCCCGAAGACGTCCCGGCCGCCGGCATCCGCCACTACCGCGTCGAGGATCTCGAGGGACACCGCTGGATGTTCGCGCAGCCGCTCGAAGGCTGACGGAAACGGACGCGGATCGCCGTCGACTACCCTCCTCTCGTGAGCAGCGGTGCCTACCTCTTCGACGCCGGCCTCGTTCCCTACCGCGAGGCGCTCGAGCTGCAGCGCTCGCTCGCGGCGTCGGTCTCGCAGCGGGCGATCCCGGAGACGGTCGTCCTGCTCGAGCACCCTCCCGTCGTGACCACCGGCCGCCGGACGGAGGAGGCGAAGGAGCTCCACATCCCCCCGGAAGCCGAGGTCGAGCTCGTCGAGACCGACCGCGGCGGCAAGTCGACCTACCACGCTCCGGGGCAGCTCGTCTGCTATCCGATCCTCGACCTCCACCGGCACGGGAAGGACGTGAAGCGCTACGTCCGCGACCTCGAGCGCGCCATCATCGGGACGCTCGCCTCCTTCGAGCTCGACGCGACCACCTATGACGGGCTGACCGGCGTCTGGCTTCCCCCCGCAGGCTCTCGCGGCCCGCGCAAGATCGCGTCCATCGGCGTCCGCGTGACGCGGTGGGTGACGACGCACGGCTACGCACTCAACGTCGACCTCGATCCGGCCCCGTTCACGGAGTGGATCACCGCCTGCGGGCTCGACGAGGCGGAGTTCACCACGATGACACGGGAGCTCGGCCGGCCCCTCACCGTCGCGGAGGTGAAGCCGGCGGCGGCGGAAGCGCTGTCGGAGGTCTTCGACCTCGAGCTCGACCCGCTTCCCGCCGACGACGGCCACGGCCTCTGGGCCCAGCCGGTGCACGAGCGCCTCGCCGCCGCGCTAGCTTGTCCCCGTGGAGACCTCGCTTCCCGTCGCCGAGCGCCCGCGCCGGCCCGAGTGGATGAAGGTCCGCGCACCGAGTGCCGAGGGCCGCTACTTCGACGTCAAGAAGTTGATCCACGGAGCCGGCCTGCACACGGTCTGCGAGGAGGCCCGGTGCCCCAACATCGCCGAGTGCTGGGGCAGGGGCACCGCCACGTTCCAGATCCTCGGCGACACCTGCACCCGGGCCTGCCGGTACTGCTACGTCAACTCGGGGCGCCCCGAGCACGCACCCGATCCGCTCGAGCCGCTGCGACTCGCGCAGGCGGCGGCGCAGATGGGCCTCGAGCACGTGGTCGTCACGTCGGTCGACCGCGACGACGTCGCCGACCGCGGCGCCGGACAGTTTGCGGCGACCATCCGCGCGCTCAAGGCACGCCTGCCCGGCTGCTCGGTGGAGGTGCTCACGCCCGACTTCCTCGGTGTCGAGGAGAAGGCGCTCGCGACGGTGCTCGGCGCGCGTCCGGAGGTCTTCAGCCACAACATCGAGACGGTGCGGCGTCTCCACCGCCGCATGCGCGGCTCGAGGGCCAGCTACGACGGCGCACTCCACCTCCTGCGGCGCGCGAAGGAGGTGGCGGACTACCGGGTGCTGACCAAGGCGGGCATCATCGCGGGCCTCGGCGAGACGAACGACGAGATCGTCGACACGATGCGCGACCTCCGCGCCAACGGCGTCGACGTCGTCACGATCGGCCAGTACCTGCAGCCGTCCGGCAAGCACGTCGCGATCGACCGGTGGGTGCACCCGGACGAGTTCCGCCTGCTGCGCGAGCAGGGTGAGGCGCTCGGCTTCGGCTCGGTCTTCGCGGGGCCGCTCGTCCGCTCGAGCTACCGCGCCGACGAGCAGAAGCACGCCGCTGACACGGGCCGCGGCGCGGTCGCATACTGACTCTCCGAGGACGCTCTGGTCGAGGAACGCCTTGAGCGTCGACTCGTACGGGCCGATCGGCGCCGGGTAAACGACGGGGCCCGGTCGCCCGGGCCCCGTCTGGTTCTCGTCGCAGGCTCCGAGGCTCAGCTGCCGCCGGGCTGCGTGACGCCGTTCACGGTCAGCGTGTACGGCGCATACTGGATGCTGCTCTCGGTCGGGTCGTCGTAGAAGACGATCGCGGCGACGAAGTCGGCCTTCCTGTCGATGTACTTCGCGGCCTTGCCCTTGCCCTTGAGCGTGAAGTCCGACTTCAGCTGGAGCTGCCGGAGCTTGATGTTGCCGTTCTTCTTCTTCGTGTCGATGCTGACGATCCAGACGTTGAAGCCGTCGACCGTGTTCGGCTTGACCTCCGTGAACGACTTCCAGCCTGTGAGGGTGGAGCCGTCGGAGAGGAGCGTCTGGCCGACCTTGACGTCGTCGACCCAGAAGCCGGGCGGCGGCGGCACGACCGCACCGAGGGTGGCCGGATCGTTGAACGCCCGGAACGCGAGGAGAACGGTCTGGCCGGCGTAGTCGGCAAGGCTGCACACCTGCGGCCTGAACGACTCCGAGAAGCCCGTGAAGCCAGGGACGTTCTCGACTGCGGTCGGAAGTGCGTCCGGATCGTGGTCGGAGGTCGTGTCGGTGCACGAGAGGCTCGTGTACGTCGCGCCGCCGTCGTCCGAGATCTGGGCGAAGCCGAAGTCCCAGCCCAGCTCCTCGTTCCAGAACGCGTCGAACGTCAGCTTGGCGTTCGTTCCCGTCGGCACCGTGATCGAGCGGACGATCGCCTCGTCCCTGAGGTCGTCCGCTCCCGAGTAGAGAGCCGCGTCGCCTGCTGCGGCGGTCGGCGGGTTTGCGTCCACGCTCCACGCGACGGGGAAGGGCGGAAGCTGCTTCGACGCACTGAAGGAGAGCGAGTCGATGTCCTGCCCGGACGAGATAGCCGCCCGCGGCATTTCGCAGCCGGACGTAGTCCGCCCCGTTCGACGGTGCACCCGGCGAGCTGTATGCATGCGGGTTGTCCCAGTTGACCGTGGCGTCGAGCGTGTCGACGGTGACGTCCTTCTCGTTGACGCCGTGGCCCTCGAGGCGGTACCCGTCGTCGACGAGGCCGTCGAGCGCCGCCATCAGCGCCCAGTCGTGCAGGACGTCCTGCGACATGACCTTGTTGTGCTTCTTCCGCGCGTCGAGCGCCTCCTGGAGGCCGGCAAGGCCGTTCGCCTCACCGCGGTGCAACGACGTCATGAAGTCCGTCCCGTACCGGTTCTGGAGCATCTCCATCATCGAGTACGCCGCGCCGTAGTCGGCGAGGACCTCGGGGTCGCCCTGGTCGAGCCAGCGCGTCAGGGAGTTCTCCGGCCCGCACTCGGCCCGCGGGTTCGGGTTCACCGGGGTCGCGACGGCGAGCCAGCCCAGGAAGCACTGGATGTGGCTGTCGAACCCCCTGTCGGTGATCGGGATGGCCGGATTGACGTACCCGACGAGCGTCTGCGCCCAGTCGGAGAGGCCCTCGTTGATCCAGTTCACCTCGTCCGAGTCCTCGTACTGCTCGAGCAGATGCTGGTACTCGTGGGCGAAGACGCCCTCGTACAGGTGCGGGCGGGCCGGCGCGCTCGTGCACGCGTCCGCCGACGGGTCGTCCGGCGGGTTGGCGCCGGTGCGGTGCGGCCAGTCGAACGCGTCGATCGTCATCACGTTGCGATCGAAGAACCCGTTGATCTGCGACGAGAAGAACCCCGCGATGTACGTGAGGCGGTTCGCGTTGTTCGTGTCGTAGTAGTTGTCGTCGCGGACGTTCGAGATCAGCGTGACGATCTTGTCGCCGTCGCCGACGTAGTAGTCGTCCGGAATCACGCCCCCGAGCAGACCGGGCAGCTGCGCGTTCGTGCCGTCGCGCGACGGCGGCACGCTGAACGTCGCCGACTCCTTCGGGTAGATGTTGTTGTCGAACTCGTTGATCAGGGAGGCGATCTGCGCGTCCGTGACAACGTTGCGGACGCCGTCGTTGCGGCAGTCACCCGCGGGGAAATCCAGGTTCCCGGCGTTGCCGGCGGGGAAGCCGGCCGGCTGCCCCTGCTGCACCCAGACCTCGATGTGCTCGCCCACCGCCCGGAGCGTGAAGCCGCGGAATCGGTAGCTGCCCGCTGCGTCGTCGAGCACCGGCATGAGGCGCACCGTGCCGACCGGAGGCGTGGCGGCCGCCGTGACGGTCGCCGCCGACGCGCCGAGCGTCTTGAACGTCGCAGTCGAGGCCTTGACCTGCTCGAGCGGGAGCGTTCCCTGCTCGACGGCCTCGCTGGCGTGCCTCGTGCTCACGTCGGCGACCTTCGGCCCGGTCGCACCTCCCGCCGCGCCCGCGGAAATCGCCACGACCACAACGGCCGAGAGCACGAGGGCGGCAAGAGACGATGTTGCTCTTCTCATCTGTCCTCCTGAAAAGGGTGGATGTTCCACTGTCCCACGGCACTCCGAAAAACAAACCCCTGGTGCCGCGCGCATGGCACCATACCAATATGCGTGGTGTCGCGGGGCTGTTTTTTCTGGTGCTGCTCGTCGTCCCCCAGCTTGCCGGCGCGACGACCGGGCCCGCCCGGACACCGGCGCTGACGGTCGTCGACCGGGTCCCGCTCACGATCGCGGGCCGCGGGTTCGTGGCGAACCGCGACGTCACGATCGTGGTGCAGACGCCGGGTGGGATCGAGCGTCGCACCCTCCGGGCGGGCGACCTCGGACGCTTCCGCCTCGAGCTCCCGGCCGTCAGCCTGACCGGCAGGCTCCGCTGCGGGGCCGGCGTCGTGATCGCGGCCCGGACGAAGGGCGGCGAGCTCGTCCTCTGGCACCAGGTCTTCCCGAACTGCGCGGCGCCCTTGCGCCCGCCTTCCACCTGAGCAGGCGTCGCCCGTACGGGCGCTTCCGATCAGCCGTGCGGCTTGGCCATCGCGTGGTAGTCGAGCGCCTCGTCGAGCACGCTCGCCTCCACGCCTGCTTCGAGCGCGACCTCCCGCAACGAACGTCCGCTCGCGGACGCCGCCTTCACGATCTCGGAGGCCTTGTCGTAGCCGATGTACGGGTTCAACGCGGTCGCCGCCGAGAGCGTCAGCTCGGCGTAGCTCTCGCAGCGGTCCCGGTTCGCCTCGATCCCGTCCACGCACTTCTCCGCGAAGAGCCGCGACGCGCTCGCGAGGAGCGCGATCGACTGCAGCAGGTTGCGCGCCAGCAGGGGGATGTAGACGTTGAGCTCGAAGTGCCCGTTCATCCCGCCGACCGTGATCGCGACGTCGTTCCCGATCACCTGCGCCGCGACCTGTGTCACGACCTCGGGTATGACCGGGTTGACCTTGCCCGGCATGATCGACGAGCCCTTCTGGAGCTCGGGCAGGAAGATCTCCGAGAGCCCGGCCCGCGGGCCCGAGGCGAGGAAGCGAAGGTCGTTCGCGATCTTCGTCAGCGAGACGGCGACGACCCTGAGCGCACCCGACGCCTCGACGAGACCGTCCCGAGCGGCCTGTGACTCGAAGGGATCGGCGGGCGCGGAGATCGTGAGCCCCGTCTCGTCCGTCAGGTAGGTCGCGGACGCGCGCGGCGAACTCGGCGTGCGTGTTCAGGCCGGTGCCGACGGCGGTGCCGCCGAGGGGGATCTGCCCGAGGCGCGGCAGTGCGTCCTCCACGCGCGCGATTCCCTGCCGCACCTGCGCCGCGTAGCCGGCGAACTCCTGGCCGAGGGTGACCGGCACGGCATCCATCCAGTGCGTGCGGCCCGACTTGACGACGTCGTCGAGCTCGGCCGCCTTGCGCTCGAGCGATTCGGCGAGCTTTCCGAGCGCGGGCAGGAGGTCGTTTGTGATCTCGCCGAGCGCGGCGAGGTGGACGGCCGAGGGAAAGACGTCGTTGGACGACTGGCCCATGTTGACGTGGTCGTTGGCGTGCACGTCGCCGCCGGCGAGCGTCGCGATCACCTCGTTGGCGTTCATGTTCGAGCTCGTCCCCGATCCGGTCTGGAAGACGTCGATCGGGAACTGGTCGTCGAACTCGCCGGCCGCGACCCGGTCGGCCGCCGCGGCGATGCTGCCCGCGGTCGCGGCGTCGAGCAGCCCGAGATCGCCGTTCGCGCGCGCAGCCGCGGCCTTGATCCGGCCGAGCCAGTGCGCGACGGCGGCCGGGATCGGCTCGCCCGAGACGGGGAAGTTGGCGACCGCCTTGTCGGTCTCGCCGCCCCAGAGCTTCTCGCCGGTCGCGGGCTCGGTGCTCATGCTTCCAGCGTAGACGAGCGAATCCGACCCGCGTGTCGGTAGAACGTCCGGCTCACGCGATCCGCACCGCTACGGCGAGCTCGCGTGCGATCGCGTGCTCGCCGTTCCCCGTGCGCACCGTCACCGGGCCCCCGAACGGCGCCGAGCGGGTCAGCTCGAGCGACTCGCCGGGCACGAGTGCGATCTCCGCCAGGTAGCGGAGCAGCGCGGGGTCGCGGTCGGGCACCCGGGCGACGACGGCAGTGTCGCCGGGGTCGAGATCGGCCACCGAGCGCGAGGTGCCGGCCGCGATCCGGAGCGACGGGTCCGGGATCGGGTCGCCGTGAGGGTCGTGGGTCGGGTAGCCGAGCGCCGCGTCGATCCTCGCCTCGAGCTCTTCCGAGAGGGCGTGCTCGAGCCTGTCCGCCTCGGCGTGCACCTCGTCGAGCGACATGCCGAGCGAGTCCGCGAGGTACCGCTCGAGCAGCCGGTGATGCCGCATCACCTCGAGCGCGCAGAGCCGTCCCTTGTCCGTCAGAACGACGCCGTGGTAGGCCGCGCGCTCGACGAGGCCGAGCTCGGCCAGGCGCTTCATCATCGCGGTCGCGGACGGGGCGCTGACCCCCATGCGCTCGGCCAGAGCGGACGTCGTCACGCGCTCTCCTTCCGCCTCGACCGCGTAGATCGCCTTGAGGTAGTCCTCGACCGCGCTCGTGAGCTCCTTGCCGGGGTGTTCCATCGAGCCCAGGCTACATGTAACCTTCCGTTAGAGATGGCTAAATCAGGGTTCACGCGGCGCAAACTCCTCGCAGCCGCAGCCCCTCTCGCAGCAGCGCCGGTCGTCGCCCGGTACGCCGTCGACAGCCCGCCCGCGGCGGCCGAGTCGGAGCCCGGAATGCACCACCACGGCGCCCCGGCTCCGGCCACTGCGGCCGCGCTCGGGCACGCCGCCGCACTCGGGCACGCCGCGATGATCGGCGAGGGCGCCCCGGCCGTCGGCGGCCCACACGATCTCGACGCGCTGCTGTACCCGCCGCCCCCGCTGCCCGCCCGGCCGGGCCGCGTGCGGCAGTACTCCCTGACGGCGTCCGACCGCGAGATCGAGGTCGCCCCCGGCGTGCTCTTCCCGGCGTGGACGTACAACGGGACGGTGCCCGGGCCGGTGCTGCGCGCCACGGAGGGCGACGTCCTCCGGGTCGACTTCGTCAACGGCGGCTCCCACCCGCACACGATCCACTTCCACGGGATCCATCCGACGGGAATGGACGGCGTCTTCGAGGTCGTTGCTCCCGGCGAGCGGTTCACGTACGAATTCGAGGCACGACCGTACGGCATGCACCTCTACCACTGCCACTCGACGCCGCTCAAGAAGCACATCCACAAGGGCCTCTACGGTGCGTTGATCATCGACCCGAAGGAACCGCGCGCACCTGCCCAGGAGCTGGTGCTCGTGATGAACGGGTACGACACGGACGGGGACGGCGGGAACAACTTCTACACGGTCAACGGCCGCACGTTCTACTACGCGCGGTACCCGATCCGGGTCCGCCGCTCCGAGCTCGTCCGGGTCTACCTCGCCAACCTGACCGAGTTCGACCTCGTCAACTCGTTCCACCTGCACGCGGACTTCTTCCGGTACTACCCGACCGGCTCGACGGGCCAGTTCGAGTACACGGACACGGTCATGCAGTGCCAGGGCCAGCGCGGGATCCTCGAGATCGAGTTTGCGCACGAGGGCACGTTCATGTTCCACGCCCACCAGTCGGAGTTCACGGAGCTCGGCTGGATGGGCTACTTCGACGTCGTCGCCTGATGGAGGTCGGCCAGGCCCGTCGCACGGGGGTCGCGTGGCGGCTCTGGCCGCTCGCCCCGATCCTGCTGCTCGCGGCCGTCGTGGGCGCGTTCGTCGCGACGGGATCGTCGCTCCTCGATCTCGTCGGCCGGAGCCCACCGCCGCCGGACGTCTTCGACATCCGCCGCGTCGAGCTCAAGCCAGGGGTGATCCGGATCACCGTGCGGAACCCACAGGCCGACGACCTGACGATCGCCTCCGTGACGGTCGACGATGCGATCGTCCGCTTCACCGTCGACGGCCCCGCGACACTCGGACGCCTGCGCTCGAGCACGATCGTCGTGCCGTATACCTGGGTCGAGAACGACCCACTCGCGGTCGGCGTGACGAGCTCGACCGGCATCGAGACCGTGCACGAGGTCCCGGCCGCCGTCGAGACGCCGAGCGCGTCCGCGCGGGGATTCCTCGGCTACGCCGTCATCGGCTTTCTCGTGGGAGTCGTGCCGATCGCGCTCGGGCTCCTCTGGCTTCCGTCCCTTCGGCGCGCCGACGCGAACTGGCTGGCCGCCTTCATGGCGCTCACGGCCGGCCTGCTCTCCTTCCTCGCCGTCGAGTCGCTCGCGGAGGCATTCACGCTGCAGGGGCTCCTTCCGGAGGCTCTCGGCGGCGCGGGCCTCGTCCTCCTCGGCGTCGCCGTGAGCGCGCTCGGGATGACGTTCCTCTCCAACCGCCTCGCCAGGGGCCGGCCGGACCTCGCGGGCCTGGCGCTCGCGCTGCTCGTCGCGGTCGGCATCGGCGTCCACAACCTCGGGGAAGGGCTTGCGATCGGGACCTCGGTCGCCTTCGGCGAGCTCCAGCTCGGGACGTTCCTGATCGTCGGCTTCATGATCCACAACGTGACCGAGGGCCTCGGGATCGCGGCGCCCGCGACGGAGGCACGCCGTGTCACCGTCCTGCAGCTCCTCGGGCTCGCCGCCGTCGCGGGGACGCCGGCCATCGCCGGTGCGTGGCTCGGAGGCTACGCCTCGAACGACGTGCTCGGCGTGCTCTTCTTCGCCATCGCGGCCGGCGCCGCGCTGCAGGTGGTCGTCGAGGTCGGCCGCTTCGTGGCCCGGCGTGCGCCGGGCGGGCTCCGCTCGGGGTGGGCCATCGGCGGCTACCTGGCCGGCATCGCCGTGATGTATCTCACCGGCCTGCTCGTCGGCTAGACCTTCGTGGTCTCGGCGCCCGCTGCCGCCGCCAGGAGGTCGTCCCAGCGGGAGAGCTTGACGCGCGGGCGGCCCTGCTCGGCGCCGCGCGCGCACTCGACCGCGTCGATCGCCTCCCACCCCGCGTAGGTCACGGGCGTGACGCCGCGCTCCGTGAGGAGCTCCACGATGTCGCCCCCGAAGCGGTGGGGCAGGAGCCCGGCCGCGGCATCCGCGAGGAGCAGCTCGACGGTCTCCGTCGCGTCCTTCTTGTTCGTGCCGATGACGCCCGTCGGGCCGCGCTTGATCCAGCCGCTGCAGTACACGCCCGGAATGTGCGCTCCCGCCTCGTCGAGGACGCGGCCCTGGTCGTTCCGCAGCGTGTCGCGCTCCTCGTCGAACGGAACGCCGGGCATCGCCGTGCCGCGGTAGCCGACGCTCCGGAGCACGACGCCGCACGGGACGATCTCCCGGTCGTCGGTCGGGACAGCGCGGATGCGCCCGTCCGCGTCGGCGACGAGCTCGTTGCGGACGATCTCGACGGCCTCCACCCTGCCGTCGCCGAGGATGGCGACGGGCGAGACGCAGAACCGCAGGCGCACGGACTTCGGCTTGCCCGAGGGTGGCGTGGCGGCTACCTGTCGCAGCACCTCCACGTTGCGGCGCGCCACCGCCGTGTCGTCCTCGAGCGCCGCCGCGCTCGCCGGATCGAGCTCCAGGTCGGCCGGAGCGACGATGAGGTCCGCGCCGCCGAGCTCGGTCAGCTCGATCAGCTCGGGGGTCGTGAACGCCGCCTGCGCCGGACCTCGGCGTCCCAGGACGAGGATCTCCCGGATCCCGGAGCCGACGATCGCGGCGATCGCCTCGTCGGTCGTGTCGGTCGGCTCGATCTCCTCAGGCGTGAGGGCGAGCATCCGGGCCACGTCGACCGCCACGTTCCCGTTCCCGATCACGACCGCCCGCTCGGAGGAGAGGTCGAACGAGAGGTCCTGGAAGTCCGGGTGGCCGTTGTACCAGGCGACGAAGGCGGTCGCCGGCCACGAGCCGGGGAGATCCTCCCCGGGGATCCCCATGCGGCGGTCCGTCTGGGCTCCGAAGGAGTAGACGACTGCGTCGTAGAGCCGCACGAGGTCCTCGTGGACGAGGTCTCGGCCGACGTCGACGTTCCCGAAGAAGCGGAAACCGGACCGGGCCGCGATCTTCTCGAACGCCCGCGAGACCGACTTGATCTTCGGGTGGTCCGGAGCGACGCCGAGGCGGACCAGCCCCCACGGCGTCGGCAGGCGGTCGAACATGTCGACCTCGAACCGCGGGCTCTCGTTGGCGAGGAGGGCGCCGGTCGCGTAGAACCCGGCAGGCCCCGATCCGACAACCGCGACGCGAAGGTTCTGCTCGGCGCTCACGGCATCAGGATCCGGCGAAGCCGACCTGGAGCACGACGGCGACACAGCATCAGGCCGGCCCACCACTTGTACAACGTCTGCACCTGCCTCCCTTGCAGTCGAGTGTCCGACCGCGAGACTACGAGGTGCGGCGCAGGACTACAAGCCCGGGAGACCCGCGACGGATCGGTGATCAGTGCGAGCAGCCGGAGCCGCAGCCGCCGGCGTGCGCCGCGGCGCCCTCGGCCTCTGCGCCCTCTTCCACCTGGAAGGAGTGGCCGCAGCCGCACGAGGAGGCGGCGTTCGGGTTGTCGATCTTGAACCCGGACTCCTGGAGGCCGGTCAGGAAGTCGATCGTGGCACCCTGGAGGTACGGGACGCTGAAGGGGTCGACGACGACGTTCACGCCCTCGAGCGCGAGCTCGTGGTCTCCTTCCGCGGCCTGGGTGTCGAAGCCGAGACCGTACTGGAAGCCCGAGCAGCCGCCGCCCTGGATCGCGACGCGCAGCACCATCGTGTCGCCGTCGGGCTCCTCCGCCATCAACTCGCGGATCTTGGCCGCGGCAGTCGGCGTGATCGTGAGCAGGGTCTCGGTGGGGCGCTCGGTGATCTCCATGGCCTGATCGTAGCCGAACCCGGTCCGCTGACAGGAGACCGCGGACTTTGTAACACCTGTTTCGCGATGGCCAAGCCGATCGCACTCGATCTCGTGCATCGTTTTGCCCGTGCTAGGTTTCGCTCATCAGCTCCCTTCCCGGGAGGGATGAATGCTTTCGGACTGGCTTCCGTTTCTGATCTATGCGTTCTTCGCGGCGGCGATCCCCGCCACGATGGTGATCGGCTCGTTCCTCTTCGCGACCCGGCCGTCGTCACGGACGAAGCAGCGGCTGATGCCGTTCGAGTCCGGCGTCTCCGAGGGCCCGCCGCGCCAGGACCGGCGCTTCACGGTCAGCTTCTACCTCACGGCGATGCTGTTCATCCTGTTCGACATCGAGATCGTCTTCCTGTACCCGCTCGCGATCCAGCTCGACGCGCTCGGCTGGTTCGGCCTCGTCGAGTTCCTCACGTTCATCGGGATCCTGCTCGTCGCCTACGTCTACATCTGGCGCAAGGGGGCGCTCGAGTGGCACTAGCCCGCAGGCTCCCCGTGATCAGCGACCGCCCGCTCGCACGGGCAGGGCTCAACTCCGAGCGCGTGCTGATGCCGAACAAGGGCCCGGGGGTGTTCGAGCAGGAGGTGGAGAACCTCGAGGACGCGCTCGGGCTCACGACCGTCGAGAAGGCCGTCGCGTGGGCCCAGTCCGGCTCGATGTGGCCCGACACGTTCGGCCTCGCGTGCTGCGCCATCGAGATGATGTCGATCGTCTCGTCGCGCTACGACATCTCCCGGTTCGGCATGGAGCGCTTCAGCTCGTCGCCCCGCCAGGCCGACCTCCTGATCGTCTCCGGTCGCGTGAGCCACAAGATGTCCGCCCCGCTGCGGCAGGTGTACGACCAGATGCTCGAGCCCAAGTGGGTGATCGCGATGGGCGCCTGCGCGAGCTCCGGCGGGATGTTCAACAACTACACCGTCCTCCAGGGCGTGGACAAGATCGTCCCCGTGGACATCCACGTGCCCGGCTGCCCGCCGCGGCCGGAGGCGCTGATGGAGGGCATCGTGCGGCTGCACGAGAAGATCAAGGCCGGTGTCCCGCCCGCCTACCAGATCCGCGGTGTCGCACAGTGACGGCCTACGAGGGCGTCCCCGGGCTCGTCGAGACGGTCGAGGCACGCGGTGAGACGACGCTCGTCGTCGACCCCGCCCGGATTCTCGACGCGTGCCTGCACCTGCGGGACGAGCAGGGCTTCAACTTCCTCTCCGACATCGCGCCGGCCGACTACCTGGGCTGGGGCGGGGAGAGCGTCGCCGGCTACATCGGGACGCCGGCCGGCCGTGACCTGCACGTTCCCGGGTCGCAGGGGCTCGCGCGCGTCCCCGACCCGAAGCCGAAGCGGTTCTCCGTCAGCTACCACCTCCTGCGCCTCTCGCAGGACCCGGTCCGCGTCCGGGTGCAGGCGTGGCTCGACGACGGGGAGGAGATCGACAGCGTGATCCCGGTGTGGCCGACCGCGGACTGGTTCGAGCGCGAGGCGTGGGACATGTACGGGATCACCTTCCGCGGGCACCCGAACCTCGTCCGGATCCTGATGGAGGACGACTGGGAGGGGCACCCGCTGCGCAAGGACTACCCGCTCGGCGGCGAGCCTGTCCGGTTCTCGGGCGAGGAGTGACCTCGGTGTCCGATCCGACACCCGTGCCCGTCGTCGATCGCGCGACGAGCATCTACGAGGGCTCGCGCATCCCGAGCCCGATCCCGACCATGCTCCAGGTCGATCCGAAGAAGCATGCGCCGGACGACATCCTCACCGTCAACTTCGGGCCCAACCACCCGTCCACGCACGGCGTCCTCCGGCTCGTCGTCGACCTCGACGGGGAGCACGTCGCGGGCATCGCCGCGGTGATCGGCTACCTGCACACCGGCTTCGAGAAGACGATGGAGAACAAGACGTGGTGGAAGTGCATCACCTACCCGGAGCGGATCGACTACGTGTCGTTCCAGGTCAACGAGCTCGCCTTCGTCCTTGCGATCGAGAAGCTCCTCGAGCTCGAGGTGCCCCCGAAGGCGACGTGGATGCGCATGTGCCTCTCCGAGATGACGAGGATCCACTCCCACCTCGTCTGGCTCGGCACGTCGGCGCTCGAGCTGGGCGCGATCTCGATGTTCTGGTACACGTTCGACGACCGCGACGCGACCCTCGACCTGTTCGAGATGGTCGCCGGGACGCGGATGCACACGCGGTACTTCCAGGCCGGCGGCCTCGCCGAGGACATCCCCGAGGGCTTCTTCCCGGAGGCGCGCGAGTGGTGCCGGAAGATGCCGAAGGCGATCGACGAGTACGAGGCGATCCTCGACCGCAACGCGATCTGGCTCAAGCGGACGAAGGGCATCGGCCTCCTCTCCGCGGACGACGCGATCGCACTCGGGCAGTCCGGGCCGGTCCTGCGCGCGTCCGGCGTCGACTGGGACCTGCGCCGCGACATGCCGTACCTGGCCTACGACGAGGTCTCGTTCAACGTCCCCGTCTACCCGGAGGGCGACGTCTACGCGCGCTACAAGGTCCACATGGACGAGATGCGCCAGGCGGTGCGCATCGTCTCGCAGTGCATCGACCGCCTCGAGGAGATGCGGGGCGAGCCATGGATCGCCGACGACCGCAAGGTCGTGCTGCCGCCGCGCGAGGAGCTGCACACGTCGATGGAGTCCCTCATCCACCACTTCAAGATCGTCACCGAGGGCTACACCGTCCCGGAAGGTGAGATCTACGTCTGCGTCGAGTCGCCGCGCGGCGAGTTCGGCGTCTACGTCGTCTCGGACGGCGGTCCGAAGCCGTGGCGCGTCAAGTTCCGCGCGCCGAGCTTCGTGGCGCTGCAGGCGACGGCCACCTGCATGACGGACGCGGCCGTCGCCGACATGATCGCGATCGTCGGCTCGCTCGACGGCGTCATGGGCGAGGTCGACCGGTGACGACGTTCTCCGAGGAGGTGCAGGGGCTCAGGGCGCAGTACCCGGAGGAGCGCTCCGCGGTGATGCCGGCGCTGCAGCTCGCGCAGGAGCGTAACGGCGGCTGGCTCTCGGAGCAGTCGTTCCGCGAGGTCGCCGACGCGCTCGACCTGACGCCCGCCTACTGCCTCTCGATCGCGTCCTTCTACGACATGTTCCGGCTCGAGCCGGTGGGCGCGCACGTGATCGAGGTCTGCACGAACATCTCCTGCGGGCTCTGCGGGGCGCAGCAGGTGGTCGAGGCGTTCGAGAGCGAGCTCGGGCTGCGGGCTGGCGACACGAACGACGGGTTCACGCTGCGCACGGTGGAGTGCCTCGGCGGCTGCGGCTGGGCCACGATCGTTGCCGTCAACAACCGTCACCGGCTGCAGGTCCAGGCCGAGGACGTGCCGCAGATCGTGGCCGAGCTGCGCGGGGGCGGCGGGGAGGAGCGGGGTGGCGACGGCGACGCCTGAGATCGTCTTCGCCGGGACGAACGGCGGCGCCATCACGAAGATCGCCGACTACCAGGCCGTCGGCGGCTTCCAGGCGCTCGCGAAGGCGCGGGGGATGACGCCCGACGAGGTGATCGACGAGCTGAACGCGTCGAACCTGCGCGGCCGCGGTGGCGCATTCTTCCCGACCGGCCGCAAGTGGAGCTTCGTGCCGAAGCCCGAGCAGCTCGCCCGGCCGCACTACCTCGTGATCAACGCCGACGAGTCCGAGCCGGGAACGTTCAAGGACCGCGAGATCATGCTGCGCGTCCCCTTCCGCTTTCTCGAAGGCGCTCTCATCGCCGCCCACGCCATCCAGTCCAAGCACGTCTTCGTCTACATCCGCGGCGAGTACGAGGCGGAGTTCGAGGTGCTCGTCGACGCGCTCGGGCAGATGCGCGCCAGGAGCCTGCTCGGCGACGTGACGATCGTGCTTCATCGGGGCGCGGGCGCCTACATCTGCGGCGAGGAGACGGCCCTGCTCGAGTCTCTCGAGGGGAGGCGCGGCCAGCCGCGCACGAAGCCGCCGTTCCCGGCCATCGCGGGCCTCTACGCCTCGCCGACCGCGGTCAACAACGTCGAGTCGATCACGAGCACGACCTCGGTCCTCGAGATCGGCGGGGCCGCGTACGCGGAGATCGGCCTCGAGAGCTCGACGGGCACGCGCGTCTTCTCCCTCTCGGGCAACGTCGTCAACGGAGGCAACTACGAGCTCCCCCACGGCTTTCCGCTGCGGGAGCTCATCGAGAACATCGGCGGCGGCGTCCCCGGCGGCCGCGAGCTCAAGGCGGTCATCCCGGGCGGCTCCTCGACGGTCATCCTCACGGCCGACGAGGCGCGGCGCGTGACGCTCGACTTCGACTCGCTCGTCGGAGCCGGGACGGCCATCGGCTCGGCGGCCGTGATCGTGATCGACGACCGCTGCTGCATGGTGCAGCTCGCCGTGCGGGTGTCGCAGTTCTACGAGCACGAGTCGTGCGGGAAGTGCACGCCGTGCCGCGTCGGGACGAAGTGGCTGACCGAGATCCTCCAGAAGATCGAGGACGGCCGCGGCATGCAGGCCGACATGGACCTGCTCGTCTCCGTGGCCGAGCGCATCAACGGCAAGTGCCTCTGCCCTCTCGGCGACTCCGACGCGATCGCGGTGATGAGCTACTTCGACAAGTTCCGGGACGAGTTCCAGGCGCACATCGACGAGGGAGGGTGCCCGTTCCACGGGACCTCGTCCCTCGACGACCTGCTGGCGCCGGTTGCCATGCACATCCACCACGAGGCACCGGTTCCCGCATGACGGACCTCGTCAAGGTACGGATCGACGACCGCGAGGTCGAGGTGCCGAAGGGCACCGGCCTCGTCGAGACGGCTGCGGCGGCGGGCATCGAGATCCCGGTCTTCTGCTACGAGCCGCGCCTCGGCCCTGCCGTCGGGGCCTGTCGCATGTGCCTCGTCGAGGTGGAGGGGCTCCCCAAGCTGCAGGCGGGCTGCTCGCTCAGCGCCCAGGACGGCATGGTCGTGAGGACGGCGGCCTCCTCGGAGAAGGCCGCGGAGGGGCAGGACGCGACGCTCGAGTTCATCCTCGTCAACCACCCGCTCGACTGCCCGGTCTGCGACAAGGGCGGGGAGTGCCCCCTGCAGGACCTCACCTTCCGCTACGGGCCGGGCAAGACCCGGATGACGTTCCCCAAGATCACGCTCGAGAAGCCGATCCCCGTCTCGCCGCTGATCGCGCTCGACCGCGAGCGCTGCATCCTCTGCTACCGCTGCACGCGCTTCTCGTCCGATGTGGCCGAGGACAACCAGCTCGTCGCCCGCAACCGGGGAGCCCAGACCGAGATCACGACGTTCGAGAGCGACCCCTATCGGGCGCCGTTCTCCGGCAACGTCGTCGAGCTCTGCCCGGTCGGCGCCCTCACCTCGACGCAGTACCGCTTCGAGGCGCGGCCCTGGGACATCCAGAACGTGCCCACCGTGTGCGGGCTCTGCCCGGTCGGCTGCAACGTCAACGCGACGGTGCGCGAGGGCAAGGTGAAGCGCATCCTCTCGCGCAACCACCCCGAGATCGACGGGGGCTGGCTGTGCGACAAGGGGCGCTTCTCGTACCCGCACCTCGTGGCGGAGGACCGGATCACCGAGCCGCTCGCGCGAGGCCCGCTCGGGCTCGAACGGGTCGGCTGGGACGAGGCTCTCGACCGCGCCGAGGCGCTGCTGCGCGACGCCGGCACGCAGGTCGTCACCGCCCTCTCGGGATCAGAGACGATCGAGCAGGCCTACGCGCTGGCCCGCCTCCTGCGGCGCGGGCTCGGGGCCCACGCCGCCGTGCTGCCGGAGTCGACCTCCGACGCGCTCGATGCGTTCAGGCTGCCGCTCTCCTCCCTGGCCGACGCCGAGATCGTGGTGGTCGTCGGCGACGAGGAGATCGCGGAGCGCGCTCCTGTCGTCGACCTCTGGCTGAAGGCGGCGCGCCGCAACGGCGCCGAGGTCGTGCTGTACGGGCCGACGGGGACGGTCCCGACGCCCCCCGGCGAAGCCCAGGCCGCACTGAAGGCGCTGACGGAGAGCGCCGACCCGGTCGGGCAGAGGATCCGCTCCTCCGAGCGCGCCGTCCTCATCTGGTGCGGCAGCGGCGGTGGGGGCGGGGCGCGGCTCGCCGAGGCGGCGCACGCACTCGGCTTCGAGGGTAAGCCCGGCAGCGGCGCGTTCCATTTGCCCGCCGCCCCGAACAGTCGCGGCGTCGCCGTCGCCTGGGCGGCGGCCGCGGACGAGGACGAGCAGAACCCGGAGCCGATCGGGCTCCTGATCGTCTCCGGCGACGAGGCCGCGGCCGACCCGTCGGTGCGCGCGCTCGCCGAGCACGCGCAGAGCGTGATCGCGATCACGATGTTCCACGGCCTCGCCGTCGGCTGGGCCGACCTCGTCCTGCCGGCGACGAGCTACCTCGAGCGGGACGGCACCCTCCTGAACCTCGAAGGGCGGCTGCAACGGCTGCGGCGCGCCGTGATCGCGCCCGTCCCCGACGAGCTGGCCTGGCTGGCGAAACTGGCCGCCCGCTTCGACGTCGACGTGTCGCCGCACGCGACGGTCGTGTTCGACGAGCTGTCGGCGCTCGTCTTCGGCGGGGTCGACCACGCCGTCCTCAACGGCCGCGCCGGGCTGCCTTCACGCACGCCCTACACGCGCGCCTGCGCCGGCAGCCGCGAAGGCTGCTCCCGCCGCCCCGAAGCCGGCCGGGGAGGACTCTCTCGGAGAGCTGCGGCTGCAGCGCTACCGGCCGCTCTTCTCGGGGCCCTTCGTCGAGCGCGTGGGCGAGCTCGGCTTCCAGCGGCCTCCTGCCGAGGTGGAGCTCGCGACGGCAGACGCCGAGCGCCGCGCGATCGCCAGCGGCGACCCGGTCGTCGTCCGCTCGAACGGCACCTCCGTCCAGCTTCGCGCCCGGGTCAACCGGAAGCTCGTCGCGGGCGTCGCGCGCGTCGCCGAAGAGCACGCGGCCGACCTTCACCTGCTGGTCGAGGTCGTGAAGCCGTGACGCCGCCGGGCCTGCTCCTCTCCTCCGGCTCGAACGGCGAGCCCTGGTGGATCGCCGCGATCCAGGCGTTCATCGTCATCAACCTCGTCCTCGTCACGTTCGCGTATCTCACGCTCGCCGAGCGAAAGGTGATGGGCCGGATGCAGCTCCGCTACGGGCCGAACCGGGTGGGGCCCTACGGCCTCCTGCAGCCGATCGCCGACCTCCTCAAGCTGATCCGCAAGGAGAGCTTCTTCCCGGCCCACGCGATCGACGTCCTCTACCTCTTCGCGCCGTTCCTCGCCGCGTTCACCGCCCTCTGCACGTTCTCGGTGATCCCGTTCGGGCCCGGCTGGACGATCGCCGGCTACCAGGTCAACGGCTACGTCGCCGACCTGCCGATCGCGCTGCTCCTGATCTTCGCGATCGGCTCGCTCGGGATCTACGGCTTCATCCTCGGCGGCTGGGCGTCCGACTCGAAGTTCGCGCTGCTCGGCTCGATGCGCACCTGCGCCCAGCTCGTCTCCTACGAGGTCTCGCTGGCGCTCAGCGTCCTCGGCGTGATCATCATGGCCCGCTCGCTCTCTCTCGTCGACATCGTCTCGGCCCAGGGCGCGGAGACCTGGTACGTCCTGCCGCAGTTCGTCGGCTTCGTCGTCTTCCTGCTCGCAGGCACGGCCGAGACGGCACGCGCGCCGTTCGACCTGCCAGAGGCCGAGCAGGAGCTCGTGGCGGGCTACCACACGGAGTACGGCGGCATGCGGTTCGGGCTCTTCACGATGTCCGAGTACATCAACCTGATCACCCTCTCGGCCCTGTGCGTGACGCTCTTCCTCGGCGGCTGGCACGGGCCGTGGCTGCCGGGGCCGATCTGGTTCCTGCTCAAGCTGTTCATCCTGCTGTTCCTCTTCGTCTGGGTGCGGACGACGGTGCCGCGGCTGCGCTACGACCAGCTCATGCGCTTCGGCTGGAAGGTGCTGCTGCCGGTGGCGACGCTGAACGCAGTCGTGACGGCGATCCTCGTGGTGGCGATCTAGTGCGGCGCCCCGCGACGTCAAAGGCGGGCGCGTGATGCCGCAGCCGTTCTCGACCATGAAGGGGTTCGGGGTCACGTTCCGGCAGATCTTCCGGAAGCCGATCACGCAGCAGTACCCGGAGTTCAAGCGCGCGGTGTACCCCCGCTTCCGCGGCCGGCACATGCTGCACCGGCACGAGAACGGGCTCGAGAAGTGCGTCGGCTGCTCGCTCTGCGCGGCTGCCTGCCCGTCCGACTGCATCCGGGTCGTCGCGGCCGAGAACACGGCCGAGAACCGCGTCTCCGCGGGCGAGCGCTACGCGCGCATCTACGAGATCAACCTGAGCCGCTGCATCTTCTGCGGCTACTGCGAGCTCGCGTGCCCCTTCGACGCGATCACGCTCGGCAACCAGTTCGAGATCTCGGAGTACTCGCGGGACGACCTGATCTACACCAAGGACATGCTGCTGACCGAGCCGATCAAGCGCGTGCCGGTGCAGGACCCCGACCTGTACGACACGCCGATCCCCGCCTACAAGTCGTCATCGTGACCGATGACGACTTGTAGAGAAGTGCAAAAGGCAAGGCCGAGATGTTTTTGACTTTTTCTAACGTCATTCTCACCGAAGGCGAGAATGACTTTGGCGAGAATGACGTTGGGTAATTTTCTCGTCTGGGTGATCTGGATCGTGGCCGCGCTCGCGTGCGTCTCGACGGGAGTCGCCGTGATCAGCTTCACGAACCCGTTCTACTCGGCGCTCGCGCTGATCGGGAACCTCGCCTCGCTCGCGGTGCTGTTCCTGCTCGCGTCGGCCGAGTTCGTCGCGGCCGCGCAGATCCTCGTCTATGCCGGCGCCGTGATGGTGATGTTCCTCTTCGTGATCGCCTACCTGGGCGGGCGGGCCGACGCTCCCTGGGCGGGCGGGCCGCGCTGGCTCCAGCTCGGCGCCTTCGTCGTGGGCGCTGCCCTGCTGATCGAGGTCGTCGTGGCCTTGCTGACGAAGGCGAACGGCGACCTCGCAGACAGCGCGGAGATCTCCCGCTCGTTCGGGAGCCCCGCCGAGATCGGACGGCTGTTCCTGACCGATCACCTGCTCGCCTTCGAGATCACCTCGATCGTCCTGCTCGTCGCCGCGGTCGGCGGCGTCGTGCTCGGGATGAAGTCCTCCGCGGAAGACGATTCCTGATGCTCGGCCCGGACGTCACCTGGTACGTCGCGGTCGCGGCCGTCCTGTTCGCGATCGGCACGACGGGTGTCGTCCTCCGCCGCAGCCCGCTGATCGTGCTGCTCTCGCTCGAGATCATGCTCAACGCCTCGAACCTCGCCCTCGTCGGCTTCTCGCGCCACTTCGGCACCGTCGACGGGCAGATCTTCGCGATCTCCGTGATGGCCGTCGCCGCCGCCGAGGTCTGCGTCGGGCTCGGCCTCATCGTCGCCTTCACCCGGCGGAACATGGAGCTCGACGTCGACACGCTCACGGAGCTGCGCGGGTGATCGCCGGCGGCCTCGTGGCTCTGCCTGCTCGCGCCGCTCGCGGCGGCGGTGCTGATCACCCTCGCCGGGACGCGGATCTCCCGCGCCGTCGCCGCGTGGATCTCGATCGGCTCGACGTTCGTCGCGTTCGCGGGCGCCGTCGTCGCGTTCGTCCAGGTGGTCGGCGAGGATCCGTCCGACCGCGAGCACCTCTCGACCGCCTACACGTGGTTCGGCGCCGGGCGGCTTCCACGTCGCGATGCAGATCCTCGTCGACCCGATCTCGCTGACGATGATGCTCATCATCACCGGGGTCGGCGGCCTCATCATCCTGTACTCGCTGGGCTACATGGCGGGCGAGGACGAGGAACGCCGCTACTTCGCCTACATGTCCCTCTTCGTGTTCTCGATGCTCCTGCTCGTGATGGGCGGCAACTTCCTGCTGCTGCTCGCCGGCTGGGGGCTCGTCGGCCTCGCGTCCTACCTGCTGATCGGCTACTACCACGACCGGCCGGAGGCCGTCGCGGCGGCCAAGAAGGCGTTCATCATGAACGCGATCGGCGACGCCGCCATGGCGCTCGGGCTCTTCCTGCTGATCGCGAAAACCGGCTCGCTGAACTTCTCGACGACGTTCGCCGCCGCGTCGAGCGGGCAGCTCTCGTCGAGCACGGCGAACCTCGTCGCGCTCGGATTGCTGGGCGGGGCCGTGGCGAAGTCGGCACAGCTCCCGCTCCAGACGTGGCTGCCCGACGCGATGGAGGGCCCGACGCCCGTCTCGGCCCTCATCCACGCCGCGACCATGGTCACGGCCGGCGTCTACCTGATCGTGCGGGCCAACCCGATCTTCGAGGCCGCCCCCGACGTGCAGCACCTCGCGGCGGTGATCGGGGCAGTGACGCTGCTCCTGGCCGGGCTGATCGCCCTCGTGCAGTGGGACATCAAGCGGGTGATCGCCTACTCGACGATGTCGCAGATCGGCTACATGTTCCTCGCGGCCGGGGTCGGAGCCTACGACTTCGCGATGTTCCACCTGATGACGCACGCCTTCTTCAAGGCGCTGCTCTTCCTCACGGCCGGCATCGTCATCCACCGCCTCGCCGGCGAGCAGGACATCAGGCAGGATGGGCGGCCTGCACCGCTTCATGCCGCGCACGTCGGTGCATGTTCCTCATCGGCACGCTCGCACTCATGGGGATACCGCCGCTCGCCGGCTTCTGGTCGAAGGACGCCATCCTCGCCTCGGCGCTCGCGACGGGCGGCGCGCTCGGCTGGTTCCTCTACCTCGCGGGCCTGCTCGGGGCGGTGCTGACGGGCATGTACGCCCTCCGGCTCTACCTGCTCGTGTTCCGGGGTGCGCCGTCGCAGTTCGCGCTCGACCACCTCGACACGGATGCCGAGCACGCCGCCGGTGGAGATCATGCGCACGGTCACGCGCACGGCCACGGCGAGGCGCCCCTCTCGATGCTGATCCCCGTCGTGCTCCTCTCGGTCGGAGCGGTGGTCGGGGGCTTCGTCGACATTCCGGGCGTCGTCAGCGCCTTCGCGAACTGGATCAACTCGGCGGCGCAGCCGCTCGTCGAGCCGACGACCGCCCAGGACTACGAGACGAGCTTCGTCGCGGTGATCGCGGCCGTGATCGGCGGCTTCGTCGCCTGGAGGGCGTTCAGGAAGGGCATCGAGATCGTCACCACCCCGTCGGTGCGGACGGTCTTCGCCCACAAGTTCTACTTCGACGAGCTCTACGACGCGCTCTTCTCGCGCCCGGCGCAGCTCGTCGCGAACCGCCTGCGCGAGCGGGTCGAGGAGCCGGTCGTGCAGGGCTCGCTCGGCGAGATCGGGGCCGGCGTGGGCGAGGTCGCCGGCGAGACGGCCCGGCTCCAGAGCGGGCTCCTGCGCTCCTACGCGCTCGTCGTCGCGGCCTCGGTCGCGGTCCTCGTCGTCGTCTTCGTGGCGGTCCGCTGATGCTGGTGCAGCGTCTCGCAACGTTCTCGACGACAGTCTCGTTGCGAGACGCTGCACCTGATGCTTGCTGCTCGTGCCCGCCTGCTACGCAGGCGAACAACGAGATCCTGAAGCGGCGCGCTTCGCGCGCCGGGTGGGTGGCGCTGCTGATGCTCCAGCATGCTCATCGTGCTCCCGATCGTCGGCGCGCTGGTCGTCTGGACTGCGCCGCTCCCGCGCGATGCGACGGCGTCGCTCGCCGTGCTCATCGCCCTCGCCGAGGTGGGCCTCTGGATCGCGACGCTCGCCGGGTTCGACTTCTCGTCCAACGTGCTCCAGGACTCGGCGCAGCGAACGTGGTTCGGCGACCTCGGCGTCAGCTACCACGTCGGCTTCTACGGCTTCTCACTCTGGCTCGCGGGCCTCACGGTGGTCGTCGGGGCCGCGTCGATCGGCTTCGGTGCGTGGGTCGGCCGCGACCGGGCCCGTGCCTACTACGGGCTCATGCTGTTCCTCGTCGGGGCCGTCGTCGGCGTCTTCGCCTCCCAGGATCTCCTCCTCTTCTACGTCTTCTTCGAGGCGATGCTGATCCCGATCTACGTGCTCGTCGGGGTCTGGGGCGGCCCGAACCGGATCGCCGCCACGATCACGTTCGTCATCTACACCATGGCCGGCTCGCTGCTCATGCTCGCCTCGATCGTCGTCTTCGGGCTCTCGCAGGGCACGTTCAGCCTCATCGACTCCGGGACGAGCGGGAACGAGTGGGTCTTCCTGGGCTTCCTCGTCGGCGTTCGCCGTCAAGGCGCCGCTGCTCCCGTTCCACGGCTGGCTCCGCACCGCCTACACGGAGGCGCCGCCCGAGGTGGCCGCGATGCTCTCCGGCGTCGTCTCGAAGGCGGCGGTCTTCGGCCTCGTCTGGATCGTGCTGCCCCACTTCCCGGGGCCGGTCGACAGCTGGCGGACGGTCGTCCTCGTGCTGGCCGCGGTCGGGCTCCTCTACGGCTCGCTGCTCGCGTTCCGGCAGCCCGACGTGCGCGGCGTCGTCGCCTACTCCTCGATGGGCCAGATGAGCCTGATCGTGCTCGGCATCTTCGCGGCGGACGACCTCGGCGTCACCGGCGCCGTCCTCCATTCGGTCAGCCACGGGCTCGTCTCGGCCGCGATGTTCCTCCTCGCGGCGATGCTGATCCAGCGCACGGGCACCGACCGCTTCGCCGACCTCGGCGGGATGGCCAGGGGCAGGCCGGCCCTCGCCACGCTCGTGTTGGTCGTCGGCATGCTCACGCTCGCCGTTCCCGGCTCGGCGAACTTCGTGGGCGAGTTCTCGATCCTGGCCGGCGTCTTCACCCAGGGCTGGGGCTATGCAGCCGCGGGCGCCGCCGCGATCGTGCTCGCCGCGATGTACACGCTGCGCCTGATCTCGGCGGTGCTCCACCGCGAGCAGGGAGACGCGGTGCGCAAGGAGTCGCTCGACCTCCGCTTCGGCGAGCTGGCGCTGCTCGTCCCGCTCGTCGCGATCCTGCTCGTGCTCTCCGCGTGGCCCGCATCGATCAGTGAGCACCTGTTCCCCGGCTCCGCTCCGGGCTCCTCTTCGGAGACGGTGCCGTGATCGTCGCCGCGTCGATCCCGACGCCCGAGGTCGACTGGCTCGCGCTCTCGCCCTCGCTCGCCCTCCTGGCCGCGTCCGCGATCTGCCTGCTCGGGGCCGTCCTCGTCCCTCGCGCGGCGCGTCGTCCCTTCTCGGCGGTGATCGCCGGAGCCGGCTTCCTCACCGCGGGCGTGCTCGCGGGATCCTGTTCGACCGCTCGCCCGTGCAGCAGCAGCTCATCGCCGACTCGATGACACGCGACCGCCTGGCCGCCCTCACGCAGATCCTCGTCGCGGGCTTCGGCGTCGTGGCCGTCCTCGTGTCGTGGGGCGACCGGCGCCGCGACCACATCGGCGAGTACTACGCGCTGCTCGCTGCCGCCGGGGGCGGCATGGCGTTCTTCGTCTCCGCGGGGAACCTGATGACGCTCTTCCTCGGCCTCGAGTGGTTCTCGATCGCGCTCTACATCCTCGTCGCGCTCGACACGCACCGGAAGGCGTCACTGGAGGCGGGCCTCAAGTACCTCGTCGTGGGAAGCCTCGGCTCGGCGATCCTGCTCTTCGGCTCGGCGCTCACGTACGGCGCCACGGGCGAGCTCGGCTTCGCCGCGATCCGCGACGCGACCGGAGCCGACGACTCCCTCTTCGTGGCCGGCATGGCGATGATCATCGCGGGCCTCGCGTTCAAGGCCTCGGCGGCCCCGTTCCACATGTGGACGCCGGACGTCTACGAGGGCGCGCCGACGCCCGTGACCGCGTTCATGTCGGCTGCGACGAAGGCGGTGGCGCTCGTCGTCATGCTCCGCGTCCTCGTGACGGCGTTCCCCGAGCAGGCGGAGATCTGGTCGATCGCGATCGCGGTGATCGCGGTGACGTCGCTCGTGATCGGCAACCTGGCCGCCCTCGCGCAGCGGAACGTGAAGCGCCTGCTCGCGTACTCGTCCGTCTCACAGGCCGGGTTCATGCTCATCGCCATCGCGGCGGACAACGAGCTCGGCGGCAAGGCGCTGCTCTTCTACCTGATCCCGTACGGGGCAGCCTCGCTCGGCGCGTTCGCCGTCGTCGCCGCGCGCGAGCGCGAGCTGCGCCGGGACGTGACGCTCGCCACGCTCGAGGGCTGGGGCTGGGAGCGGCCGTTCTACGGCGCCGCGATGTGGGTGTTCATGCTCGGCTTCGCCGGCTTCCCGTTCACCGGCGGCATGGTGGGCAAGTTCTACGTCTTCAGCGCCGCCTACGAGGCGGGCTGGTGGTGGCTGGTCGTGATCGGCGTCGTCGCCACGGCGGTGAGCATCTACTACTACCTCGCCGTCGTGCGGGCGATGTACATGCGGCCGAGCTCGGCACGCTCCGATCTCGTCGTCGCAGGCGGTTCGCCCGCTCCCGATCCCGCTCTCGAGGCGGCGATCGGCGCCGCCCTGGTCGTCACCGTCGGGTCGTTCTTCTTCGTGGAGCCGCTGATCGACCTCGCCGAGAAGGCCGTCGCCGCGCTGCCCTTCTCGTAGTGCGGCGTCTCACAACGTTCGACAGGAAGAGCATCGTTGTGACAGCAACCAGCATGGAGTGCCCGGTCGATACTCTCCCGGGATGATCCCACTCACCTGGCTCGGCCACGCGGCCTTCCGGCTCGACACGCCGGCGGGCGACCGCATCTACATCGATCCCTGGCTCAACGGAAACCCGAGCTGCCCGGCGGGAGAGCTCGAGCCCGAGCGCGTCGACGCCATCCTCGTCACCCACGGGCACGACGACCACGTCGGCGACGCCGTGACGCTCGCTCGCAGCTTCGCCTGCCCGCTGATCGCGCAGGTCGAGCTCCGTCCACCTCCTCGGCGAGGAGATCGGGCTCGACATGGCAAACGCGCTCAACAAGGGGGGCGGCGCCGACCTGCTCGGCTCCCGCGTGACGATGACGCACGCGAACCATTCGTCCTCCTACAACGGGACGTACACGGGCGAGTCGTGCGGCTTCGTGATCGAGACGCCCGGCGCTCCGACGATCTACGTCGCCGGCGACACCAACGCCTTCGGCGACATGCAGCTGATCGGCCGGATCTACGCGCCGGACGTGGCGATCCTCCCGATCGGCGACCACTTCACGATGGGCCCGCGCGAGGCTGCCGTGGCGGCGGAGCTGATCGGCGCCCGCCGCATCGTCGCGAGCCACTACGCGACCTTCCCGCTGCTGACCGGCACGCCGGATGCGCTCCGGGAGCTGCTTCCGGCCGGCGTCGAGCTGCTCGCGCCGGCCGCGGGCGAGACCATCACGCTGTGACCCGGCGCGAGCGCTGGTACGGCAGCACCGGTCGCAAGGTCCCCGATCTCGTCCTGGAGGGCACGCTCGACGTCTCGGAAGCACTCGTGCTGGACGACGTGCGGGACGTCGCAGCGCTCCGGGCCGCTCACGCCCGCGGGACGCCGATCGTCGTCCGGGCCTCCTCGCTCGAGGAGGTCACGTCGGCTCTCGCCCGCCCCGAGGTCGCGTGCGTGCTCGTGACGGACGAAGCCCTTCTCACCGTCGACCTCGCCGACGTCACCTATGGCTGAGCACGCGCCTCCGGTCTCCACGTACTCGATCTGCGCTTGCGACCTCGACGCCGGCCAGTGGGGCGTGGCGACGCAGTCGAAGTTCCTGGCCGTCGGCTCGGTCGTGCCGTGGGCGGCCCCGCACGTCGGCGCGATCGCGACCCAGTCCTACGCAAACCCGCGCTATGGGCCGGCTGGGCTCGACCTGCTGCGAGCCGGCCACGACGCGTCCGAGGTCGTGGAGCTCCTGACGGCGGCGGACGAGGGCCGCAACCGGCGCCAGCTCGGCATCGTGGACGCGGCGGGCCGGGGCGCGACGTACACCGGCGCCGCCTGCCACGACTGGGCCGGCGGCCGCTCCGGCGACCTCTACGCCGCCCAGGGCAACATCCTCGTCTCCGCGGAAACCGTCGACGCGCTCGTGGACACGTTCCTCGCCTCCGCCGGCAAGGCGCTCGCCGAGCGGCTCCTCGGCTGCCTCGCCGCTGCACAGGCCGCGGGCGGTGACCGCCGCGGCCAGCAGTCCGCCGCACTGCTCGTGGTCGAGCGGGACGCCGGGTACGCCTCGCTCTCCGACACCGTCGTCGATCTCCGGGTCGACGACCACGAGCGGCCGGTGGAGGAGCTGCAGCGCCTCTTCGGGCTCCACCGGATGCTCTTCGGGAAGACGGCGGAGGACGACTGGGTCGAGATCGACGACGCGCTCCGGGGCGAGATCGACGAGCACCTCGCAGCCCTCGGCCGGGCGACGCTCGAGGACTGGGCGGCGGTCGCGAACCTCGAGGAGCGGCTCGGCGGCGAGGACCGGATCGATCCGGTCGTCCTCCAGGCGTTGCGAGACGCCAGCTGAGCGGGCGCTCGCCGGTCGGGGCCGCAGTTCAGGCCTGACGGGCCGGCCCTGCGTCGCCGGGAAGCCGCAGGTCTCCCGCCAGGACGCGAAAGGCGGGGACGGGATCGTGCTCCGGACGCGCGACGAGAAGGACGGCCGAATGCTCGGGGCCGGCGAGCGCGGACACGAACAGCTCGAGGCCGACCGCAAGCGCGAACGCCTTGTGGGCGAGCTCACCCCCGAACGGCACGAGCTGCTCCGGCCGCGCGCGACCTGCGATGACGTCGCCGTGCGTGACCGCGCCCATGGACACGTCCGCAACCAGCGGCTCTCCCTCCCCGGAGGGGACCGCGATCGCCAGCGGGTTCGTCCCCGTCAGCGGCGCGCCGCCCGAGGGGGGCGGGAGCCGGCGCGGAGAGGTCGCCGTCAGCAGCGCCACGAGCCCCCCGGCCGCGAGGCGGCGGACCCAGTGGCCGAGCGCGCCGGTCGGAAAGCACGGCGACGCCACGACGAGGCGCGCACCCGAGATGCCTTCGGCGAGGACGTCGTCGACGATCGCCGAGAGCGTCAGGTAGCCGAGGGCGCCGGCACCGTCCCAGCGGTCGATCCCGTCCCCGCGCGATTGCTTGACCGGCCGCGCCTGGAGGTCGAACGACTGCGTCTCGAGCCACGGGATGCGCGAGAAGCCGTGGCCGAGCTTCCCGCGCGCCTCCGCATCGGCGAAGTGCTCATGGAGCACGTCCACCGCGTCGCCGGCGAGCCCGAGGGCCTGGAGGCGCGCGCGTGCCTCGTCGGAGGTCATGGCGGCTCACCCTACCGCGCGCCGTTTTACGCAGCACTTACCTAAAACGCTCGCCTTTCATACAGATCCGGGGGAGACTTCGAGCCAGACCACCAGATGACAGGAGGGAACGAATGCGGCAGACAATCCTGATCGCTCTCGGCTCGGCCGTCGCCCTCGTCGCGACCGCCGCGGCGGTGGCTGCGGTGTTCACCGCCGGCGGCGTCAGCGCCACCACGGCGACGCTGACGACGTCGCAGGCGGTCGATGTGAAGACCCGCACGTGCACCGGCGCGGACGGCAAGTCGTTCGCGGTGACGAGCGGCCACTACACGGGAGCGGCCGACTTCACCAATCCCGCAACCGAGCTCGACGGACCGCTCACGCTCACGGCCCGCACGACGGTCGACACCGGCTCGCACCTCGGCTACGTCGAGGGGTCGTTCCGGATCAAGGACGACGACACGAGGCTGCAGGGCAAGTTCGTCGGCACGCTCGACGCGACCGGCAAGCTAGCCGGCTTCCTGACCGCCGCCTCCCGCGGCAACCATGCCCTCGTCCTCGGCACGCTGAGCGGCACGTTCGTGCCGGCCACCGGCTTCTCCGGCCCGGCGTCGCTCGGGACCGCACCGACCTCGGCAGCGTTCGCCGTGCTCGCCGGGCGTGTCTGCCATCCCAAGGCGCCGAATCCTCCGAAGCCGCCCGAAGCCGAAGCTCGTCGAGGCCCACGGCACCGTCTCCGCAATCGGCAGCAATCCGACGTCGCTCACGGTGACCGGGAAGGGACCGAGCACGGCGACGTGCGTCCTCGACGGGAGCTCGCCGTCGATCGCCGGCATCGCCGTCGGCAACCGGGTCGAGATGAAGTGCGAGAGCGTCAACAACATGTGGACGCTGCGGAAGATCGAGAAGAAGAACCACTGAAGCTCGTCCCTGCCGACCCTCCGGACGAAGGGCGCCCACGGGCGCCTTTCGTCTTCCCGGGCGTAGTGCGGCGTCTTACAACGTTACTCAGGAGAGGAGCGTCAGCGCCTTGCGGATCGTGCCCTGGCGCGTCCTCTGCACCCGCTCCGCGAGGGCGACGAGTGCGGCCGCGGACTCGGAGCGGGGCGCCGCCTCGAGCACGGGAGTGCCCGCGTCGGCCGCCTCGCGCAGCGCCGGATCGAGCGGGATGCTCCCGAGCAGCGGCGCGCCCACTTCGTCGGCGAGGCGCTGCCCGCCGCCGGCGCCGAAGATCTCCTGGCCCGTGCCCACCAGATAGGACATGTTCTCGACGACGCCGACGATCCGCATGCCCACCTTCTCCGCCATCGCGGCCGCGCGCACCGCGACCTGCTGGGCCGCGGGCTGAGGGGTCGTCACGACGAGCACCTCGGCCCGGGGGAGCAGCTGCCCGAGGGAGATGGCGACGTCCCCCGTGCCGGGCGGCATGTCGACGACGAGCGTGTCGAGGTCGCCCCAGTAGACGTCGGAGAGGAACTGCTCGAGCGCGCGATGCAGCATCGGCCCACGCCACATCACGGGCGCGTTGTCGTCGAGGAAGAACCCGATCGACATCAGCTTCAGGTCTCCGCGCACCGGCGGCACGATCATCGTGTCGACGACCACGGGCCGCTGCTGGACGCCGAGCATGTGCGGGATCGAGTGGCCGTAGACGTCCGCGTCGAGCACGCCGACCTTCTCCCCCCGGGCCGCGAGAGCAGCGGCCAGGTTTGCGGTGAGCGTCGACTTGCCGACGCCGCCCTTGCCGGACGCGACCGCGAGCACGCGCGTCCCCGGCTCCAGCGAGATGACCTTCTCGGGCCGTCCGCCGCGCAGGCGTGACGTCAGCGCCGCCTTCTCGTCGGGGCTCATCACGTCGAAGTGGAGCTTCACGGCGCTGACCCCCTCGACGGCCCCGACGAACCGCTGCACCTGATCCTCGAAGGAGGCCCGCATCGGGCAGCCCGCGACAGTGAGCGCGACGGTGACCTCGACGAGACCGCCCTCGTGGACGACCACGTCACGGACCATCTCGAGCTCCGTGACGGGCTTGTGCAGCTCGGGGTCGATGACCGACTCGAGCGCCTCGAGGACGTCGTCGCGCTCGACAGGCATGGTGCTGCCAGCGTACCCGTCAGTAGTTCTCCGCGCGCACGGTGGCGGAATTCCCCGGCGCGAATGCCGAGGTTGCCCGGATGCCAGTCGCGAAAACGAGGGAGACACTGCGGTTGTCCACTCCAGCCGGAGTCGGAAGCAGGGAAATCAACCGGGAGGTACGAGCAGATGACTGGTCGCAGAGCACTCGAGATCGGCGGCATCATCGCCGGCGTCATCATGATCGTGTTCGGCGTCGGCGCGCTGGTCATGAGCATCAACGCACGAAACACCGTGGGCGACGAGCTCACGCGAGAGAAGATCGTCGGCTCCGCCGACATGAGCCCGGCCGCGATCACCGTCGCCATGAAGGAGGCCGGCCTCCAGAACGTCGCCGCCCCCTCGTGCGACGTCGCCGAGCAGCCGATCGAGAACGGGGGTGACGCACGCTGCTTCGCCCAGTACATGCGCATCCACGCGCTGGAGGCGTCGGGTGGCCTGACGTACGCGGAGATGGGCCGGTTCCTCGCGGCGAAGGCTCCGACCGATCCGAAGGGAACGAGTGACGAAGCCGCCGCCCTGAAGGACGAGAGCGGCAAGCCCGTCGCGAATGCAGCTCGCAATACCTGGGTCACCGAGACGGCGCTCACCACGGCGCTCAACGTCTCCTACATGGCCGAACAGCTCGCGCTGTTCAGCCTCATCGTCGGGATCGCGCTGCTGCTGAGCGGGATCGGCTTCGTCATCCTCGCCCTGAGCGTCCTCGGGGGTGCGCGGGCGAAGAAGACGGTGGAGCACCCGCGCACGTCGGCAGCACCCGCGGCCGGCTAAGGCACGGGCGAAACGTCCGACGGGCTGCTCCGACCTCCCGGGGCACTGAGAGGGGCGGCGACTGCCGCCCCTCTCGAGTGGGGTGTCCCGCAACGTTCGACGGGAAATGATCGTTGCGGGACACCCCACTCCATGCTGGTTGCTGGAGTGCGGCGTCTCACAACGATGCTTTTCCTGTCTAACGTTGCGAGGCGCCGCACTAGTCTTCCCGGAGCGCTGCAGCGATCTCGGCGCAGGCCCGCAGATTCGCGGCAGCGACGATTCGCGAGCGCCCGACGAGGTCGAGCGGGGCGCGTCCGAGTGGCGGATCGTCGAACAGCTCGATTGCGTAGCCACGCTCGCGCACGAGCAGCTGGGCCGCGGCGATGTCGATCGACCGGGCCGGCTTCAGCGAGCAGACGGCGTCGACACGCCCGGCAGCGAGATGGCAGAGCGAGAGCGCGAGCGAGCCCATCACCCGGAGACGCCGCGCGCTGCCGACCAGCGCCGGCGCCCGCTCGGCGATGTACGCCGTCGTGGTCGCTTCGAACGACAGGATCTCGATCGGGTCCTTGGGCCCCGGGCTCTCGAGCGGCCTCCCGTCCAGCTGCGCCCCGCGACCCCGCTCGGCGACCCACTCCTCCCCGGAGCCGAAGTCGTGGACGAAGCCGAAGTCGACGTCGTCCAGGCACGGCCCCCCCGCGACGGCGAGCGAGAGCGAGAAGAAGGGGATCCCGCGCTTCGCGTTCACGGACCCGTCGATCGGGTCGACGACGACGTGGACCGGCCCACCGGCGCCGAATTGCCGGACGCCGAGCTCCTCCGAGACGAGCGTGAAGTCGGTGCCGAGCGCCTCGAGCCGCGCGACGACGGCCTCCTCCGCCGCCGCGTCGATCGCTGTCGTGTCGTCTCCGCCCTCCCCGGCGCGGAGCACCGGCTCGCGCTCGACCCGGGTCGGCAGTGTCTCCAGGACGGCGGCGATGTCCGCGACGCAGTCGCGGCAGAGACGAGGCCAGTCGACGGTCATACCGGGTGGAAGAGGAGTCCGCTCGTGAGCTTCGGGAAGAAGTAGGTCGTCTTCTGGGGCATCACCTCGCCGCGCCGCGCGCGGTCGAAGACGTCCTCGATGCGGGTGGCGCGGAGCAGGAAGGCGCCGTCGAACTCCCCGGCATCGACGCGTGCCTGCCGCCTCCCCGGCGTCCGCGCTGTAGCCCAGGCCCTCGTGACCGACGAGGCGGTCGACCAGCTCGACGTCGAGCTCGCCCGGCTCCCCGCTGACGGGAGTGGCGACGCCGCGGCGGTACAGAACTGCATGCGACCGGTCGAACGGCTGCCCGGCGAGCTGCGCGAGGGCATCCTCGAGTGGGGTGAAATCGCCGGGCGCCGGCGACGGCAGCGCCTCGTCGTGGCCGCGGAAGAGGCGATGCGTCGGGAAGATCTCGAGTCCGGGGTCCGAGGTCGAGACGAGCACGACCATCAGGCGGGCGCTCTCCGGCGTGCCCTCCTCCTCGGCATAGGCGAGCGCGGTCTCGTAGCGGTGGTGTCCGTCCGCGATCAGGAGCTGCCCGCCGGAGAACCACTCGGCGACCCCGTCGCCGGGAACACGCCAGAGCCGCGTGTCGGGCGTCGCGAGGTCCGGCTCGCGCTCGGGTGCAGCCACCGGCGGCTCGCCGTCGTAGAGCAGGAAGATGGGCTCGAGCTGTGCCCGTGCCGCCCGGAGCAGCCGCAGCCGGCTCTCCTTCGGGCCCGCATGCGTCCGCTCGTGGGGGAGCACGGTCTGGGTCTCGTACGGCTCGACCCGCAGCGAGGCGACGAGCCCGCTGCGCCGCCGCGCGACCCCGTCCGGCCCGACGTAGTCCTGCGTCACGGCCCACACGGCCGGCTCCTCCTCACGGACGAGGATGCCCTCCTGGAGCCACGACCGGAAGAGCCGGCCCGCCTCCTCCTCGGAGTCGTTGAGAGTGAGGTGGACAACGTTGTGCGCGTCGCGCGCACGGAACGCGTCACGCGCCTCGGGCGTGAGGACGTCATAGGGCGGCGCGGTCACCTCCGGCGTCGGCTGCGCGAAGCGGATGGCACGAAACGGGGCGACGTCGGCCATCGCGCGAGCGTACCTCCGGCCGGTCTTAGACTGCGTCCGTGACCAGCATCGCCGAGCTCGCCGAGGACAGGACGGTCGAAGGCGTGTTCGCTGTCGGTCGCAAGGAGCGGCGGCGGACGAGGAACGGCGCGCCCTACCTCGCGCTCGAGCTCGTCGACGCGAGCGGCCGGATCGAGGCGCGCGTATGGGACGACGTGGAGCTGCTCGACGGCAGGTTCGCCGAGGGCGACGCCGTGCGGGTGCTCGGCCGCGTGGAGCGCTTCGGCGGCAAGCTGCAGGTGCAGGTGCGCGCCGTCGAGGCGGCGCCGGACGCCGATCCGGCGGAGCTGACGCCCGCCATGCGCCGCGACCCCGACGAGCTCGACGGCTTCCTCGACTTCCTCGCCGGCGAGCTCACGCACGCCGGCCTCGCGTCGATCGTGCAGGGAATCCTCGGGGACGCGACGGTGCGCTCCGCCTTCCGCGCACTACCGGCCGCGGGAGCGGAGGGCCATCACGGCTACGCCGGCGGTCTCCTGGAGCACACGGTGGGCGTGGCCACGCTCTGTCGCGAGACCGCCCAGCTCCACCCGCGACTGCGGAGCGACCTCCTTCTCGCGGCGGCGCTCCTCCACGACGTCGGCCGCACGCTCGACCTCGGGCGCGGCCCGTCCTTCCGCCAGACCGAGGAGGGTCGGTTGCTCGGGCACGTGCACCTCGGCCTGCGCCTCATCGAGGAGCGGGCGTCAGCCCTCGACCCCGCGGTGCGCACAGAGCTGCTGCACGCGATCGCCGTCCATCACGACCGGCAGGCAGCCCGCACCGCCGAGGCCGCCGTCCTCTACCACGCGAACCAGCTCGACGCCCAGGCCGCCACCCGGCCCGTCGGCGAGGACTGACCCACGTGCCAGCGGTGGTGCTGGCGCTCGCCGCAGCGGCGCTGTGGGGCACGGGCGACTTCCTCGGCGGCGTCACCACGCGCCGCTTGCAGGTCCTCGTCGTCCTTCTCTGGTCGCAGCTCGTCGGACTCGCCGGGGTGGCGGTGTGGATCGCCGCGACGAGCCCCACCCGGCCCGGGAGCGGCATCCTCTACGCGGTCGGCGCGGGAGTGGCAGGCGCGATCGGTCTCGGCTGCCTGTACCGGGGGATGGCGATCGGCGCGATGGGCATCGTGGCGCCGATCTCCGCCATCTCGCCGGTCGTGCCGCTCACGGTGAGCGTCGTGCGGGGGGATTCACCGGCGCCCGTTCAGTGGGTCGGCATCCTCCTCGCGCTCGCCGGCGTCGTCCTCGTCTCGCGGGACCCGGCCACGGCCGGCGGCCGCCTGGCGACCGGCGCCGGGCTGGCACTCATCGCGGCGCTCGGCTTCGGCCTGTTCATCGTGTGCCTGGGTGAAGCGGCAGAGGAGAGCGCAGCCTGGGCGACGGCCACCGCCCGCGCGAGCTCCGTCGCGGTGGTCGCGGGCGCGCTCACATGGACGCGAACGGCTCCACGCGTGCCGCGGCGGCTCATCCTGCCGGTCGTCACGGTCGGCGCGTTCGACACGGGGGCGAACGCGCTGATCGCTGTCGCGTCGACCCGCGGGCCGATCGGGATCGTCGGCGTCCTCAGCTCGCTCTACCCGCTGACGACGATCCTGCTCGCCCGGGCGTTCCTGCACGAGCGGCTCGGCCCGACCCGCACCGCCGGCGGGCTCACCGCCCTCGCGGGGGCGGCGCTCATCGCCGCAGGCTAGTGCGGCGTCTCACAACGTAAACAGGAAAGAGCATCGTTGTGAGACGCCGCACTACAGCATCAAACATGGAGTGGGCTCTGCGCGCTCACACGTTGAAACGGATGTTCAGGACGTCACCGTCCTGGACGACGTACGTCTTCCCCTCGAGGCGTTGCGTTCCACGCTTCGACGCCTCGGCGTGCGAGCCCGCCTCGAGCAGGTCGTCCCAGCGGATCACCTCGCAACGGATGAACCCTCGCGCGATGTCCGAGTGGATCGTCCCGGCCGCCTCGAGCGCCGTCTGGCCCTCGCGGAGCGTCCACGCGCGCGTCTCCTTCTCCCCTGCAGTGAAGAAGGCGATCAACCCGAGCGCGTCCTTGAGCCGGCGCACGACCTCGTCGAGCGCCGAGGGCCCGTCCCGGAAGGCCGCGGCCTCGTCGTCCGGGAGCTCCGCCAGCTCGGCCTCGAGCTTGCAGTCGATCCCGTCGGGGCCGTTCACGATCGCGATCACGGGCTTCGTCGTGAGCGGGTCGAGCTCACCAGGGAGGTCCCCTGTCCACTCGCCGAGCGGCTTTCCCAACTCGAGGTGGGACAGAACCTCGCGCAGCGCCTCGGCCTCCTTGCGCACGGCCGCATCGCCGGACTTGGCCTGCTTCTGGACACGCTCGAGGCGCTTGGCGACGTGATCGCTGTCGGCGACGAGCAGCTCGAGTTCGAGCTGCTCGAGGTCACTCTGCGGATCGCCTCCCGCCGTGAACCCGTCCGCGACGGCCAGCAGCGCGTCGACCTGACGCAGGCCGCCGAGGAGCACGGGCCCCGTGCCGGGGACGTCCTGCACCCGGATCGCGGCGGGTGTGAGCTTCTTCGCGCCGACGAGTGCCGCGACCCGGTCGAGCCGATCGTCGGCGATCGTGGCCATGCCGACGTTGGACTTGTCCGTCTGCGAGGCGTAGGCGGTGATCTCGGCACCCGCCTTCGTCAGCGCGTTGAACAGGGTCGTCTTGCCCGCGTTGGGGAGCCCCACGATGCCGACCTCGAGCGCCACGGCGGCGAAGGGTAGCCGGGCGGCCCTCCCGGCGGCTCGGGCACCGGGCTACAGGCCGAAGCCGACGCGGGAGTCCCGGGCGAACCGCTTCAGGTACGCAACCCTGCCGAGCACGATCGCGGTGCGGCCGTCGTCGGTGTCGAGCTGATGCGTGCCCTGGGCCCCGGCGGCGAGGGCGTGCTCGAGCGCGTCGGCGCTCGCCGGGGAGACGTTGGCGGCGATCGTCGGGCCGCCGACGAAGGCGACCTCGATCCGGACGGACTCAGGCGTGTCGGGCAACGGATACCACCTCCGTGAGAACACCGTGGACGGCGTCGGGATGGACAAAGGCGACCTGCAGGCCGAACAGTCCCTGGCGGGGAGCAGGGTCGATGAGCTCGGCCCCGGCGGCCGCGAGCTCCGCGAGCGCCGCGCCGACGTCGTCGACCTCGTAGGCGATGTGGTGCATGCCCGAGCCGCGCTTGGCGAGGAAGCGGCCGACGGGCGTATCGGGACCGGTCGCCGCGAGCAGCTCGACCCGGCCGCTGCCGAGGAGCACTGACGCGGCCTCGACGCCCTGGTCGGGCACGAGGTCGCGGTGCTCGAGCGTCGCGCCGAGCCGGCGCGTGTAGGTCGCGACGGCCTCGTCGAGGTCGGTCACCGCGACTCCGACGTGGTGGATGCCGCGCATGTCCATGGGGCCGATGCTACTTCTCGGGCGACGGGGCAGGCGGCGGCAGGATCGCGTCGACGAGGCCGTACTCGACGGCCTCGGCGGGAGTCATGAAGCGATCGCGGTCGATGTCCTCCATCACGGTCTCGACGTCACGGCCGGAATGGCGACCGATGATCTCGGCCATCTGCCGCGTCGTCGCCGCAACCTCACGCGCCGCGATCTGGATGTCGGAGGGCGCGCCCCGGAAGCCGGCGCTCCCCTGGTGGATCATCAACTTGGCGTTCGGCAGCGCGAAGCGCTTGCCGGCGGCTCCGCCGGCCATGATCATCGCCGCGGCCGACATCCCCATGCCGAAGCAGATCGTGGAGACGTCGGGGCGGACGTGCTGCATCGCGTCGTAGATGGCCATGCCCGCGTAGGCCGACCCGCCGGGCGAGTTGACGTAGAGCGAGATATCGCGCTCGGGGTCGTCTGCCTCGAGCAGGAGCAGCTGCGCCACGATGACGTTCGCGATCTCGTCGTCGACCTCGCGGCCGAGGAAGACGATGCGATCGCGCAGGAGGCGGGAGTAGATGTCGAACGCACGCTCCGCGCGCCCGTCTGACTCGATCACCGTCGGAATGACTGGCATGGCCGGGCTCCTCCCGCTAATGTGCAACTGTTCGGTTGCTCAATAATACGCAACCAGGAGGTTGCTTGTGGAGGTCACACGCGAGATCGAGCTGGACGCAGCTCCCGAAGACGTCTGGTCGGCGCTCACCGACGAGGCGCAGCTCGAGGACTGGTTCGCCAACGAGGTCGTGCTCGATCCCACACCTGGTGGGCGCGGGGTGTTCCGGTGGGACAACGGCGAGGTGCGCGAGGCCGTCGTCGAGTCCGTCGAGGAGGGCTCGCGAATCGTGCTGCGCTTCGACGACGACGGGGTCGTCGACCTGCGCGTCCTCCCGATCGAGAACGGAACCCGGGTGCTCGTGCGCGAAGAGGCGCCGTCGTGGTCGACCGCGATCGAGCTCAGCGCGTTCGCTGGATGCGCGATCAGGTAGACGCGGTCTTCTCCGCCCTCGCCGACCCGAGCCGCCGCTTCGTCGTCGAGCAGCTCGCCTCGCGCGGGACGGCGACACCAACCGAGCTCGCAGCCGACCTGCCCGTGACGCGCCAGGCGGTGACGAAGCACCTCGTCGCCCTGCGCGAGGCGGGGCTCGTGGAGGTGCAGCGGGCGGGGAGGGAGACGCGCTACGCCCTGACGCCCGAGCCGCTCACCTCGGCGGCCGACTGGATCGAGGAAGTCGGTGCCGCCTGGGACGCCCGGCTCGGCGCGCTGCGGCGACTCGTCGAGGGGTCGGGAACCTAGTGCGGCGTCTCACGACGATGCTGTCTCGTGTCAAACGTCGTGAGACGCCGCACGTGGGGTGTCCCACAACGTCCGACAGGAAATGATCGTTGCGGGACACCGCACTAGTTGAATCAGTAGTGCGGTGTCTCGCGACGAACATTTCCGGTCGAACGTTGCGGGACACCCCACTCGGAGACGCCGGCGACGCCGTCGCTCGTCGTGACGCGCACACCGGCGTCGCGCCACTCGGCGAGGCAACGGGCAGTGCGCGCCCCGTCGAGGCCGCGGCTCGCATCCTCGACGAACGTGACGCGGCGGCCGCGGCGGAGCAGGCCGACGATCGCAGCGTGATCGCACACATCCGTGGCGACGCCGAAGACGATGACCTGTGCGGGGTCGAGCAGCTCGAGCACGACCTCGGTGTTCGGGTTCGTGAAGACGTCGAAGCTCTTCTTGAGGAGAAGGATCTCCCGCCGCCCCTCGACGAGCGAGCGCACGAGCCCGGGTGGATACGCAACCTGCCCGAGGGGCACCGGGTCGGCCTGCTCGGTCTCCGGGATCTTCTGCGCCCCGCGGGTGCCGCGGAGGCAGTGGGGCGGGTACGTGCTCTCGAAGTCGGGGGTGCCCGAGAGCTCTGGGTCCGTCACCTCGTGGTCGTCGGCCGAGGCGACGTGGACGATGCCGTTCGATCGGGCCCAGTCGACGAGACGCGCCATCGCCGGCACGGCGGCCGTGGCGCCGGGGACCGCGAGCTTGCCCTCCGGGAGCACGAAGTCGACCTGCGTGTCGACGTCCCAGAGCACGGGCGCACGCTCAGTACTCGACATGCTCGAGCCGGGGATTCGGGCGCCGGCGGCGGCCGATCTTTCCGCTCGGCCTCCCGTCGGCGACGACGATGTCGCCCGTGAAGTCGTTCTCGCCGCGAATCAGCGAGGAGCCGACGCCGTAGGCGTCGACGGGGACTCCCCGTCGCTCGAAGGCCTCGATCTTCTCGACCGAGAATCCGCCGGAGGCGACGATGCGCACGGACTCGTGCCCGGCGGCGTCGAGGGCGGCACGCACCTTGCGGACGAGCCGCTCGTTCACGCCGCGTGGGTCGAAGTCGCCCATCTCGTCCCAGAGGGAGCGGTCGACGAGCTGGCTCGACGTGTCGAGCCGCACGCCCCACAGCTTCGGTCCGAGCGCGTCGGCGACGGCCAGGGCCGTCGAGACGGAGTCGTTCACGAAGTCGACGAGCACGGTGATGCGGAGGCTCGGGTCGGCCCACTCGGCGAACTTGCGCGCGGCCAGGACGGTGTCTCCGTCATAGGCGGCAATGAGCGCGTGTGGGACCGTGCCGACGCCGACGCCGCCCCACCAGGACGCCTGTGCATCCGAGGTGACGCCGATCTCGCGGCCGAGCACGACGCCCGCGACGTAGGCGGCGTAGCCGTCCCCGGTCTGCACCCGGTGATGGTCGTGGCGGGCCGGCATGAAGATGATCGGCTTCCCGTTCGCCGCCAGGAGCACGCGCTCCGTGTTGGTGGAGATGAGTGTCCGCCGCGCGAGCACGCCGAGATAGACGGTCTCGAGGTGCGCGAAGAGCGTGTAGTCGCCCTCGATCGTCATCACGGTTTCCCACGGCTCGATCCGGTCGCCGTCGTGCAACGCCCAGACGTCGAGAGCCTCCCAGTCGTGCGAGCAGAGCTTCAGGACCGCGATCGCCTCGTCCATTCCGCCGAGCATGGCGTGCTTGCGCTGGAAGATCTGCATGACGACGCGGGGGTGGCGGCCGTCGGCGAGCAGCGTCGCGCGGGTGTGGTTGAAGTACGCGTCGGTGTAGTAGCCCTCCCGCATCTTCTCCACGGGGAGATCGAACACGTCGGGATCGAGCCTCCCGGCGCGCAGCTGGAGCGGCTCGATCACGGCGCGTCTTCGGCCGCGAGGCACGCGGCGAGCGCGGCCTCCGCGACGTCAAGCTGGGCGGCGGACGGCTCGGCCGTCGACACCCGTGCCTGCAGCTCGTGCCCCGGACGCGCGAGCGCGCGCGAGAGCGGGTGCTGCGGATGGCGGCCCATCCAGGCGAAGATCTCGACCGCGGCTCCCACCGCACCCACGGCGCCGAGCGCGCGCGCCGCCGGCCGGGCCCGAACGGGAGCGCGCGACGCGACCGCGCTCGCAGCTACCGTAGTCAGGAGGAGCGGCCCGACGAGGTGGCCGCCGCAGCGATCGTGCTCCTTCGTGGCGGGCTCGTCCGTCTCGTAGGTCCCGATCGAGATGTGCTCCGCCCCGTGGTAGGAGGCAAGCTCGCCGCCGCGGAGCGCGATAGCCGCGGGCGCCAGGGACGCGAACGCGGCGATGAGCTCCCGCGACGCGAGCCCGAGGCCCGACCTGCGCGCGATGCCCGCCGCGGTGGCGCCGGCGACGACCGCGACCGCGACGCGCGGCCGCTCGAAGGGAAATCGCGCCTCTGGCAGCGCGCGGCGCACGTCCGGGAGGACGACGAACGCCTCGGCGAGGCGGAGCGGCCCCCGCACGAACGGCGTCGTCACCCCCGGCGCGAAGCGCCGCTTGACGCCGGAGGCCGAGCGAATCGACCCGTCGGCCGCGCGCACCGCCGCGCCCCAGGCCGTCGGGCCGTGGACGAGGACTCCGTTCGTGAGGGCCATGCCGCCGAGCCGAAGCTTCTCCATGGGGTGAGGGTACCGTGCAGTCGTGGACCCACGGCCGGTGCTCGAGCTCGTCGCCGCCGCGCGCAGGGGTGGCGGCCTGACCCTCGTCGGCATCGGCGGGCGCGGCGCGTCGGGGAAATCGACGCTCGCCCGCGCCATCCCGGATGCGCAAATCGTGTGCACCGACGAGTTCTGGGACGGGGAGAGCTTCGAGATTTCGCGCCTCGCCCGCGAGGTGGTGACGCCGCTCTCCCACGGCGAAGCCGCGCGCTTCGCCTCCTACGACTGGACGGCAGGGAAACAGCGGGGCACCCGGGTGGTCGAGCCCGACGGCGTCGTCGTCGTCGAGGGCGTCTGCGCACTCCACCGGCAGCTGCGCGACGCCTACGCCGTGCGCGTGTGGGTCGAAGCACCGCCCGACGTGCGGCTCGAGCGCGGCGTCGCGCGCGACGGCGAGGAATCGCGAAGGACCTGGGAGAACGTGTGGATGCCGTCCGAGGACCGGTACGTGGAGCGGGACGACCCCGTCGGCTGCGCGCACGTCGTCGTGCTAAACGGCGCAGACGATGGGACGGCGGGGTAGCGACGCAGGGCTGGCGGCAGCGGCTGTGGGCGGACGCGCCGCGGCTGCGGCGGTCGTCGTCAGCCCTGCGCCTCGCGGCGAAGCGCCTGCTGCAGGGTTTCGGCGGCCGGCCCACGCGCGAACGGCTTTCCGTCGACCGCGACGACCGGGATCACCTCCCGCACGGAGGACGACGTGAACACCTCGTCTGCGGCGAGCATTCGCTCGAGCTGGAACACACCCGCGACGACCTCGTACCCCGTGCCCGCCGCGAGCTCGAGCAGGGCGGCGCGCGTCTCGCCGGCGAGGATGCCGACCTCGAGCGAGGGGGTCACGAGCTGCCCGCTCTCCCGCCACCAGATGTTGGTCACCGGCCCCTCGAGGACGATGCCGTCGGCGTCGACGAAGACGGCGTCGTCCGCTCCGCGCGCCTTGGCCTCGGCCTCGGCCGCCATGCTGACGGCGTAGCTCGTCGACTTCGTGGCGGGGAGCATCCACGACTCCGAACGCCGCTGGTGGAGCAGCGAGGCGAGCCGCTGACCACGCGCGCGCGTGACCTCGATCCAGGCGGGGATCTCACTGACGAGCGCTATGGCGCAGTGCTCTCCCGCGGGAGGCCCGGGCGTCCAGTAGAGTCGCAGCACTGCGTCGGGCGAGCCCGCGTGCTCCAGCGCGAGAGCCGACAGCTCATCGATCTCCGACCGTTCCGGCGGCTCGAACCCGATCCGCACGGCAGAGCCGATGAGTCGCGTGACGTGCTGCTCGAACCGGAACGGCCGGCCACCGTAGACGCGCATGGTCTCGAACGCGGCGCGGCCGCGGGTGAAGCCCTCGTCGTCCGCAGCGAGCACGGGCTCCCCCGGTTCGACGAGTCCGCGTCCCGAGACGGACACGGCGAGCAGCCTCGGACTTCTCGCGCCGCTGCTCACGCCGCTGCTCACGCCATATCACCGCGGGCGCCGACGGCCTTGCGCATGCTCCGGCGGCCCGCCGCGCGGGAGGCTCCATCGCGCGGCGCCCCGATCGCGCGGAGAAGCGGGTCGGCCTTGACCCAGGATTCGGCGATCTCGCCGCGGGGATCCGAGTCCCAGACGACGCCGCCTCCGACCCAGAGGTGGATGCGGCCCTCGGCGATCGCGAAGGTCCGGATCGTCAGCGCCAGATCGAGCTCGCCGTTGCCGTAGACGCGCCCCAGAGCGCCCATCGAGGCACCGCGACCCACCGGCTCGAGCTCGGCGATGAGGTCGACGGCCGCGATCTTCGGCGCGCCCGTGATCGAGCCACCGGGGAACGTGGCTCGCAGCAGCTCGGCCAGGCCGACGCCGGTGCGGAGGGTGCCCTCGACGGTGGAGACCATGTGCTCCACGCCTGCGAGCGCGCGGGTTGCCATCAGCTCGGGCCAGCGGACGCTGCCCGGCTCGCAGACGCGCGAGAGGTCGTTCCGCTCGAGGTCGACGATCATCACGTGCTCGGCCGCATCCTTCTCCGACCGCGCGAGCTCCCGGGCCGCCGACGGCCCCGCCGGCCGCGTCCCCTTGATCGGGCACGTCCAGACGCGGCGGCCGCGCCGCGCGAGGAAGAGCTCGGGTGAGCCGGAGACGACCGCCCAGCCGTCCCCGCGATAGGGCTCTCGATTGTGTGGGCTCAGCGGGGCGAGGCGGGCGGCGACCGCGCCCGGAGCCCCGTCGAACGCCGCCGACAGGTGCTGCACCAGGTTGACCTGGTAGACGTCCCCCCGCGCGATCGCGTCCCGCACGCGCTCGACCGCCGCCGCGTAGTCCAGGGCGCTCCAGCTCGGCTCCCACGGACCGAACCGAGGCTGGTCTGCTTCGCCTTCGTTGTCATAAGCGACAACATACTCTGCGGAGCGGACGGCACACGCTGCAAGTGGGAGCGGGCACGGCTCCGGGGGAAGAGGCGTGTCGTGGCGACGGATGGTCGAGGACAGGCCGTAGCCGAGATAGAGGTCGGCGACGAGGCCCTCCGCTCCTGCCGCGAAGAAGCCACGGTCGCGCAACCACGCCTCGATCCGCTCGAACGCCCCGTCGGCCTGGTGGAGCTCGAGGGTGTCACGGCCGCTCACCGGCGGCGCCCCTCCGCGGCCATGACCGCGGGCGCGCTCGTGGGGCTCGGCGCGATGCGCGGGAGAGCAGGCACGACTTTGACGAGGGTATAGGCTCCCGCCATGCAGCTCGGCATGATCGGGCTCGGCCGCATGGGAGCCAACATCGTGCGGCGACTCATGCGCGACGGCCACACCTGCGTCGTCTACGACGTCAGCCCGAAGGCCGTCACCCAGCTCGCAGCCGAGGGTGCGACCGGCTCGTCCTCGCTCGACGACTTCGTCGCCCGGCTCGACACGCCCCGGCATGCCTGGGTGATGGTGCCGGCCGGCGAGATCACCGAGTCGACGGTGCGTGAGCTGGGCTCGCGGCTCGAGCCGGGCGACGTCGTCGTCGACGGCGGGAACTCGTACTACCGCGACGACATCCGGCGGGCAGCCGAGCTCGCCGAACGGGGCGTGCGGTACCTCGACTGCGGGACGAGCGGCGGCGTCTTCGGTCTCGAGCGCGGCTTCTGCCTCATGGTGGGCGGGCCGGCCGAGGCGTTCGCGGAACTCGAGCCCATCTTCGCCTCGCTCGCTCCCGGAGTCGACGGGGCGACGAGGACGCCGGGTCGCGAGGGAGAGCCGTCAGCGGAGGAAAAGGGCTACCTGTACTGCGGGCCGCCCGGCGCCGGGCACTTCGTGAAGATGGTGCACAACGGGATCGAGTACGGGATGATGGCCGCGCTCGCGGAAGGGCTGAACATCCTCCACTCGGCCGACGTGGGCCTGCGGTCGCGAGACAGCGACGCCGAGACGGCGCCCCTCGACCATCCGGAGGACTACTCGTACGAGCTCGACCTCCCGGCGATCGCGGAGCTGTGGCGGCGCGGCAGCGTCGTCCAGTCGTGGCTCCTCGACCTCACCGCTGCGGCGCTGCAGGAGTCGCCGGCGCTGGACGGCTTCGAGGGGCGGGTCTCGGATTCCGGAGAGGGACGCTGGACCACCATTGCGGCGATCGAGGAGGGCGTCCCGGCGGATGTGCTCACCGCGGCGCTGTTCGCGCGGTTCGCATCGAGGGGCGAGGGGCTCTACGCGAACAAGCTGCTCTCGGCGATGCGAAGCCAGTTCGGCGGGCATCACGAGAAGCCGGTGTCGTAGCGCGGCGCCGCACTGGTGTGGCGTCTCACAACGTTTCACAGGAAACAGCATCGTTGTAGACGCCGCACTACTGGAATCAACATGGGAGTGGGGTGTCCCGCACGATCATTTTCCGGTCGAATGTTGCGGGACACCCCACTGGCGCCCCGGCGCGGGAGGCAGAACACTCGCTCTACCCGCTCACTCCGAGAACTCGCCGAGCTCGGCGGAGGCGAGCACCTCGCGCGCCACCTCGACCTCGGCCGGGTCGACGAGCACCTCGCGCGCTCCGCCGGCGTTCGGCACTCCGTCCCACGAGCCCGCGCCGACGTTCGTGATCCGGTGGGCGCAGCGAATCCCCTCCGCACGGAGAAAGCTGCACACGACCTCCGCAGCCACCTCGTTGGGAACGATCGTGAGAACCACGGGGTCGGCCACGTCAGGCCCCCAGCGACCGGGCTGCAGAGCGCAGCGCGTGCACACCGAGCTCGAGGTCGTCGACCGGGATGCGCTCGTCGGCCGAATGGATCAGTCTCGCCGCGACTTCGCTGCTCATCGCCTTCATTGGGAAGAAACCGTACGCGACGGTGCCGAAGGCGTCGCGCATCCAGTGGGAGTCGGTGAAGCCCGCGCAAACGAGCGGAGCGAGCCGGGCTCCCGGCTCCAGCTCCTCCACCCACGTCTCGAGCGCCTGCCACAGCGGCGTGTCGAGCGACGAGCTCGTGCCGCCGTCGCGTTCGTACCACTCGATCTCGTAGTCCCGCGCGCTCACTCGCCCGTTGATCGCACCGCGGAGAAGCGGCTCGACGTCCTCCGGCTGCATGCCCGGCGGCAGGCGGCAGTCGACCGTGACCACACAGGCGGCGGGGATCACGTTGCGCTGGCGCGAGGCCTCGATCATCGTCGGCGAGAGCGTGAACGAGAGGATGGGCTCGACGAGCTCGGCGGCGAGCGGAGCCACCGCGCGCGCGCGCACGAGCACGTCCTCGACGGGCGGCACCTCGCCGAGCACGAGCTCGAGAAACCGCCGCACCTCCGGGATGAGCTCTCGGCGCGGCTCGAGAGCTCCGAGAGCCTCCACGACAGGGGCCGCCTTGACGAGCGCGTTGTCCGCGATCGACGGCATCGAGGCGTGGCCGCTGCGTCCGTGCACGTGGACGCGGAACGGGGCGCTCATCTTCTCACCGACGGCGCAGAGGTAGAACACCTGCCCGCCGAAGACGCACCGGTCCCCGGCACCCTCGTTGAGGGAGTAGTCGGCGCGCACGAGCTCCGGGTGCTCGCGGACGAGCCACGACAGGCCGAAGTCGTCGTTCACCTCCTCGTCGGCCGTCAGCGTCAGCACGAGGTCGCCCGCGGGACGGAAGCCCTCGCGGACGAGCGAGCCGACGGCGACGGCGGCGGCGGCGACCTGGCTCTTCATGTCGAGGGACCCACGCCCCCAGATCTCGCCGTCGACGAGGTCGCCGGACCAGGGGTCGCGCGACCACTCGCCGGCGTCTGCGCGCACCGTGTCGGTGTGGCCGAGGAGCGCGAGCGACGGCCCGTCGCCCCCGGGCACACGTGCGACGAGGTTGAGCCGCTCGGGTGCTCGGCCGACGAGCTCGCACCGCACGCCGCTCCTCTCGAGGTAGCCACGCAGCAGCTCGGCGGCGCGGGTCTCGTTCCCGGGTGGGTTGACAGTGTCGAGCCGGACGAGCTGCTGCAGCAGGAGCGTGACCTCCTCGCGGAGCGTCATCCCTCCGCCTGCGACTTCGCAGTCAGCTCGTTGCGGACGTCCCAGAGCTCCTGGTACTCGACCCGGTGGATGAGCCGCCCGAGCACCTCGACCGGCGTCCCCTGCGTCCCGATCACGTGCTCGCCGATCACGCGCGCGACGACGCGGTAGTGCCGGATGCGCCACGTCTGCAACCACTCGTCGAGCTCCATCAGCGCCTCGGCCAGCTGGTACAGCTCCTCGTGCTCGCGGCCGTGGACATAGAGGTCGAGCAACGACAGCCCCGCCCGCTCGCGGGCCGCGTGGAACGCCTGGCCGAGCAGGGCCATCGCGGGCCGCAGCTCCTTCACGCCCGGGGAATCGAAACCCGAGCCGTGCCCGAGCACCTTGCGGATCTCCTGGTACTCCCAGGGCGACATCTGCTCGAGCATGTCGAGCTGGCCCGTGATGAACCGGAGGCACATACTCGCACGCCGCAGCAGGCGCAGGGCGCCGGCGATGTCGCCGGCGTCTACGAGATCCGCTGCAGCGGCGGTGTCGTTCCACGCCAGCTTGAGCCACAGCTCGGAGGACTGGTGCACGACCTGGAACAGCAGCTCGTCGCGATGGACCCACTCGTCCGCGCTCTTCTGCAGCCCGAGCAGCTCCTCGGTATTGAGGTAGCGCTCGTAGTCCGTGCGCGCCGCGCCGGGTAGGACCGGCTGGCTCAGCGGCGGCTCGAAGGCGTCCCCTGACATGGCACAGAGCATAGAGCGCCGCACTACGGGTCGACGGCGCGGAGGAGGCCGGTGTCGACGTCGTACACGAAGCCGCTCACGCGCTCCCGGTGCAGGAGGAAGGGCGAGTGCCGGACGCGCGCGATCGACTGCCGCACGTTCTCGTCCACGTCCGTGAACGACTCGATCGCAAAGGACGGCGACATTCCCGTCGCGTCCTGCAGCTCGGCGCGGAAGCCGTCGTCGGTGATCAGCTGCAGCCCGCAGTCGGTGTGGTGGATGAGGACGATCTCCTCTGTGCCGAGCCGCCGCTGCGAGATCGCGAGCGACCGGATCACGTCGTCGGTGATGACACCGCCCGCGTTCCGCAGGACGTGCGCCTGGCCGTCGGCGAGACCGAGAGCGGCGAAGACATCGAGTCGCGAGTCCATGCACGTGACGATCGCGAGGTGGAGCGACGGCCGGACGTCGAGATGGCCACGGTCGTAGCGCTTCGCGAAGTCCCGGTTGCGCGCGAGGAGATCGTCGAGCGACGCCATCTCTCGTCGTTCTACCTCACCGGCGGGTGGGCGGCTGCCGGGAGCGATGCCCCGCGCCCCGGAGCGGACAGGACCCGGCCGGACACCGCCCCTACACTCACGCCATGACCGACCTCTTCGCCGACGCCGCGTCCGCGCACGAGCAGAGCACGGCGCCGCTGCCGCAGCGGCTCCGTCCGCGCTCGCTCGACGAGCTGGTCGGCCAACGACACGTCCTCGCCGAGCGGTCGGCGCTCCGGCTCGCGATCGAGGCGGACCGGACACCCTCCATGATCCTGTACGGCCCGCCCGGAGTCGGCAAGACGACGCTCGCGCGCATCGTCGCCGAGACGACGGGCGCGTCGTTCGAGGAGCTCTCGGCGGTCTCCGCCCGCGTCGACGACGTCCGGGCCGTCCTCCAACGCGCCCGCGACCTGCTCGGCGCGAACGGGCGCAGGACGATCCTGTTCCTGGACGAGATCCACCGCTTCAACAAGGGCCAGCAGGACGCGCTCCTCCCCGGGGTCGAGAGCGGGCTGCTGACGCTCATCGGCGCCACGACCGAGAACCCCTACTTCGAGGTCAACGCCGCCCTGCTGTCGCGCTGCACCGTGATCGAGCTCGAGCCGTTGTCGGACGAGGAGGTGGCCACCGTGGTCGGGCGCGGCGCGGCCGAGATCGGGGCGGACGTGTCCCCCGACGTGCTCGAGGCGATCGTGCGGAAGGCCGGAGGCGATGCCCGCAGCGCCCTCTCGACCCTCGAGCTCTCGTGGCAGACGGCAGTGGCGGAGGGCTCGGCGCTCGAAGCGCGGCACGTGGCCGACGCGGCCCGCAAGCGGCCTCTCCGGTACGACCGCGCCGGCGACCAGCACTACGACATCATCTCGGCCTTCATCAAGTCCATGCGGGGCAGCGACCCCGATGCCGCTGTCTACTACCTCGCGGCGATGCTGGAAGGGGGAGAGGATCCCCGGTTCATCGCGAGGCGCATGGTGATCCTCGCCTCGGAGGATGTCGGCAACGCCGACCCGCAAGCGCTCGTCGTCGCAGTGGCGGCGGCCCAGGCGCTCGAGCACGTCGGGCTCCCCGAGGCCCAGCTGAACCTCGCGCAGGCGGCGATCTACCTCGCCCGTGCCCCGAAATCGAACGCCTCTGCGCAGGCGATCTGGCGCGCGCGCGGGGAGGTACGGGAGCACGGCATCCAGCCCCCGCCGCCCGCTCTCCGCGACTCCCACTACGCCGCGGCCCGCTCCCGCGGCCACGGGGAGGGTTACGTCTCGCCGCACGAGGACCCGACCCGCGCCCTCACGGATCACCTTCCGAACGGCCTCGAGGGTCGAACCTACTATGTTCCGTCCGGCAACGGAGAGGAGAGCACGGATGGCGATAGCGACGGGTGAGCGGGCACCGGAATTCGACCTCGAGGAGGCGTACGACAAGCCCCGCCTGCGCCTGGAGGACTTTCGGGGCAAGCGCAACGTCCTCCTCGTCTTCCACCCGTTCGCGTTCACCCCGGTCTGCGCCGAGGAGGCACTCGACCTCCAGGCCAACCTGAGCTCGTTCCGCGACGCCGAGACCGAGGTCATCTTCGTCTCGTGCGACACGTCGGCAGCCCGGCAAGCCTGGAAGAAGGAGCTCGGCGCAACGTATGCCTTCGCCTCGGACTTCTGGCAGCACGGCGCGGCCTCGCGGGCCTACGGCGTCTTCAACGAGGAGACCGGGGCACCCGGTGCGTGGAACGTTCCTGATCGACAAGGACGGCGTCGTGATCTGGTCGCTCGTCAAGGACGGCCGGCGCACCGAAATGGTGCCGCAGTCCCTCGAGGCACTCGACGAGCAGGCTTGAGCCGCCTTCTCCACGTCGAGTCCTGGGGTGACCCACGCGCGCCACGCGTCGTCGGCCTGCACGGCGTCACCGGCCACGGTGGCGGCATGCACCGTCTGGCCGAGCGCTGGCTCACCGGCTTCCACGTGCTCGCGCCCGACCTCATCGGCCACGGCGCCTCGCCGTTCGAGCCGCCCTGGAGCATCGACGAGCACCTCGACGCGCTCGTCGCCACGATCGGCACGGAGCCCGGGATCTGGATCGGCCACTCCTTCGGCGGGCGCCTCGCGTTCGAGCTCGCCGCCCGCCGACCGGAGCTCGTGGAGCGCCTCGTGCTCCTGGATCCCGCCCTCCGGATCGACCCCGAGATCGCACTGCACGTCGCAGAGCAGGCCCGAGCCGACAGGTCGTATTCGTCGTTCGACGAGGGAATCGATCGGCGCTTCCACGAGAGTGTTCTCTCACGAGCCGCGCGGGACGTCGTCGCCGCGGACCTGGAAGGCTTCCTCGTCGCGGACACAGACGGGGACGGCCGCTGGCGCTACCGCTACAGCCAGGCGGCGGTCGTCGCCTCCTACGGCGAGATGAGCGCAGCGCCCCCGCCCTTCGAGGCCGTCCGCATCCCCACGCTGCTCGTCCTCGGGGAAGACTCGTACGTGCCCTATGACGACTTCCTGGAGGCGCACCGCAAGGCGCTCGGTGACCTGCTCGAGGTCGTCACGGTCCCCGGCGGGCACACCGTGCTCTGGGACGCGCTCGACGAGACGGGGGAGGCGATCGCCGTCTTCCTTGCGGGAAGCGAGCGCGCCGCCCGCGCGGCCGGCTGAACGTCAGGAGACGTATTCGTCGGCGATCGCGAGAACGTCGTCGATGATGGCCACGCCCTCCTCGGCCTCCTCGCGGGTGATCGTCAGCGGGGGCACGACCATGATCACATTCCAGTGCGTCATGAGGTAGAGCCCCCGCTCGAGCGCCGCCTTCGCGAGACGCGTGACCGGGGCGGCCGCCTCGCCGGAGGCGTTGAACGGCACGAGCATCTCCCGCGTCTCGCGATTCCTGACGAGCTCGATTCCGTAGAAGCAGCCGAGGCCGCGCACGTCTCCGATCGAGGGGTGCTTCGCCTGCAGGCCCCAGAGCGCCTCCCCGAAGTACTCGCCCGTCGCAGCGGCGTTCTCGACCACGCCTTCCTCGCGGAACGCCTCGATCGATGCCACACCCGACGCGCACGCGAGCGGATGGCCGGCGTACGTGAGCCCGCCGGGGAAGAAGCGGTCGCGCACCTTGGCCACGATTTCGCCCCGCGCGATCATCGCCCCGAGCGGCACGTAGCCGGAGTTGATCCCCTTCGCGACGCAGATGATGTCGGGCACCACATCCCAGTGCTCGCAGGCGAACCACTTGCCGGTGCGCCCGAAGCCGGCCATGACCTCGTCCAGGATGAGGAGGATGCCGTGACGGTCGCAGACCTCGCGCACGCTCTGGAGGTAGCCGTCCGGCGGCACGATGACGCCGTTCGTCCCCGTCACCGTCTCGAGGATGAGCGCGGCCACGGTGTGGGCGCCCTCGTAGGCTCGAGGATCTCCTCCAGGTGCGGGGCGCCGGTGCACACCGGGCACGGGTCGGGGTGCCCGGCCGGGCAGCGGTACGTGTACGGGTCGAAGGCGCGCACGATCCCGGCCATGCCGGGCTCGACCGCCCAGCGGCGCGGATCGCCGGTCAGCGAGACGGCACCGTGGGTGGCGCCGTGGTAGGAGCGGTAGCGCGCGATGATCTTGGGCCGCCCGGTGACGAGGCGTGCGAGCTTGACCGCATTCTCGTTGGCCTCGGCGCCGCCGTTCGTGAAGAACGAGACGGAGAGGTCGCCGGGCGTCACCTCGGCGAGGAGGCGGCCGAGCTCGGAGCGCGACTCGCTCGCCATCGGCGGTCCGATGGTGCAGAGCTTGTCGGCCTGGTCCTTGATCGCCTGGATGATCTTCGGGTGCTGGTGGCCGATGTTGACGTTGACGAGCTGAGACGCGAAGTCCAGATAGCGCTTTCCGTCGTAGTCCCAGAAGTGCCGTCCCTCGGCCCCCGCCACCGGAATCGGGTTGATCGCGCTCTGGACCGACCACGAGTAGAGAACGTGCTCCTTCGCGTCGGCGACGATCTGCGCGCCGAGGTTCGGGTCTGTCTCGATCGTGGCCATCGGTCTCTCCTCCGGGTCGCTCTCGAGCCGATCGTAGCCTCGAACGCGGGTTGCGGAGGCGTCAGTCCGCGGACGCCGCACTAGTGGGGTGTCCCGCAACGTTCGACCGGAAATGTTCGTTGCGGGACACCCCACTACCATGTTGATTCAGTAGTGCGGCGTCTCACAACGATGCTGTTTCCTGTGAAACGTTGTGAGACGCCGCACTAGACGAGCGGCTCGCCGAACTTCGCGCGCCGAACGAACTGCCCGAAGCCCGGCTCGACCTTCAACTCGCCGTTCTCCACGACGACCGTGCCCCTGATGAGCGTCACGTCCACGTCGCCCGTCACCTCGGTTCCCTCGTACAGCGTGTAGTCGGACTTCGAGTGCTGGCCGGCGGCCGAGATGGTCGACCTCCGGTTGGGATCGAAGACGACGATGTCGGCATCGCTCCCGGGCGCGATTGTGCCCTTGCGCGGATAGAGGCCGAACAGCTTCGCCGGGTTGGTGGCGAGCAGCTCGACCATGCGGTTCAGCGTGATGCGCCCCTCGTTGACTCCGAAGTGGTGGATCATCCTCAGCCTGTCCTCGAGCCCGGGAGCGCCGTTCGGGATCTTCGAGAAGTCGTCGCGGCCGAGAGTCTTCTGCCCCGCGAGCGTGAAGGCGCAGTGGTCGGTCGAGATCGCGGAGAGCACGTCGGTCCGCACCGCATCCCAGAGCACGGGCTGGTTCGCCTTGTCGCGCACGGGGGGCGAGAAGACGTACTTCGCGCCGCCGAAGTCCGGCTCGTCGAGGTCCGTGATGTCCGTGAAGAAGTACTGCGTGCAGGTCTCGCCCCAGACGTCCCAGTTCGTCGCGCGGGCGGCCGCGATCGCAGCCACCGCTTCCTTGCAGGTGACGTGGACGACGTAGAGCGGCGACCCGGCGATGCGGGCGAGCTGGATGGCCCGGTTGGTCGCCTCGCCCTCGAGCTCCGGCGGGCGGGTGAGGGCGTGGTAGCGCGGCGCGGTGTTCCCGGCCTCGAGGGCCTCGCGGACGAGCACGTCGATCGCATCGCCGTTCTCAGCGTGCACCATCACGAGCGCGCCCGTCTCCGAGGCGACCTGCATCGTCCGGAAGAGCGTTTCGTCGTCCACCATCAGCACGCCCTTGTAGGCCATGAACAGCTTGTAGGAGGTGATCCCCTGGTCGGGGAGCGTCGCGAGCTCCTCGAGCGAGCCTCCCTCGACGAGGTCTGTAACCGCGATGTGGAAGCCGTTGTCGATGATCGCCTTGCCCTCGCGCTTCCCGTGCCACCCGGCCAGGGCCTCGGCGAAGGACTGCCCGTGACCCTGGATGCAGAAGTCGACGTGGCACGTGGTGCCGCCGAACGCCGCGGCGGTGTGGCCCGACGTGAAGTCGTCGATCGTGACCGTGCCGCCGAAGGGCATGTCGAGGTGCGTGTGCGGGTCGATCGCGCCCGGAAGCACGAGCTTCCCGCTCGCGTCGATCTCATGATCCGCGGCGACGTCGAGGCTCGTCCCGATCAGCGCGACCTTCTCGCCGTCGACGAAGACGTCGGCCACAGTCGAGTCGGCCGCGGTGACGACGCGGCCGTTCCTGATCAAGACGGACATTGTGGCCTCCTCTTGGTCGCTGGTCCACGTTGCCGGTAAACCCCGGGCCCGCGGCGACACGGGCCCGGGGAGCATCCGGTTCGAGCCTACTTCCCGCCCGGCGTCACCTTGACGACCGTGGCCTTCCAGGTGAGGCCGGTCGTGTTGACGCCCTGCTTGCGGAGCATCGAGTTGGCCGCCTTCGCGAGGTCGGTGCGGTAGGTCCCCGCCGACGGCGCCTTGTTGATGACCTTGAACTGCTTCGCGATCGCTGCCGTGCGGGCGAATGCGATCGGGTTCATGACGCCGATGCCGCGCACGGGAGCCGGCCAGATGAGCTTGTTGATCTCGTTCATCTGCCACGTCTGGTGCCCGCGGCCGAGGGTCGTGCCGGCCTTGAGCACGATGTTGACGCAGTCCGTGTGGTGGTCGCGGCAGTACGCCCAGCCCTTGAACGACGCCGCGAGGAACCGCTTCGCGATGTCCTGGTTCTTCGCGTCCTTGAGCCACGAGCCCTGGGCGAAGACCCCGTCCTCGAGCATGGCTGTCCCGGCGCGCTCCATCGTGATCACGTTCAGATCGGCGAGCGTGTAGAGCTTCCCGGTCTCCGGGTTCTTCGTCTCGAGCACCTGCGCGAGCTCGTTGTAGGTCATCGCTGCGGCTGCGTCGACCTTGTTCTGCAGGAACAGCGTCATGTCGAACGGCTGGTTGACGATGGTGACCGAGCTCGAGCTCTTCGGGTCGATCCCGTTCTTGACGAGCGCCGCGTACAGCTCGTTCTCGTTGCCGCAGCACCAGACGCCGACCTTCTTGCCGGCCATCTTCTTGATCGTGTTGATGCCGCTCGACTTCCAGGTCAGCTCCGTCATGCCCGAGCGAGTGAAGACCTGGGCGATGTTGACGAGGTCCCCGCCCTTGTCACGGGTCGCGAGGAGCGACGGCAGCCAGTCGAGGCCGAACTGCGCCTGGCCCGACGCGACAACCTGCTCCGGCGTGATGTCGGGGCCGCCCGGCTTCAGCGTCACGTCGAGCCCGAACTGCTTGAAGTACCCCTTCGACGCGGCCGCGTAGAAGCCTGCGAACTGCGCCTGCGGGACCCACTTGAGCTGCAGGGTGACCTTGTCCATCGACGCCGCCGGCTTCGCCGTGCCGAGCGACGCGAACATCAGCGCCGCGAGCGCCACGACGACCACTGCCGTGACGCCGACCATCCGATACCGCTTCATACATCCTCCTTCGTCGACCATTGCTCCATTGGACCCCAGCTCACCTCCCGGCTCGTTCCGCGGAGGGATACCGACGCATCGTCAGCATCTCAGCCACCGACACGGCCAGGTAGAAACCGATGCCGAGGATACAAGCCACGAGGATCGCTGCCCAGGCCGTCTCGAACTGGAAGAGCGCAGCCGAGTTCTTGATCTGGATCCCGAGCTGCTGCTGCGAGCCGCCGAAGTACTCGCCCACGATGGCTCCGATCATGGCGAGGACACTGGCCACCTTGAGGGCGGCGAAGACGTAGGGCAGCGACGTGGGGATGCGGACACGGCGGAAGACGGCGAGGTTGCCGGCGGCGTAGGAGCGCATCAGCTCGACCTGCTGCGGCCGCACCGACGTCAGGCCCTTCAGCGTGTTGACGAGCACCGGGAAGAAGCAGAGCAGGGCCGCGATGAAGATCTTGGAGCCCTTCTCGATCCCGAACCAGGCGTTCGCGATGGGGGCGAAGGCGATGATCGGGATCGCGCTTGCGGCGATGAAGTACGGCATCAGCGCGGAGCCGACGGCCCTGAAGCGGGCGAGCAGGAGGGCGGCGGCGATGCCCGAACGAGACGCCGATCACGAAGCCCCAGAACGCCTCCGTGAACGTGTACCAACCCGCCGGCCAGAGGATGTCGCGCTGATCCCAGAATGCGGCCAGGATCTCGCTCGGCTTGGGCAGGAGGAACTTCTGGATCCCGAACGCCTGCACGGCGAGCTCCCACCCGATCAGGCCGAGGACGAGGATCGCGAGCGCGGGCGCCCACTCGACGAGGCCACGCCGCAGCCGGCTCACGGGCCGCCCTCCCGCGCCGTCTCCCTGCTGCCGTGCGACTCGCGCAGGAGCTCGCGGACCTCCGTCGCGAGCTCGAAGAACCTGGTCTCCTCCCGTGTGTCCGTGGTGCGCGGGTAGGCGAGGTCGATGTCGACGATCCGCTGCACCCGCCCGGGGCGGGCGGACATGACGACGACCCGCGAGGAGAGAAAGACGGCCTCGAAGATCGAGTGGGTGACGAAGACGACGGTCGCGCTCGTCGCCTCCCAGATGCGGAGGAGCTCGAGGTTGAGCCTGTCTCGCGTCATCTCGTCGAGGGCGCCGAACGGCTCGTCCATCAGGATCAGCGACGGGTGGAAGGTGAGCGCCCGCGCGATCGCGACCCGCTGCTGCATCCCGCCCGACAGCTGCCACGGGTAGTGGCTCTCGAACCCGGTCAGCTCGACCAGCTCGAGCAGCTCCCGCACGCGCTCGCGCCGCTTGCTCCGCTCCCAGCCCATCATCTCGAGCGGCAGCGAGACGTTCTTCTCGACGCTGCGCCAGTCCATCAGGGTCGCCTCCTGGAAGACCATCCCGTAGTCGCGGTCGAGCCGCGCCCGGTGCGCCGTCTTCCCGCCCACGATCGCCTCACCCTCGGTCGGCTCGATCAGGTCTCCGATGACCCGCAGCAGCGTCGACTTGCCGCAGCCCGAGGGGCCGATCAACGAGATGAACTCTCCGGGCTGGAACTCGAGGTCGATGTTCTGGAGCGCGGTCGTGCCTCCCTTGCCGAACGTCTTCGAGACGTTCCGGATCGAGACCGCGGCAGCCTCGGTCACGCGACATTCTCCGGCGCTCGACGCACGACGAGCTTCTCGACGATCGCGACGATGCAGAAGAAGGCGATCCCCAGGGTCGCGGCGATGATGTTGGTCGCCCAGAGGGCAGATGGGTCGAGCGAGTAGTACTGCGCGAAGTTGAGAATCGCTCCGCCGAGCCCGTCCTGGATCGACGACGGCAGCTCCCCGATGATGGCGCCGACGACGCTCGCGGTCGCCGCGACCTTGAAGGCCGCGAACATGTACGGCAGCGCGCAGGGGAACTTGACGCGCCACAGCGTGCTCAGCTCGGAGGCGGCGTACGAACGCATGAGCTCGAGCTTGCGCGGATCGGTCGAGTCGAGCCCCCGCAGGGTGTTGATCGCGACCGGGAAGAACGTGAGGAAGGCGCTGATCACCGCCACCGGCATCCACACGGGCAGTCCCTGGCCGCCGAGCCAGATCACGACCATCGGCGCGATCGCAAGGATCGGAACCGTCTGCGAGCCGACGACGTACGGCTGGAAGCCGCGCCGGAGGAGGTTCGAGAAGTGGAAGACGACGCCGATCGCGATGCCGACGACCGCGCCGATGAGGAAGCCGGCGGCGGCCTCGCGCGCCGTGAAGAGCGCCTTCTCGAAGAGGAGCTGCGCGAGCGGCGGCTGCTCGGTCGCGGCAGGCTCCCACAGCCTGCTCACGATGTCCTGCAACGGCGGCATCGCGTACGCATCCACCTTGAACGGCTTCGTCCAGCCGGTCGAGAGGTAGAGCTGCCGGTAGCCGACGTAGAACGCGCACAGGCCGACGAGGACGGCGACGAAGATGCCGATGCGCTTGAGAGCCCCGACGGCCACGCGTATTCCGTACCACAGATCGTTTACGCTCGCGCCATGGCCCTCGATCCCGGTCGCGTCGTCTCCCAGCTGCGCGAGCTGCAGGCGCTGACCGGCGATGCGGACGGGGCCCAGCGAGTCGCGTGGACACCGATGTGGAACACCGCGCGTGAGTGGCTCGACGGGCTGCTCGACGGGCTGCCGCTCGAGCGCGAGCGCGATCCCGCCGGCAATGACTGGTGGACGCTGCGCGGCGAATCCGAGTCGGCGGTGGTCATCGGCGGCCACATCGACTCGGTGCCGAACGGTGGCTGGCTCGACGGCTCCCTCAACGTCGTCGCGGGCGCGGAGGTGCTGCGGCGGATCGCCGAGGCGGGCACGCCCCCGGTGACGGTGAGGCTCGTCAACTGGGCCGACGAGGAGGGCGCGCGCTTCGGCCGCTCCCTCTTCGGCTCCTCGGCGGCGGCCGGGTCGATGCGCGACCAGGACGAGCTGCGCGAGCTCACCGACCAGGACGGGATCTCGCTTCCCGAGGCGCTCGCCGAGAACGGGGTCGATCTCGACCGCGCCCTCGAGGCACACTCGCAGCTCGAGAGCGCCGCGGCGTACCTCGAGCTGCACATCGAGCAGGGCCCCGTCCTCGAGTCCATGGGCATTGCCCTCGGGGCCGTGCTCGGCACCTACGGGGTCGAGCGTTGGCGGATCACCTGGAAGGGCCAGGCCGCGCACGCCGGCTCGACGCCGATGGACAAGCGCCGGGACGCGCTCGCCGGCGCGGCGAAGCTCGCACTCGAGATCCGCGAGATCGCGGCCCGGGTCGGGAACGGCGCCGTCTGCACTTCGGGAGGAGTCGTCTGCCGACCTGGGATCGTGACGTCCGTCGTCGAGACCGCGGAGCAGCTGCTCGACCAGCGCCACCTCGACGCAGACAGCCTCGCGGAGCTGTTGCGCCAGGCGAAGGAGGCGAGCGAGCGCTTTGCCCTGGAGGAAGACGTCCGCGTGACGTGGGAACGGATCTGGAACATCGAGCCGATCCTGTTCGACGTCGACCTCGTCGACCTCTGCGACCGGGCCTGCCGCGAGGTCGCCGGCGTCTCGCACCGGCTGCCTTCGGGGCCGCTCCACGACGCGGCCGAGGTGTCGCGCGCGGGCGTCCCCACCGTGATGATGTTCGTCCAGAGCCTGCGCGGGCTGTCGCACACCAGGCTCGAGGACACGCGCGAGGAGCACCTCGAGCTCGCCGTCCAGGCGCTCGACCGGCTCGCGGACAGCACGATCGCCCGGGTCTCCGATACATAGCCGCAGCCCGAGGGCCATCGCCGCCGGCCTCGCGCTCGGGGCGGCGGTGACGTGGGACATCTCCAACGTCGGCGCCGTCGCTGACGACCTGGGCGAGGTCTACGGCGTCTCGCTCGCGGCGGTCGGCCTCCTCACGACCGCGCTGTTCGTCACGCACCTGGCCGTGCAGATCCCCGGCGGCCGGCTGATCGACCGGGTCGGGGCGCGCAGCGTCGGGCTCGCAGCGCTCGCAATCGTGGCCGCCGCGAACGCGATCGCACTGACGGCTCCCTCGCTCGGCGTGGGCCTCGGCGCGCGCCTCCTGATGGGCTTCGGCACCGGCGCCGGGTTCGTCGCGGGCCTCGATCTCGTGCGGGCCGGCAGAGGCGGCCCGTTCTGGCAGGGCGCGTACGGAGGCTCGACGATGGCGGCCGGAGGGCTCGCCCTGATGGTCGTGCCGCAGCTCGTACCGGCGCTCGGCTGGCGGGCGCCCTACTGGACGGGGCTCGCCCTCGCGGTCGCGGGAACCGTCCCGGTGCTCGCGGCGGGGCGGGCAGCGGCGCGACGGCCACGAGGAGGCCGACGGGACGCCGCGTGTCAGCGTCTTCCGCGACCGGGGCCTCTGGCCGCTCGCAGCCGTGCAGATGGCGACGTTCGGGCTCTCGGTCGTGGCGGGGAACTGGGTCGTGACGCTGCTCGAGCGCCAGGACCACGGCCGCAGCGCCTCGGCGGTCATCGGAGGGCTCGTGCTCTTCGCGGGCGTGCTGACACGGCCCACCGGCGGGCTCGTCGTGCGGCACGCGCCCTCGCGCGCCTGGCCGCTCGTGGCGCTGAGCCTCGCCCTCGGCTCGGCGGGCGTGCTCGTGCTCGCCTCGGCCCCGCCGCTCTGGATCGCAGCCGGCGCTGCACTGCTCGTAGGCCTCGCCGCCGGCTTCCCGTTCGCCTCCGTCTTCGACATGACCGTTCGCCTTCGCCCCGACGCTCCCGCTGCGGCGGTCGGCTTCGTCAACGGCTCGGCGGTCCTCGTCATCCTCGTCTGCACCCCGCTCGCGGGCCTCACGTTCGGGCTGCCGGGGGACGGCAGGATCGCCTTCGTCGCGATCGGGCTCCTCTGGGCGTCGGCGCTCGCGGCCGTGCCGGCGGCCCGGCGGAGCTGACGGCGCAGCCCGCGGCAGCTCCTGGCACGCGCTGTGACGGGCGCTTCATAATCGGGGCTTCGTCCCACGGAGGAGAGACATGGCACTCAGCTTCGGCGTCACCGTCCTGCCCGATCCGCCCTACCAGCGCCTCGTCGACCTGATGGTCCTGGGCGAGCAGCACGGGTTCGAGATCGGGTGGACCTACGACTCGCACGTGCTCTGGCAGGACTCGTTCCCGATCCTGGCGCTCGCGGCCAACGCGACGACCACGATGAGGTTCGGTCACCAGGTGACGAATCCCGGCACCCGCGAGCCGACGGTGGTCGCAAGCCTCTACGCCACCCTCCACGACATCTCCGACGGGCGCATGGTGATGGGGATCGGCCGCGGCGACTCGGCCGTCCGGTACATCGGACGCCAGCCGGTGCGCGTGGCGGAGTTCGAGAAGGCGCTGGCCATGATCAAGCCGTTCATGAACGGCGAGGAGGTGCGCTGGAACGACAAGGACCTCCAGCTGAAGTGGGTCCGGCCCGAGCTGCCCGAGATCGAGATGTGGGTCGCGGGCTACGGCCCGAAGGCTCTTGCGGTCGCAGGCCGTGTCGGGGACGGCGTCATCATCCAGCTCGCCGACCCCCACATCATCCAGTGGATCATGGGCACGGCCCGGGCCGCCGCCGAGGAGGCGGGACGTGACCCCGCCGAGCTGAAGTGCATCGTCTGCGCGCCGAGCATGGTCACGGACGACATCGCGCTTGCCCGGGACGAGACCCGCTGGTTCCCGGCCATGGTCTCCAACCACGTCCAGGACCTGATCGAGCGCTACGGCACGGACGGCTCGGTCATCCCCAAGGACCTCACCGACTACGTCGCGGCGCGGAAGTTCTACGACTACAACGAGCATTCGCGGGTCGGCGCGAAGCACGGCGCCTTCGTGTCGGACGAGATCTGCGACCGCTTCTCGGTGATCGGCAGCGTCGACCAGATCAAGACGAGGCTGCGGGAGCTCGAGTCGATCGGCGTCGACCACTACTCGATCTACCTGATGACGCACAGCCAGGAGGAGACGCTCGCCGCCTACGGGGAGCACATCATCCCCGAGTTCAAGGGCGTGACCGCATAGACGAGGCGGCCGCCGAACAGGTCGAGGCCTGGCGGAGCGTCGCCGCCGGCTGGGAGCGCCGGCGCGATCTCTTCGCGCGCTCGACGGCTGCGCTGTCGGAGCGGATGGTCGAGCTCCTGCAGCCGGAGCCCGGGCAGCGGATCCTCGAGCTCGCGGCCGGCCCCGGCGAGGTCGGCTTCCTCGCGCTGCCGCGGCTTCGAGCCCGGCGGTGAGCTGATCTCGACCGACGTCGCGCCGGAGATGGTCGACACCGCTCGCCGGCGCGCCGAGGAGCTCGGCCTCGAAGGCGTCCGGTTCTCCGTCGAGGACGCCGCGGCGCTCACGCTGGGCGGTGACTCGGTCGACGGCGTCCTCTGCCGCTTCGGACTCATGCTCGTCACGGAGATGGGGCAGGCGGCCTCGGAGATGGCACGCGTGACGCGTCCCGGCGGGCGGGTGGTGCTGGCCGTCTGGGCCGGTCCGCAGGTCAACCCCTGGATCACGGCCTCGGGGAGAGCGGCGCTCGAGCTCGGCCTCGTCGAGCGCCCGGACCCGGAGGCACCTGGGCCGTTCCGGCTCTCCGATCCCGACCGCCTCGCCTCCGTGGTCACCTCGGGAGGCCTCGCCATCGAGAACGTGGAGGACTTCACCGTCACCTGGGTCGCAGGCTCGCTGGACGAGTGGTGGGAGACCACCGAGGACACGTCGCGGATGCTGTCCGCCCTCCTCGAGCGCCTCTCGTCCGGCGAGATCGCGACCCTCAGGGCCCGCGCCACGTCGCTGCTCGAGGAGTACGTCGCAGCCGACGGCTCGCTCGCGGTGCCCGGCGTCGCGCGGATCGTCGTCGCGACGGCCTGAGACACCCACTAGAGGATCGTCTGGCCGAGCGCGCTCGCGGCGAGCTCCACCGCGGTCAGGGCGGTCGCATTCTCGCGGTCGAGGATCGGGTTCGACTCGACGAGCTCGAACGAGCCGGCGATGCCGGACTCGGCGATGAGCTCGCACGCGAGGTGCGCCTCGCGGTAGGTGAGACCGCCGCGCACGGGCGTCCCGACACCCGGCGCGACCTCGGGGTCGAGGGCGTCGAGGTCGAGCGAGACGTGGACGAAGCCGGGGCCCGCGACGCGGTCGAGCGCCTCCTGCAGCGCCCGCTCGATCCCGATCCGGTCGATCTCGCTCATCGTGAACACGCGGATGCCCGACTCGTGCAGGAAGGCTCGCTCGGAGGGGTCGAGCGAGCGGATGCCGACGAGGACGACCCGTCCCGGCTCGACGGCCGGCAGCGTGAGGCCGTCGTGGGTGAACCACTCGGCCGCCCGACCGAGCGCGGCGGCGAGCGGCATCCCGTGCACGTTGCCGGTCGGGCTCGTCTCGGGCGTGTTGAGGTCGCCATGTGCGTCGATCCAGATCACGCCGCCGCGACGGCCCGCGGCGGCGGCGAGGCCGGCGAGCGTGCCGATCGCGATCGAGTGGTCGCCGCCGAGGACGAGCGGGCGGGCGCCGTCACGGACGACGTCCTCGACGAGCGCCGCGAGCCGCGTGCACGCACCGAGGATCTCGGGGAGGTAGCGCACGCGCTCGTCGAGAACCGCGAGCGACTCCGGCTCGGGCGCGACGACGTTGCCCCGGTCGGAGACGGTCAGGCCGATTCGCGTGAGCCTCTCCTCGAGACCCGCATACCGGATCGCCGACGGCCCCATGTCGACCCCGCGCCGCTCCTGGCCGAGGTCGAGCGGAGCGCCGATGATGGCGACGGGGCGGTCACGTGCGGAACCTACATCTGCCGGGAGCACCAAGGCGGGGGCGCTACACTTGGCTGCCGCGGCGAGGTAGCTCAGTTGGTAGAGCACACGGCTGAAAACCGTGGTGTCGCCGGTTCAAGTCCGGCTCTCGCCATCGACCTGGACGTTCCCCGCCCCGAGCGATGAGGCCGACGTCGCCGGGCCCGCGGCCGAGGAGCCGCCGGCGCCGCCCGTGGCGTTGCCGGTCGAGCCCGAGTTGCCGCCGGCCGCTCCGCCGGTGGCCGCCCCCGTGGTGTTGCTGCCGCTGGTCGCCGCGCCGCTCGTCGCGGTTCCATTCGACTGGGAGCTCGAGTTGCCGTTGGTCCCACCGTTCGCGGAACCCGTGCCGCTGTTCGCGGACGCGTCGCCCGAGGACGGGGAGCCACCGACCGGCGAACCGCTCGTCGCGTCGCCGCTGGTGTTCCCGCCGTTCTCGGCCTCGCCGCCCATCACGTAGTGGCCCTCGGCGTCGCCCGAGAGGTTCCCGGACTGTGCTCCGCCGGTCCCGGTCCCGCCGGCTCCGCCGCCGGCGCCGCCGTCGGTGTTGCTGGCAGTCGCGCCAGCCCCGCCCGTGGCGTTGCCGTTGCCGGACCCGTTGTCGCTTCCGGTGCCACTGCTGCTGGCGGCGTTGCCGCCACCGGTGGCCGGGCCGCTGCCCGAGTCGGTCGCGCCGCCGCCGCCGCCGCCGGTGCCGGCGGACGAGCCGCTGTCGGCCGAGCCGCTCTCGGTGGCGCCCCTAGCCCTCGCATTGCCGCCCGTCGCGTTTCCGCTGTCGGCGGTGCCCGATTCGGCGTCGCCGGAGGTGGCATTGCCGCCCCGGGCCGCGCCCGTGTCGGCATCCGTCTTGTTGCCGCCGGTGAAGCCGCCGTTCGCGTTCTGCTTCGTCTCGTTGGCATTGACGTTGGTGCCGTCGCCGGTCTCCGCCTTGCCGGTGTCGTTGCTCCCGGTGTCGGCGTTGCCGCCGTCGTTGTAGCCGCTCGTGACGCCGCCGCTCCCCGCGTCGCCGCCCGTGGACCTGGAGGAAGACAGGCCTCCGTCGCCACCGCTGGCGTTGGCGTTCCCGGTATCCACCGAGTTGCCCGTACCGGTCGAGGAGGCGTCACCGCCGCCGGCGGATCCAGTGCAGTCCGCGCCCTTGGAGCACGTGTCTGCCGCTCCGCCGGAGGCGTTCGAGGATCCGTCGACGGTCGTCTTCGGGCTACCGCCGTTGCCGCCGTCGCCGGCGGCGGCGATGCCGCCGTTCGACGAGGCGTCGCCGCTCGTCGCCACGCCCGCCTGGGTCAGGGACGCGGTCTGAGCTGCGACCTGCGCCTGTACCTGGGCGATCACGTCCGTCTTGATGTCCAGCTTGGCCGGCTTGTCGAACGCAAGCGCGGACTGCGCGGACATCGCGAACGCGGCGGCGGCGACTGCAACTATGAGCCACCATCGCTTGTGTTTCATGAATTTGTGTCCTTTCGAGCTTCAATGACTTGGGTTATCCGTCGGAGTCCCAAGCGTCCCGACGGCGCTGAGGCAAGGCGCCTCGTTACCCGGGTCGCTCGAATGGCTCGAAGAAGTCCACCGACCGCCCAAGGGTCGGTGTGGGCATTCGCGGCCCGAGGAGAGCGGGGGCCGCAAGCTTGAAGAGGCCGGGGTCGACGGCGACGGAGCCGGTTCCGCCCGGCGAGGGCGCCGAGCCGGCGTAGTCGACCGCGAGCCGCCCCGCGCCGTGGTCGTCCGACTCGCTCTGCGTGACCGTCGCCGCGGTCGCGGCCGCGTTCGGCGACGCGCTCGAGGCGGACGATTGGCCGACCTGCGCCGACGCCCCGCCCGACGGCTCGGAAGGCCAGAGCGGTGGCGTGAACGGCGCCGCTGCCGGGCTCGAGCTCGGCGGGCCGAGCACGGCGTGGGTCTCGACCACGACGGTCGGCGGTTGCAACCGGCGGCGAGGCACGCTGCCGGCGTCGGCACGTCGGCGCGCGCCGGTCGCGACCGGCGCGGGCGTGCGGGTCGCGACCGGCGCGACCGGAACGAGCGGAACGAGCGGAACGAGCGGAACGAGCGGATCAGTCGACTCGAGCACGGCCGCCACCGGCACGTCCGCCTCGTCCCCCGGATCGGACATGTTCCGAGCCGCCACTACGGCATCCGGCGCCGGCTCGACCCCAGCCCACGTCGCGCGGTTCAGCAGGTCGCTCTGAGAGGCCGGGGACAACGCGCCCGCGAACTGGCGGACAGAGCCCTGCTGGGTCGCGATCGCGAACTCGATCAGGCCGGAGCCGCCCTGCGCCTGCGAGATCCAGGCGGCGATCTCGCTCGTGTCCGTCGCGGTCGCGGTCGCGAAGACGAGATTCTGCTGGCGGACGCTCGGGTTGGTCGCGCGGCTCCCGGCCGGGACCCGCACGTCGTTGAGGTTCGTCGTGCGGGTCTGCTCGACGCACGCGCCCGCGAGCCCGTCCTGCGCGTTCGCGTGCACCTGCACCGCGTCGGCCTCCTGCGAGGTCGAGTCCCCGACCACCTGGCTCTGGTCGATCTCCTGGAAGATCGACGCGGCGAGGTCGGCGACCGCTTCGCCGCGGCCGAAGTTCATCTGCTCGACGCGCGCGACCCTCGCCTCGTTCGGATCGGGAGCGACGACGAGGTTGACGTTGCGTGGAGAGGTCTGAGCGGCCTCTGCCACGGCCTCCGCGTTCTGGGCGTTCGAGACGGCCTGTGCGGCGTCGAGCCACTGGGCCACCAAGTCGCCCGTCTCCTGCTGCTGGCCGATCACCTGCAGGACTTCCACGCTTGCGCGCGCGGTCGCGGCGGCGGCGGCGAGGTTCGACTGCTCGACCGACTCGACCGGGACGCCCCAGACCGTGTTGAGGTTCTCGGCATCGTTCTGCTCGGCCTCGGCCTCGGCAGAGGCGACCTGGGCGTTGGCGAGCCGCTGCACGTTCGCGGCCGCCAGTTCCGCGCCGGGCGCCGCCTCGACGTCGGCCCGCTGCTCGACCAGCTGCGTCCCCTGAAAAGCGACGCTCGCAGTCGCCGTCGCGGTGACCGTGTTCGTCTGGGCGATCGGCCCGGAATTGGTCGTAGGTTCGAACGTCGAACCCGCCGGATTCGCGATCGAATCGGAGGCTGTGGAAGGTTCGAACGTCGTACCGGCCATCTCGCACCCCGGCGCTCCAGTCCCACGACCAGTTCCAGATCCAGTTGCAGGTACATGCCTGCTGCCAGCTGAACGACCAGGTCGAGCCGTCGGTCAGGATCCAGTTCCACGTCGAGGTCCAGGTACCGGTCGCAGCGGCGGCGGACGTCGCGGAGGTGCTGCTCGCGGCGGCGCTCGGGGCGAGCGCGGCGACAGCGGCCGGGCTCTGCCAGATCCAGTTCCAGGTCGAGCCCACGGCCGAGACTGCTGTCGGGTCGCTCCCGTCCGTGGGGGGAGTCCACTGCCCGTCCCACACCCAGTTCCACAGCCACGTGTCGTCGACCGAAACGCCGGCCGGCTGCAGCGGGAGCACCAGGGCGACGGTGAGGTTCGTACCGGTTGTCGTCGTGACGAGGCTCTGGGCGGCGGTGGTGCCGGACGCGGTCGCCTTGTTGACCTGTGTCACCGCGCCGTCTGTTCCGGGGCTGCCGACGCGGATCGAGACGTTGGCGTTCAACGCGCCGGTCTGGCTCGAAGCTGCCGTCCCAGTTGTCGGCGCTTGTGCCCTCGCGGCCGCGCCCGGACCGGGGTCGTCCGGGGATTCCGGCAACGCGGCGTCGATGAGCTGCTCGATGTACTGCTCGAGCGTCCCCACGTTCGCGACGCCTGCAGTTCCGCTCGTGGTCACCGTCTGCTCCGTTCCGGCCGGGGGTGACGCCGGAGACGACGCGGGCGGCGAGGCCGCCTCCTCCGCGACGTCGCCTGCCGTCGCGGCCGCGGTGTTCGACTGCGTCACGGCCCCGTTGTTCCCGGGGCTGCCCACGCGGATGGTGGCGTTCACGTTCCTCGGCGCCTTCTGCGTCGCAGACGCGGCGGCCGACCCCCCGCCGTTCGCGTGGCTGCCCGCGACTGCCGTCGCCGTGTTCGTCTGGTCGACCGCTCCGACGTCCCCCTTGCTGCCGACGAGCACCGAGACGTTCGTGTTCTGAGGCGCCGTCTGGCTCGTCGTGGCCGCTGCGGTCGCGATCTGGCCGCCCGAAGGCGGCGCCGGATCGGCGCTCGCCGTGCTCTGCGCCGTCGAGGTCGCCCGATTGGCCTGGGTGACCGGCCCTGTCTCGCCGGGCTGGTCGATCTGGACGGAGAGGGAGCCGTTGCTGGGGTGCGTCTGGGTCGCCGTCGCAGCCGCGTCGGCGGCTTGCGTGTTCGCGTTCTGGACGTCGGTCGCGACGAGCACGGGCACGTCCGTGATCGCGCTCGAAGCGTCGGGGGGCGGTGTGCTCTCGTCATCGAGGGTGCCGGGTCCCGGGTCGACCTGCGGGCACCGCCTGTCGTGTCGTGGGAGCCGCTGGTAGCCGTGCCACCGGGGGCGGGAGAGGTCGTCGGGGTCAGTGATCTCAGTCGCCGGCGTCGCCGTCGGGGACGCGGTTCCATCGACCTGAGAATCGGCGAGCGCGCTTCCCTGCGGACAGGAGGAACGCGACGCCGAGGACTGTCGTGGCGACCGCGAGGCGCACGCACCGCGATGGCCGCGCAGCCCAGCCGTCGACACACGACCTCCCCCGAGCCCCCTGCATGAACGAGCATTGTCCTCCTCTCGACCGCGATTCGTCAACGTACGTTGGCGGCGAGTTCAGCCGAAGATTACATAGCGTCGGACAGAGGCGAGCCGACGGGCTCGAACTCGGGATCAACGGTCTTCAGCCGAGAGCGCGAAGCGCAGTTCGCCGCGCCCGGCGCGCAAGTGCATCGCCCTGGTGATCCGGTCGACGCGATCGTCGGACCGCGATGGTCACCGCCGAGGAGATCCAGAGCGTCGCGCTCTTCGCGACGCTCGGCAGAGACGACTGCACTCGACTCTCCGACGCCGCCGCCGACGTCGCGCTGGTGGACGGAGAGTGTGCCGCGCACGAGGGCGACGACCCGGCGCTGTTCGCGCTGCTCGAGGGCCGGATCGAGGCCGTCAAGTCGCTCGACGGAGGAGAGCGGATCGTCGGGGAGCGGTTGCCCGGGCACGTGTTCGGCGAGGTTCCGATCGCCCTCGGGTCGAAGTTCCCCGTCAGCTTCCGCGCCGTCGGCCCCGCGCGCGTGATGCGCCTGGAAGCGAGTGACTACCACGAGATCGCGGCGAGGTCGCCGGACGTTGCACGCAAGGTGGGCGAGCTGGCGCACCATCGAATCGAAGGCGCGCGCGGCCTCTCGGGAATCGCGGCGGATCAACCCAAGCCGAGGGCGATCGTCGTCGGCGACAGGCTGGATCCCGAGTGCACGACCCTACGGCGGTTCCTCGATCGGAACCAGGTCTCGTTCCGCTGGATCCAGCCGGACAACGCACACGCGGAGGAGCTGTGGGACGGGCCGCTGCCGGATGCGGGCGATCGCCCGACGCTTCGCGTGATCGACGGGAAGACCGTTGCGCGGCCGCGCCTTCGCCGTGTCGCGGAGCTCCTCGAGCTCGGGACCGAGCCGCGCGCGGCGGAGTACGACGTCGTCGTCGTGGGTGCGGGACCCTCGGGCCTCGCCGCCGGCGTCTACGGCGCCTCGGAAGGGCTGAGCACGCTCGTGGTCGAGCGCGAGGCGCCCGGCGGCCAGGCGGGCACGTCGTCACGGATCGAGAACTACCTCGGCTTCCCGTCGGGCGTCTCTGGCGACGACCTGGCGAAGGGGGCGCTGGTCCAGGCTCGCCGGCTCGGCGCCGAGATCCTCGTCACGCGCTGGATCGAGCGGCTCGACGCAGCCGGGAAGCGTGTCTACCTGGACGAGGGCGACGTCATCCGGGCGAGGACGGTGATCCTCGCCTGCGGCGTCTCGTGGCGCCGGCTCGAGATCGAGGGGTTCGACCGCCTCAACGGCAAGGGTGTGTTCTACGGCGCCTCTCGCAGCGACGCCCGCAACGTCCATGGCCAGGACGTTCACATCATCGGGGCGGGCAATTCGGCAGGCCAGGCGGCGCTGTACTTCGCGAACCACGCGCGGAAGGTGACGATTCTCTACCGAGGTTCGAACATCGGCAAGAGCATGTCGCAGTACCTCGTCGACCAGATCTCGCGTCAAGGATCGAAGATCGACATTCGGACGATCTGCGAGGTCGAGCGGGCACACGGGGAGGCGTCGCTCGAGGCAATCGACATTCGAATATCGGGTGACGAACAGGAGACGGTGCCGACCAACGGCCTCTACGTCTTCATCGGCGCCGACGCCGAGACCGGCTGGCTTCCACCCGAGATCGCACTCGACCAGCGTGGCTACGTCCTCACCGGTCCCGACGTTCGCGACGCGGGCAGGTGGGAGCTCGATCGCGACCCGTACCTGCTGGAGACGAGCGTGCCCGGCATCTTCGCGTGCGGCGACGTGCGCTCGAGTCCCGTCAAGCGCGTCGCGGCAGCAGTGGGGGAAGGCAGCATGGCCATCGCCTTCGTGCACCAGTACCTGCGTGAGTCGGGCTAGCGCTCGCCCATCGGCGCGAACGCCCGCTCGTCCGAGCCCACGTAGAGCTGGCGCGGGCGCGAGATCTTCTGCTCGCCGTCGTTCAGCATCTCCTCCCACTGCGCGATCCACCCGGGCAGGCGTCCGAGGGCGAAGAGCACGGTGAAGTAGTCGGTCGGATAGCCCATGGCCTTGTAGATCAGGCCCGAGTAGAAGTCGACGTTGGGGTAGAGCTTGCGGCTCACGAAGTACTCGTCCTCGAGCGCGATCCGCTCGAGCTCGAGCGCGATCTCGAGCTTGGGGTCGATGCCCGTCTCGGCGAAGACCTGGTCGGCGACCTGCTTGATCAGCTTCGCCCGCGGGTCGTAGCTCTTGTAGACCCGGTGGCCGAAGCCCATCAGCCGCGTGCCGGCGCTGCCGTCCTTCACGGCTTCGATGAAGGCCGGGACGTTCTCCACCTTGCCGATCTCGTCGAGCATCCGCAGCACTGCCTCGTTGGCGCCGCCGTGCAGTGGCCCGTAGAGCGCGGCGATGCCGGCGGACACGGCCGAGAACGGGTCCACCTGCGACGACCCGACGCCCCGCACGGCGCTCGTGGAGCAGTTCTGCTCGTGGTCGGCGTGAAGGACGAGAAGGATCTCGAGCGCGCGCTGGAGGACCGGGTTCGGCTCGTGCCGGCCGCCGATCTCGAAGGTCATGTTGGCGAAGTTGCCGATGTAGTCGAGGTCGTTGCGGGGCAGGACGTACGGCAGGCCCCGGTTGTGGCGGAAGATGTAGGCCGCGATCGTGGGCAGCTTCGCGATCAGCCGCACGCGCTGGAGGTAGCGGTTGCCCGGGTCGGAGATGTGCTTCGCGTCCGGGTAGAAGGTCGAGAGGGCGCCGACCGCGCCGAGCAGCATGCCCATCGGGTGCGCGTCGTAGCGGAACCCCTCCAGGAACTCGTTGACGTTCGTGTGCACGTAGGTGTGCATCCGGACGTCGTCCGTCCACTGCGCGAGCTGGCTCTCGGTGGGAAGCTCGCCCTCGAGCAGGAGGTAGGCAGTCTCCAGGAACCCGGCCTGCTCGGCGACCTGCTCGATCGGATAGCCGCGGTAGCGGAGGATGCCGGCGTCGCCGTCGATGTAGGTGATCGTGCTGCGGCACGACGCCGTGTTCAGGAACGCCGGGTCGTACGACATGAGCCCTTCGCCGTCGGCGCCCGCCATCTGGCGCAGGTCCGTCGCGCGGATCGCGCCGTCCACGATCGCGAGCGTGTACTCCGCACCGGTGCGGTTGTCGACGACGGTGAGAGTGTCAGCGCTCAGGGTTCATGCCTCCTTGGCCGTGACTCACCCTATACCGCTCGAGAACGGCGCCGCGCTAGTGGGATGCCCCGCACTTCACGGCGGCTCTCCCGCACGCGAAGAGAGAGACGTCGAGGACGGACACCCGCTCCTCCGACGTCTCTCAGTACTGCCTGAGCCTAGCGCACCCGGGGCCGGATTTCCACCCGCGGAGAGGTCAGACGGGCCCGATGCCGATGGGCTTTCCCACCTTCGCATGCAGCATCGCCGCGGCGTTCCCGTTCGAGATCGCGACCGACATGTTGCGGTAGCTGTCCTCGAACAGGATGATGTCGCCCGCGCGGGCATCGGCGAACGTCCGCGCGGCCACCGCGTAGTAGCGCGAGCCGGAAAGGTCGAGCTCGACCCGGCTCCCGGGCACGACGCCGATGCGCTCGAGGTCGTCGCGTGTCACGTTGAGTGCGATGTTGCCGAAGCTGTCGACGTAGAGCGTCGTGGCGTGCACGACACCGTCGCCGAACGAGGGCCGCGGAAGCTCGAGCCGCACGAGCGCCTCGGGGTCGATCGGCGGCCCCAGCTCACCGATGGAGGTGCCCCGGGCGAGGTGAGCCGCCGCCGGCGCGAACAGATCCCGCCCGTGGAACGTGCGCGAGACCGTCTCCAGCGCGAACGCCGGGTTCGCGAGCTCGTGCGCGTCGGTGATCCGGGCGCGCTCGGCCGCAGGGAGCAGGAGGCCGTTGTCCGGGCCGACGTAGAGCCGGCCCTCCGCGTCTCGGAGCGCGAGCGGGCGGCGATGGCTGCCGACGCCGGGGTCGACGACGGCGAGGTGGACGCCGACCGGCATGTACGGGAGCGTGTTCGCGAGCACGAGGGCGCCCTGGAGCACGGCCTGCGGCGGAATCCCGTGCGTGATGTCGATGATCTGCGCCTCCGGCGCGATGCGCTTCATGACGCCGTGACACGTGCCGACGAAGTCGTCCTGGAGCCCGAAGTCGGTGAGGAACGTGATGAACACGGCTGGCCCGAGTCTACGGCGCGCGCACGCTCATGACGATCCCGGCCCGGGAAGAGCGGCGACCGCGGCGACGAGGCCTCCCGTCGTGTGCTCTGTCGCCTCCGCGAGCACGTCGAGGCCGGCCGAGCGCGCCGCTCGCGAGGTCTCGGGCCCGATCGAGACGACCGCGAAGCCGGAGCCGTGGGCGCCGAGGGCTCGCGCCGCCGACGCCGACGCGAGCACGTAGAGATCGGCCGCCGGGAGCGGACCGTGCCGCAACTCGCGCGTGCGATACAGGGTGACCACGTCGGCGCCGAGCTCGTCCGGCAGGAGCCTCCGTGCTCCCTCTGCCGCGGCGAACAGGACCCGGCCGGCCGGCCGGGGCAGCTCGGCGAGGAGGCCCTCCTGAGACGAGACGGCGGGGACGAGGTCGGCTCCGCCGAGCACCTCGGCCGTCGCGGGGCCGATGGCGGCGAGCCGCGGCATCCGGCCCCGGGCGCGGCGCCGGAGCTCACGCGCGCCGTTCGCACTCGTGACGACGACCCAGTCGTAGCCGGTCACATCGATCGGCCCGTCCCCGAGCGGCTCGATCGCGATCAGCGGGCAGTGGACGACGTCGTGACCCAGCGCCTCGAGCCCCTCCACGAGGTCGCGCTCCTGGCCCGCCGGCCGCGTGACGACGATCTTCACCGGCTCAGGGCAACGAGCTCCGCGGCGAGCGCGGCCGGGTCGGTGCCCGAGCGGCGCTCGAGCCAGGAGCCGTCTTCGGCAGCGACGAGCGCCGTCAGCACCTCACCGTTGTGGTAGGCGGCGACCGGGGCGAGGCAGCCGCCGCCGACGAGGGCGACGCAGGCGCGCTCGGCCTCGACCTGATCTCGCGTCGGGCCGTCGTCCACACGCGCGACGAGCTCCTCCTCACCGACGCGCACCTGCAGGGCCAGCGCACCCTGCCCGGCCTCGGGCAGCATCACCCCGGGGTCGAGCCGGAGCCCGATCTCGCCGTCGAGCCCGAGGCGGTCGAGACCGCACGCCGCGAGCATGACGGCGTCGAGGTCGCGCTCGCCCCGCTTGCGCAACCTCGTGTCGATGTTCCCGCGCAGCGGCTCGACCGAGAGCGTCGGCTCGAGCGCTAGCAACTGGGCCCGGCGCCGGGCGGAGGCGGTGCCGATCCGCATGCCGGGGCGGATCGCCCCCGCTCCGCAGAGGGCGTCGCGCGGATCCTCGCGACGGGTATAGGCGCCGACCGCGAGGCCGTCGATGTCCGTCGAGGTCATGTCCTTCGCCGAGTGCACGGCCACGTCGATGCGGCCGTCCAGCAGCGCCTCCTCGAGCTCCTTGACGAAGACCCCGCGGGACCCGATCTCGCCGAACGGGCTCGTGCGGTCGCGATCGCCGGCCGTCGTGAACGGAACGAGCGCGATCTCGATCCCCGGCCGGCGAAGCGCCTCCGCGGCGCGCTCGGCCTGGGTGAGAGCGAGCCTACTTCCGCGGGAGCCGACGCGAAGCAGCACAGCGGCGAGTCGTCGTGCGCGGCTCGCCGCACAGCAGCCTGCCACGCGGGCGAATGCGGACGAACGCCGTGGGAGCCTGCAACGGCAGAGGTCGTCCGACGAGGACCGGCCGCGTCACTGTTGCTCCTCCTCCCCCAGTCCGAACAGGTGGCGCACGACGTCAGCATAAACGACGCCGTCCGCTCCGGCGGCGGCCTCTTTCATGCGGACCGTCGGCAGGTGGAGGATCTTCGCAACGATCTGCGAGGTCACCGACTCGACGAGGCGGCGCTCGTTCTCGGGCAGGCGTCCGAGCCTTCCTTCCGCCTTGGCCAGCTCGCCGCTCCGGATCTCCTCGGCACGGGCCCGCAGCGACGCGATCGCCGGGACGACGGACAGCGAAGCCTGCCACTCGCGGAAGCGCTCGGCCTCGGCGGCGACAATCTGCTCCGCCCGCACGGCCTCCACCCGACGGCCGGCCAGCGACGACTGGACGACCGCCTCGAGGTCGTCGATGTCGTAGACGAAGCACCCGTCAATCGTGGCGAGCGCCGGATCGACGTCGCGCGGAACGGCGAGGTCTACGAACAGGGCCGGCCGGCCACGGCGGCCGCGCAGCGCCAGGGCAGCCGTCGGCGGATCGACGACGAACCCCGGTGCGCCCGTCGACGTCACGATCACATCCGCCGTTGCGAGAAGCGCCGGGATCTCCTCCAGCCCCACCGCGCGCGCGTCGACTCGGGCGGCGAGCTGCTCACCATGCGCAGGCGTGCGGTTTGCGACCGCCGCAATCGCGGCTCCACGCGACCGCAGGTTCCGCGCCGTCAGCTCGCTCATCTTGCCGGCGCCGACGAGCAGGACGGAATGGCCTGCGAGGTCGCCGAACACCTGCTGGGCGAGGGCGGCGGCGGCGGCCGGCACCGAGGCAGGGCTCTCGCCGATCGCGGTCTCGACCCTGGCGCGGCGGCCGGCGTGCAGGGCCTGCCGAAAGAGCCGGTCGAGCAGCGCGCCGGTCGCTCCGAGCTCGAACGCGTCCCGCACCTGGCCGAGGATCTCGCCCTCCCCCGGGACGAGCGAGTCGAGACCGGCCGCAACGCGGAACAGGTGCAGCGCGGCACTGTCGTCGCCGAGCCGGTAGAGAACCGGGGCGAGCGCCGTGGCGTCAGCGCCCGCGAGCGCGAGCAGCGTCTCACCGCCACGTTCGTCGAGCTGGGCGCCGTGCTCGTGGCTCGCGAGATAGAGCTCTGTGCGATTGCACGTCGAGAGGACGACGGCCTCGCAGCTCGTCCGTCCGCCGCCGCCGGCGAGCTCGCGCGCCAGAGCGGCGGCTCCCTCGGAGTCCACGGCGACGCGCTCCCGCAGCTCGACGGGAGCCTGGCGGTGCGAGACGCCGACGAGCGCGAGCCTCACGAGGCGAAGTGGGTCAGAGGGAGGACGATCGCCACGAGCGCGAACCCGGCCACGAGCAGGAACGCGAACCGCCGGCCGTGCAGGCCCATCTCCCGGCGCAGGATCAGGCCTGTCACGTACAGCACCCAGATGGCGATCGTGACCGCCATCGAGACGTCGAAGTCGCCTCGGTCGAAGCTGCCGAGCCCGACGAAAATCCCGGCCGTCAGGACGACGAGCGAGACCGCCGCCGTGCGGGCGGAGAGGCGGTCGAGCGACTCGAGCGGCGGGAGGCGCAGGCGCAGCAGGCTGGCGTCCCGTTGCTTCAGACGGCGCTCCTGCCAGAGGTAGAGGCCCGCCAGCCCGGCCGCCATCGTGAGGCCTGCGAGCGCCGGCGAGCATGAGGCCGACGTGAAGGGCTAGGAGCCAGCCCGCCGTGTCTTCGGTCGACACTCCCGTTCCGCCGCCGGCCCACGCGGCGATGAGAAGCGCCGCCGCGAGCGGCATGACCGCGAGCCCGAGGAGCCGGTAGCGCGGCGTGCAGCCCCAGATGAGGTACGCGCCGACCACGAGCCAGACGAACAGGTTGAGCGCGCCCGCCCAGGTTCCCCAGGCGAATCCGTCGCTGTCGAGCGCCTGCGCGACGAGAAGGGCGGTCTGCGCGAGCCAGCCTATCCGGACGCCCCAGATGGCGAGGCGCGTGGAGTCGATGCGCGTGCCGCGGAAGGACGCCGGCGTACGCGACCGCCGCCTCGCCGTAGGCAATCAGCGCCGGCCAGACGAGCAGCTCACCCATCTGCGCGGCGGCCGCGGGCGAGCTCGGCGAGCTCGCCCGTCTCGCGCTCGAGCCGGGCGAGCTTCGTCGCGATGATCGCGACCCAGAGGAGGACGAACACGAACACGACGCCGTACGCGAGCGCCACGTACTGGCCCTGGCTCACGTCCGCACCCGGGTCACGACAGCGCCTCGCGCAGGTCGCGCAGGTTCGAGTCCGTGCGTTTCCCGACCAGCTCGACCCGGTACATGACGTAGGCGAGAAGCGTGATCGCGGCCCAGCAGACGAGGAACGAGGTGAACATCGTGCCCGTCATCTGGGGCCCGTCCCGGCGTGAAGACGGTCGGGTGGATGAAGTCGTTCGCGAGCCGGATCGCGAAGAAGCTGACCGGGATCAGAGCGACGCCGAAGAGGGCGTAGACGGCGCAGATGCGCTCGCGGCGTGCGCCCTCCTCGATCGAGAAGCGGAGCATGAAGTAGGCGCAGTAGAAGAGGAAGAGGACGAGGAAGAGGACGAGCTGGTTCGAGCTCCAGCTCCACCAGACGCCCCACGACGCCTTGGCCCAGATCGAGCCGGTGATCAGGGTGAGCGCCCCGAAGATCGTCCCCTGGTGGATCCACGTGTAGCTCTCGAGGTCGCGCTGCTCGCCGCCGACCCACAGCAGTCGGAGCGCCTTCCAGGCTCCGAGGCCGAAGCACGCATACGCCGTGAGGGCGATCGGCACATGGAAGTAGAAGATTCGCTGCGAGATGCCCTGGTCGGCGTCCTCCGGCGCGACGATCAGCGCGAGCACGATCCCGAGACCGAGCAGCGCGGCTGCCCCGAACGCGAGGATCGAGATGTTATTCCGTGACGACATATTCGAAGGTGGCCCACGCAAGTATCGCGAAGACGAGATCGTAGAGGCCGAGAAAGGACAGGTACGTGGCCCCGTCGGGAGAGATCCCCGCGCCGACGCCGCCGACGACGAGCGGGATGGCGAGCGGCAGGAAGAGCAGCGGCAGGATCACCTCGCGACCGCGGCTGGCGGCGGCCATGGCGGCGAGCAGCGAGCCGACGGCGCAGATCCCGATGCTCGCGAGGAGGACTCCCGCCACCGCGACCAGATCGAGGGGCGCAAAGAAGAGGGCGAAGGCGGGCAGCGCGACCACCTCGGCAGCAGCGAGGAAAGCGAGGGTCGCGAGCGTCTTCCCGAGCCAGATGGCGCTGCGGTCACAGGGAGCGAGCACGAGGCCGTCGAGCGCACCGCCGTCACGCTCCGGCGCCCAGGCCCGCGCCAGCCCGAGGAGGGCCGTGAAGACGATTGCGATCCAGAGCAGGCCGTAGGCGGCGTCCTCACCGGTGCCCGCCGGCAGCGCGAAGTGGAAGACCGCGAGCGTCGAGAGCACGAAGAGCAGCATCGCCGGCAGCGTGTCCCTGGCGCGCAACTCCAGCCGCAGGTCCTTCCGGGCGAGCGCGGCAACGTCGGCCGCATAGAGGGCGACGGAGGTCATGGGAGGGCGAGCCGGCCGGTGGCGAGCCGTGCGACGCGGTCGGGATCGTGGGTGGAGAGGACGATCGTGCGCGCTCCGGTCAGCGCCTCGAGCTCCCGGTCGAGAAGCGCCGCCCCGTCCTCGTCGAGAGCGGTGAACGGCTCGTCGAGCACGAGCAGCTCCGGCTCGTGCAGCAGCGCCCGGCAGAGCGCGAGCCGCTGGGTCATGCCGCGGGAGAACGTGGAGACACGCTCCGAGCGCGCGTCCCAGAGACCGAAGCGCTCGAGGAGCATCCCGCTGCGCTCGCGGCGCTCGGGCACGCGATAGAGGCGGCCGAAGAGGTCGAGGTTCTCGAGCGCGGTCAGCTCGCGGTAGAGCAGCGGTTCATGAGCCACATAGCCGAGCTGCGCCCGGTCGCCTGCCACCGTTAGATTGCCTTTTGTTGGCACGGCGAGACCGGTGAGGAGTCGCAGCAGCGTCGTCTTGCCGGAGCCGTTCGGCCCCGTCACGAGCAGGAAACCGCAGCGGGGAACGCCGAAGGAGACGGGTCGCAGCGCGCGCTTGCGCCCGTAGCGCTTCTCGACGCCCTCTCCCGCGATCACGAGGCCGTCACGCGGCCCGTCAGACCGTCGTGTCGAGCACGACGAAGACGAAGAACACGACGCTGATGACGCCGTTCACCGTGAAGAAGGCCGCGTCGAGGCGACGCAGGTCGCCCGGCCGCACGAGGGTGTGCTCGTAGACGAGGAGGCCGGCGACCGCCGCCACGCCGAGCCAGTAGAAGACGTCGCTGCCGAGTCCGAGGCCCACGGCCGCGAGCAACGCCACCGCGGTGACGTGGAAGGCGCGCGCGCCGGCGAAGACGCCGCGCTCCCCGAAGCGCACGGCCCAGGAGCGCAGCCCAGCGGTGCTGTCGTGCTCGAGATCGAAGAGCGAGTAGAACAGGTCGAAGCCGGCCACCCAGAGGCCCTGCGCGGCGAAGAGCGCCCACGCCTCCCACGGCGCCGTCCCGGTCACCGCGAGCCAGGCGCCGAGCGGTGCGAGCCCGGTGCAGGCCCCGAGCCAGAGGTGGCAGAGCCAGGTCACGCGCTTCAGGTACGGGTAGACGACGAACATGACCACCGGGATCGGCCAGAGCCAGCGGACGATCGGGTCGAGCTGGAAGGCCGCGACGAGGTAGAGCGCGAGCGCAGCAGCGCAGAGGCCCCACACCTGCGCGCGCGACAGCAGACCGGCCGGGATCTCACGGCCCGCCGTGCGCGGGTTGCGCGCGTCGAGCTCGGCGTCCACGAGCCGGTTGAGCGCCATCGCGAGCGTCCGTGCTCCCACCATGGCGAGGGTGAGCCAGACGATGTTCGCGGTGCCCGGGTAGCCGTCGACGGCGAGGAACGCGCCGACGTAGGCGAACGGCAGGGCGAAGATCGTGTGCTCGAACTTCACGAGCGAGGCGAAGCGGCGTGGCAGCGAGAGCGCCGTCGGTGCTCATGTCTGCACGTGCGCTGACGCCTGCTCGCCGGCGGCGAGCTCGAGGCCGTGGGCCAGCGCCGGCCGCAGGACCTCGAAGCCGTCGCGGCAGCCACCCGGCGATCCCGGCAGGTTGACCACGAGCGTGGAGCCGCGCAGGCCCGCGAGGCCGCGCGAGAGCAGCGCGTGCGGCGTGCGCCGACGCGCATCCTCGCGGATGGCCTCCGCGATGCCCGGTGCCTCTCGGTCGAGCACGGTGTGCGTCGCCTCGGGGGTGACGTCGCGCGGCGCAAAGCCGGTTCCGCCTGTTGTCAACACGAGAGAGCTCGTCGAGGCGAGGCTCGTGATCGCGGCCGCGATCTCACCCGCCTCGTCCGGCACGACCCGCCGCTCCACCTCGTACCCCTCGCCGGCGAGCAGCTCGGCCAGCGCGTCGCCGGAACGGTCGTCGCGCGTCCCGTGGTGGACGCCGTCGGAGACGGTGAGGACTGCCGCTCTCACACGGCTTCCTTCGTCTTCTCCACGAGCGTCACGTCCGTGATCGTCATGGACTTGTCGATCGCCTTCGCCATGTCGTACACCGTGAGGGCGGCGACCGACGCAGCCGTCAGCGCCTCCATCTCGACCCCGGTCTGCGCCGTCGTCTCGGCCGTGGCCTCGATCGCGACGCCGTCCGGGACGACCGAGAGCGTCACCGCCACCGACGTGAGGGGCAGCGGGTGGCAGAGTGGGATGAGATCGCTCGTCCGCTTGGCGGCCATGATCCCGGCGAGTTGCGCGGTGGTGAGGGCGTCGCCCTTCGGGAGCTCGCCGAGCCTGGCGACGGTCTCGGCCGCCATCAGCACGGTCGCACGCGCGACGGCACGCCGGCGTGAGAGGGGCTTCGAGCCGACGTCCACCATGTGGACGGCCCCGTCCGGGCCGACGTGGGACAGCTCGCTCATCGCCGTCATCGTAGAGCCACCGCTGGCTACGCGGGCCGCTCGGCCAGCGTGACCTCGACGACCCGCCGCTCCTTGCCGTGGCGGAGGATCGTGAAGGGCACGCGCCGGCCGACAGGCAGGCGGATCACCGCACGGGAGACGTCGCCGGCATCGTCGACGGTGGTGCTCCCGATCTTGACGATGACGTCGCCGCCGAGCGAGACTCTGGAGCCCGTTGTAGTCGACGGTGCGCGTGCCGCCCTGAAGCTTCGCCCGTTCGGCGGGCGCGCCGGGCTCGACCTTCGCGATCAGGGCGCCGTGCGGCGCCGCGATCCCGAACCGCTTCGCGAGGCCCGGCGTCACGTCCTGCGTGGTGACGCCGACGTACGCGTACGACACCTTGCCCGTGCGGACGAGCTGCTCGAGCGCCCGCCGTGCCGTGTCGATCGGGATCGCGAAGCCGACGCCCTCGGCCGTGCCGCTCGTGGAGCGGATCTGCGCGTTGATCCCGATCACGCGGCCCCTGGCGTCGAAGAGCGGCCCGCCCGAATTGCCCTTGTTGATCGATGCATCGGTCTGGATCGCATCGGAGACGCTGTAGCCGGAGGTGAGGGAGTCGATCGTCCGGTCGACGGCCGAGACGACGCCGACCGACAGCGAGCTCTGCTCGTTGAAGGGGCTGCCGATCGCCGCCACCGGCTCCCCGACGACGGCTGCCGCGGAATGGCCCAGGGGAACGGGGGCGAGAGCGTGGTCCGAGGGCCGCACCTTCACCACCGCGACGTCGCTGAAGAGATCCCACCCGACGATCGTGGCCGGGATCCGGTCGCCGTCGCGGAACTCGACGTAGAGCTTGTCGGCCCCGTGCACCGGGCCGCCTCCCGCCTCGGCCACGTTCGTGACGACATGGGCGTTCGTGAGAATCGTGCCCTTGCCGTCGACGACGAAGCCCGACCCCTGAGCCTGTCCCTGCGGCCCGAGATCGACGTAGAGGGTGACGACGCCCGGAGCGCGCTTCGCGTAGATCGCCGCCGGATCGAAGCGGTTGCCGACGAGCGGGACGGCAGCCGGGACGGCAGCCACGTCAGGGCCGGTCTGGGCGTCCTGAACGACCACGGTCGTCGTGCCGCCCTCCCCGAGCCCGACCACGCTCGCGAGGCCCACGGCGACACCCGCACCGAGGATTGCGGCGACGAGCGCGATGACAAGGACCTGGGGTCGCACGGCTCTCCCACTGTAGCCGCGCCCGTCGTCCGCCTCTGCCCGCCGGGCAGCCCGCGCGTTTTCACGTGGAAACGGCGCGGGTCAGCCCGCGACGGAAGCCGCCACGCGCGGCTGCGTCTCCACCGGGAGCTCGAGCGTGAACGCGGTCGCGCCGGGAACGCTCACAACCGTCACCGTGCCACCCATGCGGCCCGCCAGCTCGCGTGCGATCGCGAGGCCGAGGCCGCTCCCGGAGGCCTGGCTCCCGTCGATGCGGTAGAACCGCTGGAAGATGCGGTCGGCGTGCTCGGGCGGGATCCCCGGCCCGTCGTCCTCGACCACGAGGGCAACCCGGTCGCCGCGCCGCTCGACGCGCAGCTGCACCGTCGTCCCGGGCGGCGTGTGCACGAGCGCGTTGCGCACGAGGGCGCGCGTGACCTGCTGCACGCGCTCCTCGTCCGCGTAGGCCCAGGCCTCCTCGTCGACGCGGAGCAGCAGCGTGTGCCCCGACGCATCCGCGAGAGCGAAGACGTCCTCCGCCACGATCCGCGCGACCTCGGCCAGTCCGACCTCTTCGCGGTCGATGCGGATGCGGCCCGCATCCATGCGGGAGAGGTCGAGCAGGTCCGTCGCGAGGTTCGTGAGGCGGTCGACCTGGCTCCGGGTCGTGGCGAGGAACTCGCGCCGCGTGCCCTCGTCGAGATCCTCGTCGGCGAGCAGCTCGAGGAAGCCCGCCAGGGAGAAGAGCGGCGTTCGCAGCTCGTGCGAGGCATTGGCGACGAACTCCTTGCGGGCCCGGTCGAGCTGCGCCACCTGGATGCGCATGCGGTCGAACGAGGCAGCGAGCTGGCCGACCTCGTCGTTGCCGGGGTCGACGACGGGCTCGTCGAACGCACCCTCGGCGATCCGGTCGGCCGCGCTCTGCAGGCGCCCGAGCCGCCGCGCGTGGATCGCGGCGACGATGAACCCGAGCGCGACCGCGATGCTGAGGGCCACCACGGTCGCGTAGAGCAGCCGCCGCTTGACGAGCGCGACGGTGGCGAGCTGGTCCGAGAGCGAGCTCGAGAGGAGCATCACGTTGCCGGCGAGCAGCGGCACGGCGACCTCCGCGTACTCCCGGCCCCCGTGCTTCACGCGCGCACGGACCGTGCGGACGCCCTCGGCCGCGTCGAGCGCCGTCGAGTCCTTCTCGATGTCGACGCCGGTGCCGGCGGCCGAGTCGCCGAGGGCGAACAACGTCCGCTTGCCGGGCTCACCTCCGACGGAGAAGATCGCGACGCGCGAGTTCGAGATGAAGTCCGACGTGTTGACGAAGTCCGTCATATTGAGGTTGGCCTGGGCCACCTGGCTGGCGTAGGTGATCGCGAGCGTCTCGGCGTCGCTCTGCATCTGGTCGAGCTTCGCCTCCACGAGCCTGCGCTCGAGCGACGGGATGACGATCACGTACGCCGCGAGGAGGGCACCGCCGACGATCCCGAGCAGCGCCAGCGCCAGCTTGACGCGGATGCCGCCGGGGATGCTCATCCGTCGCGGAAGCGGTAGCCGGCCCCGCGGACGGTCAGGATCAGCTCCGGCTCGCGGGGCTCCCGCTCGATCTTCTCGCGGAGATGCCGGACGTGGACGTCGATCGTGCGCGGCTCGCGGTAGTCCGCCCCACCGCGCAGCCGCTCGAGCAGCTGCCGGCGGGAGTAGACCACGCCGGGGTTCGACGCGAGGAGGGCCAGCAGCTCGAACTCGACGAACGTCAGCTGGACGGGCTCCCCGCGCACCTCCACCGTGCGGCGCGGCAGGTCTATGCGGACGTCGCCGCGGTCGATCGTCTCCTCGCGCCGGCCGCCGAGATGGGGGGTGGCGGCGCGGCGCAGGACGGCCCGGACGCGGCTGCGGAACTCCCGGATCAGGAACGGCTTCGTGATGTAGTCGTCCGCCCCCAGCTCGAGCCCGAGCACCTTGTCCAGCTCGTCGTCGCGGGCGGTGAGCATGATGATCGGGACGGTGCTGCCGGCGCGGATGCGCTTGCAGACCTCGAGGCCGTCGACCTTCGGAAGCATGATGTCGAGGACGACGAGATCGACCTCGTCCTCCTCGGCGAACCGGCGCAGGGCCTCCTCGCCGTCGCGTGCCTGGACGACGCGGTAGCCGTCGCGCTCGAGCGGGTACGTGAGCAGCCGCTGGATCGCGTCCTCGTCGTCGACGAGCAGGATGGTCTGGGATTCCGGCATCGTCGCGGTGGCTCGATGCGGGCAAAACGCCCGCGAGGTCGTACTATAGCCCCCGTCGTGGCGGCCCCAGACTCACGCCGGCGGCGGCCTCCGCGACCGCCACGCGCCTCCCGCCCGGCGCCCGCAGATGCCGGCAGGCAGCGGGCACGCCGGGGCCGGACGCGGCGGGGATCGCTCGACCCGCCGATCAACGGCGCTCTCGTGCGGGGCCTGGCGCTCCTCGTGCTCGGCCCGGTACTCCTGCTCATGCTGACGATCGGCCGGCCCGGCCCGTTTCCCGCCTCGGCCCTGCCGCCCTCGTTCGACGGCGGCGCCGCGACCGCGCTCGCCGCCGAGCTCGCCCGCGACTACCCCGACCGCGAGCCCGGGTCGGCAGGCGCGAGCGGGGCGGCGGCGTGGGTGGGGAGAAGCTCGCGCTGTACGGCCTCGCGGCTACCGAGGACGCCTGGGACGAATCGATCCCGGGACTCGGGCGCGTCCGCCTTCGCAACCTGACGACCGTCATTCCCGGCTCGACACCCGATGCGATCCTCGTCCTCGCGCACCGCGACGACAGCGGCGCCGGGCCGGGGGCCAACGACAACGCCTCGGGCACGGCTGCACTGATCGAGCTCGCTCGCGGTTACGGGCGCCTCGGTCCGGTCGCAGGGCCGAAGCCGATGCACACGCTCGTCTTCCTCTCCTCCGACGGAGGCGCGTACGGAGGCTACGGCGCCGAACGCTTCGCCCGGACGTCTCCGCTGCGGGGGAGCGTGAAAGCGGTGGTGTCGCTCGACGGGCTGGCGGGATCCGCGCAGCCGCGGGTCGAGCTCGCGGGTTTCCTGCCGCGCTCGCCCACGCCCGCACTTCTGCGCACGGTCGACGTCCTCGTGGCGGCCGAGCTCGGAAGGCCTCCCGCGCATCCCGACTGGCTCGTCCAGCTCGTCGACCTCGCGATGCCGTTCGGGTACGGCGAGCAGGCGCCGTTTCTCGCCCGGGGCATCTCGGCGGTGCGCCTCGCCACGGCGCCCGACGGCAAGGCGGACGCCGCAGCGGACGTCACGGCACAGCTCAGAGCGGCCCGGTTCGCGCGGCTCGGCCGTGCCGTGGACGCGGTCCTCGCCTCCCTCGACGGCGGCGTCGAGCTGGTGGGCGGGACCGCCCCACACGTCTACCTCGGCGACCGGATCGTCCGCGGGTGGGCGATCGAGCTCGTCCTCCTGGCGGCGCTCGCCCCGTTTCTCGCCGGTGCCATCGACCTTTTCACGCGCTGCCGCCGCCGGCGACTGCCGCTCGCGGCCGCTTGGCGCGCGCTTCGCATCCGGCTCGGCGTGTGGATCTGGTGCGGGCTCCTCGTCGGGCTCGGCGCTCTTGCCGGCATCTTTCCACGGGGGGCCGCCATGCCACCTCCGCCGGACAGCCCGGCGGTGGCCGACCGGCCGGTCGCCGGGTTGCTCGCGATCGCAGCGCTCTCGATCCTGGGATGGATGCGCGCGCACACCGCTCTCAGGCCGTCCGCGCCCGCATCGGACGAGGAGGCACTCGCCGGGTATGCGGTGGCGCTCGTCGCCCTCGGCGCCGTCGCCGTCGCGACCGCTCTCGTCAGCCCCTACGGGCTCGTCTTCGTCCTCCCCTCGCTGTACGCCTGGTTGTGGCTGCCGCAGGCCACCGGGTTGGTTCGCGACGTCCTCTACGGCGCCGGCCTCGCAGGCCCCGTCCTCGCCCTCGTCGCCATCGGCACCCAGCTCGGCCTCGGCCTCCACGCTCCCCTGTACGTCGTCTCGCTGATGACCCTCGGCTTCATCCCGTGGACCACCGTCGTCGTCCTGATCGCGTTCGCCGCCGTCGCGATGCAGTTCGGCGCGCTCGCGGCGGGCCGCTACCGTCCCATCGAAGGCCGATCCCGTCCCGTGGGGTGTCCCGCAACGTTCGACCGGAAGTGATCGTTGCGGGACACTAACGTTGTGAGACGCCGCACTAGATGGTATGTACCTTCTAGTCGAGCGAGAGAAACCGGATCCGCGTGCCGGCGGGGAGCGGCTCCGCCCCGCGCGGGATGTGCACGATCGCGTCTGCCGGTGTCGCGCGCACGATCATGTGGGACTCCTGACCGACGATGGGGTCGAGCTGCGGGCCGGCCTCGTCCCACAGGACCCGGGCGCGCACGTAGTCGTCCCGCTGTGGCCGCGGCCTGACCTCCCGGGCGAGGACGCCGGGGCGAAATGGCGGCGCCGGGTCGGGATGGCCCTGCAGCGCGAGCAGCGCCGGGCGGACGAAGAGGAGGCAGCCCACGAGCGACGAGACCGGGTTGCCGGGAAGCCCGAAGGCGAGTGTGGCGCCGCGGGCGCCGAAGGCGACGGGCTTGCCCGGGCGCATGGCCACGCCCCAGAACACCTCTTCCACGCCGAGGCGCGCAAGCACACGCCGGACGAGATCGTGAGGCCCCACCGAGACGCCACCCGAGGTCACGACGACGTCGGCCTCGAGCGCTCGGGCGAGGGTCTGCTCGAGGGCCTCCTCCGCATCCTCGACCACCGCCAGCCGCTCGACCCTCGCTCCCACCGACTCCAGGGCGGCCGCGAGCATGACCCCGTTCGACTCGTAGATCTGCCCCGGCTCGAGAGGCTCGCCGGGCGGACGCAGCTCGGTGCCCGTGACAACGACCGCAGCCGTCGGGCGCCTGTGCGCGGCCACCGCCGCGATCCCACAGGCCGCGAGCGCGGCCAGGCGGGCCGCCGTCAGCACCGCACCCGGCTCGAGCAGCACATCGCCGGCGCGGACGTCCTCGCCCGGCTGCCTGACGTTGTCTCCGATGGAAACGGCGTCGGGGATGTCGACCTCGCCGTCCGAGACGACGACGACTCGCTCGACGGGCACGACCGCGTCGGCTCCCTCCGGCACCACTCCGCCGGTCGAGATGTCCATCGCCTCGCCAACGCCGAGGCGGCGGGTCTCGGGCCTCCCGGCGGCGACGGTGCCGACGATGCGCAGCCGTGCCGGTGTGTCGGCGGCTCTGACGGCGTAGCCGTCCATGGACGAGCTTGGAAAGGGCGGCAGGCCGACCGGCGAGGAGACCGGCGCGGCGAGGACACGCCGCGACGCGCGCTCGAGCTCCACCTGTTCCGCCGGCAGCGGCGCGGCGCGCGCGAGGACCGCTGCCAGCGCCTCGTCGACTGGAAGGAGCCCGGCCACGACCCGCACGCTAGCGGAGCGGCGCGGTACGCTCGCGGGCGTGATCTCGGTTGTCATCCCGGTGCACAACGAGGAGCGCAGCGTCGCCCTGCTCTACGAGGAGCTCGACGCGGCCTTCGCGGGTGACGGGCGGTTGTGGGAGGCCGTGTTCGTCGACGACGGCTCGACCGACGACACCTTCGGCGCGCTGACGCGGCTCCACGACGCGCACCACAACGTCCGGGTCGTTCGCCTGCGCCGGAACTTCGGCAAGGCGGCCGCACTCGACGCCGGCTTCAGCGAGGCCTCGGGGGGGATCGTGGTCACGATCGACGGCGACCTGCAGGACGACCCGGCCGAGATCCCGCGACTCCTCGCGAAGCTCGACGAGGGCTACGACCTCGTGTCCGGGTGGAAGACGAAGCGACGGGACCCGCTCACCCGGCGCATCCCCTCGAAGATCTTCAACGGCGTCGTGGGCAAGGTCTCCGGCGTGCGGCTGCACGACATGAACTGCGGGCTCAAGGCGTACCGCGCGGAGGTGGTCGAGGGGATGCAGCTCTACGGTGAGCTCCACCGCTACATCCCGGTGCTTGCGCACTACCGCGGCTATCGCGTGACCGAGTTGCCCGTGAACCACAGGCCGCGCGAGCACGGCCACTCGAACTACGGCGTCGAGCGCTACGTCCGCGGCTTCCTCGACCTCCTCACGGTGACGTTCATGGGACGCTACCGGCACCGACCGCTCCATCTCTTCGGGGGAGTCGGGCTGCTCTTCAGCCTGCTCGGGAGCGCGGTGCTCGTCTACCTGACGATCCTGAAGCTGCTCGGCCATGCGATCGGCCAGCGGCCCCTGCTCCAGCTCGGCGTCCTGCTCGTCGTCGTCGGGATCCAGCTCCTCTCGCTCGGGCTCATCTCGGAGTTGATCACGAGTCACCACGAAGAGCGAACGGGGGGAGCTGACCGGGCGGCGCGGCTCGTGGACGAAGTGCTTCGCTGACGCACGGATGCGCGTCCTCTACTTCGGCACCTACGACCGTGCCTATCCCCGCAACGCCCAGGTGATCTCGGCGCTGCGCGGCGCCGGTGTGGAAGTGCGCGAGCAGCACCGCGCGGCCTGGGAGCGGCGGCACAACTGGTCGGTCGGCCTGCGTCAGATGCTTCGTGTCGCCGAGGCCGAGCGCAGCCTCCGCCGCTCCCGCGAGAACGAGCAGGACGCCGACGCGCTCATCGTCGGCTACCCCGGGCACTTCGACCTGCCGGCCGCGAAGCGCGTGGCACGAGGGAGGCCCGTCGTCTTCAATCCGCTCGTGTCCCTCTACGACACGCTCGTCGCTGACCGCGGGCGCTTCCACCGCGGCTCGCCCGCCGCAGGCGTCGTTCGCGTGTCGACCGCCGCGCGTTCAGGCAGGCGGATGTCGTCGTCGCCGACACCGAGGCCCACGGCCGGTTCTTCCGCGAGGAGTTCGGCCTCCCGCCGGAGCGCATGGAGGTGTGCTTCGTCGGCGCCGAGGACCGCCTGTTCCGGCCGGGCTGGCAGCCCGAGGCGCCGTTCCACGCCCTCTTCGTCGGCAAGCTGATCCCCCTCCACGGCCTCGAGACCATCCTCGCGGCGGCCGCGCTCGTTCCCGAGATCCCGTTCCGCGTCGTCGGCAGCGGCCAACTCGAGCCCCTGCTCGGCGGGCGGCCCGACAACGTCGAATGGGTGCCGTGGGTCGAGTACGAGCGCCTCGCGGGCGAGATCCAGGCCGCGGGGTGCGCACTCGGGATCTTCGGCACGACACCGAAGGCCGCCCGCGTGATCCCGAACAAGGCGTTCCAGGCGCTCGCGTGCGGGACGCCGCTCGTGACCGCCGACACCGAGGCCGCGCGCGAGCTGCTCACCGGCGACGCCGACGCGCTCCTCCTGCCTGCGGGAGACCCGGGAGCGCTCGCGGCGGCGATCCGGCGGCTCGCCGGCGATCGCGCCCTGTCCGACCGGATCGGCGCCGCCGGCCGCGAGACATACGTGGCGCGGGCCAGCGAGGACGTGCTCGGCGCCCGCTGGCGGGCCCTTCTCGAGCGCGCCCTCGCGGCGTGACGCGGCCGCGGCCCCTGCTGTGGATCGCTGTCGCGGCGTTCTCGGCGGGGATGTCCGCGCTCGCGGTGCTCCAGCAGCGCGCGTACTCGACGGGCCGGTTCGACGTCGGCAACCTCACCCAGACGGTCTGGTCGACGGCCCACGGCCGCTTTCTGGAGATGACGGACGTGCAGGGCGAGCAGATCTCGCGCCTCGGAGCGCACTTCGACCCGCTCGTGGCGCTTCTCGCCCCGCTCTGGTGGCTGTGGCCGAGCCCTGAGCTTCTGCTTGTGGTACAGACCATATGCGTAGCACTCGGGGCGGTGCCCGTCTTCCTGCTCGCGCGGAAGCACCTCGGCAGTGACTGGTCCGGGCTCGCGTTCGCGCTCGTCTATCTCCTGTACCCGCCGACGCAGTGGCTCGTCGTCGACGACTTCCATCCCGTCGCGCTCGCGGCTCCCCTCCTCCTGGCGGCGATCTGGTTCCTCGACGAGGGCAGGCTGCTGCCCTTCGCCCTCTGTGCGGGAGCCGCATGCCTGACGAAGGAGCAGATCGGGCTCGTGGTCGCCGTCCTCGGCATCTGGCACGCGGTGGCGCACGGCCGGCGGCGGGCGGGGCTCGTCATCCTGATCGCCGGCCTCGCCGTCGCGGTCGTTGCTGCGGCGGTGATCGTGCCGCACTACGCGCCGGGAGGGGGCTCACCGTTCGAAGGGCGCTACGCCGGGGTGGGCGGGTCGCCGGCCGGCATCGTGAAGACGGCCGTTCTGCATCCACTGCGGATACTCGAGGCGGCGACGGAGCGCCGTGACCTCTCGTACCTCCTCGATGTCGTCGTGCCACTCGCCGGGCTGCCGCTGCTTGCGCCCCTCGTCGCCGCGAGCGCCCTTCCGGAGCTCGGCCTCAACGTGCTTTCGAGCACTCCGACACAGTCCTCGATCCACTTCCACTACACGGCGGGGGCCATCCCGGGGCTCGTCGCAGGCGCCGTGCTCGGTGCCGCCCGTCTCCAGCGCCGCATTCCTCGCACCGCGCCTCTGCTCGGCCGTGCCCTCGTGGTGGTCGTGCTGGTGTCAGGTGTCGCGTTCGGGCCGCTGCCCGCCTGGCGCCACGTACCGTTCGGCTCGAAGCTCGCGACCCGCGAGCACGTGGTCACGGCGCACGACCGTGTGGCCGCGCGGCTCTTGCGGACGATCCCGCCGGGAGTCCCGGTGAGCGCGACGAACAGCCTCGGGGCGCACCTGTCGGAGCGCCGCCGCATCTTCAGCTTTCCGGTCCTGCGAGAGGCGCAGTGGGTCGCGGTCGACCTGACGCGTCCGAGCTACCTCGACGACGCGCTCGGCCGCAAGTTCGCCGCTGCCTATGCCCGCTTCCGCAGCGACGACCGTTGGCGCGTCGTGCGGGCCGACGACGGGATCGTCGTGCTCACCCGCACGCCGGCCGCCTGACGCCGACCGGTGCGGCGTCTCACAACGTTCGACTAGGCCGGGATCGTCTGGGGCAGCAGGTACACGCAAAGCGCGACGCAGGCGACGGTCGCCGCCCTGTCCTCCTCGGCGGCGACGAGCGGCACCGTCCACGCCAGGTACCAGACCGCCAGGTACGGCGTCGTCACCAGCAGGAGGCAGGCGGCGAGACCGAGGCGAGCGCGGCCGCGCGTCGCCTCGCGGCCGAGCCAGACGAGACCGAGGACGAGCGCCGTCACCGCGACGCCGAGTGCCGCGAAGTCCGGCAGGCCGAGGCCCTCCAGCCGGTGCGGGATCGAGTAGCTCGTCTCGAGAGCCGCGTTTCCGGCCAGGGGGAAGATCGCGAACGGCCACGCGAACCCGTACAGCACCGTCGCGGCGACTGCGACGACAAGCGCAGCCGCCAGGATCCCGCGCCAGCCGAGGCCTCGCCGGGTCGCGCGCGACTCGAGCGCGCGCAGCACGAGGAACACGATCGGCACCCACTTGACGAAGACCGCGAGCACCCAGAGCGCGCCCGACCCGTTCAGCCGTCGGGAGGCCGAGAGCGCGAGCGCTGCCAGGATCAGTGCTCCGACCCAGGCGTCGTTGTGCCCGCCGCCGGCGAGGTGGACGGCGAGGATCGGGTTCCAGCCGACGAACGCCGTGGCGAGCTCGCGGCGCCGCGCGAGCCTCCCCGCCAGGAGCGCCGCGCCGAGCGAGGCAGCGGCGGCCAGCGCCTTGTACGTCCAGGCCGCGACCTCGTCGGAGCCGCCGGCGGCGCGGGCGAGTGGCTCGGAGGCGATGGTGAACGCCGGGCCGTAGACGGTGCTCGTGTCGCGCCAGTCCTTCCCCATGTACGGGAGCGCGGGGTTCTCGGGAAAGTCCTGCGGCGTGTCCCTGTACGGGTTCCCCCCGCCGCTCGAGCCGATCCAGCCGTAGGACCAGTACGTCCACCCGTCCGTCGAGAGCAAGAGCGGCGCCGCGAGCGGCACGAGTTGGATCGCGGCGGCGAGCACGACCACGGCCCGCAGTGCCGGCACGTGTCTCCGGATCGCGAGGAGTGCGAGGAGATATGCGGCGAACGCCGCGGCGAGGAGTGCGAGGAAGAGCGGAGCCGTGCCGGTGACGTTGCCGCCGTGCCGGGGAACGAGCGGCGAGTCGGGTCGCCAGGCGAGCGCGCAGGCGGACGCGACGAGCGCGAGGACGAGCACGCCCGCCGGCACGGCGAGGCCGCGCCTCACGGGTGCGAGGGCGTGGGAGCAGTCGCAGTCGTCTTCGCCGGCGCCGGGTTGGTGGCGGTCGGCGTCGTCTCGGTGGAGGTCGTCTCCGTGCTCGGAGCGGGAGGAGCGACGTAGTACGGGTCGTAGCTGAGGGCGAGCGGGCCCCGGTGGAAGGTCTGGTAGGTGGGATAGGCGCTCGGCTCCGGGAAGTCCCTGGCCTGCCGCAGCCCGATCGACCTCTCCATCATCAGGCGCCACATCTCGGCCGGGAAGCTACCGCCCGAGACTGCGATCCCGTGGACGCTCTCCATCGGGATCTCGCCACGCTGATACCCCATCCAGACGGCGGTCGCCAGATCCGGCGTGTAGCCGACGAACCAGGCATCCGCGTGCTTGTCGGTCGTCCCCGTCTTGCCGGCCGCCGGCCGACCGAAGTACGCCCGGGTGCCGGTGCCGTAGCGCACGTTGTCCTGCAGGATCTGGGTCACCTTCCACGCCACTCCGTCGGGGATCACGCGCGTCCGCTCCGGGCGACCCCAGCCGGCCTTGGTGTCCTCCTTGCCGTTCGGAAGGACGACCTTGCGGATCGCGGTCGGCTCGGAGTACACGCCGCCCGCGGCCAGCGTGGCATAGGCCGAAGCCATGTCGAGCGGCGAGACCGCAACCGAGCCGAGGCCCATCGCGGGCACGTAGTGGCCGCCGACCTGGAGCGGTGACCGGACGCCGAGCTTCCGCGCCATCTCGCCGACCCGGTCGGGGCCGACGTCGAGCGTGAGCTGGGCGTAGACCGTGTTGTCGGAACGGAGGGTGGCCCGCGAGATCGTGCTCCAGCCCGTCGAGGTCACGGTAGACCTGGAGCAGCCCGAGGTTTCCCGCGGCCTCCTGCGCGGCGGTAATGCCGGCAGCGTGCATCATCCGGAGCGCACGACGGAGTCCCTCGCGCCACTGCTCGGTGGTGGGCTCGGGAACAACCTGCGAGACCAGGCCCATGGCGGATTCACGCAGCGTTCCGGATGGAGAACGGTTGCGATCGCGCTCGATCCGCCCGTTGGCGGGATCAGGCGTGTCGGCCTTAATGCCGGCCTTCGTCAGGGCCTCGGTGTTGGCCCACCCGGAATGCCCATCCGACGCCGTGAACCAGGCCGGGCGACCCGGAGCAAGCGAGTCCAGCAGCTCTCGGCGGGGATTCGCGGCCGGAAAGGTCGGCAGTTCCCAGTTCGAGCCCACCAGCCACGCACCCGCAGGCAGCGAGTCCGCGCAGGCGCGGATTCGTTCCACGACCGCCTCGCGGCTCCGCTTACCCGTCAGGTCGCAGCCCAGGAGGTCAAGGCCGCCGGTAATCGGATGCATGTGCGCGTCCTCGAAGGACGGCAACAGCGTCTTGCCTTCCAGTCGCACGATCAGGGTCCGCGATCCGATCCACCGCTCGGCGCCCGAGTCGGCGCCGACATACATGATGCGACCACCCTTCACCGCGACCGAAGTCGCCCGCGGTGTCGTGGAATCCATCGTGAGGATCGTCCCGCCCTGAAATACGAAGTCGGCGAACCGGTTGACCGGCGCGGAGCACGCACCGACAGCCAGTGGGAGCAGCAACAGCGATGAACGCATGGTGCGCCTTTCGCCTACGGGTTTGCTCTTTGCTCTTTGCTCTTTGCTGCGCTCTTCAGCCCAGCTCAATGGTCCCCGACGCCGCGCCGCGGTCTCCCCGCAGATAGGTCCAGCCCCCATCGCCCGACCACACCAGCTGGCCCAGCCGTCGTACGCGCTCGCTGGTCATCTCATTGATGACAAGATCGAACCCGAGGGTCTCACCGGGCCGGAAGGACTCCAGCCTGGGATCCCGGAGCGCGAGTGTCGCCGAGTAGCCTTCGTCTGTTTCGGCCCAGGCACCCTCGACCGAGGTTCCGATCTCACGACCCACCGGTCTCGATCGCAGAACACCGGATTCATCGGGCAGGACCACAAACCCCGCCGCCTCGCCATCAGGATACCGCAGATAGATCTGCAGACCGTCCTGGTGGATATCGTCCGCCTCGTTGTCCAGCTCGAGCGGCGGAGCGTCGGAACTCCGGAGTACCATCTCGGGCTTCCGGACCTCGACCGCCACGTAGATGCCCTGCTGGTCCCAGTTGACCCAGGCCGTGGCCGAGAAACGCTCGGCGTCGTAGGGCTCCTCGCTGCGACGATACTGATGTTCGCCGTCGAGCGAGAGTGGATGGTCGAGGTCGAAGCCCTCCAGCGTCGCGTCGAGCGCGGGCGCCGTCCAGGCGTGGGGCGCGAGTGTGCGGGCCTCCCAGGCTGGACGCTCGGAGATAAGGGGCGGCGGGATCACCCGCGTATCGCGGAGTCCGGCGAGGGCCACCTTGCCGACCGGGTGAGAAATCGACGCCCGCGTCGGCGTGATCGTCACCTCGACCCTGCCGCCCTCACGGACCATCGTCGCGCCGTTCGCACTCCACTCCGCAACGCCGCCGGCGGCAGGATCGAGATCGATGATCGCTGCAAGCCATCCGCCCTCTCGAGCCCTGCGGATGAAGTACGGTTCTGGTTCGGTCGATCCCGGTAGCCCCGGACCGCTGGCACGGAGGAGCGTGGCCTCCCCGAACAGGTGCAATCGCACTGTTGCGCCATTCATCCCGGATTCGATCGCGACCGGCCCCGCAGTCGCGGGCACGAATCGCTCGCATGCGAGCGGCGGTTCGTCGAGTTCGGCCTTCTCCCACGTTCCGTCGCTCAGGACTCGGGCCGCACCGTGCAGATGCCAGGGAAGCTCGACTGTCCGTGGTCCCGGCGTGCTTTCCACCAGGTCCACGATCAGGTCCGGGCCCGCCACGACAGTCCTGATGAACGGCCCCGCCGATGCGCGGGCCCATCCCCACGAGTCCGCCGCCTCGAAAGCCAGGCACTTGGCTGGTGTCGGCGACTCACCGTCCACCGTCGGTGCATTGTGCGCTCTCGCGCTCCGGTACCAGAAGAGCGAAGGCTCGACGTAGGACCCGGTGCCCGGATCGGGCAGCCAATGCACACCGCGGGCGTGCAGGGTGAGATGCAGGCGGTCTGGATGGCCGTGGCCTCCGCCGCCTTCACCGCACTCGAGAGCGGCGTACCGGTCGTCCGCGCGAAGAATGGCCAGGCCCTGCGAAGCGAGCAGGACGCTCGGCAGCGCAAGAGGCTCCGAGGAGTCCAGCTCGCGCGGGTCGGCGGCCAGCAGTGCCCACCATGACAGGTCGCCGCGGCTTCGCGATGATCGGAGCGGCAGTCCCGCGTCGTGGAGCCAGGCATCATACTGGTCCGCGGGACGCGGAGTCGTTGCGTAGAGCGCGGTCAGCCACCCGTCGATTCGCGGGTCCGGCTCGAGCCAGGAACGGGCGATTTCCCACGTTTCCAGATAAGCCGGCTGCGCCAGCTGCACGCCGTAGCGCGAATCCTTGCGCGCCGGGTACGTGAGATCGGGCAACGCGCTGAGCGCCGGCGCCAGCATGGCCGTGCGATAGTGCGCCCGAAGCTCCGGCTCTTCCAGCAGGTCGAAGCCAAGCAGCCTGGCCCACGAGAGTCCGATCGTGAGGCCGCGCGCGGCGAAGAGATGGTAATTCTCGCCTTCCCACCACGCCGCTTCATCGCCCTGGAAACCATCGGTGAGATGGCCCAGGAGACCGGTACGCGACTCGACCGCGTTCTGCGCCAGCTCCTCGTCCCCGAACCAGGCGCCCAAGGCCACCAGGGCCGCCGAATTCCAGGTCTGCCGGTTGGAGAGCCCCTCGTTGAACTCGCCGATCAGGGTCGCGGATTCCTCCGCGACCGACTCGACCGCGGCGGCCGTCGCCTCATCGAGCTGGTCGGCCTGCCGGAGCAGGAAGGCGCCGCCGAGCCAGCTCGTGATCCAGATGCTCTCGAGATAGGTGGAGAAGAAGAGATGGGTCGGTCCCAGCACGTTGTCGCGGTTGGGCACTTCGGCGTAGACCGCGGCCGAGCGCACCAGCAGCTCGCGTGCGCGCGCCGCGGCATCCTCGTCGCCTTCGAGGGCCGCGAGCGTGGCCAGGTCGGCGATCCGTTCCGCAACCCAGAGGTGACCTGCCCGCGCCCAGTGCCCGTCGTGACGCTCACCGGTCGCAACGCGACCGCAGCGGGGACACTTGTGGGCCGACGGCTGCCACGGATCGAAGAGCAGCATCGCTCCGTCGTGGGGGCAGACCCCGCCGTCGCGGGAGAGCAGCGCCTTGCGTACGGGGATGGGCGGCGATTCACGGAGGACCCGTTCGACCCGCGCGCGCACCGTGGCGCAAGAGCGCCAAGCAGAGGCTCCTCGGCGAGCGCCGCCGCGCGCGCGTTCAGCTCGTCAACCGTCAGCATCGCCCCATGCCCTGATCCAGGCCTCCCGGTCCACGCCCAGTCCATCGGCGAGACGGTTGATGTAGTTGAAATAGCCGATCACTTGCGTCGCATCATGGATGGCGCGGTCGTCGAAGCCCGCCGCGCGAAGCCGCCCGACGCCGGCCGGTCCGATCGTGGCCGGCGCATTCGAGAGCTCCTCCGCGTACTCGCAGAGCACGGTGTCCGCGCTGCCCAGTCCCGCCCGCCGCCAGTCGCGCGCGATATGCTCGACGAACGCGTCGGCCGCGTCCCCGTCAGTCAAACCGAAATCGGCGACCTCGCCCCGGAGGTCGTGCGCGTGCGAATCAATTCAATAGTGGCACCCGTTGGTGCGGGAGACGACCACGGCCAGCATCTCTCGCCGCCCCCGGGAAAGGGGCGAGGCACCGTACATGATGGCCAGGTAGAACGCGGTCGAGGCCCTGAGCGCTTCGGGATTGAGACTCTGGAGTCGCAGGATATTCCACAGCCGCCCCGCCCGGGCGAAGGCGCGTTCATACTCGGCTTTGAGCGGACCCGAGGCGTCGTCCGGATCGACGGTCTTGATCCAGGCCATGACCCTACCAGCCCATGCGTTCCCGCAGCGACGTGATTTGTGCGATGTGATGCCGCCCGTGCCAGGAATAGAGCGCGAGCAGCTGGTCGAGCCGCGTCGGCCCCACTTCGGGATGCACGAAAGTGCGGATCCACTGACTCTCGGAGAGGCTGTCGAGCAGGACCAGCCATCGCTCATGCACGGCATCGAGCAACCCGAGCGAGACTTCGACCGGCAGCATCGAGTCCTGGAGCGTCGCCCACGCCGCTTCGTCGTACGGCTTGACGGTGGGGATTTCCTCGGTCAGCGTGAGCTTGGTGCGGACGTAAGCGTTGAGGTGGCTGTCGGAGAGATGATGGGCCACCTGGCGCAGCGTCCATCCGCCCGGGCGGTAGGGGGTGTCGAGCTGGCGCTGGTCGAGGCCTGCGAGCGCGGCGCGCAGCGCCGGCGGCGCTTCACGGATCTCCTGGATAGCGGTCTGTCGTTCCGCCTCATCCAGCGAAGCCGGGCGCACAAAGGCGCCGATAGGGTAGCGGGGATCAGGCACGAGCAAATACTAACGGTGCTGGGTTCTGGGGTCTGGGTGCTGGGTGCCGTACCAGGTCCGGGGTGCTGGGTGCTTGTCCCCGGTGCCCGGTACTTCGCGAGCGAGCCCCAGTACCGAGCACGCAGTACGGGCACCCAGCACCCCGCACCTGGCACGGCACCCAGCACCCCGCGCCCGGAACCCAGCACCCCAACTCACCACGCTATCCCGTAATCCTCACCATGATTCGAAGACCCTCCCCACATTGACCGGTGCCGGGCGTCGAAGAAGATCGCGTTGATGGGGCCCGAAGTGAGCCGCTGGATCTCGAGGGTATATCCCATGGCCTTGAGCGCCGACTGCACCGAATCGGGCGTGCTCGCGGCCACCAGCATGCGCCCCGGCCGAGACTCGTGGGCACCGAACGAGCTCCGCATCTGGTAGCTGTTCATGTTCGGGGCCTCGACCGCCTGCTGCACCGTCATGCCCCACTCCACCATGTTGAGAAAGAACTGAAGCAGGTTCTGGTCCTGCGAGTCCCCGCCCTGTACCGCGAACGAGATGAACGGCGCCCCGTCCTTGACCGCGAGAGTCGGAGTGAGTGTCACCCGGGGCCGCTTGCCCGGCGCGATGACGTTGAAGGGACCGTCGGCCTCCTCGGTGACGAAACTCTGCGCCCGCTGCGATAGTCCTATCCCCGTATTCCCCGCGATCACCGCGGGGATCCATCCCCCGCTCGGCGTGACCGAGACCACCCAGCCCTGCTCGTCCGCGGCCTGGATCGAGGTGGTTCCCGCGTAGAACGACTCGAAGAACGCCTCGTCGCTCGCGGGTGGCGGGCGGTCCTGCTGGCCGGTCTGCGGAGCGACATCGGGCGTTCCCGAGACACTCCAGCGGGAGAGCAGCTCCTTGAACGGATTGGTCTCCCCCTGGAAGGGATACGGATCACCCGGCCGGATCGCGGGGTCGTTCTTCGCCCAGTCGATCTGCGCCAGGCGCTGCTTCGCGTACTCCTTGGACAGGAGCCCCTTCACCGGCTCCTCAGGCGGGAAGTACGGATCGCCGTAGTAGAAATCGCGGTCCGCGAAGGCAAGGCTCATCGTCTGATAGAGCGCGTGCAGGTACCGGGGCGAGTTGTAGCCCATGGGCTTGAGATCCACCTGCTCCAGAATGTTGAGCGCCTGGAGCATCGCCGGACCCTGCTGCCAGAAGGGGAGTTTGTAGACCGTGATCCCCTTGTAGGTCGTCGCGACCGGCTCCTCGATCCTGACCTTCCAGTTGGCGAGGTCGGCCGTAGTGATGAGGCCGCCCTGTTCCTGCACGCTGCGCGCGATTTCGGCGGCGATGTCCCCGCGATAGAACCGATCGTTCGCGGCGTAGATCGCCTCCTTCCGGCTCTTCCCGGCCTTGAGCGCCGCCTGCTCGGTCTCGACCAGCTTGCGGAACGTGGCCGCCAGGTCGGCCTGCTTGAAGATCTCGCCCGGCTCCGGCGCTTCCCGCGCTTCGCCCGGGTGGGTGAGCATCACCTTCGCCGCGTACGGCCACTCTTTGTATTTGGCTTTGAAATTTTCGACCAGGTTCGCGGCCTGCGCCTCCATCGGATACCCCTCGGCCATCTGAATCGCCGGCGCCAGCACCTCCGCGAGCGAGAGGGTGCCATACTCGGCGAGCATGACCATGAGGCCTCCGGGCGTGCCAGGAGTGACCGCGGCCAGCGGACCGTACTCGGGCGGGTACTTGAATCCCTTGGAGCGATAGAACTCCGGCGTGGCTCCGGTCGGCGCCACGCCCAGCGCATTGATCCCTATGACCTTCTTGAGCCCGGGATGCCAGATCAGGGCCTGGGTCTCACCGCCGCATCCGAGAGTGTCCCACATG
>CAVTQW010000004.1:0-363523 GCA_963736945.1 uncultured Thermoleophilia bacterium
CGCCGACGTGTCGTTCGGCGCTCGTCGACGACGACTACGTCTCGGTCGGCACGCCCGACGACATCGTCGCGCGGGTCGCGGAGACCAGGAAGATCTGCCCGGGGATATCGCGAGATCGGCATCACAGTGAACGCGGGCGGCGCGCCGCACTGGATGGCGATCAAGAACCAGGAGCTGTTCGCCGCCGCGGTCATGCCGCGGGTCCGTTCGGCGGGCTCGGCCGAGCTCGCACAGGCCGGTTCGTGATCGAGCGTGTCTGCGTGATCGGTGCAGGGGTGATCGGCAGCCTCTTCGCGGGTCATCTCGCGGAGGTTGCCGAGGTCTCGGTGCTGACTCGGCGGCAGGACCACGCCGACGCGCTCAACCGCGACGGGCTCCGCGTGACCGGCCGTAGCGACCGCCACGCGACCATCTTCGCGACGCGCGATCCCGACGAGCTGCCGGCGTTCGACCTGGGGATCGTCGCGACGAAGGCCGAGGGCCTCGAGGATGCCGCAGCCTCGCTCGAGGGCCGCTTCCCGGAGGCGACGATCATGACGACGCTCAACGGGCTCGGCGCCGAGGAGGTCGTTCGCGCACGCGGCGACTGGCCGCTCGTCTCCGCGGTGACGTTCATGTCCGGCACGAAGCACTCGGACACGGAGGTCGAGTACATCCTCGACACCGCAACGTGGATGGGACCGTACGAAGAGACCCCGTACGAGCGGGTCGAGGAGATCGGCGAGCTCGTTCGCGGTTCCGGCCTGAAGGCCGAGACGTTCCCCGACCTGCGCCCGGCCCGCTGGTCGAAGCTGATCTTCAACGCGACCGTGAACGCGGTGGCGGCCCTCACCGGGCTGCCGCACGACGCGCACTTCGCGCGCGAGGAGACACCCGCCGACCTCGGTCATCTCGTCCATGACCTCGTCGACGAGGGCAAGGCCGTCGCGGCGGCGGCGGGCATCGAGCTCTACGAGGACCCGTGGGAGATGAACGTGCACGCGACCCGGCGAGGCCACGCGCACTATCCGTCGATGCTCGAGGACGTCGAAGCACACAGGACGACCGAGATCGACCTGATCACCGGCTCGCTCGTCCGCGAGGCGGAGCGCCACGGGGTCGCAGTGCCACTGCACACGGCGCTCTACCGGCTCGTCAAGGCGAAGGAGGATCCGTGGAACTGACCCCGTCATCGTCAAACGCGTCACATGTTCGGAGGAGGGCGTAATGGAACGGAAGATCAAGCGCGGCTTTGTCGCGCTTCTCGCGGCGGCTATCACCGTCGTCGCGCTCGTGGCAGGCACCTCGTCTGCCGCTGCTCGGCCGATCGTCATCGGCTGGGCGTTCGACAGCAAGGGCGGCATGGCCCCGTTCGACGGCCCGGCGCTGGCCGCGGCTCAGCTGCGGGTGAAGGCGGTCAACGCCGCCGGCGGCGTTCGCGGGCGTCCGATGAAGATCATCACGTGCGATACCCAGGGCAACAAGCCGGCGATCGCGAAGGCGTGTGCGGCGAAGCTCCTCGGCCAGGGAGCCAACATCATCTTCACGACCTGCGACGTCGATCTCGCCGCCCCCGTCGTCCAGGAGGCGATCAACCGGGGCGTGCTCGCGGTTGCACCGTGCATCGGCACGGACCAGATGGGGCCGAAGCGGTTCGGCCCGAAGGGACGCCTCGCGTTCACGTTCGGCAACGTGGCTCAGGACGAGGGCTCGGCAATGGCCGAGTTTGCGTGGTCGAAGGGCTGGCGCAACGCGGCGCTCGCGACCGACACCGTGATCGTGTACTTCAGAACGTCGTGCAGGCGTTCGAGGCACGGTGGAAGCAACTGGGCGGCAAGATCGTGGCGAACGAGACGTATCAGTCCGCGCCGGCCGGCGGCGGAAACGCGGCGTCGTGGCAGGCCGTGACGACGCGACTGAACGGGGTCAAGGCCGACGTCATCGTGACCGCGACGGCACCGCCTTGGGCGGCGATGCCGACGATCATGAACGGCCTCCGGTCGCTCGGCAACGAGACGCCGTTCCTCAACTCCTGGGCCGGTGACGGCACCTACTGGGTCTCGAAGGACCAGCCCGCCGTCAACTACTACTTCGTGACCTATGCGTCGGTCTTCGGCGACGATCCCGTCCCCGCAGTGAACACGCTCGCCAAGCAGGTGAAGGCGGGGACCGGAGGCTTCATCACCGGCCCGGCGGCGATCGACGGCGTCGCAACCGCGATCCGTCGCGCCAAGTCGACCCAGGGTCTGGCGCTCGCGGCCCAGCTCGAGAAGTTCAGGAAGGTCCCGACGCTCTCGGGGCTCGTGAGCTTCACGCCGAGCTTGCACTCGGTCTTCGGTCGCCGGTACCGGGTGATCAGGATCCAGGACAACCAGGCGAAGGTGGTCGGCACGGTCGTCGCGAAGGTCGTCCCGAAGATCTAGGGCACTTGGGCGGCGTCGAGACGAAGGCAAACGAAGACCGGCGGCCCGGAGACATCCTCCGGGCCGCCGGAGTGTCGCGGTCCTTCCAGGGCGTGCAGGCGCTCGCCGACGTCGACCTCGAGCTCCACGACCACGAGGTCGTGGGGTTGATCGGACCGAACGGTGCGGGGAAGTCGACGCTCGTCAACCTGCTGACCGGCTTCGACCGCGCCGACGAGGGCTCGGTCGAGCTCAGCGGACGCGACGTGACCCGCTGGAGCCCTGACCGCCGCGGCCGGGCAGGCCTCACGCGGACCTTCCAGCACAGCCATGCCTTCCGGGGCCTCTCGGTCCGGGAGAACGTCGAGGTCGCAGCGCTGGGAACGGGAGCTTCGCCGCACGACGGGAGCGGGCGGACGGCTCCTGGCGGGGCTCGGCCTGGCGCGCTATGCGGACGCTCCGGCTGCGAACCTCCCGCACGGCCACGAGCGCCGTCTCGGTGTGGCCCGCGCGCTCGCGACGAGGCCACGGTTCGTCCTGATGGACGAGCCCGCGGCGGGCCTTCCGGAGGCGGAGGTGTCGGCGTTCGCGAAGGTCGTCCGCTCGGTTCGCGACGACTACGGCGCCGGCGTCCTTCTGATCGACCACAACATGGCTCTCGTCATGGACGTCTGCGACCGCATCTACGTTCTCGACCAGGGCCGGATGCTGGCGGGTGGTGCCCCGGACGAGATTCGCGCCAACCTCGACGTCGCCGCCGCGTACCTCGGCGACTCCGCCGTGAGGGATGACGCCCCGTGAGCGGTCATCTGCTCGATGTCGATGCCCTGGAGGTGCGGTACGGCGCCGTACCGGCGGTGCGCGATCTCTCCTTCGTCGTGGGCGAGGGCGAGATCGTCGGGCTGATCGGCCCGAACGGCGCCGGAAAGTCCACGACCCTGCTCGCGATCATGGGTGGACTGCCCGTGGCCTCTGGCGACGTGAAGCTCGCGGGCCGGTCCTCCGGGGCCGCGCCCCCGAGGAGATCGCGCGCGCGGGGTCGCACTCGTGCCGAGGGGCGCCGGATCTACGGCGATCTGACGGTCGAGGAGAACCTCCGGCTCGGGATGGCGGCACGGTCGGACCGGTCGGGAGCGGAGGCCGATCTCGAGGCGATGTTCGAGCTGTTCCCGGTCGTGGGCGAGTTCCGGCGACGGCATGCGGGGGCGCTGTCGGGCGGTCAGCAGCAGCAGCTTGCGATCGCCGGGCACTCGTCGACGGCCGGGGATGCTCCTCCTGGACGAGCCGTCGCTCGGGCTCGCGCCGAAGATCGTCGACATCGTCTTCGACGCGCTCGCCGAGATTCGGCGACGCGGCGTGACGGTGCTGCTCGTCGAGCAGCGCGCCCAGCGCACGATCGGCTTCGCCGACCGCACGTACCTGATGGCGAACGGAGAGCTTCGGCTCGTTCTCGACCCGCAAGATGCCCTGGACACCGACAGGCTCGTGGCCGCGTACCTCTCGTGACTACGTCGTTGCCAGTTTCGCCCGGGATGTGGTCGACCTTCAGGTCCAGATCGACGCCATCGGCCTCGGCGCTGTCTACGCCCTCATGGCGGTCGGCATCGGCCTCGTGTTCGGCGTCCTCCGGCTCGTCAACTTCGCCTACGGCCAGCTGATCATGGCCGGCGCGTTCGCGCTGGCGCTCGCGTCCGAGTGGGACTGGCCCGTCTGGGCTGGCATCGCCCTCTGCTTCGCGGTCGTCCTGTCGCTCTCCGTGGCGCTCGAGTGGCTGGTCTTCCGTCCGCTACGACTCCAGTCACCGGCCGTGATGCTCGTGGCCACCTTCGCCGTCGCCTTCCTGCTCCAGAGCATCGCGCTCCTGTGGTTCGGGCCGCTCGGGAAGCCCGCGGCGTCGCTCGTGACGCTCAACCGCCCGGTCACGATCGGAAGCCTCGAGATCAGAAAAGTCACGATCGTCGCGATCGTCGTGGCGGCGATCTGCCTCGGGGCGCTCGTCCTCCTGCTCGAGCGCACGTCGATCGGGCTCCACATGCGGGCGGCCTCGATGGACTTCACCACCGCGCGCCTCCTCGGCGTGCGGGCAAACCGCGTGATCGCGTCGGCCGTGCTGATCTCCGGGCTCCTGGCCGCCATCGTCGCGGTGATGCTCACGATCCAGTTCCCGCTCGTGACACCGGGTTCGCCCTCCAGGACACGATCGTCGTGCTCGCGGGCGTCGTCGTCGGCGGGATGAACAGGCTGTTCTCGGCGACCCTCGGCGGCTTCGCGATCGGCTACGTCTCGGGCCTGCTCGGCGGCGCGCTCCCGACCGACCAGAGTCAGTACCTTCCCTCGCTCCTCTTCGGCCTCGTCATTCTCGTCCTCCTCGTGCGGCCCGCGGGTATTCACGCGGGGAGCGGGCACGGTGGAGCGGGTATGAACGTCGTGCGCGCCTGGCCGCAGCTCGTGGCGCCGGCCGTTCTCATCGTGGGCGCGGCGCTGCTCGGCTCGCTGACCGACCGCGCGTCGCAGATCTACTTCATCAACGCGCTCGTCGCGGTCGCCTTCGTGGTTGCGCTCTACGTCTTCGTCGGCAACTCCGGCGTCGTCTCGTTCGGCCACATCAGCTTCGTCGCCGTGGGCGCCTGGGCGGCCGGTGTCCTCTCGGTGCCGAGCGAGGAAAAGCCGGCGACGATGCCGAACCTCGCGGGCTTCCTCCGCGACACGACGGTCGGCAACGTCCCCTCGCTCGCGATCGCCGCGGCCGCCGGCGGAGTGTTCGCGCTGCTCGCCGGCCTCGCTCTCATGCGCCTCTCGGGGCTCGCGGCGGGCATCGCGACGTTCGCCGTGCTGGAGATCACGAACAACGTCCTCCGCTACACCGACAAGGTCGGGCCGGGGCTGAACGTGTTCTCCTCGGTGCCCGAGACGACCGGCTTGCTGCAGGCGACGGTCGGCGCGCTGCTCGTGGTCGTCGCCGCGTTCGTCTACCAGAGAAGCCGCTTCGGGCGGCAGCTGCGCGCGGCCCGGGACGATCCCGCCGCGGCCCGCGCGGTCGGGATCTCCGTCGTACCGGCAGCGGCTCGTCTCGTTCACCATCTCGGGGCTCCTGGCAGGGTTCGCCGGCGGCCTCTACGTGCACCTGCTGCCCACGGGCGCCGACTCGCTGTACCTCGATCTGACCTTCATCACGCTCGCGATGCTCGTGATCGGCGGCATGACGAGCCTGTGGGGCGCCGTCGTCGGCGCGCTCGCCGTCTCCGGGCTCGACTCGCTGCTCGCCGAGGCCGAGAACGGGCTCGGCGTCGCCGGTCGCACGATCGACCTCCCGGCGGGCACGCGCATCGTCGTGGTCGGGCTCCTCATGGGGCTCGTGCTCGTCGTGCGCCCTTCCGGTCTGACCGGCGGCCGCGAGTTCTCGCTCGGCCGCCTGCACCCCCACCGTCCCGCCGTCGCTCGGGGAGAGTCGCCATGAGAGTCTGCATCATCGGCTGCGGAGCGGTGGGGTCGCTCTTTCGCGGCCAATCTCGCCACGCTCGCCGACGTCGAGGTCTGGGCGTTCGACCCCTACCAGGCCCACGTCGACGCGATCAACGAGAACGGCCTGCGCCTGTCCGGTGCGGGCGACGTCCTCGGCCGCCTACGCGCGACGTCGGATGCGTCGACCCTGCCGCAGTGCGACTTCGGGATCGTCGCCACGAAGGCGATGCACGCGGACATCGCCATCACCACGACCGCGCACGCCTTCGCCGACGGCGCCGTCGCGTCCGTCATGAACGGCGTCGGGAACGAAGAGACGCTCGCCCGTCACGTCTCCCGCGTCATCCGCGGCACGACCTTCCCGGCCGGCAAGCTGCTCGAGCCCGGGCACGTCCAGTGGGACGTCAAGGGCGACACGACGTTCTCGCCCTTCGAGCCCGCGCCCGCCACCATGGGCGAGGTCGAGCGGCTCGCAGACGCATGCACGCGCGGCGGGATGCCCGCGAGCGCCGTCGCAGATGCGCGGCCCGCGCAGTGGCGCAAGGTCATCTTCAACGCGTCCACGAACCCGATCGGCGCCCTGACGGGGCTCACGCACGGGCGCGTCTGCGAGCGACCCGACCTTCGCGCGCTCGTCACCGCGCTCGTCGACGAGGGCAAGGCCGTCGCGGCCGCGCAGGGCATCACGCTCGATGCGGATCCGGAGGACCTGATCGACCACGCTGCAAAGCCGGAAGTCGCCTACGGCCACAAGGCGTCGATGCTCCAGGACATCGAGGCCCGCCGTCCAACCGAGATCGACTTCCTCAACGGCGGCATCGCCCGCTTCGGCCGGGAGCTCGGCGTGCCGACCCCGGCGCACGACACGATCACCGCACTCGTCAAAGGAGTTGAAGCCTCGTGGACCTAGGAGCAGAGCTCGAGCGGCGGCACCGGAACGTCAGGGCGGCGCTGGAGGCGCACGATCTCGACGCCCTGATCGTGTCGGGCAGCGAGTACAGCGGGTTCGAGGGCGCCGTCACCTATATGTCGGGGTTCCAGATCGTGCACCGCTATGCCTACGTCGTCGTACCCGCTGACGGGAGCGTCTCGGTCGTCTTCCCCTCGGAGGCGAGGTACGTCGGCGAGCACGGGACGACTGCGCTCGAGCAGGTGTTCCATCCGCGCCCCGGGGAGCACATCGCCGCTCAGGCTCGCGCCGGGGGCTGGAAGCGCGTCGGCGTCTTCGGCCTCGACTACATCATGGCCGTGCGCGACTACCAGGCGCTCGACGGGATCGAGCTGGTTCCCTTCGACGTCGAGTTCGATCTCGCCCGCGCGGTCAAGAGCGAGGCCGAGCTCGAATCGGTGCGCGACTCCGTCCGCATCAACCAGCGCGGGTTCGAGATCTGGTACGAGGCGTACGCCCCCGGCAAGACCGCGGCCGAGGTCATGGCCGCGGCGGAGGAGTGGTTCGTGGCGGAGGGATGCGGACGTCTGACCATGAACATGGTGCTGACCGGGACCGACACGTACGCGCGCCCCGAGTTCAAGATCGCGCGCTCGGACGAGGTGCTGGGGGGCTTCGTGCTCCCGTCGCTCGAGGTCGCGGGGCCGGGGATGCACTGGGTCGAGGTCTCACGGGCCGTCTGCGCCGCCGGCGTCGAGCCGTCCGACGATACGAAGCAGATGATGGAGGCGTACACGGAGTACTACGAGGCCGCGCGCACGGCCATCCATGCGGGCGCGAGCTGCCACGACGTGCACACGGCCGTCTCGCGAGGATTCCAGGAGCGCGGCTACCACCTGGGCCACGTCACGGGGCACTCGATCGGGATGACGATGATCGAGTTCCCGAAGGTGGGGGAGGGGGTCGAGACCGAGCTGGAGGAGAACATGGTCCTCTCGATGCACCCACACGCCATCGCCGTGAACGGGGAGGACTGCCTCTACATGCAGGACACGTGGCTCGTGACACCGGCGGGTGGCGTGCCGCTCGCGGATCTGGCCATGGAGATCTGGGTCGAGGGCGCGAGGTAGAGAGTGGCCGGCGCCGCCTGGAGGGGGTGTCTCGCAACGATGCTTTCCTGTCTCACGTTGTGAGACGCCGCACTCGGCGGCTACACTGATGCCGTGAGTTGGCCGTGGATCGTGCTGCTCGCGATCGGCATCGGCATCGTCGTCGCCGCGGAGTGGCCAAGGTTCGAGCGTCTCGTAGGCGCCGACGCCCGGCGCCAGCGTGAGCGCGAGAAGCGGAAGGCGAAGCTCCGCGTCGTGTCGACGGACGACGACGAGTTCGTCCGCAGCGTCCAGGCCGATCTCGAGGCGCTGCCGACGATCGAGGAGCGGGACCCGCACTGAACCTCTGGTGAGGGGCTTCAGCCTCTCTCCGGACTGAAAGGCCGAACGCGAGCGCAGGTCAGCGGACGACGATCCTCACGCTGAGCACACGCGTATTCGGGAGGATCGGCGGCACGTTCTCCATGTTCCGCGACTCCTGGTAGTCGGACGCCTGTACGCGAAGCACGTGCGGCCCCCGCTTGAGCGTCGCCGTCGGGATCCGCATCATGCCCGCGCGCAGCGGAACCGCGCGCGTCGGTGCCGTCGACCGTGACCTTGACGGTCGCGGGATCGACGCCCGAGCCGGCATCGTTGACGCGCACGACGAGCGGGGTGCCGCGGGACACACGCGGCTGCTGGAGCGTCACGGTCGGGGGTCGTGTGTCGTCGAGCCAGTAGCGGAAGGTGAAGCTTCCCGCTCCATCCTCTGTCGTGCTGTCGAAGACGACGTCGTAGGCGCCCGCGAGCGGGCGCACGGCCCCGGCCGCGAGTACCGGAGCCCCGAACTGCGCGAGGTACGGGTTGAGGTTGACGGGCAGCGCCGGGTAGCCGGTGAGCTCGTTCTCGTTCCCGGCCGCGACGACGCGGGGCTCGACCTGCACGCCCGAGGCGCGCTCGATGATCGCCACGCCGAAGTTGGCCACGGGTCTCCTCAGCGTCACGCGGAACACCTGCTCGGGCCCCCGCAGCGTGGACGAAACGGCGCCCCCGGCCGGAACGTCCGGGTAGCGGTAGCGGGAGACGAGGGACGGCTTGCCGCTCGTGTTGCCGGTGTGCAGCCCCGCCGCGCCGATGGGCGCGGACGCCGCGCCCCCGAGCTCCGGTCGCGACACGTGCAGCCAGAACGGGAGCCGGCGGACGTCGGTGCCGCGGGTCAGCCGCACGAAGCCGCTGAGGTCGCCGTCGACGGCCGCGGCGGTCGTGACCGCGACGAGGTCGAGCGGCCCGGGCATGGCGACGGTCGCGGGCACCGCGAGGCTCGCTCCGGGGGACGCCGCGACGGTCTCGACGGCGACGTCCCACACCCCGGCGCCACCTCCGGTGTCGGCGAGGGTGACGCGGGCCGGCGCGGTGGCGCCTGCCTTGACGAGCCCGAACGAGACCGAGACGGGAGAGGCGACGACGAGCGGCACGTCCGCCTTCAACGGGTCGGCGAGCCCACCGCCTCCCCTCGTCGGAGGCGCGGGCTGACCGTCGACGTCGACGGCGGTCCCGGTCTCGACGAGAGCGGCTCTGATCATCGCCACCGACCAGTCGGGATGCCTCTCCCGTAGGAGCGCCGCGGCGCCGGAGATCTGGGGCGTCGCCATGGACGTGCCGGACATCGCCGCCCACTCGTTCCCGGGTACGGACGAGAGGATCGAGACGCCCGGCGCGCTGATGTCGGGCTTCAGCCGGAGCGACAGCGCCGAGGGCCCGGAGCTGCTGAACCCGGCCAGGCTCGCCCGGCCCGAGCTCGGGTTCGTGACCGCAGCCACGGTGATGGCGCGGTCGGACGTGCCCGGCGAGGAGAGCGAGCCGCGGCCGAAGTCGTCGTAGTCGTTCCCGGCGGCGACGACGGGGACGACGCCTGCGGCGGCCGCTGCGTCGAGCGCGCGTGCGACGAGGTCACGCGACGGCTCCACCTCCGGCTCCCCGATCGAGAGGTTGATCACATCCATGCCGTCTTTCACTGCTGCCTCGATCGCGGCGACGATCTCGGCGGCGTTGCCGTCGAGCCCGACGCCGGGCGTCGGGACGCTGAGCGCCTTGTAGTTGCCGATGTACGCGCGCGGGGCGACTCCCGAGACCGTCGTGCTCCCGGTCGAGGTGCCCGCGTTTCCGGCGGCGATGCCGGCGACGTGCGTCGCGTGCCCGGACTCCACCGGGTCGAATGGCTTGCCGGCGTACTTCCAGGTCGTTCCGGCGGGAGCGAAGGCGCGCGCGACGATCACCTTCGCGGTCGTGTAGGCCGCCTGTCCTTTCGGGAAGCCGGGCGGCATCGTGTACCCGGCGGGTGAGAAGTAGCGGTGGGTCTGGTCGACGCCGTCGTCGATGATCCCGATCTTCATGCCGTCGCCCTGGTTCGCGAGTCCGGTCTGCCACGTCCTCGCGGCCGTTGCCTTCCGTGCGGCCGTCGTGGTGGAGACCGGGTAGGCGATGCTCGAGTCGACCGACCTCACGCCGGGAAGCGACCGGAGCGTGGAGACGGCGTCCCGCGGGACGACGACGGCGGCGCCGTTGAGCACGATCCGGTAGCGCCAGCGGATCCGGGCGGTGGGGATCGTCGAGCGCAGCGCAGCGGCGAATCGTGCCTGTTCCCGGTCGACCGCTGCCCGTGCAGCGGCGCCTCCGCGCCCGGCAAGGGGCGGCGAGGACAGCGTGACGACGACCTCGGTTGCCGCCCCGCCCGCGCCGCCTACTTGCGTCGCCTCACGCGCGGCCGACGCCGCGGGAAGGCAGCAGAGGGCGAGCGCGCAGGTCAGGGCGAAGATCCGGGTCATGGTCGGTTTGACGCCAAAGTGGACTGGCGGTTGCCGTGCAGGATGCCAGCAGGCGTGCCGCTGGCTAGAATTCACCGTCGCGCGGATGTGGCGGAATTGGTAGACGCGCACGGTTCAGGTCCGTGTGCCTTTCGGGGCGTGGAGGTTCAAGTCCTCTCATCCGCATCGCGAAAGGGAGGCTTCCGGCCTCCCTTCGTCGTCTCCGGGACTCGCTCGGTGAGCCCCGGGCGTCAGGAGACCGAGGAGCCGAGAGCGGCCAGGACGTCGTCGGCGTGCGTCTCGGGCTTGACCTTCCGCATCACCTTCGCCAGCTTCCCGTCTGCGTCGACGACGAATGTGGAGCGCTCGACGCCCATGTAGGTCTTCCCGTACCTCGACTTCTCGACCCAGACGCCGTAGGCCTCTGCAGTCGCGTGATCCGGGTCGGCGAGAAGCGTGAACGGGAGCTCGAACTTCTCCTTGAACTTGACGTGCGAGGCCTCGCTGTCCGGGCTGACGCCGAGCACGACCGCGCCGCTGCGCTCGAACTCCCCCCACGCGTCACGGATCCCGCAGGCCTGCCCGTACAGCCGGGCGTGTCGTCCTTGGGGTAGAAGTAGAGGACGACCGGCTTGCCCTTCAGGGCTGAGAGCGAGACCGTGTCGCCGTGTCCGACGTCAAGGTGAAGTCGGGAGCAGGGGAACCTTCGGTTATGGGCAAGCGAGTCTCCAGGGGTCGTGGGCGGCGTGGTGCGCTTCGCATTCTTCCAAGCGCCCTGTCAATCGTCGCCTTCGGGACCTCAGCTCGTCTGGATGAAGGCCTGCGCCCGGCGCGCGCGGTCCTCCATGAGCACGTTCACGAGGTGCTGCAGCAGCTTCCAGGAGACGTCGGGATTCTCCTTCGCGAACTTCCGGAAGTCCCAGAAGGCCATCACGAGGCACCGCAGCTTCGTGTCGGCCGTGACGGTCGCTCCGCGCACCTGCTCGCTGATCATCGCCAACTCGCCGAAGTGGTCGCCCGGGCCGAGGCTCGCGAGCACGTCGCCCTTGACGCTGACGGACGCCGCTCCCTCGGCGATGACGAAGAAGCCGACGCCGCCCATTTCGCCCTCGCGCACCACGGTGATGCCTGGGCCGTACTGACGCTCCTTGAAGCCCCGCGCGAGCTTCTTCAGCTGGCGCTGGTTGAGACCGCTGAAGAGCGGCACCCGCTTCAGGTCGTCGGCGAGGGCGGCCATCTGACGCGATACTAGTGAACGGCCCGCCGGTAGGCTCGCGCCGTGGTCAGGGCCCACGAGATCCTCGCGTACTTCGTGATCGCCGGTTGCCTGCTGGCCGGCCTCGTCGGGCTCGTCGCGTACCGGCGCGGCAACCTGATCGGCGGAGCGACGGTCCACCTGCTGGCGCTGCCCCAGACGCTGCTCATCGCGCAGGCCGCGCTCGGGCTTCTGCTCCTCTCCGGCGACTACCGCGCGGCGGACAAGCTGCACTACGTGTACGGGGCGGTCGCGCTCGGCGTCGTCCTCTCGCCGTGGTTCTACGCTCCGGCAGACCCGCGGCGGCGCCTGCTCTGGTTCGCCGTCTCGGCACTCGTCGCCGCCGCCCTCGGGGTGCGTGGCACCATGACGGGATCGTGAGACGCTTCTACGAGAATCGGATGGTGCGCGGCCTCGCGATCGTCGCGCTGATCGCCCTCGTCGTGCTCGTGCTCTCGCTCGAGTCGGTGCTGGCGGCGATCGGCGGACTGCTCGGGATCGCGTTCTTCCTCGCGGTCGCGTTCTTCCTCTTCCTCGTCTGGAGGGAGCGCCGCGGCGACCTGGAGGCGTGGTCGGACCGTTCGCGGCGCGTGTTCTACGCCGGCATCGCCCTCGCCGTCGTCGACATCGGTGCCGCGATCGGGCTCTCGCCGATGGGCGCCGACACGATCGCGTTCTTCGCCGTGCTCGGCTGTTGCGTGTGGGCAGTGGCCCGCACCTGGCGGGCCGAGCACCGTTACTCCTGACGCGTCCGGTCAGCCGGCCTGGGCGTGCACGGAGGCGCCGTCGAGTGCCGCGAGCACCGAGCGGATCGGGGCGAGAGCGCCGACGAAGATCGGGGTGTCCCGCTCGGTCCAGCGCGACGCCTCCGTCTCGCGGAGCGTCATCATGAGGTGCATGAAATCGGCCGGCTCCTCACACTCGAACGCCGGCACGAACTCCTGGTCGTCGATGCCGAACGAGTACGTCGTGTGGTTCGTGACGGTCACGAACTTCCCACCGACCTCCGCATGCTCGCGCATCGCGGCCGCCCGCTCGTCGAACGTCAGGAAGTACCAGGGCCGCCGCTTCACGAAGGGGTAGACGACGAGGTACGGCGCCTCGCGAGGGATCACTCTGCCCTGGCGGACGCGCTTCTTGTCGGTGTAGACGGACGGCTTCGTCGTCGCGAGGAACGAATGGGGTGTCGTCAGCCAGCCGGCTAGCGGCGTGCCGTTGAGCGCGGCTCCGAGCTCGAGCAGGTCGTCGTAGCGGTCGGTGATCTGCCAGAGGAAGAAGTCGGCCTCGGGCCGGATCCCGGAGACGTTGTAGGCGCGCAGGCCTTCCATCCGGCCTGCGAAGTCCTCCACCACCTCGGCGAAGGCGTCCTTGCCCGCCTCGCGCTCCTCGACCGGCAGGCGTCGCCAGGCGGGGTCGATCTTGAAGAAGCGGTAGGAGACGTACTGACCGACCAGTGCGCCCTCGATGCGCTCGTACTGTGGCTTCTGCGTCGCTCATGCGCACATCGTACGCAGAGACATGAGCGCGGCGTGCACGGAATGGGAAATACCCGAGACGCTAGGGCAGGCTCAGCGTCGTGCTCTCGCGGGTCTGCGGTACACCGGGATTGACCGGGTGCGTGAGCGTGATCGAGAAGCGCACCTGGCCCGTCCCCAGCTTCCGGCCCTTGAGCGACGCGACGACCGGCATTCCCGCCCGCCCGTAGCCGGTCAGGCGCAGGCGCGTGTCGCCCGTGGCGGCGCCCGAGACGCGCACCTCGTAGATGCAGTCGAGCGTGCAGGTGAAGCGCAGGTCGCGCGCTCCGCTGCGAAGCTCGTCCTGCGACGGGAAGCGGACCTTCGTCGCCGTCACGTCGAGCCCGAGCCCCTCGCAGCGGGCGACCGATCCGCCACGGGCCCGCGCCAGCGCATCGCGCACGGCGTAGAAGCTCGACTTCGGCGTGCCGTCGGCGTAGTAGATGCCCGACTGCCAGTTCGCGAGCGGCGCCTCGTCCTGCGTGTGGAAGATGAAGAGCCCTGTGACGTTCGGCTGGCAGTAGGCGAGCTGCAGGGCCTTCTGGTAGTAGGCGCCCTGCGTGATCTCGTCGACCGGCTTCGTCGCCGTCGGCTCGGCGCCGCTGTAGGCCTTCGTCTTCCCGGCCGGGATGTGCGACTCGACGCCGAACTCGCTGTAGACCACGGGCAGCGTCGTCCCCGCCTGCGCGGTGCCGTCGAAGGCGAGGCCGAGGCTCCGGATCAAGCCGGTCGTAGTCGGCGAGCCCGATCGTCGTCGAGTTGGGGTGCGGCGTGTCGGGGGACTGGCCCGAGCTGTCGGCGTAGGGGTGGAAGGCGAGGCCGTCCATGACGGGGAGCGTCCGTCCGCTCGCCCGATAGGCGGCGCCCATGTCCTTGAGGAAGGCGACGGGCGAGTGCGTGTCACGCCCGGTGCCCGGCCGGTCGACGCCGCGCGGCGCGAGCGCGCCGCCCCAGACGCGCACGGCAGGGTCGAGCGCCTTCAGCGCGTCGTAGGACCGCGCGAGCAGGGCGAGGTAGGCAGGTGCGGCCGCGTCCGTCCCGTCGGCGTTGAACTGGGGCAGCCAGAAGCGGTTCAGGTTGGGCTCGTTCCCGACGATCACGTCCTTCACGGACGGGAGCTGCTGCTTCAGGACGGTGAGGTAGGCGGCGAACACCTCGCGGGCGTCGGGCGTGAGCGGCGTGACGCGCGAGCCCGTCGGATAGACGGAGAGATAGACCCGGACGCCCGAAAGCTGGGCCGCGGCGACGACGTTCTTGAGGCTCGTCGAGCTCCGTTGTCGTCGGGGCCGTCTCGACCCCCTGCCATTGCGACGTGACCCGGATCGAGGTGAATCCGGCGAGGCGGAGCAGCGTCATCTTCGCCTTCGCGGTGGGCATGTCCGGCGCGCGCACGACGTCCTCGGCGGCGCCGAGAGCCATGTCGGGACCGCCGGCGTGCGCGGCCGGGGCGAGGAGCAGGACGAGGATGAGGGCGCAGAGGGCTCGAAACATCGGGTGGATACGCTAGCTGTGTGACCGATCCCGTCCGCGAGCAGCTCGCCTCGCTTCCCCGCAACCCGGGCGTCTACCTCTTTCGCGACGAGGCCGGCGACGTCCTCTACGTCGGGAAGGCGAAGTCGCTGCGCCCGCGCGTGCGCAGCTACTTCAACCGCGGCGACGGCCGGATCGGGATCGCGCGCATGGTCGACCGGATCCGCAGGATCGAGGTCATCGTCACCTCGTCGGAGGCCGAGGCGCTCCACCTCGAGCAGAACCTCGTCAAGCGCCATCGTCCGCCGTTCAACGTCCGGCTGCGGGACGACAAGTCGTTCCCGTACATCGCCGTCACCGTCTCGGACGAGTACCCGCGGGTCATGTTCACCCGCGAGCGCCACCGTCGCGGCACCGTCTACTTCGGCCCGTACGCGAACGCGAAGAAGGTGCGCGAGACGCTCGACGTGCTCAACCGCGTCTTCCAGTTCAGGCCGTGCGAGGGGCCGAGGCCGGGCCGGCACTCGGGGATCCCGTGCCTCGACTACCACATCGAGCGCTGCACCGCACCGTGCATCCACGCGATCTCCAGGGACGAGTATCGGGAGCAGATCGACGGCGTGATCCAGTTCCTCTCCGGCGACACGCGCTCGATCGTGCGCTCGCTGGCGGCCCGCATGCGCGAGGCGGCCGCCGAGGAGCGGTTCGAGGAGGCGACGCGCTACCGCAACCGGCTCTTCGCGATCGAGAGCCTCGCGCAGCGCCAGGGTGCCGACCGCAGGGACGTCGGCACGATCGACGTGATCGGGCTTGCCGTCGAGGGCGACCGGGCGGCCGTCCAGCTGTTCCCGCTCCGGGACGGCAAGCTGATCGACCGCTATGCGTTCCACCTCGAAAACGTCGAAGGGCAGGACCGCGCGACCGTGCTCGAGGGGTTCTGCCTCGAGTACTACACCGCCGCCCCGAGCGTGCCGCCGCAGCTCATCGTGCCGCCGGACATCACCGACACCGAGGCGCTGGCGGGCTTCCTCTCGGAGCTGCGGGGCGCGACCGTCGAGGTGCGCGCACCGGCACGCGGGGAGAAGAAGCGGCTCGCGGAGCTCGCGGCGGAGAACGCACGCATTGCGCTCTCGCACGAGGCGACCGCGACGGAGCAGAAGCGGCTGCGCCGGATCGAGGCCCTCGAGAGCCTGCGCGAGTGCCTCAACCTCGAGAGCCTCCCGGTCCGGATCGAGTGCTTCGACATCTCCAACCTGCAGGGGCGCGACATCGTCGCCTCGATGAGCGTCTTCGTCGACGCCCAGCCGCGGAAGGCGCACTACCGCTCGTTCACGGTCCGCGGCCTCGACGGCCAGGACGACTTCGCCTCGATGGGGCAGGTGATCGCGCGCCGTTTCGCACGGCTGCGGGACGCGGGGGACGCGTCGCGCTACGACGAGAGCTTCGCGTCCGTGCCGAACCTCGTCGTCATCGACGGCGGCAAGGGCCAGCTCGGCGCCGCCCTCGAGGCGATCCAGGCGACGGCCGGGCTTCCGCGCGTCGCGGTGATCGCGCTCGCGAAACGGGAGGAGGAGGTCTTCGTGCCGGACCGCCCGGATCCGGTCGTGCTCGACCGCCACGACCCCGGGCTCCAACTTCTGCAGCGCGTCCGCGACGAGGCGCACCGCTTCGCGATCACCCATCACCGGCAGAAGCGCGACACGCGCGCGTTCGCGTCCATCTTCGACACGCTCGTGGGCATCGGGCCGTCGCGGCGGCGCGCGATCCTGCAGCACTTCGGCTCGGCCGACCGCTTCCTCGCCGCCTCGCAGGAGGAGCTCGAGGCGGTTCCCGGGCTGCCGGCCAAGATCGCCCGGTCGGTCTTCGGGCAGCTCCACCGGACCGGCGGCCCGGCGACGTCTAACCTAGCCCGCTGCGTCCGCGCCCTCGGCCGGCCGCGGCAGGCTGCGGATTCGCAACGTCCGGAGCGTCAGCAGGATGGCGGTGAAGCCGAGCACGACGTTGACGGCCGTCAGGGTCAGCCGCATGCCGACGCTGAAGGCCAGGAGCGCTGCTGCGCGGCGCGGCGCCCCGCAGCGTGTAGACGAGGAACGCCTGCTCGGTGCCGACCCCGCCGGGGCTGACCGGCAAGAGGGTGGCGAGGCTCTGCGAGGCCTGCACGAGGAGCACGTTGCGGGCCGACTGGTCGATCCCGAAGGCGTCGAGCATGAACCAGATCGTCGTCAGCCGCAGAGCCCAGTCCCCGAGCTGCCACAGCGCGACGGAACGGAACCAGCGGAGCGGCGTGTGGACGATCGTGAACGCCTGGCCGACCCGCTCCTGGAACTCCGCCACGTGGGCGCTGACCCAGATCGCAAGCCCGATGAGACCGAACACGAGCAGGAGCAGCACGATCTCGCCGACGCGGTCGTGCTCGAACAGCCAGCGGAAGTCGAAGCTCGGCAGGGAAGGCAGCACGCCGAAACCCGGGAGAACGCCCTGCGTGATCGCCCACGCGAAGAGCGAGACGCCGCAGACCACGTCGACGATGGCGAGGACGAGGCTCGAGCTGACGAGCGTCGTGTAGGTCGCGCCCTTGACCGCACGGTGCGCCATCGTCAGGCGCACGACGTCACCCGCGCGGGCCGGGAGGATCGCGTTGACGCCGACCCCCGCGATGTAGGCGCCGTAGATCGAGATCCAGCGCACGCGCGTCTCCGGGTACGCCGCCGCGAGCACGTTCCTCCACGCGCGGCTCGTGCACATCGTCTTCGCGATGTGGCAGCAGATCGCGATCCCGAGGGGCAGCGGCTGGACCGACGCGAGGTAGTCCCAGAATGCTTCGATGGCATCGATGACCGCGCTCACGCGCCCACCGTACCCCCGTGCGCTAGAAGACACCCCATGACGGACATGACGCTCTTCGACCTGCGTGTGACGGTGGAACGGATCGAGGGCCGCTCGGTCTGCGGCCTCGAGGTGGGCGACTTCTTCGAGGTGACGGAGTCGAGCCGCGTCCGGATTCCGGACGGCCGCCACTTCTGCCTCTTCGCGATCCAGGCCGTGCTCCCGCTCCTGCCGGCCAAGATGCGGCGGCTGCCCGGAGAGGACTGGCTCGAGCGGGACACGTTGGTGTGCTGCCCCGATCCCGAGGAGCGGCTCGTGATGCGGATCGAGCGCATCGGCGAGCGGACGCTCGTGACGGAGGAGCTCACATAGCGCGCGAGGTCGGCCTCGGGCTGCTGACCGACCAGCCGCCTGCGGCCTACGAGGAGATCGCGCGCACCGCCGAGCAGTCGGGCGTCGACGTGCTCTCCGTCTTCCACGACCTCCTCTACCAGCCGGCGCTCGGCCCCTTGCTCTTGATGGCGCGGGTGACCGAGCGCGTCAGGCTCGGACCGGCGGCGCTGAACCCGTTCACCCTGCACCCGTACGAGATCGCCGGGCAGACCGCGATGCTCGACCTCGTCTCGGGTGGCCGCGCCTATCTCGGGCTCGTCAAGGGAGCGTGGCTCGACCGCCTCGGCCTCGAGGACGGGCGGCCGCTGCGTGGCGCTGCAGGAGGCGGTCGAGATCGTGCGCAAGCTGCTCGCCGGAGACACGAGCGGCGTCCGGGGAGAGCGGTTCACACTCGAGCCCGGCACGGCGCTCGCCTACGGCCTCGTGCGACGCGAGGTGCCGCTCATGGTCGGCACGTGGGGCGAGCGGACGGCCGCCTGGGCCGGCACCGTCGCCGACGAGATCAAGGTCGGCGGCTCGGCGAATCCCGATCTCGTCCCGGTCGTGCGACGCTGGGTGGGCGGTGCGGCCCGGACGCGGATCGTCCTGGGCTGCGTGACCGTCGTGGACGAGGACGGCGCGTGGGCGCGTGAGCGCGCCCGTGCCGCGGTTGCGCCGTATCTCGACGTCGTCGCCCGGCTCGACCCGACGCTCGAGCTCCGGCCGGGGCAGGAGCCACCGCTCGACCGCTTCGCGATCGCCGGGACGCCGGAGGAGGTGGCCGACCGCGTGGCGGCGCTGTGGGACGCCGGCGTCGACCGCGTCGAGCTCGGAACGCCGCAGGGCCGCTCGACGCCGGAGGGCGTCCGGCTGATCTGCGAGCGCGTGCTCCCGCTGCTGCGCTGAGCCGGGGAGAGGCTTCAGCCGCTCTCCCGGGTTGGCGTTGGGCGCCTCAGCCGGCCGGTGACCGGCCGATGAAGAGGCCGCGGCCGATCAGCCCCTCGGGGTCGTGCTCCACCTCGAGCCCCGCCCGCTCGAACGCGCGCCGAGTACTCCGCCGCCGAGAAGAGCTCGAGCTCCATCCGCTCGGCGGGCGTCTCGACGCCGGAGGGCGAGGCGACGAGGTAGTTGAAGTCGAGGACGGCCGTGTTGCCCCTCCGACCCGCGACCGTGACCCGCGCGATCTTCAGGTCGGGCTCGTCGACCGTGAGGAGATGGAGCCTGCCGGTCTCCCAGACGTCCGGCTCGAGCCACGGCTCGACGATCAGCACCCCGCCCGGGCTGGAGGTGTCGCGCCATCGAGGCGACCGCGGCGTCGAGCTCGTCGCCGTCGGCGACGTGCCCGATCGCGCTGAACAGGCAGGTGACCGCGTCGAACCGCCTGCCGAGGTCGAAGTCGCGCATGTCGGCAGTGTGGAGCGGGACCGAACCGAGCCTGCCGCGGGCGATCGCGAGCAGGCCCTCGTCGATGTCCACGCCCTCGACCTCGAACTCGGACCGAAGCGCCTCGAGGTGCTTGCCCGTACCGCAGGCGACGTCGAGCAGGGTGCGCGCGGACGGGTTGCGGGCGCGGATCAGCTCGGTCAGCCGCGCGGCCTCGCCGGCGTAGTCCTTGAACGAGTAGAGCGCATCGTAGAGCTGGGGGAGCGCGTAGGCCATCGCGTGCTTCAGTGGGGTGTCCCGCAACGTTCGACCGGAAATGATCGTTGCGGGACACCCCACTCCATGTTGATTGCTGTAGTGCGGCGTCTCACAACGATGCTTTCCTGTCCAACGTTGTGAGACGCCGCACTAGGCCCACGCGAGTCGGACGCCTGCGTAGGAGACGACCGCGATCAGCAGCCACGAGGCGAGGCCGAGCGCGAGCGGCCGGGTGCCGATCTGCCTCAGCCTCCCGAGATTGACGCGGGTTCCGAGCGCAAAGAGCGCCATGCCGAGCAGCACCGTGCGGAGGTCGTCGATCCGCGCGAGAACACGATCGGGGACGATGCCGAGGCTCGCGACGCCGATCATCGCGACGAACGCCACGATGAACGGGGGCACGAGCGGCGGCCGCGGAGAATCCACGTCGGCGGCCTCGGATCTGTCGCTGCGGCCCCGCTGGACGGCGATGCCGGCGATGAGCGGCGCCAGCAGCATCACACGCGTCAGCTTGACGACGACCGCCGTCGCGAGCGCCACGGCACCCGCGGTCGACGATGTCGCGACGACCTGCGCGACGTCGTGGACGCTCGCGCCGACCCACGCGCCGAACTGCTCGTCGTCGAGACCGAGCGGGTGACGCAGCGGCGGCAGGGTGACGATGGCGAGCGTCCCGCAGAGGGTCACGAGCGCGACCGCGAACGCGACCTCGTCCTCGTCAGCGTCGATCACGCCGTCTGCGGCCGCGATCGCGGACACCCCGCAGATCGAGAAGCCGGTGGCGACGAGGAGCGAGAGGTCACTCGAGATGCCGAGCCGGTTGCCGGCCCAGCGCGTCCCGAAGAACGTGATCGCGACGACCGCGACGACGACGACGAGCGCCTTGAGGCCGAGCGCGAGGATGTCGGGGAAGACCAGATCGAGGCCGAGCAGGACGACGCCGAGCTTGAGCACCGGACCGGCAGCGAGCCTGAGGCCGGGAACGGCTGCGACCGGAACGCGCAGGACGTTGGCGACGACGATGCCGAGGCCGACGCAGAACACCAGCGGGGGCAGCGCCCGGAAGGCCCAGTGGGCGCTGAGCGAGACCGCGACCCCGGCACCCGCCAGCGCGAGGCCGGGGAGCGCCCTTCTCATTCGTCCGGCTGCAGGAAGGGGTAGCGGTAGTCGGTCGCCGGCACGAGCGTCTCCTTGATCGTGCGGGGACTGACCCACCGGATCAGGTTCCACATCGACCCGGCCTTGTCGTTCGTGCCCGACGCGCGAGCACCGCCGAAGGGCTGCTGGCCGACCACTGCACCCGTCGGCTTGTCGTTCACGTAGAAGTTCCCGGCGGCGTACCGCAGCGCCTGGTGCGCCTCGTCGATCGCGTAGCGGTCGTTCGCGAACACGGCTCCGGTGAGCGCGTAGCTGCCCGTCGAGTCGACGAGATCCAGCGTCTCGGCCCACTTCGACTCGTCGTAGACGTACGCCGTCACGACCGGGCCGAACAGCTCGTCGCGAAGGAGGCGGAAGTCCGGGTCGTCGGTCTTGATGACCGTCGGCTCGACGAACCAACCCTCGCTGTCGTCCGTCCCACCGCCGGCCACGATCTCCGCCCCGGCCGCGTTTGCTTCGGCGATAGCGTCGCGCTGCGTCTCGAAGGACGCCTTGTCGATGACGGCACCCATGAAGTTCGAGAAGTCGCTGACGTCGCCCACCTTGATGCTTCCGACCTCGCTGTCGAGGCTGTCGCGCACCTCGCCCCAGAGGTTGGAGGGGATGTAGAGCCGCGAGGACGCCGAGCACTTCTGGCCCTGGTACTCGAAGGAGCCGCGCACGATCGCCGTGGACACCGCGGCCGGGTCTGCCGAGGGGTGCGCGAGGATGAAGTCCTTGCCGCCCGTCTCGCCGACGATGCGCGGGTAGTTGCGGTAGCGGCCGACATCGTTGCCGATCGTGCTCCAGATCGTGTGGAAGACGCCGGTCGATCCCGTGAAGTGGACGCCGGCGAGCTCCGGGCTCGCGAGCGCCTCGGCGCCGATCTCCGCACCCGGGCCGAAGACGAGGTTGATCACACCCGGTGGCAGGCCCGCTTCCTCGAGGACGCGCAGCGTCGTCCAGGCCGACAGGGCCTGGGTCGAGGCCGGCTTCCAGACGACCGTGTTGCCCATGAGCGCCGGCGATGTCGTGAGATTGGCGCCGATCGCGGTGAAGTTGAAGGGGCTGATCGCGAGCACGAAGCCCTCGAGCGCCCGGTACTCCATCCTGTTCCACACGCCCGGCGACGAGATCGGCTGCTCCTCGTAGATGCGCACGAGGTACTCGGCGTTGAAGCGGAGGAAGTCGATCGACTCGCAGGCTGCGTCGATCTCCGCCTGGTAGGCGGTCTTCGACTGGTTGAGCATCGTGGCGGCGTTCATCGTGGCGCGCCACGGGCCGGCGATCAGCTCGGCGGCGCGGAGGAAGATCGCGACGCGCTCGTGCCACGGCGTGCGCGACCACGGCTCGTGGGCGGCACGCGCGGCTGCGATCGCCCGCCCGACTTCGGCGGCCCCGCCCTTCTCGACGTCCGCGAGGACATGGGAGCGCCGGTGAGGCATGACCGCCTCGAATGTCGTCCCGGTCTCTACCCGTTCGCCGCCGATCACCAACGGGATGTGGATCCGCTCGCCCGCCATCTCCGCGAGCCGTGTCTTGAGTGCCGCGCGCTCCGGCGAGCCGGGTGCGTAGCTCCTGACGGGCTCGTTGACCGCGGCCGGCGGCCGGAAGATGCCGGGAGCGCTCACGAGGTCGATTGTATTGTCGGTCTCGTGCGCGTGACGCGACACGTCTACGAGGTTCCGGGCTGGGGCGTGGGGGAGCTGTGGCTGCGGGACGGCGTCGTCGTCCAGCACGAGTTGCCGTCGGAGGCGTTGCGGGCGCAGGCGGAGCGCGAGGCTGGAGCGGGGGCGGACGTCGTTGTCGTCGAGGCCGGTGCGGTCACGGGACCAGGCGGGACGCGTGGAGCACGGCGGGCCTCTCCACATGCCCCACAGCTCCCTTCCCCCAATGGGGGAGCGAGGCTCCCAGCACGAACGCTACCGCCCGAACCGTCACCAGACCGTGCTGCCTTCGTGGCGGATCTGTGCCGGCGGGTCGCGCTCCACCTCTCGGGCGAGCCGACGTCCTACGACGACGTCCCACTCGATCTCGACTGGGCCACCCCACTGCAGCGTTCGTTCGCGGCGGCTGCCCGAGCCGTGCTCTGGGGCGAGGTGGTCTCCTACGGCGAGCTGGCAGCGCTCGCAGGGCGGCCGGGGGCCGCGCGCGCCGCGGGGTCGTTCTGCGCCGACAACCGCTACGCGCTCATCATCCCGTGCCATCGCGTCGTCGCGGCGAACGGCATCGGCGGGTACGGCAGCGCCGGAGTCGAGCTCAAGCGCCGCCTGCTCGCGCTGGAAGGCGTGGCACTCTGAGCTCCGGCTCGCTCGCCGACGACGTCAGGGCGGAGCTGGCCGCGATCGCACCCACACGCCGGTGCGACCGGCTGGCCGAGATCTCGGCGCTCTTCCATACGGCCGGGGCGGTCCATCTGCGCGGGCGCGGTGCGGTGTCGTTCCACCTCGATCTCGCCTCGGCGGCCGTCGCCCGCCACGCGTTCCGACTCCTGGCCGAGCTGGGCGTCGCCGCCGAGATCAGGACGTATACGTCGCGCTCGTTCCACCGCGCGACGCGGTACCAGCTCCACGTCGACGGCTCGGAGCGGACGCTCGACACGCTGGCGCAGGCCGGGGTGCTGGGAGCCGACCATCTGCCGCTCGACCGGCCGCCCGGCCGCGTCGTGGGACGTCCGTGCTGCCGTGGCGCCTACCTTCGCGGCGCGTTCCTGGGAGGGGGCTCGCTGACCGGCCCGCGGTCGCCGCACCTGGAGGTTCGGACGCCGACGGCGGCAGGTGCGTCCTTTCTGCGCAGCGTCGCCTCGGTGGACGACGTGCGGCTGAAGGTCGAAGAGCGCGAGTCCCACGCCCGGGCATATGCGAAGGGTTGGGAGGAGATCGAGGGCTACCTCCTCGCCGCCGGCGTCGTGGATGCCGTCCTCGCGCTCGAGGAGCGGAGCGTCGTCGCCGAGATGCGATCAGAGGCGAACCGCCTTGCGAATGCCGACCACGCGAATCTCGTGCGGACCGCGAAGGCGGCCCAGCGCCAGCTCGACGCCGCGCGCCGCCTCCGCGCCTCCGGTGCGCTCGAGACGCTGCCGGAGCCGCTGCGGGAGGCCACGCAGCTACGGCTGCGGCATCCGTCGCTCTCGCTGCGAGAGCTCGCGCAACGCGCGAGCCCGCAAGTGACGAAGGCCGGTATGCAACGCCGCCTCGCGAAGATCGTCGAGCTGGCGGAGAGGTAGGACGAGCGGTCGCCCCCGAGTGGGGTGTCCCGCAACGTTCGACCGGAAATGATCGTTGCGGGACACCCCACTCCATGGTGATTCAGTAGTGCGGCGTCTCACAACGATGCTGTTTCCTGTGAAACGTTGTGAGACGCCGCACTAGAGAGCCTGAAGCCTCCCACCGCGGGAGAGGAAACGGTGGGCTGGGGGAGGAGCTCCGAGGACGACCTCCTCCCCCACGAGCGCGCTCCGAGTACCAGGCGGCGAACGGGGTCTGGATTCACCGCCCGGGAGCGCGAGCCCACCTGGGACGAGTATGAGGGGCGGCGGCCAATTCCTCAACTCCTTCTCGTTGCAATTCGGCGAATTCGCAGGCCGGTTCTGCCGGGGCTGTGGCGGAGGGCAGGGCTAGACTCGACGCAAAGGACCCGACGAGGAGAGCGAGGAGCGATGGCGGTTCGCGTTGGCATCAACGGTTTCGGGCGCATCGGGCGCAATTTCTTCCGCGCCCAGCAGGCGCTCGGCGCCGATGTCGAGATCGTCGCGCTCAACGACCTCGGCGACGCGAAGACGATGGCGCACCTCCTCAAGTACGACTCCGTGCTCGGCCCCTTCCCCGGTGACGTCGCGCTCGGCGACGGCGTCATCCACGCGGGCGGGGAGGACATGAAGATGCTCTCCGAGCGCGATCCCGGAGTGCTGCCATGGGGTGACCTGGGGGTCGACGTGGTCCTCGAGTCGACGGGGTTCTTCACCTCGCGCGACGGCGCGCAGAAGCACCTCGACGCGGGCGCGAAGAAGGTCGTCATCTCTGCACCGGCGACCGATCCCGACTACACGGTCGTGCTCGGCGTCAACGACAGCGGCTACGACGCCGCACAGCATCACATCGTCTCCAACGCGTCGTGCACGACGAACTGCGTCGCGCCGCTCGCGAAGGTGCTCGACGACATGGCCGGAATCGAATCGGGCTTCATGACGACGATCCACGCGTACACGAACGACCAGAACATCCTCGACCTACCCCACAAGGACCTCCGCCGCGCCCGGGCTGCTGCGATCAACCTCATCCCGACCTCGACGGGCGCCGCCAAGGCGATCGGGCTCGTGCTGCCACATCTCCAGGGCAAGCTCGACGGCGTCTCGGTGCGCGCCCCGGTTCCGACCGGCTCGATCACCGATCTCGTGGTCACAGTCGGACGCGATGTGACGCTCGAGGAGATCGACGCCGCCTACCGCGCGGCCGCCGACGGCCCCCTGGCGGGGATCCTGCAGTACCAGCCCGACCCGATCGTCTCGACGGACATCCAGGGCTCCTCGTACTCGTGCATCTACGACGCGCAGCTGACGATGGCGCACGGCCGCAACGTGAAGGTCTTCGGCTGGTACGACAACGAGTGGGGGTACAGCTGCCGCCTCGTCGACCTCGTGGGCCGGCTCCTTTGATGTCCTCGCGGGTGTCGAAGGAGGGGGCTCGTGGGGGAACCATGGGTTCCACCACGCTGAACGAGTGGGGGTACAGCTGCCGCCTCGTCGACCTCGTGGGCCGGCCGCTCTGAGATGAGGCTGCCGCGCTCCGTCGAGACCGCGGACGTCGAAGGCAAGCGGGTGCTCGTGCGGGCCGACCTGAACGTTCCGCTCGACGGCGGTGAGGTCGCCGACGACACGCGGATCCGGGCCGCGATCCCGACGCTGCGCCTCCTCCTCGACCGAGGCGCAAGCCGCGTGCAGGTGTGCTCGCATCTCGGGCGGCCGAAGACGGACGAGGACCGCCGAACGTACGCGATGGCGCCGGTGGAGCGCCGGCTGCGGGAGCTCGTCCCGGACGAGCGGCTCGAGGTGCTCGAGAACACCCGCTTCAACCCGGGCGAGACGAAGAATGACGCCGGCTTCGCGCGCGAGCTCGCCGACGAGAACGACCTCTACGTCAACGACGCCTTCGGCTCGGCGCACCGTGCGCACAGCTCCACGGAGGCGGTCGCGCACCTGCTGCCGGCCTACGCCGGTCTCTTGCTCCTGGCCGAGCTCGACCACCTGGGGCGCCTCCTCGGTGAGGTCGAGCGGCCGTTCGTGCTGATCGCGGGCGGGGCCAAGGTGGAGGACAAGCTGGCCGTCCTCGAGCACCTCGGGGGACGCGCCGATCGCGTCCTCATCGGCGGCAAGATGGCCGAGCAGGTGCGGGAGGACAATCCGCTCCCCTATCCCGTCGAGCTGCCCGTGGACGTCGTCGCCGCGAGCGCGTTCGCGGAGGATGCCGAATCGAAGGTCGCCAACGTCGACGAGTTCCCCGACGGCTGGCTCGGCCTGGACATCGGGCCCGCCACAGCCGAGGCTTTCGGCGCGATCGTGCGTGACGCGCGGACGATCTTCTGGAACGGCCCGATGGGCGTCTTCGAGTGGCCCCCGTTTGCGCGAGGCACCCGCTCGGTCGCCGAGGCTGTCGCCGCCGCCGACGCGTACTCGGTCGTCGGCGGCGGAGACTCGGTCCGGGCGATTCAGGAGCTCGGGCTCGCCGATCGCGTCTCCTGGGTGTCGACGGGCGGCGGCGCGTCGCTCGAGCTCCTGGAGGGCAAGGAGCTCCCCGGCGTGGCAGCCATCCCGGAGGCATGAGATGGCGAAGCTGATGGCCGGGAACTGGAAGATGTTCAAGGGGCCGGTGGAGACGCTCGCGTTCTTCGACGCCTTCGAGGCGCCGGACGGAGTCGACGTGATCCTGTGCCCGCCGTTCCTGTCCCTCGAGGCGGCGGTCGGCGAGGAGTGGCCGATCTACGCGCAGAACGTCCACTGGGCGCAGGAGGGCGCGTTCACGGGAGAGATCTCGGCGCCCATGCTGGTCGAGATCGGCGTCCAGGGCGCGCTCGTCGGCCACTCGGAGCGCCGTCAGTACTTCGGCGAGACCGACGAGACCGTGCAGGCAGCGCGCGGAGGCGGCGCTCGCGGCCGGCCTCGGCGTGATCGCGTGTGTCGGCGAGACGGAGGCCGAGCGCGAGGCGGGCGAGACGGAGACGGTGCTCCGCCGCCAGGTGTCGGTGCTGCCGCGCCACGACGAGCTCGTCATCGCCTACGAGCCCGTGTGGGCGATCGGCACGGGCAAGACCGCCACGCCCGACCTCGCCCAGGAGGCGCACGAGCTGATCAAGTCGCTCTACGACACGCGCGTCCTCTACGGCGGCTCGGTGAAGCCGGACAACGCCGAGGAGCTGCTCGGTCGGCCGGCGGTCGACGGTGCGCTCGTCGGCGGAGCCTCGCTCGATCCCGCGTCCTTCACGAGCCTGTGCCGCATCGCCGCTTCCCTCTCGTAACGCTCGTCGTCCTCGATGGCTTCGGGCTCGCGCCACCGGGCCCGGGGAACGCCGTTGAGCTCGCGTCGACGCCGGTCTTCGACAGCCTCTGGAGGACCTTCCCGCGGACGACTCTGACGGCGTCCGGGGAGGCGGTTGGCCTGCCCCCGGGTCAGATGGGGAACTCGGAGGTCGGCCATCTCACGATCGGCTCCGGACGGGTGCTGTTCCAGGATCTGATGCGCGTCAACGTGGCCGTGCGCGACGGCTCGCTCTACGAGAATCCGACACTCGTCGCCGCCTTCGCGCGGGCGCGAGAGCGCGGACGGAACGTCCACCTGCTGGGCCTGGTCTCGCGGGGTGGGGTCCACTCCCACCTCGAGCACCTGCTCGCGCTGCTCGAGCTCGCGCGGCGGCAGGGGATGGCGGAGCGCACGTGGATCCACGCATTCACCGACGGCCGCGACGTCTCGCCGCACGCGGCGGCGACCGATCTCGAGGCGCTGCCGGCCGAGCGGATCGCGACCGTCGTCGGCCGCTACTACGCCATGGACCGCGACAACCGCAGCGAGCGCACCGAGCGCGCGGTGGCGGCGATCCTCGACGGTGAGGGCACTTGCCGCGGAGGACCCGATCGACGCTGTGCGACGAAGCTACGGGGCCGGGATCACCGACGAGTTCATCGAGCCGATCGTCTGTCCCGCGTGCCCGCGCCTCGCTCGCGGCGGCGACACGGCGATCTTCTTCAACTTCCGCCCCGACCGGGCTCGGCAGCTCTCCCGGCGGCTGCTGGCGGAGGGCGTCGACCTGACGACGATGACGCGGTACGCCGAGGACATCGACACGCCGGCGGCATTTCCGGAGCAGGAGGTGCGGCAGACGCTCGCCGAGGTGCTGAGCGGCGCCGGCGTCCGCCAGCTTCACGCGGCCGAGACGGAGAAGTACGCACACGTCACGTACTTCTTCAACGGCGGCGAGGAGCGGGAGTGGGAGGGCGAGGACCGGGTGCTCGTGCCCTCGCCGCGTGACGTGCCGAGCTACGACCTGAAGCCCGAGATGTCGGCTGCGGGCGTTGCGGCCGAGGTCGTCGAGCGCCTCCCGCAGGGCCACGGCTTCTGCGTCGTCAACTTCGCGAATCCCGACATGGTCGGCCACACGGGCGTGATCCCGGCGGTCGTGCGGGCGGTCGAGGCGGCGGACGCTGCCCTCGGCGAGGTCGTGCGCGGCCACCGACGCCCTGGGCGGCGTCTGCCTCGTCACCGCCGACCACGGCAACGCGGAGATCATGCTCGAGCCGGACGGCATCAGCCCGCACACGGCCCACACGACGAGCCCGGTGCCGCTCGTCGTCACCGCGCGCCGGAGCCCGCCTTCGTGACGACGGCAGCCTCGCCGACCTCGCTCCGACCGCGCTCGACCTCCTCGGCTTGCATCCCCGAGGCCATGCCGGGGAGCCGTCGTCCGCAACGTTCGACCGGAAATGATCGTTCGGGCACCATGTTGATTGCGTAGGCGGCGTCTCACAACGATCGTTCGTCGTCGTGAGACGCACGACGGACGGCGATGTGGGCTGAACGGGCCAACGAGAATCGCTGACATTTCAGCAACTCGTTAAAAGTTGGTATGCAACCCGAGATCGGCTGTATATTCGCCGCGCATTGGCGCTCGAACAGCCTGACCTCGAGATCCTCCGGAAAGCCCAGCGCGGCGACGAGCGGGCGTTCTCCATCATCGTTCGAGCCTACGAGCGGCCGGTTTACAACTACGTTCTCCGCCTCGTCGGTGACCGGGCGCTGGCCGAAGACCTGACGCAGGAGGTCTTCCTCCGCGTCTACCAGGGCCTGTCGGGCTTCTCGCTCCGCTCGCGGTTCACGACCTGGCTGTTCCAGGTGACGAAGAATCGCGTGCTCGACGAGCTGCGCTCGATCGAGCGGCGGCCCCGCAGCGTCGTCAACATCGACGAGATCACCCCGCTCGAGTCGGTCGACGCGCCGTTCGAGCGCGCCGAGACGATCGACGCGCTCTGGCGCGCGGTCGAGTCGCTCAATGTCGACCTCAAGATGGCGCTGCTGCTCCGCGACATCGTCGGTCTCTCGTATGCCGAGATCGCCGATTCCCTCGAGATCACGCTTGCGACCGTCAAGTGGCGGATCTACAAGGCGCGCGAGGAAGTCCAGGCCGCGCTCGTGCGCGACGGCGTCGGTGTCGCCACCTCGGCGGCCGGCGCGCTCTCGACGATCACCGAATAACGGCGCCTGCATCGGCACTACGATCCGGCCGTGGAGCGGTTCAGCCTCCGGCGGTTCGTGATCGCGCTGATCGCGTTTGTGGCCGTCCTCGTCGTCGGCACGATCGGCTTCCACTCCCTCGCGGATGAAGACTGGACGTCGTCGTTCTACCGCTCCGTCGTCTCGACGACGCTGACCGGCCTCGACTCGCGGCCCGAAGGAGCGGGCGCGCAGATCTTCACCGTCGTCCTGCTCCTGGCGGGCGTGGCAATCTTCCTCTACCTCGCCGGCGCGGTCGTCGAGCTGATCACGCGCGGTGTCGTCGGGGAGTACTTCGGAGAAGGACGGAGGAGAAGGGCCATCGCCCAGCTGCGCGACCACATCATCATCTGCGGGTTCGGCCGGGTCGGCCGCAGCGTCGCGGCCGAGTTCGAGCACGCCTCCACGGAGTACGTCGTGGTCGACGTGAACCCGACGTCGATCGCCGCCGCGGTCGAGGTGGCCGCTCTCGTGGTGCAAGGCGACGGCGCAGAGGACACGAATCTCGAAACGGCGGGCCTCGCGCGGGCACGGGCCCTCGTCGCGTCGGCCGACTCGGACGAGAAGAACGTCTTCATCACCCTGTCCGCGCGAGCGGCCCGGCCGGACATCTTCATCGTCGCGCGCGCATCCGACGACTCCGCCGCCCGCAAGCTCCTCCTCGCGGGCGCCGACCGAGTCGTCCAGCCGTACTCCTCGGCAGGGCTCCGCATCGCGAACCTCGTGCTCAAGCCGCAGGTCGCGGACTACCTCGACATCGTCTCCTCGGCCGGCGGCGGCGAGGAGTTGCGCTTCGAGGAGATCACGGTCGAGCCGACGTGCGAGGCGGCGGGTCGCCCGATCAGCGACCTTGGCCTGCAGGAGTCGACCGGTGCCATGGTCGTCGCAGTCCGTCGCGGGACGGGAGCGTTCATGACGGCGCCGCCTCCCGACACCGTGCTCGCCGCCGGCGACGTGCTGATCGGCGTCGGCTCCGCGCAGGAGATCCAGCGTCTCGAGCAGCTCTTCGCGCCCCGGGGAATCGGCGTTGGCTGACCCCGTGCAGGCGCTCGCGGACGCCCTCTCGGCTGCCGCGGGCGCGCCGGTCAGCCTGGACCGGCCCTCGGACTCCGCCCACGGCGACTACGCGACGAACGTCGCGCTCCGGCTCGCGGGCAGGCTGAACCGGCCGCCGCGTGAGATCGCGGAGGAGCTCGCGGCCGCGGCGGCCGGGTTGGACGGCGTCCGTGATGTGACGGTGGCCGGTCCGGGGTTCGTCAACCTCGACGCTCGACGACGGCTGGTTCGCCCAGCGTCCTCGCGGACATGCTCCGCGAGGGCGAATCCTACGGCGGCGGTTCCGCGACGACGCCTGAGCGCGTTCAGGTCGAGATGGTGTCGGCCAACCCGACCGGCCCGATCACCGTGGCGGCCGCCCGGAACGGCGCCTATGGCGACTCCGTCGCGAGGCTCCTTGCGTTCGCCGGCCACGCCGTGGAGCGCGAGTACTACTACAACGACGCCGGCGCCCAGATGGACAAGTTCCGGGCCTCGGTCGAGGCCGTGCGCCGAGGCGAGCCCCCGCCGGAGGGCGGCTACGTCGGCGAGTATGTCGCCGAGCTGGCGCAGGAGGAGGGCGATCCGGTCCCGCGCATGCTCGCGCGCATCGAGGCTGCGCTCGACCGCTTCCGGATCCACTTCGACACCTTCGAGCGACAGAGCGAGGTCGAGGCCGAGATCCCGCAGGCAATCGCCCTGCTCGACACGTTCGAGCAGGACGGGGCGCTGTGGGCGCGTACGTCGGCCCACGGCGACGAGAAGGACCGCGTGCTCGTCCGCTCCGACGGCACGCCGACCTACTTCGCGGCAGACGCCGCCTACGTGCGCCGCAAGTACGGGAAGGGCTTCGACCGCCTCGTCTACGTCCTCGGAGCGGACCACCACGGCTACGTTCCCCGGCTGCAGGCGCTCGCCGAGATGCTCGGCCACCCGCGCGACTCGCTCGAAGCGCTCGTCTACCAGCTCGTGCACCTCACCAGAGGCGGCGAGGCGACCAAGATGTCCAAGCGCCGCGGCGACGTCGTCTTCCTCGACGACTTCGTGGAGGAGATCGGCGTCGACGCCGCCCGCTGGTACCTCGTCTCGCGCGGTCACGACCAGACGATCGAGGTCGACATCGACCTCGCGGCGGAGAAGACGGCCAAGAACCCGGTCTACTACGTCCAGTACGCGCACGCCCGGATCGCCGGGATCCTGCGCAACGCACCTGAGGGTGCGGTGGCCGGCGCGGAGAAGGACGCCGCGCCGGTCGGCCCGCTCGCGCCCGAGGAGCGCGATCTCGTCAAGCGGCTGGCCGAGTTCCCCGGCATCGCCGCGGAGGCCGCGGCGCGTAGGGCGCCGCACGCGGTGCCCACGTACGCGATCCGCGTGGCGGACGACTTCCACCGCTTCTACCACCACCACAAGGTGCTCGGGTCGCCGGAGGAGCGCTTCCGGCTCGGCCTCTGCGCCGCGACGGAGCTGGTCGTCGCCCGCTGCCTCGACCTGATCGGGGTCGAGGCGCCCGAGCGCATGTGACGTTCCGCGGGCCCTGATGCGGTGGAACGCCGGGCTCGCGGCCCTGGCGGCTGCCTGGGGGCTCGTCGCGGTGCTCGCGGGCGCCGTCGACGTGGACGCAGGCCCGCTGGCGTTTCTTCGTCTCACCCTGGCAGCGGTGACCCTGGCTGCGGTCGCCCTCCTCACGGGCAGGATTCACCTCCTCGTCCCGGGACGGCATCTGTGGGCGCTCGTCGCGCTCGGCGTCGTCCAGGCGGCGCACTGGTGGCTCTTCTTCGAGACCGTGAAGCGCGGCTCCGTGGCGCTCGCCGTGCTGACGTTCTACACGGCGCCGCTCTTCCTCGCGGTGCTCGCGCCGTTGTTCCTGCCGGAGCGGCTCTCCAACGTCGCCCTCGGGGCGCTCGTACCCGGCGGGATCGGCATCGCGCTGGTCGCGCTCGCGGGCGAGGACGGGCGCACGTTCGGCTGGGCCGCCCTCGCCTGCGGGCTCGGGTCGGCGCTGACGTTCGCGGTGCTGCTCGTGCTCTCGAAGCGGCTGCTCCACGCGGGCGTGGCGCCGTTCACGGTGGCGTTCTGGGACTGCCTCGCGGGCGGCGTTGCGATCTCGCCGGTGCTCCTGCTCGCCGGCACGCTCGTCCCGGACGGCGCGGGCGACGGGGCGGCCGTGCTCGTGCTCGGCATCGGGCTGACGGGGCTCTCCACGCTCGCGTACGCCTCGCTCCTCCGGCACACGACGGCCCAGGCGGCGGGCATCCTCACGTTCCTCGAGCCCGTCTCGGCCGTGCTCCTCGCCTGGGTCTTCCTCGGCGAGTCGCTCTCTCCGCGGGCGGTTCTCGGTGCCGTTCTCGTTCTCGCTGCGGGAATCGCAGTGGTCGCCCTGGAGCCGGTCGAGCCGCACGCGAGCGAGGCCGTTGCGGGAGTAGGATCACCGGCAGAGCCGTGAGCAGCACGCACGACCCCACAGTCCCCGACCGCAACCTGGCACTCGAGCTCGTCCGCGTGACGGAGTCGGCGGCGATGGGTGCCGCACGCTGGATCGGCCGCGGCGACAAGAACGCCGCCGACGGCGCTGCCGTCGACCTCATGCGGCGGATGATCAACACGGTGACGATGCAGGGAGTCGTCGTGATCGGCGAGGGGGAGAAGGACGAGGCGCCGATGCTGTTCAACGGCGAGCGGGTCGGTGCGGGCGTCGGGCCCGAGGTGGACGTCGCGGTCGACCCGCTCGAGGGCACGCGCCTGACGGCGTTCGGCATCCCGGGCTCGATTTCGGTGATCGCCGTCGCCGAGCGGAAGTCGATGTTCTTCCCCGGGGCCGCGGTCTACATGGAGAAGATCGCGGTCGGGCCCGAAGGCGCCGGTGCGATCGACCTCAACCGGACGCCCACCGAGAACGTGCGCGCGGTGGCTGCCGCCAAGGGTATGAAGGTGAGCGACCTCACCGTCGTCGTGCTCGAGCGCGACCGGCACGAAGCGTTGATCGCCGAGCTGCGCGCATCGGGAGCGCGGGTCAACCTCATCCGCGACGGCGACGTGGCGCCGTCGATCGCCGCCTGCCAGCCCTCGACAGGTGTGGACATGCTGATGGGGATCGGCGGCACGCCGGAGGGCGTCATCTCGGCCGCGGCGATCAAGTGCATGGGCGGGGCGATCCAGGGGCGCCTGTGGCCGCGCAACGACGAGGAGCGCCAGGCGCTGCTCGACGGCGGCTTCGACCTCGAGCACGTGCTTGGCGCCGACGACCTGGTTGCGGGGGACGACGTCTTCGTCGCGGCGACCGGCGTGACCGGCGGCTCTCTCCTGCGCGGCGTACGTGCCGGCCCGCGCGGCGTCGAGACCGAGTCGATCGTCATGCGCTCCCGCTCCGGCACGGTGCGGCGGATCGCCGCCTTCCACCCGAACGACAAGCTGGCGGGGCTGAGAATGGAGGTCTGATGAACTGGGACGAGCTCTACGAGACCGCTGCGGCGATCGTCGCCGACGACAAGGGGATCCTGGCCGCCGACGAGTCCACGGGAACGATCAAGAAGCGGTTCGACTCGATCGGCGTCGAGTCGACGGAGGAGACGCGCCGCGCCTACCGCAACCTGCTCTTCACGACTCCGGGCCTGGAGGAGTACATCGGAGGCGTGATCATGTTCGACGAGACGATCCGGCAGCGCGCCGACGACGGCACGCCCTTCGCCGATCTGCTCGCCGCGAAGGGAGTCGTGCCGGGGATCAAGGTCGACACCGGCGCGAAGCCGCTCGCGCTCCACCCGGGCGAGACGGTCACGGAGGGACTCGACGGTCTCCGCGAACGTCTCGTCGAGTATCGCCGGCTCGGGGCGAGGTTCGCCAAGTGGCGGGCGGTGATAACGATCGACGAACGCATCCCGACCGAGACGTGCCTCCACGCGAACGCGCACGCGCTGGCGCGCTACGCCGCGCTCTGCCAGGAGGCGGGGGTCGTCCCGATCGTCGAGCCGGAGGTGCTCATGGACGGTGGCCACACCGTCGAGACCTGCGACGACGTCACGGGCCGCACGCTGATCGCCGTCTATGCGGCCCTCTACGCGTCCGGCGTTCATCTGCGCGGCACATTGCTGAAGCCGAACATGGTGATCGCCGGCAAGGACTGTCCCGAGCAGGCCCCGACGGACGTGGTGGCCGCGATGACGGTGCACAACCTCAAGCGGCACGTGCCCGCGCTCGTGCCGGGCATCGTGTTCCTCTCGGGCGGCCAGAGCGAGGTGCAGGCGACCGAGAACCTGAACGCGATCAACCGCGTCGGCGGGCCCTGGCCGCTCTCGTACTCGTACGGACGTGCGCTGCAGGCCTCTGCGCTCGCCGCCTGGGGAGGGGACCCGGCGAAGGTCGAGGCGGCGCAGGCGGTCTTCCTCCACCGGGCGCGGATGAACTCGTTGGCCGTGGCCGGAAGGTGGGAGGCGTCGGCCGAGGATCGGCTCGCCGCGGCGGCTCGCTGAGAGGGGAAGGCCAAAAAACGCGGTGTCCCGAACGGCCGCGTCCAGTGGGGTGTCCCGCAACGTTCGACCGGAAATGATCGTTGCGGGACACCCCACTCCATGTTGATTACTGTAGTGCTCCGGAGGGAGACACCCTTCGTGCCGAGACACGAACGTTTCGTCCACAGCCCGACCGGCGTCGTGCGATAGGTTCTGCGCATGACGGTCGGCCCCGTGGAGATCTTTGTGATCGCCTTCAAGGACCCCGAGTTCCACGGGGAGATCAGGGCCGAGCTCGAGCGCCTGCGCGACGGCGACGTCATCCGGCTCGTCGACCTCCTCGCCGTGCGCAAGACGGAGGACGGCGTGATCGAGTCGATCCAGCGGAGCGACCTCGAGGCAGACGAGGCGCTCGCGTTCGGAGCAGCTGTCGGTGCCCTGATCGGCTTCGGGGCGGCCGGTGACGACGGCATGGCGCTGGGCGCCGTGTGGGGCCTGCGCGAGCTGGCCGACGGGCACGTCTTCGACGACGAGGACAAGTGGCGGGTGGCCGACGCGATCGAGCCCGGCGAAGGGGCGCTGATCGCCCTCGTCGAGCACCGCTGGGCGATCCCGGTGCGCGAGGCGGTCCGCCGCGCCGGCGGCCACGCGGTGGCGGGCCGCTGGATCGCCGACCAGGATCTGATCCGGCTCGGCGAGAGCTCGACGCGCGTTGCGCTCGAGCTCGACAACGGGTGAGCACACCGCGAGTTGTCACCTTCGGCCAGCGTGCCCTGTGGCGCGCCTGCTGCGACTTCGCGAACGCGAGTACCGCCGAGTCAGCCCGGCCGGCGGCGGCCTTCCTGTCCGCTGTCCGTGAGCCTCCGTGTTCGATGTCAGCGACGACGGTGTCCCTGTCGTCACGAGGAAGAGCACGGGATCTGAAGGTCGGGGCTGCGCGGCGGGCTGTAGCCGTCTCCGGCTGTCTTCTCGCTCGCCGCACGGGCGAGCGTTTCACGGAGTCAACGCAGGCCGGGAGAGCTGCCTCTCGGGAACGAAGCGAGGATCGCGGCGCGGAGGTCGGGCTCGAGATCGGCTGACCGAACGTTGCCGGCTATGCCCCAGCGGATGGCGGCGGCTGCCTCGAGCGACGGTGCCGATCCTTCCTCGCGCAACGCCCCGATCAACTGATCGCTGTCGTCAGCTTCGATCTTGCAGTCGCAGAGTTCGAGCACAGCACCTTCACGATAGACATCGCTCGCCCTCGGTGTCCAGAGCGGGCGACCGGCTGCGACCCCAAGCCCTCGTGGCCGCTCTCGAGGCGCGCGGCGGTGTCTTCGCGGCCGGCGTACAGGGACGCATGGGTGTTTCCGCATCTCAGCGATTTCGGGCGAGAAGGAGCGCGCTCGCGTGCCGTCAACGAAGACGGAGAAGTCGATGCTCGGGTGGAGCGGGCTCATGGTCTCGGGGTCGAGCTTGAGCGGAACGCTCACGATGACGCAATCCGCGTCCGTCTCGCCTCTCTGGATCCGCAGTGGGCCGTTGGGAACCCTCCGTCCGGCTAGGTTCGGAAGCCGTTTGTTGAGGGGCGCGTACACTCCGCGCCTTGCAGAAGCTGATCGGATCGGTCGCGGTCGTTCTGGGAACGACCGTCATCGGATTCAATCCGAATCGGGAGGCCGTGAACCTGACGCTTCCGGGGCACCATGACGTGCAATTCAGGAATGCGCTGCTGATCCTCGCCGGCGGTCACGGCGTTAGCGCCGCGGACGTCTTCGGTGCCATGCTCGTTCTCGCGGGCAGTGCTGCCCTCTGGGGCACGTTGTCTTGGAACGGGTTGCTGGGATCGACGTCGATCGTCGCGGGAGTGCTCCTTGTCGCCACAGGAAGCCCGGACCACGACCCTGTGCTCCTGAACCTCCCTCGGGGTAGCCACGGCCTGCACGCCACCGACGTCCTCGGAATGATGGTCGTCGTCGCAGGCATCGTGGCGCTCTGGCGCAGTTCGCCCCCACGCGAATCCGAGCCGGGCGCCGGCCAGGCCACCGGTCCGGCCGGGTGACCGTTTGCGGCATGAGAGCGGCACGGCCAGAGGGGAATGGCCCGGAAACGGCTTGAAACCGAAGCGGGCGAAGGGACTCGAACCCTCGACCTACGGCTTGGGAAGCCGACGCTCTACCAACTGAGCTACGCCCGCGAAGTGTCTAGCGTAGCCGTTCAGCTCAACGCCTCATCGTCCGTGCCCACCGTCCCTCGTCCCTGCGACCGCGCGACAGCCAGACGACTGCGAGTGCGTCCACATCCAGATGGGAGGCGAGAGTACGCGTCCTTCACGGTTCCCTCACACGAGGCTCGTACACTCGCCCGGTGCGCCGACTTGCACTTGCTTCTATCGCAGCCGCTCTCGTGCTCGTGCCCGTTCAGGCACAGGCGGCGCAGAAGTCCGACCCCGAGGTGTTCGCAGGGTTGGGCACCTGGGTCGACATCTACGACGCCCCCGCCTACAAGACCCCGGTGCCGACGGCGGCCCGGATCGCCGCCCGGGGAGTGCGCACCGTCTACGTCGAGACCGCGAACGACCGCAGCACGACGGACGTCGTCAACCCGCAGGCGCTCGGCCTGTTCGTCGACGCACTCAAGGCCCGAGGCATCCGGGTCGTGGCCTGGTACCTGCCGGGATTCGTCCAGCCGGCCCTCGACGTCCGTCGCACGCGCGCGATGCTCGCTTTCCGGACGCCCGCGGGCGCGTCGTTCGACGGCATCGCCCTCGACATCGAGTCGCTGCGCCTGAAGAGCACCGTCCTCCGGACGAGCCGGCTCCTCGCGCTCAGCAAGATCCTGCGCACGGAGGCGGGGGAAACCCCTGTTGCAGCGATCACCTACCCGTCGCGCGGCTTCGAGCGGCACCCGACGTGGTGGCCGAACTTCCCCTGGCCGCAGCTGACGGCGCTCGTCGATGCTTGGATCCCGATGACGTACACCGGTGGCGGGTTCAAGGGCTACGACGCGACCTACGGCTACGTGGCGCGGTCGCTGCGGCTCCTGCGCGCCGCCGTCGGCCCGGACATCCCCGTGCACGCAGCGGGCGGCGTCGCGAACCGCATGGACGCCGAGGAGCTGAAGGCCTTCGTCGACGCCGTCACCGACGAGGGCAGTGTCACCGGGTGGAGCCTGTACGACTTCCAGACGACCGGCTCCAGGGCGTGGGCGGCCATCGCGCCGCTCGGCACCGGCTAACCCCGGTTCAGCTGTCGAGCCGCTCCTCCTCCAGGTCGAGATCGCGCCCGACTCGCAACCAGACGTCGTTGCTGATCGCGCCGCTCCGCCGCAGCTCGACGAGGGCGAACCGCTCCGCTTCGAGGAGCTCGTGCCGGAGCCGCTGAAAGTCCTGCGAGCGCGACTCGATTCCGTCGTCGTCGATGCCGTCGAGGCGGGCCCGGAAGCGTCCGGTGCGGAAGCGGTAGGCGCCGCGGAGGCGCTCGGCCGTGTCCTCCCTCACCCACTCTTCCCGGACCAGGTCCTCGAGTCGCGCGAGGGCAGCCTCGGAGGCCTTGATCCGGGCCTTCGCATCCTCGCGGTCGTCGGCCCCGTCGTCCTCGAGGCCGAGCGCGCGGATGATCAGGGGGAACGTCAGGCCCTGGCCCACGAGGGTGGCGAGGATGACCGAGAACGTGAGGAAGATGATCAGAGCGCGCGCCGGGAAAGGGTCGCCGGCATCGGTCTCGAGCGGTAGCGCGAGAGCCGCGGCGAGCGACACCGCTCCTCGCATGCCGGCCCAGGAGATGAAGAGGGCGCCGCGCCAGTTCGAGACCCTCCGGGAAATCCATTTCGGAGCGTGCATGACGGCGAACACCCAGGCGAGGCGGAGCAGGATCACGGTGGCGCAGACGATCACTGCGTCCGCGAGCAAGGTCGACGCCGGCACGTCTCCCAACGCGTCCACGACGACCGGCAGCTGCAGGCCGACGAGCACGAAGAGGAGCGCATTCAGCAGGTACTGCACGATCTCCCAGACGGCGGTCCCCTGCAGGCGCACCTGGGCGGTCGTGAGCTCCGGCGTGTGCCAGCCGAGATAGACCCCCGCCGTCACCGTGGCGAGCACGGCGGAGACGCCCATCAGGTCGGCGGGAATGAACGCCATGTAGCCCGTGAGGAGCGAGATCGTGACCTCCGCCGGCGGATTGTCGAGACGGCGCCGGATCTGGCGGATGAGCCAGCCGACGACGAGCCCGAACGCGATCCCGCCGCCCGCGCTGACGACGAACAGGGTCCCCGTGTCGAGCGCCGAGAACGACCCGGTGACGACGGCGGCGACCGCGACGCGGTAGAGGACGAGGCCGGTGCCGTCGTTGACGAGACTCTCGCCTTCGACGATGGTGACGAGCTTGCGAGGGACGCCGAGACGCCGGGCGATCGAGGTTGCTGCGAGGGGGTCTGTGGGGGAGACGATCGCTCCCAGCACGAACGCACCGGCCCACGACAGGTCGTCGATGAAGGCGTGCGCGACGACAGCGACGCCGACGGTCGTGGCGACGACGAGCCCGATCGCGAGCAGTCCGATCGGACGCATGTTGGAGCGCAGGTCGCGGAGGGAGGTGAAGAACGCGGCACCGTAGAGGAGCGGCGGGAGGACGCCGAAGAGGACGAGCTCCGGCTGCAGCTCGAACTCCGGCATGCCCGGGATGAACCCGATCGCGAGGCCACCGAGCACGAGCAGGATCGGGTAGGGGATCCGCACGGCCGGTGCGACGGCGAGCATCGTCGCGACCGCGAGGATCAGCCCGAGCGCGACGAGCCCATCCTGGAGCTCCAGATGCATGGCTCAATCCTGCCGGACGGCGGCTCGGCGGTCCCGGTGCCGGTTACCCGAGAACGTCGAGCAGCCGATCGATCCGGGCCACCGGCCGAAAGCCGAGCCGCTCGAGGATCGGCCGGGACATCCGGCCCGCGTGCGTGACGACCGTCGGCGTGTCGCGGGCCGCCGCCTCGCGCGCGCGCGCCGCGACGAGCGCGCGGTAGGCACCGCGGCCGCGTGCGGCCGGCAGCGTCGCTCCTCCGAAGAGGATGAGCCCGAGCGGCGTGTACGAGGCGTACCCGGCCGCGGCCGGCTCGCCGTCGACGAACGCGAGGAACGTCGAGCCGTCGCGGCCTTCGCGGGTGAAGTCGATCTCGGCCTGCTCGTGCCCGACCTCGTCGGCGTTGCCTCCGAAGGCCTCGTGCTGGATCCGGCGGGCCAGCACGAGCTCGTCCACCGAGGCGACGCGCCGTGCCGACGTTCCCGGCGGCTCCTCGATCGCGCCGCCCGCATCGAGAACCATCCCGATCGCGACCGGATCATCCGGGTCAGGGACGATGCCGAGCGCCGTCAGCCGCTCGACCAGATCCGACGGGGTGCAGGAGTCGCCGAGCTCCCATTCGGTGCCGCCCCTGCCGCGCTCACGCAGGATCGCGCGGATCTCCACGACTACCGCTTCCACATCCTCGGGCGCGAGGCGCACGCGCTGGACGGTCGCGCTGTGCTCGTTGCGCCCGGTGCCCAGGTAGAGGACGTACCGCCCTTCCGGGTCGGCCACCAGCTCGCGGCCCTGCGAGAGCGGCTGGTGTACGTTCGGGTTCTCGGCCAGCTCCCGGATCACGACCAGGCCCCGGCGATCCGCTCGCGCGATGCCTCGAGGTGCTCGGGTAGCACCTTCACGTCTGCGAGCACCGGCATGAAGTTCGTGTCGCCGCCCCAGCGCGGGACGATGTGCTCGTGCAGATGGCCGGAGATCGAACCGCCCGCGACGGCACCGAGGTTCCAGCCGACGTTGAACCCCTCCGGGGCATACACGGCTGTCAGCGTCTCGATCGCGCGCACGGTGAGCGCGTGGATCTCTGCCGCCTCGTCGGCGTCGAGATCGCCGAGCGCAGGCGTATGACGGACCGGCGCCACCATGAGGTGACCCGACGAATAGGGAAACTTGTTCAGAAGGACGACGACGCGCTCGCCGCGGTGGACGACGAGGCTCTCCGAGCCGAGCTCGCCTGCGGACTCGGCGCAGAAGACGCACCCGTCACCCGAGCCGGCGTCCTGCACGTAGGCGAGGCGCCACGGCGCCCAGAGGTGCTCCATCGGCGTCTTGTACCAGCACGATCGGGTCGGCTGCAGCGCCGAGCCTTCCCTCGAGCCGCTGCCTGCAGCTCACCGCCTCAGAGGCCGGCGGCGACGTCGTCCAGAGCGCCGGCGAGGCCCGACGCGACCTCCTCCAGCTCCTCGCGCGTGATCACGAGCGGCGGGGAGATCTGGAGCCCGCCGCCGACGAGCGTCCTCGTAAGGAGGCCGTGGTGGCGTGCCCGGAAGGTGACGCGGTCCGTGAGCCCGGGATCCTCCGCGAGGCGAGCCGGGTCGACCTGAACCGCGGCAACGGCGCCGAAGCCCGCCCGGATCTCGCTCACGAGCTCGTGGCCGGCGAGCGGGGCGAGGGCGTCCGCGATCTCCGCCTCGAGGGCAAGGCCGCGCTCGAGAAGGCGCTCGCGCTCGATGATGTCGAGGTTCACGTGCGCAGCGGCGGCGGCGCTCGCGTGGCCGGAGTACGTGTAGCCGTGGCGCCAGACACCTGCGTCGCCCGACTCCCAGAACGGCTCCTGGATGCGGCGCCCCACGACGACGCCGCCAAGCGGCACGTATCCGGACGTGATCCCCTTCGCGAAGGTCATCGCGTCGGGCTCGAGGCCGACGCGGCTCGAGGCGAACCAATCGCCAACGCGGCCGTAGCCGCAGATCACCTCGTCCACGACGAAGAGGACGCCGTGGGCGTGGCAGATCGCCTGGACGTCCTGCAGATAGCGCTCCGGCGGCAGGAGCACGCCGCCCGCGCCGATGATCGGCTCGCAGAAGAAGGCGGCGACGTTGCTTGCGCCGATCTCCGCAATGGCGGCGTCGAGCGCCTGCGGCGAGTCCCACGGCACGATCGCCGTGCCGCCCGCCAGCGGGCCGACCCCGACCTTGAACGCCTCCGTGCCGACGATGCTCGTGCCGTAGCCGGCGAGGCCGTGGTAGGCGCGCTCGCGCGAGATGATGACGGTGCGGTCGGGTTCACCCTCGAGGCTCCAGTAGCGGCGGACGAGCTTCACCACAGTCTCGATCGACTCGCCGCCCCCGCTCGTGAAGAACACGGCTGCGTCGGGCATCGGCGCGAACCCGGCGATGCGCTCCGCGAGGTCCGTGGTCGGCCGGCTCGAGACGTCGCCATAGTGCGAGTACGCGTGCAGCCTGCGCATCTGGGCGGCTGCCGCGTCCGCGATCTCGGTGCGGCCGTAGCCGACGTTCGCGTACCAGAGGCCGGCGGTCGAGTCGACGTAGCGGTTGCCCCGGTCGTCCCAGATGTGGCACCCCTCGCCGCGCTCGAGAATGAGCTCTCCGCCCTCGCGGACGGCGTGCATGTCGGCGACCGGATGCCAGAAGCGGGTCACACGAGCCATCCTACGGACTGCCTACCGCCGGCCGGTGAGAGACCCGGCGCGCGGGTCGAGGCGGGCCTGGGGGCAGGCTCGCCAGTAGCCGCGACGGGCGGCGCGCGCCTTCGCGACGGCCGCGAGCAGCTCCAGCGCGTAGCGGCCGCGGTCGCCGCGGAAGAAGTACGGAGAAGCAGCGCCCTGCCGGACGAGCGCGACGTTGACGTTCGTCCTGCCGACGAGCACGTAGCGCAGCAGGCGGCCGTAGCGGTCGGTCGCGTCGAGTGCGGGGTCGCGGACGAGGGTGATCCGCATGCCGGCCGGAGCGAACTGCTCGAGTGCCGCGCGCGCGGCCTTCCCGTAGCAGTCGCCGAAGAGCTCCGGCGCGTCGATCTGGACGAGCCGGATCCTGCGTCCCGCGGTGGTCGTGAGCGTGTCGCCGTCGTTCACCCGCTTCACGACGGCCCGCTCGCCGGGAGGCGCCGAGGTCGCGAGCGTGGTGGGGCGTGGCCCCCCGTCGCCGCATCCCGCCGTCAGGGCAGCCAGGACGGCGGCCGTGAGCGTCCCGCCGCCGCGGGACGCTAGTCGACCGGGACCCAGACGAGCCTCACGTCCGTGACGCGGACGTCGGTCGCCTCGAGCCGGATCGCCACCGTCTCGACCGACTCCGCGACCGTCTTCCACTTGTCGTCGATCGCCGTCACCTCGTCGAGGATTTCCTGCTCGAGCTCGACGAGATCGTCGGTCGTTTGCTGCACCTTCGCCTCCGCGGTCTCGCGGCGCTCGGACGACGTGGCCGTCTGGCCGTGGCGGGACGCGACCGAGCCGACCGCGTTCGCAATCGAGCGCGCGTTGCGCCTGCCGCCGAACACGGCTCCCAGGACTGCGCCCGCACCGGCGATGAGCTCGTTCGCCTGGCGCGACTTCGTCTGCGTGTCGAGCTCCTCGACCCGGCGCTTCGCGATCTCGAGCGCGTTCTCGAGCCGGTCCTTCTTGGTCTCGAGACGCTTCGTCAGCTTCGCCGTCTCCTCGTCCGCACGCGCCTGGCCGGCCCCGTCCGCCCGCGCGAGAAACGTCTCCTCGGTCTCGCCGGGTCGGGATGTGAGCTTCAGCTCCTTGTTGCGGTAGACCTCGAGGGCGCGATTCGCGACGAGGCGGGCCTGCACGTCCTTTGCCGCCCCGGTGAAGAACTTGGCGTCACCGATCGGGGCGGACGGCAGCACGTACGTCGCGCCGGCCGGCGCGTCTGGCTTGAAGTCGCGGTCGTCGAAATCAACGACCGTTTCGGCATCGAGGTCGAGCCCTCGGTCGAGCGGGCCGTAGAGGGCCTCGAACTCCTGCTGCTCGTCGATGCCCGCGGCCGTTTCGTCGTACCGCAGCGAAACGCGCGTGGCGAGGAATGCGCGCAGCTTCGTGACTCCGTCAGTCGCGCCGACCTGAGCCGCCCAGGGCGCCGCCGGGTCGAGATACGACGCCGTCGTCCCGGGAGGGAGGGCGGGTGCGACTCCCGTCTCGTCGTCGGCGAGTGGCGCCGCGGGCGGAGCCTCCGTGGCGGCCACCGCTGCCGCCGAGAGATGAGGCGCCTGCAGCCGTCAGCTGCTGGACCTCCTCCTTCGTCAGTGGTCCTCGCAGGTAGGACATCGCCCAGCGGGTCGCGAAGACCTTCGGTGTCGGGTCCTTGGCGGAGACGAGCATGAACTGCCGCTTCTGCAGCGCACCGATGGCCCCGTCGAGCGCGGAGACGTCGGCGCCGCCGGCGGCGGAACGCAGGCCCTCCAGCACGCGTGCCTTGTCGTTCTCGGTCTGCAGCCGCCCGACCAGCCAGGTGCCGGCATTCGACATCGCCTTGTAGTCGAGATCGACCGGGTTCTGGGTCGAGAGCACGAGGCCGAGCCCGAACGCGCGACCTTGCTTGAAGATGGTCAGGATCGGCTTCTTCGCCGGCGGTGCGGCGGTGGGCGGCACGTAGCCGGCGACCTCGTCCATGTACGCGAGCGCGCGCAGGTCGGCCGTTCCCGCCTGGCCGCGCATCCACGTCACGAGCTTGCCGAAGACGAGCGTCGTCACGAACATGCGCTCCTCGTCCGAGAGGTGCGCCAGGTAGACGATCGCGGCGCGGGGCTTACCCTCCGGCGTGAACAGGAGCGCCTGCGGGTCGAGCGGCGCGCCCTCGTTCCAGGCCGCGAAGGCGGGCGACGCGATCAGCGCATTCAGCTTCAACGCGAGTGCCGTGCGGTCGGAGGGCGGGAAGAACGCGTCGATCTCGAACACGCCGAGCTTGCGGAGCGGAGGAGACTGCACCTCGCCGATGAGCGTGCCCAGGTCGAGGTTCTTCCCGGCGCGCCAGGCGTTCTCGATCAGATTCGAGAGCAGGACGTGCTCGCGGCTCGAGAGCGGGTCGGCGGCAATCCCGACGAGCCCGAGCAGGCTCGTCACCGTGCCCTCGATCTCGTCGCGCAGCGCCTCCGCCTCGGTGTCCCACGAGAGCACCGGGGCGCGCAGCGAGCCGATGACGTTCAGCGGCACTCCGGCGGAAGAGCCGGGCGTGTAGATGGTCACGTCGGCGGCGGCCCTCAGCTGCTGGAGCCGCTCCGGCCCGATCCCCTGGGCCGCGAGCCCGTCCCGCCACGAGGCGGCGGTCTTCTCGGCGAGAGCCTCGACCGTGATCCCCTCGCCCTGCGCCTCGGAGGCGCTCACCCACGGCTGGAAGCTCGCTGCGGAGAGATCGGGGAACGTCAGGGCGAGGTTGCCCATGTCTCCCTTCGGATCGACGATGAGCGCCGGAATGCCCGCGAGCAGGGTCTCCTCGAGGAGGTCGATCGCGAGCCCGGTCTTGCCGGAGCCCGTCATGCCGACGACGACGCCGTGGGTCGTCAGGTCGCTCGAGCTCACGACGAGGTCCTCGGTCCCGGGCTTACCGGTCGCGGGATCGACGAGCTTGCCGAGGTGGAACGCGCCGCGGTCGGCCACGCAGCCGAGTCTACGACAGCGCGCCATCTAGAATCGCCGGATGATCGAGAGCATCCGGATCGATCCCGGCTCGAAGCCTCACCTCCTCAAGCGCGACACCGCCGACCGCCTCGGGCTCAAGGACAAGGAGCAAGCGGCCGCCCGGCTCGACGCGCTCCACGTGAGGCTGGAGCGGCTGCAGCAGCGCCTCTTCGCCGAGAGCCGGCACGCGCTCCTGCTCGTCCTCCAGGGACTCGATGCCTCGGGCAAGGACGGCGTCATCCGGAGGGTGTTCGAGGGTGTGAACCCGCAGGGATGCAGGGTCGTCTCGTTCAAGGCGCCGACCTCGACGGAGCTCCAGCACGACTACCTGTGGCGTGTACACGCCTCGCTGCCCGCGCGCGGAGAGATCGGGATCTTCAACCGGTCGCACTACGAGGACGTCGTCGCCGTGCGGGTGCTGCAGCTGGCGCCCGAGACCGTGTGGCGCCGCAGGCCGCGGCAGCTCGTGGCGTGGGAGAGGATGCTCGTCGAAGAGGGGACGACGATCGTGAAGGTCTTCCTCAACGTCTCGAAGGACGAGCAGCGGGTGCGGCTCCAGGAGCGGCTCGACGACCCGGAGAAGCGATGGAAGTTCCGCACGGGGGATCTCGACGTGCACGCCCGCTTCGACGACTACCTGCGCGCGTACGACGAGGTGATCGAGCAGACCTCGACCGCCCACGCGCCCTGGTACGTCGTCCCCGCCGACCGCAACTGGGTCAAGGCGACGGCGGTGGCAGAGCTGCTCGTCGCCGCGCTCGAGCGGATCGACCCGAAGCTGCCGGAGCCCGAGGAGGGGCTCGAGGGCCTCGTCGTGTCGTAGACCCGCTCGGTGAGGGGCTTCAGCCTCGGCGGTCGGCTCTCCACGCGCACGCTCCAGACGAGGCGGCACCGCCGTCGCGGCTCTCTCGGCCGCCGGTCGAGGTGCCGGCAACGGCGCGGGAACGTGTTGGGGAGAAGCTCGTCTTCCACCCTCTCGGACGCTGACGACGACCGTGACCGCATCTGGCACGACGGAGCCGCACGGTAGGCAAGCCGTTCCGGCTAGAGCCAGCGCTTGTGCCGGAAGAACCCGACCATGCCGGCGATGACCGCGATCATCAGCGCCACGATGACCCAGAACGCCGCATGGGTGTCGAAGCCGGGGAATTCGACGTTCATCCCGAAGATGCCGGAGATCAGCGTCAGCGGCAGCAGGATGACGCTGAAGATCGTGAGCACGCGGAGGACGTCGTTCTGGCGGTGCGAGATGACCGATTCGTTCGTCGACTCGAGGCCGTCCACGACCTCCTTGTAATTGTCGAGCTGGTCCCAGATCCGCTCGGCCGAGTCGACGATGTCGTCGAAGTACAGGTCGAGCTCCTCGGGCAGGAACTTGTCCACGCGGCGCTCGAGGACGCGCAGGGTGGACCGGCCCGGCTTCATGACCTTCCGGTACGAGATGATCTCCTGCTTCGCGTTCGAGATGTCGCGCACGACGTCCTCTGCGTACCCCTCGAACATGTCGTCTTCGATCGAGTCGAGCTTGTGGCCGATCTTGTCGAGGATCGGAAAGCAGTAGTCGAAGAGATCGTCGAGCACCTCGTAGAGGAGGCGGCCGGTGCCCTTGGCGAACAGCTGCTCCCGGAATGCCTCGTCGGTCTCGCAGCGCGCGAAGAGGCGCGTGACCGGGAGGAGCTCGCGGTTCGGGATCGTGACGAGGTAGTCCGGGCCGATGAAGACGTCGAGCTCGGCCGCGTTCAGCCGCTGGATCGTCTTGTCGTAGACCGGGAAGTGGAGGACGATGAAGAGGTAGCCGTCCTCCTCGTAGTCGTCGACCTTCGGGCGCTGGCGCTTCGAGACGATGTCCTCGACGTCGAGCGGGTGCCAGCCGAAGCGCTCTGCGAGCGCGGTCGCGGTCTCGACGTCCGGCGAGACGACGTTGACCCAGGTGAGGCCGCTAGCTGTGAGCTCGGCGACGGGGTTCGGACGTGCGACCACCTCGGCCGGGCCACGGCCGCGAGACCTTCGTGCGAGGCGAGGAAGGCTCGGCATCGGTACTGAGGGGGTCGTCGATCGCGAACACCATTTCGTGATTGTACCCTCGTTGCCTCCATTCCCGGGATTCCGGACACCGACTCGATTGCTGTAGTGCGGCGTCCACAGCGATGCTTTCCCCGTCCAACGTGTGAGACGCCGCACTAGGCGGCAAGCGGCGTCCGCCGGGCTTCGGCCGGCAGGGACGGCTCGAGCGGCGAGCGCGAGAGCGCTGCCGAGGAGGCACAGAGCGGCGGCCCCGACCCAGACCCCCGTCGGCCAGGCGTCGAGCACGGCGCCGCCGATCGCCGGGCCGAGGGCGAAGCCCGCGCTCCAGGAGAGGGCGGAGAGGGCCATGTAGCGCCCGTACAGGCGCGGCTCGGCGAGGTCGGCCACGAGCGGCCCCTGGACGGCGCCGTGCAGGCACTCGCCGACGGCGAAGACGGACATCGCGACACCGATGAGCGCGGCGGCGGCGAGCCCCGCGAGCCAGATCCCGGCGATCGGTACGAGGAGCCACGCCGTCGCCCAGGTGACCCCGAGCAGCGCGAGAATCCGGGTTCGGCTCCGTCCCTCGGAGCTCCGCGAGATCGGCAGCTGGGCCAGCACGATCACGACCGTGTTGACGAAGAAGACGATGCCGATCGCGGTTTCCGCGAGCCCTGCCTCGTTCTTGGCGTACGCCGGCAGGAGCTCGAAGCCGGAGAAGCCGGCGAAGATGAAGAGCGCGTTCAGCCCGATCACGCGCATGAAGGCGCGGTTGCGGAGGACGTCCACGTAACGTCCCGCGCCGTCGGCCCGACGCGGCCCGAGGTCGGGCGCCGGGACGAAGGCGAAGAGGACCGCGAGGTAGACGAGAAAGGTGACCGCGTCGAGCGCGAAGAGGACCGTGAACGAGCCGGGACGCGAGGTCGAGGCGATGAGCCCTCCGGCGAGTGCACCGAGCCCGATGCCGAGGTTCATCACGACCCGTTGCATGCCGAACGTGATGTGGCGGAGTTCGGGCGGCGTCAGCCCGACGAGCAGCGTGGACTGGGCGGGCCAGAAGAAGCCGTTCCCGACGCCGGTCACGGTCGCGGCGAGAAACGCCTGCCACGGCTCGTGCACGAAGGGGTAGTAGGCGAAGCCGGCCGCGAGGAAGACCAGCGCGATCGCCAGCACGCGCCGGCCGCCGATCCGGTCGACGAGCGGCCCCGAGAGCGGGCCGGAGACGAGCGCTACGGCAGCGTTCGTCGCGACGACGAGCCCGGCGATCGAGAGCGACATGCCGCGAACGTTGTGGAGGTAGATGAGGGTGAACGGGAGCACAACGCCGTTCCCGAACGCGTTGCAGAGCCCACCCAGCTGCAGGGTCTGCACCGGCCGGGGCAGCCGCGTGTCGATGATCGGCAGGCGCACCCGCTACAGGACGGGCTCGGCGGCGGAGAACGAGGGCCGAGCGACGACCGTGTCGCGCCAGCGCTGGACGTTCGGATACGGGCCCAGATCGAGGCCCGTGTGGGTCGTCCGGTAGAGCACGGGGCCCGCCGCGACGTCGGCGAGCGTGAACCGGCCGAGGGCGTAGCCCGACGGGTCGACGAGCCCGTCCAGCAGGCGAAGCTGCGGCGCGATCGACTCGGCCACTCCGGGGAGCTCGTCGGGACGGGCCGGGCCGCCGCGCATGCCCTTGCCGACCACGAATCCCAGGGCGGGCGCCTCGTACCGGAAGAAGGCAGGGCGGAACGTCGCGGCCCAGCGGTCGAGGAGCTCGTCCACGCGAGCGCGCTCCCTCGGCTCCGCCGGATAGAGGTCGTCGCGCCCCTCCCGGGCCGCCAGGTAGCGAAGGATGGCGTGTGACTCGGCGAGCACGAGGCCGTCGTCCTCGAGGGTCGGGATCCCTCCGACCGGATTGACGGCGAGGTACCAGTCGGGGCGCGGCTGGTCGAAGGGCACAGTGCGGCGGTCGTACGCGAGCCCGACCTCGGCGAGCAGGAACCGTGCCTTGAGCGCGTTCGACGACGCGGGGTTGTCGTAGAGGAGGAGCGCCACGGGCCGATCCTACGCCACGCCAGTACACTGGCTGCCCGAGCGCCCGTAGCTCAGGGGATAGAGCGCGCGCCTCCGGAGCGCGAGGTCGAAGGTTCGAATCCTTCCGGGCGCATGTGGAGCATGGGCCGGCAAGGCCGGCCCATGCTCCACCTGCACTCCGTCTCTGCGTGTCGGGCTTCAGCCCGACACGGGAAGTCCTCAGGGAGCAATATGCTCCCGGTCAGAGCGAGCCGGAGGAGCCTGTGGGACCGTTACCCGACGTCACGAAGACGTACAGCGACGCCGTCACGACGGTCTTCTCCTCGCCAATCGCCTTCAAGGCGTGGTTCGCGACCGCAGCCGTCGTCCTCGCGGGCGTCCAGGTGCTGACGGCGTCGCGCATGTGGGGCAAGCTGCAGCACGTCGTCCCGCTCTCCTTCCCGGTCGCGAAGCGGGTGCACCGGTGGTCGGGGCGCCTCGCGATCCTCTGCACGCTGCCGGTCTTCTTCCACTGCGTCTTCATCCTCGGGTTCCGCACGACGGACACGCGGATCGCGATCCACTCGATCGCGGGCACCTTCGTCTACGGCGTGTTCGTTGCGAAGATGCTCGTGATCCGCGAGAACAAGCGCGCGCCGACCCGCGAGCAGCGATACCCGCACTGGGTGCTGCCCGTGGCGGGAGGAGCCCTGGCGTCGGTGCTTCTCGTCCTCTGGCTGACGTCGAGCCTCTGGTTCTTCACGAACGTGCACTTCGGCCGCTGATGGACCGGCGACTCTGGAAGCCGCTGACCGTCCTCGTCTGCGTCGCAGGCGCCGTGTTCGCCCTCGCCGAGGGCCATCTGCTCTCGCCGGCGACGCCGAGCGGGGGCGCAGCCACGATCACGCCCGGGGACGCCGCCCACGGGGCGGCCGTCTTCGCCACCACCTGCGCCGGCTGTCACGGCCAGGGTGGGGCGGGCGGGGGCATCGGCCCACGCCTCGCCGGCAGCGGAATCTCGGCTGCGCTGATCCAGGACCGGATCGAGCACGGCGCCGGCGCGATGCCCGCGGGCCTCGTCAAGGGCACGAACGAGGCCGACGTGCTCGCCTACGTCCTCGGCATTTCCGCGTCGAAGTAAGCTCCGCGCGTGCAGGTTCGGGCCTCGATCGTGCGCCTCCGTCTCGCGGAGACGTTCGTGATCTCGCGGGAGGCGAGCGACTGGGACGATGTCGTCCAGGTGGAGCTGCGCCACGGCGAGCACGTCGGCCGCGGGGAGGCGGCCCCGATCGCGCGGTACGACGAGACGGCCCAGTCCGCCCTCGCCTTCGTCGAGGAGCACGGCGCGCTGCTCGGCGCCGACCCCTTCGCGCTCGAGGAGATCGGCGCGCGCCTCGACGAGATTCCGGGCGAGCAGGCGGCCAAGTCTGCCCTCGACGCGGCGCTGCACGACCTCCAGGGCAAGCTGCTCGGTGTCCCGGTGTGGCGGCTGCTCGGGCTGCCCCGGGTCGGCCCGCCCACCTCCTGGACGATCTGGCTCGGCGACCCGGACGACATGGCCCGTCGTACCGAGCGCGTCGCCGGCCGGTTCCAGCGGCTGAAGCTGAAGCTCGGCGGCGGAGACGGCCTCGACGTCGAGCGGGTCCGCGCGGTCCGCTCGCGCACCGAAGCGCCGCTCCAGGTGGACGTCAACGAGTGGTGGTCGCTCGACGAGGCGCTCGACGCCATCCCGCAACTCGCGGAGCTCGGCGTGCAGTACGTCGAGCAGCCGTTGCCGGCCGCCGATCCCGGCGCCGAGGAGCTGAAGGCGCGCTCGCCGCTCCCGGTCTACGCCGACGAGGACTGCCATGTGCTCGCCGACGTCGCGCGTTGCGGCGAGATCGCGCACGGGATCAACATCAAGCTCGCGAAGTCCGGAGGCATCCGCGAGGCGATCAGGATGGCGCACGCCGCTCGCGCGCTGGGTCTCGGGGTCATGCTCGGCTGCATGGTCGAGTCGGGCCTCGGGATCGCGGCGGGCTGCGTCGTGGCACCGCTCTGCGACCACGTCGACCTCGACGGCAACCTCCTCCTTGCAGAGGATCCGTGCCCCGGGGTGGCGTTCGAGGATGGCGTGCAGGTGCCCTCCGAGGAGCCGGGGCTCGGTGTCGGCTAGTGCGGCGTCTCACAACGTTTCACAGGAAAAAGCATCGTTGTGAGACGCCGCACTACTGAATCAATTTGGAGTGGGGTGTCCCGCAACGAACATTTCCGGTCGAACGTTGCGGGACACCCCACTCGCCAGCGGCGCCTTCTCATCCTGGCCGAGGGCTTCTCGGGAGACCCCCACTACGGGAAGACGATGCGCGGCGTCCTCCGCTACCGCGGCGAGGACGTCGTCGCGATCCTCGACTCGACGAGGGCGGGGGAGACGGAGCAGGGGCACCCGATCGTCGCCGATCGTCGCCGCGGCGCTCGCGCTGCGGCCGACGGTCGCGCTCGTCGGGGTGGCCACGCAGGGCGGCCGCTTCCCACCCGCCTGGCGCGCGCTGCTGCGGGACTGCGTGGTCGCCGGGATCGGCGTCGAGAACGGTCTGCACGAGTTCATCCGCGACGATCCCGAGCTGGCGCCGCTGGCGGCCGCGTCGGGCGCGACGCTGACGGACCTGCGCCGGCCGCCGGAAGGCCTCACCGTGCCGAGCGGCGCCAACCTCGAGGTGCCGGGCAAGATCGTGCTCACGGTCGGGTCCGACTGCGCGATCGGGAAGATGACCGTCTCGCTCGAGCTCGACCGTGAGGCGCGGGGCCGCGGGATCGCGTCCCGCTTCGTGCCGACCGGCCAGACCGGCATTGCCATCGCGGGATGGGGCATCTCGGTGGACGCCGTCGTCGCCGACTTCATCGCGGGAGCCGCCGAGCGCCTCGTGGTCGAGGGCAGCGAGCGTGGGGGAGACCTCCTCCTCGTCGAGGGCCAGGGATCGATCTCGCATCCCGCCTACTCGGGCGTCACACTCGGCCTCATCCACGGCTCGGCCCCGCACGCTTTCGTGCTCTGCCACCTGGTGGGCTCGACCGAGGTGGAGGGCTACCCCGGCGTGCCGCTGCTGCCGCTGCCGGAGCTCGTCGACCTCCACGAGCGCATCTCGCTGACGAGCCGGCCCGCGCCCGTCGCCTGCATCGCGCTCAACACGCGCCACCTCGACGAGGCCGGCGCCCGGTCGGCGATCGAGTCCGCAGAGGCCGAGACAGGGCTCGTCGCCGACGACCCGGTGCGGTTCGGTGCCGGGCGGCTGCTCGACGCGCTCCTCGATCGCATTTCGATGTAGGGTGCCGCGCACTCCCGGATCGAGGAGGGAGGCGACTGGCGACAGACCGGAGACTCTTGGCGGCGGACTCGTACTGGCGGGCAGCGCGTCGGCCGCCGAGCGTCGGCGCGAACGACGACACCGGGCGGTGCGGATGGTCGCAGAGGGGAGTGCAAAGCGCGTGAGCACCTTCTCGCGGACGATCAGGTGACCGGCTAGCCGAGACGTTGACAGCGAACACGTGTTCGTGCATCATGGCGAACACATGTTCGCTCGCGTTCTCCTCATCGTGCTGATCGCGCTCACGGCCTGGGCGCTCTTCGCCCGGGATTCGGGGGCGGGCGGCCCCGAGCGCGCCTACCGGGTGCAGCCGGGCGACACGCTGTGGTCGATCGCCGCGCGGCGCTACGGCGGCGACCCGCGGGAAGGCGTCTGGAAGCTGCGCGACCGCAACGACCTGGCGGGGACGACGATCGCTCCCGGCCAGGTGCTCCGCCTGCCCTGAGACGCTCTACGATCGCAAGGACGAACCGGCGTCCAGTCCCGACCGAAGGGAGCGGCATGGCCAGCGACCGCATACTCGATCTCCTCCGGGCGCCGATCGACCCGGACGAGATCGCCGAGATCCGCGAGCTCTGGAAGGTGCACTCGAAAGCCGAGGACAATCGCGACATCGCCGGCCTCATCTCCACCCTGACCGAGGATTGCGTCTACACCGTTGCGGGGACGGGGGCGCGCTGGGAGGGTCACGACGGCGCCACGCGGTTCTACACCGAGCTTCTGACGGCCTTCCCGGACATCCACTTCGAGCTCGACTACATCGTGATCGGCCCCCAGGGCGTCTGCGAGGAGGCGATCGTGACCGCCACGCATACGGGCAGGTGGCTCAGCGCCGAGCCCACCGGCGAGCGCCTCGAGTGGCGGAACGCGATCTTCTTCCCCTGGGACCGGGAGGCCAGGAAGTTCAAGGGCGAGATGGTCTACACCGATCTCGTCCTGCCGGGGGCGACCGCCCGGTGAGAGGCATTCCGCCGCCTGGCGCCTGGCTGAAGCCGGGCGGCAGCCACGATAGACTCGCCCGGTGGACCTCGACGTCGTCTTCCTCGGGACGTCGGGCTCGGCTCCCAGCGCGCAGCGGTCGACCTCGGCAACGCTGATCCGCCGCGGCGGCGACCGGCTGCTCGTCGACTGCGGCGAGGGGACGCAGCGCCAGCTCCTGCGGTCGGACGTCGGCCTCGTCGACCTCGAGCACGTCTTCCTGACGCACTTCCACGCCGACCACTACCTCGGCCTCCCGGGGATGCTGAAGACCTTCGCGCTGCGCGGGCGCGAGGTGCCGCTGACGGTCTACGGCCCAGTGGGCCTGCGCGACCTCTACGCGAGCCTGCGGCGCGTCTTCGGGAACCTGACCTATCCGGTCGAGACCGTGGAGCTCGCGGCGGGTGAGGCGCTCGACCGCGGCGACTACGAGATCCGCACGTTCTCCGTCGACCACGGCTCGCCGGCTCTCGGCTATCTGCTGGCGGAGGCGGAGCGGCCGGGGCGATTCGACGTCGCTACGGCCGACGCGCTCGGAGTGCCCGCCGGCCGCGAGCGCGGGGCGCTCCAGCGGGGCGAGGCGGTCGAGCTCCCCTCGGGAGCGATCGTGCGGCCCGACCAGGTTCTCGGAGCGGCGCGGCCCGGGCGCTCCCTCGCGCTGACCGGCGACACGGCCCCCGCCGCCTCGGTGGTCGACGCGGCGGCGGGGGTCGACCTGCTCGTACACGAGGCGACGTTCTGCGCCGACGAGCGCGACCGCGCCCGCGAGACGCGCCACTCGACTGCCGCAGAGGCCGCGCTGGCTGCGTCGGTGGCCGGAGTCCGGCTGCTCGCGCTCACGCACATCTCGAGCCGGTACTTCGGCTCCGAGGTGGCAGAGGAGGCTCGCCAGGTGTTCCCCGAGACGGTCGTGCCCCGCGACTTCGACGTCGTCGAGATCCCGTTTCCGGAGCGCGGCGGGCCCGTGCTCGTGCCGCGCGGAGCGCGCCGGCCGCGCGCCGCCGCTCCCGTGTCCGAGTCGTGATCGGCCCGCGTACCCCCGACTTCGGCGCCCGCGCCCGTGTCTACGACACGCTGCGACCGACGGACGCGGCCTGGTGGGACGCCTTCGATGCTCTCGTCGAACTGGGTGATCTCCGTGGCCGCCGCGTGCTCGACGTCGGCTGCGGGACAGGACGGCTCGCCGCCGCGCTGGCGCAGGAGGCACGCGCGAAGGTGTGGGGCGTCGATGCGAGCGACGAGATGGTGGCCGTGGCCCGCGAGACCGTGCCCACCGGTGTGGGCATCCGGCTGGCGGAGGCGGAGCACCTCCCCTTCCGCGATGGGTGGTTCGACCGCGTCACGATGTCGCTCGTCCTCCACCTCGTCGACCGTCCTCGTGCGCTCGCCGAGGCTCGCCGGGTCGTAGGTGTAGGCGGACGTCTCGCGATCAGCACCTTCCACCCGGACCACTTCTCGTCCTACTGGCTGATCCCGTTCTTCCCGTCGATCCGCGCCATCGACGAAGAGCGCTTCCCGACGCCGGAGGCGATCGAGCGTGAGCTCGCGGAGGCGGGGTTTCCGCAGTTCGCCTCACGGCGCCTGAGCGGGACGGCGGAGCTCGGGCGCGACGAGGCGCTGGCGCGCATCCGAGGCCGACACATCTCGACGTTCGACCTGCTCTCCGCGGACGAGATTGCGGAGGGAACGGCGCGGGCCGAGAGCGAGCTGCCCGACCGGATCGTGTCGCGGCTCGAGCGGCTCGTCGCGGTCGGGACGGCGGCCTGATCGGGCTGCCCGCCGCCGCAGCCTCTACACTGCCTCCCGACCCTTTAAACCGGCACCGAGAGGCCGGAAAGGAGAAACGTGACGACCCACCCGACCGGCCTCGCGGCCACGGTTCTGCTCGATGCGCGCGCTGTCGAACGGACGCTCTCCCGCATCGCGCACGAGCTGATCGAGCGCAACACGGATCTCGACGCGCTCGCGCTCGTCGGCATCCATACCCGCGGCGTCCCGCTCGCCCGCCGCCTGCAGGCTCTCGTCGCCGACCAGTCCGGCATCACCGTCGAGCTCGGCGCCGTCGACATCACCTTCCACCGCGACGACGTCCTCGCGCGCGGCGGCGGCCCGCCTCTGCACGCCCAGCCGATCGTCCGCGGGACGGAGCTCGACTTCCCCCTCGAGGGGAAGACCGTCGTCCTCGTCGACGACGTGCTGTTCACCGGCCGGACCATCCGCGCGGCGATCGACGCGCTGCTCGAGTACGGGCGCCCGGCGCGCGTCCAGCTGGCGGTGCTCGTCGACCGGGGCCACCGCGAGCTGCCGATCCGCCCCGACTACGTCGGCAAGAACATCCCCACGTCGCTCGTGGAGCACGTCCGCGTCGAGCTCGCCGAGACCGACGACGGCGACCGTGTCGTGCTCGTCGGAGGAGACTCGCAATGACCGAGCTGGCGCATCCCGAGATCACGACCTCGCCCGAGCGAATCGCGCCCGAGCTCAATGCGCGGCGCCACCTGATCGCCGTCTCCGACCTCGATGTCGGCGACGTCGAGCGCCTCCTCGGCACTGCCGCGACGATCGCGCGATCGCTCGACCGCGAGGTCAAGAAGCTGCCGGCCCTGCGCGGGCGGCTCGTCGTCAACCTCTTCTACGAGTCCTCGACACGCACGCTTTCGAGCTTCGACCTGGCGGCGAAGCGGCTCTCGGCCGACACGATGGCGCTGCGCTCGTCGGGCTCGTCCGTCGACAAGGGCGAGTCGCTGAAGGACACGGCCCTCACGCTGGCCGAGTACGACCCGGACGTGATCGTGATCAGGCATCCGCACATCGGCGCGCCGCAGATCGTCGCGGGCGCCACCCGCGCGCGGGTCGTGAACGCCGGCGACGGCAAGCACCAGCATCCGACGCAGGCGCTGCTCGACCTCTATACGCTGCGCGAGTCCCTCGGCCGGCTCGAGGGGCTCCACGTCGCGATCGTCGGTGACGTGCTGCACTCGCGGGTGGCGCGGTCGCTGATCGAGGCACTGCGACTCGTCGGCGCTCGCACGACTGTCGTCGCGCCGCCGACGCTCGTGCCCCGGGGGATCGCCGCGATGGGCTGCGAGGTTTCGTCGGACATCGGCGCCATTGCCGACGCGGACGTCGTCTACGTGCTGCGGATGCAGCGCGAGCGCATGCTCCCCGGCGCCGCGTACGTCCCCTCGCTGCGCGAGTACGCGGCGGAGTGGGGGGTGACGCCGGACCGGCTGCGCCGCGGGCAGGTGGTGATGCACCCCGGGCCCATGAATCGCGGCGTCGAGATCGACCCCCGCGTAGCCGACTCGGGCGTCTCGCTGATCACCGAGCAGGTGCGCTCGGGCCTCGTCGTGCGCATGGCGGTGCTCTACGACCTCCTCGCAGGCGGCCCGGGCGCCGGCGGCCCGGCACTGGAGGTCGAGTGACCCTCTTCTGGCCCGGCGGACCGGGCGACAGCCTCACGATCCGGGGCGCGCGCGTCGTCGACCGGGCGCTGGGCCTGGACGGCGCCCACGACGTCACGATCGAGGACGGGATCATCACGGCGATCGAGCCCACCGCCGAGGCCGCCCGGGGCCTCGTGCTCGCGCCCGCCTTCGTCGACCCGCACGTGCACCTCCGCGTGCCCGGGCGGGAGGACGAGGAGACCATCGCGACGGGGACGGCGGCGGCTGCTGCGGGCGGCTACTGCGCGATCCTGGCGATGCCGAACACCGACCCGGTCGTCGACACGGCGGCCGTCCTCGGCGCGCTGGTCGAGCAGGCGCGGGCGGAGGCGGCCGTGCCGACCGGCTTCATGGCGTCGATCTCGAAGGGCCTACGGGGCGAGGAGCTGACCGAGATGGCCGAGCTGGCCCGGCTCGGCGCGGCCGCGTTCACGGACGATGGCCACCCGGTCTCCTCGGCCGGGCTGATGCAGCGCGCGCTCTCCTACAGCGGCGTCACGGGCCGGATCCTCGCGCTCCACGAGGAGGAGCCGACGCTCTCACGCGACGGGCAGATGCACGAGGGCGCGGTGTCGGCCGAGCTCGGGCTCGCCGGCTGGCCCTCGGTGGCGGAGTCGATCATGATCGAGCGGGACTGCGCGCTCGCCGGCTACGAGAACGGCAACGGCGCATATGAGCAATGCTCTCTGCATATAATGCATGTCTCGGCCCGGGAATCCGTGGCTGCGGTACGGGCCGCGCAGCGCCGCGGGATCGCCGTCAGCGCGGAGGTCTCGCCTCACCACCTCTGCCTCACCGACGACGCTGTGCGCACCCTCGACACCAACCGCAAGATGAACCCGCCGCTGCGCTCGGAGGACGACCGGCAGGCGCTCCTCGAGGGGCTCCGCGACGGCACGATCGCATGTGTGGCGACCGATCACGCGCCGCACGCACGACACGAGAAGGACGCGCCCTTCGAGGAGGCGCCGTTCGGGGTCACGGGCCTCGAGACCGCCTTCTCGGCGCTCTACACGTTCCTCGTCGAGCCCGGCGACCTCGAGCTCGACGTCGTGCTCGAGCGGATGTCGGCGGGTCCCGCGCGTGTCTTCGGGCTGCCCGTCCCGAGGATCGAGGAGGGTGCGCGCGCGAATCTCGTGCTGCTCGACCTCGACGCGACCCGCCGCATCACGGAGGACGGCTTCCGGTCGCGCTCGTCGAACTCGTGGCTCCTCGGCCAGACGCTCAAGGGTGCGGTCGTGAAGACGATCGCCGACGGCCGAGTGGTGCACGCAGCATGACCGGCGGGGGCTACCTCGCCCTCGAGGACGGCACCGTCTTCACGGGCCGCTCGGTCGGCGCCGCGGGCGTCGCCTTCGGAGAGGCGGTCTTCACGACCGCGATGACCGGCTACCAGGAGACCGTTACCGACCCGAGCTTCGCGGGCCAGCTCGTCGCCTTCACCGCGCCGATGGTCGGCAACTACGGCGTCGACGACTCCCGCCTCGAGTCGACGCAGCCGTGGGCGACGGCCGTGCTCATGCGCCGCTGCGGTGGCTCCGAATGGGCGCTCTGGCTCGCGTCGCACGGGATCGTCGCCCTCGAGGACATCGACACGCGCCGGCTCGTGCTGCGGCTCCGGGATGCGGGCGCGATGCGCGCTGCAGCCGTTGCGTCGCAGGCCGAGCTCGACCCTGCGACGGCGCTCGACCTGATCCGGGAGCAGCCCTCGATGGAGGGCCAGGCGCTCGTCTCGGCCGTCTCCTCGGTGGCGCCGACGGTCTACAACGAGGACGGGCGCGTGCGGGTTGCGGTCGTCGACTACGGCGCCAAGGCGTCGATCATGCGGCGGCTGCGCCGGGCGGGCGCGGCCGTGACCGTGTTCCCGCACGCGGCCGCTCCCGACGACCTCGCCGGATTCGACGGCGTCCTGCTCTCGAACGGCCCCGGCGACCCGGAGCCCCTCGTCGACGAGGTCGAGGCGATTCGCGGCCTGCTCGGGCGGACGAGCGTGCTCGGGATCTGCCTCGGTCACCAGCTCCTCGGCCTCGCCACGGGCCACACCACGTACAAGCTGCCGTTCGGCCATCGGGGCGCGAACCACCCCGTGCTGGAGCGCGACGACCGGTCGCGTCCTCGTGACGAGCCAGAACCACGGGTTTGCGGTGGCGCCGAGCGAGGATCGCGAGGCGACCTACGTCTCCCTCTACGACGGCACCGTCGAGGGATTCGACTACCCGGAGCTGAACGCGCGCTCGGTGCAGTTCCATCCCGAGGCCGGCCCGGGCACGCACGACGCGTGGCCGATCCTGGAGCGCTGGGTGACAGGGCTGGAGGCCGGCTGATGCCGCGGCGCACCGACATCTCGTCGATCTGCGTGATCGGCTCGGGCCCGATCGTGATCGGCCAGGCGTGCGAGTTCGACTATTCCGGCTGCCAGGCCCTGAAGGTTCTCCGCGAGGACGGGTTCCGCACGATCGTCGTCAACTCGAACCCGGCCACGATCATGACCGATCCCGGGTTCGCCGACCGCACGTACATCGAGCCGCTCGACGTCGAAGGCGTCTCCGACGTGCTCCGCCGCGAGCGGCCGGACGCGCTCCTGCCGACGCTCGGCGGCCAGACGGCGCTCAACCTCGCGATCGAGCTCGACCGGGAGGGTGTGCTCGACGAGCTCGGGGTCGAGCTGATCGGCGCCCGGCCCGACGTGATCCGCCGCGCCGAGGATCGCGCGGAGTTCCGCGACGCAGTCGAGAGCTGTGGCCTGAAGACGCCGCGTTCCCAGATCGTGACGGCGCTCGACCAGCTGGGCGGCGTTCCGGCGCCGGCCGTCGTCCGTCCGGCCTTCACGCTCGGAGGCCACGGCGGCGGATTCGCCGACGACCTACCCGCTCTCCGCAGCCAGGTGGAGCGCGGTCTCCGCGAGAGCCCGATCACGCAGGTCCTCGTCGAGGAGTCCGTGCGGGGCTGGGACGAGTTCGAGCTCGAGGTGATCCGCGACCTGAACGACAACGTCGTCATCGTCTGCTCGATCGAGAACCTCGACCCGATGGGCGTCCACACCGGCGACTCGGTCACGGTAGCCCCGCAGATGACCCTCTCGGACGAGGCGTACCAGGAGCTGCGCGACGCCTCGGCGGCCATCATCCGCGCCGTCGGGGTCGAGACGGGCGGCTCGAACATCCAGTTCGCGCGCAACCGCGTGACCGGCGAGATCCGCGTGATCGAGATGAACCCGCGCGTTTCCCGGTCGTCGGCGCTCGCCTCGAAGGCGACGGGCTACCCGATCGCCAAGGTCGCGGCCAAGCTCGCGGTCGGGTACACGCTCGACGAGATCCCGAACGACCTCACGAAGACGACGCCCGCGAGCTTCGAGCCCACCCTCGACTACGTCGTCGTCAAGTTCCCGCGCTTCGCGTTCGAGAAGTTCCCCGGTGCCGACGCGACGCTCGGCACGCAGATGAAGTCGGTCGGCGAGGCGATGGGCATCGGCCGGACGTTCACCGAGGCGTTCCTCAAGGCGTTCGGCTCCCGCGAGCTCGACCCCGGCTCGCCGACCCCGTGGGGAACGTTCGACGACATCCCCGAGGGCGTCCACCCGTGGTTCAAGGAGCAGCTCGCAAGTGCGCGCCGCGAGCTCGCCTCCCGCGACATCCTGCGGGCGAAGCGGGCCGGCTGGGGCGACGATTCGATCGGCGCCGCGTGGGGCACGAGCGGCCAGGACGTGCGCCAGGTGCGCTACGCGAAGGGGATCAGGCCCTCGTACCGCCGCGTCGACTCGTGCGCCGGCGAGGTCGAGGCGGGCTCGAACTACTACTACTCCACCTGGGGCGAGGAGGACGAGGCGCTGCCGCCCGCCGACGAAGCCGCGGGTCGTGATCATCGGCTCCGGCCCGAACCGGATCGGCCAGGGCATCGAGTTCGACTACTGCTGCGTCCATGCGGTCCAGACCTTCCGCGCGCTCGGCTACGAGGCCGTCATGATCAACTGCAACCCCGAGACCGTCTCGACCGACTACGACACCTCCGACCGGCTCTACTTCGAGCCGCTCTCGCCGGAGGAGGTGCTCGCGGTGCTCGACAGGGAGCAGCCGGCCGGGGTGGTGACGCAGTTCGGCGGCCAGACGCCGCTCCGGCTCGCGCGGCATGTCGAAGCGGCCGGCTACCCGATCATGGGCACGCCGCTCTCCGCGATCGACCTCGCCGAGGACCGCGAGCTGTTCGGAGCCCTCGCCGACGACCTCGGCATCCGCTGCCCGCCGTGGGCGACCGTGCAGGGAGCCGAGGAGGCAGTGGCCGCCGCGGCCGAGATCGGCTATCCGGTGCTCGTCCGGCCCTCGTACGTCCTCGGCGGACGCGCGATGCGGGTCTGCTACGACGACGAGCAGCTGCGCCAGGCGATGACGGCGGTCTCGGGGTCGGTGCTCGTCGACCGCTTCGTCGAGAACGCGGTCGAGATCGACGTCGACGCGCTCTGCGACGGCGAGGACGTGTTCGTCGCCGCAGTCATGCAGCACGTCGAGGAGGCGGGCGTCCACTCCGGCGACTCGTCGTGCGTGCTCCCCGCTCAGTCGCTGACTCTCGCGAACGCGCTCGAGATCGAGCACATCGTGAAGCGGCTCGCGCCGGCGCTCGGAGTCGTGGGGCTCGTCAACATCCAGCTCGCAATCGCCGACTCGACGGTGTACGTGCTGGAGGCGAACCCCCGCGCCTCCCGCACCGTCCCGTTCGCGTCCAAGGCGATCGGGATCAACCTCGTCGAGGCGGCCTGCAAGCTCGCGGCGGGGAAGAAGCTGAGCGAGCTGGCCCTGCCGACGCCGCGGCCGCAGCAGGTGAGCGTGAAGGCCGCGGTGCTGCCGTTCACGCGCTTCCCCGGCGCCGACCCGGTGCTCGGGCCCGAGATGCGCTCGACCGGCGAGGTGATGGCGAGTGCGTCCGACCTGCCGACTGCGCTCGCGAAGGCGGAGCGCGCCGCAGGCCGCCCGCTGCCGTCCAGCGGCACGGCGTTCATCTCCGTGAACGACGCGGACAAGCCGAACGTCGTGCCGATCGCGGCCGCCCTGGTCGGTCTCGGCTTCGAGATCGTCGCCACCGGCGGCACAGCACGCACGTTGCGCGCGGCCGGGCTCGAGGTGGGGGAGGTGGCGAAGGTCGCCGACGCCGAATCGGACGAGCAGACCGTCGTCGACCTCGTCCACGCCGGCCGCTGCGACCTCATCGTCAACACCCCGCAGGGCTCGGGCGCCCGGGCCGACGGCTACCGCATCCGGGAAGCCGCGCTCACCGCCCGCGTCCCCTGCATCACCACGATCTCGGGAGCGGCGTCGGCCGTGCATGCGATCGCGAACGCCCGGGCCGAGAGCGCGCTCTCGCTGCAGGAGCGGATCGGGCCCGGGCAGGTGACCGGCCCCACGCTCGCGCAGCGGCAGGCCGAGCTCGCGTGTCACGGGCGTCGAGCCGATCGGCCCCTACACGCTCCTGCGCCTCGCCGCCGGACCGCTGCAGCCCGGGATCCCGGGGCAGTTCTTCATGCTCCATCCGCCGGGCCGTGTCCTGCCGCGCCCGATGTCGCTCTGCCTCTACGAGGCGGGCGAGCTCTGCTTCCTGATCGACCCGATCGGGCCCGGCACGCGAGCGCTGTGCTCTCTGACCCCCGGCGACGCGCTCGTCGTGCTGGGGCCACTCGGCAACGGCTTCGACCTCGACGTCGAGCGCCCGCTGCTCGTCGGCGGCGGGATCGGGATCGCGCCGCTCCCGTACGTCGCGCAGGTGCTCGGAGACGTCCCTGCCCTGCTCGGCTTTCGAACGCCGCACCAGGCCGCAGGCGGCCGCGCTCCTGCCGCAGGCGGAGGTCGTGGTGGAGCCCACCTTCGTCACCGAGCTCATCCCCGACGAGCCGGCCGATGTCCTCGCGTGCGGGCCCGAGCCCATGCTGGAAGCCGTCCGGCGGCTCGCGCCGGCCGCACAGCTCGCCTGGGAGGCCCCGATGGCCTGCGGCTACGGCGCGTGTTACGGCTGCGTCGTCGAGGTCGAGGGCCGGCTACAGCGGCTCTGCACCGCCGGCCCGGTGCTGCGGGCGGCGTGAAGCACATGGGCATCCCGATTCTCAACGCCAGCGGCTGCCTCGACGCGCTCACGGCGCCCGATGTCGCGGGGCACTCGATGCCTTCGTCACGAAGACGATCACGCCGGAGCCCCGGGAGGGGAATCCGCCCGTCCGGATCGCGGAGACCGAGTCGGGGATGCTCAACTCGATCGGGCTCCAGGGGCCGGGGATCGACGGCCTGCTCGAGGACAGCCTGCCCGCGCTGCAGCGGCAGGGACTACGGGTCTGGGTCTCCGTCGGCGGCTTCTCGGCTGCGGATTTCGCCGGAATTTGCGAACGGCTCGACGAGCGGGCGGACGTCGAGGTGCTGGAGCTGAACCTGTCGTGCCCGAACGTCGAGGAGGCGCCCGAGAGCTCGGCCGAGATCGTCGCCGCCTGCCGGGGCTCCACGTCCAAACCGCTCTACGCCAAGCTGTCGCCCGCGACCTGGGACATCGGCGAGACGGCGCGGGCCGTCGTCGCGGCCGGGGCGGACGGGCTCTCCCTCGTGAACACCATGCGCGGCCTCGTCCTCGACCCCGCCACGCTGCTCCCTGTCCTCGGCCGCGGCGCCGGCGGATACTCCGGTCCTGCGCTGCGCCCGATCGCTCTTGCGTGCGTGGCCGGCGTGCGCGCAGGCCGTCGAAGTGCCGATCGTGGGGATGGGCGGAGTGTGCTCCGGGCTCGACGCGCTCGAGCTCGTCGCGGCGGGAGCGAGCGTTGTCGCCCTTGGCACCATTCTGTTCGCCGACCCCGCGGCGCCACAGCGAATCCGCGCCGAACTTCGTGCCGAAGCGGCGGCTCGCGGGTACGAGGATGCGGTCGACGCGCGGGGTGTTGCCAATCGTCATCAGACAAAATACCTGCAAATTGGGCAAAACGCTTCTGCTTGACCGTGGCCGCCGGATTGCTAGACTCGTCCCCCATGGTCGCGTCGAAGACTCAGGCACAAGCACCGGCCCGGTCGCTCGACCAGCGGATGGAAGCTCTCAAGCGGGCAAACGACATCCGAGTACGGCGCGCACAGCTCAAGAAGGACCTCAAGGACGGCACGGTTCAGATCGAGGGGATCCTCCTCGATCCACCCGAGTACGTGTCGACCGCGAAGGTCTTCGACATGTTGATGGCCGTGCCCAAGTTCGGCCGCGTGAAGGCCGCCAGGCTCTTGAACCAGTGCCGGATCAGCCAGTCGAAGACAGTCGGCGGGCTCTCCGAGCGGCAGCGCGCGGAGCTCGTATCGCTGTTCAACCGCTAGAGGGACACCCGCGCCGCGTGCGCAGCGCCGCCCCCGTGTTCGTCATCACCGGCCCGTCCGGTGCCGGCAAGGGGACGCTCATCAAGGCCCTCGTGGAGCGCGTTCCGGTGCTCGAGGTGGCCGTCTCGGCCACCACGCAGGCCTCGCCGGCCGGGCGAGACCGACGGCGTCGAGTACCACTTCCTCGACGAGGCCGGGTTCGTGGCCCGGATCGAGGAGGAGGCGTTCCTCGAGCACGTCCAGTACGTGTCCGGCAAGCGCTACGGGACACTTCGCTCGGAGATGCAGCGGGTCGCGGACGAGGGGCGCGTCTGCGTCCTCGAGCTCGAGCTCGACGGCGCCCTCCGCGTCCAGGCGGACGTGCCGGGCAGCGTCACCCTCTTCATCGCGGCGCCGGTGGAGGAGCTCGAGCGGCGGCTGCGCGAGCGGGCGACCGAGTCCACCGGGGAGATCGACGATCGCATCGCGCTCGCGAAGCACCAGCTCGAGCAGGCGCACCGATTCCGCTACATGGTGCGGAACGACGACGTCGTGCGCGCGACCGGCTCTCTGGGCGCCATCGTCGAGCGCGAGCTCGAATTCGCAGCTACCATGGCCCACTCATGATCGAACCTCGCATCGACGACCTGCTCGAGCACGTGGACTCGCGCTACGCGCTCGTGATCGTGTCGGCCAAGCGGGCCCGGCAGATCAACAGCTACCACCACCAGCTCGGCGAGGGCATGGGTTTCGAGGTCGCGCCGCCGCCGCTCATCGAGTCCAGGTCGAAGAACTACCTGACGATGGCGATGGAAGAGATCGCGCAGGCGAAGATCGCCTACGCCTACCCCGCCTAGACCTGCGTCACATACGATCGGGAGATGCGCGCGGCGCGTTTCCACGGACGCGCCGATCTCCGCCTCGAGGAGGTGCCAGAGCCGGAGGCCGGCCCTGGTGAGGTGAAGCTGCGCGTCCTCTACGCCGGCATCTGCGGCACCGACGTGCACGAGCTCTACGAGGGCCCCCTGTTCACGCCGGGCGACGTACCTCATCCGCTCAGTGGCGTCACCAACCCGGTCATCCTCGGGCACGAGATGTCCGGCGAGGTCGTCGAGGTCGGCGCCGGCGTGACGGGCGTCTCGGTTGGTGACCTCGTCGCGGTCGAGCCGCTCCAGACCTGCGGGACGTGCGCCTTCTGCTGCTCGGGCGCCTACAACCTCTGCCCGACGAGGGCGGCACACGGGCTCTCACGCGCCGGTGGGGCGTTCTCGCAGTACACGGCCGTGACGGAGCGGATGGCGCACCGGCTGCCGCCGGAGATCGACGCCCTGCGCGGCGCCCTCGTGGAGCCCCTGACGGTGGGCATGCACGCGGCGCGGCGGGCCGGCGTTCCGCCCGGGGGGACGGCGGCCGTGCTCGGGGCGGGCCCGATCGGCCTCGCCGCGGGGCTCTGCCTGGCGGCAGCCGGCGTCGAGGTGATCCTCTCCGATCCGTCTGCACGGCGTCGCGAGGCGGCCCGGGAGCTCGGCTTCGAGCACATCGTCGATCCGGTGGGCGAGGACGCGGCCACGCGCATCCTCGACCTCACGGACGGCGTCGGGGTCGACGCTGCGATCGACGCGGCCGGAGTTCAGCCCGCGCTCGAGACGGCGCTCGACGCGACCCGTGTGGATGGCTGCGTGGTCGTCGTCGCCGTTCCACTCGCTCCGATCGTGCTCGAGATCCCGCGCTTCCGCCGGCGCGAGGTGCGGCTGACGATGAGCGCTGGGCCGTTGACGCAGGACTGGGCCGACGTGATCCGGATGATGGCGGACGGCCATGTCCAGCCCGACGGCTGGACCGAGACGATCGCCTTCGACGACATCGTCGCCGCCGGCTTCGAGCCCTTGCACCGCCAGGAGCGGGTCAAGGTGCTCGTCGACGTGGCCGGGACGGTCTGAGCGCCCCGCAGGCTTGTCGTCGGTTTTCAGCCCGGTGGCCCGATTTGCGGGCAAGATATCGCGGTGGCCCGGATCGTCGTCGGCATCACCGGTGGCATCGCCGCCTACAAGGCATGCGAGCTGATTCGCCTGCTCGTCACCGCCGGGCACGACGTCCTGCCCCTTCCCACGCCCGGGGCAGAGCGGTTCGTCGCGGCCGAGACGTTCCACGCGCTCGCGCGCAGGCCGGCGAGCTGCCGATCCGTACCCGCACCTGCAGCACGCGGACCTGATGGTGATCGCGCCCCTGACCGCGCACACGATGGCCCGGCTCGCCCACGGGCTCGCCGACGACGTCCTGGCCGAGGCCGTCCTCGCCCACGACGGCCCGCTCCTCGTCGCGCCGGCCATGAACACGCGGATGTGGGAGCACCCGGCCACGCAGGCGAACCACGAGCTCCTGCGCTCACGCGGCGTCGAGATCGTGGGCCCTGCGAGCGGCGATCTGGCCGAGGGCGAAGTCGGGATGGGCCGGATGGCCGAGCCGGTCGAGATCGCCGCCCGCGTCGAGGCGCTGCTCCGTCGCTCGGAGTCACTCGGCGGCCGGCACGTGGTCGTGACGGCGGGAGGCACCCGCGAGCCGATCGACTCTGTGCGTTTCATCGGCAACCGCTCGTCCGGGCGGATGGGGATCGCGATCGCGGCGGAGGCCCGCCGCCGCGGCGCCCGCGTCACGCTCCTCGCGGCCAATCTCGCGACAGCGGCCCCCGACGGAGTCGAGGTCGTGGAGACGCCGACGGCGGCGGATCTCGAGCGCGAGGCGCTTGCCCGGGCGGGCGCCGACGTGATCGTGATGGCGGCGGCGGTGGCGGACTACCGGGCCGCGACGACCGTCAACGGCAAGCGGCCCAAGGACGGCGACACGTGGGAGCTCGAGCTCACCCCGACGACCGACATCGCCCGCGTGCTCGGGCAGCGGCGGCGTCCCGAGCAGGTCCTCGTCGCGTTCGGGGCCGAGCACGGCGCCGAGGGCCTCGAGCGGAAGCGCTCGATGCTGAACGACAAGAACGTCGATCTCGTCGTCTACAACGACGTGGGACGCAGCGACATCGGCTTCGACAGCGCCGACAACGAGGTCACGCTGATCACGGCGGCCGGCGACCGGCTCGTGCGACGGGCGCCGAAGCCGGAGATCGCGGCCGCGGTGCTGGACGAGGTCGAGCGACTGATCGAGGGCCGCTGATGGAGCCCGCCGCCAGGGCCGAGCCTGCGCGCGGAGACCGCGGCGGCCGCCGCCGCCGATCTCGCGGACCGCGTCGTCGACGGGCTCTCGACCGTGATGCACGCGCCGCGCGAGATCCTGCGGCTGCCGCTCCTCTGCCTCCTCGGCGGAGGGGCACGTCCTCGTCGAGGACGTGCCGGGGGTCGGGAAGACCGTGCTGGCGAAGGCGCTCGCACGCACCCTCGACCTTCGTTTCTCGCGGCTCCAGTTCACGCCGGACCTGCTCCCGTCGGACGTGACGGGAGTCAACGTCTACGACCAGCAGGAGGGCCGGTTCCGCTTCCGTGCCGGGCCCGGTGTTCGCGAACGTGCTGCTCGTCGACGAGGTCAACCGCGCCTCGCCGAAGACGCAGTCGGCGCTGCTCGAGGCGATGCAGGAGTCGCAGGTCACGGTCGACGGCGAGACCTACGAGCTCGAGCGGCCGTTTCTCGCGATCGCGACCCAGAACCCGCTCGAGTACGAGGGCACCTACCCGCTGCCCGGAGGCGCAGCTCGACCGGTTCGCAGTCCGGATGTCGATCGGCTACCCGCCGCTCGCGCGACGAGGCTCGGATGCTCTCCGAGCAGACGGGCGAGTCGCCCCTCGACGCCCTCGAGCCGGTCGCGGGGCACGCCGAGCTGCTCGACGCCAGTTGCGGCCGCGCGCGAGATCTTCGTCGAGGAAAGCGTGAACCGGTACGTCGTGGCGCTGCTGCGCCATACACGGGGCAACCGGCACCTGGCGCTCGGCGCGAGCCCGCGGTCGGGAATCGCGCTGCTGCGCCTCGCGAAGGCGCGCGCCCTCGTCGAGCGGAGGGAGTTCGTCGTGCCGGACGACATTCGCGAGCTCGCAGCTCCCGTGCTCTCCCACCGGCTCCTGCTCGCGCCGGAGGCGCGGTCGGCCGGTCTCGGCCCGGAGGACGTGGTGCGCGAGGCGCTCGACGGCACGCCCGGTACCGGTGTGAGACGGAGGAGCTCCTGGTCCGTCGCGCTCGGGCTCTCCGCCCTCGATCGGCCTCGTGGCTCTTCGGGTCGACGCCGCTCACGGTCGTGGGCCTCGGCTTCGTCGTCGCCGGAGCTCGGCGCGCGCCTGGGCGCGCGTCGTACGCGGCTCGCTCGAGGTCGAGCGCCGTCTTCTGCCGGGTGACGCGATCGAGGGCGCGCGACGTCGCGTCGAGGTTCGCGTCCGGCACCGGCGCCGGGCTCTCGGCGGCTCGCTCCTGTGCGACAGCGCGCTCGGCGCGACCGTCCAGGAGGTCCGGCGTGCTCGGGGCGCGCTCCGTCGTACGTCTTCGCCGCCGTTCACCGCGGCCGGCACCGGCTCGAGCCTCTCGACCGCGATCGTCGATCCGCTCGGGCTCGAGCGGGTCGAGCACCGTCTCGACGAGGAAACCGACGTGCTCGTACGACCGCGCATCCCCGTGCTGACGACGGTGTTCTCGGCCCACGGCCTGCGTGAGACCGGGGTCTGCCCGGTCGGCGTTCCGACGTCCGACCGGGTTCGAGATCCACGCGATCCGCGACTACGCCCCGGGAGAGCCGCTGCGTGCGGTGCACTGGCCGAGCACGGCCAGGCGCGGGCAGCTCATGGTGAAGGAGCTCGACGATGCACCGCGCGAGGACGTCGCCGTCATTCTCGACCACGATCCCGAGGCCGTCGCCGGCCCTCCGGGAGCGTCGAGCTTCGACGCCGCGGTTCGCGCCGCCGGCGCCGTCGCGCTCGCCCATCTGCTGGCGGGACGCCGCGTCGTGGTCGTGGGCACGAGCCCGACGGCGCATCCTGCCCGCGCCCGCTCGACCGGGCACGACTGGGAAGGCGTGCTGGACGTCCTGGCGGCCGTCGAACCGGTCGTGGGCGCGCGGATCGACCGGGCGCTGCGGACGCCGGCGACGGCGGTCGCGCAGGCACGCGAGCTCGTCGTCGTGACCGCGCGCCCCGAGCTGGCGGCGAACGCGCTGCTCGCGCTCCGCCGGGGCGGCCGCTCCGTCTCCCTTGTCGTCGTGGCCTCCGAGACGTTCGCCGGTCGCCCGCGGAACGGCGCGAGCACGGCGCCCTGCGCGCAGCGGCGACGCGGCATTCCCGTCGCGCTCGTGTCCGCCGGCGTGCCCCTCGAGGACGCCCTCGCGGGCCGTTCACCTGTGGGCGCTCCGTTAAGGATGTTGTGAGCGCGCACGACAGCAATCGACAGGGTGGTGTCCGCGTTCCGGTCGAACTTGCGGGACACCCCCTCGTGTCGCCGTCACGTCCGTCGGGGCGGTCGATGCTGCGAGAGCGGCGTGCGCGGTCGGCGCCGTTCGCCAGGGGTCGTCGTCGCGGGCTCGCCGGCTCGCCGCGCTCGCGCTCCTGCCGTGCCGGCGCGAATGGCGGCCCGGATCGCCGTCGCCGTGGGCACGCTCGTCGGCCTCACGCTCCTTGTCGCCGGAACGACGGCGCACGACGTGCGACGGGTCGTCGACCGCGGGCTCAGCGACATCTACGCGGTCGCGCCCCCCGCTCGTGCCGAAGGACCACCACGAGCTCCACGTCCTCGTGGTGCTCACGGCGGCTGCGTTCTGCCTCGCCGCGGCCGCCACGGCGGGCACGCGGCCGTTCGTCGCGGCGGCGGTCACCGCCGCGGGGCTCGGCTGGCCCGCCACGGTGCTGCCGGCCCGGAACACGCTTGCGATGGGCGTGCTCGGGCTGCTCGCGGCGCTGTGGCCGGTGCTCGTCGCGGGCGCACGGCGACCGGCGCGCGCTCGTGCCCGGCGCCACGATGCTGGCGGGCGTCGTCGTCGCCGCGGTCGTCGTTGCGGGCGCCGGGGCGAAGCCCTCGGTCGCCGCGCTCGACTGGCAGAGCTGGGACCTCTTCGGCCAGGCGCGGGCGAAGCGGACCGTCGCGCTCGTCTGGAGCTCCGACTACGGCGGCATCGACCGCCCGTCCGGGACGACGACGGTGCTCAGGGTCATGGCGCCGCGGCGCGCGCTGTACTGGCGGGCGACGACGCTCGATCTCTTCGCGCAGGACCACTGGATCGAGGCGCTCTACAACACGGACGTCTCCGGCGGCGGAGCGCCTGCTGCCGGCTGACCCGCTGCTTCCCGCCCGGGCCGCGCGACGGGCCGGCTGGGTGCAGCAGGAGGTCGACGTGCGCGCGCTCGTCGACGACCACGTCATCGCCGCGGGCCAGCCGATGCAGATCGCAGCCGGGCCGGACCACCGGCTGACGTATCTCTCGGGCGGCGTGATGCGCGCCCCGGGCGGCCTCGGTGAGATGCGCAGATACACGGTCTGGAGCTACGTACCGAGACCGACACCCGCCGCGCTCGTCAAGTCGCCGCCGTCCTATCCCCGCGAGCTCTGACCGCTATCTCGACGTGGGCAGGGCGATCGTGCCGGACTTCGGCGTATCCGAAGCGCGACGCGATCGTGGCCTCCCTCTTCCGCGACGAGCGCTACCAGCCGCTCTGGCCCTACCAGGCGCTGTGGCGGGATGCCCGCCGCCTCACCGCGCGCGCAGGCTCCCCGTATGAGGCGACGGTCACGATCGAGCGCTGGCTCCGCTCGGACGGCGGCTTCGGCTACGACGAGCGCCCGCCTGCGCCCGTCGGCCTTCCGCCGCTCGTCGACTTCCTCGAGCGCTCGAAGCTCGGCTACTGCCAGCAGTTCGCGGGGTCGATGGCATTGATGCTCCGCTATCTCGGGATTCCCGCTCGCGTGGCGGTCGGCTTCACGAGCGGGAAGTGGAAGGACGGCGGCTGGACGGTGACCGACCGAGATGCGCATGCGTGGGTCGAGGCATGGTTCGCGGGCTATGGCTGGCTCACCTTCGACCCGACACCGGGCCAGGGCCGGCTCTCGGCGACGTACACGAACGCGTCGGACTCGGCCGACGCCATCCGGGCGCTCGGCACGGGCCGGTTCCTCGGCTCCGAGCCGAACGACGACGCCGGCGCCGCGGAACCTGCCGCGGGAGCAGCCCTCCGCGGACGCGGTCGGTGGCCCTACCTCTCCCCCTGGCGCTCTCGTCGCCGTCTTCTCACCCTCGCGCCGTAAAACACCGCCGCTACGCCGGGCCGCCACGTGACCCCGGCGCGCGCATCGGCCGCCCGCCGATCTGGTCGACTTCGTCCGCGACCAGGGCTCCGGCTGCCGGCTACGCGCCGATGACGGAGCTCGCGGGAGTTGCGACGCTCGGTGTAGCGAGCGACGGCTTCGCGGCGCGTTCTCCGCGCCCGCTACGGCCCCCGCGGTGCCGCGGCGGCGGCCGAGGACCCCGCGGGAGCTGGAGCGCGTCCTTGCGCTTCTCCGGGACCGGCTCGGCCCGGCGGAGGGTCCGCGGCTTCCTCGCCTCCGCTCCCTGCGCGGCGACTGACGGCTCAGGCACGATGAGAGGACGATGAGCGAGGCCTACGACCTGTACCAGCTCGGGCGGGCGCGCCTCCGCGAAGGGCTCGCGGCGCAGGCGACGGTGCCGCTCGAGAAGGCACGACGGCTCGAGCCCGAGAAGGCGTCCATCCGCGAGGCGCTCGGGATCGCGTACTTCCGCATAACCGACTGGCAGTCGGCCGAGCGCGAGTTCCGCAAGGTGCTGGAGCTCTCGCCGGTCGACGACTACGCACACTACGCCCTCGGCCGCTCGCTCATGCAGCAGGGACGGGCGGACGAGGCGTCGACGCACCTGAAGCTGGCCCGCTTCCTGCAGCCGCGGCCGCCTAGTGCGGCGTCTCACAACGTTTCAGAGGAAACAGCATCGTTGTGAGACGCCGCACTACTCGTCGCCGATGTCGAGGTCGGCGAGCAGGGTCGCGTAACGCCGGTAGCGCTTCGTCGCCACCCGCGTGAACTCGGCCACGTACTCCTCCGCCGCCTCCTCGTCCAGCGTCCGCGCATACGACTCGCGGATGTCGAGCAGCCGGTCGGCGATCGCGTCGACGACGAGCTGGTAGTCGCCGTAGGCCTCCTCGGCCTCTCCCGCCGGAGCGGCCGAGTACGCGGCCTCCGCGGCGACGCGCCTCCTCGAGCAGCTCTGCGTCGTCCGAGGCGAAGAGGTCGAGTTGCCGCTCGACGAGCTCGTGGAAGCGGCCGTGCCGGCGGAACCTCACGCGAGCTCCTCGTACAGCATGCGATGCTCGTTCGCGGCGCGGTCCCACGAGAGGTTCTCGCGGGCCTGCGCGGCTCCGGCGCGCGCCTCGGCCAGCGCCTCGCCGTCGCGCAGGAGCTCCGCGAGGGCGGTCCTCAGGCCCGTCGACGTCCCCGGGCGGCACGACCCGGCCGGCCCCGAAGGCGCCGACGATCTCGCCGAGGCCGCCGACGTCGTAGACGACCGCCGGCACGCCTGCTCCGATCGCCTGCAGGAGCGCGCCGGACTGGTCGAGCTCGGCCCTGTAGGGGAAGACGGCCACCGTCGCGGCGCCGAGGGCGAGCGCGATCTCCCGCTCGTTGAGGTAGCCGAGACGCCACTCGGCGCGGTCGCCGGCCGCGCGGCGCAGGTCGTCCAGCGGGATCCGCGGATCGCCGGCGACGAGGAGCCGCGCCTCGGGAAGCCCGAGCACGGCCTCGATCGCGTCCGGCAGGCCCTTGTACGGCCGGATCACCCCGAGCGCGAGCACGGTGTGCCCGTCGTCGTCGCGGACCGGCTCGCTGCGAAAGGCGGGATGTGCGATCACACGGAGCTTCGAGGTCGGGACGCCGAACGCCTCGAGGCTGCGGCGCCCGTGCTCGCTGTGCGTGACGACCCGGTCGAAGCGCCGAAATAGGCGCCTCCAGGTGCTCGTGCGGCGCGCTGTGCGGCGCGGCAGCAGGTCGTGGGCCGTGAAGACGAGCGGCCCGCGCGTGCGCAGGAGCCAGGAGTCGCTCTCCGGCGCCGACACCCACTGCAGATGGAGGAGGTCGCAGCGGGCCGATCGCGAGCTTCGCGAGCGCCCGTGGATGTCCCAGGGCCTTCGCCGCGAGCCGGCCGTGACGGCCGCGGAGCCGGGTCGAGAGGCCGTAGAGGCTGTCGTCGACGGCGAATCCGGCGGCGGGCGGCACCGCCCCGAAGCGGAACCGCGACGTGAGCAGCCGCACGTCGAGCCCCTGTCGCACGAGCGCCGCCGAGAGCGCGTAGTCGTACGGGGGCGTGTACGCGGGAGGGTCGGCGACGACGACGCGCATCGGCCCCTAGCCTAGTGCGGCGTCTCACAACGCCAGACAGGACGAGCATCGTCGTGAAACGCCGCACTACAACAATCAACATGGAGTGGGGTGTCCCGCAACGATCATTTCCGGTCTACCGTTGCGCGGACACGCCCCATGATGCTCGTCCGCAGCTGGAACGTCTTCCACGGCAACACGATGCCGCCGTCCCGGCGGGGACACCTCCGCGAGATGATCGAGCTCGCCGCAGGCGACGCGCCCGGTCGTGCTGCTCCTGCAGGAGCTGCCCGTCTGGTCGCTCCGGTACCTGGAGTCGTGGAGCGGCATGCAGGCTCACGCGCTGGTCGCGCGTCCGTCCCGGCGGCCGGCCCGGCTCGCCTCCATCGTGACGAGGCCGACAGCGGTCTCTTCCGCTCGCGGCTCGACGGGCCAGGCGAACGCGATCCTCGTCGCGTCGACGGTACGCGAGCGAGGACCTCGGGGGCACGCAGGTGAGCGAGCCGCGGCGTGAGCGCCGGGTCGCGCACGCCGTCCGCGTCGAGGGCCTTGGCGTCGTCGCGAACACGCATCTGACGAACGGTCCGGGACGCCGGCCTTGCAGCGGGAGGAGCTCGAGCGGGTGCGACAGCTTCGTCGAGCGCCTCGCCGGCGCCGGGGGAGACGCGGGTGATCGGCGGCGATCTCAACCTTCGTGCAGCCCGTCGTTCCCGGCTACGACGGCGCCGGCGACGGCATCGATCACGTCCTCGTCGCAGGCGTCACGGCCGGCCCGCTCGCCGTGTGGGAGCGCGCGCGCCGCGTGCAGAATGGCCTCGTGCTGTCGGACCACGCACCAGTCGAGCGGCTCGTCGGATGACGTTCGAGGAGGCACGGGCCCAGTTTCCCGGTGCTGGAGCGGATCGCGTACCTCAACGCCGGCACGTTCGGACCGATGCCGCGCGCCGTGCTCGACGCCGTCCGCGCGGCGCTGCAGCGGGACGTCGCGGAGGGACGCAGCGGCCTGCCGTACTTCGAGGAGGTGATGGCGCCTGCGGGATGCTCTGCGAGCGCGGCTCGCCGACGCTCGTCGCCGCCGACGCGCTCCAGGTCGCGCTCACGTCGAGCACGACCGAGGGCTGCAACATCGTGCTCAAGGGCCTCGGGCTCGCCTCCGCGGACGAGATCGTGACGACCTCCGCGGAGCACTTCGGCCTGCTCGGAGCGCTCTCCGTCTCGGGCGCGCGCATCGTCGTCGTCGAGCCCGAGCCCGACGCGATCCGCGCGGCGGTGACGCCTCGCACACGGCTCCTCGCGCTCTCGCAGGTGCTGTGGACGACTGGCCGGGTGCTGCCCGTCCGCGAGCTGCGGGAGGAGACAGGCGTTCCCGTGCTCGTCGACGGCGCCCAGTCGGTCGGCGCGATCCCGGTCGACGCTGCCGGCGTCGACTTCCTCACGATCTCCGGGCAGAAATGGCTCTGCGGTCCCGACTCGACGGGCGCACTCGTCGTCGCGGAGCCGGAGGCACTCCGCGTGGCCTGGCCGAGCTACTTCTCGCAGGCGGGCTACGACGTCGACGGCACATTCGAGCCCAGGCCGGGCGCGGCGCGGTTCGAGCCCGGGCTGGTGGCCGGCCTCCTCGCTCGCCGGGCTCCTCGCCGCGCTCGACGTGCGGCCCGACTGGGCCTTCGAGCGAGCAGCGCTCGTGGCGGAGCGCTGCCGCTCGCTGCTCGCCCCCCGCGTCGACCTCGTGACGCCGGAGCAGCGCTCGACGCTCGTCGCCTTCCGCGCCCCGGGCGATCCCAGCGAGCTCGTCGCCTCTCTCAACGCACGGGACGTCCACGTCCGCGAGATCCCGGGAACCGGCCTCGTCAGGGTGTCGTGCGGCTGGTGGACGTCGGACGGCGATCTCGAGCGGCTGCTCGCGGCGCTGCCCGCATGACGAGGATCGGCTCCTGCCCGTGCGGCGCAGTCCGGTACACGATCACCGGGCCGGTGCGGGACGTGATCGTGTGCCACTGCGACGCGTGCCGCGCGGCGGCCGGAGGGCCGTGGCGTGCCTCGGCGGCACGCAGGGAGGACTTCGTCCTGGCGGCTCCCGGCGCGCTCGTCTGGACGAAGGCCGAGGTGTCCGAGCACGACGCGAGCCGCGGCGCGTGCAGGGAGTGCGAGGCTTATGTGATCTGGGACGCTCCGGCGCGCGACACCGTCTCGTTCGCGGCCGACACGCTCGACGAGGAGCGGCGAGCTCGCCGTCGCTGCGCACATCTGGGTGCCGGAGGGAGAGGTCGTGCCCGAGCCGCTGCCGGTCCGCTGGCACGACTGACGTCCCGGACGGGCTGAAGCCGGTCGCCGGCTCGCCTCTCTAGGAAGGGAGGCCGAGCTCGCCGCGCGATCGGCTGCAGCGCCGCGACGACGTTCGCGATGTGCTCGTCGAGCTCGAGCCCGAGCAGCTCCGCGCCCGCGTAGACCTCGTCCCGGTGCACGCCCGCCGCGAAGGACGGCTGCTTCAGCTTCTTGCGCACGGACTTCGGCTCCAGGCCCTCGAGCCCGGTCGGTCGCACGAGCCCGCACGCGTGCACGAAGCCGGACAGCTCGTCGCAGGCGAAGAGCGTCTTCTGCAGCAGCGTCTCGCGAGGGATCGCGAGGTGCTCGGCATGGGAGAGCACCGTCTCGATCACGATCTCCGGATAGCCCTCGTCGCGAAGAATGGGCGCGCCGTCCTGCGGGTGCTTGTCGAGCGTCGGGTGGATCTCGTAGTCGAAGTCGTGCAGCAGCGCCGTGCAGCCCCAGAGCTCCTCGTCCTCTCCGAAATGACGCGCATACCAGCGCGTCGACGCCTCGACGGCGAGCGCATGGCGGAGCAGCGACTCGCTCTTCGTGTACCGCGTGAGCGTCGCCCAGGCGTTGTCACGGGTCACGTCCACGGAGGGGTACGATAGCGCCCGCCTCATGCAGTCGTTCGTCATCCAGGGCGGTCGCCCCGTCAGCGGCACGATCCGGGCGTCCGGGAACAAGAACGGCGCGCTGCCGATCCTCGCCGCCACCGTCCTCGCCTCCGAGGAGGTGCGCCTGTCGAATCTTCCCCGCATCCGCGACGTCGAGGTCATGGTCGAGCTGCTGGCCGACCTCGGTGCCGACGCGGCCTGGGTGGGCCGGAACGAGGTGCGGGTGGACAGCTCCGGCATCACGCAAGACCGAGCTCGATCCCGACCTGTGCGGCGAGATCCGGGCCTCCTTCCTCCTCGCCGGACCGCTGCTCGCGCGCTTCGGCCGGGCCGTCGTGCCCCCTCCCGGCGGCGACGTGATCGGACGGCGGCGCCTCGACACGCACATCCACGCGTTTGCCGAGCTCGGCGTCGAGATGGCGTCAAACGGCGCCTACGACCTCAGAGCCGAGCGCCTCGTCGGGAAGCGGCTGTACCTCGACGAGGCCTCGGTGATGGCGACCGAGAACTCGATCATGGCGGCCGTGCTCGCGGAGGGCGAGACGGTCGTCGGGCATGCCGCGTGCGAGCCGCACATCCAGGATCTCTGCCGCTTCCTCGCCTCGCTCGGAGCGCGGATCGAGGGCATCGGCTCGAACGTGCTCCACATCCAGGGCGTGGAGCGGCTCGGCGGCGGGTCGTACCGCATCGGCCCCGAGCACATCGAGGTTGCGAGCTTCGCCGCGCTCGCGGCGGTCACGGGGGGCGACCTCGTGATCGAGGACGTGGAGCCGGACGACCTGTTCTCGATCGTGCCCGCGTTCCGCAAGCTCGGGATCGAGCTCGAGGTCGGGGATTCCACGCTCCGCGTCCCGCCGGGGCAGCGGCTGCGGGTGCTCGACGACCTCGGCGGCCAGATCCCGAAGATCGAGAGCGGCATCTGGCCCGCGTTCCCCGCCGACCTGACGTCGATCGCGGTCGTCGCGGCCACGCAGGCGACGGGGACGGTGCTCGTCTTCGAGAAGATGTTCGAGAGCAGGCTCTTCTTCGTCGACAAGCTCGTCTCGATGGGCGCGCGGATCATCCTCTGCGACCCGCATCGCGCCGTCGTCACCGGACCTGCCCGGCTCGTGGGGCAGCGGCTCGAGAGCCCGGACATCCGCGCCGGCATGGCCATGGTGATCGCCGCGCTCTGCGCCGACGGGCGCTCCACGATCGGGAACATCCGGCAGATCGACCGCGGCTACGAGCGTATCGACGAGCGCCTCCGCGCCCTCGGCGCCGAAATCGAGCGCGGCGAGTTGTGAGCGGCGCCCGGCTCGTGCCCGGGAGCGGCGAGGCGAACATCGCCACCGGCGTGCCGCTGCTCGACCACCTGCTCGTCGAGCTCGCGCTGGCCGGCGCGCTTCGACCTCTCCCTCGAGATCGAGCCGGACGCGCCTGTCGCCGAGGTCGACGCCGCCGGTGCCGCGATCGGGGCTGCGCTCGCGCCGCTGCTCGCGTCACGCGCCCACGGGACGGGGACGATGGTCGCCGACGAGGCGCTCGCCGTCGCGATCGTCGAGGCGTCCGGAAGGCCTCTCGTCGTCTCCAACGCCGACCTCAGCGGCGCAGGGGGACTGGGAACCGATCTCGCGGCCCGCTTCCTCGCCTCGCTCGCGGACGCCGCGAGGCTGACGCTGCACGTCCGGCTCGTCGAGGGCGAGGACACCGACCACTGCCTCGAGGCGATCTTCAAGGCGCTCGGCGTCGCCCTCAGCGCCGCACAGCTCATGGCAGCCGACTCGACCGAAGGATAGGAGGAAGCGTGGAGAAGACCGTCGTCCGTACAGAGAGCGCTCCGGCGCCGTTCCAGGGGGCGCCCTACAACCAGGCCATCCGCACCGGCGACCTCGTCTTCGTCGCCGGCCAGCTCGGCCTCCGGCCGGGCGACACGGCGGTCGAGGGCGACGTCGCCGCGCAGACCGAGCAGGCTCTACGGAACCTCGCGGCCATTCTCGAGGCCGCGGGCAGCTCGCTCGACAAGCTCGTCAAGACGAGCGTCTTCCTCATGGACCTGGGGGACTTCGCCGCGATGAACGAGGTCTACGCGCGCCATGTCGGCGACCGGCCACCTGCCCGTTCCACCTTCCAGGTGGCGGGGCTTCCATCCGGCGCACTGGTCGAGATCGAGGCAATCGCACACCTCTGAGCGATGCCGACCGTGATCCGCTCCTACGTCCGCTCGCTCGGGCTCGACGCGTATGTCGTCGGCGGCGCCGTCCGCGACCAGTTCCTCGGCCGCGAGCAGCGCAACGGCGACGAGGACTTCATCGTCCCGGGCGTCGACCAGGCCGGCCTGAGGGCGCTGCTCGAGCCGCACGGTCGCGTGGAGGACATGGAGGTGCACGGCCAGCTCGTAGGTGTCCGGCTCCATCCTCGCGACCGGGCCGTCCGCGCGCTCGTGCCGGCCGGCATCGACGTGACTCCACCGCGCGCCGAGCGGTCGGTGGGGCCCGGGCACCGGGACTTCGTCATCGTCAGCGACCCCTCGATCGGGCTCGAGGAGGACATGGCACGCCGCGACTTCACGATCAACGCCATGGCCATCCGCCTCGACGACGGCTCTCTCGTCGATCCCTTCGGCGGCGTCGCCGACCTCGAGCGCGCGGCTGCTGCGGACGGTCGCGCCGCGCAGCTTCGAGGACGACCCGCTGCGGATGGTGCGCGCGCTGCGCTTCGTCTCGCAGCTCGGTTTCGACTTGTCTCCCGAAACCGAGGCGCAGATGCGGGAGAACGCGGCCGGCCTCGCCCACGTCTCCGCCGAGCGGATCGGCGGCGGGGTCAAGGCCGACGGGCTCGGAGAGCTGTCGAAGCTCCTGCTCGGGAGCGAGCCGCGCCGCGCGCTCCTGCTCGCGCGGGACACCGGCGTTCTCATGGAGGCGATTCCGGAGTTCGGGTCGGCGATCGGCCTCTCCCTCGACACCCACCGACAGCCGCTCCCGCTCGACGAGCACATCTTCGCCGTCGTCCAGAACACCGCGGATGCGGGCGACCGGCTCGAGGTGCGCCTGGCAGCCCTGCTGCACGACCTCGGCAAGCCCGTCGCTGCCGCAGACCCGGAACTCGACCATGCCGGCGTGGGGGCGAGGCTCGCCGGCCGGATCCTGCAGCGGCTCCGCTACCCGACGCGGCTGCAGCAACACGTGGTCCGGATCGTCGCGGCTCACGGGTTCAAGACCGACGGCCCGCTCGACGACCGGGTCGCGCGCCGCTTCCTCGCCCGGCACGGCGACGAGCTGACGTTCGACCTGATCCGCCACAAGCGTGCCGACCTGGCCGCGAAGCGGCCCTCGCCCGGCGAGCGGGAGTGGCTGGAACAGCTCCACGAGGCGGTGCTGCGGGAACGGTCACAGCCGCACCGCCTCGCCGACCTCGCAGTGGACGGCGACGACCTCCGGGCCATCGGCTTCTCCGAGGGCCCCGAGCTCGGACGGCTCCTGCGGGCGCTCCTCGACGACGTCGTCGACGAGCCGGCGCGGAACGAGCCCGCGTGGCTGCTCGAGCGCGCCGCGCGGGAGCTTGCGTGAACGTCGCCGCCATCCGCGAGGCGTACGAGGCGATCCGGGAGGAGGCGGGCGCCGGCGTCACCGTCGTCGCGGCGACGAAGTACGTAGCCGCGGAGGACATGGGCGTCCTCGCAGAGGCGGGCGTGGCCGTCGTGGGCGAGAACCGGGCCCAGGACCTGCAGCGCAAGCACGCGCTGCAGGGCGACGCGTTCCGCTGGCACTTCATCGGCGCGCTGCAGTCCAACAAGGCCCGGGTCGTGAACGAGCTCTGCGAGCTGGCGCACGCAGTGGACAGCGACTCGGCCGCGCGCCGTCTTACGGTGCCGTGGCTGCTCGAGGTCAATCTCGCGGGCGAGGCGTCGAAGAGCGGCGTCCGCGAGGACGAGATCGACGCCTACCGCGAGCGCTACCCGCTCCTGCGCGGGCTGATGACGATGCCGCCGTTCGCGGAGGATCCGGAGGCGAGCCGCCCGACCTTCCGCAGGCTGGCGGACCTCGCCCGCGCGCACGGGCTCGCGGACCTCTCGATGGGCACGTCCCAGGACTGGCGTGTGGCGGTCGAGGAGGGGGCGACGCTGATCAGGGTCGGAAGCACCATTTTCCGCCGCTGACGACCGGAACCTGGGATACCATCGAGCGGGTCATGGGCTTCGCCGACGTCTGGAATCGCACCCTCGTCTACTTCGGCATCGCCGAGGACGAGGAGTGGGACGAGGACGGGCTGGAGACGCAGGAGGTGCTCGAACGCGAGTACCGGTCGCGATCATCCCGCCAGAACGTGCGCAAGTTGCCGCGCCGCCGTGAGCCGGAGGGCTGGAGCGAGGACAGCGCCGGCACGGAAGCGGCTTCCGCAGCGGTGGCCACGTCCTCGCGCGCTCCGCGCCCGACCCGCCTGCGCCCGGCGGACGCGACCCGGACGAGCGTCCACCTCGTGCTGCCGCGGAGCTTCAACGACGCCCAGCAGATCGCGGACAAGTTCAAGGACTCGGTGCCGGTCATCCTGAACCTTCAGAGCGCGGACAACGAGCTCTCGAAGCGGCTGATCGACTTCGCGAGCGGCCTCACGTATGCCCTCAACGGGAGCATGCAGCGCGTGGCCGACAAGGTCTTCCTCCTGACGCCGCGGAACGTCGAGGTTTCGGCCGAGGAACGCGCCCGCATGCTCGACCGAGGCGGTTTCTTCAACCAGGCCTAACGCGGTTCGTTTCCGGAGGGAATGAGCCGGTTCTGGCGAAAGCCCGCCTGTGGGCTCGGCCGACACTGTTTTCCTGCTCGCCGACGCTGCGTCGTCGCTGCAGCGGTTCGTGTCGATCTTCTTTACCGTCTACATCCTCCTGATCCTCGCCTACGTGCTCACGTCGTGGGTCCGGATGCCGTACTCGCTCCACCGGGTGCAGCGGTTCCTCGACGACGTCTGCGAGCCGTACATCCGGATCTTCCGCCGCGTGCTGCCGTCGGTCGGTCCTCTCGATCTCTCGCCCATCGTCGCTGTCATCACGCTCATCCTCCTCCGGAGCCTTCTGGTCGAGCTGATCGGGCGCCTGTTGTAGAGAAGGGAGTCCCCCATGGCATTCACACCCGTCGAGGTTCGGCACGTCCAGCTCAAACGCGGCCTCTTCGGCTATCGCAAGAGCGCCGTCCAGCGCCTGCTGGACGAGATCGCGGACAGCTTCGAGGCCGTCTGGCGCGAGCGCTCGGAGCGCGTCGAGCGCGTCGAAGAGCTCGAAACCGAGATGGCGCGGCACCTCGAGCTGGAGGCCCTTCTGCGCTCGACCCTCGTCTCCGCCGAACGCGCGTCGCGTGACCTCAAGGACGCCGCTCACGCGGAGGCGGACGTGATCGTGACAGAGGCGAATGCAGAGGCCCGCAAGGTGCTCCGCGACGCGATCATCGAGAAGGAGCGGCTCATGGGCGACGTACGGCGGGTGCAGGCGGTGCTTCGCAGCGCGCTCAGCGTCGTCGACGAGATCCCGGCCGGCTCGAGTGACGCTGCCCCCGCTCCGGTGGCCCTGTCGGCGCCGCTCGAGCGGCGAGAGGAGATCCGCAAGCTGGCCGGGTGAGCCATCTATCCTACGAGCATGCAGGCCCGGCCGACGCGCCCGATCCGCCTCGACCTCCGCGTCTCGCGGAACGAATCGTCATGACGATCGACGTTGCGCAGAAGCGGGCCGAGCTGCTGCTCCTGCGGAAGCGGATCCTGCGGGCCGCAGCCGACCTCGCCGCGGACGACCTCGGCCCGGGCGAGATCAACTCCGCCGCCGGCGACCAGCATCTCGCCGACCACGCGTCCGATCTCGTGGACCTCGAGGTCGACCAGTCGCTGGGCGAGAATGCCGACAACGTGATCGCGGAGATCGACGACGCCCTGTGGCGCATCGAGGACGGGACGTACGGCACCTGCGCCGTCTGCGGCGCCAAGATCCCGGAGGAGCGGCTCGAGGCCGTTCCCTACGCGACGCTCTGTCTCGACGACAAGCGACGGCAGGAGCACGGTTGAGCGAGCCTGTCCGCAGCGATCCGCCGCGGCGGATCGACGTCCGCGTCGGATCCTCGACGAACGCCCTGCGGCCCATCTCCAGCGTGGCAGCGGCCGCGCGGGGCCGGCGTCGCGCAATGGGTCGCGCTGCTCGTCGTCGCCGGCACCGCCGTGGTCGCCGACCAGCTCACGAAGTCGATCGTGTCGATGCAGCTTCCGATCGGCGACGCCGTTGCGTCGATCGGGCCGTTCAGCATCCACCACGTCCAGAACACCGGAATCGCCTTCGGCCTCTTCGCCGACTCGACGACCGCCGTCATCGTGCTCACGGCGGCCGCGGTCACCGCCATGCTCGTCTTCTTCGCCCGCACCGCCCACCGGCACCCGCTGCTGCCGGTGGCGCTCGGGCTCGTGATCGGAGGCAGCGTCGCGAACCTCATCGACCGTGTTCGGCTCGGCCATGTGACCGATTTCCTCGACTTCCTCTACTGGCCGGCGTTCAATCTCGCCGACACCTTCATCGTGGTCGGCGTGGGACTGCTGTTCGCCTCGTTCGTCGCGTCCGACCGCTCGAGCGCACGTCTTGGCACGGCTCCACTTTCGCGTCCCTGACGCGGACGCGGGGTCGCGGCTCGACCGCATCCTCGCCGGCCGTCCCGAGCTGCCCTCGCGCGCGCTCGCGGAACGGCTGATCGCGTCAGGCACCGTCCTCGTGGACGGTGAGCCGCGGCCGAAGAGCTTCCGGCTGACGGGTGGGGAGGAGGTCGCGGCGGAGCTTCCGGAGGCGGTGGAGCTCGAGGCCGTGGAGATGGAGATCCCCGTCGTGTGGGAGGACGGGCACCTGCTCGTCGTCGACAAGCCGGCCGGCATCGTCGTCCATCCCTCCGGCTCGACGCGGACTGGAACCCTCGCGCACGGGCTGCTCGCCCTCGGAGCCGAGGGTGGGGAGGACGACGACCGCCCGGGCATCGTGCACCGGCTCGACCGCGACACCTCCGGGCTGCTCGTCGCGGCGCGGTCACAGGAGGCGCATGAGCTCCTGCAGGAGCTGATCCGCTCGCGCGAGCTCGAGCGCACGTACGCCGCGCTCGTTCGGGGCGCGCCGCGCTCGGCGTCGGGGCGAATCGAGGCGCCGATCGGCCGCGATCGCCGCGACCGCACACGGCACTCCCTGGACACCGCGACGCCGCGTGACGCCGTCACGTGGTTCGAGGTGCGCGAGCGGATGCCCCACCACGCGCTCCTCGACGTGCGGCTCGAGACGGGCCGCACACATCAGATCCGCGTGCATCTCGAGGCCATCGACCTTCCCGTCAGCGGCGATCCCGTGTACGGGGTCGCGGCCGACCTCGGCCTCGAGCGCCAGTTCCTGCACGCGCGGCGGCTTCGCTTCACGCACCCGCTCACGCACGCCGAGGTCGACGTCTCGTCGGAGCTTCCGGGCGATCTCGCAGAAGCACTCGCGCGGGCGCGGGGGGACGGCTCGCCGCTGCCTTGCTGAAGGCAGGGCTTCTGCCGCCGGCTTCAGCCTGGCCGGGGGCGGCGTCCGGTACCATGCCCGGGTCACGTTCCGACTACCCGGCGACCAGCGCCCGGGCGGTGGTGCCGAGGCTCCGCGACCGGAGCCCGGTTCCGTCCCAGGCCCGCCGGAGCACCGCAATCGAAACCACACCGAAAGGGGCTGGTCCCGTTGGCAGTCGTCTCCATGAAGGAGCTACTGGAGGCTGGAGTTCACTTCGGCCACCAGACACGCCGCTGGAACCCGAAGATGAAGCGTTTCATCTTCACCGAGCGCGGCGGCATCTACATCATCGACCTGCAGCAGACGCAGCAGCTCATCGAGGACGCGCACGACTTCGCGCGCAACATCGCAGAGCGCGGCGGCACGATCCTGTTCGTCGGCACGAAGAAGCAGGCGCAGGACGCCGTGCGCACCGAGGCCGAGCGCGTGGGCATGCCCTACGTCTCGAACCGGTGGCTGGGCGGCCTGCTCACGAACTGGCGCACGATCTCGGACCGGATCGCGTACCTCCACGACCTGCGTCGGCTGAAGACCGACGGACAGCTCGAGCTGCTGCCCGCGAAGGAGCGGATCACGATGGAGGCCGAGCTCGAGAAGCTCGAGGCGAACCTCGGCGGCGTCGCCGACATGAGGCGCCAGCCGGACGCGATCTTCATCGTCGACCTCAAGAAGGAAGCCCTCGCCGTGCGTGAGGCCCAGCGCCTGCACATGCCGGTGATCGCCCTCGTGGACACGAACTGCGACCCGGACGAGGCCGACTTCGTCATCCCGGGCAATGACGACGCGATCCGCTCGTGCTCGCTCGTCGTGCGGGCCGTCGCGGACGGCATCGCCGTGGGGCAGACGAAGGTCTCGGCGAAGGACTTCGCCGCCGCCGCGCCTGCCGCCGAGGAGACCGCGCCTGCGCCGGTCGAGGCGCCGCGCGAGGAGCCGGCCGCCACCGAGCCCGAGCCGACAGCTGCCGTAGAGCCCGAGGCTGCCCCCGCCGAGCCCGAGGCGGCCGCCGTGAACGGATCCGAGGAAGCGCCCGTCGCCGCAACGACGCTCGCCGCCGACGAGGGTGAGGGCGGGGAGCCCGCATGACGGAGATCAGTGCAGCACTCGTCAAGGAGCTCCGCGAGCTCACCGGCGCGGGGATGATGGACTGCAAGCGCGCCCTGCAGGAGACGGACGGCGACATCGACGCCGCCCGCACCCTCCTGCGCGAGAAGGGGATGGCGCAGGCCGGCAAGCGGGCCGACCGCGCGACGAGCGAGGGCCTCGTCGGCACGATCGTCGACGCCGGCACGGGCACGATCGTCGGCGTCGGCTGCGAGACGGAGCCCGTCTCGAAGAACGACGAGTTCCAGGCGTTCGCCGAGCGTGTCCTCCGCGCCGTGCACGCCCAGGGCGTCGAGGCGGTGCCCTCGTTCGACGACGAGCGGATGGAGCTCATGGGCAAGCTCGGCGAGAACATCATCGTCGCAGGGGCGGCCCACTACGACGACGGCGGCACGGTCGCCGCGTACGTGCACCCGCCGGCCAACAAGATCGGCGTGCTCGTCGACCTCGAGGGAGGCGACGAGGCGCTCGCCCGGCAGCTCGCGATGCACATCTCGTTCGCGGCCCCGGAGTGGGCGTCGCGCGACGATGTGCCGGCCGAGGCGATCGAGGCGGAGCGGCAGGTGTACCTCAACTCCGACGAGGTGCTCTCGAAGCCGGAGGCCGCGCGTGAGAAGATCGTCGACGGCATGCTCGGCAAGCGCTTCTTCGCCGCGTCGCCCGGCGGCGTCCTCGCCGACCAGGCCTGGATTCACGACCAGTCGACGACCGTCGGCGCGGCGCTCCAGGCTGCCGGTGCGAAGCTGAAGGGGTTCGAGCGGATCTCGGTCGCCGGCTCGTGAGCGCCCAGCCCGGTGCAGCTGAACGCTCGTCGCCCGCCGGCGCGGCCTCGCCATTTCGCCGCGCGCTGCTGAAGCTCTCGGGCGAGAGCCTGATGGGCGACCGCGACTACGGCGTCGACCCGCAGACGGTCGCAGCGATCGCCCGCGAGGTGGTGGAGGTGCGCCGAGCCGGCACCGAGCTCGCGATCGTCGTCGGAGGCGGCAACTTCTACCGCGGCATGGCCGCCGCCGCGGAGGGGATGGACCGGGCCACGGCGGACTACGCCGGCATGCTCGCGACGCTCCTCAACGCGCTCGCGCTCCAGGACGCGCTGGAGAAGCTCGGCGTGCAGACGAGGGTGCAATCCGCCATCGCCGTCTCCGAGGTGGCCGAGCCGTACATCCGACGCCGCGCGATGCGGCATCTGGAGAAGGGTCGGGTCGTCCTCTTCGCGGCGGGCACCGGCAACCCGTTCTTCACGACGGACACCGCAGCCGCCCTCCGGGCGCTCGAGATCGGAGCCGAGGCGATCCTGATGGCCAAGCACGGCGTGCAGGGCGTCTACGACGGCGACCCGCGCACCGACGCGGCCGCCCGCTTCCTGCCCGAGCTGACGCACCTCGAGGCGATCGAGCGCGGCCTGCGCGTGATGGACACGACAGCGCTCTCGCTTTGCATGGACAATGGCGTGCCGATTCACGTCTTCGAGCTCGCGGAGGGGAACATCGTCCGCGTCGCCGCCGGAGAGCCCATCGGCACGATCGTGACGACGCCGAAGGAGGCCTGAGTTGACGGCAATCGAGGACTTTCTCGCCGACTGCGATGTGCGCATGCACAAGTCGATCGACGCAACCCGACACGAATTCAACACCGTTCGCACCGGGCGCGCATCGGCGGCGCTCCTCGACCGGATCACGATCGACTACTACGGCACCCCGACGCCGCTCAACAACATCGCCACGATCTCGACCCCCGAGGCGCGGCTCCTCTCGATCCAGCCGTACGACTCCTCTCAGATCAAGGCGATCGAGAAGGCGATCCAGGAGTCCGACCTCGGCCTGACGCCGGGCAACGACGGCAAGATCATCCGGCTCCCCATCCCGGCCCTGACGGAGGAGCGCCGCAGGGAGCTCGTCAAGGTCGTCCGCCGCTACGCCGAGGACGGGAAGGTCGCGGTGCGCAACATCCGCCGGGACGTCATGAAGCACCTCGAGGAGCTCGTCCGCAACGGCGAGGTCGGCGACGACGAGGAGCGCCGCGCCGAGGCGCAGGTGCAGAAGCTGACGGACGACAACGTCAAGTCGATCGACGACATGCTGAAGCACAAGGAAGCCGAGATCATGGAGGTGTAGGGCGCCTGCCACCTCCTCTCCGACCGTGAGCACAGCAGCGACGAGCGGCTCCGAGACCGGCCCGAGGGCCGTGCCGGCTGCGCGGACGGTCGCGATCATCATGGACGGCAACGGCCGTTGGGCCGCGCGCCACGGACTGCCCGTCGCAGCCGGTCACCGCGAGGGCACGCGGGCGCTGCGGCGCACGGTGGAGGCGGCGATCGATCTCGGCGTGACCGCGCTCGCCGTCTACGCCTTCTCGACGGAGAACTGGGCGCGCCCGGTCGACGAGGTCTCCGCGCTCATGGAGATCCTCGGCGAGACGATCGAGCGCGAGCTTCCCGATCTCGCCCGGCAGGGCGTGCGGACGCGCTTCTTCGGGCGGCGCGACCGGGCTCCCGGCGACCTCCGCGAGCGCATGGGCGAGCTCGAGCGGTCGACGGCCGGCCTCGACACGCTTGCCCTCTGGATCGCGTTCGACTACGGCGGCCGCGCGGAGCTCGTGGAGGCGGCGCGACGCTGCATCGCGGACGGGCTCCATGCCGACGACGTGGACGAGGCGGCGCTCTCGGCGCGGCTCTACGCGCCGGACCTGCCGGAGATCGACCTCCTCATCCGCACCTCCGGCGAGTACCGGATCTCGAACTTCATGCTCTGGGAGACGGCCTACGCCGAGTTCGTCTTCACGGACACGCTCTGGCCCGACTTCGGCCCCGACGACCTCCGCGCCGCCCTTGACGCGTTCTCCGCGCGGGACCGGAGGTTCGGCGGCAGGTGAGCCCGTTCTGGTCGCGGCTCGTCGTCGCGCTGGTGTTGCTGCCTCTCGTCCTCGGGATCGTCTGGCTCGGCGGCTGGTGGCTCTTCGCTGCCGCGCTCGTCGGCGGGCTGCTGGCCCTGCACGAGCTCTACGTCATGGGGCGAGGCCTGCGGCCGCTCGTCCTCGGAGGCTACGTCGGTCTGCTGCTCACGCTCCTCGGAGCGGAGCTGGGGGAGACGCACGTGGATGGTCGCGGGCATCTTCGCCACCGTCCTCGTGGCGTTCGTCGTGTACGGCTTCTCCGACGCGCGCCCGTCCGCCACCGCTGCTATCTCGCTGACGCTGCTCGGCGTCGTCTGGGTCGGCGGCGGCCTCGGCACGCTGATGCTGCTGCGCGCGATCCCGGAGAACGGCCGGCTCGCGATCTTCACGGTTCTCATCGCCGTGTTCGCAGACGACACCGCGGCCTACTTCGTCGGCCGTGCGATCGGGCGGCACAAGCTGGCGCCGACGATCTCACCCGGGAAGTCCTGGGAGGGGTTCATCGGCGGCACGGTGGCGGCGATGGCCGTCGCGTTCTTCGCGATGTACGACCAGGGGTTCCTGAGCGACCTCGAGGCGCTCGCGCTCGGCGCCGCCGTTGCCCTCTCGTCGACGCTGGGCGACCTCTTCGAGTCCGCGATCAAGCGCGACCTCGGCGTGAAGGACTCCGGCAGCCTCCTCGCCGGCCACGGTGGCGTGCTCGACCGCGTCGATTCCATCCTCTGGGCCGGTCCAGCGGCCTTCTACGTCACCCTCGCGCTCACGTGACGACGGGCGCATCAGGCACCCTGGTCTCGTGAAGCCGAAGCGCGTCGCCCTGCTCGGTGCCACCGGCTCGATCGGTCGCCAGGCGATCGGCATCGTCGAGCAGAGCCGAGAGCTCGAACTGTGTGCCCTCATGTCCGGCACGCAGCCGCTCGACGACCTCGCGGAGGCCCACGGCGTCGAGCATGTCCAGGTCGGGGGCCATGCGACGCCGCTCCTCGATGCCTGCGAGCCGGACGTCGTGCTGAACGCGATCGTGGGCTTCGCGGGCGTCGAGGCGACGCTGTGGACGCTCGAGCACGGCGTCACGCTCGCACTCGCGAACAAGGAGAGCCTGGTCGCCGCCGGCGAGCTCGCCGTCGCGGCCCATCGCCGCGGCCGCGGACTGCTGCTTCCGGTCGACAGCGAGCACTCGGCGCTCTTCCAGTGCCTCGAGGGTCGCGAGCCCGAGACGGTCGAGTCCCTCGTCCTCACAGCCTCCGGTGGCCCGTTCCGCGGACGCTCCCGGGCCGAGCTCGAGCAGGTGACCGTCGCCGAAGCGCTCGCACATCCGACCTGGGCGATGGGACGAAAGATCACTGTGGACTCCGCCACGCTCGCGAACAAGGGGCTCGAGCTGATCGAGGCGCACTGGCTCTTCGGGATCCCGTACGAGGCCATCGAGGTCGTCGTTCAGCCCGGCTCGCTCGTGCACTCGCTCGTCCGCTTCCGCGACGGAGCGTTCCTCGCGCATCTCGGCCGCCCGGACATGCGCGTGCCGATTTCCTTCGCGTTGACCTATCCGGAGCGGGAGGCCGTGCCCGCCGCTGCAGCTCGACCTCGCGGCGGGGGTCGAGCTCCGGTTCGAGGCGGTGGACGAGGAGACGTTCCCGCTCCTGCCGCTCGCCCGCGCCGCCGGCGAGCGCGGCGGGACCTTCCCGTGCGCGTACAACGCGGCCAACGAGGTTGCCGTGGCGGCCTTTCTCGAGGCGCGCATCGGCTTCCTCGAGATCGCGGACACCGTCGCCGCCGTCCTCGACCGCGTCGAGGGCGCTCCGGCGCGCGACCTCGCCGACCTCGTCGCCGCGGACGCCGAGGCGCGGCGCGCGGCCGGGCAGGGGCTCGTGCTCGCATGACGATCGTGCTCGCAATCGTCGGCCTCGGGCTCCTCGTCTTCGTCCACGAGCTCGGGCACTTCACGGCGTCGGTGGCGTTGCGCATGCGGCCACGGAAGTTCTACATCGGCTTCCCACCTGCGGTGGTCAAGCACACCCGCAACGGGATCGAGTACGGCATCGGGATGATCCCGCTCGGTGGCTTCGTGAAGATCCCGGGCATGCACCGGCCGGCGCCGGCCGACGTCGACCCGGTCTTCGGGCGCGCCGTCGAGGAGGCTCCCGCGCTCGCGGGCCCGGCCGACCGCTTGCGCCGCGCGCTCGCAAGCGGCGACCACGACGCCGCCCGCGCGGCACTCGCGACGTTCGCCGAGCTCGCCGCGATGGAGCAGCTCTCCGAGCAGGCCGCGGCCGGGGTGGAGAAGGGTCTCGCAGACATCGGCGACGCCCTCGGGCCCGACGCGTACTGGCGGGCGGCCACGTGGAAGCGCGTGCTCGTCATCTTCGCGGGCCCGGCAGCGAACATCCTGTTCGCGGTCATTCTCTTCACGGGGCTGTTCATGACGTCGGGCGGCAAGGCGACGACGACGATCGAGGCCGTCCGCGAAGGCACCGCCGCAGCCGCGCTCGGGCTCAGGGCGGGGGACAGGATCGTCTCGATCAACGGCGTGCCGATGACCGGTGGGCGGATCCCGGACATCATCTCGGGCTCGAACGGCCGGCCTCTCACGCTCGTCATCGTCCGTGACGGCGACCGGCTCAGGGTCGGCCCGCGCCCCGCGCAGCGCGACCAGGGCATCTACCGGCTCGGCTTCATCCTCCGCGGGGAGGGGCTCTCGCCGCCGGCCGCCCTCCGCGAGTCGGCCCGCGTGACGGCGGACGTCTCCAAGGACATCGTCGCCTCGCTCGGCAAGATCGTGACGGGCGAGGGCCGCGAGAACATTTCGAGCCCCGTCGGCATCGTCCAGGGCTCCTCCGACGCGGCCAAGGAGAGCACGGACAGCTACCTCTGGGTCCTCGGCCTGATCTCGCTTTCGATCGCCCTCCTCAACCTGCTGCCGTTCCTCCCGCTCGACGGCGGGCACATCGTCTTCGCGATCGTGGAGGGTGTGCGGGGCCGGGCCGTCGCACGGGAGGTGTACGAGCGCGTCTCGATCGTCGGGATCGGCCTCGTGCTGCTCCTGTTCGTGATCGGCCTCACGAACGACATCGGAAGATTGTCGTGACCGCCGGCGCCGGCTCGAGCCGGGCGCCTGAGGCCGGCGTGTGGGTCAAGCCAGGCGCCTGAACGCGTCCGGGAGACGCAGGGCCGCATCCAGCAGCCGGTGATACTCGGCCCGCGGGATCTCGACCGCGCCGAGCGAGGCGAGGTGCGGCGTCAGCCACTGGACGTCGACGAACCGGTCGCCGCCGGCCGCGCGGAGGTGCTCGAGCAGCCCGAGGAGCGCTGCCTTCGACGCGCCGGTCCGCCGATGGAACATCGACTCGGCTGCGAAGAGTCCGCCGCTCGCGACTCCGTAGAGCCCGCCGGCGAGCCCTTCCCCGTCCCAGGCCTCGAACGAGTGCGCCCAGCCGGCCTCGTGGAGCCGCGTGTAGGCGAGGACGAAGTCGGCGTCGATCCAGCCGTGCGGCCGCGTCGGGTCGGCGCAGCCGCGCATCACCTCCTCGAACGCGGTGTCGAGCCGGATCTCGAACTCTCGCGCCGCCCGACGGACGGACCGGGAGGCGCGGTACCCGGTCACGGGGATCACCGCGCGCCGCTGCGGCGACCACCAGACGAGCTCGCCCTCGGCCCGCATCGGGAAGATGCCGGCGCGGTAGGCGACGAGGAGGGTCCCCGCCTCGAGGTCGGCGCCGACCGCCCACGCGTCCGACGGGTGGTCTTCGGGCGGGCGGCTGAGGGCCCAGCCGGTGGCAGGGGGCTCCGGAGGCATGTCACTACACTGAACGCGATGGGCAGTCTCGCGCAGATTCGCGTCGGCGGAGTCGCGATCGGCGGCGGCGCACCCGTCGTCGTCCAGTCGATGACCCTGACGAAGACGCACGACGTCGAGGCGACGATGGCGCAGATCGCCGCTCTCGCGTCGGCCGGTTGCGAGGTCGTCCGCTGCGCGGTGCCGAAGATCGAGGACGCCGTGGCGCTGAAGAAGATCGTCCGGCTCTCGCCCCTCCCCGTGATCGCGGACATCCATTTCAACGCCTCGCTCGCGCTCCGGGCGATCGAGGCCGGCGTCGCGGCCGTCCGCATCAACCCGGGCAACATCGGCGGCCCCGACAAGGTCGAGCTCGTCGTCGCGGCCGCGAGGAAGGCTGGGATCCCGATGCGCATCGGGGCCAACTCGGGCTCGCTGCCGGAGCACCTGCAGGAGCTCGCGCGCAGGGACCAGGCGGAGGCGCTCGTCGCAGCCGCGATCGAGGAGGTCGAGCTGCTCGAGAAGCTCGACTACCGCGAGTTCAAGATCTCGGTCAAGGCGACGCACGTGCCGACCATGATCCGCGCCTACCGAATGCTCGCCGCCCGGGTCCCGTACCCGCTCCACCTCGGCGTCACGGAGGCGGGAACGCCGTTCGCCGGGACGATCAAGAGCGCGGTCGGCATCGGCTCGCTGCTCGCGGATGGGATCGGTGACACGTTCCGCGTCTCGCTCACCGCTGACCCGGTCAAGGAGGTCGAGGTTGCGTGGGAGATCCTGAAGGCGCTGGGACTGCGCGAGCGCGGGCCGGTGATGATCGCCTGCCCGTCGTGCGGCCGTGACAACGTCGGCGTCGAGAACCTCGCCGTCGTCGTCGAGGAGCGGCTCAGGGGCTATCCGGAGGCGTTCGAGGTCGCGGTCATGGGCTGCGCCGTGAACGGCCCGGGTGAGGCCGGGGACGCCGACTTCGGCATCGCCGGCGGACGCGACGTCGGCTTCCTCTACGCGCACGGCCGCGTGCTCAAGAAGGTTCCGTCGGAGCGGCTCATCGACGAGCTCTTCGTCGAGATCGACCACTGGATCGCGGGCGGCATGCAGCGGCCGAAGCGGCTGAAGATGGCCAAGCCGGCCGCGCTCGCCATGGCCGAGGCATCGCTGATCCCGCTCGACTGAAGGCTCGCGCCGCACCTTCGGTAACTTGCACCGTCATGGTGAGGCGTCAGTCAGAGCTGTTCCTGCCGACCCTGAGGGACGACCCGGCTGACGCCGAGGCGGTCTCGCACAGGCTCCTCGTCCGGGCCGGGCTGATCCGCCAGGTGACCGCCGGACTGTGGACCTTCCTGCCTGGCGGCTGGCGCGTGCACGAGCGGATCGTGGGGATCGTGCGCGAGGAGATGGACGCGATCGGCGGCCAGGAGATGTTCATGCCCGTCATCACGCCGGCGGAGCTCTGGGAGAAGTCCGGCCGGATCGTGATTCCCGAGCTCTTTCGGCTGTCCGACCGCGCCGGCCGCCCGTTCATCCTCGCGATGACGCACGAGGAGACCGTCACGTTCCACGTCGCCGAGCTCGGCTCCTACCGGGACCTCCCGAAGATCCTCTACCACTTCCAGACGAAGGGCCGCGACGAGCCGCGACCACGGGGTGGCCTCTTGCGCGTCCGCGAGTTCGTGATGAAGGACGCCTACAGCTTCGATCGCGACGAGGCGGGCCTCGACGTCAGCTTCCAGAAGCACGCGGGTGCCTACGAGCGGATCTTCGAACGTTGCGAGCTCGAGTTCTACGCGGTGCAGGCGGAGTCGGGGATGATGGGCGGGACCGAGTCGATCGACTACCTGGCCCCGTCAGGCTCCGGTGAGAACACGCTCGTCACCTGCGCGAACGGCGACTACGCCGCCGACCTCGAGATCGCCCGCGGCGTGCCCCGGCCGCCCTCCTTCCCGGAGCGGCTCGACAGGCCGCTCGAGGTGGCGACCCCCGGGATCGCGACGATCGACGACCTGGCCGGCTTCCTCGGCATCGACCCTGCGGCTACCTCGAAGGCGATGCCGGTGACGAAGGACGACGGGACGGTCGTGCTCGCGCTCGTCCGCGGCGACGACCGGCTCGAGGAGGCGAAGCTCGCGGCGGTTCTCGGGAGCGCGTTCCGCCCGTCGACGGAGGAGGAGATCCGGGCGGCGTTCGGCGCCGACCCCGGCTCGCTCGGCCCGGTCGGATTCGCCGGGGAGATCGTCGCCGACGAGACGCTCCGCGAGGGACAGTTCGTGGCCGGCGCCAACCGCACCGGCTGGCACCTGCGCGGCGTCGAGCACGGTCGCGACTTCACCGCTCGGCTCGCGGACATCCGGCAGCCGGTGGAGGGCGACGCCTGCCCGGTGTGCGGCGGCGCGCTCGCGTTCCAGACGGCGATCGAGGTCGGGCACATCTTCAAGCTCGGGACGACGTACTCGGCGCCATTCGGGGCGACCTTCCTGGACGAGAACGGCGTCGAGATGCCGATCCTGATGGGGTGCTACGGCATCGGCCCGGGGCGGATCATGGCGGCCGCGGTCGAGCAGCGACACGACGAGCTCGGCATCGTCTGGCCACGACCACTCGCCCCCTACGACGTCCACGTGCTGGCGTTGCACGGCGCGGCCGCCGAGGTGCTCGAACCCGCGACCGAGGTCGCGGTCGCCCTCGCGAGCGAAGGCCTCGAGGTGCTGCTCGACGACCGGGCCCAGCGCCCGGGTGAGAAGTTCGCCGACGCGGACCTCCTGGGCGTGCCGCTCAGGGTCACGGTCGGCAAGAAGACGCTGGAGGATGACGCTGTCGACCTGCGAGTCCGGGCAACCGGCGCCGACGAGCGCATCCCGCGTGAGACCCTTCACCAACGGATAGAGGAGCTCTTCAGTGGCGAAACGGCGAGCGTATAGCGACGACGGCCTCGGGCCCACGATCGAGCGGCTGATGGCCGAGACGGGCCTCACCTACAGGGCACTCGCGGACAAGACCGATCTTTCGGCCGGGTACCTCAACCACATCGTGCACGGCAACCGTCCGGTGCCGTCGAACGAGGTTCTGGCCCGTCTTGCCGGCGCCTTCGGCGTGAAGCCGGAGCACTTCCGCGAGTATCGCATCCGGGTGATCACGGACCGCCTCGAGCAGATGCCCGAGCTCGTCGACCGGCTCTACAAGCGGCTCGGCTGAGCGCGGCTCGGCCGACGCCGTCGACAGGATGCGGGTCGCCTTCCGCCTGATCGGGTCGGGAGGCCGGACGTTCGTCCTCGTGCACGGGCTCGGTGTCTCGGGGTCGTACTTCGCGCGACTCGCGCGCGCCCTTTCGCTCCGGCGGACGCGTCCTCGTTCCCGACCTCCCCGGCACGGGGCGCAGCGAGCATCCTCCGAAGCCGCTCACCATCCGGGCGCAGGCGGACGTGCTGGAGGCGCTGCTCGCGCGCGTCGTACCAGGTGAGGGCGCCGTCCTGGTCGGGAACTCGCTCGGGTGCCAGGTGGTCCTCGACCTCGCCTGGCGGCGTCCGCCGCTCGCAGGCGCGCTCGTCCTCATCGGCCCGTCGGTCGACCCTCGATTCCGCTCGCCGCTGAGGCAGTTCGCGACGATGGCCGTCGATCTCGTGCGCGAGCCGCCGGCGCTCTGGGCGCTCGTTGCCCGCGACTATCTCGTCGCCGGGCCGAGGGGCGTGCTGGCGGCAGCAACGTCTGCGCTCGAGGACCGGCCGGAGGAGAAGCTGCCCGGGATCACCAGCCCCGTGCTCGTGATCCGCGGCGAGCACGACGCGCTGACGACGCGAGCGTGGGCCAAACGGTGCGCAGAACTGGCACCGCAGGGGGCGTTCGCGGCGGTGCCCGGTGCCGCGCACGCGCCGCACTTCTCACATCCGCACGTCGTCGCGGCCCTCGTCGAGCGGTTCCTCGCGGAACGCGACGATCGCGGCCCGTAGCGCGTCGGGTGCCTCGACCATCGGGACGTGCGCGGCGTCCGGAATCACGACGAGCCGCGCCCGGGGGAGGGCGTCCAGCCATCGGCCTGCCACGCTCGGAGGAACGAGGCGGTCGCGTGCCCCCCAGACGAGCAGCGTCGGCGCCTCGACCGAGGCCAGCTCGGCTCTCACGTCGGCGGAGGCGACATGGAAGCCGCCGCGGACGATGTTCCGAGGGCCCGCCCGAGCGGCGTCGATCGTGAGCCGGGCAAGGAAGCGCGGGCGTGAGGCGCCGAGCGAGACGAGAAGCGGCCAGCCGAGGTGGAGCGGTGTCCGCCACGTCTGGAGGCCGGGCGGAGCGACGAGGATCAGCCTGCGGACGAGCTCGGGAGACGCGGCGGCGAGCCGCACGGCGAGGAGCGCGCCGAGCGAATGACCTGTCAGGTCCACCGGTGGGGAGTGACGCTCGAGCTCGCCTGCAAGCCACCCGGAGAGCGCATCCGGCCGTAGCCCGCGCGGCAGGTCGAGGAGCACGACGGGACCAGACCGCTCGAGCCCCGGCGCGACGGCAGACCACCAGCGCGACGATCCCGCGAGCCCGTGGACGCAGACGAGCGGGACGGCCATGAGGCCTGCTCCCCGTGCGACGGATTACGCAAACGTCCTCGGGACGCGGGGCGGCCCCTTCGCCAGCGCTGCGGACCCGGCAGTCTCGAACGCGCCGGTTGGCCCATCTTGTGTCTAGCCGCGGCGAGCCGGGTAGGAGCGCCCACAATCGCCGCGCCCGAGGTGCCCCGAATTGGGGATCGCCGCTAGGATGGCGGGGTCGCGGGGCGTGGCGCAGCCTGGTTAGCGCGCTAGTCTGGGGGACTAGAGGTCCCGAGTTCGAATCTCGGCGCCCCGATAGAAAAGCCCTGATAAGCAGGGCTTTTTCTTTGCCCCGATGTGCTCGTGAAGGGCTGCGCGTATGACGCGCGTATGGACAACGTCCGCGACAGACGGTACGCTCCTCCCGTCGAGGTTCATACGAACAGGAGGCAAGGGCATGGCATCTCTCCAGGCAAGGCACACCCGGCAATGCGGGATCGGCAAGGCGTGGACGCCGTTCGCGCTCGCCACGAAGGACAGCGGCTGCACGTGCACTCCGACCTACTACACGATCGGCTGGGCCGACGGGAAGCCGGTGCGGACGCGAGTGGGGCAGAACCGCAAGAACGCGGAGCGGGCGCTCCCGCCCGTCCAGGCCGACGAGCTCCGCGGCGAACTCGAGGTGATCAAGGGGATCATGTTCGAGCGCTGGGCCGACCAGTGGCTCGCCTCGCTCACCGTGAAGCCGTCGACGATCACCTCGTACACGGCGACGATGCGGCGGGCGAAGGAGGTGTTCGGGGCGAAGCAGGTGCGCCGGCTCACGACCCAGGACGTGCACGAGCTGCTCGCGCACATCGCGACGATGAAGGGCGCCCAGGCGACGAAGGAACGCGCGACGACGACCTCGACGAGGGCGAAGCACCTGCGCGCCCTCTCGGCCTGTCTGTCGTCGGCGGTCGTGCACGGGTACGCCTCCAGGAACGTCGTCTCGCTGCTGCCCGCGAACGAGACGCCGAAGCGGCGCAAGGCCGAGGCCGCCTTCTTCACCGACGAGGAGCTGCCGCGCCTGTTCGCGGAGCTGCGGCACGCCGGCGGCTACCGCGTCCTGTGCATGCTCGGGCTCAAGACCGGCATGAGGCTCGGGGAGCTGTCCGCGCTGACGTGGGGCGATGTGCGCATGGCGGAGAAGGAGATCACGGATCCGGCGCACGTTCACCGAGGGCGCGATCGGCACGCCGAAGTCGGGCAAGGCTCGACGGATCGAGATCGCCGACGAGGTCGTCGACCTGCTCGGCGCCTGGTGGGGCGACATCGGCAAGCCCGCCGACGACACCCTCGTCCTTCCGGGCGACACGAAGACCGGCTACCTCAACCCGCAGGTCGTGCTCCGCCGCGAGCTCTACCCGGCGATGGAGCGGGCCGGCATCCCGCGCGAGGACGCGAACGGCGAGCTGCGGGTGTTCCACTCGCTCAGGCACTACGTACGCGAGGATCGCGCTCGAGAACGGCATGCCGCTCGCGGTCCTCTCTCGAGCATCTCGGGCATAGCAGTGTGGTGATCACAGCGTCCACGTATGCCCACGTGGGGCAGCGGGCGGCGCGCGACCACGTCCAGGCACTACAGGTCGCGTTCCCAGTCTAGAGGGCGTCAGGCGCGGGCCGCAGGAGGCGTGCTGTCGAGGCTCACGAATCCACGACCCGCGCTGCCTCGATCATAGGCGCCGTCGCGCTGTTACCCACGGGTAACGGGCGGCCGGTGCCGGCGATCCGCTGACCTCGTCCACCCACCGCGCTACGCTGACCCCGTCGTCGTGGTGACGTCGTAGGTAGCCGACGCGGCCCGCCCTGTGCGGGCCGTTGTCGTTGTCTGTCCGCACGCCGCGTTAGCGTGTGTGCCGCTATCTCCGTCATGCACACGACAACCCTCCTGATCGAGTGAGCCTGGCCGCCCAGCGCGAGCAGGACGTCGATGGGCTCCGTCTCAGCGATCGCCTCATGCTCGAGAACCTCGCGGCCGCCGGCGTACCGGCGCTGACCGGCGAGCAGCTCTGCGAGCTGCACAGCTTGGCCTCGGAGGCGCTCGGCCCGAACGAGCGGCGCTGGCCGCTGCGAAGGCGGATCTGGCTGCGCGGGATCCGTCAGGACGCAGAGACAGAGCGGTCGCGGCGGCGCGGTGACGTACGCAACGGCGGCCGTGACTCACGCCCACGGAGCCGCGCAAGCCGCGAGCTCTGGCAGGCAATGCGCGAAGGCACGCTGACCCCCGAGCAACGGCAGCAACTCGTCCGAGCGCTCCGCGTGGTCGGCCGCTGCGCCCCGGCGGATCAACTCCCGGGCTGGCACCGGGAGCAAAGAGCGATCAGGTCATCATCCTCACCTGGGCGGCCGCGACGCTCGTAACCGCGATGATGGGCGTGCAGTTCCACGCCGCTCTCGCCGCAGAGCTGGCATCGGTAACCGGCCCGGCGGTAGGCGGCCCGGCGCCGCTCGTCCCACTCCGGCGTCGCCAGATAGTCCCGATATGGCATGGCGGCGAGGTGCTCCTCGCGACCCCCGTACGTGTCGTCGAGGATCTTCTCCGCTGCCGTTGCTCAGCGAATCGTTACCGGTGTACCGAAAGGCATCAGTTTCGCGAGCGCCCGGATCTTCTCGTTTGGCATTCGGATGCTGCCGTGAGATACGCGGCCCGGCAGGCTTCGCGGCTTGTTCGTGCCGATCAGGCCGATCAGGCCGCCGCCCGGCCAGTCCGTGCGCACCGTCGAGACGGCGCTCGTTCCGAACCCGAGCGGTCCATAGGAGCGGTTGCCGAGGGTGCTGCCGGTGAGCTTGTCGAGAACGTAGAACTCGCCGGCCGGAGTCGGCGATTGCGGGCGGCCAATGCCGACGCTCGTCGTGAAGACGGTGACGCCGTCACGCTTCAACGTCGCGGTCAGCTTCGCGCGGTCGACGTAGAGATGCGTGTGGACGGTCGTCAGGTTGCCGAGGTCGCCGGCAGGGACCCAGCCGGTCGAGTTGTGGGGCAGGATCGGCAGGCGGACGTGGTACCAGGTCTCCTTCGGGCCGACGTCGATGCCGTCGAGGGCGAGCACGAGGTTCTGCGTCCCGTCGGGCGTGAGCTTCTCGAGCCTGGTCACGACCCGTGCCGAGCTTGCAGGCTGGGCGCGAACGGCGACGCGCCTCAGCACCGGGGCCCAGCGTGCGACCAGGCCGTTTGTGAGCGTGAAGCTGTGCGGGTAGGGCGTGGTCGCGGTGTTGGTCGCTTGGGAGGTGGGCGGCGCGCCGGCAGCGGCGCTGCTGCTGCTGGTGGGGGTGGGGGTGGGGCTCGAGGCCGGTGTCTCTGCCGACGCCGTGGTGCGCAGCTGCGTCAGCGTGAGCGTGACCGAGTCGTCGTAGACCTTGGTGTTGGACGGAGAGGCTGCTGCGACGAAGGTCCGGTTGGAGAAGCGCGGCGAGGCGACGGTCGCCTGGCAGCTGTAGAGCCTGTTCTCGCCCGGGTCGATGCTGCCGAGCTTGCGGTTGCAGTCGGGCGCGAGCGGGTCGGTGACGGCGACGGCGTCGAGTCGCGTGTCACCCGTGTTCGAGACGGTGATCTCGAACGTCATGCTGTCTCCGACGGCGTCGGGCTGCGACTTCGTGATCTGGACGATCTTGACCGACGGCTGGTGCGGCGGCGCCTCGGGAGAGACGCCTTCTCCAAGTACCTGGCATGGCCCAGTCTGCGGGAGGTAGTTCGCGTCGCCGGCGTAGTCGAACTGGATCGTGCCGGAAGTCACGACATAGAACTCGGACTCGGGGGTGGAATCCCACGGTATGCCGATGGTGGGAGGCCATCCGCCCGGCGGGCCGCCCGCGACGACTATGAGCCCGTCAGCGTCCAGTTGCAGGATCTCGTCGACCGAAGAGCCGGTGCAGCGCGCCCAGTCCCGGAACCGTTCGATGACGAGTCCGGTCGGCGCCGGCACACCGTCCGGCGTGTCGTCTGCCTTTCCCACGTCCCCGAAACGAATTACCGGCGCATAGAGGGCGGGATCCCCCGCACCGATCCAGACCTTGGTGGCCGGGCTGGAGGCACCCGTCGGAGCCGCGATCTTGCTCCCCGGAGGTCCGCCGAGCGGGCTCGCGGAAGCCGTCACCTTCATCGAGCCGGTGGCCGACGAGTCGACGTCCACGCTGCACGTCCCACCCGTGGTCGTACACGTCGCCGTGTCGGCCCCTCCGGCGGTCGTTGAGAAGGTGCCGGTCGTGCTCGCCGGATCCTTGACGAAGGTCACGGCGGTTCCATCCGGCGCTGGCTTGAAGACATGAATGGTGTTGTGGATGTCGAAATTGATGCCGTTTTCGACGTCCACCGTCGCGACGAGGGACTGCCGGGAACCGCCGGGGATGCGACTGAAGCCGGTCGGCCCGATCGAGATGCGCGAGTCGACCCACGTGGTCACCGCGTCCGGGCCGTCCCCGGGCCTCCCGTCTCCGGTTGCGCGAGCGACGGTCACGGTGTCGTCGCCGAGGTCGAAGGAGATCGCCGTCTCGGCGCGCACCGTCACGACATCGGCGTCCGGTGAAGTGAGCTGCACGCTGCACGAACCGGTCTCCAGAACCGTCTCGCATCTGGTCCTCAAAGCTTCGACCGCCGCACTGTCGGGTGTGACGAAACTCGACAGGCTGAAATGTCGGCTCACGACCCAGAACGTGATCGGCGTTCCAGCCGGCGCATTCGCGAACCCGTCCGCACATCCCGTGCTCCCCGGATCGCAGGACACGTTGACGTGCCCGGTGAGCGTGACCGGCGACCCGGGCAGGGTGACGCGGCTGGTCACTGCCAGCGGGCTGATCTGGACGTTCGCGTCCTGGTCTGCGAGCTGTGCCGAGTCGCCGGCAGCTGCCTCGGGGGTCACGAGTCCGCCACCGGCAGTCGACAGGAAGACCGCGCTCGCAGCGGCCACGTAGACGGCCACTCCCCATCCACGTGTCGACCTGATCGACCTAGCCTGCGGCACTGCCATGACGGGACCCCCGGTGACGCGTGGGGCAGCGAACCGTCGGCGCCGCAACCGAGCGGAGCCCCGAGTGTACGACGGATCGGACTCGAATGTCCAGGGCCCGGGACGCGCGTCGCGGTCGGTCAGCAGGTCGTGCGGCGGTAGTCGAGACCCGGGGCGTACTTCTTCCATTCATCCGCGGTGAGCGGAGAGGCGAGGCCGCACGCCAGAGCTCGCAGATCGGGCAGGTCGCGCCAGAGCATGCCTCTCCACAAGCGCACAGTGGTGTCGTCGCCGGCGGCGGCGAGCGTGTGCCCGTCGGGGCTGAAGGCGACGCTGTTCACCGGGCCGCTGCCGCCCGCGAGCGGAAGCCCGAGCTGGGTGCGCGTGGGCACGTCCCACAGGCGAACGGTCCTGTCGTCCCCGGCGCTCGCGAGCAGGCGGCCGTTGGGGCTGAAGGCCATGCCCAGCACCTGGGTGGTGTGGCCGTGGAGCGGCTGGCCGACTTGCTCGCCGCTCCGCACGTCCCACAGGCGCACGGTCGCGTCGTGGTTGGCGGTCGCGAGCGTGCGCCCGTCCGGGCTGAACGCGACGGAGTAGACGATATCCGTGTTGCCGTCGAGGGTCTCCTTGCGCACCCAGTGACCGTTGTCGAGCGTCCAGACCTGCACGGTCCCGTCCTCGCCACCGGCGGCGAGCGTGTTGCCGTCGGGGCTGAACGCGACGCTCCAGACCCGGCCGCGGTGTGCCTCGAGCGTATCGGTGTTCGCCCAGCGACCGCCGGCGCGCGCCCAGAGCCGCACCGCGCCGTCGGAGCCTGCCGTCGCGAGCACGTCGCCGTGCGGGCCGAAGGCGACGCTCCGGACGCCGTCCTCGCCGCTCTCGTGTCGCGACACGAGCGTGCCGGTGTGCGCCCACCGGTCGCCGGCCCGGGTCCACACCCAGACGGTGTCGGCGCCGGCCTTCGCGAGCGCGGTGGCGAGCGTGCCGCCGTCGGGACTGAACGCGACGCTCCACACCGGGTCGCCGAAGCCGCCGAGCGTCTGCAGCGAGCGGCCGTCGGAGACGTTCCAGAGTCGAACCGTCCTGTCGCTGCTGCCCGTGGCGAGCGTCTTTCCGTCAGGGCTGAAGGCGGCGCTCCAGACCCAGTTCCGGTGTCCGCGCAAGGTCTGGCCGAACTGCGTCGGGAGCCGCAGGTTCCAAAGTCGCGCGGTCGTGTCGACGCTTCCCGTGGCGACCGTGTTCGCGTCCTTCGGGTCGAAGGCCGCGCTCAGGACCCAGTCGGTGTGGCCGCGGAGCGGGCTGCCGATCTCCCGGTGGGTGCGCACATCCCACAGCCGCGCCGTCTCGTCGTCGCTCGCGGTGAGCAGTCTCCGCCCGTCGGGGCTGAACGCGACGCTCTCGACGCCGTCCGTGTGTCCCTCGAGCGGCGGCCCGACCTCGGCGTACGTCCGCAGGTTCCACAGCCGAACGGTCTTGTCGAGGCTCGCGGAGGCGAGGGTGCGCCCGTCGGGGCTGAACGCGACGTTCCAGACGGGGCCCGTGTGACCGCGAAGAGTTTGGACATGCCGCCAGTGCCCGCCGGCCAGCCGCCAGAGCCAGATGGTCCTGTCCTCGTCTGCGGCCGCGAGCGTGCGCCCGTCGGGGCTGAACGCCACGCTCCAGACCCAGTTGTCCTGCTGGAGCGAGGGGCCGAGCGACTTGCGGGTGCCGACGTCCCACAGGCGCACGGTGTCGTCCGTGCTCGCCGACGCGAGGGTCTTCCCGTCGGGGCTGAAGGCGACCTGATAGACCCAGTTCGTGTGACCGAGCAGCGGTTTACCGAGCTGCTCGTGCGTCGCGACGTCCCAGAGCCGCACTGCCCCGTCGGCGCTGGAGGTCGCGAGCGTCTTCCCGTCTGGGCTGAACGCGGCGCTCAGGACCTGGTCCGTGTGGCCCCGGAACGGCTCGCCGATCTGGCTGTGAGTGCGCACGTTCCAGAGCCGCACGGTGCCGTCCGCGCTCGGAGTGGCGAGCGTGCGCCCGTCCGGGCTGAACGCGATCCGCCACACCGCTCCCGCATGGCCGTGCAGGATCGCCGACGCTCCGGAGCGCCGCGCCGCCTCGAGGGCGGAGAGCATGCTGCTCGTCTCCGGGAAGTCGGGGTTCTGCTCGTACGCCGCCACGCTCAGGAGCAGTGACACGTCGGGGCGCGTGTCGAGCAGGTTGTTCGCGTTCGATCCGAGAGCGACCGAGGTCGCCCTCGCCGTCGCCTGCCTGGCGTGATTGCGCTGAACGTACGCCAGGATCCCGAGCGCGGCGAAGACGACGACGAGCAAGGCAAGCGCGCCGCCGATCTTGAGGAATCTCTGCAACGCCAGCCGGCGATCGCGCTCCCGCTCGAAGGTGCGGCGCCACTCCTGGATCGGCTCGGCGAGGACGTCGTGGAACAGCTCGTAGCTCGTTGCGGTCTCTCCTGGAGGCGGTGCGATGGGACGCACGATGCGGCCGCTCTCGCCGCGGCAGAGCTTGTCGAGCACGGCCTTGACCTCCGGTTCGGGCCGCTTCGTCCACTCGGCGAGGTCGGTGGATGGGTGCGCGATCTTCGTCTTCGAGCGGGTGACGAGAAAGCGAAAGAGGTCGGCGGCGAGGGACTGCTCGGCCGGGGTGAGATTGCCGAGCGCTTCGAGCAGGTGGTTCTCCACGATCTGCTGCGCGCCGCCAAGACCCTCCAGTCGTGCGAGGTCGAGCGTGTGCGCTCCCGCCTCGACCGTCGCCCGCCAGAGCCTCTCGAGCACGAGCTGGAGGAACGGCGCCTCGATCGCGTCGGTGCTCGCCTCACCCGGATCGTCGGCGCCGCCTCCCTCGGTAAGGCCGAGCCGACCGGCCGCGGCCGCCCCAATCACCGACTCGACGAGCGCCGGCTCGACGGTGTACGGCTCTTCGCCGGGCGGCAGGCGGCGGTTCCACTCCTCGACCGGACCCACGATCGCCGCCCGCGCCGCCTGGCGATTCAGGTGCTCGACGCGGATGTAGTTCGCGAACAACGTCGGGATCTGCCCCTCGAACTGGTCGAGCTTCGCCCAGGCGTCCTCGCGCAGCGAGAGCACGAAGTTGACGCGCAGGTTGAGTTCGTTGACGAGCCGCGGGAACTCGACGGCGAATGTGCCCTCGCCGTCTTCGGCGGGGTGGTAGAGGAAGTAGTCCTCGAACTGGTCGAGCACGACGAGCAGCGGGCGCACCGCGCTCGGTCCAGCCGCGAACGGCCTCGACGAGCGGCTCGCCGGGCCGCCACGGGGGCAGCTCCTCACCGCCGAGCGCCTCGACGCACGCCGCCCGCATCGCCTCGGCGAACGCGGGCAGCGGGTCGTCGCGCCAGGTGCCGAACACGCAGATCGCGAACGGCGTTCGTACGCCGCTGCCCGGCCGCGTTCGCGCGAACCTGCTCGTGCAGGTCGTGGACGACGCCGGCGTGGAGGAGCGACGTCTTGCCGACTCCGCTCGCGCCGTAGAGGATCGTCAGACGGGCCGCGCGCAGGTTCCCGGCGACGATCTCCTTCTCCTCGTCGCGGCCGAAGAAGAATGCGGCGTCGCCCTTCGCCGTACGGCACGAGGCCGACGAACGGCGTTCCCAGCAGACGGCGCTCTGTCGGCTCGGGTGGCCTCGGTATCAGTCACGGCGTCGCGGCGACATCGAGCTTCGGCATCGAGCCGCTCGACGTACTCCTCGAGCGATGCGTAGATGAGGTCGACGTCGCCTCGGCGGCTCCAGAGCTTCTTCTCGACCTCGCGCGCGCCGCCACCGGACGGGCTCCAGCTGCACCGCCCACGAGGTACGGCCGAGCTCCTCGCCGCCCCAGAGCCGCTTCAGGATCACGCGCATGTTCCAGTCGCGCATCGAGTAGCCGAGGAAGAGGAAGTGGCTCGCCTTCATCTTCGCCATCAGCGAGAACGGAATCTGGTCGCCGACGTACGGGCCGGCGAGGTAGTCGATGTAGCTGTCCTCGGTGAGGACGTAGCTGTCGCGCTCGACGTCGCTGCGGTCGATCGCACCGTGCAGCTTCAGGATCGACCGGCCGCTCCGCGAGCGCCAGCCCGGTGTACTTGTTCGGCTTCTCGATCGGCGTCGAGTTCCCGCCGGGCGGGCGATGCAGAAGCGTCCCTGGCGCGGGCCGGGCTTTGCCTCGTACCAGACGACGTCGAACTGCTCGCCGGCCTCGTCGAGCGCACGCTCGACGAGGTCGTCGTAGTTCGTGGTCAGTACGAGCAGCTGCTCGCGGTCCGCGCTCGCGCAGAGCGCCGGAAGGCGCGCGAGCAGCCGGTGAAGCGAGGTCGGCGGGTAGTCGGCATCGAAGACGGCGTGGAGCTTCTCGTACAGCGGCCCCGTCACCGAGCACCGCGTCGAAGTACTGCGAAACCCACAGCAGGTCGGGATCGTCGGGGTTCGGATAGCGGCTCTTCTCGGCGAGCGCGCGGGCGAGCTCACGGCCGCTCGGGGCGAAGCGTCCGAGCTCCCAATCCGCCGTCTCCGGCCGGTCGCAAAGGTTCGCCCCAGCGCCAAGGAACGGGAACGACCTCACCGTCGGCAAGCAACTCGGCAATGAGGGAGAAGTGGCGATCATCGACGTTCACGTCACTCCCTCCGATCGCTCCTCGGCTCGGACGCCACAGATTCCTCGCCCTGCCCGGATTGGACCAAAACGACGGGCCGGACACAATCCCCGGTCGCCGTGAGTGGGTCGAAGGCAACCGCAGCGACTCCGTGCTGATCTCGAGCTCGCCCGCGATCTCACGCACCGAGCGGCCGCTGGCCTTGACCAAGCGGACCGCTTCACGCCGGAACTCCGGCGAGTAGGGCCGCTGATACCTCTGTGGCATAACGCTCCTCTTTCATCACCGAGCGCGACTCTGACCAAGCGCTCGGGATGTCCGGAGAAACGGGGGAAGCTCACCGGCGGGTCGACCGCGTAGTTCTGTGGCTTGAAGCCGCCGGTGTCGGCGTGAACGAGGAACGAGCCGTCCGACTTCAGCATCAGGAGGCGCACAGCCTCGGGCAGGACGGCGTTGAGGCGGCCGGAGTAGGTGACCTCGCAGCGGGCGACGATCAGGCGCATGGACCCGGGAGGCTAATTGTCCGGTTCGGACATCTCCGGTGACCGGCTGAATCCGGTCACCTCCCCCCTCTAGCCGCACTCGACGCGCGAGCCGCCCACCAAGGGCTCAGCCCTGAGAGCGGCGCGCAGGTGCGCGTATGGCGCGCGTATGAACTAGGCTCCAAACAGGGTCATTCGCTGCATCTCGTTGCAACCAAGAAAGCCGGTATTTGCAGGTAGTTTCAACTTCCTGCAACTCGCCGAAAGCTGTCCGGCGGGACTAGAGGTCCCGAGTTCGAATCTCGGCGCCCCGATAGAAAAGCCTTGTTATGCGGGGCTTTTTGTTTGCAGGTTCGAATCCATCACGGCATGCGCCGCCCACAGCGTCGAATCCGTTAGTGCTCCCGGGTCGGCTTGCGTCGGCTGGAGACCGCTGGTGGTGCGTTACACCTCGCGGCGGAGGTGCTCGCGTCCTCGCTCGCGGGTCTGCTCGAGCGTCCTGCGGAGGATTGGTAGCTGCATGCTGTCCTTCTCGCGGTTGGCGGCCTCTTTGGAGCGGATCACGTCCGCCAGGGCGGCGACGCTCACGATGACGCCGGCAATTCGTTCCCGGCTGGCACCGCGGCGAAGGTCGTCGTATCCCTGCGTGCCGGCGGGCAAGAACATCAGGTCGAGATTGCCGGCACGCGTGGTGAGCGTCCAACTGTCGGCGGTCGCGAGCATCTCAGCCTCGATCGGGAACGCCACACCCTCGGGGGCACTTGCGCTTCGCAGCCTCGCCTCGAGGTCGCGCAGGGCGAGCGCGAGCCGTTCGAGATTCTCGCGCGAGCGTGACGGCGTCACGTCGAGGTCGGTGGTCAGGATCGGGGCGCCTGCCGCGATCGCGGCGATCGCGCCGATCACGACGTAGCGGACATGGTGCGCCTCGAGCGCGCGCAGGATCTGACGCCGGTTCGAAGTCGGCGACATTACCGGGCGTGTTCACGCTGCGTAGACGTGCTTGACCGCCCGCACAGCCCGATCGACCCGCTCTTCCGGCGTCAGTGGGAGCACCTGCGCGATCAGCGTTGCGTCATGGTCGTCGAGGTCGGCGTTGAAGAGACGGAAACCGAGATCGAGGCCGCAGACGCGGATCAGACGACGAAGCGTCTCCAGGCTCGGCAATACGTCGCCACGCTCGTAACGGCTGACCTGCGACCGCGCCGTACCCGCCCGCTGAGCCAACTCGGCCTGGGTCAGTGCGGCCCGCAGCCGTGCCTCGCGCAACAGATCACCACTCACCACTCTGCCAACGTAGCACCAGATATGTCTCATTAGAAGAGAAGAGAGGCAAATCAGCGACGCCATTCCGTAATCGTTCGAGCCGACCGCCCAGGAGCCCAAGCACCAGGGGCGCGTACGCGCGTTCCGGCGGTCAGCTGTACGAGGGTTGGTGGGGCTGAGCCGATTCGAGCGCGAGCCTGACCGCGGCTACGAGCGCTCGCGGTAGTTCGTCCGGGCGTGCGTGGGCCAGACGGTGCCATGCACGTTCGGGCTTGTGGGCCCTGCTGCGGAACCCGAGGACGCTTTCGAAATCCGGTTCGAGCAGGAAGGTGCGTCGCGCCCCCGCCCGCCGGCGGATGAGCGCATTCAGCTTCAGCGTGTCCGCCAGCGGCTCGCGGCCGGGGCGCAGGTCGCTGTCGTGCACCACCACGCAGGGGACACGGGCGCGCTTGCAGATCTCGACGAAGAGCGGCAGGTTCGCCTTGCCGCCGCACTCGACGATCGAGATCTGCTCGCGATCGGCGTCGTGGCCAAGCGCGTGGAAAACCACTGGAAGAGCGATCTTCTCGGTCATGCCCTCGACCAGGATCGCCGCCCGCGAGAAAAAGAGCTCGGAACGCTCCGCATCGAACTCGCACATGACACGGAACGCGTCTTCTACCTCGATCGACCCCAGCCGCTCGACCGTCGTCACGCCAAGTTCGTCGCGAGCGACGAGATTGACCTCCTCGAGCGCAGCGACGCTGAGCAGTCCGGGAGCGTGAGTGGTGAAGAAGACCTGATTGCCGGACTCCGCGAGCCGTCGGATCAGCCGGCGGAGATAGCGGTGCGCCTGAGGGGCGAGGAACAGCTCGGGCTCCTCGACCGCAAAGACCACGCCCGAGGTCTCGTCCGCGCAGGCCTCGAGCCCCTGCACGAGAGCGACGCGCGGCGCGGGAGCCCGCGCCAGCGCCTCGTGGATCAACGCGTGCACGACCTCTGCGGACCTACGACCCACCGTCGCCGAGATGAGCTCGCCGCCGCGCAGCGCCGTCGGAAAGTGCACGATGGGCGGACTCGACGTGCGGTCAGCAAGCGAAACGGTCCCTCCGTCGGCGAGGGTCGCCTCGATCGAGATCGCCCGTTGGCCGACGGTCACATCAGCTGTTGACAGGTCGAAGCTCGGGTCGAGGAGAGCCCGCAGGGCAAAGAGCAGGTTCGACTTACCGGCGCCCGGCTCGCCGATGAACGCGCACACCGCTCCCGGCCGAAGTACCAGCCGGCGCGCACTACGGAAATTGGCGACACGGATCTCGCTGAGCAGCGGCTCACCCACAAGGCCTCACTTCTTTCCGGCTCGCCACGACTGGAACGCGATCGCTCAACGTGCAGCACTATCCCAGAAACATCAGGTGTCCGCATCTCCTCGATCTACCCCGGCAGCGACATCGGAGCCGACTCGCAGCCGAGCCCGCCTGGTGCACCGGAAAGGGATTAGCCGACCGCAGGCGTGGGGTACGACAACGTCGATGTCGCCCCTCCAGACCATTTTCATCGTCAGCGTGGCGGTCGCCGCAATCAGCATCGGCATCGTCGTCCTCGATGACGTTTTCGCGAAACTGGACCGCCGCCGTCGCCACGACGATGTCGCCGCGATGCTCCACGAGCTGGCCGTCATCGATTCCGCACCTCGAGCCGCCGCCCGGTCCAGAAGGCGCTACGGCAGCGGTGTCGCTCGGCCGCGAGTTGCGGCAGGTCGAGCGCGCATGACCCGGCACGCACGAGCTCGAATGTCGACCTGGTGAGATCCACCACGTCGAGCGGCGGGCCCTGATCCGGCAGCGCGCGGCACGCCGCGGAGTCGAATGACCCACGCGCGAGCGAGCCGCGGTTCGGTGGCTCGGCCGGCCGTTCCTCGAGGGGCCGAGAGTGCCAAGAAAACCGCGCACCGCTCGCCGGCGTACCTCCCTGAAAACGACAGGAGGCCGGAGAAATGCCGAAGAGATCTTCCACGTGGCTTGTATGCATCGGTGCCGTGGCTCTCGTCGGGTGGGCAGCGAGCGCGGCAAGCGGCCGGGGGTTGGCCGGTATCTACAACGTTCATCCGCTTGTGTCCGACTCGGCGGCGGTGCCAGCGCCGGCGACCGATGCTTCGCTCGTGAACGGATGGGGCCTCAGCGCGGGGCCGACGACGCCCTGGTGGACGTCCAACAACGCCTCGAACACCTCGACGCTCTACAGCGGGGTTGGCGCCAAGTCGGCGCTGACGGTCTCCGTGGCGGGCGGCCCGACGGGCACGGTGTTCAACGGCAACGCCGCCGCCTTCGTCGTCAGCGAGAGCGGCAGGAGCGCGGCAGCGCGATTCCTGTTCTCGACCGAGGCCGGCACGATCAGAGGATGGTCGCCGACCGTGAACGCGACCGTGGCGGTCGTCGGAGCCGACCGCTCCTCTGCAGGAGCGATCTACAAGGGCCTCGCCACGGTGAATGACAAGTTGTACGCCGCCGACTTCCACAACGGGCGCGTCGACGTCTTCGACTCGTCGTTCAACCTCCTGCCGGGTGGCTTCACCGACCCGAAGATCCCGGCGGGCTTCGCACCGTTCGGGATCCAGGCGCTCGGAGGGAACATCTTCGTGACCTATGCCAAGCAGGATGCGGCAAAGAAGGACGACGTCGCTGAACCCGGCCAGGGATACGTCAACGAGTTCACGCCGGATGGCACGCTGATCGCAAGTGTCGTGAACTCGGGCAAGAAGAATGCGCCGCTCAACGCGGCCTGGGGGCTTGCCCTGGCACCGGCCGACTTCGGCTCCTTCGGCGGTTATCTGCTCGTGGGCAACTTCGGCAACGGCCGGATCAGCGCGTACATGCAGCGCGACTCGAAGTGGGTCTACAAGGGCCAGCTCCGGCACGCAGACGGCAGTCCGATCGAGATCGACGGGCTCTGGGCGATCGCGTTCGGCAACGGTTCCGCCGCCGGGCCGACGGGCACGCTCTACTTCCTGGCGGGGCCCTCAGCCGAGGCGCACGGCCTCTTTGGATCGATCACCGTGGGCTGAGGAGCGACCGTCAGAGGGTGCGGGTCGGGTCTCGTCGCCTGGCGCTAGCAACGTCCGCCCGGCGAGAGGCTCGAGTCCGGCTGAGGTTTCGCGCCCGCACGCGGTGGGGAATACAGAGCCATGCCGCGTGAGGTTCGCTCGCCCGAAGGCATCGTGGGCGGCCGGTCCGGGGACAGCCAATGATCCTTGGCCGGTGCACGTTCGACGGCTGCAACGTGCTCACGATCGGGTCCCGGTGCGTGGAGCACGACGTCGCTGTGACCCGCACGTTCGTTCGCGGGCGACCGTTCGTCCCCCCGACAGCAACCGCCCCGCCGAGAAGCCGGTCCGTCGCGGTTGTCCCTCACGCGCAGTCCGAACGGCACGAGCGGTTTGGGGGGCGCGCCACCTCCGGATCCACGCTCATCTCCACCTGACGCGCGCGAGAGCGTCCTAGGATTCGAGGGCCGGCCGCGGGTCGGCCCCTATGCGAGCGATCGTCTTCACCGGGGTCGGCAAGGCTCTCGAGGAGCACGACCTGCCACGCCCCGAGCCGGGTGCCGGATCGCTACGTCTCGCCGTGCACGCCTGCGGCGTCTGCCGCACCGACCTCCACATCCTGGACGGCGAGCTCCGACGACCGAACGTGCCGCTCGTGCTCGGCCATCAAATCGTGGGGACCGTGAGCGCGCTGGGGGAGGGCGCGAAGCGGTTTGCGGTGGGACAGCGGCTCGGAGTGCCGTGGCTCGCCTGGACCTGCGGCCGCTGCCACTACTGCCTGAGCGGGCGGGAGAACCTCTGCGCCGAGGCGCGCTTCACCGGCTACGACATCGACGGCGGCTTCGCGGAGGAGACGATCGCCGACGAGCGCTACTGCTTCCCGCTGCCCGACGGCCTTTCGGACGTGCAGGCGGCGCCACTCCTGTGCGCCGGGCTGATCGGCTACCGGGCCTACAGCCTGGCCGGAGATGCGGAGCGAGTCGGCCTCTACGGCTTCGGTGCCGCAGCGCACATCATCTGCCAGGTCGCATGCTCCGACGGTCGGCGGGTTTTCGCGTTCACTCGACCCGGAGACTCCGAGGGCCAGGAGTTCGCGCGTTCGCTCGGCGCGGAGTGGGCGGGAGGATCCGACGAGCGGCCGCCCGAGGAGCTCGACGCGGCGATCATCTTCGCCCCGGCGGGCGATCTCGTGCCGGCGGCCCTCGGCGCCTGTGCCAGAGGAGGATCGGTCGTCTGCGCTGGGATCCACATGAGCGACATCCCGCGCTTCCCCTACGAGCTCCTGTGGGGAGAGCGCGTCGTCCGCTCGGTGGCAAACCTGACCCGCGCCGACGGCGAGCGGTTCCTGGAGGTGGCACTGCGCGTGCCGGTGCGGACGGAGGTGACCGTTTTCCCACTCGCGGAGACGCAGTGGGCGCTCGACGTGCTGCGGCAGGGAGCTGCCCGGGGGGCTGTCGTGATCTCGGTCATGGATGCATGACCAAGACCAGCTGCCCGGGAAGATTTGTAAAAACTTTGCGCAAACGCTATTGAACGCGCTTACAAACGTGAGCTACGGTGTGCGCCGTGTCGAGCGTGCAAGCGTATCGGGCCGGAACGGGAGCCCAGGCAGATCCTGCCGATATCGAGGCGAGCGAGCTCTTCGAGCTGCACCGTGCTCGCGTCTACCGGTTCTGCTTCGGGCGTCTCGGTGATCGTGAGGAGGCCGCCGACGCGGTCCAGGACACGTATGCGAAGGCGTGGCTTGCCCTTCGCAACGGATGCGAGATCCGCCAACCTCTTCCCTGGCTGCTGACGATTGCGGCCAACGTGTGTGCGAGCCGCTATCGGGCGAAGCGCGCCCGGCCCTTCGAGACGCCCCTGACCGAAGCTGCCGAGGCGACGGTCGCCTCTCTGCCGCCCGCCGAGCTCACGGGCCTCCCGGCGGCGCTGCGCGCGCTTCCGGACGGCCAGCGCCGGGCGTTCGTGCTGCGCGAGCTGCGAGGGTGCTCCTACGAGGAGATCTGCGACGATCTCGGGGTCTCGCAGTCGTCGCTCGCCGCTCTCCTCCACCGCGCACGCAAGGCTGTCGCTTCGAGCCTCACGGGCACGGGACGCCGTGCGCTGTCGGTGATCCCGCTCCCCGGAGCGCTCAGGGCCTTCTTGCAGGGTGGGGCGGCGAACGGGACGGCGATCTACGCTGCCGCAGGTGCGGCCGTCGCGGCGACCGCGGCCGGGACCGCGTTGCTCGTTGGATCGCAGCTCGGTGTCCTTTCGCACGGGAGCAGCCCGCAGCAGGTCGCGGTGATTCGCACTCAGGCCGTGTCCCACGCTTTCGCGGGCATGATGATCGGTCAGTCGGACCTCACGACCGCTCGGCGCGCAGTCGTCGCTCGGCCCGCGGCGACCGGTGAATCGCCGCGCCGGACGGGTCCCTCTCTCGGCTTCCCGCCCTCCCGGGTCACCGTCACGCCGGACGACGGAGTACGGCAGAGCGGAGTACGGAAGAGCGGAGTACGGAAGAGCGGAGTACGGAAGAGCGGAGTACGGCAGATGTGGGGCCGGCGGATGCCCCCGCTCCCGAGATCTCCGCCGCGAACGTCGGCCCCGTCGCGGCCAAGGAGGCGAGCACCCCTGCCACGTCGGCGGACGTCACGCGCGCGACGCTCAGCGCCGGAGTGGCCGGCGCGGAAGACACGGCCGCAGGCTCGCCGCAAGGCGTGCCCGTCCCCGAGCCGGAAGCCACCATCCTTCCGCAAGCCCCCGTGAAGCCGCCGGGCGCAGGCGGCTCCAAGGGCAACGGCAAACCTGCCGATCCCGGCTCACAGGGGAACCACGGCCTGGGGAACAATGGCCAGGGGAACCTGGGCAAGGGCAACGCGGGCCTGAGCCAGGGCAATCACGGCCTTGGCAACAACGGTCAGGGGCAGGGGCAGGAGAAGCCGGACACGGGCAACCCAGGCCAGGGTCAAGGCAACCCGGGCCAGGATCAGGCCCAGGGCAACAACCGGGACACGGGCAACCAGGGCCAAGGCCAGGGCAATGCGGGCCAGGGCAACCCGGACCCAGGCAACCCGGGCCAGGATCAGGGCAACCCGGACCCAGGCAACCAGGGCCAGAGCCAAGGCAGCCAGGGACAGGGCAACCCGGACCCAGGCAACCCGGACCCGGGCAACCAGGGCCAGGGTCAGGGCAACGAGGGAAAACCGGGCCAAGGCAACTCCGGTTCCCAGGGCAACGGCCCGCCCTCAAAGCCCTGAGCGCACTCGCAGCCGCCGGAGGGCGGGAAGAAGCGACGCACGGGTGCCTACACTGTGCCGATGCGCAGGTACCACCTGACGACGTTCGGCTGCCAGATGAACAGCCACGACTCCGAGCGGATCAAGGGGATGCTCGAGTCGCTCGGCCTCGGTGAGGCGACCTCGAAGGAGGAGGCCGACCTCGTCGTCTTCAATACCTGCACGATCCGGGAGAAGCCCGACACGAAGCTCTCGGCCTACCTGGGCGACGCCGGGGCGCGGAAGCGCGAGAACCCGGATCTCGTGATCGCGGTCGGCGGCTGCTTCGCCGAAGCGCAGCAGGAGCGCATCTTCGACCTCTACCCCCAGGTCGACGTCGCGTTCGGCCCCGGCTCGATTCCGCACCTCGGTGAGTGGGTCGGCGTCGGCGGGATCGGCGTCGAGCGCGGCCGCTTCGGCACGCACGAGCACTTCGCGGGGCACTTGCCGGAGCACCGCGAGCGCGCCGCGCACGCCTGGGTGCAGGTCTCGATGGGCTGCAACTCGACGTGCTCCTACTGCATCGTTCCTGCGGTCCGTGGCCGCGAACAGAGCCGGCGTCCCGGCGACATCGTCGCCGAGGTGACCCGCCTCGCCTGCGACGGGGTGCGGGAGATCACGCTCCTCGGCCAGAACGTGAACTCGTGGGGCCGCGACCTCGTACCGGACATCCGCACGGAGTTCGGCGAGCTGCTGCGCGCCTGCGACGCCGTCGCGGGAATCGAGCGGATCCGCTTCACGAGCCCGCACCCGAAGGATTTCCGTGACCCGGTGATCGCAGCCATGGCGGAGTGCGGCGCGGTCTGCGAACACATTCACCTCCCGCTGCAGTCTGGTTCGACGCCCATTCTCAAGGCGATGCGACGCACGTACTCGCGCGAGCGCTACCTCGCGCTGGTGGCGAGGTTGCGCGATGCGATCCCCGACCTCGCGCTCGGAACCGACATCATCGTCGGCTTTCCCGGCGAGACGGACGCCGACTTCGAGGAGACGCTCGCCGTGGTCGAGGAGGTGCGCTACGACAGCGCCTTCACGTTCATCTACTCGCCGCGGCGCGGCACCGACGCCGCTGTCATGGCCGAGCAGGTGCCCGAGCCCGTGAAGCACGAGCGGCTCGAGCGGCTCGTGGAGGTCGTCCAGCGCATCGCCGCCGAGCGCAATGCAGAGCGGGTCGGACGCGTCGAGGAGGTCCTCGTGGAAGGACCCTCCCGGACCGACCCCGCCCTTCTGCGCGGGCGCACCCGGCGCAACACGACGGTCAACTTCGCCGGCACTGCGACAACCGGTGAGCTCGTCGATGTCGCGATCGAGGGATCGACTTCGACCACGCTGCGCGGCCGGGTCGCATCCGCAGTGCCCGCCTGAACGGCCGCAATGGTCGCCGTCTTCGGCGTGTTCGGCCCGACGGCGTCGGGGAAGACGGCCGTCGCAGAGGCGCTCGCCGACGGGCTCGCCACGGCGGTCGTCTCCTGCGACGCTCTCCAGGTCTACCGCGGACTGCCGATCCTGACGAACCAGCCGGTGCGGCCGACCGCGCTCGTCGGCATCCGGCGACCTCGACGAGGAGATGACGGTCGGCGCCTACGCGGCGCTCGCCCACGACGCGATCGACGAGCTCGTCGGACGGCACGGAGCGGCGGTCGTGTGCGGCGGGACAGGTCTCTACCTGCGCGCTGCACTCGCCGATCTCGCGGTGCCGCCGCCGCCGGAACCGGGAGCGCGCGAGCGCATCCGGGCCGAGGTCGAGCTCGACCCGGCCGCGGCACATGGCGCGGCTGTCCGCCCTGGACCCACGCGCAGCGGGTGTCGTGCACGCCAACGACACCCGCAGGCTCGTACGCGCGCTCGAGCTCGCAGAGCAGGGGGAGTCGCTCGTTCCGGACGACGACCGGCTCTGGGCGAGCTCGACCCGACATCCGACGCTCGTCGCGGGTCTCGACGTGCCTGCCGACGAGCTCGAGCGCCGGATCGTCGCGCGGACGGACGCGATGTTCGCGGACGGCGTCGTCGCGGAGGTGCAGGCGGCACTCGCTGCCGGTATCTCGCACACGGCGGCGAAGGCACTGGGGCTGGAGGAGATCGCGTCCCTGCCGGAGCCCGAGGCCCGCGAGCGGATCATCGTGCGCACCCGCCGCTACGCGGCGTACCAGCGCAAGTGGATGCGCCGCATCCCCGGCCTCGTTAGCGTGGACGGCACGCAGGGACCGGAGGAGGTGGCGGATGCAATTCTCGAAGTGGCACGCGCTCGGTAACAGCTACCTCGTGGTGGAGCAGCCCGATGCGGGGCCGCTCACCCCGGCCCGCGTGCAACGGCTCTGCTCGGTCGAGACGGGAATCGGCTCGGACGGCGTGATCGAGGTGACGACGCACGACTCAGCTGCAGCCGTTGTCACGATCTGGAATCCCGACGGCTCGACGGCCGAGATGTCGGGCAACGGCGTCCGGATCGCGGCGCGCTGGCTCGTCGCCCGGACGGGCGCCCTCGCGGTCACGATCCAGGCCGGCGGCCGGGAGATCGAAGCGCGGATGCTCAACACCGTCGACACCGACACCGACTGGGCGAGGTCGACGTCGGCGACCCGGAGTTCGTCGACGGCGTCGAGCTGACGACCGCCTCGGTCGGGAATCCGCACGCCGTCATCCGCCTCGACGATCCGACGCGCGAGGATCTCCTCCGGCTCGGGCCCCTGATCGAGACGCACCCGCGCTTTCCCGGGCGCACGAACGTCCAGCTCGTGCGAGTCGACGGCCGGCACGACCTGACCGTCGCTCGTGTGGGAGCGGGGGGCGGGGGAGACGAGCGCGTCGGGCTCGTCCTCGGTGGCCGCCGCCGCCGTCGCGGTCGCGCGCGGCTGGTGCGACAGCCCCGTCACCGTGCACCTCCCGGGCGGCGACCTTCACGTCCGCGTGGCGGGAGGGCAGGCTTCGCTCACGGGCCCGGCGGAGCGGATCGCTCGGGGGAGACCGGCCTCTAGCGCCTGCTCACACCGCGATCTCGAACTCCCGCAAGACGTCGTTCAGCGACGTCTTGAGATCGGTCGACGCGCTCCGCTCCCCGACGATGAGCGCGCACTGCAGTCCGTACGTCCCTGCCGGAAACCCCTTCTGGCGCACGCCGGGCAGAACGACCGCGCGTGGAGGCACCTCGCCCCGGTACTCGACCGGCTCGGAGCCGGTGACGTCGATGATGGGGATCGAGGCGGAGAGAACGACGTTGGGCGCGATCACCGCGCCGGCGCCGATGCGGACGCCCTCCACGATCACGGCCCGCGAGCCGATGAACGCGCCGTCCTCGATCACGACCGGCGCCGCCTGGGGCGGCTCGAGCACGCCGCCGATGCCGACCCCGCCCGCCAGGTGCACGTCGGCGCCCACCTGGGCGCAGGAGCCGACCGTCGCCCACGTGTCGACCATCGTCCTCGGCCCGACCCAGGCGCCGATGTTGACGTAGCCGGGCATCAGGACGCAGCCCTCGGAGAGGAACGACCCGTAGCGCGCGATCCCCGGGGGCACGACGCGGACGCCGCGGTCGGCGTAGTCCGACTTGACCGGGATCTTGTCGAGGAAGTGCAGGCCGCCGATGTCCATCGGCTCGACCTTGCGGATCCGGAAGTAGAGCAGGATCGCCTTCTTCACCCACTCGTTCACGCGCCAGGAGCCGTCCAGCGGCTCGGCCACGCGGATCTCACCTGCGTCGAGGAGCCGGATCGCCTCCTCGACCGGCGCGGCGGAGAGCACGCCGGTCTCCCACATCTCGTCGATCTGCGCGGCGAGGTCCATCGCGGCCGATTCTGTCAGAGGACCTTGAGCCGACGAAGGGGTCGGTGGCCCGGCCGCGGAGAACAGGGGAGAGCGGCACTCCTGCTCAGCCCGCGAGGAAGCCGAGCAGGGTCTCGTAGGCGGCCACGAGCGCGTCGATCTCGACGAGCTCGTCCCGCCGGTGCGCGTACCGGGTCGCCCCTGGGCCGAAGTTGACCGCGTCGATTCCGCGCATCGTGAAGTCCGCGACGTTCGTCCATGCCTGCTTCGGCTCGAACTCGAGGTCGCCCGCGTCGCGCAGGGCCCGCACCAGCGGCGTGTCGGTGACGACCGCAGCGGGCGGCGAGTCTCCGGTGAGCTCGAGCTCCGCGCCGGGCGGCGTGAGGGAGCGAAGGAGCTCCACCGCGCTCTCGGGCGTGCGGTCCGGCGCGTAGCGGAAGTTGAGCGTCGCCACGGCGCGGTCGGGGATCACGTTCGAGGCGATCCCGGCCTCCAGCTGCGTGATCGACACCACCTCGTAGAACGGCAGGCCCCCGACGATCGCCTCGCGGCGCTCCATGGCCGCGATCGGGGCGAGCCCCTCGATCGCCTTTTCGATCGCGTTGTCCGCCGTCCAGGGCCGCGCCGAGTGCCCGCTCACCCCGGAGAAGACGAGCCGCGCGTTCAGGTTCCCGAGGCAGCCTGCCTGGATCGTCAGGTCGGTCGGCTCGAGGAGGATCGCGAGGTCGGCTGCCGTGGCGAGCTGTGACCGCTCGAAGAGGTCCGGTAGGGGGCTGAACTGGGCCGGCAGCTCCTCCTTGCCGAAGAGGAGGAGGGCCACATCGTACGGTCCCGGCTCACGCCCCGCGAGCTCTCGCGCGATCTCGACCGCGACGGCGACGCCGCCCTTCATGTCCGTGGCGCCGCAGCCGTGCACCGCGCCGCCCTCGATCCGCCCTGGGACGTTGTCCTGAGCGGGGACGGTGTCGTAGTGGCCGACGAGCAGCACGAGCGGCACGTCGGGCCGCCGGGGCCGGGCGAAGACGAAGGCGTCCTCGGCCGCGTACTCGGGCGCGAAGGTCGACGGCACGAGCGTGAGCAGATGCGCACGCACCTCGGCCTCGTGCCTGCTCTCCGACGGGATGTTCACGAGCTCGAGTGTTCTCGCGGCGAGGCGGTCGGCGAGACCTGTCACGGGGCGAGCCTACCGGCATACTCTCGGCATCAGCCGGCAACCCCAATCCCCCGCAGGGCCCGAGCGCGAAAAGGGGCTCCTCCTGGCCGTGCTCCCGAAAGGGGCCGACGCAGCCGACGAGCTCTCCGAGCTGCGCGAGCTCACGCGGACCGCCCTCGTCGAGCCGGTCGCGGAGGTCGTGCAGCAGCGCAACCGCCCCGCTCAGAAGACGTACGTCGGGAAGGGCAAGCTCGAGGAGCTGAAGGGCGAGTTCGCCGACTGCGGTGCGGAGGTGCTCATCGTCGACGACGAGCTCGACCCGACCCAGCAGCGAGCGCTCGAGGATGCGCTCTCGACCCGGGTCGTCGACCGGACCCAGCTGATCCTCGACATCTTCGCCCAGCACGCGGTCAGCGCCGAGGGGAAGCTCCAGGTCGAGCTCGCGCAGCTCGAGTACAACCTGCCGCGGATGCGCGGGATGTGGCAGCACCTCGAGCGCCTCGGCGGCGGTGTCGGCACCCGCGGCCCCGGCGAGTCGCAGCTCGAGAGCGACCGGCGCATGGCGCGGCGCCGCATCTCGCAGCTGCGGGCGCGGCTGAAGACGCTGCGCGCGCAACGGGGCGTGCGGCGCAAGGAGCGCAAGCGCGCCGAGGTGCCCACCGTCGCCCTCGCCGGCTACACGAACGTCGGCAAGTCGACGCTGCTGAACGCGCTCACGGGCGCGGAGGTCTCCGTCGAGAACCGGCTCTTCGAGACGCTCGACCCGACCACGCGCAGCTTCGAGCATGACGGCAAGCGCTATCTCGTCACCGACACGGTCGGCTTCATCCGTCGCCTGCCGACCCAGCTCGTGCAGGGATTCGCCTCGACGCTCGAGGAGACGATCGTCGCCGACCTGATCCTCCACGTCGCCGACGCGTCGCTGCCGGACGACAGGCTGCGCGAGCAGATGGCGGCCGTGAGCGCCGTGCTGGCCGACATCGGCGGGGACGAGCTGCCCGTCGTGCTCGTCCTCAACAAGGTCGACCGGCTCGACCCGCTCGCCCGGAAACGGGTCGCAAATCGCTTCCCCGAGGCGCAGCTCGTCTCCGCTGCGACCGGCGACGGCGTCGACGAGCTACGCGAGCGCATCGCCGGTCTCTTCGCCGACCGCTTCGAGGACGTGCGGCTGCTCGTGCCCTACGACGAGGGCACGGCGCTGTCGGCCCTCTATGCGCTCGGAGCGCCGATCGACGAGCGGCGCGACACCGACGCAGGCGTTCTCATCCGCGCGAAGCTCTCGCATCGCGACACGCGTCGGTTCGCCCGCTACCTCGTCGCCGGCGACGACCTGGAATCTGCCGCGACCACGTGACGGAGCTTCGCGTCACGAGGCTGAGGGCAGACGCCGTGCTGCCCTCACGGGCGCGTGCCGGTGACGCGGGACTCGATCTGACCGCGTGCGAGGCGGTGACGGTGCCGCCCGGCGAGCGGGCCGTCGTGGCTACGGGGCTCGCAGTCGAGATCCCGGAGGGGCACGCCGGCCTCGTCGTGCCCCGCTCCGGCCTCGCGCTGCGGCACGGCATCTCCCTCGTCAACACACCCGGTGTGATCGACGCGGGGTATCGCGGAGAGGTGCGGGTGATCCTGCTCAACACCGATCGCGAGCACGCGTTTCCGGTCGAGCCCGGCATGCGCGTCGCCCAGCTGCTCGTCGTGCCGGCGGTGGTCGTCGACGTGGTGGAGGTGTCGGAGCTGACCACGTCCGAGCGCGGCGAGGCCGGCTTCGGCTCGACAGGCGTCTCGTGAGGCCCGATCCTCGGATCCGCGTCTCGGCGATTCTGCTCTGGCACGGCCGCGTCCTGCTCTGCCGTCACGAGAAGCGGGGCTCCGAGCACTGGCTGCTCCCCGGCGGCGGCGTCCACAGCGGCGAGAGCCTGACCGAGGCACTCGCGCGAGAGCTCGCGGAGGAGACCGGTCTGAACGCCGAAGGGCACGATATCCCCGTGGAGGGGCCCGTCGCGATCGTCGATTCCATCTCGCCGGACCACAGCCTCTGGTCGAAGCATGTCGTGCACATCGTCTTCGCGGGTGAGATCGACGGCTCGCTCGCCGATGTCGTCTCACGCGACGAGGCCGTACGCGGGCACCGGCTCTTCGAGCGCGACGAGCTCGAGGGGCTGGTGCTGCACCCGCCCATGAACCACTTCCTGCGGCGCTTCCAGCCCGGTGACCCGTGCATCTACCTGGGGGCGCTGTGGGCACGGTAGCGGCCGTGGAGCGCACGCTCGCCTGGGACGGGTGCCACAACGTTCGCGAGCCTCGGTGGCCTCTCAGACGGGCGCAGACGGCCGCACGCGACATCGCGTTGTGATCCGCGCGGACAACGTGCGGCGGCTGACGGCCGCCGGGCGAAGATCGAGCGCCTGCGCGCCCGCCTCATGTAGCTCGGCGGCCCCCGCGGGCCCGTGCCCGCCCGGCCGACACGGCCTGCGCGAGGCGCTCGAGCTCGTCGGAGAGCGGCTCCAGCTCGCCGAAGCCGCCGGCATGCTCGAGCGCACGCGCGAGCAGCCAGTCGGCGAGCTCGGGGTTGCGCGGGAGCAGCGGGCCGTGGAGGTAGGTCGCGACCGCCGCGCCGACGCGGCACCCCTCGAACCCCGAGGCGCCGTCGTTTCCGTGGCCTGCGACGACGCGGCCGAGCGGCGTCGCGCCGGGGTCGAGCAGCGTCCGTCCGGCGTGGTTCTCGAACCCTGCGACTGTGATCGGGATGCCGTCGCCGAGATCGGCCTCGAGCAGCACGTCGCCGATCAACCGCCGCTCCCCCGCCACTGTCTCGAGCGGGAGCACTCCGGCGCCCGGCATCCACGAGCCGTCGCGCCCGCGATAGCCGCGGCCGAGGAGCTGGTAGCCGCCGCAGACGGCGAGGACCGCCGTGCCCGTCTCGACCGCGGCCGCGATCGCCTCGCCGCGCGCGGCAAGGTCGGGCGCGATCAGGGCCTGCTCGCGGTCCTGCCCGCCTCCGACGTAGATCAGGTCGAACGAGGACGGATCGAGGTGATCGCCGGGCTCGATGCCGTGCACCTCGAGCGCATGGCCGCGCAAAGCCGCGCGGCGGGCGAGGACCGCGATGTTGCCGCGGTCGGCGTAGATGTTGAGGTAGTCCGGATAGAGGTGCGCGACGCGGATCCTCATCCGCTCTGCTCCCAGAACGGCCGCACGAGGCCCCGCGCGACCGCGATCGCGCGCAGGTCGAGCATGGCCGTGTAGGTGGGCAGGACGACGAGCTCGCCGCCGGACTCGACGAGGGCGAGTCCGCGGTCGAGTGCCTCGGCGAGATCCGGGATCACCTCGAGCCTCCCGCCGTCGAAGCCCGCGTAGGTGAAGCGCAGCGCGAGCTCGGCGGCCCGCTCGCCCGTGGCGACGACGTGGCCCGTCGCCGCGAGGAGCGGCTCGAAGTCGACGTCCCAGATCCACGACACGTCTCGCCCGTCGGCGATCCGGTCGTTGAGCGCGATCACGAGGGTCTTCGGGACGCCGCCCTCCTGCAGCGTCCTGACCGCCTCGTTCGCGCCCGCCGGGTTCTTGATCAGCAACATCAGGATCCGCCGGTCCCCGGCCGCGATGCGCTCGAAGCGGCCGAAGGCGGCCGTGAATGCACCGAGCCCCTGCGCGATCTCGTCGAGTCTCATGCCGAGCACGGTCGCTGTCGTCGCCGCGGCGAGGGCGTTGTAGACGTTGTAGAGGCCGGGGAGTTGCAGTCGGACACGCGTGGTCCCGGCCGGCGTGACGAGGTCGAACAGGGTCGCATCGAGGCCCTGCAGGTCGATCGACCGGGCCGTGACGTCGAGCGCGGGACGGGCGTGGCCGCACGCGGGGCAGCGATAGTCGCCGAGATGGCCGACGTAGGCGGCCCAGTAGGCATACGGGGTGCCACAGCGGACGCAGTACTTCGAGTCGGCGGCGTGCTGGAGCGCCGGGCGGGCGAGACGTGGGTCGTCGACGCCGAAGCGAAGCGCGCCGACGCGGCCGTCCGCCAGCTGCGCCACGAGGGGATCGTCGGCGCAGACGACGAGGGCGGTCGAGGGGGGGAGCGCAGCGGCAGCGGCGCGCCAGCGCTCCGCGATGTGCTCGAGCTCGCCGTAGCGGTCGAGCTGGTCGCGGAAGAGGTTGCCGAGCGAGACGACGCGCGGACGCACGCGCCGCATCACCTCGGGCAGCGCAAACTCGTCGACCTCGAGCAGCCCGAGCTCCGCGTCGGTGGCGGAGAGAAGGGTGGAGGTGACTCCCGACGCGAGGTTCGCCCCGGAGCTGTTCCAGGCGAGTCGGTAGCGAGGCCCCAGGATGCGGGCCAGCATGGCACTCGTCGTCGTCTTCCCGTTCGTCGCCGAGACGACGGCCACGCCCCCGGGAAGACGGCCGGCGAGCGCGTCGAGCGCGCCCGGGTCGACCTTCCAGAGCAGCTTGCCCGGCAGCGTCGTTCCACCCCCGCGCCCGACTGCGCGGGAGAGGCGACCGACGAGGCGCGCCGCCGAGGTCTCGGCTGTGAGCCGCATGCCCATTGCCGACGAGCCTACCCGCCTGCCGCCGTAGGCTCGCTCTGGCCGTCTTGCACTTTTCACATGTTGCTCTAGAGTATTTGCAATGGCCAGGCCCCGGCGCCGCCATCCGGCTGTCGCCGGCATCGACGAGGCTGCGCTCGCCGAGTTTCGCGCGGGCATCAGACGGCGCTACACCGACGAGCAGATCCTCGAGCAGCTCCATGCGAGCGCCGAGCGTCTCGGGCGCTCGCCCACGATGAGGGAGTTCGCGGCCGATCCCGGGGCGGAGGTCCATCCCCAGACGGTGATCGAGCACTTCGGGACCTGGAACGCCGCCAAGCGAGCCGCGGGGCTGATGCCGAGGCGGTTCATCAGCCGCGAGGAGCTGCTGGAGCAGCTCCGCCGGCTCGCCGAGGAGCTCGGCCGGACGCCTACCGCGCGTGACCTCGACTCGAACCGCCGCCGCTATCGCGTCGAAGTCACTCATCTGGCACACGTTCGGCTCGCTCAGCGCGGCGCTGCGCGAGGCGGGCTTCGACGTTCCCGTCGGCGACGAGAAGCTCGAGCGCGCAGTCGCACAGGGCGCGGTGCTCGCGAGAAAGCTCGGCCGCCTCCCGCGGATGGCCGACTGGAAAGACGCCACGGCGCGCCGATCCGGCCCTGCTGTCGGAGTGGCAGGTCTACCGGCTCATCGACATCGAGACCGGTCCGTGGGCGGCCTTCCAGTTCCTCGTCCGGGAGCGCCTGCGCGAGGAGGGCGTCAGCGTGCGGCCCGACGGCTCCCTCTAGCGCCTGTGAACGTCGAGACGCCGACTACTGAATCAATTTGGAGGGGGTGTCCCGCAACGATCATTTTCAGGTCGAACGTTGCGGGACGCCCACTACGCGCTCAGCAGGGCCAGCTTCGCGAGGCACGAGGCCTGCTCGTGCGCCGCGCGAACGGCGGGGAGCGGCTTCGAGTCGCGGTACGAGCGGTCACAGCGGAAGCGCTCCTCGGACGCTATCCGGCCCCGCTCGAGGTGGAGCAAGCGCCCCTCCGCGACCTCCTGCTTGCGCAGGGTCAGGCGCAGCGAACCCTCGACGACCTCGAGGGCGGCCTTCGTCGAGGCGAAGAAGACCTCCCGGCGGGCACGGCCGATCCAGAGCGGTCGGGCGACCCCGCGGGCGAGGTGCAGCCTTCCCGCCACGCGCTCGTCGATCCAGGCCGTCGCCATCGAGCCGCGCAGCTCCTCGAGCGCGCTGCGGTCGGAGCGTGTCCTGTGCATGAGCGCGAAGATCGCCTCGGAGTCGACGGTCATGCCCGGCTCCGCGCGCGCGATGCCGTGCCGTTCGAGAATCGCCTCGTCGTTCACGATGATCCCGTTGTGGATGCCGGCTACCGACCCGTGGCGGATCGGGTGGTTGTTCGCGAGCAGCGTGGGGTGGCCCTTCGTGTAGTCGCGCACGTGCACGAGCGCCTCCGCCGCGTCACACGGGAGGCTGACGGCGTCGAGGAGGGCCGTGGCGCCGGAGCGCTGCTTGTGAATCGAGACCTGCGGCTCCCGGCTGCGGTACGCATAGCCGACGGCGTCGGCGCCGCGCTCGGCGATGCCCGCGAGGAGCGCCTGGGCCGCCAGCGTCCGGTCGACGCCCGAATCACGGTCGAGGCTGAATCCTGCGATCCCGCACATCAGAGGACTCGATCAGCCTGGCCGGACATTCGAACGGTGAGCGTAACGACAGGAGATGAGGGTTCTGTACGAACTTCGAACGGATAGTCCTTTATGCCCCGGACGGAGAAAAATGCCTCAAAACGCCCGAACGCACTATCTGTCGTATTCCCGAGCGGTCGAAGTCCGGCTCAGGAATGCACTGCTTGCATCTCGCGCTGGCAGGCCAGGCGGCGCAGCGAGTCGAGCTCGATCTGGCGGACGCGCTCGCGCGTGAGGCCGAGCCTGCGCCCGATCTCCTCGAGCGTCTTCGGCTCCGTGTCGCCGAGGCCGTAGCGCATCGTCACGACCTCGAGCTCGCGCTCGGGCAACGAGGCGAGCGCCGCCTGGAGGGCCTGGCTGCGCAGGGCGAGCTCGACCCGCTCCTCGGGGAGCATGTCGTCCGCCGCCACGAAGTCGCCGAGCACAGCGTCCTCCGCGTCCCCGATGGGCGCGTCGAGGCTGCTCGACGCGCGCGCCGCGGCCCGCACCTCGTGCACCTGCTGCAGGGTCAGGTTCGCCTCCTCGGCGATCTCGTCGAGCGTCGGCTCACGGCCCAGCACCGTCCAGAGCGAGCGCTCGGCCCGGTTCATCTTCTGCAGGCGCTCGACGATGTGCACCGGCATCCGGATCGTGCGCGCCTTGTCTGCGAGCGCCCGGGCGACCGCCTGGCGGATCCACCAGGTCGCATACGTCGAGAACTTGAAGCCGCGGCGCCAGTCGAACTTCTCCACCGCCCGGATCAACCCGAGCGTGCCCTCCTGGATCAGGTCGAGGAACGGCAGACCCTGGTTGCGGTAGTTCTTCGCGATGGACACGACGAGCCGGAGATTCGACTGGATCATCAGCTGCTTCGCGTCGAGGTCGCCGCGCTCGACGCGCTTCGCAAGCGCGACTTCCTGCGCGGCGGTGAGGAGCGCGTGGCGGCCAGCCTCTCGCAGGAACAGCTGGAGCGCGTCGGTCGTAGTCTCGACCGGTCCCAGTGCGAGTGGCGGAGGCTCGGGCGCGGAGGGAGGGTCGACGACCTCGATCCCACGCTTGTCGAGCTCGCGGAGGAGCGCGTCGTGCTCGAGCGGCGCGAGCTCATGGGCCTCGACGAGCTCCGCCAGATCCTGGACGCGGATGACGCCGGCCTGCTCGCTCGCCTCGAGCAGGCTGCGAACCTCGTCCTGGACGAGGACTGAATCGATGTCGACGGTGGTCACGTAGGGGAAGCGCGTCCGAGGGTGATCACCCAACTCTCCCACCATCGGGTGCGCAGGCTTTGTCCAGCCCCCGGGGAGAGGAGACGACGGCCGAGCGTTCCTGACGACAGGACCGGGAGCGTCCGATCCCTCGCGCTCCCTGTCCGAAGCCGTGAGGGTTCGTGCTGTTTCCGGCCGGTGAGCGCTTCTGGGAAGACGCGTCCCACCGGCCGGAACAAAGAGGCCGGGATCCCCGCCGCCCCCGCAGGAGACGGAGTTCTACCGGCCCTCCAGGAAAGCCTGCCCGTCCCTCGTCTTGCCCGAGGCACACGATTGGGTCAATTCAGCCGACAAGTGGTGCGTTGCGCGAATCGAATGCACGATTGAGCGGTGAACCCGTGCGTTGCGCCAACGCAAACATTTCCTGGGCGGCCGCGTCTATCCAGATGCGGGCGCGTACGGGGGTACGCGCGCCGGGAGCTCCGCAGCAGGCGTTGGCGTCCGGCGCTCCCGGCCCCGCTAGGCGGAGTGCGGTGCGTAATTGCAACGCACGACAAGCGGTGAATCTCGTGCGTTGAGCGCATCGGGTCGAACTGTTCCGGTGTGGTGTTCGCGGTCGAACAACGGTGTTGGCGCGAGCCGTGGGGGTATCGCGTCAATTCAACGCACGAAAGCCGGTGCAGCGTCATCCGCTGGGGGAGGAGGCGGCACTCCCGCGCCGGCTCCCGAGCGACGCAGCGCAAGGCCTCACCGTCCAGCGCGACGGGTCGCCGATATGTGCGGAGCGCGACCGTTGCCCGACATCGCGTCGCGGCATCGAGCACCAGCCGGTAGCGCGCGCTGCGGCGAGCGCCCCGGGTCAGATCACCGGAGACCGGTACGAACCCACGTTCGAGCCGCCGGGCACGACCGGTTTGGCTAGCCAGTGCGTTTGCGGAATTCAACGCACGATAAGCGGTGTTATGTCAAGTAAGGGAAATGCGCATGAATTCGGCGCCCCCGCCCCGTGCCCTGGAGACGCGCATCAGAACGTGGCGTCGCGCGCGCCGGACAGGATCAGGAGGACGAGGAGGACGGCGAGCGCGAGCCGGTAGACGACGAAGACCGTGTAGTTGTGCCCGCGCACGTAGCCGAGCAGCCAGTCGATCGCGAGGAGCCCGGCGCCGGCCGAGGCGATGGTGCCGACGACGAACGGCCCCACCCACCCGTTCGGCAGGTCGCCGCTGATTACGTCCGAATAGGTCTTCAGCAACACCGCCCCGAGCACGATCGGCACGAGCAGGAGGAACGAGAGCCGTGCGGCCGCGTCCCGCGTCAGGCCGAGGAAGCGGCCGGCCGTGATCGTGATGCCCGAGCGGGAGACGCCGGGCGCGAGCGCGAGTGTCTGCGCGAACCCGACCAGAAGGCCCTGCCGGAGGCTCACCTCGGCCAGATCCTTCCGCTCGGGCCTGCGGTCGGCCCAGTAGAGGAGGAGCGCGAAGCCGGCGAGGAGGATCGCGATCTGCCAGGGCTCGCCGAGGCGGTCTTCGATGAAGCTCTCGAGGGCTGCGCCCACGACGGCGGCCGGGATGCTCGCTACGACGATGATCCAGGCGATCTTCTCGTCTTCGGTCCTGATCGCGCGGTGACCCACGCTCCGGAACCACGCCACGAGGTACCCGAGGAGGTCATGCCAGAAGTACGCGACGACGGCGACGAGCGTGCCCAGGTGGAGCGCGACGTCGAACGTCTTGTTGAAGGCCTCGTGCTCCTTCAGGTACGTCCAGTCACCGAGCCAGGGCACGAGGATCAGGTGGCCCGACGAGGAGATCGGCAGGAGCTCCGTGAAGCCCTGGACGAGCCCGAGCACGAGCGCCTGCCAGTCGGGAAGCTTGCTCGCGTCGTCGCCCCACCCTGCCAGCGTGAGCACGACCGCCACGGTCAGGAGCGCGGCCGCGACGGCGTAGACGAGGGTTCGGCGCACCGCAGCATCCTACGGCCCGCGCCGGTCTGCGCCGATGGTTCACGAATCGGGCGGAATTTGCGTCAATCGCGGCCGGCGCGCTCTTGACCCCTCACCCCGCGCGCCCTAGGTTTCCTCGTGCACCGAGCACGGAGCGCGAGTAGGTCGAAGCTCAGCACGGAGGCCGTACGCGGAAGCGGAAGGTCAACGGGTTGAGTGGACGAAAGCGCAACCGGCTCGGTGAATTCTTTGGTCCTGCGCCCTTTCGCCGACCGACGCGGGCGTCGGACGGCACGGGTAGTCTCTCGGCCGTGCACCTGCGCCAGCCCAGCATCGACCACGGTGTCCGCTCGTTCCTCTGGGCCGTCGTCTTCTTCCTGATCCTCTACTTCGGGATGCTGGCGGTCGACGTCACGAAGGCAACGGCGTTCCTGCTCTCGCTCGTGCTCGCGTTCCTGATCTTCCTGTTCGTCCGCACGCGCGGAACCTGAGCCCTAGTGCGGCGTCTCACAACATTCGACAGGAAAGCATCGTTGTGAGACGCCGCACTACACCTGTGTGTGGCCGTCGGTCAGCTGTACGTGATCAGCGCGTGCACGTCGGTTCCGGCGAGCCGGTCCCGGCCGTTCAGGAACGCGAGCTCGATCACGAACAGCGCCCCCACGACGATGCCCCCGAGCCGCTCGACGAGCTCGATCTTCGCCCGCGCGGTGCCCCCCGTCGCGAGCACGTCGTCCAGGACGACCACGCGCTGGCCGGTCACGATCGAGTCGACGTGAACCTCGAGCGAGTCCGTGCCGTATTCGAGGTCGTAGCGAGCCTCGATCGTCTGCCACGGGAGCTTCCCGGGCTTGCGGGCGGTGACGAAGCCGCAGCCGAGGGCATAGGCCAGGGCCCCGCCGAAGATGAACCCCCGCGCCTCGGCGCCGAGGATCACATCGGGGGCACGCGGGCCCGCCCAGGCCGCGAGCCGGTCGACGGTCTCCCGCAAGGCGGTCGGGTCCGCGATGAGCGGCATCACGTCCTTGAACACGATCCCCTCGGACGGGAAATCCGGCACGTCCCTGATCAGGGCCGCGAGGTCGAGCTGCCCCGTCATCGCTCTGCGACCTCCCGCAGGTCCCGCAGCAGCAGCAGCTGCGCCAGCTCCTGCGCCACCGCGGCCAGCGTCTCGAGATCCTCGAGCGCCGCGGCGCGCCGCTCGGCGTTGCGCGAGCGGAGGGCCGGCGCGACCACCTGCTCGAGGAGCGCGGACTGGCGGCCGGCGGCCGTCCGGAACGCCCGCAGGTGGCGCGCGTCGATTCCGTGGCGGGCGATCCTCGCGCACGCGAGCGCGATGTCGGCGTCGCTCTCGCCGTAGACGCGCTCGCCGCCCTCGATCCTCGGCGCGAGCAGGCTGAATTCCTCGAGCTGACGCGCGAAGTCGGGCGTGACGCCCGCGCGCTCGCACAGCTCCGTCATGTCGATCTCCTCCTCGTGACCGCGGAGCCCCGCCGCGCGGCGCTTTGCGCGGTCGGCCGTCGGAGCACGAAGCTCCTCTCGGATCACGCGGAGCGGCAGGAACTCGTCGCGCTGGAGGCGGAGAATCGTGATGAGGCGCTCGACGTCGGACTCGGAGAAGAGGCGGTAGCCGCCGCGCGTCCGCTTCGGCTGCAGAAGGCCCTGATCCTCCAGGTAGCGGATCTTCGAGATGGAGATGTCCGGGAACTCGTCCCGCAGGCGCTCGCACACGGCTCCGATCGTGTGGAGGTCCCCCGTCGGCCGCGGCTCGGAAACGGTCGTCATCGGCGCAGGAACGTCATTCTGTACTTGCCGATCTGGACCTCGTCGTCGTCCTCGAGGGCGCTGCTCTCGATCCGGCGCTTGTTCACGAACGTCCCGTTGAGGCTGCCGAGATCGCGGATCGTGAACACGCTCCCCTCCCGGGTGAGCTCGGCGTGCCGCCGCGAGACGGTGACGTCGTCGAGGAAGACGTCGCACTCCGGCGAGCGCCCGATGAGGGCGTGGTCGCCGATCGCCTCGAAACTCTCGCCCGCTCTGCCGCCGCCCGATCGCACCACGAGTGCCGGGCCGTCGATGGACTCCGGGACGGCGTCGATCTCGTCCGGGTCGAGGCTCATCGTCGTTTCGCCCGCCGCGTCACGCGCGAGCAGGGCACCGCAGCGGGCGCAGTACGAGGCCGACTCGGGGCTCTGGAAGCCGCATTCGGGGCAGTAGATATGGCTCATCGGCCCCCGCTGAGGGTGGAGCCGGGGCGGCGGTCGTCCGAGAGCGACTGCAGGTCAGGGAGCGTTTCCACGGGTGCCTTTCCGTCAGGGGATGCGCGTCCGTTCAGCGTAGCGAAGGGGTCAACCTCAGGTTGAGGCTTTGGCCGGTTGAAGACGATTTCGCCCCCCGGAGCGGACTCCCTGCTTTCCGCCCGCGTCAGCGCCGCAGCTCGCGGCGCACCCTCAGCACGTACTGGACCGCTGCCACGACGGCCAGCGCGAGGCTGACCCAGAACACCGCCAGCGGCCACCACGCGCCCTCCTTCGTGACGAGCACGAGGCACGTCGAGGCGTACAGGCCCCACGTCGCGGCCTTGCCGAGGCGGGACACCTCGAACGCGTAGCCGCGGGGGACCACGACCTTGTAGCCGGCCACGAGCACGATGTCGCGGACGAGGATGAGGAGCGCGGCCCACGGCAGCCGCCCGAGCGCGACGAGCATGACGACGGCGGTGTCGATCATGAGCCGGTCGGCGAGCGGGTCGGCCACCTTTCCGAACGCCGATTCGACGTGCCAGCGGCGCGCGAGGTAGCCGTCGAGCTGGTCCGTGATCCCTGCGAGGGCGAACACGATCCCCGCCCACCAGCTCGGGCCGTCCTCGTCCTGGAGCAGCAACACGACGAAGAGCGGGATCGCGGCGAACCGCAGGATCGTCAGTGCATTCGGGATCTGCTGCACCGGCCGGGAAATCCTGTTCGCCCGCGCTTCCATCCTGCTCAAGCGTAGTCGTGGCTGGTGGTAGCGTCGTCCTCCGTGGACGGCTCTCATCCCCTCCCGGGCTTCGTCAACAGTCACAGCCATGCGTTTCAGCGGGCGTTGCGCGGACGCGCGGCCGGAACCGACTTCTGGACGTGGCGTGACGGGATGCTCGACGAGGCCGAGCGTGCCACCCCCGGCTCGGTCCGGACGCTGTATGCCGGCGTCTACGCCGAGATGCTCGCCGCCGGCTACACGGCCGTAGGCGAGTTCCACTACCTCGGCGCCGCCGAGGCGTTCGCCGCCGCCGAGGCGGCCGACGAGGCGGGCATTGCGATCGTCCTGCTCCACGTCGCATACGAGCGCGGCGGCCTCGAACGCATGCGCCAGGAGTCCGTCGCCGCCTACCTCGACGAGGTCGAGTCGCTGCGCGCCGCCGGCATCGCCGTCGGCGTCGCCCCCCACTCCGTGCGGGCCTGCTCGCGTGGCTGGCTGGAGGAGATCGGCCGGTATGCGGCGCGCGAGCGACTGCCACTCCACATCCACGCCGACGAGCAGCCGCGTGAGATCGAGGAGTGCCTGCACGAGCACGGCTGCCGGCCGATCGAGCTCCTGGCCGACACGGGCTGCCTGACCTCCAGGACGACCGTCGTCCACGCCACGCATGCGAATGACGACGAGCTCGCGCTCCTCGCCGAGAACGGCGCCCGCATCTGCGCGTGCCCGACCACCGAGGCTGATCTCGGGGACGGATTCCTCCGCGTGCCGGAGGTGCGTGAACGCGCCATCCCGCTCTGCATCGGCTCGGATTCGAACATGCGCATCGACCCGCTCGAGGAGCTGCGCGAGCTCGAGGGCATCGCGCGCCGTCAGACCGGGCGGCGGGGAGTCCTCACGACTGCTGAGCTGCTCGAGATCGGCGGGGCCGAGGGCGCCCGCGCCCTCCAGCTCGACGCGTGGGCGACGGTGGACGTCGACCTGCGCCACCGCTCGCTGGCCGGCGTGTCGCCCGAGCACGTGGAGGCGGCCCTGATCGCGGGCTGCGCCGCGGACGTCCTCGTGGAGACGGCCCGATGAGTGCGGTCGAGGCCGACGAGGCCACGTTCGAGACGGACGTCATCGAGCGGTCCGCCGACACGACGGTGCTCGTCGACTTCTGGGCCGACTGGTGCGGCCCGTGCCACGCGCTCGCGCCGGTGCTCGAGTCCGCGGTGGAGGCGCGCGAAGGCGCAGTGACGCTCGTGAAGGTCGATGTCGACGCGAACCCCGCCCTCTCGCAGCGGTTCTCCGTCAGCGGCATCCCCGCGGTGAAGGCGTTCCGCAACGGCCGCGTGGTGGCCGAGTTCGCGGGCGCGCGATCGCGCACGATGGTGGACGCGTTCCTCGACGAGCTGCTGGCCCCGCCCCGGCTCGGCGCGCTCCTCGAGGAACTCCGCGCCAACGGGGAGCTGCCGGAGGTCGTCTCGGCGCTCGATCGCGGAGACGTCGAGGAGGCGCTCCGCCTCGTCGTCGACGCAGTCCCCGCGGCGGTGCCGGCGGAGCGGGAGCGCCTGCGGGAGGTGGCCGTCGCGATCTTCGAGCCGCTCGATCCCGACGACCCGCTCGTCGCGACGTACCGTCGCCGGCTCGCCGCCGCCCTCTACTGATCGCTCAGCGCCCGACCCGCTCGCGGTAGCGGTTCGTCCAGTATGCGGTCCGCTCGAGGTAGGCGGACTGGGCTGCGCGGCCCCTGAGGCCGTAGGCCCCGTCGTAGGACTCGTACGGCGCACCGACCGCCGATGCGGGCTCGATCTGTGTCCCCTCGTGCCATTCGTTGTAGCTCGTGATCGTGACGACGTCGGCCGCGGCGCGGATCGCGCCCCGCCACATGGAGTCGTACGTGGCGCCGTTCTTGCGGCTCTTCACGCGCGTGTCACCGGTGGCGCGGACCGAGTCGAAGCCCGGGCCGACGGAGGGCGCGCAGACAAGGCCGCGCATCCTCGCCGACGCGCACATCCGCGGGAACGACGAGCCGTCGTAGATCCGCACGTCGTAGGTGTAGAGGCCGGCGAACCCGCCCGCCTGCGCCTTGCCCGGCAGGCTCGTGTTGGCGAAGAGCCGCATTTCGGGGAGCTGCGCGTTGAGGGTGCGCCACTCGTCGTCGGGGCTCGAGCCCGAGTCGTAGATGTACGCGTCGGTGATCCCGGAGCTCTCGAGCGCGCGCAGCTGCGGCGCGAGCGAGGCCGGCGTCCTGCCGGCGAACGGCTCGACGTGGAGCGCCACCCGGAGGCCGGCCGCACGTGCCGCCCGGAGAACGAGCGGCAACCGCTGCGCCTCGGCCGATCCCTCGCCCCACCACGACACGATCACCGTCTGGACGCCCGCCGCGGCGATCTCGCGCATCTGTGCGCGCACCGTGAAGTCGTTCGACGACGAGTACGGGCCTCGAGCGGGGAACCAGTCGGAGGCGATGTCGAACGGCGGCGCGTTGTCGTTCTGCTGCCAGTGCCGCCACTCGCCGTCCTGCGCCTCGGTGCCGTACCAGGGGTAGTAGAAGATCGACACCTCCCCCGCACCGCCCCCGGGCGAGCCCGGCGCGGCCGTCCCGGCACCGGTCAGCACTGCGCCCAGCGCAGCAACGACCATCACCGCCGCAAGTGACCTTTGTGCTCTTCGCAATCCGGGCGGGACTCTAACCCGCCCGGATGCCAATTGGAAGTGCCATGTGCAGCCTCGCACTGCGTCGCACGGGCCCCGATCACCACTCGCACATGGCCTATGCCGTGGAGGGGCGGTGCCGGCCCTCACATCCCGTTCCGCTTCCGGCACTCGAGATCATCCTCGGCTAGCGCGAGTTGAAGCAACCCGTCGTCCTGCGCTCCGGCGGCGTCAATTCGGGACAGGCCGACTTCATCAACACGTGGGAGCAGATCGAGCTCTCCGGCCTCGTCGGCGACTGCCCGAACGAGCTTCGGTTCTGCGGCAGCGGCGGCTGAGCGCCCTTCCTACGCGTCGTCGTACCGGTGCTGTTCCTTGCGGTCGGCGCGGTACATGATCAACAAACCGTTCCGGCGCGCGGCTGAAGCCGGGCACCTGCCGAGCGCGGCTCTCAATGAGCGATCTCGATGGCGCGGCTCTCGCGGATGACGATGACCTTGACCTGGCCCGGATACTCGAGCTGGTCCTCGATCTCGCGGGCGATCTCGTGCGACAGGAGCGCTGCTGCATCGTCGTCGACCTCGGCGGGCTCGACGATGACACGGATCTCCCGTCCGGCCTGCAGGGCGTAGGCCTTCGCGACGCCGGGCTTCGCCGCAGCGAGCTCCTCGAGCGAGGTGAGTCGCTTGATGTAGTGCTCGAGGCTCTCCCCGCGGGCACCGGGACGCGAGGCCGAAATTGCGTCGGCGGCGATCAACAGCACCGCTTCGACCGTCTGCGGCTGCACCTCGTAGTGGTGTGCCTCGATCGCGTGGATGACCCCCTCCGACTCGCCGTAGCGGCGGGCGAGCTGCGCCGAGACGGCGGCGTGCGTCCCCTCCACCTCGTGTGTCATCGCCTTGCCGATGTCGTGCAAGAGCGCGGCCCGGCGTGCGGTCTTGACGGACGCCCCGAGCTCGGCCGCCATGATCCCCACCAGGTGGACGACCTCGAGCGTGTGCTTGAGGACGTTCTGCCCGTAGCTCGTGCGGTAGCGCAGGCGGCCGAGGATCTTCACGAGCTCCTCGTGGAACTCGCCGCAGTTGGCCTCGAACACGGCCTGCTCGCCCGCCTGCCGGACGTGATCCTCGAGCTCGGCCTTCGAGAGGTAGTACATCTCCTCGATCCGAGCCGGGTGGATGCGCCCGTCCTCGATCAGCTTCTCGAGCGTGAGCCGGGCAATCTCGCGACGGAGCCCGTCGAACGACGACAGGACGACCGCGTGCGGCGTGTCGTCGATGATGAAGTCGACGCCGGTGAGGTGCTCGAGCGACCGGATGTTCCGGCCCTCCCGGCCGATGATCCGCCCCTTCATGTCGTCGGAGGCGAGCTCGACGACGCTGACCGTCGTCTCCGCCGTGTGGCTCGCGGCGACCCGCTGGAGGGCGTCGGCGACGAGCGCGCGCGCACGGCGCTTGGCGTCGGTCCTCGCCTCGTCGTCGAGCTGCCGCACCGTCCGGGCGAGGTCGTGCCGGATCAGGTCCTCGGACCGCTCGAGGAGCTGTCTCCGCGCCTCGGCCATGGTGAGCCCACTGACGCGCTCCAGCTCGCGCAGCATCCGCTCGTTGCCCGCCTTGAGGTCCTCCTGGAGCTGCTTCGTATGCGTCTCACGGTCCGCAACGCCCTGCTCGCGTCGCGAGAGCTCGTCGCGCTTGACGTCGAGCTCCGCCTCGCGCTGGTGGATCCGCTCCTCGATCTTCGCCATCTGCAGGCGGCTGTCCTGGATTTCGGCCTCGATCTCGGCGCGGAGCGCGACCGCCTGCTCCCGTGCCTCGATCTGCGCCTCGCGCCGCGTCGTCTCGGCTTCACGCTCGGCGTCGGCGAGGATTGCGCGCCTCTGATCCTCCGCGAGCCGCAGCCGCGAGGTGCTCGCCGTCCTCAGCCACATCCACAGTCCGGCCGCCCCGACGATAATTCCGACAACTGCTGCGACGACCGTGAGCATGGGCACTCCCTCTCGGGGTATCCCGCGGCGGGAGCCGCGGGCCGCTCACATCCGGACACCGCCTGCACGGCGGCCTCCCGGTTCAACCGGTCGTGCAGCGCCGCGCTATCTCGGTGGGCGGGCTCTCCGGACGGCGACAGCTGTGCCGCGGCTCGTCTGGTTACGGTGGGAGTTGATCACGGGCCTGGTCTGGTTCGGGAAAGCGCTCTGTGCAGGTCAAATGTCGGATGTGGCCCGAGTATCCTAAACCTCACCGGCCAGATCTGCAACGACCCCCTCGACCGTCTCGGCGGCGAACCCCTTCGCAGCGAGGTAGCGCGCGGTGCGCACGCTCTTGCCCCGGGAGGCGATGACCTGTTCGGCCCTGGCCCATTCCGGCTCGAGTCCCTCGAGCGCGGCGTCGATGAGCTCGGCCGGAACGCCCCTGCGCGCCAGGTCGTCCTCGATCAGGGCGTCTCCCGCGCCGCGGGCTGCGAGCAGCGATGCCCGGCCGGCCGCGAAGCGGGCATCGTCGACGAGCCCGGCGCGTTCCACCGCGGCGACGGTCTCCCGCCGGAGGGAAGGCGCGGTGCCCTGCTCGGCGAGCCGCCGCTCGAGCGAGGCTCGTGTGTGGTCGCGGCTGCGCAGGGCCCGGAGCGCGGCGTCACGCGCTCCCAGCCGCCGGAGCTCCCGGCGCAGGGCCCGCGCCCGCTTGCGGTCGAGGTCCTCGCCGACCGCGAGGCCGACGCAGACGACCGCCTCGAGCGGCAGGACGCGCCACGGCGCCGCGTCCAGCTCGACCGCGACCCGGCCGCCGCCCCGACTGCGAAGCGCCGTCACGACCGGTGCCGTCACGGCAGGACTCCAGCTCCGCAACGCGCGAGCAACCGGCTCTCGCCCCCGCGTCGACGATCCCTCGAACGCCTCTCTCTCGCAGCTCTATGCCTCGACGGGCACCTCCCTCTCTGCCGGCACCGGAGGCTCGTCCTCGATCGGCGTCACCTCGATCGCCGCCCCGCCGTCGGCCTGAGGCAGGAGCCGTGCGGAAACGACCTGCTCGGCGGGCGCCTCGGCCTGGATGCGGGAGAGGATCTGCTGGACGACGTCGGGGTGCTCGCCGAGAAATGCGGTGGCGTTCTGGCGGCCCTGGCCGAGCCGCTCGTCGCCGAAGCTGAAGTACGAGCCCGCCTTCTGGACGACCTTGCGCTCGATGCCCACGTCGAGCACCGTGCCTTCCCAGGAGATGCCGCTCCCGTAGATGATGTCGAACTCCGCCTGCTTGAACGGCGGCGCCACCTTGTTCTTGGCCACCTTGACGCGGACGCGGTTACCGTACGCTTCGGCTCCGTCCTTGAGCGTCTCGATCCGGCGGATGTCGAGCCGGACCGAGGCATAGAACTTCAGCGCGCGGCCGCCAGGGGTCGTCTCGGGGGAGCCGAACATGACGCCGATCTTCTCGCGCAGCTGGTTCGTGAACAGGCAGATCGTGTCTGTGCGGTTGAGAGTGCCGGCCAGCTTCCGCAGCGCCTGGCTCATGAGGCGCGCCTGGAGCCCGACGTGTGTGTCCCCCATCTCCCCTTCGATCTCCGCCTTGGGCGTGAGCGCGGCGACCGAGTCGACGGCGACCACGTCGAGGGCTCCCGAGCGCACGAGCAACTCGCAGATCTCGAGCGCCTGCTCCCCGGTGTCGGGCTGGGAGACGAGCAGGTCGTCGATGTTGACGCCGATCCGCCGTGCGTATTGCGGGTCCATCGCGTGCTCGGCGTCGATGAAGGCACAGATGCCGCCGCGCCGCTGCGCCTCGGCGATGACGTGATAGACGAGGGTCGTCTTCCCCGACGACTCGGGCCCGAACACCTCCACCACCCGCCCCCGCGGGAGGCCGCCGATGCCGAGCGCCATGTCGAGCGAGAGCGAGCCTGTCGACACCGCCCCGACCGAGACCTGGGCCTGGTCGCTCATGCGCATGACGGAGCCCTTGCCGAACTGCCGCTCGATCTGGCCGAGCGCGACGTCGAGCGCTTCCTCACGATTCATCTGGTCACTCCTCCTCGTCTTCCCTTGGTCGTCGTTCGCGTAGGTAAGCAGGTCCGTCGGACGTAATGCAAACACATGTTCGCCCGGTGGGAGGCGCTTCTGGCACGAGACCAAAGCTAGCGCTCCAGATGTGCACGCTCCGTGCCGGCACCGTGCCGAGAATGTGTCGGCCGCGACGGGTCAGACGCCGGCGTCGGCTTCGAGGAGCCGCCGGACGAGGTGGAGCGCGGTCGCCGCGGACCGCGCCCGCACCCACTCGCGCTCGCCGGGAATCTCGATCCGCACCGCCCGCTCCCCCATCGGCCCGGCCGCGTGCAGGAACACGAGCCCCACGGGCTTCTCCGGGGTCCCTCCACCCGGTCCGGCGATGCCCGTCACCGACACGGCCACGTCCACCCCCAGGCGCTCGCGGACGCCCGCGCTCATCGCGGCCGCGACCTCGGCGGACACGGCCCCATGGGCGGCGAGCAGCTCCAGCGGCACGCCGAGCAGCCGCGCTTTGACGTCGTCCTCGTAGGCCACGACGCCGCCGCGGAAGACGTCACTCGAACCCGGGACGGATGTCAGCCGGCCGGCGACGAGGCCGCCCGTGCACGACTCCGCCGTGCCGAGCGTGAGGCCGGCGGCGCGGCACCGCTCGAGGACGAGCTCCTGCACAGATCGCTCGTCGCGACCGAAGAGATCCGACTCGATCGGCGCCAGGAATGACGCTTCGAGCTCGTCCGCGCGGGCCTCCATTCCCGGCTCGACGATGAAGTCGACGTGGATCTCGAAGTCGCGCGCGCAGATCGTGACCTCGACGCCGTCGCCGTCGCCGCCTGCATCGGCGAGCGCCTTCGCCACCGCCGACTCGCTCACGCCGAAGAGCCGGAGCACGCGGCGCTGCGGCTCGACGGTTCGCGCCAGGACCGCCTGCATCGGCCCCGTCTCGACCGCCCGGGGCCAAAGCCGCTGCAGCTCGCCAGGCGGACCGGGCAGAACCACGACCACGCAGGCGCCCGTGTCGAGGACGACGCCCGGGGCCGTGCCGGCGATGCCGAGCGAGATGCCCCCGTCGGGGAGGGTCGCCTGCTTGCGCACGCCCGGCGCGAAATCCGCGTAGGGCCGCCGCATGCGCTCCGCGAAACGACGCGAGATCTGCTCGATCTCGGCCTCGAGCCCCTCGTCGAGCACGAGCGGCCGCCCGGCCACCCGCGCCACGAGCTCGATCGTCCTGTCGTCATGGGTCGGCCCGAGTCCGCCCGAGACGAGGCAGACATCGGCCTCGAAGCCCTCGCGCAGGGCGGCCTCGAGCTCCGCAGGGTCGTCGCCGACGATCGCGATGCGCGCAGGCTGGAGCCCGAGCCGGAGCGCCTCCTGCGCGTAGAAGGGGCCGTTCAGATCAGATCGCTCGCCCCGGACGAGCTCGCTACCCGTCACGACGACGGTTGCGCGCGGGCGGCTCAAGAGCTGGGCTTGACCGTGAGGCGCCCGCTCAGGGGCACCTTGACGCGCGTGCCGGCGACACGCACGACGACGTTGCGCGGTGAGGAAACCGACAGCGTCAGCTTGCGCGCGGGAAACCGTTTCGTCTGCCCTCGCTCGAGCGTGCCGCGGTAGAGCGGCTTGCCCGCGGCGGAGCCGATCCGCACCTCCATGAAGGAGGCTCCCTTCGTCGCCGTCACCGAGACCCCCTTTGCGACGACCACGGGCGGGGCGGCCGGCAGGTTCACGCCCTGGACTTTCGGCTCCGCGGGACCGCCGAACTTCCACGCCGCGAAGACGAGAGCGGTCAGGATCACGATGGCCGTGACGGCGACGGCGACGAGACGCGACTCATGGCGCTCCCGCCGGCGGCGACGCCTTGCGGGCGACGCGGGCGCTCGCCTCGTCCGCAACGGATGCTCGTCCTCGCCCGCGATGTAGCGCGAGTTGTACTCGTCGACGTAGAGCTGACCGTCCATCCCGAGCGCGTCCGCGTACGTGCGCAGGAAGCCCTTGATGTAGGTGTGGCCCGGGAGCTGGTCGAACTCGTCCGCCTCGAGGGCGCGCAGGTACTTCGCGCGGATCTTCGTGCGGAACTCCATCTCGTTGATGTCGAGACCCTGGCGGGTCCTGGCCTCGCGCAGGCTTGAGCCGATGTCGAACACGGGAGCGTGCAGTGTAACGCCGTCGCCTGCCCGGGAAGGACCGCTACTCCACGGCAACGAGAAGCTCGTAGACGGCGACCGCGATCGTCGCCGAGGACGCCATGCAGATCCCGAGGATGCCGAGCAGCCGCCCCACTCGAGCCGCCTTCAAGCCGCCTGCCTTGCCGAGCGTGGCGCGGTCGAGCTGCCCGGGCCTTGCGCGCGAGGACGACCGCGAGGATCCCGAGCAGGGCCGCAAACGGGATCGCGAAGCCTGCGTGCAGGAGCTCGTACGAGCCCGAGTACCGCGTCGCCACGATGGCGGCGGGCATGGTCGAGGCCGCGAGCAGGCCGACGACGACGGACCAGGCCGCTCGTGTGTTGCGCCTCACGATTTCTTGTAGGGGCGTCCGTCCGCAGCGGGCGGGATCGAGCGTCCGATCACGCCCGCGACCGCGATCAGCGTCAGCACGTACGGAAGCGCCTGGAAGAGCACTGCCGCCGAGTCGGAGTACTCCGGCAGGCGCTGCGCGAGCGCGCTCGAGAAGCCGAACAGGAGGCATGCCGCGGCAGCACCCCAGGGGCGCCAGTTCCCGAAGATCACCGCGGCGAGCGCAATGAACCCGCGTCCGGCCGTCATGTTCTCGTTGAAGGAGTTGACGAACCCGATCGAGAGGAACGCCCCGCCGGCGGCGGCCAGCATCCCGGACAAGACGACGGCCCCGTAGCGGATCCCGTAGACCGAGATCCCGACCGTGTCGGCCGCCCGCGGGTGCTCGCCGCAGGCGCGGATGCGCAGGCCCAGGGGCGTCTTGAAGAGGATCAGCCAGCTGAGCGGGATCATGATGATCGCCGCCCAGATCATGAGGTTCATGTGGCCGAAGACCTCCTCGAGGAAGTTTCCCGGGCCGGGAATGTCGCCGAGGAAGCCGATGTCGACCTGCGGGATGGCCGGGATATCGGTCGGCGTGCCCTCCTGGCCGTAGATGTCGATGAAGAGATAGCCCGTGAGGCCGACGGCGAGGAAGTTGATCGCAGTCCCACTGACGATCTGGTCGGCGCGGAGATGGATTGCCAGCACGGCGTGGAGGAGCGCCATCGCCCCGCCGGAGAGGATCCCGACCAGGAGGCCGAGCCACCACGAGTCGAGCTTGTCCGCGGCGAGGATGGCGAAGAAGGCGCCCATCAGCATCATCCCCTCGAGGCCGATGTTGACGACGCCGGAGCGCTCGCTGAACATCCCCCCGAGCGCTCCGAAGATGAGCGGGGTGGCGTAGCGGAACATGGCGGCGAACAGCGCCGACCAGACGACGACGTCCTCGAGCTTGCCGAGGCTGGAGCGCGTGGCGAGGTAGGCGAGCGCGAACCCGAGCACGCCCGCCGCGATCGCGAAGCCGCCGAACCGCCGCTCGCCGCGGATCACCACGCCGATGCCGAGGACGAGCGCGACCAGGCAGAGCACGAGGCTCCACGTCCACGAGCGGGCCGAGATCGGCGGCAGCGCCACCCAGGCGCCGAGCAGGCCGAGCACGACCCCGACCCAGGCGACGGTGCGAAGGCCGCGTGGCGCCCGCGCGGCCACGGGAAGGGCGATCGAGGTCACGTGGGCCTCGTTCTGCGCAGGCGTCCCATCAGCCAGAGGACGACGACGTCGGCGCCGACGAACAGCACGACGAGGCCCTGGATCAGCAGCGTCAGGTTGAAGGCGAGCTCCGGCTTGAAGATCTCCGGATCGAGGTTCCGCGTCGACGTCCCCGTCAGCAGCCCGCCGAACAGGAGCGCGGCGAGCGCGACGCCGACCGCCGTGTTGCGGCCGAGGAGCGCGACCGCGATGCCGATGAACGCCACCTGGACGCCCTGGACGTCGCCCGTCGCGAGCCGGAACTGCCAGCCGAGGATGTCGACGGCGCCCGCGAGGCCGGCGAAGGCACCCGCGATCGCCATCGCGAGGAAGTAGTTGCGGGACACGCTGATGCCGCCGTAGCGCGCCGCCTCGGGGTTGAAGCCGACCGCCCGGACGCCGTAGCCGAGCGTCGTCCGGCTGAGGATGAGCCAGTAGACGACGAGCGCCCCGATCGCGATGAAGAAGCCCACGTGGAGGCCCTGCAGCAACGGGTCGCCCCAGAAGACCGGCAATTTCGCACCCTCGACGACATCGTTCGAGATGGGGACGAACTCCTGGGTGGAGTTCTGGAGCGGGCCGCCGAGCCCGAAGAGGAAGACGCCTATCCAGATGGCTATCCAGTTGAGCATGATCGTCGAGATCACCTCGTGCGCGCCCACGGTCGCCTTCAGGAATCCGGCGATGCCCGCCCAGAGCGCCCCGCAGAGCGCGCCGGCGATCGTCGCGAAGAGAACGTGGAGCAGCGGGTTCATGCCGGCGAACGAGGAGCCGATCCAGACTGCGAACACCGCGCCGGCGATGTACTGACCCGTGCCGCCGATGTTGAAGAGGCCGCAGCGGAAGGCGAACGCGACAGCGAGGCCGGTGAGGATCAGCGTCGTCGTCGCGATCAACGTCTGCTGCATGTTGAGCGCCGCCAGGCTGCGCTCGTTGCCGGTCACCCACGGGAAGAACCAGTTGAAGCCCGCCCCGTCGAAGATGGCCCGGTAGGTCGTGAGCGGGTTCTTCCCGGTCGTGACGAAGACGACCAGGCCGCCGACGAGGAATGCGAGCACGGCGGTGAGCACGGGTGCGAGCAGCCCGCCCGCCTTCTGCGCGACGTCGTAGCGGCCGAGCAGCGACTGCCGCACCTCCGGCATCCCCGAGGGATCGGGAGGGGCGTCCTGTGGCACGAGCGGCTCGGTCATGCAGCCGCCTCGCGCTCGCGCCCACCACCGGTCATCGCGACGCCGAGCTCCTCCTCCGTCGTCTCCGGCGGGAACTCACCGACGATCTCGCCCTCGTAGATCACGAGGATGCGGTCGGAGAGCGAGAGGATCTCCTCCAGCTCGAGCGAGACGAGCAGGATTCCCCGCCCCTCGTCGCGCTCCTCCACGAGCCGGCGGTGGACGAACTCGATCGCGCCGACGTCGAGCCCTCTCGTGGGCTGCGCGGCGATCAGGACGCGCGGGTTGCGGTCGATCTCGCGCGCGAGCACGACCTTCTGCTGGTTGCCTCCCGAGAGGCCTCCCGCCCGCGTCTGCGGCCCACCGCCCCGCACGTCGTAGGACTTGATCAGCTTCGCCGCGCGCTCGAGCAGGCGACCGGGGAAGAGCCAGCCGAACCTCGAGTCCGGCGGACGGCGGAAATCGTGGAGGGCGATGTTCTCGGCGATCGAGAACTCGAGCACGAGCCCGCGCCGCTGCCGGTCCTCCGGGATATGACCGAGCCCCGCCGTGAAGTGGTCGAGGATGCCGTCCTGGGTCACGTCCTTGCCGTCGACGCTCACCGTTCCAGCCGCGATCTTGCGGAGGCCCGTCATCGCGTCGATCAGCTCGGTCTGCCCGTTGCCGTCGATCCCGGCGAGACCGACGATCTCGCCTGCCCGGACCTCGAGCGAGAGGCCGCGCACCTTCTCGATCTCGCGATCGTCGAAGACGTGCAGGTCCTCCACGTGCAGCAGGATGTCGGCAGGGTGCGAGGGCTGCTTGTCCACGCGCAGCAGGACGTCCCGGCCCACCATCAGCCGCGCGAGCCCCTCCTCCGTCGCGCCCGCCGCAGGGAGCGTCTCGATCTTCTTCCCGCGGCGCAGCACCGTGATCCGGTCCGCGACCTCGGTCACCTCGTTCAGCTTGTGGCTGATGAAGATGATCGACTTCCCCTGCTCGGTGAGACCCCGGATGATCCGGAACAACTCGCGCGCCTCCTGCGGCGTCAGGACCGCGGTCGGCTCGTCGAGCACGAGGATGTCGGCATTGCGGAAGAGCGCCTTCAGGATCTCGACGCGCTGCTGCTGCCCGACCGTGATGTCCTCGACCGTCGCACGCGGGTCGACGGCGAGGCCGAACCGCTCCGAGATCTCGTGCACCCGCTCGTTCGCCTCGCCGAGGTCGATGAGGATGCCGGCGTGCGTCGGCTCGACCGCGAGCACGATGTTCTCGGCCACGGTCATCACCGGGATCAGCATGAAGTGCTGGTGCACCATCCCGACACCGGCGTCGATCGCAGCGCTCGGCGTGCCGAGCCGCACGGGCTTCCCGCCGATCTCGATCTCGCCCTCGTCCGGGTGATAGAGCCCGTAGAGGATGTTCATCAGCGTCGACTTGCCGGCGCCGTTCTCGCCGAGCAAGGCGTGGACCTCGCCCTCGCGGAGGTCGAAGTCGATGTCGTCGTTGGCGACGATGCCGGGAAAGCGCTTCGTGATGTGGCGCATCTCGAGCACGGTTCGCGGCGCAGCAGCCATCGAGCCGGGATTCTACGGCCCTCGTCGGCCGCCTGTGAGCCGACCCGATCCGGAACGGCGCGAGAACGACAGAGGGCGGGCCCGACGGCCCGCCCTCTGCACTCCTCTCTGCGGATCCGCTAGCCGGTGACGTTGGCCGGCGGCTTGACCTTGCCCGTCGCGATCTGCTTCGCCCAGCTGTTCAGCTTGGCGATCAGCGCGGACCGGTTCGGGACCGTCGTGCTGACCTTGCCGTAGCCGACGCCGCCGCTCTTCACGTTGAAGACACCGTCGACGCCGCCCTTGTACTTGCCGTCCTTCGTCAGCTTGATCGTCTGCGTGACGCCCGCATCGACCTTCTTCGTCGCGCTCGTGAGGACGTGCGTGCCGAGGAAGCTCTGGTCGTTGTCGACGCCGATGCCCCAGGCCTTCGAGTCCTTGGCAGCGGTGATGGCGCCGAGGCCGCAACCGCCGGCGACCTGGAAGACGACGTCCGAGCCCTGGCCGATCTGGTTCAGGGCGATTTCCTTGCACTTGTCCTGAGCCGTGAAGTCCTGCGAGTACGCGTTGAGCGTCTTGATGTTCGGGTTGACCTTCTTGGCGCAGTACTGGTAGCCCGCGATGAACGAGTCGACGGACGGGATCTTGAGGCCGCCGACCGACGAGATCGTGCCCGACTTCGACTCCGTCGCCGCCGCGACGCCGACGAGGCAGCCCGCCTCCTGCGTGGCGAACGTGATGCCGCGCACGTTCTTCGGCTTGCCCTTGAGGCTAGGTGCCGAGACGTCGATGATCGCAAACTTCGTCTTCGGGTACTTCTTGGCGACGGCGGCGATCGAGTCGCCCATGAGGAAGCCGACCGCGATCACGAGATCGTAGCCCTGCGACGCTGCCGTCGAGAGGTTCGGGACGTAGTCCGCCGCGCTCTTCGAGGTGAACACCCGCCCCTGGACGCCATACTGCCGCTGCGCGACCTTGAGCCCGTTGTAGGCGAGCGCGTTGAAGCCCTTGTCGTTCAGGCCGCCCGTATCGGTGATGACGGCCACCTTGAGCGGCGTCGCCCCCTTCGTGGCGGGTGCAGCCGAGCCGGCCGCGACGACCGCGAGGCCCAGGACCGCGACGAGCGCGACCGAGACACCGGCCATCCATGTGCGTACTGACACTTGCCCTCCTTGAGGAATTCGGTTTGGTTCCGTGCCCTTGTGAGACGCATCATTCCAACTATTGATGGGCCCTGCAGGACATCCTCACAGTGTCCGAACGTCTCAATCGGGCGAGACGACGCTCGCGAGCTGGGACTCCTCGATCAGCACGCGGCGGGGCTTCGAGCCTTCGTAGCCCGAGATGATCCCACGCCTCTCGAGCATGTCGACGAGGCGGCCGGCACGCGTGTAACCGACGCGCAGCCGCCGCTGCAGGAGCGACACCGACGCCGTCTGCGTCTGCACGACGATCTCGATCGCCCGGTCGAGGAGCGGGTCCTCGTCGGGGTCGAAATCGCCCTCGACCCCGTCCGACATCTCGTCCGCGTAGCTCTCGGGCGCCTCCAGCAGGCTCTCGTCGAGATCCTGGCCGCGCTGCCGGCGGCACTGCTCGACGATCATCGCGACCTCCTCCTCGGCGACGTAGGCGCCCTGCACCCGCTGCATGCGCGAGGTGCCGAGCGGCTTGAACAGCATGTCGCCCTGCCCGAGCAGGCTCTCCGCGCCGGAGGTGTCGAGGATGACGCGCGAGTCGGTCTGGCTCGAGACGGCGAACGCGATCCGCGACGGCACGTTCGCCTTGATCATGCCCGTGATCACGTCGACCGACGGCCGCTGCGTCGCGAGCACGAGGTGGATGCCGACCGCGCGAGACTTCTGGGCGAGCCGGATGACCGCGTCCTCGACCGCCTGCGGCGACACCATCATCAGGTCGGCGAGCTCGTCGATGACGACGAGGAGGTACGGCAGCGGATCCTCCCCGCGCGCCTTGAAGGCCCGGTTCGCCTCCGGCAGGTTGCGGGCGCGGATGATCGAGAGGCGCTCGTAGCGGCGCTCCATCTCGGCGACGACGTTCTGCAGCACCGCCGACGCCTCCTTCGGGTTCGAGACGACCGGCGTCAGGAGGTGCGGGATCGACTCGTAGTAGTTGAGCTCGATCCGCTTCGGGTCGATCAGGATCATCCGCACCTCGTCGGGCGTCGAGCGGAGCAGGATCGACGTCAGGAGCGTATTGATGCAGCCGGACTTGCCCGATCCGGTCGTGCCCGCGATCAGGAGGTGCGGCATGCGCGCGAGGTCGGTCCAGACGGCGTTCCCCGAGATGTCCTTGCCGAGCCACACCGCCAGCGGGCTCGCCTGGCCGGGCATGTCCCCGAAGATGTCGCCGAGCGTGACGAGCCGCGGCGAGAGGTTCGGGACCTCGACGCCCACAGCCTGCTTGCCCGGGATCGGGGCCAGGATGCGGATCTCCGTGGTCGCGAGCGCGTAGGAGAGGTCGTCCTTGAGTCCCGCCACCTTCGACACCTTCGTCCCCGGCGCCAGCTGCAGCTCGTAGCGCACGACCCGCGGGCCCGCGATCTCGCCCACGATCGTGGCGTCGACGCCGAAGTGCGACAGCGTCTTCGTGAGCTGCTCGGCGATTCGAGCGCTGGCGGCGCCGTTGTCACCCGTGACCGGCGGCGAGGCCCTGAGCAGCGCACGGTCGGGAAGCCGGTACTCGGCCGTGGGTACGGCGTCGAAGTCGATCGATTCCGCCCGCTCGTCGCTCGGCGTCACGTCCAGGTGCTCGTCGGCCGGCGTGACGAGCGGTGGCGGCTCCGCGGATGCCGAGATCGGTGCGATCACGTCGGGATACCTCGCGGCAGCGTCCACGGGCGGGCGCAAGCGTGCCGGGGTCGCGGGCTCGCGGTCGTCCTCGTCCGCCATGTCGAACGTGCGCCGCGCTGCGCTTCCCGCCCGCCGCACGGCGTGGCCGGAGCCGCGCAGCAGCGAGCCCGCCGACGCGCCGGTGAAGAGCAGCACACCCGCCATGAAGAGGGCGACACCGACGATCAGCGTGCCCGTCTCGCCGATCACGTGCGCGAGCCCGCCGGCGAGGCCGCCCCCGATCGCACCTCCCTCGTCCCGGCCGAGCGCGATCATGAGGCCGAACACTCCGACCGCGAGGCCCGTGCGGAACGGCTTCAGGTCGACGAGCTTGCTCCGGACGAGCATCAGGCCGCCGACTCCGACGAGCAGGAGCGGGATCGCGTAGGCGGCAACGCCGAACGCACCGTCGAGGGCGTCGGCGACGTTCGCGCCGACCGGCCCGCCGTCCCACCCGAGCCAGAGAACGGTCGCGAGGAAGAGGCCGACCGCCACCATCCCGAGCCCCCACAGCTCGGGATGGTGGTGCGACCGGGTCTTCTGGCGCCGTTTCCGCACCCGGGCCGGGGTACGCGGCTTCGGCGCCCGCTTGACAGGCTTCTTGCGCGTGGCAGCCATGGGGCTTGCAGCTTCTGCGGCGGGCTCCCGTATCCTCCGCGCCCCGTATCCTCGGGCGACATGCCTGTCGTGATCGGGATCGCCGTCGCCGGGGCCCTCGGCGCTCTCGCCCGCTACGGCCTCGACGAGCTGATCGGCCGCCGGGCCGGCGCGTTCCCCTGGGGCATCTTCGTCGTCAACATCACCGGGGCCTTCCTGATCGGCGTGATGACCGAGGCGCTCGAGCCCCGCTTCGAGGATTCATGGGTGCGACTCGCCGTGGTGACCGGGTTCCTGGGCGCGTACACGACGTTCTCCACACTCTCGCTCGACACGTATCGCCTGCTGGAGCTCGGCCACACCGGCCAGGCGTTCTTCAACGCCTTCGGGACGCTGTTCGCGGGGTTGCTCGCGGTCTGGGTCGGGCTGGAGGTCGGTAAGGCGCTTTGAGCGACCCTGGAGAGGCCGAAACGTCTCACCCGGCCCTGGCGCGTGCCTCGGCGATGATCTTCTCGGCGTCGGCCCGGTTGCCGAAGCCCCGCGTCTCGGTCTTCCCCTCCTCGAGGTCCTTGTAGACCTGGAAGAAGTGCTCGATCTCGTCGCGGAACTCGGGCGGGATGTCGTGGATGTCGCTGACCCGCATCCAGGCCGGGTCCTTGAGCGGCACGCCGATCACCTTCTCGTCGAGGCCCTTCTCGTCGGTCATGTGGAAGACGCCGACGATGCGCACCCGGATGCGGCACCCGGGGAACGTCGGCTCGCCGACGAGGACGAGAGCGTCCAGCGGGTCGCCGTCCTCCCCCATCGTGCCCTCGATGAAGCCGTAGTCGGCCGGATAGCTCATCGAGGTGAAGAGGCGGCGGTCGAGGACGATGCCTCCCGCGTCGGGGTCGAGCTCGTACTTGTTGCGCGAGCCCGACGGCACCTCGACGAAGACGACGACGTCGTCCACGGTCACCCGAGCCGCCCGATTCGCTCCACGAGGAGGTCGAAGAACGTATCCCGATCGAGATCGATGCCGACGTGGGCATTCGCGGGTCGCGCGGTCCGCTTCCAGCGGTCGACGACCGTGCGCCCACGGCAGAGCTCGGAGACGAGCTCGATCTCCACGTTGCGCTCCAGCGTCCAGACGAGGCCCGGCCGGATCACGTGCGCGACTGCCACGGCGTCATGGATCGGGGCGCCGTCCCAGCCGTAGGTATCGGCGTGGTAGACCGCGAAGAAGTCGATGAGGTCGGCGACGAACCCGCCGATCGTCCCGGCGGCCCGAAGGCGCTCGTGCACCGCCCGGGTCGTCACCGCCCGGTGGGTGACGTCGAGGCCGATCATGGTGGTGTCGAGCCCCGCGTGGAAGACGGCGTGCGCCGCCTCCGGGTCGGCCCAGATGTTGAACTCGGCAGCCGGGGTCGTGTTCCCCTCGGCGATCGCGCCGCCCATGAGCACGATGCGCTCGATGTTCGCGCCGCCGGTGCGCTCGAGCAGCAGGGCGACGTTCGTGAGCGGCCCGGTCGGGACGAGCGTGACGGGGACGGCGCCCGCCGCGATCGTGCGCTCCATGAAGTCGACCGCATGCTCGCCGAGCGGCGCCCTGGCGGCGGGAGGAAGCGAGGGGCCGTCGAGCCCGCTCTCGCCGTGGACGTGGGAGGCCACCGTCAGCTCGCGCGTCAGCGGCCGATCGGCACCGGCGGCGACCGGGAGGTCCGGACGCCCGACGAGGTCGAGCACCCGCAGGGCATTCTGGGTCGTCTTCTCCAGCGTCTGGTTGCCGTGCACCGTCGTCACACCGAGCACCTCGAGCTCAGGGCTTGCGAGCGCGAGCAGGAGCGCGATCGCGTCGTCGTGCCCCGGATCGCAGTCGAGGATGATCGGGATGCTCATCGAGAGAGTATGGCTTCCACCTCGGCCGAGGTCGGCAGGGACGGCTGCGCGCCGGGCCGGGACGCCGCGAGGGCGCCGGCTGCACACGCGCGCGTGAGCGCCTCCTCCTGGCCACGGCCTTCGAGCAGCGACACCAGCAGGCAGGCCGTGAACGCATCGCCCGCCGCGGTGCCGTCGACGACGACCACCTCGGGCGGCGTGGCACGTGCGACCTCCTCCCCGTCCTCGAGCAGGACCGCTCCCTCGGCACCGAGCGTGACGGCGACGAGCCCGTCGCCACGCGCGAGCGACTCGCGCTCGAAGCGGTTCACGACCGCGAGGTCCGGATCGACCGGCACGCGCCGGGCCGGTGCCGCGTTGAGGCAGAAGAGGCCGCTCGCCTGCTCCCACGCGGCCACGATCGCCTCGTCGGGGATCTCCTGCTGGCAGAGCACCGCATCCGAGGGAGCAAGCTCGAAGCCGCCGACGAGCGCGTTTGCACCGGGCGCGACCACGATCGTCGTCTCGCCCTCCGCGTCGACGGTGATCATGGCGATGCCGGTGGGCTCGTCCGTGTCGCGCACGTCGAGAGCGACTCCCGCCTCGCGGAGGCCGGCCAGGGCGTCATCCGCGAAGACGTCACGGCCGACAGCTCCCACGAAGGTGACCTCAGCGCCGAGCCGGGCGCAGGCGACAGCCTGGTTTGCGCCCTTTCCGCCCGGATAGCGGTCGAGTGTTGCGCCCGTCACCGTCTCGCCGGGCCGCGGCAGCATGGCGCAGCGCGTCACGAGGTCGAGGTTGACCGAGCCGACGACGGTGATTTTCGGGGCGGGCATCTCGGCAAGACTGTAGACCCGGGCGAGAGGCTGAACGGTCCGTCGCTCACCGTCGCCTGACGGTTTCCGGCGCGAGGGCCCGCAGGTCGTCCACCGTCGAGCCGAGCAGCGTGTCGCGCAGGTCGAACAGGCCGGCCCAGAGGGAGGAGCGATCGGGCGCGCTGTCGAGGCGCGCGGCGTCCGCGAGGCCCTCGAGCGCACGCACGAGGACGGCGAGCTCGAGATAGACGGCGGCGACGCGGTTCGGGCACGCATGCACGCCGGCCCGATCGAGGACCGGGCGCCACTCGACGAGCTCTCCCGCGCCCGGCCCGCCGTACCACGAACGCCCCTCGGCCAACTCGGGCTCGAGCTCGAGGAGGTAACGCGAGAGCGGGTGCTCGAGGCCGGCGAGTGCGGTCTCCACCCGATCGGCCGCGTGCCGGAGCGCAGCTTCGCGGCCGCCCGACGTCGCTGGCACCGCATCGCCTCGGTGCCAGCGCTCGAGCAGCCGGCAGAACGCGAGCGCGGACGCCTCGCACGCACGCAGCTGCTCCGTCAGGCGGCGCGCCGTCCGCTCCGTGGCGGCGTACTCGCGGATCACCTCGCACCAACCTGGCTGTGGGGGGGCCATCGCCATCAGAGACCTGTCATACCTCGATCACAACCGGAAGGATCATCGGCCTTCGGCGCGTGCGGGAATAGACCAGCTTCGCGATCGCGTCGTGCATGTGCTCCTGCAGGAGCTTGATCTCGTCGATCCCGTCCCGCGCGAGCTCCTCGGCGATCCGGTCGGCCTCGTTGCGCAGCTCGTCGAGCAGCTCCTCGTTCTCGCCGAAGCCCCGCGCGATCAGCTCTGGCGGGGCGATCTCGCCGCCCTCCGAGACGGCCAGCGTCGTGACCACGATCAGCACGCCGTCCTCGGACAGCCGCCGGCGGTCGCGGAGTGCGACGTCTTGCACGTCGCCGACTCCGAGCCCGTCGACGAACGTCACGCCGGCGCGGATCCGGTCGACGATGCCGACGCCGCGCGGCGTCAGCTCGACCACGGATCCGTTCTCGGCGATCACGATGGCCGACGCCGGGATGCCCGCGTCGCGGCCGAGCTGCGCATGCGCGGCGAGCATCCGGTACTCGCCGTGGATCGGCATGAGGGCCTTCGGGCGCACGAGCGACAGCAGCGTTCGCAGCTCCTCCGAGCAGGCGTGGCCCGAGACGTGCACCGGCGCGATCTCCTCGTGCAGGACCTGGGCGCCGAGCCGCGCGAGCCGGTTGATCGAATCATGTACGCGCAGCTCGTTCCCGGGCACCGGCTTGGCCGAGATGATCACCGTGTCCCCGCGCTCCACCTCGACGTTCTGGTGATCCGAGTAGGCGATTCGCGTCAGCGCGGACATGGGCTCGCCCTGGCTCCCCGTGCAGAGGATCATCACCCTTCCCGGCGGGAGGTCCATTGCCTCCTTCGGCGAGACGAGTGCGTCCTCGGGCAGGTTGACGTAGCCGAGGTTGCGCGCGATGTTCATGTTCTTCCGCAGCGAGCGCCCGACGAGCGCCACCTTGCGGTCGTTCGCGATCGCGACCTCGGCCGCCTGCTGCATGCGATGGATGTTCGACGCGAAGCTGGCGATGAGTACGCGCCCGGGCAGCGACGGGATCATCTGGCGGAACGTCTCGCCGACGAGGCGCTCGGAGCCGGTCATCCCGGGGCGCTCCGCGTTCGTGGAGTCCCCGAGCATGAGGTCGACGCCGCGGTTGCCGATCTCGGCCAGCTTGCCGACGTCGGTCTTGAGCCCGTCCACCGGGGTGTGGTCGAGCTTCCAGTCGCCCGTGTGGAGCACGCGACCTGCGGGCGTCTCGATCACGATGGCGACGCAGTCGGGAATCGAGTGGGCCATCCGGATGAACTCGAGCCGGAACGGCCCGAGCTGCATCGCGCCCGCATCCGGATCGGCCTCGGTGAGCCTGGTGCTCGCACCGAGACCGTGCTCGTCGAGCTTCGACTTCACCATCGCGAGCGTCAACCTCGTCGCGACGACCTCCCCCACCTCGACCTCGCGCAGGACGTACGGCAGCGCGCCGACGTGATCCTCGTGCCCGTGGGTGAGCACGATCGCGCGCAGCGGGCCGGTCCTCCAGGTGGGAGAAGTCGGGAAGGACGAGGTCGACTCCGAGGTGCTCGTCGCGCGGGAACGAGAGGCCCGCGTCGACGACGATGCGCTCACCGTCGAGCTCGTACAGCGTCATGTTCTTGCCGACCTCGCCAAGCCCGCCGAGGGGGATGATGCGGAGGATGTCGCTCATCGTGCGGGGCCTACACGGCCGCGTGGTGGAGCAGCCCGAGGCGCTCGAGACAGTCGCGGACGGCCGCTTCCTCGCCGAGAGTGGCGCTGACGAGGGGCAGGCGGAACCCGCCGACATCGTGCCCCAGCAGGTTCAGGGCAGTCTTGACGGGGATCGGGTTTGTCTGGATGCGGAGGAGCTCGATGGCCGGGCGCAGCTCCTGGTCGATCGCGCGCGCCTCCTCGACCTCACCGGAGCTGTAGCGCGAGACCATGTCCTTGACGTGCTGGCCGACGATGTGGGTGATGACGCAGATCCCTCCGACGCCTCCGACTTCGAGGAACGGGTAGATGAGGTCGTCGTCGCCCGCGTACAGGTCGAGGCCGCACTCGACGACGTGCCGCGCGGCGTCGAGCGACGGCTTGGCCTGCTTCACGGCCCGGACGTTCGGGATGTTCCCGAGCGCCGAGATCGTCGCCGGCTCCACATCCACGACCACGCGGCTCGGGATGTCGTAGAAGACGACGGGACGATCCGTCGCATTCGCGATCGCCTCGACGTGGGCGACGATGCCACGCTGCGGCGGCCGGTTGTAGTACGGCGTCACGACGAGGAAGCCGTGGACGCCGATCTCGTGCGCCCTCGTCGTCAGGTGCACCGAATGGCCGGTGTCGTAGGTGCCCGTGCCCGCGATGACCGTGTGGGTCGAGCCGACCTCGTCCAGCGCCGCCTCGTAGAGGGCAAAGCGCTCGTCGTCGGTCAGTGTGGGCGACTCGCCGGTCGTCCCCGTTACGACGAGGCCGTCGGACCCGTTCCCGACGAGGTGGCGGCAAAGCGCCCGGAAGCGATCGAACGCGACGACGCCGTCCGGGTCGAACGGCGTCACGATCGCGGTGAGGACCTCGCCGAGCATGTCGAGCGATTGTACTCGGGCGGCCGGTGCGGTGGCGTTCCGCGCGATCTGGCCTGCTCCGGGGCGCAGAACCGTGGAGCCCCAATGGGGTGTCCCGCAACGTTCGAAGGGAAATCTTCGTTGCGGGACACTCCACTCCATATTTGAGTCAGTAGGAGCGGCGTCTGACAACGTCAGGACGCCGACACTCCGAGCGAGCGTGCCGCCGCCGCGAACGTCCGGCGAAGAGCCTCGTCGAGGAAGACGAAGCGCGCGCGCTCGACCGTCGGCTGGGCTGCGAGGGCCGCAGCGACGGCACGGATCGCAACCGGCGCGGCACGCTCGGGCGGATAGCCGTAGATCCCGCACGAGATCGCCGGGAATGCGATCGACCGGCAGCCGAGCTCCGCCGCGACCTCGATCGAGCGGCGGTGAGCCGACGCGAGCAGGTCGGCCTCACCCTGGTCTCCACCATGCCAGACCGGACCGACCGCGTGGATCACGTAGCGCGCCGGGAGTCGTCCACCGGTCGTCGCCTTCGCGTCACCAGTCGGACAGCCGCCGAGGGCGGCGCACTCCTGCGCGATCTCGGGCCCCCCCGCGCGGTGGATGGCGCCACTCGCCCCGCCGCCGGGGAGCAGCTCGGAGTTGGCGGGCAGCACGATCGCGTCGACCTCCTCCGTCGTCAGGTCGCCGAGTGCGAGCTCGATCACAGCAGCGCGTCGAGCCCGAAGGTGAGTCCCGGCGGCAAGCCTCGCACGCGGTCGAGCGCGAGCAGGACGCCGGGCACGAACGCCTCCCGGGAGGTCGTGTCATGGCGGATCGTGAGCGTCTCACCCGGGCCGCCCAGGATGACTTCCTGGTGAGCCACGAGCCCCGGCAGGCGGACCGAGTGGATCGGGACGTTCCCACCCATGCGCTGCGCGGTCGTCTTGGCGGTTCCGGACGGTGCGTCGACCTTCGTGTCAGCGTGCAGCTCGATGATCTCAGCGTGGTCGAACGAGCGGGCCGCCTCTGCCGCAAACCGCATCATCAAGACGGCTCCGAGGGCGAAGTTCGGCGCCACGAAGCACGCGACCCGTCGCTCCCGGGCGAGCTCGTCGAGCTGTGCGAGGGCCTCCTCCGAGAGGCCGGTGGTGCCGATCACGCACGGTACACCGGCGGCGAGCACCGCTTCGGCGTTGCCGCGGACGGCGGCGGGCGCCGTGAAGTCGACGGCCGCGTCGAACCCGCTCGCGTCGACCGACTCACCGATCTCGACCCCATCCACCTCGTGGCCCGCCTCGGCGAGCGCACGCATGAGGACACCTCCGACCTTGCCGTCGCGGCCGAAGAGGACGACCCTCATGCCGCGCGAGTGGCAAGGTCGGGGTTGAAGGCCTGCACGGCGGCCCGGAAGCGCCGCTCGCTCGGGCCGATGCCTGCCACCGAGAGGTGCGCCGGCGTGAAGAGCTCGCGCGCGAGGCTCGCGATCTCCTCCGGGGTGACCGACACGATGCGCTCCTCGACTTCCTCGATCGGCACGATCTCGGTTCCCGTCACCGTCGCCTTCCCGAGGCGCGTCATTCGGGCCGATGTCGACTCCAGCGAGAGCAGCATGCGTCCTTTCATGTTCTCCTTCGCCCGCTCCAGCTCGCCGTCTCGAAGGTTGCCGGCCCCGACGTCCTCGAGCTCGGCCGCGGTCACGTCGAGGCACTCACGCAGGTTCTCCTCCCTCGTTCCGACGTAGATCCCGATCTGGCCGGCGTCCACGTACTGCGACCCGTACGTGTAGACGGAGTAGGCCATGCCGCGCTTCTCGCGGATCTCCTGGAACAGGCGGGACGACGCGGAGCCGCCGAGGATCGAGTCGAGCAGCGCCGCCGCGTAGCGGCGCGGGTCATCGCGGCGAATCCCGGGGCCGGCAAGGCAGACATGGTATTGCTCCGTCTTCTTGCGCTGGAAGCGGAGCGCCGGCTTCGGAGGCTTCGCGGCCCCCTTTCGCACCCGTGCGAGCGCCGCGCCGCCGTTGCCGTAGCCGTTGCGATGCTCCGCGAGGGCGGCCGCGAGGCGGTCGTGGTCGACGTTGCCCGCCGCGGCGAGCACGACGTTCGGTCCCACGTAGGCGCCGCGATGAAAGGTGAGCAGTGCCCGTCGCGAGACGGACGCGATCACCTCGGCGCGGCCGATCACCGGCCGCCCGAGCGGATGCGAGCCGAAGACCGCCTCGGCGGCGAGATCGTGGACGGCGTCCTGCGGGTTGTCCTCGACCATCGCGATCTCCTCGAGGACGACCTCACGCTCGGAGTCGATGTCCACGAGCGCCGGCGCGAAGACCATGTCGGTCATGACGTCGAGGGCGACGTCGATGTGGTCGTCGGGGACGCGGGTGTAGACGACCGTTGTCTCACGCGAGGTGGCCGCGTTCAGCTCGCCTCCCATTGCGTCGAACAGCTCGGCGATCTCGACGGCACCGTAGCGCTCCGTCCCCTTGAACAGGAGATGCTCGATGAAGTGCGAGACACCCGCGCGGGACGGCGACTCGTCGCGCGAGCCGGCTCCGATCCAGAGACCGATCGAGGCCGAGCGGACGCCGTCGACGTGCTCGGTGATGATCCTCTCCCCGCCCGGCAGCGTCGTGAGTCGGTGCTGATGCACGGCGTGATCCTACGCGTGGCCGATCGCGGTCGGCGGCAGCCGAGCGGCGCCGAACGGGACGCGTCCTCGACGTGGCCCGCGTCGCTGCCGACGGTCACGCTCTCGCGGCGCGGCGGCTCGATCGCGAGCACGGGCGTCAGAGCTCGCCTGGTGCGATCGCGGCGAAGCTCCAGCGGTGAAGGCACTGGCGGCGCTGACGAAGTAGCGACGCGTCCGCGGCGTTCCGGCCGCGCGGGCTGAGCGACCGCGGGGAGGTGGCAGCGCCACCTCCCCGCCCGCTCGACGGCTAGTCCCGGCGCCGGCCGCGGTCGCGACCGCCGCGATCGTCGCGAGGCGGACGCGGCTCGCGCGGCGGGGCGTCCTTCGCCCGCTCGATCAGCACGTCCGGCATCACGAGCCCGCCGTCCTCGTGCTTCGCGATGAGCTTGAGGCCGATCCGGCCGCGGTCCTTGTCGACCTCCTGCACCAGCACGTCGACGACATCGCCGCGCGTCATCACGTCCTCGATGTGCGCGACGCGGCCCGGACCCACGTTCGAGACGTGGAGCAGGCCGTCGGTGCCCTTCTTGAGCTCGACGAAGGCCCCGAACTCGGTCGTCTTCACGACCTTGCCGGTGTAGGTGTCCCCCACCTCCGGCGACTTCGTGAGCGCGTGGATGGCGGAGACTGCGGCCTCCCCCTTCGTGCCCTCGGTCGCGTAGACCAGGATCGTCCCGTCCTCTTCGATGTCGATCTGGACGTCGAAGTCGCCCTCGAGACCCCGGATCGTCTCGCCGCCCTTGCCGATGACCATGCCGATGAACTCGGGGTTGATCTGGATCGTCGAGATGCGGGGGGCGTGCTCGGCGAGCTGGGCCCGCGGCTCCGAGATCGCCTCCGCCATCTTCGCCAGGATCTCCGTGCGCGCCCGTTTCGCCTGCTCGAGCGCGTCTCGCATGATGTCCTGGGTGACGCCGGTGATCTTGATGTCCATCTGCAGCGCGGTGATGCCCGTCTCGGTGCCGGCGACCTTGAAGTCCATGTCACCGAGGTGATCCTCGGCGCCCTGGATGTCCGTCAGGATGACGTAGTCGTCGCCCTCCTTGACGAGGCCCATGGCGATGCCGGAGACCGGGGCCGAGATCGGCACGCCGGCGTCCATCATCGAGAGCGTCGAGCCGCAGACCGAGCCCATCGACGACGAGCCGTTCGACTCGAGTGTCTCCGAGACCAGGCGAATCGTGTAGGGGAACTCCTCGGCGCTCGGGATCACGGCCTGCAGCGCTCTCTGGGCGAGGGCGCCGTGGCCGATGTCGCGACGCTTCGGTCCCCGCATGAACCCGGTCTCGCCGACCGAGAACGGCGGGAAGTTGTAGTGGTGCATGTAGCGCCGGTCCGACTCGAGCGAGAGATCGTCGATCCGCTGCCCCTCCTTGGCGGTGCCGAGGGTGCAGAGGGTCAGGATCTGCGTCTCGCCACGCGTGAACAGACCGGAGCCGTGCGTGCGCGGCGTGTAGCCCACCTCGACGCTGATCGGCCGGATCTCCTCCGTGCCGCGGCCGTCGGGGCGGCGCTTCTCCACCGCGATCTTCTTGCGGACGAGGTCCTTGTAGACCGCGTCGGCCGCCTTCTTGACCCACGACTTCGTGACGGCGTCCTTGCCCTCCGTCTCGCCGTCGCCGACGGGGAAGGGCAGCTGCAGGTTCTCGACGATGCGGTCGTAGAGCATGCCCCGCTTGCGGGACTTGAGCTCCTTCGAGTCCTGCTCGGCGTCGGTCAGCTCACGCAGCTCGGTCTCGAACTGCTCGCGCACCGGGCCCTCGACCGCGACGAGCCGCTGCTTGTCCAGCAACAGGGCGAGTCCCGCCTTGACCTGCATCTCGCGGACGATGTCCTCCTCGGTGGAGTCGAGCGTCAGGTCGGGGCAGATCTCGCCGAGGATCTCCTCGACGATCGCGCCGGCCGCCTGGAGTCCCTGCTCCTGGATGCGGCGCCAGATCGCATCGCTGTGGGTGCTCTCGAGCTCCGCAGTGAGCGCGGGATCGATCCACTTGGGCTTTCCCACCTGCGCCCGCAGGTCCTCGATGGCGTCGCAGATGCGCCGGATCTCGCCGTGGGCGAGCTCGAACGCCTGCAGCATCACGTCCTCCGGTACCTGGTCGGCCCCGGCCTCGATCATCGTCAGCGCGTCACGCGTGCCGACCACGATCAGGTCGAGATCCGACTCCTCGTCGGCTTCCTGCAGGGTCGGGTTGACGACGAGCTCGCCGTCGATCCGCGCGACGCGCACGGCGCCCACGGGCCCGAGGAACGGCAGCGGCGAGATCGCGAGCGACGCGGACGCCCCGTTGATGCAGAGCACGTCGTGCCCGTGGATCATGTCCGCGGAGAGCACGGTGCAGATGACCTGCACCTCGTTCCTGAAGCCCTTCGGCCACAGCGGCCGGATCGGGCGGTCGATCATGCGCGCGGTGAGGGTCGCCCGCTCGGACGCCTTCCCCTCGCGCTTGAAGAAGCCGCCCGGGATCTTCCCGGCGGCGTACATCTTCTCCTCGACGTCGATCGTCAACGGGAAGAAGTCCGCGTCGGGACGCGCCTCCTGCCGGCCGACGGCCGTCGCGAGGATCATCGTGTCGCCCGAGCGGACGACGACGGCGCCGTCGGCCTGCTTGGCGAGCTTGCCGGTCTCGAACGTGATCTCGCGACCACCGACTTCGACCGACACCGTGGCATGACGCCCGGTTGCGATGCTCATATGTGTATTCCCTTCACTCTTCTTACATTCGGAAGGTGGAGGTTTGAGCCAGCCGCGCCCGAGCACTCGAGGCTCCGCGCGGCTCGATCAAACACCCACCTTCCGCCGGTGGGCGGGCGCCTAGCGGCGCAGGCCCAGCTCCTTGATGAGGGCGCGATAGCCCTCGAGGTCGTGCTTCTGCATGTACGTGAGGAAGCGGCGCCTGCGTCCGACGAGCTTCAGCAGCCCGCGCCTCGAGTTGTGATCCTTGGCATGGGTCCGCAGGTGCTCGGTAAGGTCGTTGATGCGCTTCGTCAGCATCGCGATCTGCACTTCCGGGGACCCCGTGTCGGTCGCAGCGCGACCGTGCTTCTCGATCAGCTCCAGCTTGACTTCCTTGGTGAGGGCCATCTCTCCTCCTGCTCGACGTCTCCGCACTCCCCGCGCGGCGTGAAGGAAGACACGGCCGGCCGGGAGAGGGTCAGCTGGAATCGTAGCATCCATGCGGGATCGCGGCCCCTGGCGCGCCCGCCGCCGCGCCTCTGCGGGGCCCGAGCTAGGCTCGAGCCGATGCGCGTCGTCGTGATGGAGGACTACCAGCGCGCCGTCGAGAGCCTCGACTGCTTCGCCCTCACTGGCGGTCACGACGTCGTCGTCCACTCGAAACGCCCCGAGACGCTGGAGGAGCGCGTGGCGCAGATCGGCACTGCAGAGGCGATCGTCTTGATCCGGGAGCGCACGCCGATCGACGAACCGCTCCTCGCACGGCTCCCTGCACTCCGCCTGATCTGCCAGACCGGCCGCGGGACGCCGCATATCGACCTCGAGGCGTGCACGCGACGCGGGATCGCGGTCTGCACGGGATCCGGCTCGCCTCACGCACCGGCCGAGCTGACGCTTGCGCTCATCCTGGCCTCCACTCGATGCGTGGTCGCCGACGCCGTCGCGTTACGCGAGGGGCGCTGGCAGACGACGTTCGGCCGCGAGCTCCACGGCCGCGTTCTCGGGATCGCGGGGTACGGCGCGATCGGCGCGCTCGTGGCAGGGTACGGACGGACGCTCGGGATGCACGTCCTCGCGTGGGGACGCTCCGGCTCGCTCGGCCGGGCACTGGCCGACGGGCACGAGGCCGAGCCCGATCTCGACCGCCTCTGCATGCGCTCGGACGTCCTCAGCCTGCACCTGAAGCTGGCGCCGGAGACGGGCGGGATCCTGACCGCGCGCCACCTGGCGCTGATGAACCCGGACGCGCTTCTCGTCAATACCGCTCGGGCTGGACTGATCGCCCCGGGCGCCCTCGTTGCGGCGCTCGCCGCGGGTCGTCCGGGATACGCCGCGGTGGACGTGTTCGACGACGAGCCGGCGCTCGGCGACCCGCTCCTCCACGACCCACGGGTTCTGGCGACGCCACATCTGGGCTACGTGACGCGCGAGACCTACGAGCTCTACTTCGGAGAGGCGTTCGCGCAGCTGAACGCGTTCGCTGCCGGGCAGCCGACGGGGGTCGTCAACCCGGAAGCCCTCGAGGCGCGCCCGGAGCGGGCGGGGCGCGAACCGGTCTGAGCCCGGCTCCGCGGCCGGTCGCGGATCCGTCAGCCCCGCGGCGGCGCGCCGGGGCGCTGTGCGGCTCGGGTCGCCTCGACGTCCCGGCCGATCTGGGCCACGAGCTCGTCTTCCGAGTCGAAGGAGGCTTCGTCCCGCAGCCGCTCCCAGAGCTCGACGACGAGTCGTCTGCCATAGAGGTCGCCCTCGAAATCGAGCAGGAAGGGCTCGATCCGCCGCTCGGTGCCGCCGTAGTGCGGGTTGGTGCCGATCGACACGGCCGCGCGGTGCCCGAGGCCGGCGCCCGCGTAGATGCCGTACCGGGGCACGGCGAGATGGGCGTCGACAGCCAGGTTCGCGGTCGGGTAGCCGAGCGTCCCGCCTCGCTGGTCGCCGCTCACCACGACCCCGTCGAGCTCGTACGGCCGGCCGAGCTGCATGGCCGCTCCGACCACGTCACCCTCGTGGAGGGCCCGGCGGATCGCCGAGGAGGAGACATCCGGGACCGTCTCGACCTCGAGGACCTCGAAGCCGAGCCGCTCCAGCAGCGCCAGGTCTCCCGCCCGCCTCCTGCCGAACCGGAAGTCGGCGCCGGCCGCGATCGCCTCGGTCCCCATCGCCCTCAGGTACCGCTCGGCGAACACCTCGGGCTCGAGCGTCATCAGCTCGGGCGTGAACGCGGCGACGAGCGTCGCTTCCGCGCCGGCGTCCGCGATCAGCTCGAGGCGGCGCTCGAGCGTCGTGATCAGCTCGACCTCGTTCCCGAGCGCGATGCGCGGATGTGGGTCGAAGGTGACGACCGTGGCCGCAAGCCCGGTGTCGCTCGCCGCCTGGAGCACACGCCGGTGACCGCGGTGGAAGCCGTCGAACGTCCCGATGGCGACCGCGCGCGGCTGTCGCTCGAGCTGCGAGGACGAGTGGGCGATCTTCAAGGCCCGACCGCTCCGGTGCCTCGCTCCCGGTCGGTGCGCCGGCGGGCGGCAGCCTCCCGGTCGGCGCGCGCCTTCTCCCGCAGCTCGGCCTCTGCCCTCGCCGACGTCAGACCGATCCGGCCGAGTGCCTCGTCGACAGCGACGATCCGCTCGGGATCCGCCTCGGCCACGGCGAACGGCCCGACTTCCGTTCGCCGCAAGGCGACGCAGTGTCCCCCGAGCACATCGGCAATCGACCGAACGTACGTGCCCGAGCTGACCCGTAGATCCAGGGTGGCGATGCCGTCTGTATACGCGATGACGTCGAGCGCGGCGACGTGCGATCTCCGGCGGGGCATCTCCACGGCGACGCCCCGGCGGTGGAGGCGGTAGGCGCGCTCACCCCCGATCTTCACCGCCGAGGCGGCAGGGATCGGGAGCTCGACGTCGCCGCGGAGGCCCTCGAGCGCAGCATCGAGTGCGTCGGCCGATGGCGCCGGGTGACGTTCGAGGCGGTCCCCCTCCGGGTCGCCTGTCGTCGTCCGTCCGGAGAGGTCGACGTCCGTGAGGTAGCGCTTGGGGAGACCGACGAACCATGAGGCCATTTTAGTTGCCCTTCCGGACAACAGCAACAGGAGCCCGGTGGCAAACGGGTCGAGCGTTCCCGCATGCCCGGTCTTCGCGCCGGTGCGGGAGCGCACCCCGGCGAGGACCGCGAATGACGACGGGCCGGCAGGCTTGTCGACGAGGATCAGCCCGGTCGGCTCCAGAGCCTTCGGAATCGTCACGGTTCGTCTCCGCCGTCAGGCGTGGACGGCCGGGATGGCGGCGAACGCGGACACGATATACGCGGTGATCTCGGGGATCGAGAGGTCGCTCGAGAACCCGGCCGCCTGCCGATGGCCCCCGCCTCCCGAGCCTCGCGCGATCGCCGACACGTCGATCCGGTCGTTGGAGGACCTGAGGGAGACTTTCCGCGCCGCAGTGCCGTCCCGAAGCGGTTCGCGGATGAGCGCGGCGAGCTCCGCGCCCTCCACCGATCGCAGCACGTCGATGATCCCCTCGGAGTAGGGCTCCGCTGCGCCGACCTCGCCGAAGTCACTCCGGAGGAGGAACGACACCACGACCCGGCCCTCCTCGTGCATGGTGGCCCGGTCGAGCGCCCGGGCCAGGAGCTTCGCCTTCGCGAACTGCATCGACTCGTATACACCCTGGAAGATGCGCTGGATGTCGGCGCCGGCCTCGAGTAGCTCGGCGGCCAGGCGCAACGCCTTGGGTGTCGTGTTCGCATACTGGAAGCGGCCGGTATCGGTCACGAGGCCCGCGTAGAGCGCCTCGGCGATCTCGGGCGTGAGCGGGATACCGAGCGCGCCGAGGACGTCCGCGAGCATCTCCGCCGTCGACGAGGCATCGGCGACCACCAGGTTCACCGTTCCGAACCGCGTGTTGTCGTGGTGATGGTCGACGTTGACGACGACACGCGAGTCGAGGAGGCGAACGTCGGTCAGGCGCGTCTCCTGGGCACAGTCGACCGCGAGGAGGACGCGCTCGGCCGCATCAGCCGGCAGGTCGCGTCGAAGGCCGTGGCCCTCCAGATCGAGGAATCGATACTCGCCGGGCAGCGGTGCCGGGCCTACGAGCGCCATCACGCTGTCCTTCCCGAGCTGTAGGAGCGCGAGGTGCATCGCGAGCAACGACCCGAGGGCGTCCCCGTCGGGGCTCTCGTGCGACGTGACGAGGAAGCGGTCGCCCGACCGGATCGCCTCGACGACGGCGGCCATGTCAGTCTCCGGTGTCATCCGTCGTCTCTTCTGGGCCGGGGTCCAGGTCGTCGATCAGCTTCGTCATCCGGACGCCACGCTCGACGGACTGATCGTATTGGAACAGGAGCTGCGGGGTCCGGCGGAGGTGGAGCTGCCGGTTGAGCCTGGCCTGAATGAGGCCCGCGGCGCTGTCCAGGGCGGCGAGGGTCGCCTCGCGCTGCTTCTCGCTCCCGTAGACGCTCAGCCACACGGTGGCCTGCGCCAGATCCGACGTCGTGTCGACGCCCGTCACGGTGACGAAGCCGACGCGAGGATCCTTCAGCGTGGGGATCGTCTCCGAGACGACTTCCTTGATCGCTTCGTCCACACGGCGCATTCGCGGCGTCCGGGAGCCCCTAGTCATCGAGCGACACCAGGTCGCGTTCGCGCCTCAGCAGCTCGAAGTCCTGTCCGACGAGCCACCGTTCGGCGGTGTCGATGAGCCGGTCGGCCTCGCCGGCTTCCCGCGCCACGCAAGCGAGCGTCAGGCAACTGCGCTGCCATGTGTCATGATGATCGACCTCGGCGATCGAGCACGCGATCCGGTTCGTCAGCTGCGCCTTCACGGACCGCACATGCATGCGCTTCTCCTTCAGGGAGTGGCTCTCCGGGAAGTGGAGCTCGAAGGAGTAGATGCCGATAAAGCCCGTCGCCATGTCCCCATTGAAGCGGCTGCCGCCGCCGGTCGCCGCCGCATGGGACGGGCGACCTCGCGGCCTCGAGGGAGCTGCCACGGCGATCGTCTAGTATTCCCCGCGCCTTGCGGACGGTCTGGGTCAGCTTCGACGTCATCGGCCGCGACTGCCTCGAGGCCGCCGCAGCGTCGGGCGCAGAGGTAGTCGGGGTCGTCACGCTGCCCGGCCCGATCGACCCTGATCGCTCGGGCCAATGCTCATTCGACGACGTCGCAGCGCGGCATGGAGCCGTGCTCGTGGAGACGACCGACGTCAATGCGGAGGAGACGGTAACCGCCGTCGCCGCCCTCGACGCGGAGGCGGTCTTCGTCGTCGGCTGGTCGCAGCTCGTCCGTGAGCCGTTCATCGCCTGCGCGGGCCGGGCGGTATACGGGATGCACCCGACGCTCCTCCCACGGCATCGGGGCCGCGCCCCAGTGCCGTGGACGATCCTCACCGGCCTCACGCGTACGGGCGTGACGCTGTTCGAGATCACCGATCCGACCGCCGACTCGGGTCCGATCGTCGGCCAGGTCGACGTGCCGGTCGCACCCGACGAGACGGCGACGACGCTCTACGCTTCCCTCGCCGACGCACACCTCGAGCTCATCCGCTCGTGCGTGCCGCGGATCGTCGCCGGAACGGAAGAGCGCCGCCCTCAGGATCCGCGTCGTGCCAGCTCGTGGCCGAAGCGTACGCCGCCGGACGGGATCATCGACTGGGAGACACGCGCCCCGTACCTCCACGACTGGGTGCGCGCTCAGACGAGGCCGTATCCAGGCGCATTCACGTGGATCGGCGATGCGAAGGTCGTGATCTGGCGCGCCCGGCCGGTATTGCTCGATCAGCCTGCCGCGGCCGGGACGATCGTCGAGCAGCGATCCGAGGGGCCGGTGGTCGCCTGCGGGGAAGGTGCGCTCCTCCTCGACGAGTTCGAGACGAGCGGCGCGCTCGAAGTCGGGGCGGTGCTCGGATGACGCGGGTGCTCGTGCTGGCGGCCCACCCGGACGACGAGGTGCTCGGGATGGGCGGCACGATCGCCCTTCACGCCGTCGAGCGCGGCGACGAGGTCCGCATCGTCTGCGTGACCGACGGCAGCTCGACGCAGTATCCGGGCGACCAGGAGATCAGGGCGCGCAAGGAAGACGAGGCAAGCGCCGCAGCAGCCGAACTCGGCGTGACGGACTACGTCCACCTCGAGCTCCCGGACATGCGGCTCGACACGCTGCCGCACGTCGAGGTGAACCGCGTCGTCGAGCAGCAGGTCGACGACTTCCGACCCGAGGTCGTCTACACGGTGCACCCCGACGTGAACCGCGATCATCGCGCGCTCTTCGACTCCGTCGCCGTCGCGACCCGTCCGGTGCCGGGCCAACCCGTGCGCCGCGTCTTGACCTATGCGCCGACGTCGAGCACGGAGTGGACACCGGCCGGCGTCAACTGGTTCGTGCCGAACTGGTTCGTCGACGTGACGTCGACGCTGGAGCGGAAGCTGGCGTCATTCGCACGCTACGAGACCGAGGCACGCCCCTACCCACACCCGCGCAGCGACCGCGCGATCCGCGCCGCGGCCGCCTTCTACGGCGCGAGCTGCGGTTGCGAGGCGGCCGAGCCGTTCGTGCTCGTACGCGGGCTCGGCCTCTGACCCTCAGGCGGTTCGAAGCGCATCGATGGTCGCGGTCGGAACGATCCCCTGCACCTGCCTGGCGAGGTCCGCGTTCAGCGTCACGAACGCATCCGCCTGCAGCTTCGTGAGAGCGACGTACTCGGCGTCGTACGTCTCCGGCCATCCCAGGTGATCGGCGATCGCCCAGGCGTTACGCCGGAGCACGGCGTCGCCGAGAAGACGAATCGGCATGGCCCGGATGCGGGTGAGGAGGTCGAGCGCGGCGTCCGGATCGGTCTCGCCGGCATGCACGGCCTCGTGGAGCCTCGACAGAGCCTGAGAGCGCAATAGCGTCGGCGCCAGGAGCTCGTGCTCTGCCGACACCTCGATCCGCTCACGCGCGAGGTGGAGGACGGCGTCGCAGTCGACGACGAATCTCGTCACGCCATCACGCTCCTGCCGGTCAGCTCGCGGCCGTTTCGAGGACGGGCGATCTCCGCTCGGCGACGTAGACGAGGAACTCGCTGTCGGCGCTCGCGCGTTCGGACCGATGGTCGCCCTCGACGGCTGTGACGGAGAAGCCGGCAGCCTCGAGCATGCGCAGCAACTCGGCGTGGAAGTACATGCGCATGGAGAGGGTGTGCACCTCGCTCGCCACGTTCACGCCGTCGAGCGACTTGTCTGCACGGATCTCCATCACGAGTGTCTGGCTCAGCGGGTCGAAGGAGATGGCACGGGCACGGAGCTCCCGCTCGCTTCCGTCGGCAGCCGGGGTGCGCTCGCCGGGCGTAGGCCAGGGCTCGGGAAGGCTTGCTCGCCCTCGTCTCGTCCAGCAGGGCCAGCGTCTGCTGTTCGCATACGGGACCTCGTTGTCGAGAAGTAGCCTGCCCCCGGGCTCGAGCGCCTCGTGCAGGCGCCTCAGCGCCTCGGTGTCCTGCTCGCGGGTGCTGCCCAACCCGAACACCCCGCAGACGACGATCGTCCTGTACCTCCGGGGTGGGACGAGCTCGTGGAGAGCTTGCACCCACACGTTCGGCTCGAGGCCGTCGGCGTCGGCGCGCTCCCGGCACCGAGCGACCATGTCGGCCGACACATCGCATCCGTCGACGTCGTACCCGGCGCGCAGCCACGGCAGGAGCAGCCGGCCCGCTCCACATCCCGCGTCGAGGGCCGGCTGCCCGTCGGCGACGAACCGGCCGAAGTAGTCGATCTCCGGCCCGTCCGTGTTGAACTCCGCCCACCAATCGGCCACCAACCCGTGGTGCCAGGTGCCGGGCGACTCCACGTCCGCGTCGAGCTCCATCCGGGGACCTTAGGCCATCGGCAGTCGGTCTCGTACAGCCCGGGACGCGCCCGACGTGCTCTGCCTCGAGGTCGCGGCTACACGTTCGCGTCGTCGGCTGCGCCGACCGATGCGGGGGCGGGCGTGCCCTCGTCGAGATCGGTTCGCTCGACCTGGCGGGTCTCGTAGGCCTCGAGGATGTCGCCCTCCTTGACGTCATTGAAGCCCTCGAGGAGGATGCCGCACTCGAAGCCCTCGCTGACCTCGCGCGCGTCGTCCTTGAACCGCTTGAGCTGGGCGATCGAGGTGTCGTAGATCACGGTGCCGTCGCGCACGACCCTCACCTGGGCGTTGCGGCGGATGACCCCGTTCGTGACCATGCAGCCCGCGATCGTGCCGAGCCGCGAAACCCGGAAGAGGGCGCGCACCTCGGCCTCGCCCATCGTCTCCTCGGTCTGCACCGGCGAGAGCATGCCGACGAGGGCCTGCTGGATCTCGTCGGTGAGCTGGTAGATGACGCGGTACGTCCGGATGTCGACCCCCTCGCGCTCGGCGAGAGTCCGCGCCTCGGCGCTCGGCCGCACGTTGAACCCGATCACGAGCGCATTCGACGCGGAGGCGAGGTTGATGTCGTTCTCGGTGATCGCGCCGACGCCCGTATGGATGACGTTGACGCGCACCTCGGAATGCTGGATCTTCCCCAGCTCCCCGAGCAGCGCCTCCACGGATCCCTGCACGTCCGCCTTGAGGACGATGTTGAGGTCCTGGACGATGCCTTCCTGCAACTGGCTGAAGAGGCTTTCCAGCGAGACACCGCGCTTCGAGCGCTGCGCGAGTTGCTCCCGCCGGAGCCGTTCGGCGCGCTTGTGCGCGAGGTCCTTTGCCTGGCGTTCGTGCTCGACGACGCGGGCCAGCTCGCCCGCGGGCGGCGGCCGGTCGAAGCCGAGAATCTCGACGGGTTCGCCGGGACGCGCCTCCTTCACCTTCTCGCCCTTGTAGTCGTACAGGGCGCGCACCTTGCCGGACGCGTCGCCGGCCACGATCGCATCGCCCACGCGCAGCGTCCCTCGATGGACGAGCATCGTCGCAACAGGACCGCGACCGACGTCGAGACGGGACTCGATGATCGGCCCGGACGCCTCCGCTGCCGGGTTCGCGCGCAGGTCGAGCTCGGCGTCCGCGACGAGCAGCAGCTTCTCGAGCAGCTCGTCGAGGTTGAGCTTCTGCTTTGCGGACACCTCCGCAAACTGGGTCGTGCCGCCCCACTCCTCCGGCTGCAGCCCCTCCGCCGCGAGCTCCGAGCGCACACGATCCGTGTTCGCGTTCGGGACGTCGATCTTGTTGACCGCGACGACGATCGGCACGTCCGCTGCCCGGGCATGCGAAATCGACTCGCGCGTCTGCGGCATGACGCCGTCGTCCGCGGCGACGACGAGGATGGCGATATCGGTCACCTTCGCCCCGCGGGCGCGCATGGCGGTGAACGCCTCGTGTCCCGGGGTGTCGAGGAACGTGATCCTGCGTCCGTCGAGCACGGCCTGATAGGCGCCGATGTGCTGCGTGATCCCGCCGGCCTCGGTGTCGACAACGGATGTCTCGCGGATGGCGTCGAGGAGCGTCGTCTTGCCGTGGTCGACGTGTCCCATGATCGTGACCACGGGCGGGCGGGCGACGAGATCCTCGTCGGAGTCCTCGAAGATCTCTGGATCACTGTCGTCGTCGGCGGCGTGCTTGATGACGACCTCGCGCTCGACCTCGGCCGCGATGAGCACCACCGAGTCGTCACTGAGCGACTGGGTGATGGTGACCATCTCCCCGAGCCCCATCATGATCTTGATGATCTGCGCAACCGTGATCCCGAGCGCGGCGGAGAGGTCCTTGACGCTGACACCGGACGGCACCGTGACCGGGCCGGTCGGCGCCGCCACCGGCTGCTGACGCGGCTGGGCGCTCGCGGTCGCACCGCGGTCGCGCGCCTGGCGTCCGTCGCGTCCGCGCGAGTTGCCGCCGTCGATGACGACGCGGCGCTTGCGGCCGGAGGGGCCGCCGCGCGGGCGGATCGGGCGGTTGGGCTTGTTGGGTTCGTCAGCCATCACTCTTCAGTGTAGTAGCGCGCGAGATCGGGATCGACCTGGACTGTGCGGCGCAGCACCCTGTTGAATCCGCGCGACGCCCGCGCCCGCTCGAAGCACGAGAGGCGCCGGCACGTGTACACGCCCCGCCCGGGAATCGTGCGCCCGGCGACCAGCCGGTCGCCGATCGAGCCGTAGCGAAGCAACTCGGCCTGGGGCGCTTTGCGTCCGCACCCGACACACGTCCTCTGTGGCGCCGCGCTCACGCTCCAGCGGACTCGCCCTCCCCGCCGTCGTGCGGGACGAGCGCCTCCTCGCGGCTGACCTCTTGCGCCGCGTCCTCGATCGCGTCCTCGATCTCCGCCGCCTCCTCGACGGACAGGCTTCCTTCGGCGACGGCCTCCTCGACGAGGCCGTCGAGCAGACCCTGCGCCTCGACGACCTCCGGGGCGACCTCCGCCTCACTGTCGGCGTCACCGTTGTCCTGCGGGCTCATCGCCGCGGGAGCCTCGGTGCCCTCCAGCGCCTGATGTGCCGGGACGCCGCAGTAGTGCGACCCGGGCAGCGCAGCGTTCGGGCAGCGCTTGCCGTTCGAAAGCATCGCGGCGCAGCGGCCGGAGAACTCCTGCGTGTCGTCTTCGCCGGCGTAGGCCGCTTCGGCCTCGGCCTGCGCGAACTCGGTGTCGGACTGGATGTCGACCTTCCACCCCGTCAGGCGCGCGGCAAGCCGGGCGTTGAGGCCGTCCTTTCCGATCGCGAGCGCGAGCTGGTCGTCCGGCACGACGACGGTCGCCTCACGCGTGTCGTCGTCGATGTAGACCTCGCGCACGCGCGCCGGTGAGAGCGCCTTCGCGACGAAGCGCGCCGGCTCGGTGTTCCAGGGAATGATGTCGATCTTCTCGCCGCGAAGCTCGGACACCACCATCCGTACCCGCGACCCGCGCGGGCCGACGCAGGCGCCGACCGGGTCGACGCCCTGGGTGTGCGACTCGACGGCGATCTTCGAGCGGTAGCCCGGCTCGCGGGCGACGCCGCGGATCTCGACGAGGCCGTCAGCGATCTCCGGCACCTCGAGCTCGAACAGCGTCTTGATCAGCTCGGGGTCTCGGCGCGACAGGATCACCTGCGGGCCTTTCGTCCCCGAGCGAACCTCGGTGATGACGGCCTTGATGCGCGAGCCCTGCTCGTAGCGCTCCCCGTCGACCTGCTCGGAGCGTGGCAGCAGCGCCTCGACGCGGCCGAGGTCGACGAGCACGTTGTTGCGGTCGCCCGCCTGCTGCACGATGCCGGTCACGACCTCGCCCTGGCGGTCGATGTACTCGTCGTACATCATCGCGCGCTCGGCTTCGCGGATCCGCTGCTGGATGACCTGCTTGGCCGTCATCGCCGCAATGCGACCAAAACCCTCGGGCGTGACGTCTGCCCGGACCATGAGATCCTCCGGCACCTGCGACCAGTCGAGCTCGAGGTCGACGTCGTTGACGAGCGTGTGCTGGCGCTCCCCGGTCTCCTCCTCGATGCGCTCGAGCTCGTCGATCGCCGCCTCCCGCGCCTCCTCCACGAGCCGTTCCTCGAGGTCGGCCGGGATCTCGATCGAGAACACGCGGAACTCACCCTCGTCGTCGAGGATCACCTCGGCGTGCCGGGAGGCACCGGGCGTCTTCTTGTACGCCGCGAGGAGCGCGTCCTCGAGCGCCGCGACGAGGGTTCCCGTCTCGATGCCCTTCTCGCGCTCGATCGTGCGGATGCCTTCCATGATCTCCTGGCTCATGACCTCACCTATCCCTCGTCGATCAGGTTGCCCCGCACGATCGTCTCGTACGGAATGTCGAGCTCCTTCTCGCCGACGGCGATCCGGGCACTCCGGTCGGTCGCGGCGACGACCGTGCCGCGAAAGCGGTTCCTGCCGGCGATCTCAGCGGTGGTGCGAATCTGCACTGGCTGCCCGACCGCGGCCCGGAAGTGGGCCGGCCGGCGCAGCGGCCGTTCGAGGCCGGGCGACGAGACGTCGATCGTGAAGGACGATCGGTAGTCCGAGAGGACATCCGTCACGCGCGCGCAGAGGGCGTGGTCGACCCCTCCGGCGTGGTCGACGTAGACGCAGAAGCGGCTCGGCGACAGCAGCTCGACGGCGAGGACCTCGATGCCGGGAACGGCACGCTCGACCACGGGGGTGATGTCCCGTGAGAGCGTCCGTTCGGTTGTGAGCATGTCGGCCACCTGCGTCTCCTGTCCTGCGTCTCCCTGTCCTGCGTCTGCATCTGGTCGCAGTCCCCCTCAACAAAAATGGGCGCCACGCGCCCATTTCGTCAAGCAGGTGAAATGCGGTAGTTGGAGGATAGCACCGGGGGAAGGCACGAGCGCCCGTGCCCCGTCAGCGGAGGAGGCTCGTGTCCGGTCGTTGTTGGCGAGCCAGTCGATGCGCAAAGTTTCCGGCGCGCCGACGTCTAACAGAATGCGGCGCGATACCAGGGGAGATTGCGTTCGCCAACTGAGAACGCCGGTGAGACGTCGCAGGCGGCGGCGCTCCCGGCCGGACCAGATTCGGCGTCGCGACAGCGGCGCTGGTACTAACATCCAATGCCGGCCCTGTCTGATGCCCCCGTCTCCCCCCTGAAGCGAGGGGCGTCCGGGGCCGGCCTGCTCGATGTGGCTGTAGTGCGGCGTCTCACAACGCTTCAAGGAACAGCATCGTTGTGAGACGCCGCACTACTGAATCAACATGGAGTGGGGTGTCCCGCAACGAGCATTTCCGGTCGAACGTTGCGGGACACCCCACTAGCGGCCCCCTCGGCAGGGTGGGTGAGGAGCGCCCGACCGACCACCGCCGGGAAGATTCCGGGTGCCGCAGCCGTCCGATAGTTGCGGGGGGAGATGGGGGCCAGCAGTCGGCCGGTGTGCAGCCCCGTCGTTGCGAGTCGATGGAGGCGCCCCGGCCGATCGCTCTGGCCACGTCGAACAGCCTGTCGGTCAGGGCCTGCCCTCCTCGAGCCAACGCGCAAAGTTCCGGCGCGTCCACGTCGATGTGGGAGCGAGCGCCGTCCGGGGGAGATTTGCGCCCGCCTGCAACAGCGCTACCCGCGGGCGGCGGCCGTCACCGTCGCCGTCCTCCGGTCGGGTGGGCCCCTCGTTCGCCACTACCGGGCAAGGGGAGCGGCCTCGCACCGCTCCCCTGCGCTTCCGGACATCGAGCGTCCTCGTCGTGCCCCATTCCCGCCTGCCGCTCTGTGCGGGCGCTATGGGATTCGTCTCACGGCGGCCCATGCCCCACGTCCAGCACGATCGTCACCGGCCCGTCGTTCACGAGCTCGACTGCCATGAGCGCGCCGAAGACGCCGCGTGCAACGGGCACGCCCCGAGCGGCGAGCGCCTCGCAGAAGTGCTCGTACAGCGGCTCGGCGATCTCCCGTCGAGCGGCCTTGGAAAAGTCCGGTCGAGTTCCCCTCTGGCGTTTGCTATCGGCCAGCAGGGTGAACTGACTCACGACGAGGCTCGCTCCGCCCGTCTCGAGCAGCGAGCGGTCGAGCTTCCCGGCCTCGGACTCGAAGATCCGCAGCAGCGCCACGTTGCCGGCGAGTCGATCGGCGTCCTCCACGACGTCCGAGCCCGCGACCCCGAGCAGGACGAGCAACCCCGGCCCGATCTCGGCCACAGTCTCACCTTCGACGCTCACGCTCGCGCCGCTGACCCGTTGGACGACCGCGCGCACGGTCACAGTCTTGCCGACCGGCGTGCGACGGGAACCGGAACTGCTGCGCGGGTACGCTCGCGGCCGTGCCATTCGCCGAGACCCGCGACCGGAACGCCATCGCCGCGCGCCTGCGGCAGGACCCTCGCGCTCACGCGTACGAGCTCGGCGATCTCGACGACCTCGACTGGCCGTTCACACGCTGGTTCGGCTGGTACGCGGAGGGCGCGCTCGAGGAGGTCGTCCTCCTCTACACGCAGCCGACCGTGCCCGTCGTCCTCGCGATCGCAGACGATCCGGAGGGGCCGATGGCGCTGCTCCTCGGGGCGATCCGCGACGAGTTGCCCGCGCGAATCTACGTCCACGTGACGCCGCCGCTCCTCGACGTTCTCGTCGCCCGTTACGCGGTCGAGGAGGCGCACCCGCATCTGAAGCTGGCCCTCGCCCACACCGACCGGCTCGGGGAGCATTCCGCGAAAGCGGACGCCCTCGGATCCGACGACCTCGACGAGATCACGGCGCTCTACGACCAGGCCTATCCGGGAACGTGGTTCGAACCACGGCTGCTCGCGACGGGGCGATACGTCGGGATCCGGCTGGACGGACGGCTTGCCTGCGTGGCGGGCGTCCACGTGTATTCGCCGACGTGGAGCGTTGCTGCGCTCGGCAACGTGGCGACGCTCCCCGGCTTGCGCGGGCGTGGTCTCGCGCGCAGTGCGTGTGCCGCCCTGTGCAGGGTCCTTCTCGAGGACGGGATCACGACGATTGCGCTCAACGTCGGGGCGGACAATCACGCCGCCATTCGCGCCTACACCCGGCTGGGGTTCGAGCAGGTCGCCGAGTACACCGAGGCGGCGCTGGTCGCACGCGGCTGAGCCGTCAGCGGTGCCCGAAATGGTGCGCGCGCGGGAGCGCCGCGCCGACGTCGAGCTCCGCAACCCGGCGCGCCAGCGCTCCCAGGGTCTCGAGCGAGGCGACGAGGATGTTGCGGTTCTCTCCCACCCGCTCGTAGCGGCCCCGGGCGAGGAGCAGCGGCTCGTTTCGCACGATCGCTCGGTAGCGCTCGTACACGTCCTTGGGGACGATCAGGTTCACCTGACCGCACTCGTCCTCGAGCAGCATGAAGACGATCCCGTTGGCGGTCGAGGGCCGCTGCCGCGCGATCGCGAGGCCCGCGTAGGCCACGGTCGAGCGGTGGCTGCGCCCGTGCAGGTCGTCGCTCCGGAGCGTCCCCTCCGGCAGGTGTGGGCGAAGGAGCGTGAGCGGGTGGATGCCGACGGAGAGGCCCGTGTGGCGATAGTCGGCCGCCATCCGCTCCCACGGGGTGTGGTCCCGCAGCTCCGGGGTCGCGGCGGTTGGGTCGAGCGAGAGCGTGAGCTGCTTCACCGTGCCCTGGGTGCCGGGGACGGAGGCGGGACGCGTCGCGAGCCCGAGCTCCCAGAGCAGGTCGCGTCGCCTCGAGCCCAGGGAGTCGCACGCGCCGCCCTCGACGAGCGCGACGAGCCCGTCCTTCGAAAGCGGCGCCCGCCGTGCGAGGTCACCCACGTCCCGATAGGGCCCGTTCGCGACGCGCTCCGCCTCGACCGCCACTGCGTCGTCCTCCCCCACCGACTGGACGTACGCGAGCCCGATTCGCACCGCCTGCGGACTCTGTGGTGAATCACCACAATCCTCGGCCGCGCGAGAAGCGAGCGAGCACCAGGCCTCGCTGAGGTTGATGTCGGGCGGGAGCACCTCCACCCCGCGCCGCTGCGCGTCGCGGACAAGGCTTGCCGGGGGATAGAAGCCCATCGGCTGGGCGTTCAGCAGCGAGCAGAGGAACTCGGCGGGGTAGTGGTGGCGCAGCCACTGGGACTGGTAGGCGAGCAGCCCGAAAGCGGCCGCATGGGACTTCGGGAAGCCGAAGCCCGAGAAGCCGACGAGCTTGTCGTAGACGAGGTCGGCGACCTCCTCGTCGACACCGTTGTTCACGGCGCCGTCGACGAACCGCGTCCGGTGGGCCTCGAGCGCGGCATGGCTGCGCTTGCGGCTCATCGCGCGCCGCAGCCCCTCCGCCTCGCCCACCGTGAAGCCCGCGAGGGCGATCGCGACGTCGAGCACCTGATCCTGGAAGACGACGACGCCGAGCGTGGAGTGGAGCGGCTCGCGCAGCGACTCGTGGTCGACCGGGTAGACGAAGGAGGGATCCTCGCGGAGCAGCCGCCGGTGCTCGATGTAGGGATGCACCGCCTTCCCCTGGATCGGCCCCGGCCGCACGAGCGCGACCTGCACCGTGAGGTCGTCGATGTTCTCGGGCCTCGTGCGCAGCAGGCTCTGCATCTGGGCGCGGCTCTCGATCTGGAAGGAGCCCACGGTGTCCGCGCGCTGGATCTCGGCGAAGACGTCCCGGTCGTCGAGCGGGATGCGGGACAGGTCGATGGGCGCGCCGTAGATCTCCGCGATCTTCTCCACGCAGTCCTCGACCGCGGACAGCATCCCCAGCCCGAGGAGGTCGATCTTGAGGAACCCGGCGTCGGAGCACGAGTCCTTGTCCCACTGGCAGAGCTGGCGGCCCGCCATCGCAGCCGGCTGCACCGGCACGAGGTCGATCAGCGGCCGGGACGAGATCACCATCCCGCCCGGATGCTGCGAGATGTGCCGCGGCAGGCCGGCGATCTCGCTGGTGAGGAACTGGAAGGCCCGCCACCGCCTCGACACGAGCTTGCGCTCAGCGTCGGGCAGCCCGGTCACCTCCTCCGCGATGCGAGTTGCATCCCAGCCGTCGGAGACACGGGCGAGCCGCTCGAGCTCCGCCTGCGGCAGGCCGAGCGCCTTGCCGACGTCCCGGATCGCACCGCGCGAGCGGTAGGTCGCAAAGCTTGCGACGAGCGCGGCATGCTCGTTGCCGTACCGCTCGGTCACGGCGACGATCAGCTTCTCGCGGATGTCGCGCGGAAAATCGAGGTCGATGTCCGGAACCGAGACCATCTCGTGGTTGAGGAACCGCCCGAGCGAGAGCTCGTTCGCGATCGGATCGACGTGCGAGAGACCCGTCAGGTAACAGACGACCGAGCCGACCGAGCTGCCGCGGCCGCGGCCGGGCGGCAGGAAGCGACGGGGCGAATCACGGCCGCGCACCTGCAGGGCGCATTCCCGCGCCAGCTCGAGCACCTCCCAGTGGAGCAGGAAGAAACCGGCCAGCTCGAGCTTGTCGATCAGGGCGAGCTCGGTCTGGAGCCGTTCCCGCGCCCGGGCCAGCAGCGTCCTGTCACGCGGTGAGTAGCGGTCGGCGAATGCGTCGTTGCAGATCTCCGCCAGCTGCCCGATCGCCGGCTTCTCGCCGTCCGAGAAATCGGGATAGCGGTAGCCGAGCTCCTCGGTGAGATCGAACCGGAGGCGCTCCGCGATCTCGACCGTCCGCGTCGCCGCGGCGAGGTCGATACCGGCGAAGCGGGCAGCGGCGTCAGCCGGAGCGCGCAGGATGCTCTCGCGGTTGCCGCGGCGCTCCTGCTCGCAGCCGTCGAGCGCAGTGCGGCAGCGGATCGCAACGAGCGTGTCCTGGAGGAGCGTGCGCCGCGGCTCGTGGGCGTGCACGTTGCCGGTGGCGACGGTGTCGACGCCGAGGTGGTCGGCGAGATCCCGCAGGGCGGCATTGCGTCCCGCGTCACCTCGCTCGTAGGGCCGCTGCAGCTCGACGAAGAAGTGGTCGCGGCCGAAGGCACCCGCCAGACGGACGGCGACGTTCGGATCGCGCACGGCGAGGCCGTGGTGAGCGCAGCCGGACAGGCAGACGAGTCCATCCGCATGCTCTTCGACGAACCCCGGACTGACGGACGGGGGCAGCGGCGCTCCATGCATTGAAACCGTGTCCTCCCGGCCCTCGCGTCGGGTACCTGCATGCGCCTCGGTGAGGATGCGGCACAGGTTCGTGTAGCCCCGGCTCGACTCGACGAGGAGCGTGATGTGCGACGCATCGTCGAGCGACACCTCGGCGCCGGTGATCGGGCGCACGCCGAGGGCCTTCGCGGCCTGGGCGAACTCGAGCGAGCCGTAGACGCCGTCGTGGTCGGTGAGAGCGAGAGCGGGATAGCCGAGCTCGGCAGCGCGGGCGGCGAGCTCCTCCGGCAGCGAGGCCCCGTCGAGGAACGAGTACGACGAGTGACAGTGGAGCTCGACGTACGTCATATCGTTGGACGATGGACGCCGACGCCGGTAGCGCACTCGGCACGCGCGAGCGCTTCGACGACATCGTCGACGCGATCTGCGCCTGGCACGAGGAGGCACGGGCGTCGCGGGTGTTCGGGATGCCGTGCGTGAAGCGGGCCGGGAAGGTCGTGTTCGGCCTCTCCCGCACCGGCATGGTGTTCAAGCTGACCGATCCGGAAGCGCACCGCCGGGCGCTCGCGGTACCCGGCGCGCACCTCTTCGACCCCTCCGGCCACGGTGAGCCCTTCCGGCAGTGGGTCGTCTTGCCGCCCGGGCAGGCGGACGAGTGGGAGGCGCTCGCCTACGAGGCGCTCGGACAGGATCACTCGGTGCCGCCCGAGGCGCTGGGGGACCGGGCTCGGGGAGAGGCTGAAGTCTCTTCCCCTCCGGCGAACCGGCTGAAGCCGGCCGCCACTCGTCATGCCCGCTGCGTGAACCAGCAGCCACGCTCCCGGTCGCGGAAGACGCAGACGTTCTGCCCGGACTCGAGCACGACCTCGTAGTAGCGGCGGTCGAGCGGCTCCTCCGTCCACCAGCGGTCGACGACACGCCACTCCTCGCGCACGAGCGCGACCTGCTGCCGGTTGACGACCCGGGGGGCGCCGTCGACGCCCGCCTCGACGAGCGCCGGTCGGGGAGCGTTCAGTCGCCCGGCAGCCGAACGGGCGAGCGCATGCGGCCGGCTCGCCCACGAGCCGCCGACAGCGCTCATGGACGCACCCAGGAGAGAGGCTGAAGCCTCTCACCGTCCCACGGGAGGAGGTTGAAGCCTCTCACCGCCGATGGCCGGCGTCAGACGTCCCGCGGCACGACGAGTGCCCGCGTCTCCGGAATCCGCGACCACGGTGCCACCTCCACCACCGCGCAGACGGAGCCAGTGCCGGTGCTTGCCCGCACCTGCCGCAGTCCCTCGCGCAGCCGTCCATCCATCTCGTCCCCCTCGGGAGGGACGAGGGTGAGCTGGTTGCCGACGTGATCGGCGAGCTCCACCGCCTCGAGCCGCAGCTCGGTCACCGGGCCCGGGATCTCGAGCAGCTTGGGCCCGAGTGCCGCCCGCAGCCGCCCGCGCTCCGCCGTCGCCTCACGCAGCGTCGTCGCCCGCCGCCACGACCCGCCGCCGACGAGCCGGGCCGACACCGCTACCTTGCGCAGGGGCCTCCCCGCCCGCTCCGGCCGAGCGAGCAGCCGGTCGAGCAGCGCCCCGAACGCCCGACGCAGTGTCAGCTCGTTCGCGACCGCCTCGGGGAAGGAGAGGGCCTCCGCCAGCTCTGCCGCGGGCGATCGCCCACGCACGCGGGATCGAGTCGTGCCCCGCTCCCCGCCTGCGAGACTCCACGCCCGCTTCCCCTCCGGCCCGAGCCGCTCCTCGACGGCGCCGCCCGGAAGCGACGCCAGCTCGCCGAGCCGGCGCACCCCGAGCCCTTCGAGCTCGGCGTACCGGTCCGACGCGAGCGGCAGCAGCGAGAGCGGGAGCGGCTCCAGGAAGCCCTGCTCCTCCTTCCCCTCGACGATCACCGCCTGCCCGGGACGGGCCACGCTCGCCGCCGCGAGGGCGACGAAGCGGCGAGTGCCCGCGCCTGCGCGCGGGTCCCAGGCAGATCCGACGGAGGCGAGCGCCCGCGTGAGCGCCGCCTCCACACCCCCGTAGAGCCGCTCGACGCCCCGGGTCTCGAACGTGACGACGCCCGGCTCGGCCGACTCGACCGCGAACCCCGAATCCTCCAGCCGGCGCAGGACCCCCTCCCACTCCTGCTCGACCGCGGCCGGGTCCTGCTCGATCAGCACGAGCCCCGGACAGGTGGCGAGCGCCTCCCCCATCCGCATGCCCGTCTGCACCCCGGCCGCCTCGGCGGCGGCCGTGACGGGCCCGACGAGCGCCTCTTTCCCCGGCTCCGGTGCAAGCGCCGCCGGCACGAGCTGGAGCCTCGGCCGGGCCCGCAGGGCCGCCCGGAGCGCGAAACCAGGGATGATCAGGCAGGCAATCATTGAACTCTCAGTTCTACACGAACGTATGTTCGCTTGTCAATGGCGTTGACCATTTTCGAGGAGGGAACGTGGAGATACGCGGGATCCGATTCGTCGGCACTCACACCCCGGCCCACGTCGAAATGAGGTCGTTCGTGCGCGACGTGCTCGGCCTCCGGCCGATCGAGGTGGAGGGCGTCGGGGCGACCCTCTTCGCGGCCGGCAACGGCGACGTCCTCGCGGTCGCGTCTCCCTACGAAGAGGGTTGTGCAGCCGAGCGCACGATCGGGCTCTTCGTCGACGACCTCGACGGGGCCGTCGCCGAGTTGCACGCGGCGGGCGTGGAGACGGACGGCATCTCCGAGAACGCCCGTTGGCGCTACACCCACTTCAGGCCGCCGGACGGGAAGCTGTACGAGCTCGTGGAGGAGCGCAAAGGCTAGTGGGGTTTCGGTGGTGCGGCGGCTGAGGCGCCGGCGTCGCGTGTCAGAGCCGCGGCGCGCGGAAGCACTCGGTCACGTAGGGCAGCTCGACGGCGCCGTCCACCGCGTGCTCGTCGAACAGCAGCTCGACCTGCTCGAACACCGGGGCGCGCTCGTCCGGCGTCATCACGGCGCAGTAGCTGCGGGACAGGACGAGGTCGAGAAGCCGGGCGCAATCGAGCCGCTGGTTGAACCGAAAGGAGGCCTGCTCGATATCGCCGAAGAGCCCGCTCTCTCCGAGCGGCGCCGCGACGTCGTTCCGCTCGATCGACTCGCGTCCGAGCGCCTCCTCGCTCAGCCGCGCCACCCACGGCACCCCCTCGTCGCGCGTGTTCCAGACGAGCGCCACGTGGCCCCCGGGCCGGAGGACCCGTGCGATCTCGCGTAGGGCGGGGCCGTGGTCGAACCAGTGGAAGGCCTGGGCGGCGGTGACGACGTCCGCGCTCGACGCTGGAAGCGGGATGTCCTCCGCCCCGCCCTCGACGACCGTGACGCCGGGAGCGGCCGCCCGGAGGTGCGCGATCATCTCCGGCAGCGGCTCGACGGCCGTCACCCGGTGGCCGAGTGCGGCGAGCGACCGCGTCAGCTTCCCCGTGCCTGCACCGAGATCGACGACGTCACGCGGCGTCTCGCCCGCCAGCCACCGCACCGCCTCGTCCGGATAGCCGGGACGGGCTCGCTCGTACTCGTCTGCCACGTCCGCGAAGGACGTCGCGCGGCCGCGGCTGTCGTCTCGATGGACGATCACACGGCCACGCTAGCCGATGCCGGGCACGAGACTTTGTGACACTTTGTCACAAGGGTCGGACGGCTCCGACGGGAGCCGAAGTGGCGGTTACCCGCGGATCTCCGCCGCCACGCCGTGGCGGCCCGTGAGCCGGGGCACCACGGAGAGCACGCTCTCCTGCGCGCAGTACGCGATGTCTGCCTCGAGCTCGGGCCCGTGGTCGATCAGGTTCCTCCCGCTGCGCGAGGCGCGGAGCGCCTCCTCGGCGGTCGGATACGACGCTGCCAGCCTCGCCGCTGCCTCGGCGGCATCGCTGAGCTCGCCGCCGAGCAGGGTGGCAATCCGGCCTGCGACGTAGCTGTCGTCGAGCGCGAATGCGCCCTTGACCCCCGCGCAGAAGATCGCGACGTCGTCACCGAGGGAGCGCGCCTCCTCGGTCACGGCTGCGAGGTTGAGGAGCGACGCGATCAGGACGCGCTCACAGCGCTCCGCCGCCGTCACGATGGCGCGCGTGCCGTTGGTCGTCGAGATGGCGAGCGTGGGCGTGCGCGCCTCCAGGTACTCGCGGGGCGAGTTGCCGAGGTCGAAGCCGTCGATCCGCACCCCGAGCCGCTCGCCCCCGAGCGTGACCCCGCCGCCGGAGGCGAGCGCCCGGGCGTCCTCGACCTCGGCTGCGCAGAGAACGCGCTCGTAGCCGCTCGCGAGCGCCTGGCAGATCGTCGACGTGGCGCGGATCACGTCGATGACCACACCTGTCGGGGCGGCCGCGGACTCGTCGGGAGTAAACGCGACGTGAAGACGCACACCGCTACGCTAGCCGTCCATGTCCGACGCGATGCACTGCTACCGGCATCCGAACCGCGAGACCCGGGTGTCGTGCTCGGAGTGCGGCCGCCCGATCTGCGAGGAGTGCATGACGTTCGCCCCGGTCGGGATCCGCTGCCCCGAGCACGCGAACATCGGCGCCGTCAAGCAGACGCCGCAGCGCACCCTGCAGAACGTGCGGCGGGCGACGAGCTCGTTCCAGGCCCCGGCCACGATGATCCTGATCGGGATCAACGTCCTCGTCTACGTCGTCACGGCCGCTCAGGGCGGCGGGATCAATCTTCCCGGAGGAGAGCTCTTCTCGAAGTGGGCTCTGCAGGGGGCGGCCGTCTCGGACGGCGACTGGTGGCGGCTCGTGACAGCGATGTTCCTGCACGGGAGCATCCTCCACCTGGGGTTCAACATGCTCGCGCTCTACTGGCTGGGCACGATCATCGAGCAGGCCCTCGGGACGCCCCGTTTCCTGCTCGTCTACGTCGTCTCGGGACTCGCGGGCTCGGCCGGGGCACTCTGGTTCAGCTCGAAGTTCGCCGTCACGGTGGGAGCATCGGGCGCGATCTTCGGCCTGATCGGAGCACTCCTCATCCTGGAGTACCTCTCGACGGGGTCGCTGATGGGCCAGGCGATGGTGCTGATCCTCGTCAACCTGGCGCTGACGTTCGCGGTCCCGGGCATCTCGATCGGCGGGCACGTCGGCGGGCTCGCGGGCGGCATCGTCGCCACCTACGGGCTGATGCGTTTCCGGATGCCCCGGGAGCGCACCCTCGGGATCGCGATCGCCGCCGGGGTCGGCGTCGCAAGCGTCGCGCTCGCGTACGCACGCGTGCGCGGCTACGTCGTCTGACCCGGTGGGGTGTCCCGCAACGTTCGACCGAATGTTGTGAGACGCCGCACTACGAAAGGCCGCTCGGCCGCACGACGAGCGTCACCCCGTCGATCCGGATCACGTCGACGGTCGCGCCCTCATTGATCGCGTACTCGTCCTCCGAGCGGGCGCTCCAGTGCTCTGTCCCCACCCGAACCTGGCCTCGCTGGCCGGGGCCCGGCTCGATCGGGATCACGACCACCGCGCGCTTGCCGACGACCGTCGGCGCGTTCGAGGGGACCTGCGGAGTCCGGCTCATCAGCCGCAGCAGCGGCTTGCGCGTGAGCAAGAGCGCGGCGACCGAGACTGCCGCGAAGACGAGCAGCTGGATCCAGACGCTGCCTCCGACCGCGGCGGTTAGCGCGGCGGCGACGGCGCCGATCGCCGGGTAGACCGCGACGAACGACAGCGTCAGGAGCTCGACGCCGGCGAGCACGAGCGCGAGGATGATCCAGACGACGATCGCCACGTGCGCGCCCGGTTACGGGCCTTCGGGACCGGAGCCGGGCTCGTCCGCGGCCACCGTCTCCTTGCCCGACTGGAAACTGCCGCCGAGCGCGGCCACGGCGCCCATCGCGCTGACGGCGTCGGACGGGATGATCATCAGCTTCGTCGACTGTCCATCGGCGACCCGGGGTAGGTTCTGGATGTACTGGTAGCTGAGCAGGTCCGGCGAGGGATTCCCGTCGTGAATCGCCCGGAACACCTGACGCGTCGCCTCTGCCTCGCCCTGGGCGTTGAGGATCGCGGATTCCCTGGCGCCCTCGGCCGTGAGGATCGTCGCCTGCTTCGCGCCTTCCGCGGTCAGGATCGCAGCCTGCTTCTCGCCCTCGGCCGTCGTGATCTGCGCCTGCTTCACGCCCTCGGCGTTGATGATCACCGCCCGCCGCTCGCGCTCGGCGCGCATCTGCTTCTCCATCGCCTCCTGGATCGACGACGGGGGGTCGATCGACTTGAGCTCGATCCGGTTGACGCGAAGGCCCCAGCGCTCGGTCGCCTCGTCGAGGACGATGCGGAGGTCGGCGTTGATCTTGTCGCGTGAGGTCAACACGTCCTCGAGCGAGAGCGAGCCGATCACGTTGCGTAACGTCGTCACGGTGAGCTGCTCGATCGCGATCAGGAGGGTTGACGACCTCGTACGTGGCCCGGAACGCGTCCGTGACCGTGAAGTAGAAGACGGTGTCGATCGAGATCGTCACGTTGTCCTGTGTGATCACGGGCTGCGGCGGGAACGCCACCACCTGCTCGCGCATGTCGACGAGCGGCCGCAGGCGGTCGACGAACGGCATCAGGAAATGGAGGCCGGGGTCGAGCGTGCGCTGGTAGCGGCCGAGCCGCTCGACGATCCCCGCGCTCGCCTGCGGCACGATGCGCACGGTCCGGGCGAGAGCGATCAGGACGATCAGCCCGACACCGATCCCGATGACGAGCGTGGCGACGGAGGTGACGCTCACGGTGCCGAATGTAGTGGTTGCGGCGGACGGGAGACCCTGCGGCGCGGGCGCTACCCTCCGATCGCGAGCGCCGTCACGCCCTGGTCCGCGAGCGCCGCCTGCGCGGCGGCGAGGCGCGCGAGCGGGACGCGGTAGGGCGAGCAGCTGACGTAGTCGAGGCCGAGCTCGTGGCAGAACGCGACCGACCGCGGCTCGCCCCCGTGCTCGCCGCAGATCCCCATCTTCAGCTCCGGCTTGCGGCCGCGGCCACGCTCGATCCCGATGCGCATCAGGTCGCCGACGCCGTCCTGGTCGAGCACCTCGAACGGATTGCGCTCCAGGATCCCGTGCTCGAGGTAGTAGCTCAGGAACTTGCCCTCGGCGTCGTCGCGGGAGAAGCCGAGGGTCGTCTGGGTGAGGTCGTTCGTGCCGAAGGAGCAGAAGTCGGCCACCTCGGCGATCTCGTCGGCCCGCACACATGCGCGGGGGAGCTCGATCATCGTGCCGCAGAGGTACTCGACGGACGGCTCCTCCGCGGCGACGCGCTCGGTCAGCTCCCGCAGCCGCGCGAGCTCCTCCCTGAAGCCGACGAGCGGGTGCATGATCTCGACGAGCGGCACCGCGCCCGTGCGCTGCGCGACGGCGGCAGCGGCCCGCACGATCGCGCGCACCTGCATCTCGTAGACCTCGGGCCACTGGAGCCCGAGCCGACAGCCGCGCGTCCCGAGCATCGGGTTGGCCTCGTGCAGCTCGGCGATCCGGCGCCGCATCTCGTCGGACGTCGCCTCCTCGAGTGAGGGCAGGAACTCGTGCAGCGGCGGATCGAGCAGACGGATCGTGACGGGGAAGCCGGCCATCGCTTCGAAGATCCCCTCGAAGTCCGACTGCTGCATCGGGAGCAGCTTGTCGAGCGCTGCCCGCCGGGCGGGCTCCTCGCGCGCGAGGATCATCTCCTGGACGATGGGGAGCCTGTCCTGGGCCATGAACATGTGCTCGGTGCGGCAGAGGCCGATGCCCTCGGCGCCGAACTCGCGTGCTTTCGCTGCGTCCGCGGGTGTGTCCGCGTTCGCGCGGACGCGCAGGCGGCGGAGCTCGTCGGCCCAGCCGAGGATCGTGCCGAAGTTCTCGTCGATCGCGGGCGGCACGAGCCGGACCGGCCCGACGATCACGCGTCCGGTGCCGCCGTCGATCGTGATCACGTCCCCGACCTGGAGCGTGTGCTCGCCGATCGTGACCGTCCCGGCGCGGGCGTCGATGGAGAGCCCCTCGCAGCCCGCGACGCAGGGCTTACCCATGCCGCGTGCCACCACGGCCGCATGGGAGGTCATGCCGCCGTGCGCAGTGAGCACGCCGCGGGCCTGGATGAGGCCGTGGATGTCGTCCGGCGTCGTCTCCCAGCGCACGAGGATGACGTCGTCGCCCGCCTTCCCGCGCGCCTCGGCCGTGTCGGCGTCGAGCACGATCTCGCCCGAGGCCGCACCGGGTGACGCGTTGAGGCCGCGGGCGGCCACCTCGACCTGCGCCTCCGGGTCGAGCATCGGGTGGAGGAGCTGGTCGAGCTGCCCCGCGTCGATGCGCGCGACGGCCTCCTCGCGCGAGATCAGCCCCTCCGCCGCCATCTCGACCGCGATCCGGAGCGCCGCGCCGGCGGTGCGCTTGCCGGTGCGCGTCTGCAGCAGGAAGAGCGTTGCCTTCCTCGACCGTGAACTCGATGTCCTGCATGTCGCGGTAGTGCACCTCGAGCCGCTCGAGCGTCGCCGTCAGCTGCGCGTACACCTCCGGCATCCGCTCCCGCAGCGCGGCGATCGGCTCGGGCGTCCGGATCCCCGCCACGACGTCCTCGCCCTGGGCGTTGACGAGGTACTCACCGTAGAGGACGGCCTCTCCCGTCGACGGATCGCGCGTGAAGCACACGCCCGTCCCGGATGTCTCACCCTTGTTGCCGAAGACCATCTGGACGACGTTCACGGCCGTGCCGATGTCGTCGGGGATCTCGTAGGTGCGCCGGTAGACCTGGGCCCGCGGCGCGTCCCAGGAGTCGAAGACCGCCCGGTAGGCGCGGCGCAGCTGCTCCCGCGGGTCCTGCGGGAAGCCCGAGCCGACCTCCTCCTCGTAGACGCGCTGGAACGTGGCGATCAGCTCCTTCAGGTCGTCGGCGCCGAGGTCGACGTCGTTCGTGACGCCGCGGGCGGCCTTGAGGTCCGCGAGGGCGCCCTCGAACCGGTGCGCGTCGACGCCGTCCACGACCTCGCCGTACATCTGGATCAGCCGGCGGTAGGAGTCGTAGGCGAAGCGCGGGTTGCCGGTCGAGGCCGCCTGGCCCTCGACGGCGACGTCGTTCAGGCCGAGGTTGAGGATCGTGTCCATCATCCCGGGCATCGAGATCTTCGCGCCCGAGCGCACCGAGACGAGCAGCGGGTCGGAGGGATCGCCGAAGCGCTTGCCCGCGCGCTCCTCGAGCCCCGCAATGTGGGTGCCGACCTCCTCGTCGAGCCCCTCGGGGACCTCCTTCGCCGCCGCCATGTAGGCGCGGCACGCATCGGTTGTGATCGTGAAGCCGGCCGGCACCGGCACTCCGAGCGCGGTCATCTCCGCGAGCCCGACGCCCTTGCCACCGAGCAGCTCGCGGCCTCCGGGCGCCTCCTCGTCGAAGTCGTAGACGTAGCGCATCGGCGTGATCCTCGCACAAGCGTACGTGCGAGGATGGCGACATGGCCGGCCACATCCTGGCGATCGGGGGTGGGGGATTCCTGGGAGGCGACCTGTCCTCGCCCCTCGACGACCTCCTCTTCGAGCTCGGCGGGAACTCGCGCGCACACGTGGTCTACACACGCCTCGTCGCGGAAGGGTTCCCGGCGGGGATCGCCTGCGACGACGGGGCCGCAGCCCACTACCGCGGTCGCGACCTCGTCGAGGTCGTCGCCGACCGGCCGGGCGCTCGCGGCTACCGCGTCTCGTCCTCCGGCATCGAGCCGCTGGCGGCGACGCGGCTCCTTCGGTGAGGAAGGTCTCGGTCACCGCGTCGGCGAGCGGCAGCGGCAAGACGACCTTCGGCCGCGAGCTCGCCCGCCGCCTCGACGTCCCCTTCGTCGAGCTCGACGCGCTCGTCCACGGCCCGAACTGGACCGAGACGCCGGACGACGTGCTCAGGCGCCGGGTCGAGGAGGTCCTGGCGGGCGACGGCTGGGTCATCGACGGCGGGTACCGGCGCAAGATCGGCCACCTCGTGTTCGAGAACGCCGAGGTCGTCGTGTGGATCGACCTCCCCCTCCGCGTCTGGCTGCCCCGCCTCCTCCGGCGCACGGTTCGCCGCCTGCGCGGCCACGAGGAGATCTGGAACGGCAACCGCGAGACCCTGGCCGGCGTGTTCTGGGGCCGGGAGGCGCTGATCCCGTACGCCGTGCGGATGCACTTCTCGCGCCGCGAAGCGCTATCCGGAGGAGCTCGCGTCGTTCCCCGTCGTCCGGCTCCGCACCCAGGCCGAGGTGGACGCGTTCCTCGAGCGCGCCGGCCCTACCGCCGACGCGCCCTGAACTCGGCCACCCAGGCGGCCGCCCGGAGCCCGATCCAGAGCGGCGTCAGGATGACGTAGAAGAGGGCGACCGCGACTCCCAGCGAGGCGTACCACATCGCCCAGTAGCGGAGCGGCGCCCAGCCCTTGTCCTCGAGCGAGCGTCCCTCGGACCGCCAGAGGCTCCGCTCCTCTCACGCGTGCGAGGCCCGCCGCTCGCGGTGCCGATCCGCGACGAGCTTGATCACGCGCATCGCGGTCTCCTCGACCGAGTAGTCCGAGACGTCGATCACCGGGCAACCGAGACGCCGGTGGATCGCGGCCGCGATCTCGAGCTCCTCGTAGACGTCGAGGAGGCCGGCGTACCGCTGCTTCGGGCCTCCCATCGCCGCGACCCGGTTGGTCCGGATCTCCGCGAGCCGTTCCGCCTCGATCGTCAGCCCCACGACCTTCGCAGGGTCGATCTCGAAGAGCGCCGGAGGCAGGTCGATCCCCTTCACCACGGGAACGTTCGCCGCCTTGTGGCCGAGGTAGCCGAGGTAGATGGAGAGCGGCGTCTTCGAGGTCCGGGACACGCCGACGAGGACGATGTCCGCCTCGTCGAGGCCGCTCCCGACGCCGTCGTCGTACTTCACCGCGAACTCGATCGCCTCGATTCGCTTGAAGTAGGTCTGGTCGAGCGGCGGCCTCGCGCCCGGGGTCATGCGGGCGGACATGCCCGACACGCGGGCGATCGCGTCGATCGGGTGCCCGAGCAGGTCGCAGTAGTGGACGCGGGCGCGGCGGCAGAGCTGGCGCATCGCATCGCGAAGCGCGGGCTCCACCAGCGTGTAGACCATGACGGCAGGCCTCCCGCGCGCGGTCGCGACGGCCTGCTGCAGGTCGTCGACCGACTCGACGCGGGGGTGTCGGATCTCGGCGAACTCCTGCTCCGGGAACTGCGCCTCGAGGGCCAGGACGAGTCGCGCCGCCGTCTCTCCGGTCGAGTCCGAGACGATATGGAGCTCGACCGGGGGCTCGTCCGTGCTCACGCGCGGGAGGGTATCCGGAACGGCGCTACGATCGCTCGCGTGGCCGCCCCGTTGCTCCCAGTCACGTTGGACGACGTCGAGGCGGCGGCTCGGCGGCTCCAGGGCGTCGCGGTCGAGACGCCGCTGCTCCGGCTGCCGCTCGGGGACGACCTGTTCGTCAAGCCGGAGAGCCTCCAGCGCACGGGCTCGTTCAAGTTCCGCGGCGCCTACAACGCGCTCTCGTCGCACGCCCTCGGAGAGGATCGAGCCTGGCGTCGTCGCCGACTCGAGCGGAAACCACGCGCAGGGCGTCGCGGCGGCGGCAGCCCTGCTCGGCGTCCGGGCGACGATCGTCATGCCCGAGAACGCCGCCCCGGTGAAGGTCGCCCGCACCGCCGCCTTCGGCGCCGAGATCGTGCGCTGCGCGAACTCGAGCGACGAGCGTCAGCGGGTCGCGGCCGAGCTGCGCGAGCAGCGCTCGCTCGAGTACATCCCACCGTTCGACGACGAGAGGATCATCGCGGGACAGGGCACCGTCGGCCTCGAGCTCGCCCGCGCACTGCCGGGGGTGGCGACGGTCGTCGTGCCGGTCGGCGGCGGCGGCCTCATCTCGGGTGTCGCGACCGCCGTCAAGGCGCTCTGCCCGGACGCGCGGGTCGTCGGCGTCGAGCCGGAGCTCGCGGCCGACGCCCGGCAGTCGCTCCAGGAGGGCCGAATCGTGCGCTGGCCGGCCGCCGACGTGACCCGCACGATCTGCGACGGCGTGCGGACGCAGGCGGTCGGCGAGCTCACGTTCGCCGTCATCTCGGCGCTCGTGGACGAGATCGTGACGGTTTCCGAGGCGGCCGTGCTCGGCGCGATGCGGCGGCTCGCACTCGACGCGAAGCTCCTCGTCGAGCCCACGGGCGCACTGACGCTGGCCGCCGTGGAGAGCGGCGCGGTCGAGGTGGACGGCCCCACCGTCCTCGTCATCTCCGGCGGCAACGTCGAGCCGGCGCTCGCTGCCCGCGTGCTCGAGGCGAGATAGGCTCGCGCAGTGCGGAAGATCCAGGCCCAGGGCGTCCACCACATCACGATCGTCGGCGCCGACCGGCAGACGTCGATCGGGTTCTGGGAGGGCCTCCTCGGGATGCCGTTCGTGTTCGAGCAGCCGAATCTCGACAACCCCGGCGAGAGCCACCTCTACTTCGACCCGGGCGACGGCAGGCTGATCACGGTGTTCACGAACGAGGAGCGGGTCGCCGATCCGGCCCGGGTGTCGACGGAGCCCGGCTGCGTCCACCACGTGGCCTTCGCGCTCTCCCAGGCGACCTTCGCGCAGGTCGTCGAGCGCCTCGACGAGCGGGGTATCAGCCACAGCGGAGTCAAGGACCGGGGCTTCATGGACTCGATCTACTTCGAGGACCCGCTCGGGCTGCTGATCGAGCTGGCCTCGTATCGCTTCGAGCCGCCGGTCGGCTTCACGCACGCCGAGGTGCTGCTCGAGGCGCACCGGCTCCGCGTCGAGCGGGGCGACCATCACATCGACACGGTGCATCTCGCGGACGCGATCGAGAGGATGGTCGAGCGCTCCCGCGCCTCGCTGTCGGACGACCGGCGGCCCGCCGACCCGTACAGCTGACGATCACGAGAAGGAGGACGACGTGCCCACCAACACCCTCAGCATCCTCAAGCCGAGCGTCAACAACCTGACGACGCGGATCTTCGTGCGTGCCGCGGGGCTCGACTTCGACGAGGTCGACATGTGGGGCAAGAAGGGGACGCCGGACTTCCTCGAGCGCGACCCGGCCGACCTGACCCCGCTGCTCCAGGAGGAAGGCCTGCCGAAGGGCGCGCTCTGGGAGAGCTGCGCGATCATGCAGTACCTCTGCAACAAGCACGGGCTCGACGCGTTCTACCCGACCGATCCAGGCCGCCGGGCGATGGTCGACAGCGCGATGTTCTACCTGATCGGCACGCTCTACCCGCTCGTCGCGCGCGCGACCTACCCGGCCCTGTCGTTCCCGCAGTATCCGGGCGAGGTCGGCTGCTCCGAGGCCGACGACACGCTCAAGGCGAAGGCGCAGGAGGAGGCCGCGGCCGCGATCGCCGGGCCGCTCGACGTCTACCGAACATTCTTCCTCGACGGCAACGACTTCATCGGCGGCGGCCAGCCGTCGATCGCGGACATCCGCCTCGTCGCGACGCTCGAGTTCCTGCGCGCGATCGACTACGCGTTCCCGGACTGGGCCGAGGAGTACATGGCGAGGACGGAGGCTGCGCTCGGCGACGCGTACTCCGAGCCCGCGCAGGACGTGCGCGACTACGTCGCCTACGTCAAGTCGCAGGCCGGCTGAGCGCGATCCCGGCTCTCACTCGACGGGCTTGCCTGCCCGCAGCTCCGGGTGGTGACGCAGCAGCCGCTCGTCGAGGTCGTCGAGCTCGCGCGCGCGGGCGATCGCCGGTCGCGCCCCCACGTGCGCGAAGTGCATGGCGACGTGCTCCCCGCCGAGGACGACGTCGCCGTAGCTCTCCCAGCCCTTGAGCATGTAGAGGTAGATATCGGCGACGGAGAACGCGCCGCCCAGGCACCACGCGCGGTCGGCGAGCTCCGCCTCGAGGTAGCGCCCGTGGGCCGCGAGCTTCTCGCGACCGCGTCGCCCGATGCCCTCCCACGCCGCGGAGTCCTCGGTCAGGAAGCGGGGAGACTGGATGGGAACGTAGGCGTGGTGGAGGGTGTTCGAGAGCCAGAGGATCCAGCGCAGCAGCTCGGCGCGACCCGGCTCGCCGGGCAGAGGCCCGAGTCCCCGGCCGGGGAGGCGCTCGACGAGGTAGAGCAGGACAGCGCCCGTCTCGTAGACCACGACCTCCCCGTCGCGCAGCACCGGGACCCGCCGCAGCGGGTTCAGGTCTGCGAAGCCGGGCGTTTCGTCGCGCCGGCGCGGGTGCACGTCGACGGTCTCGTAGGGCTCCGCCGCCTCCTCGAGCGCGGCCCGCACGGCGAAGCTCGTCGACCCGGTGATCTGGAAGAGCTCGAGCACCGTCAGCTCCACGCCGCGATCGGCGCAGCCCGCCCGCCGGTCAGCGCGAGCAGGTCGGCGGGTGCGAGCTCGATCTCGAGTGGGGTGTCCCGCAACGTTCGACCGGAAATGATCGTTGCGGGACACCCCACTCCATGTTGATTGCTGTAGTGCGGCGTCTCACAACGATGCTCTTTCCTGTCTAACGTTGTGAGACGCCGCACTACGCGAGCGCGTCGAGCGCCGTCCGCGCGAAGACGGCGATGCCGTCGCGCAGGGCCGCCTCGTCGATGTCGAACCGCGGGTGGTGGTGCGGGAACGTCGTCCCGAGCTCCTCGTTCCCCGTCCCGACCCAGAAGAAGACGGCGGGCGCGACGGCGCCGTAGGCGGAGAAGTCCTCACCGCCCATGACCGGGGAAACCTCGACGAGCGCCTCCTCCCCCAGCTCGGCCACAACGGCGCGCTGCACCGCGGCCGCGGCAGCGTGGTCGTTCACGACCGGGTCGTAGCCGACCTCGTAGTCGAGGCGGTAGGTGGCCCGGTGGGCCGAGGTCACGCCGGCGATCACCCGCTCGATCGCGTCACGCACCTCTTCGCGGCGCAGGGGCGACAGCGTTCTCACGGTTCCCCCGATCCGGGCCGAGCCGGGGATCACGTTCCGCGCCGTTCCGGCCGCGAGGGTCGTCACGGAGACGACGACGGAGTCGAAAGGGTCCGTCTCGCGGGAGACGAGGTGCTGCAGGTTCGTGATCACCTGCGCTGCCACCACGACAGGGTCGACGGTCTCGTGCGGGCTCGCGCCGTGCCCGCCGTGGCCGCAGATCTCCAGCGTGAAGAGGTCCGCGGCGGCCATGACCGCGCCTGGCGCGGCCGAGACGTGCCCCGTCTCGAGGTTGGAGAGCAGATGCACACCGGCGATGAGGTCCGCTCCGTCGAGGACGCCGGCCTCGACGACCTCACGGGCGCCGCCGGGGGGAACCTCCTCGGCGTGCTGGAAGACGAAGCGCACCTCCCCGGCGAGCTCGTCGCGGCGCCCGGCGAGCAGCTGTGCGGCGCCGAGCAACATGGCCGTGTGCCCGTCATGTCCGCACGCGTGCATGACGCCCGGACGCGTCGAGGCGTACGGCAGGTCGTTCTCCTCCAGGATCGGGAGCGCGTCGATGTCCGCGCGGAGAACGACGACCTTCCCCGGGCGCGACCCGTGCAGCCGCGCGACGACCGCCGTCCCGGCCGGTCGCTCGATCTCGAGGCCGCCGAACGAGCGCAGCGTGTGCTCGACGAATGCGGACGTCTCGTGCTCCGCGAACGAGAGCTCGGGGTTGGCGTGGAGGTGGCGGCGCCACGCGATCGCGCGAGCCTCGAGGTCGTCGGAGACGAGCTGTGAGCGTGCGATCGTGGTTGCCATCGAGGGCACGCTAGCTGGAACCGCGGCCGTTCCGGGTGGGTAGGGTCCGAGAATGGCCGACGCCGTCTCGATGGACAAGATCGTCTCCCTCTGCAGGCGCCGCGGCTTCGTGTTCCCGTCCTCGGAGATCTACGGTGGGCTCGGCTCGTCGTACGACTACGGCCACTACGGCGTGCTCCTCAAGGACAACGTCAAGCAGCGCTGGCTGTCGGCGATGGTGCAGGAGCGTGACGACATCGTCGCGCTCGACTCGTCGATCATCCTGCACCCGCAGGTGTGGGAGGCATCCGGTCACGTCAGCGGCTTCACCGACCCGCTCGTCGACTGCAGGTTCTGCAAGAAGCGCTTCCGGGCCGACCACCTCGACGAGTCCGAATGCGGCCAGCGCCCGAGCAAGCACCCGGGCGAGACCGACAACTGCGACCTCACCGAGGCCCGCCAGTTCAACCTCATGTTCGAGACGCGGGTGGGAGCGCTCGAGGAGACCGGAGTGCCGGTCTACCTCCGCCCGGAGACGGCGCAGGGCATCTTCATCAACTTCAAGAACGTCGCCCAGATCGCCCGGCGCAAGCCGCCGTTCGGCATCGCGCAGGTCGGCAAGTCGTTCCGCAACGAGATCACGCCGGGCAACTTCATCTTCCGCACGCTCGAGTTCGAGCAGATGGAGATGGAGTTCTTCGTGCCGCCCACGGACGCTGAGGAGTGGTACGGCTACTGGGTGCAGGAGCGCTACGACTGGCACCGGCGCTATGGGATCCGCGAGAGCCACCTGCGGATCCGTCCGCACGAGGCCGACGAGCTCTCGCACTACTCGCGCGGGACGAGCGACATCGAGTACCTGTTCCCGATCGGATGGTCGGAGCTCGAGGGCGTCGCGAATCGCGGCGACTTCGACCTCACGGCGCACACGCAGTCGTCGGGGACGAAGCTCGAGTGGGTGGAGCAGGACGGCGGCCGCTACATCCCGCACGTGATCGAGCCGGCACTCGGTGTGAACCGCTCGCTGCTCGCGTTTCTCGTCGACGCGTACGACGAGGAGGTCGTCGCCGATCGTGACCGCACCGTGCTGCGGCTCCACCCCCAGCTCGCGCCGGTGAAGGCGGCCGTCCTCCCGCTGATCGCGAAGAGCGACGACATGAGCAGCAAGGCTCGCGCGCTCTACGAGGAGCTACGGGCTGTTCTCTCGGTGGAGTACGACGACGGCGGCCAGATCGGCCGGCGGTACCGTCGTCAGGACGAGATCGGCACCCCGTTTGCGCTGACGATCGACGACCAGACGCTCGAGGACGACACGGTCACGATCCGCGAGCGCGACTCGCTCGCCCAGGAGCGGATCTCGATCGCGCGCGCGCGGGAGCACCTGCTCGACCGCCTGACGGCTCCGTGGAGCACGCCCAAGACCGACTGAGGCGCGGCCGTCGTAGAGCGCGCGTCAGGGCAGAGGTTGGGGCGGTGAGGCTGTCAGCCGGGGTGAGCATTCCTTCCGTCGCCCGGCTGAAGGCGCCTGAGCGATCACTGCCGCCGGTCACGCTCCATCGCGCGCTCGCCGGGCGCGGCAAAGCCCAGCTTGGCGTACAGCCGATGCATGTCCCGCGTGTGCAGGATCCACCTCGTGCCCGCGAGCGGGCCTTCGTCGACCGTGAAGCGCACGAGCTCGAGACCGAATCCGCGCCCGCGAGCCTCCTCGAGCACGTAGACGTCCGCAAGGTAGGAGACGGTGCGGCCGTCGGAGACGACGCGGGCGAACCCGAGCTGGCGGCCGTCGGCGCCGTACAGGCCGCTGACCCGGGCGGCGCCTGCGATGAGCTCGTCCATCACCGCTCGCTCGCGCCCGGCAGCCCAGTAGCTCGTCGAGATGAACGCATGCACCGCCCCGCGATCGACCCGCGCCCGATCGTCGTCGAGGGCATGCCCGCCGTCGAGGAGCCTTTGCACGATTGTCATGGTGCCCGCCGCGGGGCGATATCGCTTCGGTACCGTCGGTCGTATGCACCGCGTCGCGATCATGCTCTGCGTTGCGCTCCCGCTCGCCGCAGCGGACCTCTTCGTGAAGGCGAGCACGCCCACGCAGCCCTGGGCCTACCACCAGCGCTCGCTGGGTTGGCTCGTGCTCTCGCTCGCCCTCCTCGCCGCCATGCCCATGCTCGCCCGGATCCCGTCGCCCCAGGTGGCGCCGGCCGCGGGCGTCCTCTGCGCCGGGATCCTCGGCAACAGCCTCTCGGCCGCATGGAACGGGATGGAGGTCCCCAATCCGTTCATCCTCGACTTCGAGCACGCCCTCGTCGCGTTCAATCTCGCCGACCTGTGGGCGCTCACCGGCATCTTCCTGCTCGTCCTCTCGATCGGGCTCTGGCTGATCCGCAACCGGCACCTGCTCCCGCCGCCGGCGAGGGTGCAGTCCGCGCGCGGCGAGGCGTTCCCGCGGCTGTCCGACGACGCGGAACGTTGAGACAACCTCCGGCAAATAGGACAAAACATGGACGAAAAATCCGGATCGGATACCATGACGTTGATGCAGATGACCGTGGAATCGATGTTCGTCCCTGCCCTTGCTTCACTCGACGACCTTGTCCCGCACGACGGTCTCCTGTCCACTGACGAGCTCGACGAGGTCGCACGCGGTCTCGCGACGCAAGATGACATCTGGCAGCCACTCGTCCACGCGGATCCGGAGCGGCGGCGCTATGAGCTCGTCTACGAGGACGACCGCATGGATGCCTGGATCCTGTCGTGGATGCCCGGCCAGGGCACAGGCTTCCACGACCACTACATCTCGAGCGTCGGGCTGTGCGTCGCGTGCGGGACGGTGCAGGAGGATCTGCTGGTCTACGGCGCCGAGCCCCAGTCCCGGATCCTTGGGGCGGGCGACTCGCGCCAGGGCGGCCCAGGCTACATCCACCGCGTCACGTACGACGGCGGCCTGCCCGCCGTGACCGTGCACGTCTACTCGCCCCGGCTCGACTGGGTCGGCCAGTACCGACTCGCAGCGGACGGCGTCGTCAAGCGTGAAGTGCGACCGGGGCGCAACGAGCTCACGGAGCAGCTGCTCGCCGAGGGCGCGCTCGAGCACGTGCTCGAGCGGTTCTGATCGTCCTGCGCGCTCCCGGCTCGACCACCGACCCGCAGGACGAGCTCTTCGACGTGCTCGACGCGGCGGGCGTCGCCACCGGCGCACGCAAGCCGCGGGGCGAGGTGCATCGCGACGGCGACTGGCACGGTGCTCTCCACATCTGGGTCGGCGGCGTCGCCAACGACGGCAGCGTGTTTGCGTTGCTCCAGCGGCGCTCTGCATCGAAGGACACCTGGCCCGGGGCACTGGACGTCGCCGTCGGCGGCCATCTGCGCGCCGGTGAGACCCTGGCCGAGGCGGCCCGGGAGGCGGAGGAGGAGATCGGTCTCGGCGTCACGCTCCACGAACTCGTCCGCCTCGGCCGCCGGTTCGCGCGCAGCGACTCCGGGACCGACAACGAGGTGCAGGAGGTGTTCGCCGTGCGCTCCGACCGTCGTCTCGACGAGTACCGACTGCACGAAGACGAGGTCGAGAGCGTCGTCCGCGTGCCGCTTGATGGCGCGCGCGCGGTCTTCGAGGGGCACGAGCGGGCAGTCACCGGCCTCGAGCTGCGCCGGGGTGACACCGTTCCGTCCCCCGCGCTCGTCACGGCCGACGGATTCGCCGCGGGCGAGCGAGGCGGCTATGTCGCGCTGGCGCTCCGCGGCCTCGGCGACGTGGTGGCAGGGCGGGTGCCGGAGCCGTTCGAGCTGCGCTGAGCTTTTCGATCGGTCTTTGTCGGCGTGCGGTAGCCGCGCACGGTTGCGGCGCGGCGCTACGCCGAGACGGTCTTGAGCCGGAACCCGCCGTGGTGCTCGTACGAGGCGGTCACCACGGCGAGCGCATCCCGTTCGGCGCGTTCGCTGAGCCCGGCCGCCGGCGCCGCGGCGATCGGCGAGTGGAGCAGGACGCGCACGCCGTGCACGCCTTCGGGCGAGAGCGGGATGCCGCCGGGGTCGCAGGCAGCGCAGGCGGCTCCTCCCGCCGCCGCAACGAAGCCCGTCAGCGCGGCGGTGGAGCCACACTCGACGCAGCTCCCGAGATGCGGCGCGTAGCCCGACACCCACAGCAGCTTGAGTTGGAACGAGAGTACGAGCGGGTCGAGGGCCGCGCGTGAGCGGGGCCTCGGCAGCGCGTCGTCGAGGGCGTCGAGGAACCGCGTCAGCGCGGTGAAGGCCTTCTCGTTGGACTCCTGTTCGGTGAAGAGCCGCAGCATCGCCTCGAGCCCGATCATCCCGACCTGGAGACGGTACGGGTCGGTGCGGACCCGGTCGTGCGACCGGATGAGCGAGGCACCTGTGACCGTCTCCAGCTCGCCGCGTCCCACGTGAAGCACGAGCTCGACGTGCGAGAACGGCTCCAGGCGGGCCCCGAAGCGCGACGTCGTCTTGCGCACGCCCTTCGCGACGGCGCCAAGGCGCCCGCGGTCGCTCGTGTACAGGTGCAGGATCCGGTCCGCCTCGCCGAGCCGGAAGGAACGGAGCACGACCGCCTCGGTCGTGGAGGATCGCGCCATGCCCCCAGTGTACGAGCGACCGTGGCCGGAACGGCCGTGGCTCCCGCGCCTCTCGGGTCTCGTGGCGGAATAACGGCGAGAGCGCGGGCGTTTACCGTTCCTGGTGCCCGAGATCCGTATCTATACGACTGCCTGGTGCGGGCTCTGCCTGCGCGCGAAGGCGCTCCTCGATGCGCGTGAGCTCGACTATGACGAGGTGGTTCTCGACGACGACCCGAGCTTCCGGCAGACGGTCTTCGACGCGGGCGGCCAGTGGACAGTGCCGCTCGTGCTGATCGACGGAAAGCCGATCGGCGGCTACCGCGAGCTCGTGGCGGTCGACCACGCGGGCCTGCTGGCCGAGCGCCTCGCCGCCTAGGCGGCGTCTCACAACGTTAGCTCAGGCTCGCGTCACGACGGCTCGTCGCGCGACGGCGGGCTCGGACTGCGGCGCCGACTGGCAGCGCGGGCAGAACGTCGTCGTCCGCCCCCCGACCACGATCCTCTGCAGCGGTGTGCCGCAGCGGTCGCACGGCTCGCCGCCGCGGCCGTAGGCATGGAACTCGTCCTGCATGCGGCCGCTGCTCCCGTCGGGGAGTGCGTACTCACGGAGCGTCGACCCCTGGCGCTCGATACCGCGACGAAGTACGCGGCGGATCGCACGATGCAACCGCGCCAGCTCGTCGTCGTCGAGACTGCCGGCGCTGCGCAGCGGATGCAGCCGGCTCCGCCAGAGGGCTTCGTCGACGTAGATGTTCCCGAGCCCGGCGACCGTCCGCTGGTCGAGGAGGGCCGACTTGAGCGGGGCCCGGCGGCCCCGCAGGCGCAGACCGAGGCGAGCTGCGGTGAGCGAGCCGAGCGGCTCGGGGCCGACACGGGCATTCAGGAACGGCGAGAGCTCGCGCTCCTCGAGCAGCTCCCAGGTCCCGAAACGCCGCACGTCCCGGTAGGCGACGTCCGATGCATTGTCTAATCTGAGAACGGCACGCGTGTGCGGGTCGTCGGCCAGCGCCCCACGGCGCGCGTGACGCAATGACCCCGTCATCCGGAGGTGGATCAGGAGAGCCCGACCCGATTCGAACCGAACAATCAAATACTTGCCACGGCGACCGACCTCCGTGACGCGCTCTCCGACGAGCTCGCGCGCGACGAGCATCGGGTCGAACGGCCGCACCAGGCGTGGATCGCGAATCTCGACGTCCTCGAGGCGTGCCCCCTCGAGCACCGGCGCGATCGACCGACGCACCGTCTCGACCTCGGGTAGCTCCGGCACAGTTCCAGTCTAGGGCGCGCAGCGTCCCCGACAGCGTCGCGCTGACCGCAGGCGCGTGCCGGCCTGCGAGCGCTGCTGTGTGAGCCGACTGCGATGCTGCGAGCGCTGATCTGCGAGCGCTGACTGTCGGCGCGGGCCGACTGCGTGGCCGGCCGCGAGTCCCGGCTGACTGCGAGGCCCGAGCCGTTGTCCTCGAGCCCTCGTGGACGTCTCCTGACGTGGCCTGATCCGACCCCCGGGCTCAGGAGACGATCTCGAGCACGATGCCCTGCGCAGGAGGCGCCTCCTCGGCGATCACGTATGCGGCCGACACCGCCTCGGCTCCGGCTGCCGCAGACGCTTGGTCCCGCGCGTGCACCTCGGCGAGGTCGTCCCCCGCAAGCACCGTGTCGCCCCGCTTCGCGAAGCAGACGACGCCGACGGCGTGGTCGATCGCGTCGGCCTTCGTCCGCCTGCCGGCGCCGAGCTCGAGAGCGGCGATGCCCACGGCCAGCGCATCGACGCGGGTCACGACCCCGTCCCGGGGAGCCGGTACGGGAACGCGAATCGGTGCATCCGGGAGCGCTCGAGGATCCGGGTCGCCACCCTGCGCTCTGATCCAGCGGTCGTACGTCGCGAGCGCGCTCCCGTCGGCGACGGCCGCCTCGGCGCGCCGGCGTCCCTCCGCGACGTCGATCCCGAGGTCGGAGTACGCGAGGAGGCGCGCGCAGGCGTCGAGGACGAGCTCGGTGAAGTCGCCGGGGCCTTCCCCGCGCACGGTGTCGAGCGCCTCGCGGATTTCGAGCGCGTTGCCGACGGCGCGCCCGAGCGGCTGGTCCATGTCCGTGAGGAGGCACGTCACCTCCCTGCCCGCCCGCCGGCCGAGGTCGATCATGTCCGAAGCGAGCAGACGCGCCTCGTCGAGCGACTTCATGAAGGCGCCGTCGCCGACCTTGACGTCGAGCACGATCGCTTCGGCTCCGGCCGCAAGTTTCTTGGACATGATCGACGACGCGATCAGCGGACGAATGTCCACGGTCGCGGTCACGTCGCGGAGGGCGTAGAGCTTCTTGTCCGCCGGGACGAGGCGGTCGCTCTGACCGACGATCGCCACGCCCACCTCTCGCAGCTGGGCGATCATCTCCTCCGTCGACAGCTCCACCCTGAAGCCCGGGATCGCCTCGAGCTTGTCGAGGGTGCCGCCGGTATGCCCGAGGCCGCGGCCGCTCATCTTCCCGAGCGGGACGCCGCAGGCGGCGACGATGGGCCCGACCGCGATCGACGTCTTGTCGCCCACCCCGCCGGTCGAGTGCTTGTCGACGACCTTGCGGCCGAGCGCGCCGCCGAGGTCGAGCGTGTCGCCCGAGCGGATCATCGCATCCGTCAACGCGTACGTCTCGGCACCCGAAAGCCCGTTGAAGTAGACGGCCATGCACCATGCCGCCATCTGGTAGTCGTGCACCTCGTCGCGGGCGTAGCCGAGGACAAGCTCCTCGAGATCGGCGGGATCGTGCTCCTCGCCGTTCCGCTTCCGCTCGATCATCTCGGCGGGTCGCATCACGTCCTCCGCCCGGCCGACGTGCCGGTCATGCGGACTCCGCCACGAACACCGTGCACCGGCGGGTCGCGACGAGTGGCTCGATCAGCTCGGGCACCCTCGCCGCGAGGTGCTTGTGGGCGATCGAGGAGCCGACGTAGCCCCTCGCTCCCTGGGTGTCGAACGAGATCGGGCTGACGACGTCCCGTCTCTCCACCCGCGCGAAGTACCGGCCAAGGAGCTCTCCCGCGTCCTCGGAGAAGAAGTGCCTGGGCTCGTCGGACTTGTCCCGACCGACGAGCTGCCAGAGCTCTTCGAGGTGACGCGTGCTGTTCGTCGCCGCGACGAGCCGCCCCTGCGGCCGCAGGACTCGCGCGAGCTCCGATAGCGCGAGGTCGATGTCGGGGGCGTGGTAGAGCATCCAGTTTGCGACGACGCAGTCGAACGCATGCGCCTCGAAGGACAGCGCGCACACATCACCGATGCGCGCGTCGACACCTCGCTCACGCGCGAGCTGCACCATCCGCGGGGAGAGGTCAACGGCGACGACACGCGCGGCGAGCTCGTCGCGGATACGGGCGGAGAACTCGCCCCGGCCACATCCGACCTCGAGGACGCGTTCAGGGCTCATCTCGGCGACCGCCTCGAAGGCCGCATCCCGCGCATCCGGCGCCGCCACCCCCTGGTACACGGACGCCCGCGCGACGAGGCCGTTCTCGGTCGCGTATTCGGCCCGGACGACGGCGGGGTCGTCGAGGGTCATCGTTCGATGATCGGCGATCCCGGCGCGCCCTTTCCGGGATGCTTCGCCCCGAGCCAGGCGGCGACAGTGGCCCCGACGTCCCCGAACTCCCCGCCCTCGTGGATGCGGCCCGCCGCATTGTGCCCCGCTGCATAGGCGAGCAACAGCGCGTGCTCGCGCGAATGGTCGGTGGACGGCGTCGTCGGGTCGCAGCCGTGATCCGACGTGAGGATCAGGAGGTCGTCTTCGCGCAGCGACTCGAGGACGTCCGGCAAACGGCGGTCGAAGTCCTGCAGGCAGCGGTGGAAGTTCACGGGGTCGTTGCGGTGTCCCCAAAGCTGATCCGTCTCGACGAGATTCGTGAAGACGAGCCCGCCATCGATGTTCTCGAGCAGCTCCAGGGTGCGGTTGATGCCCTCGACGTTCGACTTCGTGGGGAAGGTCTCGTCGATGTCGCACCCGGCGAAGATGTCGCCGATCTTGCCGACCCCGTAGGTCGTGTTGCCCGCTTCGCGGATCGCAGTCAGGTAGTTCGGTCGCCGCGGCTCGAGTGAGAAGTCGTGCCGATTGCCGGTGCGCTCGTAGTGCCCGGGCGTACCCAGGAAGGGCCGTGCGATCACCCGTCCGACCGCGTGCTTGCCGGTCAGGATCTCGCGGGCGGCACGGCAGCCGGCGTAGAGCTCCTCCAGAGGGATCGTCTCCTCGTGCGCGGCGATCTGGAAGACGGAGTCGGCCGACGTGTAGACGATCCACTTCCCCGTTTTCTGGTGCTGCTCGCCGTACTCCTGGATCACCTCGGTTCCCGACGCCGGCTTGTTGCAGAGCACGCCGCGCCCGGTGCGGTTCATGAACGGGTCGATGACCTCGTCGGGGAAGCCGTAGGGGTACGTCGGGAACGCCACCGAGGTCACGACCCCCATCAGCTCCCAGTGCCCGGCGGTCGTGTCCTTCCCGCGCGAGCGCTCGAGCAGCCGGCCCGCGACAGCGGGGGCGCCGGGCTGCGGCGGGCAGCCTTCGAGCGGCTCGACATTTCCGAGCCCGAGCGCCTCGAGATTGGGCAGGTCGAGGCCGCCGACAGCACGGGCGACGTTTCCCAGCGTGTCCGAGCCTTCGTCCCCCCACTCGGCTGCATCTGGCAACTCTCCCGCGCCGACAGCATCGAGCACGATCACGCATGCCCGCGGCATGCCGGTAGTCTACGCACGACATGGAGACCGTCCTCGGACTGATCGGCCTGGCGCTCTACGTGCTCGCCATCCTCGCCCTCTCGGCGGCGGTGACGTACGCCGTGATCAGGATCTCGCCGACGAGGACGAAGCCAAAGCCCGAGTAGATCCGAAGCGGGCCAGAACCTCGCGGAGCGTCAGCAACACCCGGCCGCCATCCACGATCGCGACGTTGACGCCGAACTCGCCACGACCCGCCCCGGGCTCAGCCGACGGCGGCGACGTCGGCGAGTGGTGTGTACGTCATCCCGTGCGCCTCGGCGATGGCTTCGTACGTGATCGTCCCACCGAGCGTGTTGACGCCCTTCGCGAGGGCCGGATCCTCGCCGATCGCCCGCGCGAACCCCTTGTCGGCAATCGCCTCGACGTACGGCAGCGTCACATTCGTCAGCGCCTTGGTGGAGGTCACCGGCACGGCACCCGGCATGTTTGCGACGCAGTAGTGCACGATTCCGTCGACCTCGAAGACAGGGTCGTCGTGGGTCGTGGCATGAGAGGTTTCGAAGCAGCCGCCCTGGTCGATCGCCACGTCGACGAGCACTGCTCCCGGCTTCATCAGGCCGAGCATGTCGCGCGTGACCAGCTTCGGCGCGACAGCGCCCGGCACGAGCACGGCACCGATGACCATGTCCGCGTCCGGCAGGATCTCCTCGATCTGAAGCCGGTTCGACATGGCGAGCGTGACGCGGCCGTCGAGCGCGATCTCGAGCTCGCGCATACGGGCCACCGACTTGTCGAGCACCCAGACGTCTGCCTGCATGCCGAGCGCGATGATCGCCGAGTTCAGGCCGACGACGCCCCCACCGAGAATGATCACCTTGGCGGGAGGGACGCCCGGCACCCCGCCGAGCAGGATCCCGCGGCCGCCGTGGGCCTTCTCGAGCGACCACGCGCCCATCTGCGGCGCGAGCCGGCCGGCCACCTCGCTCATGGGAGCGAGCAGCGGCAGGGCCCGGTCGGCCGTCTCGACGGTCTCGTACGCGATGCCGGTGACCCCGGACTCGACGAGCGCGCGCGTCAACGGCTCGTCGGCGGCAATGTGAAGGTACGTGAAGAGCGTCAGCGCGGCGCGTAGTCGCCCGTACTCCTCGGCGATCGGCTCCTTCACCTTGAGCAGGAGCTCCGACGACTCCCAGACCTCGTCCACGGAGGCGATGCGCGCGCCAACCGATCGGTACGCGTCGTCGGCGAAGCCCGACCCGTTCCCGGCACTCTCCTCGACCGTGACGACATGGCCGCGCCGGACGAGCTCGAGCGCGCCCGCCGGCGTGAGGGCGACTCGATATTCGCGAGGCTTGATCTCCCTGGCGACTCCGATCCGCATCGCGGCGGCACGATACAGGAACGGAGCCGCACAGGTCTCTCGCGCGCCCGGGCAGACGAAACTTCCCGCAACGTGCGAAAAGGGGTGTCTCCCTCCGGGAGACACCCTTCGCGCCGAAAGACGAACATTCTGTCCACAGGCAGGTGTGGCTGCGGGCGTTACCCCCTCGCGAGCTTCTCGACGAGGCGGCGCTCGTCAGGGCCGAAGAGCGGGCCGGATCCCGCGGCGGCGTTCTCGGCCGCCTTCTCAGGCCGGGACGTGGCCGGGATGACGAGGTCGACCCGCGGGTCCGAGAGGCACCACTTCAGGAGCACCTGCGCCCACGTCTCCACCCCGAACTCCTGCAACGGCTCGAGCAGCATCGAAGCCGGGCCTCGCCGAAGCGCCGTCCCGTCGGTCCCGCCGAGCGGCCGCATCACGATGACCGCAAGTCCGAGTTCCTCGGCGAGCGGCAGGATCCTCGACTCGCACTCGCGCTCGAAGGGGTTGAGCGGGATCTGCACCGTGTCGAAGCTCCCGGTCCGCAACGCCTGCTCGAGCTCGGCGAGATGCGCGGTCGACCAGTGGGTGACGCCAAGGCGGTCGATCCTCCCCGCCTCGCGCTCCACGCGCAACCACGGCACGTGATCGCGCCAGGCGACGAGGTTGTGCACCTGCTCGATCTCGACCCGGCCGAAGAAGCGCCGCTGGGCGGCGTACTGCGCGCGCCCTTCGGCCTCGGACGTTGCCCAGATCTTGGTCGCGACGGCCGCCTCCCCGCGGCGCTCCTGCAAGCCGACCGCGAGCGACGATTCCGCACCCCCGTACATCGGCGACGAGTCGAACACCGACGTCCCGGCAGCGAGGGCGGACGCGACGACGTCCGTCGCGAGTCGCGCATCGTGTTCGAAGGTTCGGTACGTCCCAAGTCCGACCACCGGGCCGAGCCCCCGCTCTTCCATCACTCGAGCAGCGACCGCGCATGACGGCCGGCCGCGAACGCCGCAGCGAAGAACCACGGGTCCTCCGCAGGCCCGCGGCCCATGTGGCTGAGGGGCAGGTTCGAGCTCGCCTCGAGCAAGTCGTCGACCGGAACCTCGACGAGCGATCCGATCGTGCCGTCGGCAGGGAGACCGCGGGGCCAGGCGACGTCGTGGGCACCGAGGACGAGCCGGAGCGCCGAGCGGGTGTGGTGCGAGACTCCGCGATGACGGTCGCGCGGGTCCGCTGACGAGTAGCGCACGGTGACGACTGCGCGGCCGCCGAGCGCCGCAGCCGCGTTCGCGGCCTCGGCCACCGCGAGCCCTCCGTGACCGAACACCGACCCCGTGCCGACGATCCCCGGCCCGATCCCGCAGACGACGAGGTCGAAGCCCTTCGCCTTCGCCCAGGTCAGGGCGGACGCGGTCGAGACTGCCTGGACGTCGCCGTCGAGACACGGGGCGACACCGATCGCCGTCTCGAGCAGGCGGCGTGTCCGCAGAAGCCGGATGGTGTCCGAAAGGGCGACGGGAAGCGCGCCCCCGGCGAGCTGGGCGTAGGCGACGCGGACTCCGGGGCCGACGCCTGCCACGATCGGTGCGAGTTGGCTGTGGAGGCCCGAGCACACAACCGGCAGCCCCTCGAGATCGTCCGCAAGCGGGTCGCTCTCCTCCACGCACGCCGTTGCGCTCTGCGCACTCGTGTACGGCAGGGACATGACGTGCGTGGACGGCGGCGGCTCGAGGCCGAGACCGCGGGTGAGGTTCGCGACGACGATGTCGAAGCCACCCGAGCCGAGCCCGAGCTCCCGGCTCTGCGCGTTCACGAGCACCGTGTCATCCACCTCGACCCCTCCGGTCTGCCGGGGGTAGGCGACGCAGGGCGCGCCGTCGACCTCGCAACGGACGATCTCGGCGCGGTGCTGCGTCACCGCCGTGACGGTGCCCCAGCGGAGCGTGAGCGGCATCTCAGGCTTCCCGGGCGGCGCCGACGATGGCGATCGTCACGTCCACCATGGCCTCGAGATCCGCGACAGCGATGTGCTCGTCGGGCGTATGGATCTCCGCCATCCCGTTCGCAAGGTTCACGCAGGAAAGCCCTCGTTCGTTGAAGACGTTGGCATCGGCGCCGCCCCCGGAGAATCCCGTCGACGGCTCGAAGCCGGCGCGGCGGAGGCCGTCCATGGCCAGCCGCACCGCGGGCTCGTCGGCGGTGAAGGTGTAGCCGGCATACGTGTGCTCGATCTCGGTCTCGGCCGTGCAGTCGGAGATGCTCGCGGCGAAGCCGATCGCGTCGAGCATCTCCTGCACGAGCGCCGCGACGACCTTCGGGTCGCGCGAGCGCGCCTCGGCCTGGAACGAGCACCACTCGGGCACGATGTTGCGCGCCGTCCCGCCGCTGATCACGCCGACGTTCGCGCTCGACTGGTGATCGATCCGCCCGAGCCGCATGTCCCCGATCGCACGCGCGGCGGCGAGCACGGCAGAGCGACCCTCTTCCGGGTACATCCCGGCGTGAGCGGCGCGCCCGTGGAATCGTGCGAACACTCCCTTCTGGGTCGGCGCGCCCAGGATGATCTCCCCGATCGGCGCTGCCTGGTCGTACACGTAGCCGAGCCGGGCCTCGAGCCGCGTCCGGTCGAACGCATAGGCCCCGCGTAGCCCGACCTCCTCCTTCGGCGTGAAGAGCAGCTCGATCCCGGCGTGCGGCACCCCGTCCGCGACGATCCGCCGCACCGCCTCGATCATGACTGCGACCGCGGACTTGTTGTCCGCGCCCAGGATCGTCCCGGCGGCATTGCGCACGATGCCGTCCTCGACGACGGGCTCGATGCCGTTCTCGGGAGGGACAGTGTCGAGGTGAGCGCAGAGGAAGATCGGCGTTCCCTCCTCCTCGCGCCCGGGCAGGCGGCAGAGGATGTTGCCGATCGTGGATCCGATCTCGGCGCCGGCGCCGTCCTCGTCCGCCCTCAGTCCGATGTCCTCGAGCTCGGCGAGCACACGGTCCGCGACCGCACGCTCCTCGCCCGGAGGGCTCGGGATGGCTGCGAGCTCGAGGAAGAGACCGAGGACGTCGCTCAGCGTGCGGCCTCGACGGCGAGGCCCGAGCGAGCCCGGGCGCGCTCGAGGCCCGCGCCGACGAAGCCACGGAAGAGCGGGGCCGGGCGCGTCGGGCGCGACTTGAACTCCGGGTGGAACTGGCTCGCGATGAACCATGGATGGTCGGGCAGCTCGACGACCTCGACGAGCCGTCCTTCCTGGAAGGTGCCGGAGACGACGAGGCCGCTCGCGACGAGCTGTTCCCGGAACTGGTTGTTCACCTCGTAGCGGTGCCGGTGGCGCTCGTGGATCGTCGCCTCGCCGTAGATCTCCCGGGTACGCGTGTCCTCGCCCAGCTCGACGGCCTGTGCCCCGAGGCGCATAGTGCCGCCGAGGTCCTCGATCTCCTTCTGCTCGGGCAGCAGGTCGATGACAGGCGACGGCGTCTCGGGATCCATTTCCGTCGAGTTCGCGCCCTCGAGCCCGCACATGTGCCGGGCGAACTCGGAGACCGCGACGTGCATGCCGAGGCAGATGCCGAGGTACGGAATGCCCTGCTCGCGGGCCACGCGGCACGCGAGGATCTTGCCCTCCCAGCCACGCGACCCGAAGCCGCCCGGCACGAGCACGCCGTCCGCCGTCTCGAGCTCCTCGACGGCCTCGTCGTAGGTCATGTTCTCCGAGTCGAACCAGCGCACGTGCACCCTCGCCCCCTGGTGCATGCCCGCATGCTTGAGGGCCTCGTGGACCGACAGGTAGGCGTCGTGGAGCTTCACGTACTTGCCGACGAGCGCGATCTCGACCGTCTCGCGCCGCTCCGCGATGAGGTCGGTGATGTCCTTCCACTCGCCGAGCACCGCCGGCGGCACCTGCAGCCCGAGCCGCTCGCAGACGAGCTCGTCGAGCCCTTCGCGCTGGAGCAGCTCGGGCACGAGATAGACGTCGGACACGTCGGGCGACCCGATCACGGCGCGCTCGTCGACGTCGGCGAACAGCGCGATCTTGTCCTTGATGTCGTCCGACAGCGCGTCGCGCGAGCGGCAGACGACGATGTCCGGGTGGATTCCGATGCGGCGGAGCTCGTTCACCGAGTGCTGCGTCGGCTTCGTCTTCAGCTCACCCGCCGCCTCGATGAACGGCACGAGCGTCACGTGCAGGTAGAGCACGTTCTCCGGGCCGACCTCGCGCCTGAACTGGCGGATCGCCTCGAGGAAGGGCAGCGACTCGATGTCGCCCACCGTGCCGCCGATCTCCGAGATGACGACGTCGGCGGGCTGAGCGGCGGCACCTCGGCGGATCCGCGACTTGATCTCGTTCGTGATGTGCGGGATGACCTGCACGGTGGCGCCGAGGTAGTCGCCCTTGCGCTCCTTGCGCAGCACCGTCTCCCAGATCGCGCCTGCGCTGTGGCTCGAGTTGCGGGAGGAGTTCTCGTCGATGAAGCGCTCGTAGTGCCCGAGGTCGAGGTCGGTCTCGGCACCGTCCTCGGTGACGAAGACCTCGCCGTGCTGAAACGGGCTCATCGTGCCGGGGTCGACGTTGAGGTAGGGGTCGAACTTCTGCGCCTGGACGCGGAGGCCGCGCGCCTTGAGCAGCCGCCCCAGCGACGCCGCGACGATGCCCTTCCCGAGGGCCGACACGACCCCGCCGGTGACGAAGACGTACTTCGCCTGCGGCTCCGTCACACACCCCTGCCCAACCGGTCGAGCGCGCGCAAGACCGGCGTCGACTCGATGGCGGCGCCGAGCGAGCGGCGCTCGCCGGCGAGATTGAGGACGGAGAGGGCGCCGATCGCGGCCCATCGCCTCCGTCCCGTGAGCAACTCCACGGAAGAGAAACCTAGCACGGCGCCGAGCGCGTTCGATCCTGCATCTCCGAGCATCGCCATCTCCCTCAGATCGTAGGGGGCGAGCAAGACGGCCGTCAGCACCGCGCGGCGCGGCGTCCGTCGGAGCAGCAGCGCGCCGAGCCCGAACGCCTTCAGCGCCCTACCGGGCCGCGTGTCGAGCTGGTTGAGCGTGTTCGCGGCGAGCCCGACGAGGAGCGCTCCCGAGAGCGAGCGCGTGCGCAGAAGCGCGTAGAGCGGGATGCCGACGAGCTTCAGCGTGCCGGTCGTCACGCCGGTGACGAGGTGCGCGCGGAAGCCCCGCTCCGGGCCGCTCCAGAGGTCGTCTGCAAGGCCGATCGCGGCGACCGGCGCCACGCCGGGCTCCGCGACCCCGAGGAGCGCGCCGACGAGCGGCAGGCGGAGGCCGCGGTGGTTGACGCCCTGAGGGCCGCAGGCGAGCACGAGGTCGGCCAGCTGCCGGGCGCGGTGGGCGAACCCGGGGAGGTCACGTCCCGTGGCGCGGTGCTCGAGGTCGAGCTCGACCTCGTCCACCTCGAGTCCCGCCCGCACGGCGTCGATCGTCATCCGCGTCTCGACGCCGAATCCCATCGCGACCGGGAAGACGGTTCCCCGCGCCCGCCCACTCAGGTGGCGCTGGCCCGAGAGCGGCTCTCGCAGGGAGCGGCCGCAACGCAGCTCGATCAAGACCCGGGCGGCGCGCTTCGCGATCCCGAATCCCCCGCCCGTCCGCGCCCGGAAGACCGCGATCGCAACGTCGGCGCCCTCCGCCGCGAGCGGGCGCAGATCGCCTCGGAGGTCTGCATCGCACAGGAGGAGGGGCCCGGACCCGGTCTCGAGCTCTCGCTCGGCCAGCGTCAGCGCCTGGCCCTTGCCACGACGAGGCAGCCTGATCACGCGCGCACCCGCCTGCTCGGCCGCCGCGGCCGTTCGGTCGCGCGAGCCGTCGTCGGCGACGACGATCGCGGCCTCTGGGAACTGCGCACGTAGCGCCTTGACGGTCTGCCCGATCTGCGCCTCCTCGTCCCGCGCGGCGACGAGGACGGTGAGGCGCTCCGTCACTGCTGCGCGGCGACGGAAGGAACCTCGGGAAGCACGCCGTCCTTGGCAGTCTCCCCCGTGCCGTAGCTTCCCGGCTGGGCCCCTTGCAGGAGCAGCACGAGGCCGAGCTTCCCGGTCGAGGTGTCGATCGAGTCGACGGTGGAGAGGCCCGCCTTGACGAAAGCCGGGAACGCACTCGGAGACGCTCCCGGGGACTCGGTGCCCACGGCCGGCTCGCCGGACCGGGCGAGGCCGGTGTACATTCCGTTGAGGAACGTCTTCGTCACGCCCCGCTGCGGCTCCGCCGTGCGAATGACGACGAGGGCGTCGGCCGGAGGCGTGGACGATCCCTCGCGCTCGAGCACGATGAACTGGCCGAGCGCGTCCCACAGCGGGGTCTTGCCGCCCGCGGCCAGCTCTGCGGCAAGGGCGCCGCCGAGCTCGTCGAGCCTGTCGGGCCCCACGAGCCGGCGGAACTGCGGCTGTCGCCGCAGCGTGTCCTCGACGGGCTTCACATCGAGCGGCAGGCCGAGCGACCGGGTTCGGACGACGGTGCCTCCCGCGTCGCGCACCGCCTTGGCCACCGCGAACGAGACGCCCCGGTTGACGGGGCCGGCGAAGAGCACCGCCACCCGCTGTCCTTCGAGCCGTCCCGGGACGACGGCGGGATAGGCCGCGTCGGCGAAGCCCCTCAGGGCGAGCGCGCCGCGGCTCGCGGCATCGAGCGAGTCGCGGGCGGCGTCCCGCTCGTGGCGCAGGTCGGCGATCTGGCCACTGAGGTTCGCGCGCTCGGCGTCGTTCACGAACCCCTTCCCCGACAGGCCGACGCCGACGAGGATCCCCACGAGGAGCGCAACGAACACCGCCGCGAGCGAGGCGACGTGATAGCGCAGGTCGAACACGCAAAGAGTGTAGGTGCCGCCGTCGCGACGGCTAACGCTGTGAGACGCCGCACTAGAGGCCGAGCGAGTTGCCGATCGAGCGGCCGAGCGAATGGATCACGTTGCGGAGAGCCGGGGAGACGAGGATCGCAACGACGGCCACGGTGATTCCCGTGACGGCGACGACGACGAGCGGCCAGATGCCGATGCGGCCCGGCGCGAGACGGGAGACGCCCTTCGCATCGACGAGGGCCTCGCCGACCTTCAGCCGCGTCACGAACGTCGACGCCATTCCGTCCCGGTTGCGCTCCATGAACTCGACGAGGTTGAAATGCGTGCCAACCGCCACGATCAGCTCGGCGCCGCGGTCGTGCGCGAGCAGCAGGGCGATGTCCTCGCTGATGCCCGGCGCGGACACGGTCGCGAACGGGAGGCCAAGCTCGGTGAGGCGGTCGGCACCGGGCGCCCGCCCGTCGGCGTACGCGTGCACGAGCAGCTCCGCGCCGCACTGGAGAGCCGCGTCGGAGACCGAGTCGAAGTCGCCCACGATCACGTGCGGCTTCAGGCCCATCTCGAGCAGGGCGTCCGCGCCTCCGTCGACGGCGAGAAGCACCGGCTTGAAGTTCCGGATGTACGGTCGCACGATCCGGAGGTCTCGCTTGTAGCCCGGCCCGCGCGCGACGACGACGGCGTGTCGGTCGCGGAACCGCGTCTGCAGCTGCGGAAAGTCGATCCCGTCGGCGAGCAGCTTCCCCTCGTCGCGCAGGTGGCGCAGCGTGTTGTCGGCGAACGCCTCGAGCGCCTCGGTGACGCGGCTCCGCTGGTCTGTCAGCGCAACCGCCAGCTTCGCCTCGGTCAGCTCGACGCCCTCGGCGAGGCGTGTCCCGTTGCGCCACAGCGAGCCGCTCCTGACGGTCAGCGTCTCGCCCTCGGAGACCTGCTCGAACAGGTCGGCCCCGGGTGTGTCGACGAGGCACACGCCGGCGCGGACGAGCTCGAGCGGGCCGGGATTGGGAAAGCGACCGGAGCTCGACGGCGAGACGTTGACGACTGCACGCACGCCCGAGTCGGCGAGCTCCTCCGCGGAGACGCGATCGAGGTCGACGTGGTCGATGATGGCGAGGTCCCCGGGCCGCAGCCGCTTGACGAGATCCTTCGTCCGCCGGCCGAGCTTCGCAGTGCCGACGACCTCGGTCATCGGCGCGACTCGGACGCGGCGATGGCGGTCAGGAACTCCTCGCCGCCGAGCATCCGCTCGAGCTCGGCGCGCCGCTCGTCGGCGGAGAGCTCCTCGATGTGCGTGTGCGTCGGATCGCCCGGAACCTTCTCGACCCGGAAGTGCCGCTCGGCCACGTTCGCGATCTGCGGCAGGTGGGTGATCGTGACGACCTGGGCCCGCTCCGCCAGCCGCGCGAGCGTCTCGGCCACGCGATGCGCGGTCACCCCGCCGATGCCGGCGTCGATCTCGTCGAAGACCAGCGTCTCACCGCCCGCGACGACCGCGAGCGCGAGCGCCACACGGGAGAGCTCGCCACCCGAGGCCGTGTCCGCGACCGGTCCGAACGGGAGCCCCGGATTGGGGCGGATGAGGAACGCGGCCTCGTCCCGGCCGCTCGGGCCGGGCTCGCGCTCGCGCAGCTCCACGCTGAACTCGCCCTCTCCCATGCCGACCCCCTCGAGGCTCTCGCGGACGGAGGCCGCGAAGGGTGCAGCTGCGGCGTGACGCGCCTCCCGGAGCGCCCCTGCGACCGCCTCGTACCGTTCCTCGGCCCGCGTGAGCCGGTCCTCGGCGGCCGTCAGGGGATCGAGACCGCCCTCGAGCGCCTCCAGCTCCGCAACCGCTGCGACACGACGCTCCAGCAGATCCTCGAGCGAGCCGGCCGCGAACCGCCGCCTCAGCTCCGCGATCAAGTCGAGGCGGGCTTCGACGGCCTCCATGCGCGCCGGGTCGGCCTCGAGCGAGGCGACGAACCGGTGCAGGTCGCTCCCCACCTCGCTCAGGCGCACGGTCAGCTCGCGCAGCTCCGACACGGTCGCCTCGAGCTCGGGCGCGAGCGAGGTCAGCGGCGCAAGTGCGTGCTCTGCTGCGGCTGCAAGCGCGGCGGCGCCCTCACCCTCGTCGGGCGCGACGGCGGCAGTCGCGCGCACGGCGCCCTCTGCGAGGTCGGCGGCATGGCGCATCCGCTCCCGCTCGGCCCGCAGCGCCTCCTCCTCCCCGTGCTCCAGTCCCTCGCTCCGTTCGACGAGGTCGCGCATCGCCTCGACGCGCGCCGTCGCCGCGAAGGCATCCCGGGCGACCTCGTCGCGGTGCCGGCGAGCCGCCGCGAGTGCCCTCCAGGCGTCACGCGCGTCCCGCCGACGCTGCATCTGAGCGTCACCGGCGCAGACGTCCAGCACGTCGAGTTGGTACGAGGGCCGTGCCAGCCGGCGCTGCTGGAACTGGCCCGACATCGCGATCAGCCGCTCGGTCGCGGCAGCAAGGTCCTCGCGCGCGATCGAGCGCCCCCACGCGTACGCCCGCGTGCGGCCGTCGGCGAACACGCGGCGGGCGAGGACGAGGCCCGCCTCGTCCTCGGGCCTCAGCTCGGCGAGCGCTGCCGTCTCGGCGTCGTCGAAGAACCCGTCGGGGACGTCGAGCTCCGCCTCGACGTACGCCTCGCTCGCGGCGGGGCCGACGGCGGCCGCGTCCCCCTTGACCCCGAGCAACAAGCCGATCGCCTGGGCGAAGATCGTCTTTCCGGCACCGGTCTCGCCGCTGAGCACGTTCAGCCCGCCTGCGAGCTCCAGGTCCGCCTCGCGGATGAGGACGAGATTCTCGATCCGGAGTCGGCGCAGCATCGTGCTGATGGTAGACCGAGGGACATGTGTCGCACACGTGGCCGCCGGTGCCACGTCCGGAAAACGTTGTGAGGCGCCGCACTAGCCCGGGCCGAAGCTCTGGCGGTAGCGGCGCACGAAGGTGGCGTCCGGGAGCGTCCCGAGGAGCGACCGCCCCTCGCCGAGCCTGATCGATGACGTGCGCCTCGGGGCCTGCGTCGGCGAGGTGATGGCCGTCGACGAGCACCGCGCAGCCGACGTCGGCCGTCCGGTTCCAGACCTCGAGTGGGTGCCCTCGTGGCACGACGAACGGCCGGGCGCGGAGGTCGTGCGGCGCGACGAACGTCAGCGCCATCGCGTCGAGGCCCCACAGCAGGACCGGGCCGCCGTTGGACAGGTTGTAGGCCGTCGAGCCGGATGGCGTGGAGCAGATCAGGCCGTCGCACGGGACGCGGCCGAAGTTCTGGCCCCCGATCGACCACTCGAGCTCGATCATCCGCCCGAGCGCTCCGCTCGCGACGACCGCGTCGTTGACGGCGACGAAGCGTTCGCCGTCGACCTCGACGTCGAGGGTCGGAAGCTCGACCACCTCCAGCTCTCCTCCGAAGACGCGCCGCACGCCATCGCTCCAGGTCGTCCCGCCCGATCGAGCTCAGGAACCCGACGCGTCCGAAGTTCACCCCGACCACGGGGACGCCAGTGCCCAGGAAGCCCTGGAGGGCCCGGAGCATGGTGCCATCGCCCCCGAGCACGATCGCAACCCCGACACCGTCCGTCGGCGCCGGCTGACCGTCGCCGGGCACCACGGTGAGCTCGACACCCTCCTCACGCGCGACCGACTCGAGCCGCTCGACGCCCGAGCCGAGCGCCTCCGGCCGGCCGTGGAGCACGACCGCCGCCTTCGTGATGCGGCTACCCCACGGCATCGTCGATCCGGCGGGCGAGCTCATCGGGGTCTGTCGGCTCCAGGCTCTCGGTCAGGTGGACGAGATACTCCCGGTTCCCTTTCGGCCCGGGGAGACCGGAGTCTACGACGCCCGCGACCCGCGAGCCCCAGCCGGCCGCGGCGGAGCAGACGTCGAGCAGGACGCGCCGCCGCACCTCCGGGCTCCGCACGACGCCCTTCGGAGCGTCGGCCCTGCCCGCCTCGAACTGCGGCTTCACGAGCACGAGCGCCTCCCAGCCGGGCGCGGCGAGGGCGAGGAGCGGCGGCAGGGCCGTCTTCACGGAGATGAACGAGACGTCGCAGACGAGCAGCTCCGGGGAAAACGGCAGGCTCGTCACGTTCCGCGCGTTCACGCGCTCGAGCACCGTCACGCGATCGTCGGCGCGCAGCCGGGGATGGAGCTGTCCGTAGCCGACGTCGAGCGCGATCACCCGAGCCGCGCCTGCCTGCAGCAGGCAGTCGGTGAAGCCGCCGGTCGAGGCGCCGACGTCGAGGCAGTCCTTGCCCGCCGGGTCGACGGACAGCAGTTCGAGCGCGTGCGCGAGCTTCTCCCCTCCGCGGGAGACGAAGCGGGGTGGGCGCTCGATCTCGAGCGAGATCGACTCGTCGAGCTGCTCGCCGGGCTTGTCGTGGCCCGGGACGAGACCGGCGATCACGAGCGCCTGGGCCTGGCTGCGCGACTCCGCCAGGCCGCGCTCAACCAGCAGCACGTCGAGCCGCTTCTTCATCGTGGCAGGCTAGCCGCATGCGGGAGCAGCGGATCGCGATCGGCCGGCACGAGCTCCTGATCGCCCGCCCGGACGACCCCGAGCGCCTGATCGACGAGGATCGCTTCGGGGAGGACGAGTTCATGCCCTACTGGGCCGAGCTGTGGCCGAGCGGCATCGCGCTCGCCCGGCACGTGGTCGGCCTGGCACTCGGCGGTCGGCGCGTGCTCGAAGTCGGCTGCGGGCTGGCGCTGCCGTCGTTCGCGGCCGCGCTCGCGGGGGCACACGTGCTCGCGACGGACTGGGCGCCCGACGCTCTCGAGCTCGTGACGAGAAACGCGGCCGCGAACGGGCTGCGGGTCGAGACTGCGCCGCTCGACTGGGGCGCCGCGCGACCGCCGGAGCCGCCGTCGTTCGATCTCGTGCTCGCTGCCGACGTCCTCTACGAGGAGCGGAATGCGCAGCCCGTCCTCGCCCTGCTCGGCGCGGCGGTCGCCGCCGATGGGACCGCCCTCGTCGCCGACCCGGGCCGCCGGCACGCGACGGCGTTCTTCGAGGCCGCGCGTCGCACGGGCTGGCTGCTGAAGTCGACCAGGCGCGGAGGAGTTGCCGTCCGGGACAATCACGACGCTCCGGCGCCCGGCTTCAGCCCGACGCCGGCCATAGGGCGCCCGGCTTCGGCCGGGCGCCAGAACTGTCACGCAGTGCGCACGGCGAGGCTCTCGACGATCTCGGCCAGCACCGACGTGTCCGCCGGGATGGTGGCGAGCGCAGCGAGGCCGCGGTCGGCCGCAGCGTCCACGAGGGCTCGCGCCTTCTCCACGCCGAGCCGCTCGGCGAAGCCGTCGCCGTCGATGATGTCGTCCACCACCTGGAACAGCACTCCGAGCTCCTCGCCGAAGGCCCGCCACGGGCTCTGGTCGACCTCCGGCACCGCTGCGATGCGGAGGCCGAGTCCGACCGACGCCGCGAAGAGCCGTCCCGTCTTGAGGCGGTGAACCTCGCCGAGGTCCGCGTCGGCGCCCGTGATGTCGAGGTACTGCCCGCCGATCATCCCGAGCGTCGCCGCGGCGAGCTCGCCGGCCGGGCCGGTGGACGGGTACGCGAGCACGAGCCTGAAGGCCTCGACGAGGAGCGCGTCCCCTGCGAGCAGCGCGACGCCTTCACCGTACGCGATGTGCGCGCTCGCACGGCCCCGGCGCTCCTCGTCGTTGTCGAGCGCCGGCAGGTCGTCGTGGACGAGCGAGAACGCGTGCACGAGCTCGAGGGCGGCCGCCGCCGGAAGCCCGGCCTCGGGCTCGGCCCCCGCTGCCTCGACGGTCGCGAGGCAGATGACGCCGCGGATCCGCTTGCCGCCGTCGAGGGCATATCGCATCGACTCCCGCTGCTCGCCGAGGTCGCGGCTGAGCTCGAGGTCGGCGAGGTAGTCGCCGACGAGGCCCGCGAGCTCGTCAGGCGCCCGCATCGGCGCTCGCGCGTGCCCGCAGCACCTCGGCCTCGATCTGCTTCGCGAGCTCCGCGATCTCGGCCAGGTCGTCGACCGCCGCGGCGTCGTCGCCCGTCTCCGCGAGCTGGTCGAGCTCGTCCAGCTTCACCCGCAGGCGCTCGATCAGCTCCTGCGCGCGCCCGAGGCTCTCGTTCGCGCTCATGCGTCGTCCTCGCGCTGGATGCGGCCCAGGATGCCGTTGACGAGGCGTGCGGCGTCCTCCGTCGCGTACCGCTTCGCCAGCACCACTGCTTCGTTGATCGCCACCTCGGCCGGAACCGTCCCCTCCTCGAGCTCGTAGGCCCCGATGCGCAGGATGTTGCGCTCGAGCGTACCGAGCCTGTCGGCGCTCCACGCGTCGGAGGCGGCCGTGATGCGCTCGTCGAGCGCCGGCGCGCGCTCGGCGATCGTCTCGGCCAGGCTCAACGCGAAGTCGTCCGGCGTCCCGTCGTAGAGGGACGCGAGCGGCTGGCCCGTGAGATCCCACTGGTAGAGGAGGAAGAGCGCCGTCCGCCGCGACCGCCGCCGGCCGACTTTGACGACGGTCACACGGCCTCGGCGATCATCGAGGGCAGTCGGCCTTCCATCTCGGCAAGGTAGCTGGTCGAGTAGTCGCCTCCACGGAACTCGCGCGAGCGGAGGATGTCGAGCGCCACCTCCCTCGTCGTGGGCACGCCTTCCACCTCGAGCTCCACGAGCGCGCGGATGGCGCGCGCGATAGCGGCATCGCGATCGTCGTCGCGCACGATCACCTTCGCGATCATCGAGTCGTAGTACGGCGGGATCACGCCGCCCTCGAAGACCGCGGTGTCGACGCGGACACCGGGCCCGAGAGGAGGCCGGAAGCGCGTCACCGTCCCTGCCGTCGGCGCGAAGTCGCGCCGGGGATCCTCGGCGTTGATCCTGATCTCGATCGCGTGGCCGGAGCGCGGCGCGCGACCTGTGCGCCGAAGGCGCTCGCCGGCGGCGATGCGGAGCTGCTCGCGGACGATGTCGATACCCGTCGTCAGCTCGGAGACGGGGTGCTCGACCTGGAGGCGACAGTTGACCTCGATGAACGACGGCGTGCCGTCGGGGCCGAGCAGGAACTCGAACGTCCCCGCGTTGACATAGCCGAGCTGTCTGCACGCCCGTTCGACCGAGGACTCCATCGCCTCGCGCGTATCCGGCGTGAGGGCGGGCGACGGCGACTCCTCGATCAGCTTCTGGTGGCGCCGCTGGATGGAGCATTCGCGCTCGCCGAGCGTGAGCACTCCGCCGTGGCCGTCGCAGAGCACCTGGATCTCGACATGCCGGGCGGGGACGAGGGCCCGCTCGAGGTAGAGGGATCCGTCCCCGAACGCGGCCTCGGCCTCGGCGCCCGCCGCACCGAAGGCCGCTTCGAGCTCTGCCGGCGACGTGACGAGGCGCATGCCCCTGCCGCCGCCGCCCGCGATCGCCTTGAGGAGCACCGGGTAGCCGAGCTCCGCCGCAGCGGCCCGGATCTCGGCCAGGCTCGCAGCCCCTTCCGTCCCGGGCACGAGCGGCACGCCTGCGGCCCGCATCTCCGCCTTCGCCCGGGCCTTGTCGCCCGTCTTCTCCATCACCTCGGCCGGCGGCCCGATGAAGACGAGGCTGCTCTCCGTGCAGGCACGCACGAAGGCGGGGTTCTCCGAGAGAAACCCGAACCCCGGATGCACGGCCTCGCAGCCGGTGGTCTCCGCTGCGGCGACGACGTTCGGGATCCGGAGGTAGCTCTCCGCCGCCGCCGGCGGTCCGATGCAGACGGCCTGGTCGGCCATGGCCACATGGAGCGCGTCCCGCTCGGCCGTCGAGTAGACCGCCACGGCCTCGCTGCCGAGCTCGTGGAGCGCGCGGATCACCCGCACCGCGATCTCACCCCGGTTCGCGACGAGGACGCGCGAGAACATAGCTAGACGATCGGCTGTGTGTCGACCGGCGCGAGCTCGAACAGCAGCTGGCCGAACTCGACCGGCTGGCCGCTCTCCACATGGATGGCGACGAGCCTGCCGTCGTGCTCGGCCTTGAGCTCGTTGAAGAGCTTCATCGCCTCCAGGAGGCACAGCGTCTGGCCGACCGTGACGACATCGCCCTCCTCCACGTACGCCGGCGCCCCGGGCGAGGAGGAGCGGTAGAAGACCCCGACCATCGGTGACTCGATGCGAATCGCCGCCGCGGGCCCTGGTCGCGGGAGCTCGGGCTCGCCGCTGTCAGGGATGGCCGCGAGCGGCGGGGCGACGACCGCGACCGCCTCGTCGGCGCGGCGCACCGAAACCCGCATGCCGTCGTCCTCGATCTCGATCTCCCCCACCCCCGACTCCTGCACGATCTTGACGAGCTCCCGGATGCGCTCGGCGCGCGTCGCGTCGACGTCCCCGAGGAGAAGCGACGTCTCGCGCGAATGGCGCTGCCGGATCGCCTGCAGGAGCGTCTCGGCCTCGCGCCCGAACATCGCGAGCAGGACGAGATCCTCCTCGCTCGCCGCAAGCCCCTCGGCCGCCTCGCGCACGTCGTCGGCGCTCGGAGGATCGTCGTCGAGCCCGCCGCCGCTCCCCGCGACGAGCTCGACCGCGCGCGCGACCGACTCTTCGATCGGCATGGGCGTCGTCCCGTAGGCGCCCTCGACGAGAAGCCGGAACTCGTCCAGCACGGTGCCGTAGCGGCGCGCGGAGAGGATGTTGAGAAGAGCCTGCGAAGCGAGTATCTGACCGATCGGCGAGGCCAACGGAGGCCACCCGGCCTCGGAGCGGATTCGCACGACCTCGGCCAGCGTGTCGAGCAGACGATCCCCGGAGGCGTGCGCGCGGAGGTGGACGTCGAGGGCGGCCACGAGACCGGCCGGCAGGTCGTACTCCGCCGCGCGCACCGCGATGCGCGGCGCGACGGGGGCAACCGGAGCGTCGCCGATGTACTCGTCGACGAGGTCCGACGCCTCCCACAGGTACGAGGTCGTGACGCCCGTCGGGCGGCCGAGCCCCTCCAGCGTGTCGACGAGCGACTCGCCGGACACCCGGTGCAGCGTCAGCGCGAGCGGGTAGACGGCGGTCGCGACGAGGTCCGCGCCGAGCCTCGTGGCCACGACAGCGTTGAGCAGGCCAGTGCCGGCCGCCCCCTGAACGAAGAGGCCCACAGGCAAGCCGGTCACCTCGCTGATCCGCCGGACGAGCTCCTCGGTGATGTGCGGCAGCAGCGAGTCCGTCTGGTCGTTGACGATCACGCGCGAGGCGCCGAGCTCCGGGATCTGCTTCGCGCGCTCGACGAGGGCGTCGATCTCCCCCTCTCGCCCCGCGCTGAAGACGAGCCCGGCGTGGAACTCCTTGCCGGCAGCGACGATCGCCTCTCCCGCCTCGCGCAGATTGGAGACGTCGTTGAGCGGGTCGTGGAGCCGGAAGATGTCGATTCCGTTCTCGGCAGCACACGAGACGAAGCGCCGCACGATGTCGGCCGAGACGGGCCGGGAGCCGACGAGGAAGCGGCCGCGGAGCGCAAGGCCGAGCGGCGTCGTGGTGCGCGCGTCGATTGCGCGGATGCGCTCCCATGGGCTCTCCACCGCGCGCCGCACCGCGGAGTCGAAGACGCCGCCGCCCGACACCTCGAGATAGGCGAAGCCCGCGCGGTCGAGGATCTCCGCGATGCGCAGCACCTCGCCGGTCGGCAGCTTGCCTGCGAGGGGGTCCTGGGAGAGCAGGCGGATGGTGGTGTCGACGATCCTCGGCAACGGGTGGGACCTTAGCGCGGGAAACGCGGGAGAGAGACTGCCGGTGAGAGGCTGAAGCCTCTCACCAGAGGGAAGCGCCTTCGGCGCCGTTCTTTACGCCCTCGAGATGTAGCGCGCTTCGCGGGGGTCGACCTTGATCCGGTCGCCCACGTTGACGAACAGCGGGACGGACACCACCGCCCCGGTCTCGAGCGTCGCCGGCTTCGTCACGTTCGAGACGGTGTCGCCCTTCACGCCCGGCTCCGTCTCGGTGACGGCGAGCTCGACCGACGCCGGCATCTGGAGCCCCGCCGGCTTGCCGTTGACGGCGAGGATCTGCACCCTCGACGACGGGAGGATGTAGGCCAGCTCGTCCGCGACGTCGGCACGTGGAAGCCCGAACTGCTCGTAGCTCTGTTCGTCCATGAAGTGGGCCTCGCTGCCGTCGTCGTACAGGAACTGGACGTTCTTCACCTCCGTGTGCACCCGCGTGAACTTCTCGCCGGCGCGGAAGGTGTCGTCGACGACGGCCCCGGTCTCGAGGTTCTTCAGCTTCGTGCGCACGAAGGCGCCGCCCTTGCCCGGCTTCACGTGCTGGAACTCGACGATGCGCCACATCGCACCGCGGTGCTCGATGTGCATCCCGTTCTTGAACTGGTTCGTGTTGACGATCTCGGCCACGCGGCCGGGAGGGTACCTGCTACCGCGACAGTCGCGAACGGCGGCTCGTTGTCGCCGAACATCCGGTCGAACGTTGCGGGCACCCACTAGGAGAGGGTCAGCAGCTCTTTCGTGAAGTGCGTGAGGACCTCGCAGCCGTCCTCGGTGACGACGACGAGGTCCTCGATGCGGCAGCCGCCGACACCCGGGAGATAGAGGCCCGGCTCGACCGTGACGACGTTTCCGGGCACGAGGACGTCTGTCGACTCCGGCCGGAGGACCGGCGCCTCGTGCACCTCGATCCCGAGGCCGTGGCCGAGGCCGTGGCCGTACGCCTCGGAGAGACCCGCGGCCTCGATCCCGGTGCGCGACGCGGCGTCGACGTCACGGCCGTGCGCGCCCGCCCGCACGGCCGCCAGCCCGGCCAGCTGCGCCTCCGCGACGAGGTGGTAGGCCTCGGTCAGCTGCGCCGGCAGGTCGCCGGTCGCGAACGTCCTCGTGCAGTCGGAGCAGTAGCCGTCGACGACGCAGCCCATGTCGATCGTGACGAGGGTTCCACCGGCGATGACGGTGTCGCCCGCGCCGGCGTGCGGCCTCGAGCCGTTCTCGCCCGACGCGACGATCGGCTCGAAGGAGAGCGCCTGTGCCCCGCGCTCGCGGAACGCGCGCTCGATCCACCACGCCACCTCGACCTCGGTGCGGCCGGCCAGGTGGTCTTGCGAGAGCTCCCCGTAGACCGCGTCGGAGATCGCGGCAGCACGGCCGATCGCTGCGATCTCGTCCGCGTCCTTGACCGCACGCAGCGCCTCGACCGCACCACGGGTCGGCACGGGTTCGGCGCCGCCGGCGCGGAGCGTCTCCCAGTCGGAGAAGACGAGTCGCGTGGCCTCGAAGCCGATGCGCGTCCCGGCAAGCAGGTCGGCGAGCGCGCCCACGACGTCCCGCTGGGTCTGTACGACCTCGACTCCCTCGATCGCCTTCGCGGCCTCGAGGTAGCGGAAGTCGGTGTAGACCGTCGTCGCGCCGCCGGGCTCGACGAGCAGCGCGCAGTTCGAGCTGTCGAACCCGGTCAGGTAGCGGACGTTGACGCCGTACGGTGACGAGCAGGGGCATGTCGAGGCCGGCCCCCAGGCGTTCGAGACGGGTCATCCAGGGCGCCTCTCGTTCAGGAGCTGCAGGGCCTCGCGATACCCGTCGAATCCCTTGCCGACGATCCGCATGCCGCCGAGGCCGGTCAGCACCGAGTGCCGCCGCCACTCCTCCCGCTCGTCGACATTCGACAAGTGCACCTCGACGAACGGCACCTGGAACGGCTCGAGCGCGTCGTGGATCGCCCACGAGTAGTGCGTCCAGGCGCCGGGGTTGACGATCAGCCCGTCGGCCGAGCCGAGGGCCTGGTGGAGGAAGCCGACGTACTCGCCCTCGTGGTCCGTCTGCCGGCAGCGGACCTGCAGGTCGAGCTCGCGCGCCCACGCGTAGATCTGCGTCTCCAGGTCCTGGATCGACTGGCTGCCGTAGATCGCCTGGTCGCGCCGGCCGAGCAGGTTGAGATTGACGCCGTTGAGGACGTCGATTCGCACGACGTGACTCTAATCGGCGATCAGGTCGTCGAGCGCCGCACGCACGTCCGCCGCGGGGAGCTCGTTGCCCCACGTCGGCTCGCCCCAGCGCTGGAGGAGCACGAGCCGTGGCGTCCCGGCCACGGTCTTCTTGTCCCGTGCGAGAGCCGCCCAGGCAGCCTCGCGGTCGACGCGCACCGGCTTGGGGTCGAGCTGCGAGCGAACGGCCGCGACGGCCGACTCGTTCCCGGAGAGCCGGAGCGCTGCGAGCATCCCGAGCGCGACGGCCCGGCCGTGCGGGAGCTCGTAGCCGGCCGCCGCCTCGAGCGCGTGACCGAAGGTGTGACCGAGGTTGAGCTGGTTGCGCGGGTCCGCGGTCGTGCGGATCGGCGAGGCACACCGCTGCCTTGAACGCAGCGCCACGACGGACGATATCCACGAGCGGCAGCTCCCACACCGGCGTGCCCATGAGGAGCCCCGTCTTGACGACCTCGGCCATCCCGTTCTCGAGCTCCTCGTTCGGGAGCGTCTCGAGCGTGGCTGGGTCGATCACGACGCGCACCGGCCAGTGGAACGAGCCGACGAGGTTCTTGCCGCCCGGCAGGTCGACGGCCGTCTTGCCGCCGATGGCGGCGTCGACCTGGCCGACGAGGGTCGTCGGCACCGCGACCCAGGCACGCCGCGCATGTAGGTCGCGGCGGCGAAGCCGGCGAGGTCGGTCGTGCAGCCGCCGCCGAGGCCGACGATCGTGCCGTCGCGGCCGATCCGGAGCGCGCGCCACAGCCGCTCGAGCACGGCGATCGCCTTCGCGGGCTCGCCGGGAGGGACCTCGTGGAGGGCCGACGTCGCGGCTGCCGAGCGCGAGCTGCGCCGTGACACCGTGGATCCCGGCCACGTTCGCGTCGGCGACGATCTCGACCGGACCCGTCCCCGGGACGAGCTCCTCGAGCAGCTCGAGCGCGCCGATCCTGACGTCGATCGCCCGCCGCAGCGAGCACGATGCCGTCGGCGTCGTGGGCGTGCGCGTCCGCCGATCTCCTCGTACAGCGGCAGCCGCTCCCGGAAGAGCGCGTGGAACGCGTCCTCGTCGATCGCGAGCGGCCTGCCCCCCTCGCGCGCTCGCGCGCTCCCACGCGACACCGGACTCGACCTCGAGCAGCACCGTGAACGCACGGCGCGCGCAGCGTCGTCCGGGTCGTGTCCGAGAGGACAGCACCACCGCCGAGCGCGATCACGGCCGGCTCCGCGGAATCGAGGATCGAGGAGGCGATGGCGGCCTCTCGCTCCCGGAACGCCGGCTCGCCTTCCCGGGCGAAGAGCTCCTCGATCGTCGCGCCGGCCTGGCGCTCGATCTCGCGGTCGAGGTCGACGAACGGCCGGCCGAGCCGTCGGGCAGCTTCCGCGCCCAGCGTCGTCTTCCCCGCGCCCATGAAACCTGCGAGCGCGAGGTGCCGATTCAGGGCGTTCGCGGCCACTCGATGCGCTCGAGGTACGCCCGGTGCGCGGCGACGAAGTCGGCGATCGCGTCGCCGCCGAACTTGTCCCTGGCGCTCCGGGCCAGCTCGAAGGCCACGACCGCCTCGGCCACGACTGCGAGCGCCTCGACCGCCTGCACGTCCGAGCGCTCGACGAGCGCCTGGGCCGGCTCGCCCGAATCGAGGTCGACGGAGTCGAGCGGCTTCATCAGGGTCGGCAGGGGCTTCATCGCCGCGCGAACGACGACCGGCTCGCCGTTGGTCATGCCCGCCTCGAGGCCGCCGGCGTGGTTCGTGCGTCGCACGAGCCCCGGGTCGATCTCGTCGTGTGCCTCCGAGCCTCGGAGGCGTGCAAGCGCGAAACCGTCGCCGACCTCGACGCCCTTGACGGCCTGGATCCCCATGAGCGCGAAGGCGAGGCGCGCGTCGAGCCGGTCGCTCTTCTCGGCGTACGAGCCGAGCCCGGGCGGGCAGCCCTCGGCGACGACCTCGACGACGCCGCCGAGCGTGTCGCGATCCTTCCTAGCGGCGTCCGTTGCCTCGCGCATGCCGTCCTCGCCGCGCGCGCCGCCCACCTCGAGCGGCCGGCCGTCGACGGTGATGCCGATCGTCGCCAGGAGAGCCTTTGCGACCGAGCCGGCCGCGACGTGCGTCGCTGTGTGCCGCGCGCTCGCCCGCTCGAGTGCGTTGCGGACGTCGTCGTGCCCGTACTTGAGCACGCCTGCGAGGTCCGCGTGGCCCGGGCGCGGCAGGGTCACTCGTTTCGTGCCCTTGCCCTGCGGCTCGCCCTCCGGCTCCCAGGGGCTCATCCCCCACGTCCAGTTCTTGTGGTCGAGGTTCCGGACGACAGCGTGAGCGGCGTGCCGAGGGTGCGCGCCTGACGCAGGCCGGTGAGCACCTCGACGGTGTCGGTCTCGAGCTTGCTGACGCGGGCTGCGGCCGTAGCCGAGCTGGCGCCGTCGCAGGTCTGCGTCGATCGCGTCGCGGTCGAGCGCGAGACCGGCGGGGAGCCCTGTGACGACGGCGACGAGCGCGGGGCCGTGCGATTCGCCCGCGGTGACGAGGCCGAGTGGCATGGCGCAAGCCTAGAGGGTCGGCTCGCGCCGAAGCGCGTCGGAGGCTTCCGACCTGCACGGCCGGCGCCGTGCGGCGCGCGGCGGAACGAAAAAGCGCTCAGCCGGCGCTCGAGAGCAGCGACGCGTAGTCGTCCCGCCAGGTGTCGTCGTCCACCGCACGGCGGAAGAGGAACTCGAGCGTCGCGCGCGGCGTCGTCCCGTCGCGGTAGGCGAGGGCGCAGATCGCTGCGACCGCGAGGTGGTCGAGAAGGCCCGGCTCGATGCGGGCCACGCGCAGCGCCCGCTCGAGCGCCCAGATCATCCGCTCGGCGTCCGGGGGCGGCGCCTGCTCACGGATGGCATCGAACAGCGGATCGGCGTCGAGGTCGTGCCAGTCCATCCCGACATTGTGCTGACGTTGCCGGACCGCCGCGCAGGTTTCACGATGATCGGGCGGGGTATCTCGAAGACAAGCAACCCAGGAGGAATCCCATGCAGACGAGTGACGTCTGGACCTACCGTTCCCAGAGCCAGATCGGGTACGACCCGACGAGCGGCCGCGACCTGAGCGGCTTCGGGGTCGAGGCGCTCGACGGCTCGATCGGCAAGATCGACGAGGCGACCAACGACGTCGGCGGGAGCTTCGTCATCGTCGACACTGGTCCCTGGATCTTCGGGAAGAAGGTCATGCTCCCCGCGGGCGTCGTCCAGAGGATCGATGAGGACGACGAGAAGGTCTGGGTCAACCGGACGAAGGACCAGATCAAGTCGGCGCCGGAGTTCGACGACTCCATGAAGTCCGACACCGGCTACCGGGACAAGCTCGGCACGTACTACGGGCCTGGAGGCGGCGGGTACCGCGACTGGGACGAGCCTCTCTAGAGACGGAGGCGCGGCCAATGCACGGAACGAAGGAGCAGGTCAAGGACGCGCCACAGCTGTAGCGCGCCGCGCGGGCCGGGTGCTGGGCAAGGAGTGCCCGGCCCCGGCCCGCGCTACGTCTGCTCGCTACGTGCTCTCACCCCGCAGCGCGTCACGCATGGCGCGCAGCGGCGCGGCGAAACCCGTCCAGCGCTCGAAGGCGGCGGCACCCTGGACAGAGCAGCACATCGAGGCCGTCGACGACGACCTCACAGCCAGCCGCGCGGGCGGCGGCGACGAGGGCAGTGTCGCTGCCGTCGGGAAGATAGGCGAGATCGACGACCTGGAGGCCGGCTCCGGGCACGACGAGCAGCTCGTCCTTCACCGGCGTCGTGTTGACGAGGACGTCGAAGCCGGCCGCCGACGGCGGCCACCCCGGCTGTCGGCGGCTCGCCACCGTCACCTCCGCGCCCGCGCGCTCGAGCGCCTCGACGACGGCACGTGAGCTCCCCCCGGCGCCGAGGACGAGGGCGCGGCGATCCGCGGCGTCGATCTGGCCCGTGACCGCGTCGCCGTCCGTCGACGCGCCGAGCACGCCCTCCTCCGAGAAGACGAGCGTGTTGACGGAGCCTGCGGCGCGGGCGATCTCGTCGAGGTCGTCGCAGAACGCGATCACGGCCTGCTTGTGCGGAATCGTGACGTTGGCACCCGCGAAGCCCGCCGCGCGCAGGCCGCGCACGGCGTCTCCGAGGAGCTCCGGCGGCGTCGGCAGGGGCACGTAGGCCCAGTCGAGCCCGAGCGCCGCGAAGCCGGCGTTCTGCATCGGCGGCGAGAGCGAATGCGACGTCGGCCAGCCGAGCAGCCCGACGAGCGTCGTCGTCCCGCGGATCTCGATCATCGCCGGAGTATCCCGGAGGGACGAGCGAACCGACGGCCCGCCAGCCTGCACCGGCCGGAGGCGCATCCTCGTCATGGCGAGAACGCAGCGCGAGGACGCCTGTGATTGCCCGGCGCGCCGCGTCGATCCTGTCCTGCACAGCCCGGGCGCCCGCGCGAGTCAGGTGCGCTCGGTCGTCCGTCAGTTGCAGGCGTAGCCGAACTCGCACACCTTGCGCAGGAACTCGCTCTCGCTCGCGGTGAAGAAATGCCGCGTCGTGCCGGGGATGCGGACGTAGTAGAGGTAGTCGACGCGGGCCGGATGCGCGGCCGCCTTGATCGACGCGAGGCCCGGGTTCGCGATCGGTGTCGGCGGCAGGCCCGGGAAACGACGGGTGTTGTACGGGTTGTCACTCGCGATGGCCGCCTTCGTCAGCGACTTCGTGCCCGGGATGTCGAGCCCGTAGCGGATCGTGGCATCGATCCCGAGCGGCATCCGGTTCCGGAGGCGGTTGTAGATCACCGCCGCGACGAGCTTCCGCTCGCGCGGCGCGACCGTCTCCTTCTCGATCATCGACGCGATCTTGAGCACGTCGTATGGCGTCAGGTTCTTCGACTTCGCGTACGACAGGTTCACCCGCGCGAAGTTCCTGCGGAAGGCGGCGAGCTGGTCGGCGACGAGCTCATCGGCCGTCGAGAACTGTGTGAACTCGTACAGCGCCGGGAAGAGGAAGCCCTCCATGCCGCGCTTCCAGTCGCGCAGGAACGGCTTCGGCGGCCGCGATCTCCCGACCGCGGTGAGGTAGCGGGCGCGCGTCAGCTTGGGCGTGACTCCCCGCTTCGCGACGGCGATCTCGCGAACCGCGGCGACCCGGTCACCCATCTCTCGCACGTTCAGGCCTTCGGGGAAGATGATCCGCAGCCGCTTCGGTGCCGGCGCGGCAGCCGTCGTCGCGGGCGGCGCGGGATCGCCCCCGCAGGCGGCAAGAAGCAGCATCGTGCCGAGGGCGAGCAGCGCGAGCAGCGTCCGGCGTCATTCGCGCGCCGCCCGGTCGAGCCAGCTCTGCAGCAGGTGCGCTGCGGCGAGCGCATCTTCTGGGGCCGAGCCGCCGAACCGCTGCGCGAGGGCGGTCGTGAACCGCTCGTCGGCCGTCTCGACCGGCACGACGATGAGCTCGCGCAGAGCGGCAACGAACGCCTCGGTCTCCACCGCCTGCTTGCCGTGCTCGCCGCGAAGCGTCAACGGCAGGCCGACGACCACCAGCTCCGCCTCGTGCTCGGCGACGAGACGCGCAACCTCGGCGAGGCCGGCGTCCGTAGCGGCCTTCCGAACGACACCGACAGGACGCGCGAGCATGCCGCTCGCATCCGAGACCGCGACGCCCGTGCGGGCGGCCCCGTAGTCGAGCGCGAGCACCCGCACGGCTAGCGTGCGATCGCGGCGATCAGCGGGGCAGCCTTCCGCAACCGGGTGGTGCCGGCGTTCGCGCGCCCTTTCGCCTGGTTCAGGGTCGGCGTCACCTCGGCCTCGCTCTGGCCCGCCTTCACCATCTGCACGGCCCGGATCAGCAGCGCGCCGGAGTCTCCGAAGCTCACGAATGCCTGCGTCGCGAGCGCCTTGAGCTTCCGCCCCCGGGCCGTGCTCGGTCGAGTGGCAGAGATCGCCGCCGCGCCCTGGCGCCCCGTCCTGGTGAAGGAGCGCAGGAAGACGAGCGACTCGTCGGGAGACGTGCTCGCCGACATCTTCGCGCTGAGGGCCTGTGCCTTCGGGGCGATTCGCAGCGACCACTTGGTCACGGAGGCGGCGACAGCGGCATCGTCGGCGCGCGCCCCGCCGGGCAGGACCGCGACGAGGAGCAGCGAGGGCGAGAAGGAGGATCGTGCGCTTCACTGCTCTGCCGTCAGATGCCGGCCAGGATCAGCCGCTCGGCTTCGGCGAGCGCGTCGGACAGCCGCTCCGGATCCTTGCCGCCGGCGCGCGCCATCGTGCGGCGCCCCCCGCCTCCCCCACCAACGATCGCGGCGGCTCCCTTCACCACGTCCGAGGCGCTGATGCGGTCGGCGACGGCCTCGTCGAAGTTCGCGATCAGCGTCACCTTGCCCTCCTCGACACCTCCGAGGACGACGGCGGCCGGGCTGTGGCGCTGCTTGAAGCGGTCGGAGAGGTCGAGCAGCGCGTCGGCGCCGAGGCCGTCAACCGCCTGCACGATGAGGTTGAAGCCGTCTTCCGCCCGGACGATCGCGTCCACCTCGCCCGCACCCCTGTCGGTCGGCTTGCGCTTCAGCTCTCGTCGCGTCTCGTCGAGCTCGACCCGGAGGGCGTCGAGCTCACGGGAGCGCCCGCGGAGCAGCGCCCACGCCTCTCCTGAAGTGACGGCCTCGATGCGGCGCGCACCGGACCCGACCGAGCCTTCGGAGAGGATCGCGAACGGGCCGATCTCGGCCGTCGAGCGCACGTGCGTGCCGCCGCAGAGCTCGCGGGAGACCCCCTCGATCTCGACGACGCGCACGATGTCGCCGTACTTCTCGCCGAAGAGCATCATGGCGCCGAGCTTGCGTGCTTCCTCGATCGGCGTCTCGAAGACGTGCAGCGGGTGGTTCTCGAAGATCGCCCGATTCACCCGCTCCTCGATCCGGTCGCGCTCCTCCGCCGAGAGCTGCTGCCCGTGCGTGAAGTCGAAGCGGAGCTTGTCCGGCCGCACGGCCGAGCCAGCCTGCTTGACGTGGTCGCCGAGCACGTCGCGAAGAGCCTCCTGGAGGAGGTGGGTGGCCGTGTGATTCGCCATGGTGGGGAACCTGACGCTCCAGGGCACGACAGCCCGGACGCGGCTCCCGGCCGAGAAGCCGGCGCCGCGGAAGGTCAGCACCTGGTCGTCGCCGACGCGGCTCGCCTGGACGAGCTCCGCGCGCGTCGCGGGATCACCGTCGAGCTCGATGACGCCCTGGTCGGAGACCTGGCCACCTCCCGCGGGGTAGAACGGCGACTCGCGCAGCTTGGCGAGGAACGTTCCGTCATGAAGGTCCTCGTAGGCGTGCAGCTCGGTGAGCACGTCGGTCTTGTGGTAGCCGACGAACCGGGTCGGGTCCGTCGCGGCCGCGAAGTCGGCAGTGCGCTGCGTGCCCGACTCACCCCCTGCGCGAGAGATTTCCCGATGCTCGGCCATGCGGCGGCGATAGTCGTCGACGTCGACCGGCTGACCGCGCTCCTCGGCGAGCTCCACGGTGAGCTCGAGCGGGAAGCCGTAGGTGGCGGCAAGGGTGAACGCCTCCTCGCCTGAGACGGCGACTTTGCCGGCAAGCTCTTCGAACACCTTGAGGCCGCGCTCGAGCGTCTCGCCGAAGCGCTCCTCTTCCGCCCGCACGACCCGCTCGATCTCGTCCGCGTGCTCGACGAGCTCGGGGAACGCCCCGGCAACCTGCGCGATCACGATACGCGGCAGCCGGTAGACGTCGCGGAGCCCGATCCGGCTCGCCCTGCTGCACGGCGCGGCGGACGAGCCGCCGCACGATGTAGCCGCGGCCCTCGTTCGAGGGCGTGATCCCCTCGGAGATGAGGAAGACCATCGCGCGGCCGTGGTCGGCGAGCACGCGATGCGCCTTCGTGGCCTGCTCGGAGTCGCCGTAGGCGACACCCGACTCGTCGGCCACCCAGCGCATGATCGCCTGGTAGCCGTCGGTGTCGAAGATGGAGCTCACGTCCTGCAGGAGCATCGCTCCGCGCTCGAGGCCGAGCCCGGTGTCGATGTTCTGCTGAGGCAGCGGAGTCAGCGTCCCGTCGGCCGCCAGGTCGAACTCCATGAAGACGAGGTTCCAGAACTCGAGGTAGCGCTCGCAGCGCTCGCAGTTGGGCCCGCAGGCGGGGTCGCCGCAGCCGTGCTCCGGCCCGCGGTCGTAGAAGACCTCCGAGCACGGCCCGCACGGCCCCGTCTCGGCCGCCTGCCAGAAGTTCTCGGAGCGCGGCTGACCGACGACGCGCTCACGCGGCAGCCCGACGTCGAGCCACCCTCGTACCGCGACGTCGTCCTCGCCGAGGCCGAGCTCCGGATCGCCCGCGAAAACAGTCGCCCAGAGTCGATCGGGAGGGAACCCCATGTGCTCGGTGACGAACTCCCAGGCGAGCGGGATGGCCTCGCTCTTGAAGTAGTCGCCGAACGAGAAGTTGCCGAGCATCTCGAAGAACGAGGCATGGCGCGCCGTCGAGCCCACGTCGTCGAGGTCGGCGTGCTTGCCGCCCGCCCGCATGACCTTCTGGGACGTGACGACACGCTGCGACGGCGGCTCGTCCAGGCCGAGGAACCAGCGCTTCATCGGCTGCATCCCGGCGACGATGAACAGCGTCGAAGGGTCGTCCGCCGGCGGGATCAGCGGCGCCGACGGACGGCGTAGGTGCCCCTTGGACTCGAAGTACGAGAGGAAGCCCTCGCGAAGCTCGGCGGTCGTGCGCATCACGCGATCGTAGCGGGGGTCAGGGATCGGGCAGTCCGGCCACGCCGACGCTGCGGAGCCAGTCGGCGGCGATCGTGCCGGCTTCGACGCCGAGGTCGACGAAGACTGCGTGGCGCATGCCGTCGACCGATCACAGCTCGGCCTCCGGGAACGCACCGTCATCCGATCGGCGGCCCGGCCGTTCGGGTCGCGCGGCTCCTCCGGCTCGGTCCCGAGCAGCACGAGCGTCGGAATCCCCGCCGTCCGGGCGCGGCCCACGTGCGGACGTGCAGGCTCGTACCCGCGACGTCGAGGCGGCGGACATCCGCCGCCAGGCTACGCGGCGGTCGGAGGCTCGTCGTCGAGCGGCTCGGGGGCCGGCTTCGGCTTCGGCACGGGCGCGGGCCGCGGCCACGGGTCGGGCCTGGGCTGCGCCTCCGGTCGCGGCTGCGCGGCCGGACGTTCGGTCTCCATCGAGGTCCTGCCGGCGTGGCGGAGGTCCTCGTGGAGGTCTTCCTCACGCTGCCGCGCTGCTTCCCGCGCCGCGGTCGTCGCCTCCCCGAAGTCCTTCGACCGGCGGAAGTGCGAGAAGCCGTGGCTCAGGCCTGCTGCGAGGCCGGACACCTTCTCGACCGGTTTCGAGATCGCCGTCGAGATGGCGCGTACAGCCGTGTCGGCGCTGTCTGCCATCGAGACGGCGCTGTCCGTGACGGTGTCGAGCTTGTCCAGCTCGTAGTTGATCCGGTCGACCGTGCTCCCGGACTTGACGATCACCGGCAGCAGGTCGCGCTCGGTGCCTCGGATGAAGGAGGAGAGGCGCTCGAACGTCTGACCGAGCCGGAAGAGCATGAACGCGGACGCGAGCCCGATTGCGAGGAGGAAGATGGCCAGACCCCAGTAGGCGGCGTCTCCGGCGGTCGAGGCGAGCGCTGGCATCGCGGAAATCCTACCCCTTCGCGGAGAGGATGATGCCTGCACCGACGACGGCGTCGCCGTCGTAGAGAACAGCGACCTGACCCGGCGCCACCGCGGACGCCGGCTCCTCCAGTTCGAGCGCGAAGCCGGTCGCAGTCGGCACGATCTCGGCTCGCACGGGGTCGGAGCGATAGCGTAGCTTGGCCTCGCCCCGCGAGAGAGGGAGGTACAGGCGCCCCTCGACCTCGACGCGGCGCACGTCGAGCGAGCTCCTCGGCCCGACGACGAGCGTGTTCGTGGCGGGATCGGCGCGCAAAGCGTACGTCGGCTCGAGCGACGCGATGCCGATCCCGCGACGCTGGCCGGGCGTGTAGCGCCAGATGCCGTCGTGACGGCCGACCTCCACGCCGTCCTCGTCGACGATCGCGCCGGGTCGGCGGTCGAGACCGTGCCGCTCGAGGAACGCACGGTAGTCGTCTCCCGCGAGGAAGCAGGCTTCCTGGCTCTCCGCCCGCCCCGCCACCGCGAGCCCCGCCGCGGCCGCCTCGTTACGCGTCTGCTCCTTTCCCTGCTCGCCGAGCGGGAAGGCCACGCGGTCGAGAAGCGCCGGTTCGACCGTCGCGAGCATGTACGACTGGTCCTTCGCGGCGTCGCGGCCGCGCGCGATGAGGCGCATGCCTTCCCGCTCCACGATCCGCGCGTAGTGCCCCGTCCACAACACGTCGCACCCGGCGCGAGCGGCGAAGGCCACGAGCTCGTCGAACCGAAAGCGCCCGTTGCAGCGCATACACGGGTTCGGCGTCAGGCCGGCGGCGTACCCGTCGACGAACGGCTGCACGACCGCCGCGCGGAACTGCTCGCGGAGGTCGAGCGTGACGTGCGGCAGGCCGAGCCGGTGGCACGTCTCGCGCGCGGCGATCACGGCTGCGGGCGAGCAGCAGACGCGCTCGGCGCTCGGCCCTGACGGGTCGAGCCACAGGCGCAACGTCACCCCGACCGCGTGCGGCGCCGCCCGGAGGAGCGCGACAGCGCTGTCGACGCCGCCGCTCATGGCGACCGCAACCCGGCGGGAGTCGGGAGCGGCCGTGAAGACCGGGCCGATCGCATTCGCGAGCGCGTCCGCAGCGAGGACGTCGCCCGGCACCGCCGCGGCCTCGAGGAGAGTGAGCCCGGCGAGCGGGCGCTCGAGGCCCGGAGCGTCAGCGTCGACGATCCTGTCGCCGTCGACGAGCAGCCGCACGAAGCCGTACTCGTCGCCGCGGGCGGAATCGCCGATCAGCTCGAAGGGCGGCATGGAGTGAGGCTAGCGAGAGTCCGAGCCGGGATCTATCGCCGGCAGGCCCACGACGCCGGCGAAGCGCCTCACGCGGACGCATTCCTCGATCAACCACCCCCAGGGGCACCCCCGTGCCCTGATGACACGGTATCGGTGATCTCGTGACGACTCTGTGCCGATTGTGGGCGGACTTTGTGCCGACTCCGCTGACGATTTGGGTCGGTGGGTGCAGCCTCCCGTGCCGCTCACGTCCAGGACGCGCTCCGGTCGCCGGTGTTGCTCCCTCTGGGATCGGCCGACTCGTGTTGGTTTCATCGAGGCGCATCCGGTCGGCGGAGTCGAGACGCGACACTCGGTCCCTCCCCATGCCCTGCCGGCCCGCCTCAATTCGTCGCCCGTCAGCTCCGCCACCAACTCGAGGCGGAGTCGAGACGCGACACTCGGTCCCTCCCCATGCCCTGCTGGCCCGCCTCAGTTCTCGTCGCCCGTAAGCTCCGCCACCAACTCGAGGCGGTTCCCCCACGGGTCGAAGAGATGGAACCGCCGCTGGCCCGGGATCTCGGCGTCGTCAGCCCACGTGGTCTCGACTCCCGCCGCCTGCAGCGCGACAGCGAGCGACTCGAGCGCGGCCACCGACCCCACGGCCAGACCGGGATGGGCCTTCCTCGCCGGTCGGAACGGCTCTTCGACCCCAACATGAAGCTCACCGCCTCCGAACCGGAACCAACAGCCTCCGCGGTCGGCGAGCAACGGCGGCTTTTCGACCTCGGGCAGTCCGAGCAGCTCGCCGTAGAAGCGGCGGGCAGCATCCTCGCAGCCCGGGGGCGCAGCGACCTGGACGTGGTGGAGTCCGGTGACGGCTGTCACGGAGAGGCGCGGCCGTCGTACTCCGACAGCGGCTTTCCGCCAACGGCGATGAACGCCAGCCCGTCGTCGACCGCCACGACGAGCCGCGTGAAGCCCGGGTCGACGCGCAGGTACTCACCATCCGTGACCTCGACAGTGGCACCATCGACGGTGAACGTCCGGGAGCCGTCGATGATCACGTACACCTCATCGCCCCGTGTCGTCCTCGCGGTGCTCGTGCGCCTCGACGCCCGGCGGAAGCCGCACCTCGTTGATGCCGAACGCCGTCGTCGTCCCGAGCCTACGACGCATCTTGTAGAACGAGCCCCGGAAGCACTCGACGGACGGATTGTCCCGGTTGAGCAGCGTGTACGCCACGTCCTGACACTATCCGTGACGCCGCAGCGCACTATCCATCGCACCGCGGCGCGCGGCCCCGCGGCCGCCTCAGGCCGTATCAGCGCTCCACCCTGCCGATGAATCCCGGAGCCAATTGAGAACCTGGCGAGCCAGGTGGGTGCGCTGCCGGCTTCTGGCAAAGCCTCCGCCGAACACGCGCTCCCTTGGTGTTACTTGGTTCACGTTGAAACTCCGAGCCACGCACAGGGTCGAGCACGTCGAATCCTAGCCCGTCGGGCGGGCCGCGAACCTCCAGTCGATCTCCTGCGTGCCGTCGAGCCCGAGCATGACCGCGAGTCGCTCCGTGAGCTCGAACTGGCGTCCGGCGCTCTTGAGCTTGTTGTCGATCACCTCGGTCAGCACGGTCTGGCCGCCGAAGCGCACCAGCAGCCTCGCACCGCACGGCAGCACGGGATGCGTGACGCCGAGGGACTTCGCGGTGAGGATGAACCCACACGTGGTCCGCTCGGCGTCGCCCGCCGGCCCGCGGGACGCCGCGAGCGCCGAGTACCAGCCTCCGCCGGGCGCGACTGCTCCGGTCGGCTGTGGCGTCGCGTTGGCATCGTCGTTCTGCCACTCGACGACGGCGAGCGCCGCGAGTCCCGCGAGTAGCGCCACACCCGCAAGGACGAGGAGCCGCTGGGCGACCACGGCAGGCACTACTGGCGGGGGCCTTTCGGTGGCACGACGACCCGCAGCCCGAGCTCGTGAAGCTGTGTGTCCGTGATGGGCGACGGGGCACCACTCATCGGATCGAGCCCAGCCTGGTTCTTCGGGAAGGCGATCACGTCTCGCAGGTTCGGCTCGCCCGCGAGCACCATCGTGGTGCGGTCGATGCCGAGCGCGATGCCGCCGTGGGGCGGCGCGCCCATCGCGAGCGCATCGAGCAGGAACCCGAACTTTGCGCGCTGATCTTCGGGACTCAACGCGAGCAGGTCGAAGACCTGCGCCTGGATTTCGGGCTCGTGGATCCGGAACGAGCCGCCGCCCAGCTCGTTGCCGTTCACGATCAGGTCGTAGGCGTACGCGAGCGCGTCGCCCGGGTTGTCGGCGAACGTGTCCCTCCAGTCGTCCGTCGGCCGCGTGAACGGATGGTGCACAGCGGTCCAGCGCTCCTCCTCCTCGTCCCATTCGAACATCGGGAAGTCCGTGACCCAGAGAAAGGTGAACGCACGATCGTCGATGAGCCCGAGGTCGGCGCCGAGCTGCACGCGCAAGGTCCCGAGGACGCGCGAGGTCGGCGGCCACTGATCGGCCGCGAACAGGAGCGTCTCGCCCGGCGCCGGTGCGAGAAACGCGAGCTCCGCTTCCGACAGGAACTTCGCGATCGGGGACCGAACCTCGCCTGCCTCGTCGCGGATCACGTACGCGAGCCCCTTCGCGCCGAGCTCCTTGGCCCGTTCCTCGAGCGTCGCAAGCTCGGCACGCGAGTACACACGGGGTACGCGCAGAAAACGGACGGCCTCGGCGCTCGCAAAGACGCCGAACTTCGAGCGCCGCGTTGCCTCGGTCGCGTCCTCGATCTCGAGCGCGAAGCGCGTGTCCGGCTTGTCCGTGCCAAAGCGCCGGTCCGCTTCCGCGAAGGTCATGTGCGGAAAGGGCCGCTGGATCTCGATGCCGAGGCACTCGAGCCAGACGGCAGCGAAAACCTCCTCCATCAGTGCGAACAGCTCCGCCCGGTCCGGAAACGATAGTTCGACGTCGAGCTGCGTGATCTCCTGCACCCGGTCGGCGCGCAGGTCCTCGTCACGGAAGCAGATCGCGATCTGGTAGTAGCGGTCGAAGCCGGCGATCATCGTCAGTTGCTTGAGAAGCTGCGGGCTCTGCGGCAGCGCGAAGAACGTCCCCTTGTGCAGCCGACTCGGGACGACGAAGTCGCGGGCGCCCTCGGGGGTCGACTTGTAGAGGATCGGGGTCTGGATGTCGAGGAACCCCGCCGCCTCCATGTGGCGGCGGATGATCCCGATCATCTGCGCCCGGAGGCGGATGTTCCGCTGCAGCTTGTCGCGCCGGAGGTCGAGCCACCGGTAGCGGAGGCGCAGCGTCTCATCCACGTTCTCCTCGTCCAGCTGGAACGGGAGCGGCGTCGAGCGGGAGACGATGCTCAGCGTCTCGACCTGCACCTCGACGGCACCGGTCGGCAGGTTCGGGTTCACCGCCTCGGGCGCGCGCGCCACGACCTCGCCCTCTGCCTGCAGCACGAACTCGTTGCGGACATCCTTCGCCAGCTCCGCGGCCTCCGACGAGCGCTCCGGGTTGATCACGAGCTGCGTGATGCCGGTGCGGTCACGCAGGTCGACGAAGACGAGCCCGCCGTGGTCACGGCGCCGCGCGACCCACCCGGCGAGCGTGCGGCGCGAACCGACGTGCTCATCACGAAGCTCGCCGCACATGATGTCCCGCCAGGTCATCCGGACAGTCTGCCGACGATGTCGGCGGCGGCGATCGGTTCGTCCGCCTGCCCGGGACGGCGCAGAACCGATCCGCCTCGCCCGACGACGACCGTCGACGCGGCACCGAGTCGGGCCGCCTGCGTCAGCTGACCCTTCAACGAGCGACCGGCGTAGTCCGTGTCCGCAGCAATCCCACCTGCGCGCAACTCCGCAAGCCAGCGCGCGACGTCCTGCCGCGTGGCGCCGTCTTCGAATGCGAAAAAGACGTCGATCGTCGGTGCGGCCGCCGTCTCTCCCGCGTCCTCCATGGCGATGAGCAGCCGCTCGAGACCGGCGCCGAACCCGACGCCCGGAGTTGGTGGGCCTCCGATCTGCTCGACGAGGCCGTCGTAGCGCCCGCCCCCGGAGATCGTCGAGTTCTCGTTGTCCATGGGGCCGATGAACTCCCAGGTCGTCCGCGTGTAGTAGTCGAGCCCGCGAACGAGTGTCGGGACGAGCGTGTAGGCCACCCCCGTTGCGTCGAGATCGGCCCGGACCGACGCGAAGTGCGCGACACACTCCTCGCAGAGCGACTCCCCGATCTTGGGGGCTTCGTCCAACGCCGCGCGGACGTCGTCCGGCTTGGCGAGGTAGTTGTCGAAGACGCGCAACGGGCTCGTCGCGACCTTCGCACGCGTGTCGGCGTCGAGGCGGTGGTCGTTCTCCTCGAGCCATGCGCGCAGGACGTCGAGGTAGGCCGGCCGGCAGCGCGGGCAGCCGATCGAGTTGAGCTCGAGGTGGTACGCCGTGACGCCGAGCCGGTGGAGGAGCGTGTCGTAGAGCTGGAGCAGCTCGGCGTCGATGGAGGGTTCGCTCGTGCCGATTGCCTCGACCGACGCCTGCCAGTGCTCGCGATAGCGTCCCCGGCCCGGCGTGCCGTACCGGTACATCGGTCCGATGGTGTACATCTTCACGGGCTGCGGATCGCGATGCATGCCGTGCTCGACGTAGGCGCGGCAAATTGGCGCCGTGCCCTCCGGGCGGAGTGTCAGAGGCCGGTCGGAGCGGTCTGTGAAGCTGTACATCTCCTTTTGCACGACGTCGGACCCCTCGCCGGACGTGCGCGCAAACAGCGCCGTGTCCTCGAACCCCGGAGTGAGGATCTTGCGATAGCCGTAGAGCGCGCACAGACGCTCGACCTCGCCGGTGACACGCTGCCAGAGCGGCATGTCCGCGGGCACGACGTCGTGGGTTCCCCGCGGACGCTCGATCTTTCCGCTCACAGGTCCCTCCTGGCTGCGCGATGATCGTCGAGGAACGGGTTGCGGGCGAGTTCCGCGCCGAGGGTGGTTTCGGGGCCGTGACCCGGATGCACGATCGTCTCGGGCGGATACGAGTCGAGAAGAGCGGCGATCGACGCCTGCAGCACGCCCCAGTCGGCGCCGGGAAGGTCGGTGCGACCGACGGAGCCTGCGAAGAGGACGTCTCCGGAGAAGAGATGGCCGTCGGCGAAGTAGGCGAGGTGGCCCGGTGAATGGCCCGGGACCCCGGTGACGGCGAAGGTGAGCCCGGCCGCCTCGACGACCTCTCCCCCCTCGAGCCAGACGTCCGGTCGCGAGGGGCGGATCGTGAGTCCGAGCGGCGCGAAGCCCGCCGGCTCCTCGAACAGGATGCGCTCCGCCGCGGGGGCGTAGACCGGCGCGCCGGTCTCGTTGGCAAGATCCGCGAGGCTGACGATGTGGTCGAAGTGACCGTGCGTGACGAGGATCGCCGTGCAGCGCCCTCCGAGGGTCTCGAGCGCGCGCTGGATCGTCGCCGCGTCGCCGCTCGGATCGACGACGACGGCCAGGGTCGCCTCCGGGGACGGGCGGACGAGGTAGGTGTTGGTCCCGATCGGCCCGAGCTCGAGCCGATCGACCGCCAGGCTCACGAGCTCGCCTACGTGCCTCGGGTGAGGCGCTTCTGCTGCTGGCGCCACATCACCCGGTCCATGAAGTAGCTGAAGGGGATGAACACGGCGATGAGCAGCGCAGTCTGGAGGATCGCCCCCGCGATCGTGATCTTGCTGCCGCCGAGGAGCATCACCGTCACGAAGAAGAGCGGTGCGAAGATGGCCCCGCGCTTGAGCACCTTCGGCCAGGACGGCGGCTGCACCTCGCGTCCGCGGCGCGTGGTGGCTCGGCTGGACTTGCCCTTCGAGCTCGCGGGTGCGGACGATCCCTTTCCACCCGCGCTCTCGGTGCGTTGCGGCTCCTCGCGCTCGACCGGCTGCTCGACCCCGTCCTCGTCGATGTAGACGAGGTCGTAGTCGTGCCGCTTCTCCTTGGCGCGCCGGCGTCGCTGCTTCTGCGTGGCCATTGCGAGGATTATGCCGTTCGCCTGAACGCGACGGCTCCGGCTTCGATGACGGTATGGATGACGTGTCCGCCGAGGTGGTAGGCGACGTGGCGCCAGTCCGCGGCGTCGACGACGACGATGTCGGCGGCGAAGCCGGGTTGCAGCCTGCCGATGCCGTCGGCGCGACCGAGGACGTGCGCGGCGTTGGCCGTGGCGGCGATGAGCGCCTCCTCGGGCGCAAGCTTCATCTGCGTGCACGCCAGCGACAGGACCAGCGGGAGGCTCTCGCAAAAGGCGCTGCCCGGGTTGAAGTCCGTCGCGAGGGCGACGATCGCTCCCGCGTCGGCCAGGGCCCGCGCGGGAGGCATCGGGCGTCCCAGGAAGAGGGCGCTGGCGGGCAGCAGCACGCCGGTCACGTCGCTTGCAGCGAGGCGCTGAACCCCGTCCGGGCCGGTCGCCTCGAGGTGGTCGACCGAGCGCGCAGCGAGCTCGATCGCGAGCCCGATCGCACCGGACTCCGTGAACTGGTCGCCGTGGAGACGCAGCGCCAGGCCCGCAGCGCGGCATGCCTCGAGGTAGCGCCGCGCCTGCGCGGCGTCGAACGAGCCCCGCTCGAGGAACACGTCAGCCGCCTCGGCGAGTGCTGCGGCGTCTGGCAGGACCTCCGCCAGCAGGAAATCGACGTACGTGTCGGCGTCGTCGAACTCGGGCGGCACCGTGTGCGCGCCGAGCCACGTCGGGATCCCGCCCGCCGCGCGCACGGCGCGCAGCTGCGCGAGCTCCGTGTCGTGGTCGAGGCCGTAGCCCGACTTCCCTTCGAACGTCGTCGTTCCGTGCGCGCGCATCCACGACCGATGGCGCACCGTCGCGCGGACGAGCTCCTCCTCGCCTGCTGCCCGTGTCGCGCGCACCGTCGAGAGGATGCCGCCTCCCGCCGCGTGCAGCTCCTCGTAGGTGGCGCCGCCCGCGCGCAGCGAGAACTCGTTCACGCGGTCACCACCGAAGCAGGCGTGCGTGTGGCAGTCGACGAGGCCGGGGATGGCCGAGAGCCCGCGACCGTCGATCTCCTCGACGTCGTCGAGGCCGGCGGGAAGCTCGCCCATCGTGCCGACCGCCTCGATGCGTCCTTGTCGGCAGAGGATGAAGGCGTCGGCGATGACCCGAACGTCGCGGAGTGCAGCCCCGCGCAGAGGTCCTGCGCTGCCGGTCGGCGTCGCGAGCTGGGCCAGGTCGCGAATGAGCAGGTTGCTCACGGGCGAATGGACGGATCGAGCCGGGTCGGCCTCGGAGTCCGCGGCCGCCGGCTCCTGCGGATGAGGCCGGTCCGCCGTCGACGGCACCGTGGCTGCCGTACCGTCCCCGAACCCGGACGAGGGCGCAGACGACGGCGCGGACGACAGCGCGGTCGACGGCGCGGCCGCCAGGCTCGGTAGGTCGAGGCCGCCGCTGCGCGCAGCGTCGACCGCGTCCGCGTAGCCGGCATCGGCGTGTCGCATGATGCCCGTTCCCGGATCGGCAGCGAGTACCCGCTCGAGCCGCGTGGCCGCATCCGCGGAACCGTCCGCGAGCACGACCATGCCGGCATGGATCGAGTTGCCGATGCCAACCCCGCCGCCGTGGTGGACGCTCACCCACGTCGCGCCTGCGGCCGTGTTGAGCAGCGCGTTGAGGATCGGCCAGTCCGCGATCGCATCGGAGCCGTCGCGCATCGCCTCCGTCTCGCGGTAGGGCGAGGCGACCGATCCGGAGTCGAGATGATCGCGCCCGATCACCACTGGCGCCGAGACAATGCCGTCGCGGACGAGCTCATTGATCGCCAGCCCGGCTCGGGCACGGTCGCCGTAGCCGAGCCAGCAGATCCTCGCCGGGAGCCCCTGGAAGGCGACCTTCTCGGGCACCATCGCGAGCCACCGCTGCAAGAGCACGTCGTCGGGGAACAGGCCCTGCAGCTCGAGGTCGATGACGGCGATGTCGGCGGGATCTCCCGAGAGCACGGCCCAGCGGAACGGGCCGATGCCGCGACAGAAGAGCGGCCGGATATAGGCCGGGACGAAGCCCGGGTATGAGAAGGCATTGCTCAGGCCGCCTGCATAGGCCTCCCCTCGCAAGTTGTTGCCATAATCGAAAACGTAGCATCCCATCCGGACGAACTCGCACATCGCGCGGACGTGCGCCACGATCGACTGCGACGCGAGCTCCAGGTAGCGCTTGGGGTCGCGCGCCCGCAGCCCGGCGGCCTCCTCGAACGGCACTTCCGCGGGCACGTAGCCGGTGAGCGGGTCGTGCGCCGCCGTCTGGTCGGTGACCAGATCGAAGCGCTCGCCGCGGGCGACCAGCTCCGGATAGACATCCGCCGCGTTCCCGCGCAGTGCCACCGACAGCGCCCGTCCTTCCGACGCAGCCTCATGCACGCGCGCCAGCGCCTCGTCGAGCGAGCCCGCCTGCTCGTCCACGTAGCGCGTCGCGAGACGCCGTTCGATCGAGCGCTGATCGACCTCGACGCAGAGAATCGCCGCGCCCGCCATCGTCGCCGCGAGCGGCTGTGCGCCCCCCATGCCGCCGAGCCCCGCAGTGAGAATCGTGCGTCCCGCGAGGTCGGCCGAGCCGAAGTGCACCTCACCCGCCGCACAGAAGGTCTGGTACGTCCCCTGCAGGATCCCCTGCGTGCCGATGTAGATCCACGAACCGGCCGTCATCTGACCGAACATCGTCAGCCCCTCCGCCTCGAGCCGGCGGAACTCGTCCCACGTCGCCCAGCGCGGGACGAGCAGGGAGTTCGCGATGAGAACGCGGGGCGCGCCGGGGTGCGTCCGGAAGACGCCGACAGGCTTCCCCGACTGGACGAGCAGCGTCTCGTCGTCACGGAGACGCAGGAGCGTTCGGACGATGTCGCGGAGCGCCTGGTGCGAGCGGGCCGCCCGGCCCGACCCGCCGTAGACGACGAGCTCCTCGGGATGCTCGGCCACCTCCGGGTCGAGGTTGTTCAGCAGCATCCGCAGCGGAGCCTCGGTCTGCCACGACAACGCGTTCAGCTGCTGGCCCCGCGGCGCCGTGATCGCCGACAGGTCGCCGCAGAGGGCCTCGACCACCGAGTCCGCAACCGTCATCCCGCCCGTCCTCGTCCGTTTCCGTTCGCCGTTCCGGCCTCGCGGGTCAGGGCTGCGGCGATCCGGGCGGCGTCCCGCTCCTTGATCCTCACACGGAAGCGCCACCAGCTCCACCCCGTCGCGAGCGCGAAGAAGATCAGCGCCGCGAGCATCGCCTTGAGGAAGTCGCCTCCCGTCGTCGTCGCCACGATGACGAGAACGATGGCCATGGCGGCGTAGACGAGGGCCGCATCCCGATACGGGTGTGCCGGAATCGGGCGGCCGTCTCTGCCCCGGGCCTCCGTCCGGCGCCTGCGAGCGAGCGGGCTCACCGGAGCACTTCTCCGCACGCGTCCTCGACCGCAGCGATGACGGAGCCGTCCCGGATCGAGGCGGCCACGCGCTCGATGTCCGCCGAGAGGGACCTGTCCTCACGCAACCGCTCCGACAGCGTCCGCACGTGCGCCCTCGTGGCCGCCACCCCCCGCCCCGGCTCGAGCGGCGCGAGGAACTCCACCGCCTGCGCGCCGGCGAGCAGCTCGATCGCGAGCGACCGCTCGGCGTTCGCCAGCACCTGCAGCGCCTTCAGGCCTGCAGCGTTCCCCATCGAGACGTGATCCTCCTGGCCGGCGCTCGTCGGGATCGAGTCCACGCTCGCCGGGTGTGCGAGCGCCTTGTTCTCGGAGACGAGCGCGGCCGAAACGTACTGGAGGATCATCATCCCCGAGTTGATGCCACCCTCGCGGGTGAGGAACGCCGGCAGGCCGTCCGACAGGCTCGGGTTGACCATCCGCTCGACACGCCGCTCCGAGATGTTCGCGAGCTCGGCGACCGCGAGCACGAGGCTGTCGAGCGCGAAGGCAACGGGCTGACCGTGGAAGTTGCCGTTCGAGACGATCTCGCGCTCGTCGAGGAGGACGAGCGGGTTGTCCGTCGCGGCGTTGAGCTCGATCGCGACCGTGCGCCCGACGTAGTCGAGCAGGTCGCGGCTCGCTCCGTGCACCTGCGCTGCACAGCGAAGCGAGTAGGCGTCCTGCACCTTGTCGCACCAGCGATGGGACTCCAGAATCGCTGAGCCCTGCAGGAGCGAGCGGACGTTCGCGGCGGAGTCGACCTGGCCCGCGTGCGGCCGCGCCGCGTGAATCGCCGGATGGAAGCTCGTGAGCGAGCCCTGCAGGGCCTCGAGCGACTGGGCACAGGCAATGTCGGCCACGCGGACGAGCCTGCGGGCGCGCACGACGGCGAGCGCGCCCATCGCGCACATGAACTGTGTCCCGTTGATCAGCGAGAGCCCTTCCTTCGCCTGCAGCCGAACCGGTGCCAGGCCGACCGCTGCAAGCGCCTCCGCTCCGGGGAGACGCGTCCCGTCGACAAACGCCTCACCCTCGCCGACGAGCGGGAGCGCGAGATGGGCGAGCGGGGCCAGGTCACCGCTCGCCCCGACGGAGCCTCGCGAGGGCACGTACGGGACGACCCCGCTCCTGAGCACGTCGAGGAGGAGCTCCACCGTCTCGACCCGCGCACCCGAGTAGCCCTTGGCGATCGCGTTGGAGCGCAGCAGCATCGCCGCGCGAACGACCTCGTCGGAGTACGGCTCCCCGACACCGCACGCGTGGCTGCGGAGCAGGCGCAGCTGCAGCTCCTCGGCCTGGTCGGCGGGGATCGACTCCGAGACGAAGCGCCCGAAGCCTGTGTTGACCCCGTAGGTGTGCTCTCCACGGAGGTCGTCGAGGAGGGCGCGCGAGCGAGACATACGCTCGACGGCGCTGTCTCCCAGCGCCGCGTCACGCCGGCGGATCGCTACGTCCCAGACGTCGTCGATGACGAGGTCGTCACCCGTCAGGAGCAAGGCCTCGGTCACGGGCGCGAGTCTAGAGGCTCCCCGGGCTCCGACCGAGCCAGCCGTTGCTCGAGGATGACCTCGTCCGGGAGTGCGTCGAGCCCCAGCGCGCTCGCCTCGGCGACGGCGCTCTCCGGGAGCAAGCCGACGAGCTCGCCCGCCCCCACCTCGACCCCGCGCTCAGCGGCGGCCTCGCGGACGCGCCCTACGACGTCCGCCAGGCGTGCCTGCTCGACGTCGACGAGGTTCAGCGAGACCTGCAAGCGGCCGTTCCCGGGAAGCAGGAGCCCGATCGCCTGGACGCCAGGCAGGCCGCCGCTCGACTCGCGTACCGTCGCCGCGATCGCCCGAGCGTCCTCCAGTTCGCCTGTCTCGAGCGCGACGTTGAACGCGATCAGCAGCGGTCGCGCGCCGACGAGCACGCCGCCGGCGCGGGGATCGAGCCGCGCCGGGCCGAAGTCGGGTCGCAACTCGCCGGAGTCGAGCCGCCGCTGTAGCTCGTCGGTCCCTCCGCGCCTGAAGAACGCAGGGCGAAGACCGTCCGCGCTCGCGCCGTACAGAAAGACCGGCAGCCGGAGCTCGGCGGCAATGCGCCTCCCGAGCGAACGCGCGACATCGAGCGCAAGCTCCATCCCACCCTCGTGGAGCGGGACGACGGGCACGACGTCGGCGGCCCCGATGCGTGGGTGGATGCCGTCGTGCTCCCGAAGGTCGATCAACTCGACCGCGCGCGCGACGCCCGCGAGCAGGGAGTCCTCGAGGCTCGGGCGGTTCGGCGACGATCGTGTAGACGGAGCGATGGTGGTCGGCGTCGGAGTGCACGTCGAGCAGGCGCGCCGTGCTGCCGAACGCCTCCCCGATCGCCGCGATTACAGCGAGATCCCGACCTTCGGAGACGTTCGGCACCGATTCGAGGAGCACCACGCACCTACTCTATGGCGAGGCCGAAACCGGATGCCCCCCGTCGACAACGACTCATCGGGATCCTCGACACCGATTCGGCGCTATTCGTCGATCGGCGCGCTCCAGCGAGACCTGGCCGGCTGCCGACGCTGCGTCGAAGCCGGCTTCCCGCTCGAATCGCTGCCGGTCGTCCACGGCAGCGCCGGCCGGCGCGCCTACCTCTACGGCCAGGCGCCGGGCATCGTCGAGGGAGCGGAAGGCGCTCCCTGGCGGGGCCGGGCCGGTCGGACTCTGCGCCGCTGGCTCGAGCTGGACGAGGAAGCCTTCTACCGGACGTTCTACTGCGCCGCCGTGACCCGTTGCTACCCAGGACGCGCGGGAAGCCGTGGCGACCGCACGCCGACGCCGGCCGAGCAGCGCCTCTGCAGCTCGTGGCGGGTGGGGGAGCTCCGGCTGCTCCGGCCACAGCTCGTGATCACCGTCGGCGGCCTCGCGGCTCGTGCGCTTCTCGGCGCCCGGACGCTCGCCGACTGCATCGGCAAGAGCTACCTCGTCGACGAGGCGATCGCGATCCCGCTTCCGCATCCATCCGGCGCGAGCGGCTGGCTGAACGACCCCGTCAACCGACGCCGGCTTGGCAAGGCGCTCACGCACGCACGGCGCGAGATCGCGCGGCTGGAGTAGCCCGACCCGGTCCGCCCGGCCCGCGAGGCGTGTGCGACGATGCGACCGAATGGCCGAGGTCGATCCGCAACGGACGGAGGTAGAGCCGCTCGATCCCGAGATCGAGCAGCGCATCGACGGGCCGGTGTCGGCCGAGGCCGTCCGCGAGACCCGGCTCAGCCCTGCCGACGCCGTCGCAGGCATGCGCATCCGCCTGCCCGAGCGCGGGAACCGGAAGCTTCGCCGTGTGCTCGACCGCGTCAACGCCGACCCGCAGTTGAAGGCGTGGTGGCATGTCGCGAACGTGAACGCGGTCGTGCGGATGCGCATCAACGACCACTCGTGGGTGCACATCCAGATCGTCGTCAACATCGCGCTGAAGCTGCTGCGCCAGCTCATGAAGCACGGGGTCGAGCCGTCCGCGGTGCGTGACTACGGGCTCACGAACGACGATGCCGAGGTGATCGTCGTCCTCTCCGCGCTGATGCACTGCGTCGGCATGTCCGTGCACCGGCGCGGGCACGAGGACTTCAGCCTCTTCCTCTCGGAGCCGAAGATGCGCGAACTCCTCGACGGCATCTACGACGAGCCCGACCGGACGGTCGTCATCTCGGAGGTGCTGCAGGCCATCACGAGTCACCGGTCGGACGGCGAGCCGCTTGCGCTCGAGGCGGGCATCCTCCGCGTCGCCGATGCGCTCGACATGGCAAAGGGTCGCTCCCGCATTCCCTTCGAGGCGGGCTCGGTCTCCATGCACTCCCTCTCGGCAGCCGCGATCGACGAGGTGTCGATCGGGGACGGCGAGGAGAAGCCGGTCAAGATCGAGATCGTGATGAACAACTCCTCCGGCCTCTACCAGGTCGACGGCCTTCTCAAGGCCAAGCTGCGGGGTTCGGGCCTCGAGCCCTACGTCGAGGTGATTGCCCACATCGACACGGAGAACGAGAAGCGGCTCGTCCCCGTGTACCGCCTCGAGCTCTGACCTCCCGGAGGCGCGCGGACGCCCCGCAGACGAGCGGTGCTACCATCCCGCCCGAGCCCTGCGGGATCGTCTAATGGTAGGACGCCGGATTCTGGTTCCGGAAGTTGGGGTTCGAGTCCCTGTCCCGCAGCCTGACAGCCCGGGAAACCCCTGCTTTCACCGGGGTTTGTCGTTCACGGGGGCGCGGCATCCGTGGGTGTGTCGCAAGTTCTCCGCAAGTTGTCGCAAGTTCAGGTTTTGTCGGCGACGGCGACCCACAGACCCGCGGTCACCTCGCGCACGCGGTCGTCGTCGCCTTCGCGGGCGTTGAACTCGCGTGCGTACCTGTCGAGGGTGATCGTCGGGGACGCGTGGCCGGCGTACTTCGACACGTTCGCGACGTCGCGGCCGCTCGCGATCAGCGCCGACACGTACGAGCGGCGGAACGTCTGGAACCCGAACCCCTGCTCCAGCCGAGCCGCCTCAGGAGAGACCCCGCTTGCAAACCGGCGAGGGGGCCCCTCTTCGTTGGGGCCCCCTCGCTTCCATGGTCGTCGCGCGCTACGGCGCGGGTGCAGTGCCGATCGACACCTTGGCCAGGTGGTCTCCTGTGTGCAGGCTTCCGTAGTTGGCAGCCAGCGCGCACAGCGTGGTCGCGTCAGTGCCGGCCGGGACGCTGGTCTGGGTCGTCTTCGCCACCCCGCCCGGGTTCGGCAGCGTGACGGTGCTCTTGTAGAGCGCCGGCGTGCCACTCGTCGTCTCGCAAACGTACGCGACGACCGCGAACGTCCGGCGCTTGTTGGTGATCGTGCAGGTGATGACGTCCTTGTTGGCGACGGTGATCGTCCTGCTCGTGCCGGCCTGCGAGCCGGAGCCGCAGTCGATCGAGCTGACGTAGTCCGCCAGCGCCGTCCCCGTCCCGGCCGTCTCGCTCACCGTCACGCTGCCGGCAGCAACGGTCACATAGCCGCTCGCCGGAGCCGAACCGTTGTTGCCAACGTCCGTCGCCGACGCCTTCGACGTCGTCTGCGTGATGTCGAGATTGAACTTCCCGGGATCCGCCGCCGGATCCAACACCTTCACGAGCCGGATCTGCGGCTTGCGCACGTTCGTCACCGTGCAGGTGATGACGTCCTTGTTGGCGACGGTGATCGTCCTGCTCGTGCCGGCCTGCGAGCCGGAGCCGCAGTCGATCGAGCTGACGTAGTTCCCCAGCACCGTCCCCGTCCCGGCCGTCTCGCTCACCGTCACGCTGCCGGCATCAACGGTCACATAGCCGCTCGCCGGAGCCGAACCGTTGTTGCCAACGTCCGTCGCCGACGCCTTCGACGTCGTCTGCGTGATGTCGAGATTGAACTTCCCGGAATCCGCCGCCGGATCCAACACCTTCACGAGCCGGATCTGCGGCTTGCGCACGTTCGTCACCGTGCACGTGGTGACATCGCCGTTGGCGACGGTGATCGTCCTGCTCGTGCCGGCCTGCGAGCCGGAGCCGCAGTCGATCGAGCTGACGTAGTTCCCCAGCGCCGTCCCCGTCCCGGCCGTCTCGCTCACCGTGACACTGCCGGCATCAACGGTCACATAGCCGCTCGCCGGAGCCGAGCCGCCGTCGCCGACGTCCGTCGCCGACGCCTTCGACGTCGTCTGCGTGATGTCGAGATTGAACTTCCCGGAATCCGCCGCCGGATCCAACGCCTTCACCAGCCTGATCTGCGGCTTCTTCGTGTTCGTGAACGTGCAGTCCATCGTCTTCCCGACCACGACGTCGAACTTGACCGAGCGCGGTGGCACCCCGCCCACCGTGGCATCGGTCACGTTGGTCGCATAGGACGAACCCGACGGTGCTCGCGCTGCAGTCGATGTCGGTGAGCACGTAGCCGGCGGCCACGGTCTCACTCACGACCTTGCCGGTGCCTGCCACCACGTTGCCGATCGTCTTCACGCCGTCGTCCTTCAGCTTGAACGACGCTGCCGTAGCATCGACCGGGTCGGTCGAGACGGTGCTCGTAAAATCGAAGTCCGTCGTGGCGTCGGCCGGAGACGTCTGCTTGCGGACAATGACGCTCCCGCAGTTGGAGATGTTCACCGACAGTGGTGCGATGAAGTCCTTCATCGCCGCCGTGAACGAGTCCGACGAGCGGCTCTTCAGATAGGCAGAGCCGAACGACGTGCACTTGCTCGGGTCGAACACGGTGGCGAGGTTGATCGACGCCTCGCCGAACGTGCGGGCGCTGAGCGCGCCCAGACCGTCCGCGTTCGCTTCGGTGATCGCGGTCGTGTTGATCGAGCCGATCGCATTCCCGGTCAACTCCGTGCGGCCGCCCCAGCACGGATAGCTGTTCGAGGCCTCACAGGTGCCGTCCGCCGCGGCGGTGCGCCAGGTGTGCTTGAAGAGCTGGGGGTTGGTGCCGCCGTTCGACAGCTCGTAGGTCACGAGCAGATCGCCCTTGGTGCGGACTGGCGTCACGCCGTTGGCCGAGACCGTCGCCGATTGGTTGAACTCGAAGTCCATCAGCGTCGTGCCGCTCGGATCCTGCACACGCGTCCAGTACAGGTGCATGAACTTCCCGCTCGCCGTCTCCTCGCTATAGACGCCGAAGTCCTTCAGATCGCTCTTGTTGGGCGGAATCCCGCCCGCCGTGATCGACGGGACCTCCGTGTCCTCCTTCGTTCCGCCGCCCATCGAATTGTCGTTCGTTCCCGACGCGTCGTCCGCCTTGCGATTCTGAATCACGTTCGCCCAGTCGAGAGCCGACGCCCCACCGTTGACGACCAGATTCGCGTCCGTGTCGATCTCGAAATTGCTGTTCGGCAAGCTCGCGCCCGACGCAGCGACCGTCAACACCACGGCCAACGCGAGCAACGCGAGCGAAGCGACGACGGCAGGGCGCTTCCGCCGGCCGCCATCCTTGTCGCGGAGAATCCTTCGTGTCATGCACGTTCCTTTCCCTCAAGTTGTCACGCCTGCCGCCGGTCGGCCGCAGGCGCCCGCCGCACTCCCCTTGCAACCCGCCTCGATGCGAGCGCCATCTCCTCCCCCGGAGTTGCCCCCCAACTACGAAGACGCGCACGAGCCGGAAAACTTGCGGGGGCTCGATGCGGCGGTGAAGCCGGCATCGCAGCCACTGCGGGGCTCTCTCGTTGCAGGCCGCACCTTGACGCGGATTGCCGTGTCCCGACGGGGCAACACTTGTGACACCGAAATCAAGCATTTTGTAAGGATGAGCAACTTCTCTTGTGCCTCGTTCGCTACGGTTGTACGAGCGAGAGACACGAGCGGCCCGTTCTTCAGTGCGGGTCCGTGCGCCCTGTCCCCGAGATGGAGGTCACACCCTGAGAGCCCTGGCGATGGGCGCGTGCGCCCTGATACTGCTGGTCGTGCCTGCGACGGCACAGTCCCAGTCGAATGCAGATTCTGAGCGCGCAGCTAACGCGCCACCTGAGCACCATGAAGAAGGACCAACAGGTGCTTCGTTTCCTCGACAAGCACCGCTGGTTGCTGAGCGACCCTCGCTTCGAGGCCGACGCGAAGCGGCAGCTGCGGCTCCACACCCTGAGCCTGGCGCACACGAAGAAGATGGCTGCGCAGGCGAAGCGTGCGCTCGCGGCCCAGGCGAAGGTGCAGGCAAAGGTCCGGCACCTCGCCGCCGTCGAGGCCGCCAAGCCGGAGAACGTCATCTGCCGCGTGTTCGGCCCGCACTGCGGGGAGGCCCTCGCGGTCTCGCGCTGCGAGTCCGGCCTGTCGACGTCAGCGCAAAACGGCCAGTATCTCGGGCTCTTCCAGATGGGCTCGAACGAACGGCTCCTCTTCGGTCACGGCCCTTCGGCCCTCGAGCAGGCGAAGGCGGCCTACAGGTACTTCGTCGCCTCCGGTCGTGGCTGGAGCCCCTGGTCGTGCAAGCCCTGGAGCTGACAGCGCTCTCGAACGTTTCGTGTGCAAAGTGCGGGACACGGGTTGCGGGCCGGGTTCCTTCGCCGCGCACGGCGTGGTAGGTGTCCACCTGTGGCATGGCTTCGACGCAAACCGGAACGGCTCAGGATCCTCGACGAGGCGGCCGCGTATGCGCGGTGCCACGGCGATCGCGACGACACTGTGCGCGTCGTGAAGCTGCCGCCGCGCCGCGTTCGGTACGACTCGCTGCTCGCAACCGGCGAGGAGATCCGCCGCGGCCTCGAGAGCCGGATCGACGCCCGCGACGGCGACACCGAGCCGCTTCCGGCCCCGTAGCCGGCTCGGCGCGCGGTCGGCCGTTCGCTACACTCCCTCGCCGCACGGCCCATTCGTCTAGTGGCCTAGGACACCGCCCTCTCACGGCGGCGGCACGGGTTCGAATCCCGTATGGGCCTTCACTACCCGCATAGACAAGCGGGAGCGGCTTGAAACCATGGGTCATGAGGGTCACGTTGACCATCGCGGCGCGAATGGTGCCCCACCGGTGCCCCGCAGAAATCGGATCACACCCGCCGAGTCTCCGGCTCGAGCACCGCTGTGTAGTCGATCTCGGTGCGATCCTCGAGACTCGCGTGCGCCGAAGGTCCGGAGGTGTTCCTGCGCTGAGTGACCGAGCCACGACGACGCCTGCGCGATCGGGACGCCGGCGAGATGCCAGAGCGTCGCGCGGCGGTGGCGGAGGTCGTGCGGGCTGACGTCGGGTACGCCGGTCGCCTTGCACGCCTGTGCGCTGGGCGCGATCCTCAAAACCGGAAGCGTACGTCGACCGCCTTCCCGTTCAGGTGACCCGTGGCGTGTCCGTGGCCGTTCGCGGCGAGCGTGACGTGGATCAGCCCGCCCGCCACGCCTGAGCCGGTCAGCCGGACCGTGCCCTCGACGCCCCCGTCGTCAGTCTGCACGAGGACGCCTGAGACCGCGGCGTCGCGGACGACGCGGACTTGGTCGAGCCGGACGTCTCCGTGTGCCGAGGTGGCGTAGTGGCCGCCTCGTAGCCCGTTCGCAGCGCTCCAGCGGCCGATGTTCTCGGTCTGGTCCGCGAGGTCGGCGGCGGTGGCGACGACGACCGCGATCGCGCGACGCGTGGCGGCGGTTCCGCCTCCGTCGGGGAGCGGCAACCCGGCCGCGGCGAGAGGCGCGCGGGGGGCGACGGGCGGGGGTGCGCCGGTTCCGGCACATGCGCGCACGTTCACCTCGTGCGTGGTCACGAACCGGAGCGCGAGCGCGACTCCGCAGGGGCTGGTCTCGGGCGTGTGTCCGACGTTGGGGATCTCGACGAAGCGCGCGTTCGGAAACTGGCGAGCGGCGAGGCGGCCGGAGGGTGCCGGGGTGTTCGTGTCGAGGTCGCCCGCGAGGACGAGGACGGGGACATCCGGCAGAGGCGTCCCGGCCGCGAATGGGCGGGCGGCCGCGCGGTCGTTCGGCCATTCCAGGCACGAGCCGACGGCCTCCAGTTGCGTGGCCGTCCACGCCGCGGCGGAGAACGGCGCCAGTGCGCGCGCGCCGATCGCGGCGCGAGCGCGCAGATAGGTGGCGCGGCGGTCGGCCTGCGAGTCGCCGTAGGCGAAGACGCGCGGGTACTCGTGGCACTGCTGGGCGAATCCCTGTCCGAAGCCCTCGTCGATCGGCTGCAGCGTCAGCTCGACCAGGCGGCGCAGGGGTGCGAGGTCGCCTGCGAGCGCGCTGGCCGCGGCGGCCGGGATCCGGCCGAAGCCGGCGACGTTGCCGGCGCCGTAGGCGACGCCGGCGAGGGCTGCCTCGTCGAGGCGGACGGTCATGCGCCCGGCACCGGCCGGGGCGGTGAACGTGACCGGGTGGGCACGCAGGCGCGTGGCGAGCTCGGCCAGGTTTCGCAGGACGACGTCTCCGCGGCAGTCGCCGCTGCGGGCGCAGACGAGCCCGATCGACCGCCGCGCGGCCGCGAGCCGGTCGAGCGCCCAGGGGTCGAAGTCGATCGGATAGGCGCCGTGCAGGACGAGCGACTGGACGTGGGCGGGATGGCGGGCGGCGTAGACCGTCATCAGGTAGGTGCCGTAGGAGGAACCCCAGAGATCGAGCCGCTCCAGGCCGAGCGCCGCCCGCACCGCCTCGATGTCGTCGGCCGCGGCGGCGGTGCCGTAGAGCCCGGCCCTCGGCCCGAGCTGGCGGCCGCACGCGCCGATCCGCGAGACCATCTGCTGCTCGGAAAGAAGCGCAGGCACGACGCCGCGCAAAACGGGACAGGCCAGCACACCGGAGCGGCCGGTGCCGCGCTGATCGACGAACAGCACGTCACGCCGCGAGCGCACGGGATCGAGACCCGCCGTGTACTCCGCAGCGGCGGCGAGGATCGGGCCGCTCGAGAGCACCAGCGTCCCGAGCGACGGCCGCGAAACGTCGCGGCGCGGCACGAGCGCGAAGACGATCTTCGTCGTTCCGAGCCGCGCGTTCGTACGGTCGAGCGGCACGCGGATCGAGCCGCAGCGCGTGCCGGCCGCTGCGGTCGGTGCTACTCCTCTGCAGGGGACCCACGCGACCCCGGTCGCGCTGGGCAGACGCCCGCGCGCCGCCGGCGGAGGCGACGATCGCGACAGCCGCCGCCGCGGCAAGAGCCGCAAATCCGATGCTGATGAAGATGATGCGATTCATGGCGTCCTCTCTTGTCGACACGGAGCGGTGACGGGCGGGTGAAGGTCGTCGGCGCTGGCTGCCCGCCCGATCCGGGCTGCCAGGCCGCGGGCGAGATCGCGGCAGCGTCGCTCCGTTGGCTGGGAGGACCGCGGCTCACGGCGTACCTGCTTTCTCGCGCAGCATGCGGTCGAAGAAGCCGACGACGCGGCGCTCATACTGGGCCGGCTCCGTGGTGATACCGGCGATGTGTTGGCCGTTCGGAACTTCCCAGATCTGCTTCGGCTCGCGCGCCGCCGCGTAGAACAGCTTGTTCGGCCCTGTTTCGCTGCCGTTCTGGCCCTTTTCCCCGTAGACGAGGAAGAGCGCTGCCGGGGCGACCTTCGGGATCTCTGCCTTCAGGCTCGGCGGCGGCAGCGTGTTCGTGAAGATCGCTGTTGCGAGCGTGTTCGGGGCGCCGCCGAGGAAGGCGTCGAGCGTGTCCCCGTTGGCCAGCCCGTCGCGGAGCGACTGGCCGCTCGCACCCTCGGAGACGATTGCCTTGAACGCGTCCGAGTGGGCCGCGGCGTGGATCAGCATCTCGCCGCCGACCGAGAGGCCGATGCCGCCGATTCGCTGTGAATCGACGTCAGGGCGGCTGCGCAGGTACGCGGCTGCCGCGTGGAGGTCGCGATCGCCGACCCAGCCGAACGCGTTCGGGTCGCCCTCGCTCGCCCCCTCGCCGCGCCGGTCGAAGAGCAGCACGCCGTAGCCGTGGCGGATCAGCATCCGCGCCTGTTTCTGGGGGCCGGAGCGGCCGGGGACGACGATCACCGTCGCGCCGTTTCGCGAGGGCACGAACCAGCCTTCGAGCCGCAAGCCGTCACGCGTCTCGAACGCGACCTCCTCGTGGGTGGCACCGAGATTCGGCGACGGGAACCTCGGCGCTGAGCGTGTGGGTGACGACGTACGCGAGTGCGGTCGGAAAGAGCACGATCGCGACGAGGGCGAGCACGCCGACGCCGATGAGGCTGCGTCGCAGGTAGCGGCGGAGGAGGCGGTCGTTCCTGCGCCGGCTCCGCCAGAGCATGACGGTGCCGGCGCCGACGAACAGGAACGCCGATCGACGAGCGAGACGAGACCGGTGTAGTCGTCCCCGGAACGGCCGCCGGCGAGCGTGTAGTAGGCCGCCTCGGTACCAGCGAGCACGCCGAAGTAGCCGAGCAGCAGGGCGAGCGCGGCACGTGCTCCTGCGCGGATGTGTGGGTAAGCAAGAGCCGCCGCGGCCACGAGTGCGAGAGGCACAAGGCCGCTGACGAGATGGTCAGCGGCCGAGGTGCCTGCCTGCGGTTGGAGGAAGTTGTCGTCGATGATGTGCAGGCCGACCAGACAGGATGCGATCGGGACGAGAGTGTGTCTACGGCGGAGGACGTGCGCCGCTCGAGCGAGTCGTTGCCGACGTGCCGGCACGTGAGTGGTGATCGCTTGCGGTCATGGGTGCGTGCCTCCGGCGGCTGGACTCTCGGGTTTCTCCGCAACGCCCTACGAGCCGCCGCAGAAGGCCTTCACCTGGAGCTTGTTGTAGAGCGCGTAGGCGGCCTTCGGGAGCGTGGTCGCATCCTGGCTGATCATGAGAATCATCTGGCGCCGGCCGTTCTCGCTGAACGCCGTGCTGGATGTCGTAGCCGGGCAGTTCACCGCTGTGGCCCCAGCCACCGCACCTGGGTGTCCGTCCGATCCCGAGGCCCATTCCGGGACCGGCGGTGGGCTTGCCCGTGCGTTCGGAGACGATGCTCTTCATCTCCCGCATCTGCGCCGGCTCGAGCAACCGTCCGGAGAGCAGAGCCCGGTAGAAGGTGGCGAGGTCGTCCATGGTGGAGACGATGCCGCCCGAGCCCGGTGCCATCGACGGGCTCAGCCCGGTCACGTCGGTCAAGGGTGGTTGGCCGAGCAGCATGTAGCCGTGCGCGTACGGGCTGGGCAACCCGGGCTTCGTCGGGTAGCTCGTCTGGCGAAGGTGGAGGGGCGCGAAGATCCTGCGTTCGAACTCGGCACCGATCGTTCGTCCGGTCACCTTCTCGATGATCAGCTGAGCGACGACGTAGTTCGTGTTCGAGTACGAGTAGCCGCGCCCGGGCGCAAACAGCGGCTTGTGCGAGACGCCGAACTCGACGAGCTGGCGCGGCGACCAGTAGTGGGCGAAGTTGCCGGCCAGATAGGGCTTCAGGTAGCGCGGATCGTTCTCGAAGTCGTAGAGGCCGCTCGTGTGGTTGAGCAACTGGCGGATCGTGATCTTGCTGCCGTTCGGCACGACGCCGGGCAGACGCTGCTCGCACGCTGTCGTTCAGGCTCAGCTTGCCCTCGCTCACCAGTTGAAGCAGGACGGTGGCGGTGAAGGTCTTGGTCAGGCTCGCGATCTTGAAGTGGTTCTCCGCCCGCATCGGCGTCTTGCGAGCGAGGTCTCCGAGTCCCGCCGCGAGCCGCGTCGTGTGGTCGCCGTCCCGAAGGAAGAGGATCGCCCCGGGTGCGCCGGCAGCGACGAGCGCGTCGAGGTCTTTCTGCAGGCCGGATGCTTTCGTGGTTGACGTACTGGCCGGCTTGGCCGGCGCGGACGCTGCGACGAGGGCGGCGGTTGCCAGGCAGGCGAGGATCGTTGCGGGGAGCGTGTGGCGGGTCATCGGTGTTCCTCCGTTCGGTTGGGTGGAGCGGTCGCATCGGGGTGATGCGACCGCCCCGGGAAGGCGTTCTCGGCGAGCGACGCCTTGGGCTACGGTCGATGCCGGCGCCGGCGGCGCGTCGACGTGCTCGTTGGAGCCGCCGTGCTCGAAGTGGGGGAGCCATTCGAGCCACTTGGGCAGGTACCAGTTCCATTCGCCGAGCAGCTTCATGCTCGCGGGTAGGAGGATCGCCCGGACGATGGTCGCGTCGATCAGGATCGCGGCGGCGAGACCGACGCCGAACTGCTTGAAGATCATCGCTTGGAGGGCGCCGAAGATCGCGAAGACGCCGACCATCACGATCGCGGCGCTCGTGACGACGCCGGCGGTGGTCTTGATCCCGTGTGCGATCGCCTCGTCGGTGCTCATTCCTCCGTCGTAGGCCTCGCGAATGCGGCTGAGGATGAAGACGTGGTAGTCCATCGAGAGCCCGAACAGGATCACGAAGAGCAGGATCGGCAGGAATGGGTCGATCCCGCCGGTGAACTCGAAGCCGAGCAGCCCCTTGCCCCAGCCGTGCTGGAAGACGAGGACGAGGATCCCGTAGGCCGCCCCGATCGAGAGCAGGTTGAGCAGGACGGCCTTCGCCGCGATCACGATCGAGCGGAAGGAGACGAGCATCAGCCCGAACGCGAACAGCAGCACGAAGCCGAAGACGAGCGGCGCGACCGTCCTCATCTGCTCGGCGAAATCGCGTGTCGAGGCGGTCATGCCGGTGACGGCGACCTCGGTCGCCGGCAGGGCTCCGACTGTGGCAGGGACGATGTCGTCGCGCAGGGCGTTGAGGGCGGTATTCGAGGTGGAGTCGGTTCCGTCGCCCTCGGTCGCGATCACGATGCTCGCGACCGTCTTCGCAGCGTTCGTTTCGATCTCGACCGGCTCGTTCATGACGCCTGTTGCGAGTGCTCGCCGTTTCAGCTCGGCGACCGCCTCGCGTACCTCCGGCGCATCGACGTTCGACGCCTTGACGACCACGACGGAGGCGTTCTCCGTGCCGGGGAACGCCGCCTTGATGCGGTTGTACGTCCCGAGAAACTTCTGTGGATACGTGTCGATGCTGGGCTGCGCCGTGTGCAGCTGGTACGCGGGGACCGCGAGGGCCACCAGCAGCCCGCCGGCGAGCAGGGCCGAGACGAGCGGCCGCCGCAGCACGCGATCGATGATCGCTCCCCAGATGCGCCCCTCGCCGTCGTCTCGGCGCAACCGGTGGACGAACGGCACACGGCCGCGGTCGACCCTGTCGCCGAGCTTGGAGAGCAGCGCCGGCAACACGGTCAGCGAGCCGAGCATCGCGACCGCGACCACCGTCATCGTCGCGACGCCGAAGGATGCAAAGCCGGCGTCGCCGGTCAGGAACATCCCCGCCATGGCAACCATCACGGTCAGCCCCGAGATCAGGATCGAGCGGCCCGACGTCGCGGCGGCCGCCTCGAGCGCGGCCTCTTCGCTACGACCGGCGGCACGCTCCTCACGCTCACGCTTCAAATAGAACATCGTGTAGTCGACCCCGACCGCGAGCCCGATCAAGAGGATGATCGCCGAGACGGTGTCGGACATCGGCAGCACCTGGCTGATCGCCGCGACGAGGCCTAGCGTGGCGAGCACCGACGTGAGTCCCAGCAGGAGCGGGATCCCGGCCGCGACGAGCGCGCCGAAGGCCACCAGGAGGATGATCAGCGTCAGCGGGATCGAGAACAGCCCTGCGCGCTTCAGGTCGTCCTTGAACGACGCCTGGAGCGCCTTGTTCGTGCTCTCGCCGAACGAGCCGATGTAGAGCGTCGGGATGTGCCTTCTGCACTTCGGCGACGCGAGCGACGATGGCGTCCACTTTGCCCGCGGCGTCCTCCGAAGGCCCGCGGATCTCCATCGGCACGAGCGCCGAGTGCTTGTCGGCCGATATGAACCCGCTGTTCTCGGCGCCGAAGGGCGACTTGACCTCTGCCACTGCGTCGAGCGTCGAGACGCCGGCGATCACTGCCTGCACCGCCGCCTTGAAGGCGGGGTCGTCCGTCGTCAGCGAATCGCTCTGGATCAGAACCTCTTCTCCGGCAGGCTGTCTGAAGTTCTCGTACAGGATCGTGTCCGCCCGTCCGGACTCGCCCGGGCCGGACGTCTCGAAGACGATCTTCTTCATCGGCGAGGTCATGTTGATCGCAAACAGAACGACCGCGAATCCGAGCCAGCCGAAGATCGCCTTCTTTCGATGCTGCGCGCTCCATCGGGCCATCCGGGCCGCCACGTTGCGCGAGGGATTCTGAGAGGTCATCACAGCTCCTTTTCGACGCTTGGCGTCTACCGTCGCAGCAGGCGGCGTCCGTCGGATCGAGGCGTTCCCTAGTCACGCACCCTGGTCCGGCTGGCGTGTTGCCGTGGCGTCAGCCGGGCGCCGCAGGGTCCAGCGGTATGCGCGCGAGTTCGACTCGCGAGTGCACGTCGAGCTTCAAGAACACCTTGTGGAGGTGATACTCGACAGTCTTCGGACTGAGGAAGAGTTGCGCGGCGATGTCACGGTTGCTGCCGCCTTCAGCCGCAAGCTGAGCGACCCGACGCTCTTGCGGTGTCAGCGTGGTCGAGGGTGCTCGGGTCTCGCTTGCGCGCCGTCTCGCCAGTGGCGTGCAGTTCGTCGCGCGTCCGTAGCGCCCACAACGCAGCGCCCATGCCCTCGAAGGTGTCGAGCGCCGTCCGAAGCTGGATTCGAGCCTCCAAACGTCTCTTTGCGCGCCGAAGGAACTCGCCGTACACCAGATGTGACCGTGCGCGCTCGAACGGCGGCGCGCCCTCCGACAAGAGCTCGAGGCTCTCGCGGAAGAAGGCTTCAGCGTCCACCGCGTCCGCAGCAGCAAGTGCGCGGCAACGGGCGAGGACGCCGCGGGCGGATAAGCCCGGAGCCTGTGCTGCCCAAGTGGCAAAACGATCCAGCGCTTGCGCCGCCACCTGTGGTTTACCGCTTCGAACTGCTGCTTCTACGAAGTCGGGAGTCGTTCGAATCGCGACCGCGATCTGAGCTGTGTCCGAGCTCAGCAACATGGAGCTGCTCGAGCGCGGGAGCGAGGTTGCCGAGCCCGAGCTCAAGCTCTGCGAGCGCGAGGCGCGCGCTTGCGGAGGCGGTACCGAGATTGTGAGCAAGCGCCCGGGGTATCGCCTCGGCCGCCAACGAACGACATTCGACCTCGCGACCCTGGAAGGCCGCTACGCGTGCGAGCAGCGCAAGGAAAACAGTCTCGAGATTCTCCTGCCCCAGCTCGCGCGCGATCGCGATGCCCTCGGTCGCGTTCGCGGCGGCCTCGATCGCCCTGTGCTGAACCGCGTCTGCGTGCGCGCAGAAGAAGAGACTGATCGGAAGCTCGTGAAACGATCCGCTAGACCGTGCTGCAGCAAGCGCCTCCTGGTAGAGCTTCCGCGCGCGCACTGGATCGCCGAGGTAAACGCAGGCGGCGGCGGCCACTCGGAGCAGCTGCGGCTGGTCGAATCGCTCGCCACGGTCTGCGGCCTCGGTCAACCGTTCCGCAGCCAGCGAGGAGTCGCCGTCCGAGAGCGCATCGAGGCCTCCGAGCAACACGCGAAGGAACTCCTCTTCGGGGCTGGCGGTCGACTCGAAACCTCGGACGGCCTCGCGCGCCCCGACGAATGCGCGCTCGGGCCAGCCGCCGAAAGCCGACACTTCGATCGCAGCCAAGATCATCGCCGTAGCCACGCGTGGATGGGAATCTGCGATCGCGATCGCGCCCTCCATCAGCCTTCTGTGAGCCTCGTCGGGGATGCCACGATGAAACTCGATAGCGGCGCGCACCGACTCCAGCTCCGCGCGGTCGCGCGGGTCGAGAACCAGCGGCCGTCCACGCTCGGCCAGCGTCAGCGCAAGTTCTCGGCGTCCCGAGTCCAGTGAAGCGCGTGCCGCACGAGCCAGACGACGCCCCTTCTCCGGCGCCGATTCTGAGAGCTCCGCTGCGCGTTCGAACGCTGCGGCTGCCGCAGCGTGGGCTCCACGGGCAAGTGCCTCATCACCCGCAGACTCGAGCTCCGAAGCAACAGCATCGTCTTCCCTCTCAGCAGCCTCGGCCCGATGCCAAGCCCGCCGCCCAGGGTCTTCATCGAGGACGGCCGCAAGCGCCGTGTGCGCTGCCCGACGCGCCTGAGGGCTCGCGGATTGGTAGACGGCCGACCTAATCAACGGATGGCGGAAGGCGACGAACCCATTGATACCAATCAGACCTTCCCGCGCCGCCTGCTCGAGGACGTCGAGGTCCGAACCCAAACGTGCGGCAGCTCGGCGGAGGCACTCAACATCGCCTACTTCGTCGGCGGCGGCGAGGAGCAGCACGCGGCGTGTCTCGTCGGGGAGCCGCTCGACGCGAGCTCGAAACACCTCTTGGATCGAGCCGGGGGAAGCTGGCGGAACTGCCTCGCCCGCTCCCCGACCGCCGACGTGCGCGTCCTGGAGAGGGAGCTCGAGCAATGCCAGCGGATTCCCGAGCGCGACCCGAATCAGCGAATCGACGTCGGCGCCGCCGACCGTGCCGGCCACGCGCAACGCGACAAGCTCGCGCGCCTCGCCGTCCGAAAGCCCTTGGAGCGTGACCTCGGGAAAACCCGGAGCTTCGAAACGTGCCTGGTCTCCCTCCCGTGCCGCGATCAACATTGCGATCGGCTCCGCGTGCAAGCGTCGAGCCGCGAAGAGGAGCGCGTCGGCCGAAGAACGGTCGAGCCACTGTGCATCGTCGACCAAACAGAGCAGCGGGCGTCCCGTCGCAGCTTCCGCCAGCAGGCTCAGGACGCCCAGTGCCGTCAGGAAAGCGTCGTCTGCCCGGTCGAATGTCAGCCCGAACGCGCCGCGAAGCGCCGCGGCTTGAGGCTTCGGAAGATCGTCGATCAGCGTCAGGTACGGCCTCACCAGCTGGTGCAGCGCCGCGAATGGAATCTCCGACTCCGACTGGACGCCGGTGCTGCGAAGGACATCCATCTCCCCCGACTCCTCTTCTGCAAATGCCAGCAGCGCCGTCTTCCCGATGCCCGCCTCGCCCCGAACGACGAGGACGCCACTTTTGCCCTCGCGGGCGTCCGCGATCAATGATTCGATTTTCTCCCGCTCGGCCTGACGTCCGACAATCACAGCGACGATTCTCCCGCTTCGCGAACTCGACTAACTAGGGGAGCAACTAGGGCGTCGCCCGATATGAGCGGCACGCATCTCCGCCTACTGTCACAGCGATGAACGGCGATCGCCATCTCATGCTCGCTCTCCAAATGGCTGTGAGTCAATCACCGCTCGCCGTCGAGCTCGACATCGGCCCGGACGTCATCCCACTCGTACTCGAGGCGGCGACCTGTTTCATCGTCCTCGAATCGATCGCCAACGTTGCCAAGCATGCTCGCGCGACCAACGTGAAGGTCAAGGTCTGGGTGGAGGACCAAAGTGTCGTAACGGAGATCGAGGACGACGGCGTCGGTGGTGCAACAGATCTCAGAAAGCTCAAAGACCGGGCTCGCGCAGCTGGCGGCACGATCGAGATCGACAGTCCGCCGGGAGTTGGAACATTGATCCGAGCAGTCATGCCTTGCGCAATTCGGCGACCCTCCTAGTGCCACACGTTCGTTGACGAGATCGTCCGGCCTGAACGCGGCGAGAGATCTACGGACGTAGTCAGCGTGCACGCGCCTGCGCTCAAGGCAACGCGCGAAGGTTCAAGTACGGCCCAGACCTCGCATGGTCAGGAGGTGGCCGACCCGTCGGTCACCCGAATCGCCGAAAATTCGGTCGCTCCTCCAGCACTTTCGTCGCGGCGCGACGACCCCGCTTACGTAGGCGGGCTTTCGAATCCAATCCCGCGCGACGATCCATCTCATGGCCAAACACGCATTCGGGAAGCATCTACCAATCCGTTGCCGCGTGCAGCTCAGTCGGCCTCTCGTCGTCAAAGCCCACGTCTGGCTCATCGCGCGCACGCGAGGCCGATGCGTCGGGCGCAATTGAGGTATGGCCAGCACGGCGTCGTGCACGGCGAAACTACGTGACGGGAGCGTATGTCGCTCGGTCGGGGGTATCTTCCTTCCGCGCGCTCGCAAGTCAGTTCTTTGGTCGGCTATTGAACCAAAAGAAGAGGGGCGCGGTTGCCCGCGCCCCTCGCCTTTGCTTCAGCTAGAACGACTGGCCCCTGGCTGTTCGCGGAAGGTCTACCGACTGCAGAAGGCACCGATCAGTAGCCGGCCGGACATCGGCTCGAGGCCCTTGGGCATAGCACTCGGGTCGAGGTTGATGGAGAGCACGACCTGCTTGCGCCCGTTCGTGCTGGAGAGGGCGTAGACGTCGTAGCCGGGGATGCTGCCTCCGTGGCCCCAGGCGATTCCGCAGGGCGTCACGTACCGTTCGATGCCGAGCCCGTAGCGGGCGCCCATCTCTGCTCCCTTGCCTCGGGCCACGGTGGTCTCGAGCGCACGGAGGGCACCGGCGTTGACCAGCCGCCCGGAGAGCAAGGCGCGGTAGAAGCTCGCGACGTCGGCGGCGTTCGCGACGACGGCTCCTGCGGCCCAGGGGTAGGGGCTCAATCCGGTGATGTCGGTGGCGGGCGGCTTGTCGAACACGTAGTAGCCGTGCGCATCGGGCACCGGAATCCGGGGCGAGGTCTGGAACGCGGTGTGGCGCAGACGCAGGGGCCTGAACAAGCGCCGGTCGAGTACTTGCCCGAGCGTCGCACCGGTGGCAGCCTCGACGATCAGCCCCGCGAGGATGTAGTTGGTGTTCGAGTACGACCAGCGCGTCCCGGGCGTGAACAGCGGCCGGTGCGAGACGGCGATCCGCGCAAGCTTGCGCGGCGCCCAGCGGTAGGCCAGGTTGCCGGCGAAGTATGGCGCCAGGACGCGGGGATCCTTCTCGTAGTCGAACACGCCGCTGGTCTGGTTCAGCAGCTGCCGGATCGTGAGCTTGTCCCCCCCGGGAACCAGGCCTGGCAGGAAGCGGGTGACGGGGTCGTCGAGCGACAGCCGCCCCTCCTCCGCCAGCTGGAGCAGAACCGTGGCGACGTAGGTCTTGGTCAGGCTCCCGATCCGGAACGAGTCACCGGGGCGCATCCGCTTCTTGGTAGCCGTCTCGGCGAAGCCTCGTGCCAGCAGCGTCGTCCGGTCGCCTCGGCGCACCAGGAGCGTTGCGCCGGGCGCGCCCGCAGCAACGAGCTGCGAGAGCGACTCTCCCAGGGCCGGCGTTGCGTTCGCCCTCGTGGAGGCTGCACCCCCGGCGCCGGCGCTGGCGCCGAGTGATACGGCGACGGTAGCGGCGAGCATCGACATCATGATCAGCACCTTGTGACTCAGGCTCCAGTTCTCCAGCCGGCTCGTCCGGCTCACTCTGATGAGGCGGGCCTTCATCGCTGCTCCTTAGGTCGGGCGCCCCGCGCGGACAGTCAGCGCCAAACGCCGGCCACTACTGGAGCCGGACTTACGGCACCGGCTCGGAGGCTCGAAACCGGGGCTACAGTGAAGTTTACAGACCACGACCGGAGAACACGAGCCTGCGTGAAGGCTCGGCGCACGACTCGGGTCGGGTGAAGCCCGGCCTAACGCTGCGGTTCGGTACGCACGGCCCGCCCCTGAGACGCCAGCCACATAGGCCTCTTGCATGACCGCCACCAGCGCCTGCTCAGCCCGTCGACGCGGCTCGAGGACGCTGGGAAGTAGGAGCCGCGACGGACTCTGGGATCGCGAGCTCGATCTCGCCCGCGCGCGTGTGCCAGGCGCGCGGACGGTAACCATTGCGATGAGCAAGTCGCTCCTCCGGTGCCCGCTCACCGTGACTGGCACCGACGAGCTCCGACACCTCCGACCCCATAGCTGCTGGCAGACAGTCAGCGACTCGCGCAGAAAGTCGAGCCCTCGCCCTCGAGCAGGTAGCACGACCCGCTCGGCCGTCATCCTCTTCGTCTCGGTCACCGTGGTCGCTCCTCTCGTCGTCGTCCGGGAAGACCCGACGAGTCTGAGCGCCACGGTGGCGGACACTCGCCGACGGCTGGGTCGTGACGCGCGGAGGTCATTGTCCTCCGGAGGTCAGAAAACGAAGCGTTGGCGCAGAACGTGCGACTGCGTGCTGGCCCGCGTACTGCCCTCGGAACGCAAAACGTGCCGATTTGCGGGGATGTTCGATCCCAGGTGCGACTATCGCACCGGCGGACGCGATCCGGGGTGGGCGGTGCTGATCGCGTCCTAAGAGATTCGGGGGGCGTCGTGCCTTCCTTCGTACCACGCGCGTCGGGCGGTATCAGATGGTGACCCGCCGGTGACCCGCATTTGGCCCCGAACCGGCCGATTTGCAGCCGTGATCAGACCCCGGGCTTGGTCGAGACCTTGCCGCCCTTCTCGCGCACTCGGACTGTCCCGACGCGAGATCGACCTCACGCCGGCGTAGGCCGGCCGCAGACGCACGCCGGATGCCGGTGTAGGCAAGTACGGAGAGACAGAGAAGCTCCTGCCACGTCTCGACCGCCGCGAACATCCGCTCGACATCCAGACGTGTAACGATTACGACCTCGACATCGCCGGCCTCGGTCGTCTTGGACGCGCAACGCGGGTCATCGGATTGGCGTCAATCTCGAGCCACCCCGAGGTTTTCCATCGGTTCCCCGGTGTTACAGACCGGGGGCCCGTACGAACACGCTGACTGCCACCGCAATGAACCAGACCGAACGTCTACGCGCCATCTTCTCCCCTCTCCTAGAACCCACCCTGTCCCAGGCCCACCCTGAGTTGTTAGGTGCGTAGCAAATCACACTCCGGGCAAGTGCAAAAGTCCTCCGAGGATCCCGTGCTCACCGCGGACGCAACGCTGGGCCGCCTTCCCCGCCCCGGCTGAGGACTCTGGCGTAGGAGTCAGCAGGGCGTCGAGGATCTCGTCCTCGGCGTACCCGCGCGTCGAGGTGTGTGCACGTTGGCGCGACGCTTGACAGGTTCGTAAAAATTGACCGTAGTTTCGTACTTCGCCGAGCGGAGCTCCTCCTCGCCTGGAGCGAGACGCGACCTCGCCTCCCGGGACATGATCCCGGCCGTACGATTCGTCGGTATCGGCGCCAAACCGTGTCAGGGAGGAACGAACGTGTCAACCCCGGCGAGCCCACTGCTCTCTCCTTCGCAACTCGCGGCTCTCGCCGCGATCGGCGAGGAGCGCTCGGCGCCGGTCGGTGAGCTGCTGTACCGGGTCGGCGATCGGACCTACCCGTTCATGGCGATCCTCGAAGGAGAAGTCGCGATCATCGACGCGGGTGGGAACGAGCTCATCAGGCACGGCCCCTCGGGCTTCCTCGGGGAGCTGAACCTCCTGTCGGGGCAGACGGTCTTCGTCAACGCTCGTGTGGCCGAGCCACTGCGCTACATCGCGGTCGAGCGCGCACCGCTGCGGCTGCTTCTGAACGAGGACGGCCCTCTCAGCGACCTGCTCCTCTCCACGTTCATCGCCCGGCGCGAGGCGTTGCAGAGCGTGCAGGGGATCGGCCTCGAGATCGTCGGCCCGCACGGTTCGGAGCCGACGATGCGGATGCTCGAGTTCGCGCGCGCGAACCGGCTTCCGTTCACCTGGCAGGAGACAGCCCCGCCTGACGGCGGTGCGTTGCCGCTCGTGCGGCTGCCCGGCGGCGAGGAGCTGCATGGACCAACAACCGGGGAGGTGCTGCGCGCTCTCGGGATCGGGCTCGAGCTCTCGCCTCGTGAGGAGGTCGATCTGCTGGTCGTGGGCGCCGGCCCGGCGGGCCTCGCCGCCGCGGTCTACGGTGCCTCCGAAGGGCTCGACACGCTGGTCGTCGAGAGCACCGCGCTCGGCGGCCAGGCGGGGTCGTCCCGTCGGATCGAGAACTACCTCGGCTTCCCCGCCGGGATCAGCGGCACCGAGCTCACGAGCCGCGCCGTCACCCAGGCGCGCAAGTTCAACGCGCGCACCGCGACCCCGTACCGCGCCCTCTCCCTCGAGCCAGGAAACGGACGGCACCTCGTCCGCCTCGAGGATGACAAGGAGATCGCCGCGCGCGCCGTCCTGCTCGCAACGGGTGCCCAGTACCGGCGCCTCCCGGTCGACCGCCTTGCCGAGTTCGAGGGACTCACGGTCTTCTACGCCGCCGGCGCTCCCGAGGCCCAGCTCTGCGCCGCGTCGCGCGTCGCGGTCGTCGGCGGCGGCAACTCCGCCGGCCAGGCCGCCGTCTGGCTCGCCCGCGGCGGCGCGCTCGTTACCCTCCTCCACCGCCGCGCCGATCTTCGCGAGACGATGTCGGACTACCTCGTCCACGAGCTCGAGCGCTACGGCGTCGCCGTCCGCGACCGAAGCGAGATAGGGGCGCTCCACGGCGAGGACGGGCACCTCGCGGCCGTCACGTTGATCGGCGGCGAGCGCCTTCCCTTCTCGTTCATGTTCCTCTTCCTCGGTGCGCTCCCGTGCACCGAGTGGCTCGACGACACCATCGGCCGCGACCACGACGGCTTCATCCTCACCGGCGCCGCGGCGAACACGAGCAACCTGCTCGAAACCGACCTTCCCGGTGTGTTCGCGGCCGGTGACGTCCGCTCCGGCTCGACCAAACGCTGCGCCACAGCCGTCGGCGAAGGCGCGATGGCCGTCCAGTTCGTGCATGCGCATCTCAGCGCGGCGGCCGGCGTCTCAACTCCGTGACTGATCCATTGACCCACTCACCTCACTCACCTCGCACCGCACTGGATCAGGGTCTGGAGGATGGGGTCAAGTGGGCGAAGGCACATCTTGCGGACCGGGCTCGACTGGGTCGCATTGTCAGAGCCCACACCGCCGCAGAGGTGGTCGCAAACCTCGACCCGACCTTCCAGATGCCCGATGGCGTCGCCGACTCGGTCGCCTACTGGAGCGGGTTCGCTCACGGAGTGCTGGGAGTCGTCCGCGACACCGCCGGCGATTCCATCATCCACTCGTAGGCCGGCCGGAATCGTCAATCGCTCTTCGCCTTCGAGGGCGCTGTTACGGCGTGGTCATACGCGAAGCGCAGGCACTGACTCGAGCAGTTTGGCCTCGAAGGTCCAGCGTTGTCCGAGACAGCGTTCCGTGATGTTGCGGTCTTCTGGGATGAACGCCAGACGGGCGACCCTGTGCTCGGTGCCTTCCTTGATGCGGTCCGTACGGCCGCCGTGCCTGAGGGCGTCGCAAGAATCGCCGACGTCGAGCCGTAAGCTCGCCGCTGTTCCTCCGCCGCGTGGTCGGCTGCTACCGCTCGGGTCAATCCGACGAGCCCAGCCTTCGAAGCGCAATAGGTTGCCCGGGCGGGAGGCCGACAATCTCGGCGAGGGAGGCGACGTTGATGATGACTCCGGACCCACGATCCAGCATCAGCTGCAACGGCTCGGGTGAGCAGGAAAGGCCCGGTCAGCCGGCGACCCTCAAGGGTTTGCCGCAGACCGGGATGGTAGGTTCAACGGTGTGACGCTGCGTCTCGCGATGTCGAATCTCGAGGCCATCGAGCGGCTCGGCGTTCCGGTGCCGCACTACGATCGCTCGGCGTTGGCGCCGCGCATTCTGCATCTCGGGGTGGGCGGCTTCCACCGCGCCCATCTGGCGCTCTACACCGACGAGCTTGCCGAGGACGGAGATGATTGGGCTATCCGCGGCATCGGGCTTCTCGATACCGATCGTCGGATGGCGAGCGTGCTCGAGTCGCAAGATCACCTCTACGCGCTGATCGAGCGTGACAGCGACGAGTCTCGTCCTCGGATCGTCGGGAGCATCGTCGACTACGCGCTCGTCGCCGGCGACATCGGCGCCTTTGCAGAGCAGATTGCCCGTCCCGAGGTCGCGATTCTGTCGCTGACGATCACCGAAGGTGGCTACTCGCTGGAGAAGCCGAACCCGACGATCGAGGCGATCGCGACGGGCCTGGACGTTCGCCGCGCGGCCGGTGGAGCGCCACTCACGATCCTCAGCTGTGACAACCTGCCGGGCAACGGCAACGTCGCGCGGGAGGCGGTAACGAGGTGTCTGCGGGGGTCGGAGCGAGGAGCTCGTCCGCTTCGTCGAGACGGCGTGCACCTTCCCCAATTCGATGGTCGATCGCATCACACCGCAGACGACGGACGACGACCGGGCCTGGCTGCGCGACGAGATCGGGTTGGAGGACGGTTGGCCGGTGGTCGCAGAGCCGTTCCGGCAATGGGTGCTCGAAGACGCGTTCGCGGCGGGCCGACCTCGCTTCGAGGACGTTGGTGTCCTCTTCACCGACCGGGTGCACGACTGGGAGCTCTACAAGTTGCGAATGCTGAACGCGACGCATTCCAGCATGGCGTATCTGATGGCGATCGCACGGGTCGTGTACGTCGACGAGGCGATCGCGATCACCACTGTGCGGCGGTACCTGGAACGATTCCTCGCTACGGAGGCGATCCCGACGCTGACCGAGATCCCCGGGTATCCGGCTGCCGACTACGGCCGGACCGTGCTCGCCCGCTACGAGAACACGGGCGTGCGCGACCAGATCGCCCGTCTCTGCATCGACGGGACGGCGAAGTTCCCGAGCTTCCTGATCCCGACCGTCGAGCGGCAGCTCGAGTTCGGCGGCCCTCTCGACTGCGCAGCACTCGCGCTCGCAGGCTGGGCGCGCTACCTCGCGACCGTGCCGGCCGCCGAACGTGCGCACGACCCGCACGGCGATCGGGCGGCGGCGTTCGCTCTCAGATCGCTCGACGACCCTCGGGCGTTTCTCGAGTTCGACCAGGTCTTCACGCCCCGTCTCCGCGAGAGCGACCGGTTCGCCGAGGCGTTCGACAATGCGACGCGTGAGCTCGCCGCGCGCGGCTCGGTCGGTGCGATGGAAGGGCTGCTCGGAGGCGACCAGTAGCCGGTCAGGCGCTTCCGCCGGAGACCTCGATGTTCACTCCGGTCACGTACGACGCGTCGGCCGAGAGCAAGAAGGCGACGACGGTCGCGACCTCGTGGGGCGACCCGTATCGCCGCAGCGGCACCATGCCGATCATCTGCGCAGCCACTGCGTCGGGATCGCTCGCGAAGTACTGACTGCCGGCGGCAGCCTGCAGCGCGACCTGGGTGTCCCACATGCGGCCGGGCCCGACGAACGCCGGCGAGACGGCGTTCACCCGAATGCGGTGCGGCGCGAGATCCTTCGCCGCCGCCTTCGTGAGCCCGATCACCGCCGCCTTCGAGGCACAGTAGGCGGGCATGTTCGGCGCCCCGGAGACACCGGCCATCGAGGCGATGTTCACGATCGCGCCTCCCGAGCCGCCGTCGGCCATCGCCCGGCTGACGGCCGCGAGGACGGTCATCGCTCCCAGCACGTTCACCTCGACGACCCGACGCGCGTCCTCGAGTGGGTAGCTGTCGACCGAGCTGAAGAGGCCCTGGTATCCGGCGCTGCTCACGAGCCCGCGAAGTGGCCCGAGCGCTCGGACGGCAGCGGTAGCCGCGGCCTCGTCCGTCACATCGAACGTCACGCCGTCGGCCTCCACGCCAAGTCGTCGGCACCGGTCGACGGTTTCGTCCAACCGCGTGCCGCTCCCTGGATGGTCGGCGAGAGCGAGCCGATGCCCTCGCTGCGCGAGCACTTCGGCGATCGCGGTTCCGATGTCGCCGGCTGCGCCGGTGACGAGGACGGTCGTCACAGCTCGACGGTTGCTCGCCTCAACCCCGCGGTGTCGAAGAGGTGCATGGTGCCGCGCAGCCCCACGCGGACGTTGTCGCCCGGCACGCCGGCGAACGGCGGCGCAACCTTGGCAACGATCCGATGCTCCTCACCCTCGTGATCGACCAACACATGGACGAAGACCTCGGAGCCGAGATCCTCAACCACGCGGACCCTCCCGGCGATCGGCCCCTCGTCACCGATGACGACCGTCTCCGGTCGAAAGCCGATCGTCTCGCGTTCGCCTTTCAGGTCGTCGGCGATGCCGATCTCGGCGCCCGCGATCCGCAGCGGGCCACTCGCAGACACCGACAACATGTTCATCGCGGGGGAGCCGATGAATCCGGCGACGAACAGATTTGCGGGCTCGTGGTAGAGGGTCGACGGTGCATCGCACTGCTGCAGGTCTCCGTCGCGGAGCACGGCAACGCGGTGACCCATCGTCATCGCCTCGACCTGATCGTGCGTCACGTAGACCGTCGTCACCGCAAGCCGCTGCTGCAGCTCGACGAGCTCGGTGCGTGTCTGCACGCGGAGCTTCGCGTCGAGGTTCGAGAGCGGCTCGTCCATCAGATAGACCTGCGGGTGTCGCACGATCGCGCGCCCCATCGCGACCCGCTGGCGCTGCCCTCCGGAGAGGTTTCTCGGCTTGCGGTCGAGATACAGCTCGAGATCGAGGAGTTTTGCAACCTCACGTACGCGCTGCATGCGCTCTTCCTTGGGGACGCCTTGCTGCTTGAGCGCAAAGCCCATGTTCGCCGCGACATCGAGTTGGGGGTAGAGCGCATAGCTCTGGAACACCATTGCGATGTCCCGGTCTCGGGGGCGTACCGCCGAGACGTCCTTCCCGCCGATCATGATCTTGCCGGCATCGAGCGGCTCGAGCCCCGCGAGCATGCGGAGTGCCGTCGACTTACCGGATCCAGACGGTCCAACGAGCACGAGCAACTCCCCGTCCGTGATCGACAGGTTCAGGTCATTGACGGCCGGCTTCGTAGTGCCGGGATAGAGCCGCGTCGCGGCTGCGTATAGCACCGAAGCCAAGAGATCAGTCCCTTCTCACTTGAGAGCACCCATTGAGAGTCCACGGATCATCCGCTTCTGCGCCGCCCAGCCTGCGAGGACGACGGGGAGACAGGCGATCATCGACGCGGCGGAGAGCTTCGCGAGGAAGTTGCCCCGCGTCGAGACGTGCCCGATCACCCACTGCGGCATCGTCGACGCGCCGGCGAAGTTCAGCTGGATGGCGTAGAAGTACTCGTTCCACGCAAAGATCACGCAGAGGAGCGCGGTCGCCGCGATACCCGGTGCAGTGATCGGAAGAATCACCGACCGGAGCTGGTTGATGAGCGTCGTACCGTCGATCTCCGCCGCCTCGATCAGCTCGCGTGGCACCTCGGAGAAGAACGAGCGCGTCATCCAGATCGCCAGCGGCAGGTTGATGACGATGTAGAGAATGATGAGGATCGTGCGCGTTCCGATCAGGTTCCACTTCTCGGCGTAGACGTAGATCGGAAAGATCGATGCGACGATGGGCAAGAACTTCGTCGAGATGAAGAAGAAGAGCACGTCGCGCCACTTGGGCACGGGTCGAATCGCGAGCGCGTATGCAGCCGGCAAGGCAAGCAGCATCACGATGATCGTCGAGACCAGCACTATGACCAGGGAGTTCGTGAACGCGGTCGCGAGCGACAGTGTTCCTTCGGTCGACTGCCGGACTTCGCGGTAGCGATCGAACGAGAGTCCATGGTTCAACGTCTGAGCCGAGGCGTCCTGTTCGGTCTTGAAGCTCGTCAACAACGTCCAGGCGACCGGAAAGATCCAGAGCAGGCCGATCGTCCAGGCGATCACCCCGAACCAGATCGCGCCTGTGCGGCTCTCGCCGACGCCGAGTCTCGTCCCGCGACGCCCTTGCTTGCTCACGAGCCCTCCTGGTCTTTCAGGAGCCCCGACAGCACGCGCAATGAGAACGTCGCGATGATGATCGAGAAGAAGACGACGACGATCGCGTATGCGGACGCCGACCCGTAGCGGAACCCACCGCCGATCGACTCCTGGTAGACGAAGTACGGGACGTTGGTCGAACCGGGACCGCCTCCGGTCATCTGGTCGATGGCGTCGAACGCCTGAATGATGTAGATCGAGCCGAGCAGCGCGCCGAGCTCGAGGTACTTCCGCAGATGTGGCAACGTCAGCTGTCGGAAGATTCCGAGCGGCGACGCGCCGTCGACACTCGCCGCCTCGAGGATGTCCGAGGGCTGGCTCTGCAGTCCCGCCAGCATGATCAACATCATGAACGGCGTCCACTGCCAGACGAGCACTGTGACAATCGACGCCAGTGGGTGACTCGAGATGAACGAGATGGAGTTGAGGCCGAAGAACTCGAGACCCTTGTTGAGGACCCCGAAGAGCGAGGAGAACATCTGCTGCTTCCAGATCAACGCCGCCACGACCGGCATCAGGAGAAACGGCGTGATCAGCATCGTTCGCACGAACCCTTGCCCCATGAACTTCCGGTCGAGCAGAATCGCGAAGAGCGTTCCGAAGACGATCGACAGGACGACGGCGAGGACGGTCATCTTGACGCTCGTCCACACGGCCTCCCGGAAGAACTGGTTGCTGAAGATCGCCCTGTAGTTGTCGATCCCGACGAACTTCGTCCGCTCGGGGATCAGTGACTGCGTCCTGTCCTTCAGGTTGGTGAAGCTGTAGTAGATGCTGACAAGGAACGGCAGCTGCGTGAAGATGATCGTGAAGATCAGCGCCGGGAGCAGAGGCAGCCGCCGACGCCACGGGGAGGAGAACGGATCTCCGGCCTTCCCCTTCCGTGTGGCGTCGGCGGCACTCATCGGGCTATTTGATCGCGTCCGACGCGATCTGCTGGCACTGGCTGAGCGCGGTGGTGTCCTTCGTCGAGCCCGCGATCACGCTCGAGAAGAGCTGGGTGCACCGGTTGCCGACATCCTGGAACTGCGGGATACCGACGTACTGCACACCCGGTAGACCCGGACGCTTCGTCGTGCCGGGGTTGTTGATCGGCGCAGCCTTCATCGCGACCAGCGTCTTCGGGGCGAATGCCGCTGCCGCCTTCTGGTACTGCGGGATCTGGTACGTCGAGAGCCGCGTTCCCGGCGGGATCGATGCCCACCCGCCCTTGGTCTTCGTCCCGGCAGCCTTGATGTACGACGGGCCGGTCGCCCACGCGATGTACTTCCAGGCGTCTGCCGCATCGGGTGAGCTCTTCGGGATGGCGAGCGCCCAACTCCACAGCCAGCCGGACGCCTTTGTCTTCACGACCGGCGCGAGCGCGTAGCCGTTCTTCCCCTTCACCGGGCTGTCCGCGGCCTCGAGCAGGCCTGCGGCGACGGTCGCGTCGTACCACATTGCAACCTTGCCGGCCTGGTACTGCGCAAGGCACTCGTTGAAGCTCGAGTTGGCGGCGTCCTTCTCACCCGCGTCCTGCACGAGCTTGGCGTAGAAGTTGAGGGCCGTCTTGAACGCCGGCTGGTCGACCTGCGGCCTTGGCAGGCTTGCCATCCGGTGTCGATGACCACCAGGTGCCGCCGAATGTGTTCAGCACCGTGGTGAACGCGGCACCGAGATCGCCCCAACCCGGCTTGCCGCGGAGGCAGATCCCTGCCATCGAAGGCGAGTTGACCTTGCGCGCGATCGCGGCGACCTGACTCCAGGTCGGACTCGGGGGCATCGTCAAGCCCTTCGCCTTGAGGACGTCCTTGCGATACATGACGAACGACGATTCTGCGTAGAACGGCGAGGCATAGAGCTTGCCGTTCGCCGAGAGTCCGCCGCGCACCGCGGGAATCAGGTCGTTGTAGTTGTACGCCTTGTCCCCCTTTGCCTGAGCCGTCAGGTCTTGGAGCAGTCCGGCGGTACCGAATTGCGGCGTTTCGTACATGCCGATCATGACGGCGTCGAACGCCTTACCGCCGGAGCCCACGTCGCGCGTGGTGACCTCGCGCAGCTTGCCCTCGTCGAGGATCGTGTACTTCACCTTGATCCCCGTCTTCGCAGTGAAGAGCGAGGGTGTCAATGATGCGATGTCCTGCATCTGCGGGTTCGCGACGATCGCGACGCTGATCGTCTTTGCGGCGGTACCTCCCATCGCCGTGGCGGCGAGCGACGCGAGCGCGGCGATCCCTGCCACGAAGACACCGACGAGAACCTTCACACCCCGGCGCGTCCTCTCGTGTCGTGCTTCATGCATGACTGATGCCTCCTCCCGTGCGGATGACGGCCGCGTAACGCGAGACCTCCGTCCGGCCGCTCCGCCTGGGTCGTTGATGCGATCTGTCCGGACGGACAGATCCGGATGCTCGCCCGGCAAAGGCTGGTCTGCAGGTCCGGATGCAGGCCGGGATGCCCGAACGACGATCACCAGCGCGTCCCACAAGCCATGTGCGGACCTCCTCGTAGACGCCCGACAGTCCGCTTGTGACGATAACGTTGTCAAAGAGCCATTGTCAAGATACTTCCTATAGCTATACGATCCGTCCGGGTTGACGAACAAAGGCGAGATTTCGTTGTCAGCACGCCCTCCAGCGACCGCGCGGCGTCCCACGATGCTCGACGTCGCAGCGCTCGCAGGCGTCGGCTTGAAGACGGTTTCGCGCGTGGTCAACGGCGAGCCGGGTGTCAGCCCGAAGCTCGAGGCGAAGGTCAAGCGGGCGATCGAGCAGCTCAATTACCGTCGCGACGCGAACGCTTCGATGCTCCGGCGGCTCGGGGGCACGACACAGACGATCGGGCTCGTCCTGGAGGACGTGGCCAACCCGTTCTCCTCCGCGCTCCATCGTGCGATCGAGGATTCGGCTCGGGCCCGGAACGTGCTCGTCTTCGCCGGGAGCTGTGACGAAGACCCACGCCGCGAGCGCGAACTGATCGGCTCGTTTCGCGACCGGCGGGTCGACGGGATCATCGTCGTTCCGGCGAGCCACGACCACACCTATCTCTACGACGAACAGCGAGCGGGCACCGCACTCGTGTTCGTCGACCGGCCGGCCGGGCATCTCGACGCAGACAGCGTCGCGTCGAACAATCTCGGCGGCTCCGTCGAGGCGGTCGAGCACCTCCTCGCGCACGGACATCGACGAATCGCCTTTCTCGGCGACCTCCCCTCGATCTCGACGGCCGAGGCGCGTCTGCGTGGATACGGCATGGCAGTCGAGCGCGCCGGGATCGGCCAAGACGGCGAGTTGATCCGAACCGGTCTCCGTGATCCCGAAGCCGCCGCGCGCGCTGTCGACGCACTACTCGCGCTTCCCGACCCGCCGACGGCGCTCTTCACCAGCCAGAACCTCCTCACGATCGGCGGCATCCGGGCGCTCCGCAGCGCCGGGCTCGAACGCCGGATCGCGCTGATCGGCTTCGACGACGTCGCGCTCTCCGATGTCCTCGACCCGGCGATCTCGGTCGTCGCCCAGGATCCGCAGGCGATGGGCCGCTCGGCAGCCGAACTTCTGTTCCGACGACTGGACGGCGACGCATCACCGTCGGTGCACCACGTCGTCCCGGTCAAGCTGATCGCCCGCGGGTCGGGCGAGATCAGACCGACTGGGCGCGGCTCGTGATCGTCGTCGGCGGTGAAGCTCTCGTCGACCTCGTCGAGGATCGCGGTCTGCTCAGGCCGGTACCCGGGGGTGGCCCGTTCAACACCGCGATCGCGCTCGGTCGCCTCGGTGTCCCGGTCGGATTTCTCGGCACGCTGTCCCACGACGACTACGGGAGCCTGCTCGCCGGGCTGTTGATCGAAGCCGGCGTCGACATGTCCCTCATCCGCTCGTCAGATGCTCCGACGCCGCTGGCCGTCGTCCATCGGCAGGACGACGGGAAGAGCACGTACTCCTTCTACCTGAGCGGGACCTCCCTCACCGACCTCCCGCCCGAGGCGGTTCCGGCACTGCCGGACGACGTCTGTGCGATTCATGTGGGGACGCTCGGGCTGGCGATCGACCCTCCGGCCGCGGCGTATGAAGCATTGCTCGAACGCGAGGCGGGACGCCGGACGATCATCCTCGACCCGAACGTCCGGCCGATGGCCTTCGGTGACCAGGCTTCGTATCGAGCTCGCTTCGAACGGCTCGCAGGGTGGGCCAACGTCGTCAAGTTGAGCGACGACGATGCCTCCTGGATCTATACAGGCCTTGCGCCGACCGACATCCTCGAGCACATTCTCGGCCTCGGCCCGCGCCTCGTCGCGATCACCCTGGGAGCGAGAGGCGCGATCGCTGCCTCCGCCGACGGAAAGGCCCGTGTCCCGGCCATTCCGGTCACCGTCAAGGACACGGTCGGCGCCGGTGACAGCTTCGGTGCCGCGCTGCTCGCAACCCTCGTCGAGCACGGCATGCTGGGGCTCGAGATTACCCGGCCGCTCGACGACTCGTTCCTCGAAGAAGCAGTCGCCTACGCCGTCACCGCCGCCGCGATCACCTGCACACGAACGGGATCGGCACCGCCTACGCGGGCAGAGATCGATGCCTTCATCGGCTCGTCCCTCCAGCGCTGACTGCCGAGGTACGGTCGTCGTGCGAACGGCTCGCTTCCCCAGCTCCCCTTGAGTCGACGTTCTACGATCGGTCGCGTGGCCGAGTTCGTTCCGCCCGACTTCGAGGTCCCGCTCGGCCTCGTGACTTCCGAGTTCGTCCTCGAGCCGCTCGGGCCTGAGCACAACGACCTGGACTACGACGCCTGGACGTCGTCGATGGAGCACATCGCGGCGACGCCCGGGTATCCCGACGGCTCCTGGCCGCGAGAGATGACGCGGGACGAGAACCGCGCCGACCTGCAGCGCCACGCCGACGACTTCCGCACCCGGAAGGGGTTCACGTACACGGTGCTCGATCCGGCCAGCCGCGACGTGATCGGGTGCGTCTACATCTACCCGCTACGCGACAGCGACAACGACGCCTGCGCACTCTCGTGGGTGCGGGAGAGCCACGCACACCTGGACACCCCCCTTTGGCACGCCGTGAGTGAGTGGCTCGAATCGGACTGGCCATTCGCCGGCGTGGAGTACGCGCCGCGCGCCTAGGCGTCAGCGTGCAGCTCGGCCGGGGGACATTCGCATCGCTGGCACATCCGAGCGGCATCGGTCGCAACTAGGCTGGCCCGGTGGAACTGACCGGATGACCACGACTCCTGAGCAGATCGACCACGGCATCTGGCGCTGGACCGCGCGCCATCCCGAATGGCACCCGGCCGGTTTCGGCGACGAGGTGGCCTGCTACGCGCTCGAGACCGATGCCGAGCTGCTGCTGATCGATCCGCTGCTGCCGCCCGACCCGGCGCCCGTGCACGAACTCGTGGACCGCCTCGGCGCCGACGGAATCGCAATCCTGATCACGATTCCCTACCACGTGCGTGACGCCGAACGGCTGCGTCGCAGGCACGGCAAGCGCTGCTCGATCTGGGGCCACGAGGCTTGCGCCAACCGCCTTACCCGCCGTGCCGGCTTCAACAGCGTCACTCCGAAGACCGAGCTGCCGGCCGGCGTGCGGGCGCACGCGATCGGCAGCCCGCGCCGTCAGGAGCAGCCGCTCTGGATTCCCTCGCACCGGGCGCTCGCGTTCGGCGACGCCGTGATCGAGACGGGCGGTCGCCTGCGCGTCTGGGAGGACCCACTCGAGGACGAGCGGCGCACGCGCTGGTATCGCGAGCGCTTCATCCCGACGCTCAAGCCGCTGCTCGAGCTCGACGCCGAGCGCGTGCTCGTCACGCACGGCGAGCCGGTGCTCGAAGGCGGTAGCCAAAAGCTCGCCTCGGCGCTGCGCTCGCAGCCCTGGAATCGCCGCGGCGTCGGCTGATCCGCGTGCCTGACGGCCGGGGCGAAAGGAGCCGCGCCTGCGGCGGGAAGGGTTCACCGCGCCCGAAGGGTGGCATCCTCTCGAGCATGAGGACGCTCGACCTCGACGTGGAGCCGTCCGTGACCGCGCTTCGACCGATGCGCCGCTCCCTCGACACCTGGCTCGAGCAGATCGGGATCGGCGAGAAGCCCCGCGCAGCACTCGTGCTCGCCGCGCACGAGGCAGTGGCCAATGCCATCCAGCATGCCGGGCTGACGGAGCCGGTCCACGTCCGTGCTTGCGACGGGGGCGAGGACATCGTCGTCTCGATCACGGACAACGGCCACTGGAAGACGCCCGACGAGGAGCCCCTGTCGTGCGGTGGGCTCGCGATGATCGAGCGTCTCGTCTCCGCCGTGGCCGTCACGACCCGGGACCGCGGGACGACGGTGCTCCTGCGACAGCGCCTCGCGTAGAGTGCTACAGCGTCCGGCTAGCTGATCACGTCGTGCAGTTCGTACCAGTACTCGGCAGCCGGTGGCGTGAACGACTCGTCCTGGGCATCGGCCGCCATCCTCTCGATGATCGGCATCAGCTTCTCGTCGATGAAGCGCTGGCCGGCCTCGCGCGTCTCCCAGACGTCGAAGATGCGAAAGACGCCCCGGTCGTGGTCGAAGCCAGCCGTGTGGGCGATCAAGCCCTGCGGCGCTGCTGACAGGCCGAGCGCGTCATTGACGGCGTCGTAGTTCTTCGTGCTCGTGTCACCGTCGACGATCGTGAACTCCTGGACGTAGGCAACAGCCATGAGTCGCTCCTTTTCGGTGGATCCTTCGAGTCTATGCCGAGACACTACGACGCGGGATCGTGTTCCCCCTTCCGTGGGTCTCTGGCCTCCCGGGGTCGCCCTTGACGGTCCCGGAGGACTCCCGTACCGTCGCCGGGATGAGCTGCCGGTGCGTCAGCGTCTCGGGGCCCGACGGGGCGCAGATGCGCGATGTTGCCCAGGGCGTGGCGGAACGCCTCGGCTTTTCGCTCGTCGACGAGGCGATCGTCATGCGTGCCGCCGCCGAGGCGGGTGTCGAGCCTCAGGTCGTCGAGAACGTGGAGAAGCGGCAGTCGTTCATGGATCGGCTCCTCGACACCTTCGCGACGAGCTCCGATGCGAGCGCCCTCGTCTTCGCCGGAGGTGGCGGCTACCTCGCACCGGAGAGCGTGCCCTTGAGCGACGATCTGCGCGACCTCATTCGGCAGGCGATCGAGGAGACGGCCTCGCGCGGCAACGCAGTCATCGTCGCTCACGCCGCGGCCCACGCGCTCGCCTCACATGACGACGTGCTCCGCGTGCTGGTGACCGCGTCCCGCGACACGCGCTGTGCCCGCTTCGCCGCCGAGCAGGGTCTGGCCGAGAAAGATGCCGCCCACGCGATCGACGAGTCGGACGCTGCCAGGCTGGACTACCTCAGGCGTTTCTACGGCGAGCGAAGCGAGCTTCCGACGCACTACGACCTCGTCGTGAACACGGACCGCCTCTCCTCGCAACAGGCCGTCGAGCTGGTCGCGCTCGCAGCCGGGATCGCTAGAGCCGAGGGTCAGCTCGCCGTCGCCGGAGCGCTAGTGCGGCGTCTCACAACGTTTCGCAGGAAACAGCATCGTTGTGAGACGCCGCACTACTGAATCAACATGGAGTGGGGTGTCCCGCAACGATCATTTCGGATCGAACGTTGCGGGACACCCCACTCGCTCGTCGAGCAGCGCCACGACGTCTTCATCGGTGAGCTGGCCGAAGTCGTCGTACCAGAACCCGACGGCACCGAAGCGCCATTGCTCGTGCGGGCAGACGACGTCGTCGGCCTCCGACCGCAGCGCCTGTGCGCGTCTGAGCCGCCGCGACGGGCACTCCGACGACCACCCGGGACGCGCCCTGCGCCCGCGCCCACCGGATGGCCGCGATCATGGTGGCGCCGGTCGCCAGCCCGTCATCCACCAGCAGCGCTGTCTTGCCGCGGAGCGAGAGAGGTGGATGCCGCTCGTGCAGCCGCCGGTCGAGCGACTCGGCGTCCTGGCTCGCCTGCTCGATCGCCCGGCTCAAAGCCTCCTCGCCGAGACCCTCATCGGACCGCAGGTAGACGCCTCGGTGCCCGGGGGTGACCGCTCCGAGACCGTACTCGGGCTGCCTCGGATGCCCGATCTTGCGCACGGCAAGCGCGTCCAGCGGGAGCGAGAGGACACGGGCGAGCTCGGCAGCGACGGCCACGCCGCCGCGGGCGAGGCCCACGACCACCGCGTCGCCGAGCTCGGGCGGCGCCAGCGCCTGCGCCAGCGCACGGCCGGCGGCGGCCCGATCGCGGAAGAGCGCACCCATGCGGCTAGCGTAGGGCACGGTCGCCGTTGCCGGTTGCTACGATCGCGGGGCCGGGACCCTCACCGCGAGCAGCCATGGCCGACGATCCCGACGCGCTCTTCCCCTCAGGCTCGACAACCCGCCGCGGTCTCCTCTCCGCGTTCGGACGCAGGGCGGCCCAGTCGGTGCAGGTGCCCGGAGGGCTTCCCGCCGAGCCAACGCGTGGACTTCTTCGACGAGGTGCCGCCGGACGAGATCGAGCCGCTCCTGCGGGGCGAGGACTTCGTCGCCGAGGTGCTGGCGTCGAGGGACGAGACCGGGATGCACCTCTGGTGGCTCGGCCAGAGTGGTTTCCTCGTCCAGATCGCAGGCGAGAGCATCCTCCTCGATCCGTACCTCTCCGACAGCGTGACGACGCTGAGCGCCGGCACCGAGACGCCGCACGAGCGCATCACGGGGCTCGTCGTCGAGCCAGAGCTTCTCTCGTTCGTCGACGTCGTCACGTCGAGCCACTCCGATCTCGACCACCTCGACCCGGGAACGCTGCCGTCCGTCCTCTCGGGTGGAGCGGCCTTCGTCTGCGCTTCGGGAAGCGAGGACCTGGCGACGATGCGGGCCAACCGCGCTCCCGACGCCGCGCTGAAGGCCGGTGACGACGCGGAGCTCGGCGGCTACATGATCAACGCCGTGCCGGCGTACCACGAGGGCGCTCCCGAGGCCGTGGGCTACGTCGTCCGAAATGGCGCGTATGCCTTCTACCACGCTGGCGACAGCCGGCGCGTGCAGGGGATCGCGGAGGCCGTCGCGCCGCACGGAGTCGACGTGGCCTTCGTTCCGATCACCGGCAAGAACGGGATCATGAACGGTGCCGATGCAGCGCGCCTCGCGTACGAAGCGGGAGCGCACATCGCGGTCCCGTGCCACTACGAGATGTTCCGGGAGGACACCGCGGGCGCGTCGCGCTTCGTGGCGGAATGCGTCCGGATCGGGCAGGAGTATCGGCTGCCGCGCGCCGGCGAGCGCGTGACGATCGACTACGGCTACTGAAGCCGCACTAGCGGGCGGTCCAGCCGTTGTCGAGCACGACGGGGACACCCGTGAACGAGCGGCCGCCGGGGCCGAGCACGAACGCCGCCACGTCCGCGACCTCCGAGGGCTCGATCAGGCGCCGGATCGCCTGCGGCTCGAGGACGACGTCGCGCAGCGCCTCGTCCTCGCTGATTCCGCGCTGCTCCGCGTGGGCGACGACCTGCCGCTCGACGAGCGGAGTGCGAACGTAGCCGGGGCAGAGGGCGACGGCGCGTATGCCGTCGGTCGCTCCCTCGAGGGCGAGGGTCTTCACGAGGCCGACCGCGCCGTGCTTGGCGGCCACGTAGCCCGCCTTGAACGGCGAGGCGACGAGCCCGTGCACGGAGGCGACGACGACGATCCTGCCGTCGCCGCTCGCCTGCAGGTGCGGCCACGCGTAGCGCGCGAGGAGGAACGGGCTCGTCAGGAGCACAGCGACGAGCGCGTCCCAGCGATCCTCGTCGAAGTCGGCCAGGGGCGAGACATGCTGGAAGCCGGCGTTCGCCACGACCGCGTCGAGTCCGCCGAAGCGCTCGACGGCGGCGGCGACAGCGGCTCGGTTGCCCTCGCGCGTCGCGAGATCGGCTGCGAACGGATCTCCGGGGCCCGACTCGTCGGGCGAGAGGTCGACCGCCAGCACCTGCCAGCCGTCGGATACGAGCCGCTCTGTGATGGCGCGGCCGATGCCGCTCGCCGCCCCGGTGACGAGCGCGCGATCCGCGGTCAAGGCCCTCCGCGGACGTAGATGACCTGGCCGCTGATGAACGTCGCATCGGCGGAGCAGAGGAACGCGATGGGGCCGGCGACGTCCTCGGGCTGCCCGACGCGCCGCACCGGCGTCTGCTCGGCGGCGGCGGCGATGAAGTCCTCCATCGGCACGCCGATGCGCGCCGCGGTCGACTCCGTCATGGCCGTGACGATGAAGCCCGGGGCAACGCAGTTCACGGTCACGCCGAACGGGCCGAGCTCGATCGCGAGCGTCTTCGCGAGCCCCTGGATGCCCGCCTTCGCGGCCGAGTAGTTCGCCTGGCCGCGGTTGCCCAGAGCCGACGTCGACGAGACGAGCACCATGCTCCCGCTCTTCTGCGCGACCATGTGACGCTGCGCCGCCTGCGCGACGAGAAACGTGCCCCGGAGATGCGTCGTGATCACGGCGTCCCAGTCGTCGTCCGTCATCTTGTGGAGGAGGTTGTCGCGGATGATCCCCGCGCAGGTGACGACGATGTCGAGCCTGCCTGCCGGGGCTGCGGCCGCCTCGACCGCCGCCTCCACCTGCTCCCGGGAGGTGACGTCGCAGCGCACTGCGCGGCCGCCGATCCCCGTTGCGGTCTCCTCCGCGGCCGCGAGGTCGAAATCGGCCACGACGACGTCGGCGCCTTCGGACGCGAGCCGAGCCGCCGTGGCGGCGCCGATCCCGCGGGCGCCACCCGTGACGAGCGCAACTTTGCCCGCGAACCGCTCCCCTGTGCTCACGCGAGCCTTCGGAGCACGAGCTCCGCCACGCACACCGGCTTCTCGCCGCCCTCACGCTCGATCGTCATCACGAAGACCGCCTGCTCCCCGCCGGGAACCTCGTCGACGGAGGCAACGGTGACTCGGGCGCGGATCCGCGAGCCCGCCGGCACCGGGGCCGGGAAGCGAACCTTGTTCGTCCCGTAGTTGATGCTCATCGACGAGGGCGGGAGATCGGCGAGCGCCTCGGAGAGCAGCGGCACGCACAGCGACAGCGTCAGGAATCCGTGCGCGATCGTGGTGCCGAACGGGCCTTCCGCGGCCCGTTCCGGGTCGACATGGATCCACTGGCCGTCGTCGGTCGCCTTCGCGAAGAGGTCGATGCGCTCCTGCGAGATCTCGAACCAGCTCGTCGGCCCGAGTTCCTGCCCGAGGAGATCCTCGAATCCGCTCATGCCGGCCCCCATCGTACGGCGTTCGCCGCCCACGTGTAGCCGGTACCCGCGGCCAGCAGGAGCACGAGGTCGCCGTCGGCGATGGCGCCGTGCCGCACGGCGCGATCGAGACCGAGCAGCGGGTCGACGCCGCTCATGTGGCCCGTGTCGTCGAGGTACGTGGCGCGCGACGCGTCGAGCCCTAACGCCGTCACGATCTGCTCGTGCATCGAGCGCTTCATGTGGATCCCGCAGAGGTAGGAGATGTCACCGATCGTCGCTCCCGAGCGCGCCACGGCACCTTCGGCGGCCTTCACGAAGTTCGCGAGGGACACCTCGTCGAGTCCGTTCTTCATGCTCGACGGATCGGCCACGTCGAGGAAGTGCCGACGCCCGTCGACCGATGCGTGCGAGGCGGGCTCGACGCTTCCCCCCGCCGGCACCTTCACCTGGAGCGCGAAGGAGCCGTCGGTGAGAGCGTGGGAGCCGAGGATGACGTTGCGGTCGGCGTCCGCCGTGAGCAGCCCCGCCACTGCGCCGTCGCCGAAGTTGAACATGAAGCGCGACCGCTCGTTCCCGTAGTCGAGCAGGTGGGACTCACGGCAGGCGGCGACGACGAGGGCGGTGCGAAGCTCGGGCTCGGCGACGAGAAAGGCACGCGCGAGCCGCAGAGCGACCGGCGTCCCCATCGAGACGTTGTCGTACTCGACCGCGTACGCGTTCGCGCAGCCGAGGCGGTGGGCGATCCATGGCGCGACCTGCCAGACCGGGTAGTCCTTCCAGGTCGAGCCGTAGTAGAGAAGAAGGTCGATCGACAGCGGGTCGATGTCCTGCTCCTCGAGCAGCCGCGACGCAGCGGTGACCGAGAGGTCGCTGACGTGCTCGTCCGCGGCCGCGATGTGCTTGCCGCGCAGGCCGAACTTCTCGACGACGACGCTCTCGGGGATGCCGGCGGCGGCGCCGATCTCGGCGGCGGACAGCCAGCGCTCGGGGAGATAGTGGGCGGTCGCAGCCAGCCCGATGGGTCTGCTCACTCGGTCCGGGCTCCGTTCCGGGAGCCGATCGTCCGGGCGAGGATCGTGTCGAGCTCCCTCGCGACCGCCGGGGGGAGCTCGTCGCGCCCCGCCCAGAGAATCCACCGCATGCCGACGAGCTCGCCGATGCCCATCAGCGTCCAGGCGAGCAGCTCGGGGTCGCCCGGATCGATCTCCCCGTCCTCCATCGCCTGGCGCAGCCCGGCGACATAGCCGTTCGTGAGCCGCTCGTAGTGGAGCTGGAGGATCTCCGGCGAGACGAACTCGGCCTGCCGGATGATGCGGTAGAGCGCCGGATGCTCGGCTGTGAAGCGGAAGAAGGCCGCGAAGCCCAGCTGCTCCTTCTCGACGCGCGCGAAGCCCTGCTCGGCCGCTTCGGTCATCGCCTGGCGGACACGGTGGTTGAGGTCGATCACGACCTCGTCGAAGATCTCCTTCTTGCCCGTGAAGTAGAGGTAGAAGGTGCCCTGGCCGACCCCGGCGGCCTCGGTGATCTTGACGATGGACGCCTCGTGATAGCCGAGCTCGGCGAACGCGTTCTCGGCGGCTGCGAGCAGCCGCTCGCGGGTCCGCTCGCCGCGCTTCGACAGTCGCCGGCCGTCGACCCCCGTCGGACTGCTCGTCACCGGGCCTCCTCCCTCGCTCCCGACGCTCGTAGCTCCTCCTTCGCAACCTTGTTCAGCGCCGACCGTGGCAACACCTCCAGGAACCGCACCCCGCGCGGCACCTTGAAGCGCGCGAGGCTGCCACGGCAGTGCTCGATCAGCTCCTCTTCGGATGCCTCGCGTCCGGGCGCGAGGACGACGAACGCGAGGCACGCCTCCCCCCAGCGCTCGTCGGGCACGCCGACGACGGCGGCCTCGGCGACGGCCGCATGCGCGTGCAAGACGGACTCGATCTCGCCCGGGTAGACATTCTCCCCTCCGGAGATGACCATGTCCTTGATCCGGTCGATGATGCGGTAGTACCCCTCGCCGTCGCGCTCCGCGACGTCCCCGGTGCGCAGCCACCCGTCCGCGAAGGCGGCCGCGGTCGCCTCCGGGTTGCGCCAGTAGCCCGAGAAGACGTTCGGCCCGCTCACGACCAGCTCCCCGGTCGCGGCTCCCTGCAGGAGCGCTCCCGTATCGGGGTCGCGCAGCGCGACGTCGACGTGCGGGTAGGGCAGCCCGGCGAAGCCAAGCTTCCGGGTCGCATCCTCCGGCGGCAGGCAGAGCACATTCGGTGCCGCCTCCGTGAGCCCGTAGCCCTGGACGATCGCGACACCCCGGTCGCGCCACGTCTCGAGGAGCGGCTCCGGCATCGGGGCTCCCCCGACGACCGCGAGCCGCAGGCTGGAGAGGTCGGCGATCTCGAAGCGCGGATCCTGCGCCATGAACAGGTACGTCGCGGGGACGCCCATCATCGTCGTCACGCGGGACTCCTCGATCAGCTGGAGCGTCCGGCCGGAGTCGAACGACGGCTCGAGCACCACCTTGGCGCCCTTCCACCAGGCGAGCAGCGGCTGCACGTTCCAACCGCCGACGTGGAATTGCGGCAGCACCGAGAGGACGACGTCGGAGTCGCGCAGGTCCGTCGTGCGGTCGAACGACAGGTTCGTCCAGAAGCAGTTGGCGTGGCTGAGGAGCGCGCCCTTCGGCCTGCCGGTCGTGCCGGAGGTGTAGACGAGGAGCAGCGCGTCGTCGTCCTCGGCCTGGTCCTCGACCTCGGCGGCAGCGTGCCCTTGTGACGGAAAGTCACAAGGATCCCCTTCGCCGAGGCGCTCCACCGGGATCCGCGTCCCGGTCTCCTCGGCGAGGTCGCCGTGTTCGGCGGACACGAGCAGCAGCGCCGGCTCTGCGTCGTCGAGCTGGTAGGCGAGCTCGGCGGCTGCGAGACGCCAGGAGAGTGGCTGCAGCACGACGCCGAGGCGGGCGCAGCCGAAGAACACCGCGACGTGCTCCGGGGAGCTTGCGGTGAGCGTCGCCAGGCGGTCTCCCCGACGCAGCCCGCGCGCCGCGAGGCCGGCCGCGATGCGCTGCGCGCGCTCGTCCAGCTCTCTGTAGGTCACGGCCGTGCCAAGGAACTCGATCGCGATGCGGTCGGGCGTGTTCCGAGCGCGGTCGGAGAGCCAGCGTCCGAGGGTGAGTCGGCGACCCATCAGGCCGAGCCCTCGAGGAAGGCGGCGACCGAGGCGACGAACCTCTCCGGCTGCTCCCAGAAGTAGAGATGCCCCCCGCCGTCGAAGAGCTCCACCCGGGCGTCCGGGATCCCGTTCTTCAGGAGGCCGGCGTTCCGAACGTCGACAACCCTGTCCTCGGCTCCGTGGTGCACGAGCGTGGGCGCGGAGATGCCCCCGAGATTCCGCCAGCCGGTCGAAGGTCGCGCCCGCGGCGGCCTGCGCGGCCCACGCCAGCGGATTCTGTGGCGCGGCGAGGCGGTGAGCCATGATCTCGTCCACGAGCTCCGGCCGCTCCTGCACGGTCGCCGGCGCGAGCGCGTTCTCGACGAACCGTCGCAGCGCGACCGCCGGCCCGAGTGTCGGCGCCTCGGCCATGAGGAGCAGCGTCCCCTGCAGGAGCGGGTACGCGCCGGCGCCGCCCGGCGTCGTGCACGCGAGGACGAGCCGGTCGACCCGCTCCGGGCTCGTCACCGCCAGCTCCTGGGCGATCATCCCGCCGAGGCTCGTGCCGAGCACGTGCGCGCGCTCGAGTCCCGCCTCGTCCATGACCTGCGCGACGTCTGCCGCCATCTCCGCGACGGTGTACGGCCCCGTCGGTGCGTCGCTTCCCCCGATGCCGCGGTTGTCGAGAAGGACGAGCCCGAACCGCTGCGCGAGACTGTCTGCGACAGGCGCCCAGCCCCAGCGCGCGTAGCCGAGCCCATGCACGAGCACGAGCGGAGGCCCCTCACCGCGACGCTCCCACGCGATGTGCACGCTCACGAGCCGGCCTCCTCGGGGAGCGGCTCCCTGATCCTGATCCCGCGCAGCCGGCGCGGCAGGCTCGCGAGCCCACCCGGCGCGAAGAACACGACTGCGATGAAGAGCGAGCCGAGCAGGAACAGCGGCTGGGAGAGCGGGACACGCAGCACCGAAGGGAGATCCTGCACGGTCTCGTTCGTCCCGAGGGAGCCGAGCCGCTGGTCGAGCAGGATGTAGACGAATCCGCCGATCATGGCCCCATAGCGCGTGCCCGCACCGCCGAGCACGACCATGACGAGCAGCGAAAGCGTGAAGTTGGCCGTCGTCGCCTCGGGAGTCGCGCCTCCGATCAGGAGTAGCCAGACGATCCCGCCCATCGTCGCGAGGAAGGAGGCGAGCACGAACGACGCCAGCTTGAACCAGAACGGGCGCAGGCCGATCACCTCGACGCGCCGTTCGTTCTCGCGCACCGCCTGCCACACGTGCCCCGCCGACGAGTTGACCGCGAAGCGCACGACGACGAAGACCACGGCGGCGTAGCCGAGCGCCAGCCAGTAGAGGTTCTTCGTGTTGAGGACCCCGACGAACGCATCCGGGAGCGGGTCGAAGTTGAGCCCCAGCCCCTCCTCCCCGCCAGTCCAGCCGTACGGGTTCTTCTGGACGAGCACGACTCCGGCCTGGGCGAACGCGAGCGTCACCATCGCGAAGGCGATCCCCGTCACGCGGAGGCTGACCGCACCAAGCACGAGGGGAAGGGCGACCGCGACGAGCGCCACGAAGCCGAGCGTCGGCAAGAGACCCCACTCCCACTTCGTCAGCGCGATCGAGGTGACGTAGACGCCGGCGGCGAAGTAGAGCGCGTGACCGAAGGACAGCAGACCCGTAAATCCGAACAGCAGGTCGTATGAGAGAGCAGCCCCCGCGAAGACGAGGCAGAGCGCGAGAAGCTGCAGCGTGCCCGGGCTGTCGAGCGGGCCGGTGAACACGACCGGGATGTCGAGGGACAGTTTCGGCACGAGCGCGAAGACCGCGAGGAGGCAGAGCGGGACGACGATGCTGCGGCGAGCGCTGGTCAATGCGCCACCTTCGGGGCGAGGCCGCCCGGCCGGATGAGAAGCACCGCTGCGAGGAGCAGGACGACCGCGAGGTCGCCCGTGCCCGGCGAGGCGTAGTAGTTGGCGTACTGCTGCACGAGGCCGACCGTGACCGCGGCGACCGCCGAGCCTCCGATCGAGCCGAAGCCGCCGATCACGACAACGATGAACGCGAAGATGAGGAGCGATGTGCCCCTGGAGGGGTCGATCGTGCCGAAGTAGACGCCGGACAGGACCCCGGCCAGAGCCGCCAGCGAGCCGCCGAGCGCGAAGACGAACGTGAAGGCGCGCCGGACGTCGATGCCGAGCGCCGTGACCATCGCACGGTTCTCGACGCCCGCCCTGATGATGAGCCCGAAGCGCGTGAACCGCAGGAACGCCGTCAGTCCCACGAGCACTACGGCGGCAACGCCGATCTCGACGAAGCGGTCGTTGGGGATGCTCGCGCCGAGCACGGAGGTCGTGTCGATCATCCACGACGGGACCGGGAACGGGCGCGCGTCGTTCCCCCAGATTCCCTGCACGAGCGCGCCGATCGCGAGGGCCAGGCCGACCGTGACGAGAACCTGCTCGACCGGCCGCCGGTAGAGCGGGCGGATGAAGACGAGCTCGACGAACGCAGCCAGCACTGCACCGGCGACGAGGCCGAAGGCACCGCCCACGACCAGCTGGATCCCCGCGCTGCCGCCCACCTGCTCGGCCATCCACCAGGCCGCGTAGGCGCCCACCGTGATGAACGCGCCGTGGGCGAAGTTGAGCACGCCCATGAGGCCGTAGATCAGCGACAGGCCCGAGGCGACGAGGAAGTACATGGCGCCGAGGCCGAGGCCCGTGATCGTGAGGAGGACGAACGTACTCAATGCCCGCCCCCGTGCACGCCGAGCAGCCGCCGCACGTGGGCCGCGTCGGAGAGGAGCTCCTGCGCCTCGCTCTCGTGGACGACCCGGCCGCCGTCGAGCACGACGACTCGGCGGGCGAGGCGCTGCACGACGCCGAGGTTCTGCTCGACGAGCAAGACGGTCGTCAGGGAGGCGATGCGCTCGAGAGCATTTGCGACCTCGGTCACGAGCAGCGGTGAGAGGCCCTTCGTCGGCTCGTCGACGAGGAGCACTGGGTTCTCGTTGAGGAGCGCGCGCGCGATCGCGACCATCTGCTGCTGCCCACCCGAGAGTGTTCCCGCGCGCTGAGTGCCGCGCTCGCGCAGCTCGGGGAAGAGGTCGTAGACGAGGTCGTAGCGCGGCTGCGGGGAGCGCTCGGCGAGGCGGAGGTTCTCGGTCACGGTGAGCCCCGCGAAGACGTCCCGGTCCTCGGGCACGTACCCGACGCCCCGCCGCACGATCGCATGCGTCGGGAGCTTCGTGATGTCCGCGCCCGCGAGTGAGACCGTGCCGCGCGAGCGCGGCACAAGCCCGAGCATGGCGCGAAGCGTCGTCGTCTTGCCGACGCCGTTCCGCCCGAGGAGAGCCGTGACGCCGCCCTCGGGGACGTCGAAGGTGACGCCCTGGAGCACGTGCGACTCGCCCAGGTAGGTGTGCAGATCGGACACGGCCAGGGCGGGTGGCGCGATCACCGTGCTCATAGCGGCTCGCCCAGGTAGGCCATTTGCACGGTCTCGTTCGCCATCACTGCGTCCGGAAGGTCGAAGGCCAGGAGCGAGCCGTGGTGCATGACCGCGATCCGCTCCGCGAGCCCGACGACGACCTCCATCCGGTGCTCGACCATGAGCACCGTCTTGTGCTCCTCGCGGTGTACCGAGCCGATCAGCTCCACGAGGCCGTCGACGTCCTCGACCGAGACTCCGGCCATCGGCTCGTCGAGCAGGATCACGCGAGGGTCCCCCGCGAGGAGCATCGCGAGCTCGAGCTTCCGCTTGTCGCCGTGGGACAGCATCCCCGCCGGAACGGCGGCCCGGTCGGAGAGCCCGACCCGCTCGAGCGCCCAGCCGGCGCGGTCGATCGCGGGCCGGTAGCCCGCGGCGCGGCGCCAGAGGCTCAGCGTCCCGCCGAGGTGCGCCTCCGCTGCGAGGCGAACATTCTCCGCCACTGCGAGCAGGGGAAAGACGCTCGACACCTGGAACGTCCGTCCGAGCCCGGCCTGCGTGCGGCGATAGGGCGGATCGGAGGTGACGTCGCGTCCGCCCAGCTCCACCGTGCCTGCGGTCGGGCGCACGAGCCCGGAGAGCAGGTTGAAGAGTGTCGTCTTCCCCGCTCCGTTCGGGCCGATGATGCCGACGAACTCGCCGTCCGCGACCTCGAGCGAGACATCGGCGACGATGTGAGCGCCGCCGATGTCGAGCCCGAGGTCACGGGTGGCGAGGATCGGAGCCACGGTGGACACGATCCCGCGGTTCGGTTGCTACGCCGCTACTTCTTCTCCGGCGGGGCCGTGTACTTCGCGCGCAGCGACTTCACCACCTGCGTCGTGTAGGCGTCGCTCTTCTGCACGAGCTTGACCTGGAACATCGGCTGCAGCATCGCGTGGTCCGACGCGCGGATCGTCTGCTGGCCCTTCGGCCCCGTGAAGCTCCAGCCCTCGAGCGCCGAGATCATCTTGTCGACGTCCGTCCCGCCACCCTGCTGGATCGCGCGGACGATCATCTGACCCGCGACGAAGCCGTCCGGGGTGAAGAGGTCCGGCACCTGGCCGCGCTTGCGCATGGAGCCGACGAGGAAGTCATTCACCTTGTTCTTCGGCGCGTTCCAGACGTAGTGGGAGAGGAACGAGATGTCATTCGCCACCGGCCCGAACGTCGGGTACGTCGCCCGCTCGGCGAGGCCCGTGACGACCTTGTCGACCGAGCCGAAGACGCCCTGCTGCTGGAGGGCCCGCCACATCGCGGGCGCGGTGGTCCCGGCCCAGGCGACGAAGAGAAGGTCGGTCTTCTGCTGCTTCACCTGCTGCGCGAACGGCGTGAAGTCGGCCGCCGAACCCGGGACGAGGACCCTGTTCACCTTCTGGCCACCGAGGTCGCCGATGAGCTGGTTGACCGCGACGTAGTTGCCGACGCCCGAAGGCCGAGTCCTGCGCGAAGACGGTCACGTTCTTGCCCGCGCCGCCGCCGAGGTACGAGCCTGCCGTCAGGACGTCCTGCATGCTCTGCCGGCCGGAGCGGAACGTGTACTTGTTGATACCGGTGAGCGCGTCGACCGCGGCCGGGCCCGAGATGTACAGGACCTGGTTCTGCGCCGCGAGCGGCGCGAGCTGGAGTGCGACGCCCGACGACTCGGTCCCGGCAATGATCTTGTAGCCCTTGCCGATCAGATCCTTGGCCGCCGAAACGCCCTTGACCGGGTCGGTGCCGTCGTCGACGATCGTGAGCTCGATCTTCTGGCCGTTGACAGCGTTCGTGCCCTTCGTCGCGTAGGCGAGGCCGTACCGGAGCCCCTGGATGTACTCGGCACCGTAGGCCGCGAAGGCGCCGGTCTTCGAATAGATGATCCCGATCTTGATCGGATCGGCCTTCTCGGTCGTTCGCGCCGCCTGTGCGCTCGCCCCGACGCTGGCCACCACTGCGACCACAGCCAGGATTCCGACGATCTTCTGCCACCGCTGCATGTGTCCTCCGTTGGACGAATTGGTCAAACCTGAGACCCGATTCAGGTGTCTCTTATAGGGCGCATCGGGGCGAAAGTCAAGCCCGCCGCTTCGGCGTCCCTTGCGTCACAGACCCCGGACGCACTGAGAGAGACGTCCGCGACCGCCCACGGTTAGTTCGCGGCCGCGAGTTCGGCCCCGCGGCGGAGCCGTTCGAGCGAGACCTCGCGGCCGAGCAGCTCGAGGCTCTCGTAGAGCCCCGGCGAGACCCGCGAGCCGGTGACGGCGACGCGGATCGGCAGGTACACGGTTCGCGGCTTCTCGCCAAGCCGATTGCAGAGCCCCTTGAGCGCGACCTCGATCGATCCGGCGTCCCACTTTGCGAGCGGCGCGAGGTCGGCCGCCGCCTCGGTGAGGATGCGCGCGTCGAGCAGCGACGGATCGGGCTCGACGTGGTCGCGGAAGAGGAACCCGGCGTACGCCGGGAACTCGCCGAGGCGGGCGAGCTTCACCTGCACGATCGGCGCCGCCGCGCGCACGCGCTCCTCGTCCCAGTCGATGCCCTGCTCGCGGAGAAACGTGACGAGCGTGTCGGCATACGCAGCCACGTCGAGCTCCCGCAGGTAGACGCCGTTCATCCAGTCGAGCTTCGCGTAGTCCAGCGTGGCCGGGCTGACGCCGACCCGTTCGAGCGAGAAGCGCTCGACGAGCTCGGCGGCGGACATGATCGTCGTCTCGCCGTCGGGCGCCCAGCCGAGCAACGCGAGGAAGTTCATCAGCGCCGGCGCGATGTACCCCTCGGCTCTGAACTCGTCCACCGACACGGCCCCGTGGCGCTTCGAGAGCTTCTTGCCGTCGTCGCCGAAGATGTTCGGCACGTGGGCGTAGACGGGCAGCTCGGCCCCGAGGGCCTCGAGCACGACGATCTGCTTCGGGGTGTTCGAGACGTGGTCGTCGCCGCGGATGACGTGGGTGATGCCGTCCACCCAGTCGTCGACGGGCGAGGCGTAGTTGTAGACGGGCCGGCCGTCGGAGCGGAGGATGACCATGTCCTCGAGCTCCGCGGCGGAAAACTCGATCCGGCCCTTGACGACGTCGTCCCACCCGATCACGCCCTCGTCCGGCATGCGGATCCTGATCGCGCCCTCGTCCTCGTAGGCCTTGCCCTCCTCGACGAGGCGCGCGGCCTCGATCCGACACCGCTCCGCGCCGTCGAGCTGGAACCGCGTCGCGCCGTCCCACTCGGTCCCGAGCCAGCGGAGCGAGCGCTCGATCTGCGCGACCGCCTCTTCGACCTCGCGGCTCGTATCGGTGTTCTCGATGCGCAGCAGGCACTCCCCGCCACGGCCGCGGGCGAAGAGCCAGTTGAAGAGGAACGTTCGCACGCCCCCGATGTGGAGGAACCCGGTCGGGCTCGGTGCCATGCGGACGCGAACGCTCATCCGGCGGGGATTGTAGGAGCGACGGTCCGCTCGGCGGCGGGGCCGGATCGCGCGGACGCATGGGATCGAGACAGGCAGGATGCGAGGAGCGGCCGCGATGCCCGTGCCTGCGTTGCTCACGTTCCCGTAGCGTAAGGCGCATGCTGTTCGGCGCCCACGTCTCGTCGGCCGGCGGGATCTGGCAGGCGATCGACCGGGCCGAGGAGATGGGCTGCGACGCGGTGCAGGTGTTCACGCAGAGCCCGCGCATGTGGCGGCCGACGGCGCACACGCCCGAGGCGATAGCGCGCTTTCGCGAGCGGCGCGAGGAGGCCGGCATCGGCGCGGTCGTCTGCCACGCGCTCTATCTCGTGAACCTCGCCTCCCCCGACCCCGTGCTCCACGACAAGTCGGTGACCGCCATGCGCGCGACGCTCGAGACGGCGGACGCGATCGGGGCCGAGGGCGTCATCTTCCACGTCGGCTCTCACCTCGGCGAAGGACTGGAGGTCGGCCTCGCGCAGGCGATTCCCGCGCTCCAGGACCTGCTCGAGCTGACGACCGACGACCTCTGGCTCCTCCTCGAGAACTCGGCCGGCACCGGCGGCACGATCGGCCGCTCCACGGACGAGCTGGCCGCGATCTACGACGGTCTCGACCATCACCCACGTCTCGGGATCTGTCTCGACTCCTGCCACTGGTACGCATCGGGGATCGACGTCACCGATGCGGCCGCCCTGGACGCGGCGGTCGCCGACCTCGACACGAGGATCGGGCTCGATCGCCTACGGTGCCTGCACGTCAACGACTCGAGGGCCGAGCTCGGCTCGAACCGCGATCGCCACGAGTCGGTCGGCCGCGGGCTGATGGGCGAGGGACTGCACACGTTCCTCGCCCACCCGGCCTTCCAGGAGCTGCCGGCGATCCTGGAGACGCCGGGCCCGGGCGGGCACGGGCCGGACGAGGCCGAGCTGGCGCGACTGCGGGCGCTGCACGCCGGGAAGGCCGGGAGGAAGGCCAAGCGGAAGGGAGGCTGACGCCTCCCTTCTCCGGCGCCCGGCTCGAGCCGGACGCCCCTGCCTCGCGAGCGGCTGCCCGGCTTCAGCCGAGCAGCGGTGGTCAGTCCGACAGCTGCGCGAAGACGCGGAAGCTCGGTGAGCCTTCCGGCATCTCGAAGAACTCGGGGTTGCGACAGCCGACCTCGTCCGCGCGCTGCGCGTAGCACGACTCGACCTCTGCGTGGCACATCGGCAGCGGGGCGCGGCGCGCCACGACCGCGCCGAAGCCGTCGCGCCTGCGCTCGGCCGCGCGCAGCAGGTCGAGGTCGATCTCGACGTCGTACACGCGCTGCATGCAGCCGATGTAGGTGTGGCCGAAGGCCTCATAGGCGTAGACGAACGCGCACGCCCGCTCGACGCACGACCCGGGGTAGACGACCTTGTCGCAATGCACCTCGCAGCGGCGACACTCCACCTCGTCCTGCGGCCGAAGCGGCAGCTCGGTGGTGATCGGCGTCGGGACGAGGCTCTCCTTCATTCCCGGGATCGTGACACCACTCCCGCGCCCTCCGCAAGACTTGACAAATCGCCGATTTTCATGTTGTGCAGGCGAAGTGCAGGACGTCGGCGGGGGTCGCCGCGACGCCGTCGGGCTCGGCGGCACCCGATTCGTCGTGTCGGAACCAGACCGCCTGGACAGCGGTCATCCCCAACGCCTGCGCCCCGGCGACGTCCTCGCGGAGACGGTCGCCGACCATGAGCGCCTCGCCCGCCTCCACGCCGGCCTGCGCGAGAGCCGCCTCGAAGATCGCCGGGTGCGGCTTCCGCTTGCCGACCTCGGCCGAGAGCGCAACGGCATCGAGCCGGTCGAGAAGCCCGATCTCCGCGAAGAGCTCGCGCATGAGCCGAGGCGGGTCGAAGAGGTTCGAGACGAGACCCACCTTCAGTCCGCGCCCGCGCAGCGCGTCGAGAAGCTCCACGACGGCCGGCTCGAGGCGGTGCGCAGGGCGCCAGACCCGGTGCTCGGCCTCGGCGAACCGCATCGAAGCCTCGCTGTCCGCCTCCACGCCGAGCGTCGCGAGGAGCGTCCCGACCGCACCCGGGTAGTCGATCTCGTCCTCGCGCTCTCGCAAGAGCAGCGGCAGGATCGAGTCCCCGTAGGCATCGGTGAAGAGCGCCTGCGCCGGCACCTCGCCTCCGACAGCGGCGAGGCCTCGAGCGTGGCCTTCGGCGAGGAGGTCCGGATCGAACTCCCAGGCGGCGAGCGTGTCGCCCCAGTCGAAGAAGACTGCCCGGATCACCGGCGGGTAGGGTAGCCCCGGAGCTCCATGACCCGACGCATCCTCCTCGCCGGCCTTGCGCTCGGGCCCATCGTGATCGTGGTCGACCACGTCACGCATCTCAACGACACGGCACTCTTCGTGCTCTCGGCCGCGGCTCTCGTCCCGCTCGCCTGGCTGATCGGCGAGGCGACCGAGCACGCGGCGGAGCACACGGGGCCGGGCATCGGCGGGTTCCTCAACGCCACGTTCGGCAACGCGCCCGAGCTGATCATCGCGCTGATCGCCGTGCACGAGGGGTTGACGGACGTCGTTCGGGGGTCGCTGACGGGCTCGGTCGTCGGCAACCTGCTGCTCGTCCTCGGGTTCTCGCTCGCGGCGGGCGGCAGGGGCGAGATCGAGCGCTGGTCGAGCTTCCTCTCCTTCGGCATGATCGCGCTCGCGATCGGCCTCTTCCTGATCCCGTCCGTCGCGGGCTGGCAGGACGGATCCGACGCCCACCGCGTGGTCGACCTCTCGATCCCCGTCGCGATCGCGCTGCTCGTGGTCTACGCGGGCGTCACCGCGTACACGCTGCGGCGCCACCACGCCGTCCAGATCGCGAGCGACGACGAGATCGAAGCCTGGTCCTTCCCGCGCTCGCTCGCCGCGCTCGGGATCGCCACCGTGCTCACTGCGCTCGTCGCCGAGATCCTCGTGGGATCGCTGCAGAGCTTCTCCGAGCAGGCGGGGCTGTCGGACTTCTTCGTCGCGGCGGTGATCGTCGCGATCGTGGGGAACGCCGCCGAGCACGGAGGCGCGGTCATCGTCGCCCACCGGGGCAAGATCAAGCTCGCCGCCGAGATCGCGCTCTCGTCCTCGGCGCAGGTGGCCGTGTTCCTCATCCCCGCGGTCGTCCTCCTGTCGTGGCTGATCGAGCCGCTCGCACTCGGGTTCCGGAAGGTCGAGATCTTCGCTCTCGCGCTGTCGCTCGCGGTCGTGATGGTCACGATCTGGGGCGGCGTCTCGTCGCGCTTTCGGGGGCTCGTCCTCGTCGCGGCCTACGTCCTCGTCGCGGCGATGTTCTTCGTCGCCGGGAACGGGTGAGCTGTCCCGCAACGATTGTCTTCCGGTCGAACGTCGCGGGGCAAGCTCGACGGCGAGGGACTGGTCAGGCGACGGCATACCGGCCCAGCGTCTCGGGAACGAGCTCGAGAGCGCGGTCGATGTCCGCGTCCTCGAGGTCGAGATGGGTGACCGCGCGCACGTGCGACGGGCCGAAGGTCGGCGAGACGGCGACGCCGGCGTCCCGCAGCGCCGCGATCATGTCGGCGCGGGGCAGGTCGAGGCGGGAGGCGTCGATCTGGACGAAGTTCGTCTCGACGCGGTCGAGCTCGACCGGAAGGCCGGCCGCGTGCCAGCCCTCCGCAAGCCTGCGCGCCCGCTCGTGGTCGACGGCGAGCCGGTCGACGTGATGGTCGAGGGCGTAGGTCGCGGCAGCCGCGACGATGCCGGCCTGCCGCATGGCCCCTCCGAAGAGGAACTTCTGGCGCCATGCCTCCTCCATCAGATCGGCGGGACCGGCGAGGATCGCTCCCAACGGGCACCCGAGCCCCTTCGACAGGCACAGCGTGACGGTGTCGACGCGGGATCCGATCTCGCCGGCGGGAACTCCCAGGGCAATCGCGGCATTCAGGAGCCGCGCGCCGTCCATGTGCACGCGGACACCTGCGGCGCGCGCGACGGCGGCGACGTCGTCGATCTCGGCGAGCGGCCAGACGCGCCCTCCCGCGACGTTGTGGGTGTTCTCGAGCACGAGCACGGCAGGCCGCTGGTCGACGTCGTCCACCATCGTCGAGGTCGCCTCGCGCACCTGTCCGGCCGTCAGCCGCCCTGCACTGCCCGTGAGGCCGACCGTGAGGAGACCGGCGTGCACGGCGGCGCCGCCGAACTCGTAGATGACGATGTGGGAGTGCTGCTCGGCGATGAGCACGTCGCCCGGGCGGCCGTGTAGTTTGAGGGCGATCTGATTCGCCATCGTGGCCGTGGGCAGGAAAAGGGCGCGCTCCTGACCAAGCAGGCCGGCCACGCGCTCCTGGAGCTCGTTCACCGTCGGGTCCTCGCGCAGCTGCTCGTCGCCGACGACGGCCGCTGCGATGGCCGCCCGCATGCCGTCGGTCGGCCGGGTAACGGTGTCGGAGCGAAGATCGATCACGGCCGCCCATTGTGCATGTGGAACGGCGGCGAAGCCGCTTCCAGTCTCCAGTCCTCGCTGCGAGCCCCTGGTACGTTCGCGCCGTGATCGTGATCGGTGTCGACGGATCGGCCGCCGCGAAGGAGGCGCTCCGCTACGCCCTCCACGAGGCCTCGATTCGAGGCACCCGGGTGCGGGCCGTCCACGCCTGGACGGCCTCACGCGGCGTCCCGGCGACGGGGCCGGGGCTCGTCGCCCCCGTCGACGTCGCCTCGCTCGAAGACGCGGCCGACGAGCTCCTGCGAACGGCCGTCGCAGCCATCGCAGGCGAGCGCGCCGGCCAGGTCGAGCGCGTGCTCGTGGAATCGCCGGCCGGCCCCGCAATCATCGAGAACGCGAGGGACGCGGAGCTCATCGTCGTCGGCCGGCGCCGCCTCGGCCCGGTGCGGTCGATCGTGCTCGGGTCGGTCAGCAGCTACGTCGTGCAGCACGCGACCTGCCCGGTGCTCGTCGTGCCCACGCCGCGGTGAGGCGCATTCAGCCGCTCTCCCGGGTTCCTACACTGACGGCATGGATCTGACCCTCCTCGAAACCACGATGAGCGACCGGGGCGAGCCCGCCTACCGCACGCGCCAGGTGTGGGAGTGGGCCGCGCGAGGTGCGACCGGCTACGACGCGATGACGAACGTGCCGACGCGGCTCCGTGACGCGCTCGGCGAGGCGGTGCCGTTCTCGACGCTCACGGTGGCCGGCGAGCAGGAGGCGCGGGACGGGACCGTGAAGACGCTCTTCCGCACGCACGACGGTCACCCGGTCGAGGCGGTGCTGATGCGCTACCGCGACGGTCGCCGCTCCATCTGCGTCTCGGCCCAGTCCGGCTGCCCCCTGACATGCACGTTCTGCGCGACGGGGACGATGCGTTTCGGCCGCAACCTGACGGTGTCGGAGATCGTCGACCAGGCGCTCCACTTCCGGCGGCTCGACGCGGTCGACCACTGCGTGTTCATGGGCATGGGCGAGCCGTTCCTGAACTTCGACAACGTGATCGGGGCGGCGAGGCGCCTGCCGGATCTGGGCATCACCCACCGGCGCACGACGATCTCCACTGTCGGCTGGATGCCCGGTCTGACGCGGTTCGTGGACGAGGTCGAGGAGCCGATCCGCCTCGCCTTCTCGCTCCATGCCGCGAACCCGGCGCTCAGGTCGCAGCTGCTGCCCGTGAACGACCGCTACCCGCTCCCGGACGTGCTCGCGGAGTGCCGCCGCTACGTCGAGCTGCGCGGACGGAAGGTATACGTCGAGTACGTCATGCTCGAGGGTGTGAACGACACGCCGCGCCACGCGGCCGAGCTGGCGGGGGTCCTCGACCCGAAGGCGTTCAAGGTGAACCTGATCCCGTACAACCCGACTGGTCTGTACGGCGGTTCGTCGCGAGACGCGATCGCCGCGTTCAAGAGCGTGCTCGACCGGGCCCGGATCCCGGCCACGGTACGCCTCACGCGTGGCCGCGACATCGCGGCGGCGTGCGGGCAACTTGCCGCGGCAAAGGTCAGCACCGGCGCCGCGGGGTGACGCCTCCTATCTCCCATCGCAGATTCCGACGGGTTCGTCTGCTCCGTCGAGCTCTGAACTGCCCGCCGGATCTCGCTGTCCTGGCCTCGTCGAGCTAGAAGCTCGAGGTGAGTTCCGCGAGTGCCTGGGTCGGGGCGACGTCTTCGAACGCAACCTGCGCAACGGGTCGCCGGTAAGCGTCCGCCGCGTAGACGAGGTCGAGCACGAGGTCGCGCAACAGCGGCTTTCTATCGCCGACGCTGCCCAGGAAGCTGGCTGAGTTTCGCAGGCTGACGACCTGGCGTTCAAGATCGAGGCACAGAGTCGTGGTCACGCGGTCCGTGGCGATCAGGTTGAGCAATTCCGCGACCGCGACGAGACGCGGCTCGGGTATCGGCGGCAGCAGGATGTAGGCCGTCGCGTAGACAGTGCCGTCGCGAGCGTCGACGAAGAACCGTCCCGGCTCGACGACGCCTCCTTCGGCGTCCCCGTTCACGAGAAGTTGCGTCTCGTCAGTCCGAACGGCCGACACGACTCGTCCATCGATGGCCTGAAGCGCAGCCTCCGCGTCCTCGATGAGCTCCACATCCGTCGGCTCCTGCCCGTGCCAGGATGGGCGTGGCTCCTGCAAATGCCAGGACGGGAGTCCGCCGAACATGTCGTCAGCTTGGTCCGCGATCGCGAGTGCCTCGCGGGCGCTCTTCCCTCTGCCGATCGCCGCGACTGACGACCCCGCAACGATCGCCGTTCTGACGGCCCGCAACACCATCATTTCCACGAGCGACGGCGGAACGATGTCTCGGCTCTCCTGCGCGGCAAACGCGCCAACCGAGTTGACTCGCTCCTCCTCGTCGAATGGCATGACGTACAGGTTCCAGCATGAGAAGAACTGGTTCGAGGCTGCACAGAACAGCAGCATCTCCGCACGCGCGGCCTTCGGCACGTCGAGGCTGGCGAGCAACGCCTCGCAGCGCGCATTGCTGCTTTGATTGGAGAACGGCAGTGCGAGCCACAGGCTCAGCGGCGGTTCTGTCCAGATCGGGGTGGACCAGAAACCCGGGCGTTTCAGCGTCCAGGTCTCGCCGGGCGTGAGGCGCTCCTGGAGACGCACGACCATCGCCTCGAAATCGGCACCCTCGGGAAGTTGTCTGCCTCTGAGTGGCATACCTCGCTCATCATTCCCGTTTCCGCCGCGCGCGCGGCGACATCGATCGGAACTCGCTCCGCGCGTGGCCCAGCGTGCTCTCGCTTGAACGAATCGCGGACCGAGAGAGGCTAAAGCCTCTCACGAGATGGAAGCGGCTTCGCCCCCGTCAGTTGCTCCAACGGGCTCGGCCAACGTTGTGAGACGCCGCACTATCCCGCGATCGTCGCGTGCCGCCGCACGATCTGCCAACGCCCGTCACGGCGCACCCAGATGTCGGTTACGTGCATCCGGTGGGAGACGTCGCGACCGCCCAGGCGTGCCGTCTGGCTGTAGCGCGAGACGAGCACGGCGGTGTCCCCGTAGATCTCGGGATCGATCTCCTCGTAGGCCCATTCGTCGATCTCGTAGGGCCCGGCGGCCGCGGCCAGGAATCCCTCCCGGTCGAGCTCGCCCGCGGCGCCGTTGAGCGTGAACTCGTGCGCGACGAGCTCGTCGAGGCGTCGCCCGTCGTGCCTCTGCACCGCGGCGACGAGCTCATTCGACAGCTCGATCAGCTCCCGGAGGATCGGCATCGGCTACACCTCGGCCCCGACGTTGTGCCGGTCGCCGGGCCGGTCGCCGAACTCGTGCTTGACGATCGGCTCCTTGGCCGCCTTGACCTCGTCGAGACGCCGGACCGGGCGTTTCTCCGGCGCCGCCTTCAGCAGCTCGGGATGCTCGGCGGCCTCCCGCGCGATGGACTTCATCGCTCCCACGAACGCGTCGAGGCGCTCCTTCGGCTCGGTCTCCGTGGGCTCGATCATCAGTGCCTCCGGCACGACGAGCGGGAAGTAGATCGTCGGCGGGTGGATGTCGTGGTCCATCAGCCGCTTCGCGACGTCGAGCGCGGTGATCCCGTGCTCGCGCTTGAGCCCCCGCGCGGAGAGGACGAACTCGTGCATGCAGAGGCGGTCGTACGGGAGCTCGTAGTCGTCGCGGAGACGGGCGAGGAGGTAGTTGGCGTTGAGGACCGCCGTCTCGGACATCGCCTTCAGGTCCGGGCCGTAGGCGCGCATGAACGCATAGGAGCGGACGAAGACGCCGAACGGCCCCGCGAACCCGCGTACGCGCCCGATCGACTTCGGGCGGTCGCGGTCGAGCCGGAACGAATCGCCCTCGCGCACGACCTGCGGCGAGGGAAGGAAGGGCTCCAGCTCGGCCCGCACGGCGACCGGGCCGCCGCCCGGACCGCCGCCACCGTGGGGCTGCGAGAAGGTCTTGTGCAGGTTGTAGTGGACGATGTCGAAGCCCATGTCGCCCGGCCGGGACTTCCCGACGACCGCGTTCAGGTTCGCTCCGTCGTAGTAGAGCAAGGCACCTGCTTCGTGGAAGATCGTGGCCACCTCGACGATGTCCTCGTCGAAGAGCCCGAGGGTGGACGGGTTCGTCAGCATCAGCCCCGCCGTCCGCTCGCCGACTTTCGCGCGCAGGTCGTCGAGGTCCAGGTTCCCGCGCTCCGTCGTCGCGACCTTCGCGAGGTTGTAACCCGCCATCGTCACGCTCGCCGGGTTCGTGCCGTGCGCGGTGTCGGCAGTGATGATGGTGTCGCGCTGCTCGCCCTCGCCGCGATCGTCGAAGTACGCGCGCATCAGCATCAGCCCCGTCAGCTCGCCCTGCGAGCCGGCCGCCGGCTGCAGCGTCACCGCGGGGAGGCCCGCGACCTCGGCGAGGATCTGCTGCAACTCCCACATCAGCTCGAGCGCCCCCTGCGCACCCTCGTCCTCCTGATGCGGGTGGAGATGCGCGAACCCGGGCAGCCGCGCGGCGCGCTCGTTGACCCGCGGGTTGTACTTCATCGTGCACGAGCCGAGCGGGTAGAAGCCGGTGTCGATGCCGAAGTTGCGGTCGGCGAGGTTCGTGAAGTGACGGACGATCTCGTTCTCTGCCAGCTCGGGCAGCCGCGGCGGCTCCTTCCGCGTCAGGGACACCGGCACCTCGGGCACCGGCAGCCCGTAGTCGGGGATCCGCCCGGCGCGACGGCCCGCCTGGCTCTTCTCGTAGATGAGCTCCATCAGCCACACACCTCCGCAAGCACCTCGGCAAGCCGGTCGACGTCGGCCGGCGTGCGCTTCTCGGTCAGCGCGACGAGCAGTACGTCGTCCATCCCTTCGTAGTCACGCCCGAGGGCATATCCCGGGTGGACGCCGAGCGCCCGCGCGTCGCGGATCACCTCCCGCGCCGGCCGCGGTGTCCGGAACGCGACCTCCTTGAAGAACGGCTGGTCGAACGCGGGGAGGAGATCGATCCGCTCGCGCGCGTAGGCGGCGAGCGCCAGGCACGTCTCGCCGAGCTCGCGCAGGCCCTGCGGCCCGAGCCAGGCAAGCGTGACGAGGCCTCCGAGCGCGAGCAGCGTCTGGTTCGTCGTCATGTTCGACGTCGCCTTCTCGCGGCGGATGTGCTGCTCGCGAGTCTGGAGGGTGAGCACGAAGCCGCGCTCGCCGTTGAGATCGGTCGTCTGGCCGACGATGCGGCCGGGCAGGCGCCGGATGAACTCCATTCGCGACGCGAGGAAGCCGTAGTGGGGGCCGCCGTAGCTCTGGGCGTTGCCGACCGACTGGCCCTCACCGATCGCCATGTCGCAGCCGTACGCGCCTGGCGCCTCGAGCACGCCGAGCGAGGTGAGATCGACGTGGGCGACGGCGAGAGCTCCCGCCTCGTGCGCGGCCGCGGCCAGGGAGGGCGCATCCTCGAGGCAGCCGAAGAAGTTGGGCTGCGGGAAGATGACCGCCGCGGCCCCTTCCGCTGCGGCGCGCAACGCAGCGGGGTCGGTGACACCGCCCCCGTGGCCGACCTCGACGACATCGAGGGCGAAGCCGGGCGCGTAGGTCTTCACGACCTCGCGCGCCTGCGGGTTGAGCGTCTCGGCGAGCACGATGCGGTCGCGGCCGGTCGCGTGCTTCGCGATCAGGCAGGCGTCTGCGGCGACCGTGAAGCCGTCGTAGCCCGAGGCATTCGAGACGTCGAGCCCGGTGAGCTCGCAGATGGCCGTCTGGTACTCGAAGATCGCCTGCAGCACGCCCTGGCTCATCTCCGGCTGGTAGGGCGTGTAGGCGGTCAGGAACTCGCCGCGCTGAAGGACCATGTCCACGATCGCCGGCGCGTGGTGGTCGTAGATGCCCGCGCCGAGGAACGAAAGCTCCACTCCCGTGTGCATGTTCTTGGCCGCGAGCGATTCGAGGTGACGGATGAGCTCCAGCTCCGTCAGCGCCGGCGGCACGTCGAGCTCACGACCGAAGCGCACGTCCTCGGGGATCTGGGCGAACAGCTCGTCGAGCGAGGAGACGCCGATCGCGGCAAGCATCTCCTCGCGGTCGCGATCGGTGAGCGAGAGGTACCCGGCCGTCATTGCTCGGCCACGACCGCCTTGTAGCCCTCCACGTCCAGGAGATCGTCGACCTCGGACGGATCGCTCAGCCGGATGCGCACGAGCCAGCCCTCACCGTACGGGTCGTCGTTGATGGTCTCCGGCTCGTCGACGGCCTTCTCGTTGACTTCGAGGATCTCACCCGACAACGGCGCGATCACGTCCGAGACAGCCTTCACTGATTCGACCTCGCCGTAGGCGTTGCCCCTCACGATCGTGTCGCCGGCCGCAGGCGCCTCGAAGTGCACGAGCTCACCGAGCGCGTCCTGGGCCCACCAGGTGATGCCGAGCACTGCTTCCTCGCCCTCGAGTCGGGCCCAGTCGTGCTCGGGGTGGTATTTCAACTCCTCGGGGTAGCTCTCCGGGCCTGCCACCTAGCTCTCCTCCTTGACGTAGATCGGCTTCTTGACGACGTGCGCGCGCTTCGCCCTGCCACGGACGTCGATCACGAGCTCCGTGTCCGGCGCCGCCGTGGCGGCCGGGACGTATCCCATCCCGATCCCGCGGTCGAGCATCGGCGAATGCGTCCCGGACGTGACTTCTCCCCCGCCCTCGACGGCCATGCCCTGACGAGGCACTGCGGGCTCGTCCAGCACGAACGCCACGAGCTTGCGCTGCGGCCCGTTCTCCTTGACGCGGCGAAGCTCCTCAACCCCGGTGAACTCCTTCTCGAGCGCGCACGTCCATCCGAGACCGGCCGAGATGGCGTCCGTGTCGACCGTGATGTCATTGCCGTGCAACGGATAACACACCTCGAGCCGCAGCGTGTCGCGGGCACCGAGGCCGCAGGGCGTCGTGCCGGCGGCGACGATCGCATCCCACAGCTCGACCGCGTCCTCGGCGGGGCACATCAGCTCCACGCCGGCCTCGCCGGTGTAGCCCGTGCGGCAGATCATCACCTCGATGCCGTACACCTCGCCCATGGCATGGGTGAAGGCGGGGGCGTTCGGCAGCCCGAGCGCAGCCACCGCAGTCGGCCCCTGCACGGCGAGGAGCGCGTACTCGTCGGAGGCGTCACGCACCTCCGAGCCACGGATCTCGCGCTCCTTGACCCAGCCGTACGCGGCGTCGCGGTTGCCGGCGTTCACGACGAGAAGCGTGTGGCCCGGTCCGATCCGGTAGGCGATCAGGTCGTCGACGATGCCGCCGCGCTCGTTGGTGAGCAGCGTGTAGTGGGCCTGGCCGTCCCCGAGCCGCGACAGGTCGTTCGAGAGAAGGCTCTGCAGCAGGTCGGCCTGTTTCGGGCCCTCGACGTGGAGCTGCCCCATGTGGGAGACGTCGAAGACCCCCCGGTCGCGCCGCACGGCGAGGTGCTCCGGGATGACGCCTTCGTACTGGACGGGCATCTCCCAACCGGCAAACGGCACCATGCGGGCGCCGAGGGCGACATGGCGGTCGTGGAGAGGCGTGCGCCGGAGAGCCTCGTCGCTCACGGCTACCGACTCTACATATCGCCCGCAGATCGGGAATCCCGGGTGGGGATTCCACGATCGCGAAACCTGCTCCTAGTCCTCTCTCAGGAAGCTCGGAATCTCGATCTCGGTGTCGGTCGTCGACGGCCGCTCGAACCGGCGCTCCTGCGTTGCCGACGTCGCCGCCACGGGAGCCTCCACGCGGCGACGGCGCGGCCTGCCGCCGAAGCCCGTCGCGATGACCGTCACGCGCACCTCGTCACCGAGCGACTCGTCGATCACCGCGCCGAAGATCACGTTGGCGTTCGGATCGGCGTGCCCGGTCACGACCTCGGCCGCCTCGTTCACCTCGAACAACCCGAGGCCCTTGCCGCCCGTGATGTTGAGGAGGACGCCGGTCGCACCGTCGAGCGTCGTCTCGAGGAGAGGCGAGGAGACGGCCGCGTTCGCAGCGTCGGCTGCGCGCGTCTCGCCCGAGGCGGTCCCGATGCCCATCAGCGCCGACCCCGCGTCGCGCATGATCGTGCGCACGTCGGCGAAGTCGAGGTTGACGAGGCCCGGCACCGTGATGAGGTCGGTGATGCCCTGCACGCCCTGTCGGAGGATGTCGTCGGCGATGCCGAACGCCTCCGTGACGGGTGTCTTCTTCTCGACGACCTGGAGGAGCCGGTCGTTCTCGATCACGATCAGCGTGTCGACTCGATCGCGGAGGTTCTGGATTCCGACTTCCGCCTGCTCGGCCCGACGACGCCCCTCGAAGCCGAACGGGCGGGTGACGACGCCGACGGTCAGCGCCTCCAGCTCACGGCCGAGCTCGGCGACGACCGGCGCAGCGCCGGTGCCGGTGCCTCCGCCCTCGCCGGCGGTGACGAAGATCATGTCGGCGCCCTTGAGCGCCTCCTTCAGCTCGTCGCGGGTCTCGGTCGCGGCGGCGAGGCCGACGGCCGGATCGGCTCCGGCCCCGAGACCGCGTGTCGCCTTCGAGCCGATATGGACCTTCACGTCGGCGTCGGTCATCAGGAGCGCCTGCGCGTCCGTGTTGACGGCGATGAACTCGACGCCGCTGAGGCCCGACTCGACCATGCGGTTGACCGCGTTCGTGCCGCCGCCGCCGACGCCCACGACCTTGATCACCGCGAGGTAGTTCCCACCTTGTGTGTTCATGATGCTCTCACCTCGACCTACCTGGACGTCAAGCTCTCATCGAGCTATGGAGTGTGCAGACACGGGATTCGCAGCCAGGGTACGGACTCCTTGTCGGCATTGTCAACGGAAAGCTCAAGGTGTCGTCGAGGGTGTCGCCTCAACCTCGACCTGAGAGTCGAGGGTTCCGGCGACGGGGCGCTCGGGTACGGCAACGTCGAGATACGACGTTCCAGGATCGAGGAGCGGGATCACCCGGGCGGCGACAGCGAGCTTGAGTGGGGTGTCGAGCGAGTCGCCGAGGCGGATCCGCAGTCCCGACCGGAGCCGCAGCGTGAGCTCGTCGGGCGTCGTCGTGACGGAGCTGACGCGGCCCGGGAAGTGCGAGCCCGCAAGGGGCGCGACCGCCGCCACCGCCGTCCGCAGGTCGCCGTCGGCGGAGGCGCCGAGGCGCAGCGCGACGCTCCGGTCGACCCAGATGCGCGCGAGCGCCGGGTGCCGGCCGCGCTCGACGGCGGCCATGATCCTGCCGCTCTGCGCGACGAGGTAGGAGTCGGCTCCCTGGCGCACGACGGCGACGGGCCGCTCGGGCACGATCACGATGCGAAGCGTGTGCGGGTACGCGCGGTCGAAGCGAGCGCTCTGCACGGCGGGGAGCGCCTCGACCACTCGCCGCGCCCGGTCGAGGTCGATCTTGAGCAGGCTCGACCCGCGCGCGTCGGCGAGGGCATGACGGACCTCCGCCCTGACCGGCGCAGGACCTCCGGACACGTCGATCGTGCGCAAGGCGAAGACGCCCGTCTCCCGGGCGCCGTACCACGCGAGCAGCGCGCCTGCAGCGATGAGGAAGGCGACGGCGAGCGAGCGGCCCGACGGCACGAGCCGTGCAAGATCGCGGCGCTCGTCGGCGACCCGTCGCGGCAGGGGGGCGGCGACGCTCGCCGCGCGCGCATCGGAGCGCGATCCGCGCTCGACTCGTCCCCCGCTGGCCACGAAGGCTTCTTCGCCGCGACCATGCGAAACCCTGGTGGGGTGTCCCGCAACGGTCGACCGGAATGCTCGTTGCGGGACACCCCACTCCATGTTGATTCAGTAGCGCGGCGTCTCACAACGATGCTGTTTCCCGTGAAACGTTGTGAGACGCCGCGCTAGTGGTCCGGTGCGCCTTCTCCGACGTCGCCGAGCAGCACCACCTCGTGCTCGAGCTCGACGCCGTACGCCTCGCGCGCGCGGCGGCGGGCCTCCACCATGAGCGCGACACAGTCGGCCGTCGTGGCGCCGCCCGCGTTCTCGATGAAGTTCGCGTGCATCGGGGAGATGAGCGCACCGCCGACGCGGTACCCCTTGAGTCCGCACAACTCGAGCATCCGCCCCGCCCCGAGCGCGCCCTCCGGGTTCTTGAACACCGAGCCGAACGTCCGCTTCGTCGTCGGCTGGGTGCTCTTGCGCGCCGCCACGAGCTCGCGCACGCGGGCGTGGATCTCGTCCGGGTCGCGCGGCTCGAGCCGGTACTCGACGGCGGCCACGACCTGCCCGTGCCGGAGCGCCGAATGCCGGTACGAGAGCCCGAGCTCCGCGGGCGTGAGCCAGCCCGTGCCTTCGGCCGTCGCGACGAGCGCCCGCACGAGGATCGCGCTCCAGTCACTGCCGTAGGCGCCGGCGTTCATCCACACGCCGCCGCCCGCGGTGCCGGGGATCGCGCAGGCGAACTCGAAGCCTCCGAGGCCCGCGGCGCGGGCGCGGTGCAGGCAGACGGCGTTCGTCGCGCCGCCGCCCGCGGCCAGCGTCGTTCCCTCGGCCCGCGCCGCGGCGAGCTCGCCCGCGAGGCGCAGCACGAGCGCGTCGACACCGTCGTCGGCGGCGAGGACGTTCGAGCCGAGGCCGACGGTCGCCACCTCGAGGCCTCGCTCCCCGGCGCTGCGCAGGACGTCCTCGAGCTCGGCGAGCGTCCGGGGCTCGGCATACGCCCGTGCGGGACCGCCCGTGCCGATCGTGGTCAGCCGCGCGAGGACGGCGCCGGGCCCGGTCACGCCGGCAACCCCTCGACGATCGCGCGCGCGATCTTCCACGGCTCCCCCACCCCGAACGTGAGCACGAGGTCTCGCGGTCGCGCCCACGCGAGCGCGAGGGTCACCGCGTCACCGGGCGACGGAGCCCACCCTGCCTGTACCTCGGGAGGCAGCGCGTCGACGACGAGCTTCCCGGAGACGCCCGCCCGCGGCGCGTCCCGGGCGTCGACGATGTCCGTCACGATCGCGGCGTCCGCGAGGCCGAGCGCATCTCCCAGTTCGCGGTGCAGCTGCCGCGTCCGCTCGACGACGTGCGGCTGGTAGATCGCGATGAGCCTCCCGTTCGTCAGCTCGCGCGCGGTCCGCAGCGTGGCCTCGAGCTCGGTCGGGTTATGGCCGTAGTCGTCGTAGACGGTCACACCGCCCCGCTCGCCGACGAGCTCGAACCTGCGGCCGGCGCCGGTGAAGCGGACGATCGCGGCTTCGGCCTCGGCGCAGGGGACCCCCGCGAGCTCGAGCGCCTCGAGCGCAGCGGCCGCATTCTGGCGGTTGTGGTCGCCGGGGACGCCGAGCTCGAGCTCGACCGGGGCCAGCTCCCAGCTGCGGACGACATGCGGCACGTCCGCCAGCCACTCGTCGAAGAAGGCCCTGAGCTCCGCCTCCGATGCGTACGTCGCGTGGTGGTCGAGCTCGATGTTCGTGACGACCGCGATCTGCGGTCGCAGGGCGCCGATCGAACGGTCCGATTCGTCTCCCTCGACGACGAGCCAGCCGGCGCCGGTGCCGGCGTTCCCACCGAGCTGCGGCACGACGCCGCCGATGATCCACGCCGGGTCGCGTCCCGTCTCGTGGAGGACAAACGCGATCATCGCCGCCGTCGTCGTCTTGCCGTGCGCGCCGCCCACGACGATGGCAGGCTGCGAGGCCACGAGGTCCGCGAGGAAGGCCGCCCGCGGCGTGCCCTCGATGCGGTGCAGGTGCGCCGTCGAGACGATCGCCTCCCACCCCTCCGGGGGCCGCGGCTCGCCGCCGACATCCACGTCGATCCCGTCGAGCGCCTCCATGAAGATGGTGTCGCGCACATCCCACCCGCGCACCTCGGCACCGAGGCCGCGGGCGATGTTCGCGTAGGCGGACATTCCGGAGCCGCCGATGCCGACGAAGTAGAGCCGGCGCCCGCGGAGGCCCTCGTCAGCGGCGGGCAAGCGCGAGTACCCCCTCGGCGATCCGGTCGGCCGCATCGACCCGCGCCATCGACAGCATCGCCTCGCGCATCGACGCGAGCCGCACAGGGTCGGCGAGAAGGTCGGCGACGAGCCCCGGGACCGAGTCGATCTTCGCGTTCGGCACCACGATCGCACCGCCGGCTCGCTCGAAGTGCCGGGCGTTCAACGTCTGGTGGTCGGCCGTGGCGTAGGGGTAGGGGACGAGAATCGACGGCGTCCCGGCCGCAGCGAGCTCCCAGACGGTTCCGCCGGCGCGGGAAACGGCGATGTCGGCGGCCGCGAGCACGTCTCCGAACCGATCTGTCTGCGACATGAGGACGTAGCCCGGCCGCTGCACTCGCCCGACGAGCGACGGATAGTCGCGCTCGCCCGAGACGTGGAGCACGGCGGGACCGGCACAGGCCCACGCGGAGACGGCCATCTCGTTCAGCGACGCGGCTCCGGCGAGCGCGCCGAACACCGCCACGACGGGCTTGTCGGGATCGAGGCCGAACGCCGCTCGTGCTGCGGCGCGGTCGGAGCCGAGATGCGCGAGCGGGATCGGCCTTCCCACTACCTCCGCCTTCCGCGCCGAGCGACCGTCGATCGCGTAGGCGAGGAAGAGCTTCGACGCGAACGGTGCGGCGAGCCGGTTGGCCAGCCCGAGGTGCGCGTCGGTCTCGGTCAGCGCGGCCGGGATCCCACTCAGCCTGGCCGCCACGACCATCGGCCCGGAGACGTAGCCACCGCCGCCGAGGACGACGTCGGGACGCCGCCGTCGCAGGATCGCGCGGCAGGCGAACGGCGCCCGGACGGCCCGCGAGAGCGCTCGAACGAGCTCGACCGACGGCTTGCGCGGGCAGGCCGCTGATCTCGAACGTGTCGAGCTCGAAGCCGGCTTCAGGAACCAGCCGCGACTCGACGCGGTCGGGGCTGCCGGCGAACGTCACGCTCGCGCCGCGTGCGCGGAGCGCTTCCGCCACTGCGAGGGCGGGCCTGACGTGACCCGCTGTCCCTCCGGCCGCGATCACGACTGCGAGCTTCGACGACTCGGTCATTCACGGCGATGTTAAGGAGAACGCCCACGGAGGCGAGCAGCACGATCAGCGACGAGCCGCCGTAGGAGACGAAGGGCAGCGGGATGCCGGTCAGCGGGGCGATGCCGAGGACGGCGCAGAGGTTGACCACAGCCTGGCCGCACACGAGGGTCGTGATGCCCGTCGCGAGCCGCTTTCCGAACGGATCGCGGCAGCGCAGGGCGATCCGGAAGCCCGCCCAGGCGAAGACGGCGAATGCCGCGATGACGACGGTCGAGCCGATCAGCCCGAGCTCCTCACCCACGATCGCGAAGATCATGTCGGTGTGCGCCTCGGGGAGGTAGAAGATCTTCGAGATCCCCTGACCGAGACCCTCGCCGGTGATGCCGCCGGAGCCCATGCCGATGATCGCTTGCACGGTCTGGAAGCCGGCGCCCTGCGGGTCCTGCCACGGGTCGATGAAGCTGAGGAGGCGGGCGCGCCGGTACGGCTCCACGTAGATCGCGGCGGCGCCGAGGACGAGCGCGAGCGAGCCGGCGAGCGCGAGCAGCCGGAGCGGGACCTCCGAGACGACGAGGATGCCGCCGACCATGATGCAGAGGGCGATCGTGGTGCCGAGGTCGGGCTCGAGCAGGATGAGGATGCTGAAGAGGCCCACGACGAGCCCGAGCGGCTTCAGCAGCGCACCCATCGTTCGCGGCGCAGGCCGGCGGGCGAGCAGCGCGCACGCCCAGACGCAGACGGCGATCTTCGCGACCTCCGACGGCTGCACGCTGATCGGCCCGAGGAGGAACCAGCGGCGCGCGCCGTTGATCGGCGGTGCGACGACGAGCACGGCGATGCAGAGCGCGAGCGAACCGAGGAGGAGCATCGGAGCGAGCGCCCGCAGTCGGTGGTAGTCGAAGCGCGAGGCCAGGACGAGCAGGACCAGGCCGACGAGGGCGTACGCTCCCTGCTTGACGAGGAACGTCATCGGGTCGCCCGCGCCGAGCGCCGCCGAGGCCGACGTGGCGCTGAACACCATCACGAGGCCGAAGGCGACGAGGCCGAGCGTGACGAGAACGAGGAGCCGCTGCTCGAGCTGTCCGTCGGGTCGGTTCTTCACTCCTTGAGCTTCTGCACCAGCTTCCCGAACTCCTCCCCGCGCTGCTCGTAGCTCGTGAACTGGTCGAAGCTCGCACACGCGGGCGAGAGCAGCACGACGTCACCTGCGAGCGCTGCGCGGGCGGCCACCGCCACCGCCGAGGGCAGGTCGCCGCTGCGCTCGAACGGGACCCCGGCAGCCTCGAGTGCGGCCGCGATCTCTTCGGTCGCCTCTCCGATCACGAACGCACGATCTCCTGCCTCGAAGGCCTCCGCCAGTGGCCGGAACGGCTCGGCCTTGCCGCGGCCGCCCAGGATGACGAGCTTCCGCGCGCCCGGAAAGGACGCGAGCGCACGCAACGCGGCTGCGACGTTCGTCGCCTTCGAATCGTTCACGTAGCGCACGCCGTCGATCGTCCCGACGTCCTCGATCCGGTGCTCGACGCCGGGGAAGGAGCGCAGGGCCACGGCGATGGCCCCGTCGGGAACGCCCGCAACGCGGGCCGCGGCCGTGGCGGCGGCGGCGTTCTCCCGGTTGTGCGCCCCCGGGATCCGGGGCTCGGCCGGTAACGGGTCGTCGAACGCGAACTCGACGCGCCGCGCGGTCCCGGGGACCGGGACGAACCCGCGGGGCAGGACGGCGACATCGTCAGCGTCCTGGTTCTCGAAGATGCGGAGCTTCGCTTCGCGGTAGGCCTCGACCGATCCGTGGCGGTCGACGTGGTCGGGCTCCAGGTTCAGGAGGACCGCGATCGCGGGCTGCAGGGTCTCGACGTCCTCGAGCTGGAAGGACGAGAGCTCGCACACGATCCACGCGTCGGGCGCGCTCGCCCCGACGAGGCTCGTCAGCGGGCGCCCGATGTTGCCCGCCACCTCGACGGGCATTCCGGCCGCGGCGAACATGGCCCCCAGCAGGGCCGTCGTCGTCGTCTTGCCGTTCGTCCCCGTGATCCCGACGATCCGGTTGGGAAGCAATCGCGCGCCGAGCTCGATCTCCGAGATGACCGGGACGTCTCGCTCGCGTGCAGCGCGCACCGGCGGCGCCTCTGCCGGGATGCCTGGGCTCTTCACCACCAGGCCGACGCCGTCGAGGAGGGCATCGCGCCACTCGCCGAGGTGCACGTCGGCAGCGACGTCACCGGCGTCGAGGTCGTCGCTCGAGTCGTGGGCGACGACATCGGCCCCCCGCGCGTTCAGCGCCTCGACTGCGGCGCGCCCGGAGCGCGCCAGCCCGAGCACGAGGACGCGGTCGGCGAGCTCCGGCATGTCACGAAGCCTACTCAGGCCCTCTGGGCGATCACGATCCCGCCCACGATCAGGGCGCTCCCGACCGCGATCGGCACCGTCACGCTCTCGCCGAGGATCACGGCCGCGAGCACGAAGCCCGAGATCGGCTGCAGGAACTGCAACGTCGCGGTGCGGGCGATGCCGCCGCGATCGAGGGCCCAGTACCAGCCGACGTACCCGAGGATCGAGGTCACGACCGCGAGGAAGGCGACCGCGCCCCACGCCGTGGCGCCGGCCTCGGGCAGCCCGTCGCGGGCGAGCAGCGTCAGGAGGAGCGGCGCGACGACGATCGTCCCGAGGACGACTCCCCACAGCGTCGTCGCGAGGCTCGAGAGCCCCCGCGGCGGCAGCATCGCCCCGGCCACGTAGCCGAGCGAGACGCAGAGCGCGGCGGCGAGCACGAGCAGGTCGCCGGCGAGCGTCGCGTGCGACGCAGAGCCGCCGCGCCCCGCGATGAGGACGACCTCGCCGACGAGCGCGACGGCGCTACCGGCCATCCAGGCGCGCGCCGGGCGCCGCCTCGCCACGAGCGCGGCGTAGGCCCCCGTGAAGATCGGAAGGGCAGCGAGGATCATGACCCCGTGCACGGCCGAGGTGCGCTGCTGGCCCTCGGTGTACACGATCGGGAAGATGACGAAGCCGGTCGCCGCCGAGACGCCGAGCAGGATCCGGGGCCGGCTCCGCTCCGGCAGTCCCTGGCGCATCACGACGAGGAGCGGGATCGCGAGCAGACCGGCGAGCACCGTCCGCAGGCAGGCGAGTACGAGCGGCTGCAGGTCCTCCAGGGCGAGCCGCGTCGCGATCGGCGTCGCGCCCCAGACCACCATCACGCCGACCGCGACCGCGACCGGTACGAGCGCCGAGCGCGCCGCGGCGGAAGGCACCGCTACAGCTTGAAGCGGAGGTAGTAGCGGTAGAAGAGGACGAAGCCGATCGTGGAGAGGATCGCGCCGACGATCCAGAAGCGCACCATGATCTTCGTCTCCGACCACGCCTTCATCTCGAAGTGGTGGTGGATCGGCGCCATCAGGAAGACGCGTTTGCCCGTTCGCTTGAAGCTCGCCACCTGGATCATCACGGAGAGCGCCTCGATCAGGTAGATGCCGCCGATGAAGACGAGCAGCACCTCTGTCTGCGTCATCACCGCGAGCCCGGCGATGGCGCCGCCGAGCGCCATCGAGCCCGTGTCGCCCATGAAGACCTCGGCCGGGAAGGCGTTGAACCAGAGGAATCCGATGACGCCGCCGATGAGCGCGGCGGCGAAGATCGCGACGTCGAGGTAGTTGTCGCTGCGGTGTCCGGGCTGGCCCGAGCGGATCCACGAGATCGCGGCGATGGCGAGGAACGTGAGCAGCGAGATCGCGCACGTGCCCGCGGCGAGCCCGTCGAGCCCGTCCGTCAGGTTGACGCCGTTCGCGGTCCCCGCGATGACGACGAAGAGGAACGGGAAGTACAGCCACCCGAGGTCGATGTTGACGTCGACGATCGGGAAGTAGATCTCGGTGTCGAGGTAGCCGACCTGCGTCACGACCCAGCCGACTCCGATCGTGATCAGCACGAGGCCGAGCATCTTCCAGCGGCCGGACAGGCCGAGCGAGCGGCGCCTACGCTGCTTGAGGTAGTCGTCCGTGAACCCGATTGCCGCGCAGCCGAAGGTGAGGTAGAGGAGCGCGAGCCCGGGCAGCGTGTAGAGGGAGAGGACGAGAAACGGCACAGCGCCGTCGCGAGGATGAGGAGGCCCCCCATCGTCGGCGTGCCCTGCTTGACGATATGACGCGCCGGCCCCTCCTCGCGGATCTGCTGCCCGACGCCGCTTCGCCGGAGCCATTCGATGAACGTGGGCCCGATCAGGATGGCGAGGACCATCGCGACGAGACCGGCGATCAGGACGCGGACCATGCCCCTGCCCGTTTCTCGATGGAGGCCGGTATGCCTTCGAGCCCCACTGCGCGCGAGGCCTTCACGAGGATCGCGTCGCCCGGGTGGAGGAGGCCGGCAACACGCCCGAACGCGTCGGAGTCGGAAATCCAGCGGCGCCCGGGCGAGTCCTGCGCCTGGACGTAGGGCAGCGCCTCGTCGCCGATCGCGATCACGAGCTCGATCCCGAGCTCGTCCACGAGGGCTCCGATCTCGTCGTGGTAGCGCCACGACTCGGAGCCGAGCTCGGCCATCTCGCCCAGGATCGCCACTCGGCGCCGGTCGCCGGCCCGCTCGACGAGGTCGAGCAGCGCGGCCCGCATGGAGGTGGGGTTGGCGTTGTAGGCGTCGTTGACGACCATGCCTCCCCCCGGCAGCGGCGTCTCCTCGCCGCGCCAGCGGGAGAGCGCGATCCGGTCCGCGCCCGCCTGCGCCCGGTCGAGCGGCAGGCCGAGCGCGTCGTACGCGACGAGCGCGGCGAGGGTGTTCTCCGCCATGTGCCTCGACGGTGAAGGGCAGGCTCAGGGTGAGCTCCCGGGCGGCCACCGGGAAGCACCACACGTTGCCGGTTCCTTCGACCGCGGTGCGGTCGAAGCGGCGGATCTCGATGTCGTCGCGCGAGAGGTACGGCTCGAGCTCGGGGGTGTCGGCAGGCACGACGGCGATGCCACCCGGCGGCAGGGCGGCGATCGCCTCGGCGTTCGCGGCCGCGACGCGCTCGACCGTCCCGACGAGCTCGAGGTGCTCCGGGCCGATGGAGCTGACGAGCGTGAGGTCGGGCCGGGCGACCTCGCAGAGCGCCGCGATCTGACCGAGTCCTCGCATCCCCATCTCCGTGACGAGCACCTCGGTCTCGGGCTCGAGTCTGCAGACGGTGAGCGGAAGCCCGATCTCGTTGTTCAGGCTCGCGTCCGCCCACACGGTCGGGCAGGCGGCGCTGCAGAGGGCGCCGAGGATGTCCTTCGTCGACGTCTTCCCGGTCGAGCCGACGACCGCGACGACGCGCGCGTCGCTCTTCGAGCGGACGAGGCTGGCGAGGGCGGCGAGGGCCGCCTCCTGGTCGTCGGGGACGAGGGTGGCCGCGCCCCTCGCCGCCGCCTCGTCCACGTAGGCGACGCCGGTGTTGAGAGCAACGAAGAGGTCGCCGGCGCCGACCGCGCGCGAGTCGGCTCCGATGCCGGTGATGGGCCCCGGCGCGCTGTTCCCCGGTGGCGGTTCGAGCCTTCCGAGTGCGAGCGCGACGACCTCGTCCCATTCGACCGGGATCACGGTGCCGCCACCCCACCCAAACCGCGGTCGGGTTTGCAACAACCTGTCCACAGGCACGCGGCGGCAGGCCGTTCGGCACCGCGCCCTACGAGGGACAGGTCCACGGGTGTCTCCCTCCGCGAGACACCCCTCGGCATGTCCGAAGGAGCCATGGCGGTGCGGCCCGCGACGAGCCTCACGCGCCGAACCCCGCCACGCGCAGCGCCTCGCGCGCGACGGCCCGATCGTCGAACGGGACGACGACGCCCGCGGTCTCCTGCCCCTGCTCGTGACCCTTGCCCGCGACGACGACGACGTCGCCGGGGCCGGCACCCGCCACGGCGCCGAAGATCGCGGATCGTCGGTCCGGGTCGATCTCGACGTCCACACCGGTCCCCTGGAGCACGTCCTGGATGATTGCGAGCGGTTCCTCGCCCCGAGGGTTGTCAGACGTGACGACGACATGGTCGGCCAGGCGCGCAGCCACGGCGCCCATCAGCGGCCGCTTGCCCCGGTCACGGTCCCCACCCGCGCCGAAAACGCAGACGAGCCGGCCGTCGCCGAGGTCGCGGGCCGCCTGCAGCACGAGGCCGAGCGAGTCCGGCGTGTGCGCGTAGTCGACGATCACGGCGAACGGCTGCCCCTCGTCGACCGCCTCGAAACGTCCCGGCACACCCTGCATCGCGCGCACCCCCTCCGCGATCGGCTCCTCATCGACGTCGAGCAGGACGCCCGCCGCGATCGCGCCGAGGACGTTCTCGACGTTGAAGCGCCCCCGGAGCGGCGTCTCGATCTCCATGCCCGCTGCCCGGAACCGGCTCCCCGCAGCTCCCACCGTCAGGCCCTCGGGATGGATCTCCGCCGCGTCGGTCAGCCCGAACGTGACGAGCGGCGCCCGCCGCGACTCGGCCAGCTCGAGCGCCAGCCTGCGCCCGCTCTCGTCGCCGATGTTGACCGCCGCCGGCGGCGGCTGGGGCCCAGTGAACAGCCGGCGCTTCGCCTGGTAGTACTCCTCCATCGACCCGTGCAGGTCGAGGTGGTCCTGCGAGAGGTTCGTGAACACGAGCGCTTCGAAGCGCACGCGGTCGAGTCGCCGCAACGAGGAGCCGTGCGACGAGGCCTCGACCGCGACGCTGCGGTCGCCCGCAGCGAGCATCTCGCGGAAGAGGCGCTGCAGGTCGATCGCCTCCGGCGTCGTGTGCGGCGCGGGCCTCGAGACGCCGCCGACGATCCACTCGACCGTGCCGACGAGACCGGTCGGCCGCTCCGCCGCCTCGAGGATCGAGCGCAGCAGAAACGTCGTCGTGGTCTTGCCGTTCGTGCCCGTTACCCCGACGACCTCGAGGGCGCGCGTCGGCTCGCCGAAGAACGCGTCCGCCGCTATCGCCATCGAGGCGCGCGTGTCCTCCACGAGCAGCTGCGGTACGTCGAGCTCGAGCGGACGCTCGACGACGAGCGCCGCGGCCCCGGCGGCCACCGCCCGTTCCGCGAACTCATGCCCGTCCGCGCGCGAGCCGGGCACGCAGAAGAAGGCTGTGCCGGGCGTGACGCGATCGGCGTCGTAGGCGAGATCGGTGATCTCGACGGCTCCGCCGGCGCCGGTCTCGCTCGCCGCGAGCACGCGCGTCAGGTCGTCGAGATCCACGGGGCAATTCTAGGGAGGCCCCGCGGAGTGCCCGGAGCGCCTACTGGTTCACCGGGGCGCCCATCGCGCTCAGCGACGACTTGGTCTCGGGCGCGTCGGGCGGCACCTCGAGGTACTGGAGATCGAAACGCGCGATGTCGCGGAACGCGGGCGCGGCGACGACGCCGCCGTAGATGTCGCCGTGGGGCTCGTCCACCATCACGAGGATCGCGAGCCGCGGCTTCCTGGCGGGGACGAGCCCCACGAACGAGGCGACGTACTTGGAGACGTAGTGCCCGTTCTCCGGCTTCTGGGCTGTGCCGGTCTTGCCTGCCACCGTGTAGCCGGGGATGGCGGCCTGCGTACCCGTGCCCTCGAGGACGACGTCGCGGAACATGGACATCATCCGCTCTGCGGTATGCCTCGAGACGACGCGCGTGCCCTTCGAGCGCCGTACCCGCCGGCTCCCGACCTTCTCCACGAGGTGCGGGCGCACGCGGACGCCGCCGTTGCCGATCGTCGCGTAGGCGGAGACCATCTGCATCGGCGTCACGGCGATGCCCTGCCCGATCGGGACGGTTCCGATCGTCGAGCCGGACCAGTCCTCCAGCGGCAGCACGAGGCCGGGGCTCTCGCCCGGGTAGTCGATCCCGGTCTGGCTGCCGAACCCGAACCGGTCGACCCACGCAGCGAGCTCGCCCGCGCCGAGCTTCTCGGCGATCGTGATCGTCCCGATGTTGGACGACTGGGCGAGGATGTCCTTGACGGTCATGACCTCGGTGCCGCGCGAGTGCGCCTCGTGGATCACTCGGTCCGCGACCTGGATCGTAGGAGCGAGCGTGAACGTGCTGTTCGGCGTGACGACGTTGTCCTCGAGCGCACCGGCGATCGTCACGATCTTGAAGGTCGACCCGGGCTCGTACGCGTCGGTCACCGCCCGGTTGCGGCGTGCGTCCGGTGATGACGTCGCGAAGTGATTCGCGTCGAACGTCGGGTAGTTCGCCATCGCGAGAACGGCGCCTGTCCGCGGGTCCATGACGATCGCCGCAGCGCCGCGCGCGTCGAACTGCCGCACCGTGCGGGCCAGGATCTGCTCCGCGTTCGACTGGATCTGGTGGTCGATCGTGAGCGTCACGCTGCGTCCTTGCCGCTCGGGCCTGGACGTGACCACGTCGATCGCGCGCCCGAAGGGATCCTTGACGATCGTCTCGTAGCCCGGGCGCCCGGACAGGGTCTTGTCCAGCGAGCGCTCCAGCCCGTCGAGACCGTGGTTGTCGGTGCCGGCGAAGCCGAGGACGTGCGCGGCGACCCTTCCCTGGGGATAGGTGCGCAGCTCCTCCGGGTAGAAGCCGAGCCCCGGGATGTCGCGCTTGCTGAGCGTCGCCGCCTTCTGCGGATCCGCCTTGCGTGCGAGGTAGACGAAGCCCTTGGAGCGGTCCTTCAGCTCGGGATAGAGCGTCTCGGCGTCGAGGCCGAGCAGCTTCCCCGCGACGATGGCGGCCCGTTGGGCGTCGACGACGTTGCGAGGATCGGCGTAGACCGTGGTCGCCTGCTCGCCGATCGCGAGCGGCTCGCCCGTGCGGTCGTAGATCGTTCCGCGCCCGGCCGGCACCTCGATCGTCTCGCGGTGCTGCGTGACCGCCATCTTCGCGTAGCGATCGTGCTGCGCCGCCTGCACCCAGGCGGCCCTGGCGATCGCGACGACGAAGAGGAGGCCGAAGGCGGCGAGAAGCAGGCGAATGCGGTGATTCGCGCGCCGGTCTCTCACTTCGCGGGCAGCCGCACGTAGGTGGTGGTCAGCGGGTCGGCCGCCTGGAGTCCGAGCTTCGTCGTGGCGGCCTGCTCGATCCGGACATTGGCCGAGGCGCTCGACAGCTGCGAGCGCAGAAGCGCATTGTCGGCCTTCAGCTGCGCGCGCTCGCGGCTGAGCCCGTCGAACTGCATGTTGAGCTGGAGGACGACGACGTTGACCGCGACGATCCCGGCGAGGAGCACGCCGATGACAACGATCCAGGCGATGCCTCCTGCAAAGGGGGAGCGGAGCCGCGTCGTGCTCCCCGCGGCCGGGCGCGGGCGCGAGGCGACGCCGTGATCGGCGATCGTCGACATCTACGTCCTGACCGCCACGCGGAGTCGCGCGGACGCGGCGCGCGGGTTCGCGTCCACCTCGGCCGCGGACGGCCGCACCGGCTTCCGGGTGAGCAGGCGCAACTCCGGCTCCTTGCCGCAGACGCAAACCGGGAAGTCCGGCGGGCACGTGCAGCCCTTCGAGCGCGCGGCGAAGAACTGCTTCACGATCCGGTCCTCGAGCGAGTGGAAGCTGATGACCGCGAGCCGCCCGCCGGGCCGCAGCATCCCGACCGCTGCGGGGAGGGCGGCCTCGAGCTGGCCGAGCTCGTCGTTGACGGCGATGCGGAGCGCCTGGAAGACCCGCTTGGCGGGGTGGCCCTCGCCGAACCGTGCCGGGGTCGGGATGGCAGACTTGATCACGTCGACGAGGTCGCCGGTGCGGGAGAACGGCCGCTCGGCGCGCCGTCGCACGATGGCGCGCGCGATCTGCTTCGCGTAGCGCTCCTCGCCGAAGCGCCGGAAGATGGTCGCGAGCTCACGCTCGTCCCACGTGTCGACGATCGTCGCTGCGGTCATCTCTCCGGACGGGTCCATGCGCATGTCGAGGGGGGCGTCGGTCGCGTACGAGAACCCGCGCTCCGGCCGGTCGATCTGCATCGACGAGACGCCGACGTCGAGCAGGATCGCATCCGCCTTGACATCGTTCGCGGCGAGCTGCGCGAGGACGACCGCGAAGTCGCCCCGCAGGAAGCGCACGTCGACTCCCGCCTGGGCCCTGAAGCGGTCGAAGTGGGCCTTGACGGTGCGGTCGCGGTCGATCGCGACGAGCTTGCCGTTCCCCTGCAGGTCTGCCGCGAGCAGGCGCGCGTGCCCGCCCGCGCCGAACGTGGCGTCGACGACCGTCTCGCCGGGCTCGACGGCGAGCAGCCGGCGCACCTCGTCGGCGAGGACGGGCGTGTGATCAGAGACGCTGTTCTGCAAGACGTTGGGCAACATTGTCTGCGCTCCCTTCGATCCCCTCCAGGCGCTCCGCCCAGGCGACGCGGTCCCAGATCTCGAGGTGGTCGTTCGATCCGATCACCGTGACGTCCTTGCCGAGCTTCCCGTGCCGGACGAGCGGCGTGGGCAGATGGACGCGGCCCTGCTTGTCCGGGACGTCCTCGGTGGCGCCGCCGAAGAAGTGGCGCTGGAGCAGCCTCGCGTCGGGCAGCAGCGGGTCGAGGCTGCCGATCCGTGTCACGACCCGCTCCTCCCAGGTCGTGCGCGGGTAGACGTCGACGCTCCCGTCGAGCCCCTTCGAGAGGAAGACGCCGTCGGCGAGCGCGGCACGGAACCGGGCCGGCAGCGTGAGCCGGCTCTTGTCGTCGATCGCGTGCTCGTACTCGCCGAAGAACATGGTCGGGCTCCCCAGGTTTCACCCACGATGCCCCACTTTACCCCACCATCTCCCACGATGCAACCCACGGGACCACACATCGTCACCGCAATCGGCGCTTGTGACGGAAAGCCACAAAGGTTGGCCCGGCGGTCGCGCGGAGAGCAGGCGTCAAGCCGTCAAGCAGGAAGCGCGCCGCTCGTGGCGCCTACGCCGGCTTCCCGGCCGCGATCCAGGCCTCGAGCCTCGACACGTCGTCTGCGCCCCACTCCTCGTCGCACGGCATCCAGCCCTCCTGCACCGCCTCCAGGATCGCGTCTGCGTGCACTGCGACGTCGTCGTGCGACCACAGGTCGAAGGCGAAGAGCATGGCGTCGCGATCCTCGGGCCGGAAGAGCGGCCGGATGTCGGTGGCGAAGCTCGGATCCTCGCTCGAGGACATCAGGCAGAGAGCGAAAGGCGTGAAGCCATCAGCCGCGCGAGCTGGACCTCGGTCTGCTTGACCTCGGCTCGCACCGCGTACGGCACTGTCACCATGAGCACGATCTCGCTTCGGCCCTGGCCCACCCAGAGCGCGTCGAGCAACATCCGGATCTTCGCGCCCGACGTCTGCTTCACGTCCATGACGAGGCGGATCCCGGCGACCCGGTCGCCGATCTTCGGATACGAGACACGCTTGGCGGAGATGACCTTCCCGTGGCTGCCGAGAGACGTCTGGATGACCTCCCGCATGCAGCGGACGAAGGTCTCGGGCACGTAGGAGCGCTTCCAGTCGAGTGTCACCATGCTCGGGCGCGCGAGAAGGGTGACGATGCTCCTGACCTCGAAGGCCGGGCTCTGCCACACGGTCATCGCCTCGCCCGTGACGACGAGGTCCGACTCCTTCGGATCGAAGTAGGCGCACAGCTTCTCGTCCGTGTGCGGGACCTTGGTGGCCCCGCCCGTGACGGGCAGCGAGCCGAAGTCGGACTTCTGCAGGACCGCCGTTTTCGCGGCCGCCTGGTCCTTCGGCCGGATGCGCCGGGTGTAGTCGTCGGCCGCGGCCACGGAGGCGAGGAGCAGCGCGACCGTGCACGTCAGCGCGCCGACTGCGAATCCGGCGGGATGCGTCGGCAGGTGCACGCGACGAATGATACGCCGTCGTCTAGTGGGGTGTCCCGCAACGTTCGACCGGAAATGTTCGTTGCGGGACACCCCACTACCACGTTGATTCAGTAGTGCGGCGTCTCACAGCGATGCTGTTTTCTGTGAAACGTTGTGAGACGCCGCACTAGGCCTCTTCGTCCTCCTGCTGCTCGGCCGGGGGCTGTCGCCCGGCGACGCGGGCCCGTTTGCCGCGCGCGAGTAGAGTTGGGCGATGCCGGTCACGATCGCCGTGGAGAGCCCGCTCCAGGACGACGTGCGGATGCTCATCGCGGCGCTCAACGCATGGTTGCTCGAGCGCACGCCGCCGGAGTACTGCTCGCACATGACGGTGGAGCAGATGGCCGACGCCGACACGACCGTCTTCGTCGCGCGTGACGGGGACGGCACCGCCGTCGCCTGCGGCGCCCTCCGTCGCCACGACGGCGGGATCGGCGAGGTGAAGCGCATGTACACGGTTCCCGACCGGCAGGGCGAGGGAATCGGCGGCGAGATCCTGGAGAGGATCGAAGTCCTCGCGCGCGAGGAGGGCCTGTCCAGGCTCGTGCTCGAGACGGGCCACGTCCACGACGCGGCCTATCGCGTGTACGAGCGCGGCGGCTTCAGCCGCTGCGGCCCGGTGCTCCACTACCCGGACACCGGCTGGTCGGTCTTCTACGAGAAGCCGCTCGCGGAGGCCTGAGCGCTCAGAGCGCCACCGCCTGCGGCGCCACTCCGCGCCCGGTCATCGCCGCTGCCCCGCAGCGGGCCGCGAAGTGCACGGCGTCGTGCTGTGCGGCGCCCGCTCCCAGCGCGTAGGTGAGTCCGGCCATGAAGGAGTCCCCGCAGCCGTACGCATCCTCACGCGGGCCGGGCAGCGGCGCCGCCGTGAAGGGCCCGCCGGGCTGCATCCACCCTCCCAGGGCGCCCGACGTCGTCACCACGAGGCGCGGCTCGGGGTCGAGATCGCCCGTGTGGTACCGCTCGGCCTCGTCCTCACCGCTCCCGATCAGGGCGTCGAGCTCGACCGCGCCGTGGCGAAGCGTATCCACGTCACGCGCCGTGGCGGTCAGGACCGAGGCCCGCCTCGCCGAGCGCAGCGCCTCGACGTCGCCGGCGATGAAGAGGACCGCGTCCATCTCTGCCAGCTCGTGCCAGGGGAGGCTGTCGTCGCCACCCTTCGGCCGGAGCTTCGGGCCTACGGTCGTGATCGTCCTCTCCCCCACCTCGTCGATCGTCGTGAACGCCCACCGGGTCGGCCGGCGCTCTGTGCTTGCGTGGACCCGAACCCCGCGCTCCTCGAGCTCCGCCCGCGACCGCCGTCCGAGCTCGTCGTCGCCGAACGCGGTGAAGAGGTGCGCCTCGTCGGTCAGGAGTGCGAGCTGCAGCGCGGCCACGCCGCCCCCTCCTCCCGCCTGCTCCCACTCGTCCGTCGAGTGGGCGATCTGGCCGGAAGCGGGATGGCGCTCGACGCGCGCAAAGCGGATCCACTCCACATGGCCGACCACGGCGGTCCGCATGCGACCAGTCTCCCAGATCGGCCTCACACGACGCCGCCGCCGGACGTTTCACGGATGATGGCCACAGTGACGATCCCGCCGTTCGAGAGCTTCTACGTCGAGCACCGAGGCGAGGTTCTCGGGCTGCTGCGGCGCAAGCTCGGGCGCGACGCCGCCGAGGATGCCTTTCAGGAGACGTTCCTCCGGGCCCTCCGCGCGTACGGGCGGCTGGAGCACGGCGAGCACCTCCGGGCCTGGGTGCTCACGATCGCGACACGCGTCGCGATCGACACGCTCCGGCGCTCCCGGCCGGCGGCCGAGATGCCCGAGCTCCAGCACGAGGACACACGCCCCGCGTACGAGGATCTCGGCGAGCTGACGGACGGGCTCCCGCCGAAGGAGCGCGCGGCGGTGGTGCTCCGCTACGGCTACGACCTCACCTACGACCAGATCGCGGCGGCGCTCGACTCGAGCCCGGAGGCGGCCAGGCAGGCTGCCTCGACGGGCGTGCGCCGGCTGCGGAAGGAGAAGACCGCATGAGCGTATCGACCGATCTCGACAACCGCTTCCGCGAGGCGGCGGCCCGCAGCGGCCTGCTCGACGCCGGCTACGACCTCGTCGACAGCCCGCTCGGCCGGCTGCTCGTGGCCGCGAGCGACCGCGGCATCCTGCGCATCTCGTTCGATCCCGACGTGGAGCAGCACGTCGAGTGGCTCTCCCGCATCGCCGGGCGAAACGTCCTCCGCTCCGCCCGGCAGGTCGAGCCGGTGCGGCGTGAGCTCGACGAGTACTTCGAGGGATGCCGCCACGCGTTCGACCTCTCGGTCGACCTGCGGGACGTGACGCCGTTCACGGAGCGCGTGCTCGGCGAGCTCGCCCGGATCCCCTACGGCCAGACGGCGACGTACTCCGAGCTCGCGGCGCGGGCGGGCAAGCCGCAGGCCGCGCGCGCGGTGGGCATGACCATGAACCGCAACAGGATCCCGATCGTCCTCCCCTGCCACCGGGTGATCGGGGCGAACGGGAGCCTCGTCGGCTACGCGGGCGGATTGGATCGCAAGGTGGCGCTCCTCACGCTCGAGGGCGTCCTCCTCTGAGCCTGGCCACGCAGGAAGACGGCCGCGAGGACCGAGGCGAGGAATGCGAGCGAGGCGATGCAGAGGACGACGGCGTGGAACGCGTCGATCCCTGCATCGCGGACCGCTCCGGCCGCCGAGGGGTCGAACGGCGTGTCGCCGGTTCCGCCGCGGTCGGCGAACACGGTCCCGGCCAGCGCGCCGATCGCGGCGACCGAGAGGATGCCGCCCACCCGCGCTACGGTCTGGTTCAGTCCCGAGGCGACGCCCGCGAGGTTTTCGGGAGCAGGTGACAACGCGGCAGCCGTGATCGGCGCCACGACCGCAGGCAGGCCGACCGCGAAGAAGCAGACGCTCGCGAGGCCCCACGTCCAGGCCTCGGGCCGTGTGGTCGCGGGCACGAGAAGGAGCACGGCGGTGCCGATCGTGGCTGCGCCGAACGCGATCGGGACGCGAGGCCCGTTGCGGTCGGCGTACCGGCCGAACCGGGGCGCGAGCAGGATCAGGCCGATGCTCGGAGGCACGAAGACGAGCCCTGCGAGCGTCGGCGAGAAGCCGAGGAACTGCAGGTAGACCGGGAGGAAGAGCAGGTGCGCGCCGAGGGCGGCGTACATGACCAGCGTGACGAGGTTCGCGGCCGCGAGCCCCGGGACGCGGAGGAGGGACGGCGGCACCACGGGATCGCGGGCGCGGAGTGTCCAGACCACGAGGCCGGCGAGCGCGGCCAGTCCGGCCACGAGGAAGGGCAGCACCGCGTCGAGCCCGAGGTCGCGCACCTCGACGATCGCGAAGCTGATGCCCGTCAGCGCGACGGCCACGAGCGCCGAGCCGACGAGGTCGAGCGTCGACCGGCCGCGCACGCGCTCGTCCTCACCGCGTCCCGCAACGGCAAGGCCGACCGTGAGCGCGGCAAGCGGCACGTTGATCGCGAAGACCCACCGCCAGGAGACCGTCTCCACGATGACGCCTCCGAGCGGCGGCCCACCGACGGTCGCGAGGCTCGTCAGCGACGTCCAGAGCCCGATTGCGCGTCCCGCCTCACCCGCCCACGTGACGCGCAGCAGGGCGAGGCTCGTCGTCGTCAGGACCGCCCCGCCGACGCCCTGCAGCGTGCGGCCCGCAATGAGCACCCCCTCCGACGGCGCGAGCGCCGTGAGCAGCGAGGCGAGCGCGAACAGGACGACTCCGACGACGAACGTCCGTCGCAAGCCGACGCGGTCACCGATCGCCCCGCCGATCAGATAGAACGCCGACAGCGAGAGCGAGTAGGAGAGGTAGACCCACTGCTGGCCGGTGAGGCCGAGCCCGAGGTCCTCCTCCATCCGCGGCAGCGCCACGATGACGACCGTCGTGTCGAGGAAGGCGAGGGCGGAACCGAGGGCCGTCGCGAACAGCGTCAGCATCCGCACGCGGCCGGCGTCCATCAGCGCACGTTACTGGACGGCCCGCGCGCGAATCCTCGCCTGCTGCGGGCTACCCGATCACGCATACTGGGAGCCTTCGACACCGAAAGGAGAGCCATGGCCTTCGAGGAGCTGACGCAACGCCACGCCGCGATCTGGAGCTCGGCGCCCTTCGAGAACGTCGCGGAGATCATCAGCGACATGCACGTCGCGCTCGTCGAGCGCCTCGCGCCGCAACCGGGGGAGCGCTGGCTCGATCTCGGTTGCGGTGCCGGCGACGTCGCCTTCCACGCCGCCCGCGCTGGTGCCACCGTGACGGCCTCGGACCTCTCGCCGACGCTCGTCGAGACGGCCCGACGCCGGGCGCAGGAGGAGGGGCTCGACGTGGAGCTCGGGGTGGCGGACTGCCAGCAGCTCGAGTATGCGGACGCCGGCTTCGACGTCGTCTCGTCGTCCGTCGGCGTCATCTTTGCGCCCGACCACGCGCGCGTCGCCCACGAGCTCGCCCGGGTCTGCCGGCCCGGCGGGCGCATCGGCCTCACCGCGTGGAGACGTGACAGCGGCATCGGCCAGATGTTCACGACGATCTCGGCCTTCATGCCCGCGCCGCCCGCGGGTGCGGGCTCTCCTTTCCAGTGGGGGGACGAGCAGTACGCGGAGACGCGGCTGAGCGACGCGTTCAGGCTCTCGTTCGAGGAGCTGGACACGCGCCACGTCGCGGCGAACGGCAGCGAGATCTGGGATATCTACAAGGAGAGCTACGGGCCGTTCTACACGCTGCGGGAATCCCTCGACGACGCACGCAAGGCGGAGCTCGACGAGAGCATGGTCGCATTCTTCGAGAGCTACCGCGACGGCGACCACGTCGACATGGAGCGCCGCTTCATCGTCATCACCGGCATCCGGAAGTCGTAGTGGGGTGTCCCGCAACGTTCGACCGGAAAATGATCGTTGCGGGACACCCCACTCCAGGTTGATTGCTGTAGTGCGGCGTCTCACAACGATCATTCGTGTCCAACGTTGTGAGACGCCGCACTAGGCCCCGGGCTACTCGAGCAGCCGGTAGCCGCGGCCCCACACGTTCACGACGTAGGGCAACTCCGCTCCGGCGGCCCGGAGCTTGTTGCGGAGCCGCGAGGCGTGCGAGTCGACCGTCCGCGTGACGAGCCTGCCCCGGTAGCCCCACACGTCGCGGAGGAGCTCCTCCTTCGTGAAGACGCGGCTCGGATCGCTCGCGAGCTTCACGGCGAGATCGAACTCGCGCCCGGCGAGCGTGACGGGGACGCCGTGGAGGCGCACCTGGCGGGCCCGGCGGTCGACGACGAGCTCGCCGGCCTCGAGCAGCTCGGCCGGGCCTATCACGGACCGGCGCAGGACAGCGCGAATCCGCGCGAGGAGCTCCGGGTACAGTCCTCGTTCGACGACGTCGTCGGCACCACGCTCGAACGCGCGCACTCGCTCGACCGGGTCGGCCTCCGCGCCCGTGAGCACGATCACCGGCACGTTGCGGTCCCAGCAGCGCCCGGGCTCGCCCTCACGCAGGCGCGCGCACAGCTCGGCCTCCCCGGCGAGCACGATGTCGGGCCGTGAGCGCTCCGCGATGTCGAGCGCCTGTGCGCTCCAGCCCGCCTCGACGACGTCGAAACCGTCGGAGCTCAGGTTGCGGCCCAGGTAGCCCGGCTCGTCCGGGTCGGGGTCGACGAGGAGGAGGGCGGAACGCATGGACTCGAAGGCTAGAGCCGCAGGCGCGCTCTCACCAGTTGTCCATTACGACGGATCTGTAACGAAGGTTCCCCAGCCACCCCCGACGCGCTTCGAGCGAACCCGAGAGGAGGTGAAGCCTCTCACAGCCTTCCGGAGCGGGCGATCCCCCACACGAGCCAGACGCCGAAGATGCCGGAGATCACGAACCCGACGAGCGAGATCAGGTGCAGGCCGACGAGATGCGGGCCGCCCGTCGCGAGCACGCCCAGGATCGACGAGCCGACGAGGCCGCCGAGCACGATCAGCGCGACGGCGATCCGGTTGACCGCGTGGTCGATGTGGTACGCGAGCTCGTCGATGCCCGGGTTGCGAATCTGGACCTCGAGCCGGCCCTGGCGGGTCTGCTCGACGATGTCGCGCACCTGGTAGGGCAGCTCCCGTGCGACGCCGGCCAGCTCCCGCACCTCGCTCTGCATGCGCAGCGTCATCCGCCGGGGCGAGAACCGCTCCTGGAGCAGCTTGCGCGCGTACGGGCGGGCGACCTCGAACACGTTGAAGTCCGGATACAGCTCCACCCCGACCGCGCCGAGGGTTGCAATCGCCTTGTCGAGGATCACGAACCGCGTCGGCAGGCGGAGGTTGAGGGAGTAGATGAGGTTCAGCCCCTCCCGGATGACCTCGATCGGGTCGATGCTCGAGATGCTCGTCCCGTAGTAGCGGTAGTAGAGCTCCTCGATCGCAGCCCGGAGCTCCTCCTCGCGCTCCTTCGGGTAGCGCAGACCCAGCTCGGAGAGGCGGCGCGGGAGCGCGTCGACGTTCTCCGTCGCCGCGTCGACGAAGAGGCGCGTCAGCCGGGTCATGTCCTCGTCCGTCAGCTTGCCCGCGAGGCCGAAGTCGACGAGCCCGATGCGGCCGTCGTCGAGCAGCATGATGTTCGCCGGGTGCGGGTCGCCGTGGAAGAACCCGTGCCGGAAGATCATCGTCATCCAGGCGTCGGTCATGCGGTAGGCGAGCTCCCGGCGCTGCTCGGGCGTGTACGTGGCGAGGTCGAGGTCGGCGAACTGGCTCCCGATGAGCAGCTCGAGCGTGAGCACGCGCGACGACGAGTAGCGCCAGATCACCCGGGGCACGGCGACATCCTCCGAGTCGGCGAAGTTGCGCCTGAACGTCTCGGCATTCCGCGCCTCGTGCTGGTAGTCGAGCTCCTGGCGGATGGAGCGGGCGAACTCCTCGACGAGTGCCTCGGAGTCGATGAAGTCGAGCGAGCGGACGCGCTCGCGGACGACGCGGGCCGCCGAGCGCATGAGCTGGAGGTCGGACTCGATCTGCCGCGGGGCTTCCGGCCGCTGCACCTTGACGACGACCTGGCCGCCGGTCGGCAGCACCGCCCGGTGGACCTGGCCGATCGAGGCGGCAGCGATCGGCGTCTCCTCGAAGGAGAGGAAGGCCTGCTCGACGGTGAGGCCGAGCTCCTCCTCCACCACCCGCCTGACGTCGGTGAACGGAATCGGGCTGACGTCGTCCTGCAGCTTCCGCAGCTCCGCGATGATGTCGGGCGGCATCACGTCCGGACGCGTCGAGAGGAGCTGGCCGAACTTGACGAACGTCGGCCCGAGCTCGTCGAGCATCTCGCGCAGGCGGCGGCCGCGGTCGGCGAGGTGGCGGTTGTCGTTGCCGCGCCGGCGGTCGATCAGGTAGCCGAAACCGTGGCGCGTCGCAACCCGGCCGATCTCGGACAGGCGGCTGATGCGCCGCTGTGGCTTCACCGTCGTCGCCATCGTCCCATTCTGTCCGCGGAGGCCGCGAGAGGCCAGCGAGCCCTACTCCGGCGACGTCTCGAGCAGGCGCATCCGGTGCTCGAGCTGAGCGAGCCGGAGTGCGAGGTCGTCCGCCTCCTCCCGCCGCACGAGGCCGAGGCGCTTGAGGGCCCGGTCGGAGGCTTCCGAGGGCACCGCGCCGAGCTTCTCGGCGTCGCGGCGCCAGCTCGCGAAGGCGTCGCGAAGGGCGCTGCGCATCCGCTCGGGCGCGATCCCGGCCCGGTGCGCAAGATCGTCGGCGATGTCGTCCACCGCCTCGGCGGTGAGGGACAGCCAGCCGAGGCCCGCGAGCAGGAGCTGCTCGAGCGAGTGGGGCTCGGACGTGGCGCTGGTGCCGTTGCCGTCCATGGGGAGAGTCTACGTCAGGACGGCGGCGAAGCCCTTCCTAGCGGGCGCGGCCGTGCGGGCGCGTGGAGCGGCGGGCGCGACGGCGCTCGCGGCCCGACGAGGCTGCCGGAGCGGGCGTCGGCACCGGAGCGGCCGGCGCGGGCTCGGGAGCGAGCAGCTCCTCCGCCTCCTCGGCCAGCGTGGCGCTGCCCGACGAGCACCGTGCCGCCGACCGACTGGATCGCGCCCGCGTCCTCGTGCCTGCGACGCGCCCACTCGGGCTCCCGCTCCTTGATCCAGTCGAGCAGCGGGGCCGCGACGAAGATCGACGAGTAGGCGCCCGACGCAATGCCGATGAGGAGCGCGAAGGCGAAGTCGTTCAGCGTGGCGCCACCGAAGACGAGCAGCGAGACGATCGGCAGCAGCGTGATGAAGGTCGTCGCGAGTGACCGCGGGATCGTCTCCCACAGCGAGACGTTCGTGATCTGCCGGAACGATCCCCGCTTCATCAGCGGGATGTTCTCCCTGATGCGGTCGAAGATGATGATCGTGTCGTAGATCGAGTACCCGAGCACGGTCAGGACCGCAGCGACCGTGGCGGTCGTCACCTCCCGCCCGAGCAGGGCATAGATCCCGACCGTGATGAGGATGTCGTGGGCGAGCGCGACGATCGCGGGGACGGCGAACTGCCACTGGAAGCGCAGCGAGATGTAGCCGACGATCAGGAGCAGCGAGACGATGATGGCGAGGATGGCGCTCCGCGCGATCTGACGGCCGAAGCTCGCGGACACGTTCTTGACGCCGAACGCGTCGGCCTCGACGGACTTCTTGAGATCGGCCGTCAACGCGGCCGTCTCGTCCGTCGTCAGCGTCTCGGTGCGGATCTGGAAGCTCTGGTAGTCGCCGTTCGCGGACGGCCCGCGGCCCTGGATGACGGCGTTCGACTTGCCGACGCGCGCGGTCTGGGCGCGAACCTCCTCGAGCGAGGTGGGCTGCGGCGTCGTGAACGAGATCTGCGTGCCGCCCTCGAAGTCGATGCCGAGGTTGAGGCCGCGGACGCCGAGCGCGAGGATCGAGACGACGACGATCGTGGCCGAGATCCCGAACCAGAGGCGCCGGCGGCTGATGAAGTCGATCTTGAGCCACGACTTGATGCCGCCGCCCGTGAGGCCGATCACGCGCGGGTTCTCGAGGAACTTCGACCCTGCGAGCAGCGAGAGGAAGGCACGCGTCGCGAGGACGGCGGTGAGCATCGAGATCGCGGTGCCGATCAGGAGCATGAGCGCGAAGCCGCGCACCGACGAGGTGGCGACCGCGAAGAGCACGAGGGCGGTGATCGCCGTGACGACGTTGGCGTCGACGATCGTGTGGAAGCCCTTCGTGTAGCCGGTCTGGATCGCGGCCCGGACACTGCGGCCGGCGCGCGCCTCTTCCTTGATGCGTTCGAAGATGACCACGTTCGCGTCGGCGGCCACCCCCAGCGTCAGCACGAGGCCGGCGAAGCCCGGGAGAGTCAGCGTCACGTTGAAGATGAGGATCGCGGCGTAGAGGAACGCGGCGTAGATGCCGAGCCCGAGCACGGCGACGAGCCCGAGGAAGCGGTAGAAGAGCAGCAGGAAGAGAGCGACGAGCAGGAGGCCGACGAGTGCCGCCTTCTTGGCCTCGTTCAGCGAGTCCTTGCCGAGCGTGGCCGAGATCGCCGTCTGGTCGAGCGTGACGAACTCGACGGGCAGGGCGCCGGTCTGGAGGACGAGCGCGAGGTTCTTCGCCTCGCCGATGTCGCCGATGCCCGTGATCTGCGCGCCGTTCGAGCCCGAGATGCCGCCGGGATACTGCTTCCAGTCGATCGACGGCCACGACTTGATCTCCCGGTCGAGCACGATCGCGAAGTGCTGCGTGATCTCCTGCCCCTGCCCGATCGTGTTCGACAGCAGCTTGCCGCGCTGCGCCTCGGCGCGCGTGATCTCGGCGAACGTCTTGGCGCCCTTCTTCGTGAACTGCATCGTCACGATGGGCTGGTTCGTCTGCGGGTCGAAGTCCTGCCGCGTGCCTGACAGCTTGAGGTCGGAGCCGGTCATCTCCGGGACGGTCGGCGGCGAGTACTTGAAGAGGTAGTAGTAGTTGCTCGTCGGGTTCGACGTGTTGACGCCGGGGCAGACCACCTCGCCGATGCCGCAGGAGACGACGACCGTTCCGGGCGGCACTGCGAAGAGCTTCCAGCCGTCGGGAACCTTCCCGTCGTGCTTCGCGAGCGCGGCCTTCCTGGTCGAGACGGGGCCGACGACGAGCTTCTTCTGCTTGTTGAAGAGCCAGTACTGGTCGGGCGTGCCCTTCTGCGCGAGCGCCTGCTGACCCGCGAGCAGCTCGTAGACCGAGTTCTTCGCGACCGGGAAGCGCTGGGCGTCGATCGACGGCGGCACGAGGTTCGCCTCGAGGTCGTAGAGCTCGAGCTGCGCCGTCTTGCCGATGATCTTGGCCGCGGTCTCGGGATCCTTGACGCCCGGCAGCTGGATCGTGATCTGGTCGCTGCCCTGCGTGCGGATCTCGGGCTCGGACACGCCGAGACGGTCGACGCGGTCGCGCATGATCGAGACCGAGCGGCTGAGGTCCTCCTTCGTCAGGCTGCGGCCCTTGGGCGGCACCGCCTGCTTCGTGATCTCGAGCCCACCCTGGAGGTCGAGGCCGAGGGTGACTTTCTTGTGGATCGGCGACGACGGAACGGCCATCAAGACGACGCCAACGAGTCCGGCGACGACGAGGGCGACGACAATGAGGGCTGCGCGACGGGTCATGAAGGATCCTGCGGCGCGAAGGCTAGCTGCGGTCCGGCGGCGCCGCCTGTGTCGCGACCCCGGGATTTACAGTTTCCTTCTCGTCGTTAACCTCCTCTACCCGGTCGGGCAGCTCGGGCGTCGAGGCGGGTACCTCCGTCCCGGGCGCGTCGTCTGCGTCGAGCACGTCCTCGTCCTCGTCTTCGTCGTTCTCGTCCTCGGGCTTGACCACCGTCGCGACCGCCTTGCGCGCGACCCGGACGTGGATGCCGTCGGCGATCTCGACGACCAGGTCTCCCCCGTCCTCGTCCGGCTCGATCTCCTGGACGATGCCGTAGATACCGCCCACGGTGAGGATCTCGTCGCCGGGCGCGACCGACGAGAGCACTCGCTGCTGCTCCTGCGCCCGGGCCCGCTGCGGCCGGATCATGAGGAACCACAACAGGCCGAACAGCAGAACGATGATCAAGAGCCCTGTCACGAATCCTCCTGGGAGTCGCCGCCGAGTCGGGACAGTGCATGTGCCCGGAAAGCGTCGAACGTCCCGCGGCAGATCGAATCCCGCGCTCCCGCGGTGAGTCGGTGAATGAGCCATAGATTATGCAGAGAGAGGAGCCGTAGGCCGAGGATTTCCTCCTGGTTCACGAGATGGCGGATGAAGGCGCGCGAGAACCGCGTGCAGGCGGGGCAGCGGCAGCCCTCCTCGAGCGGGCGCGGATCGCGCGTATAGCGCGCATTGCGAAGGTTCATCCGCCCGGTCGCGGTAAGCGCGGAGCCGGTGCGCGCCGTGCGGGTCGGCAGCACGCAGTCGAACATGTCGATCCCCGCCGCGATCACCCCGAGGATGCCCTCGATGTCGCCGAGGCCCATGAAGTAGCGGGGCCGGTCGGCCGGCAGGAGCGGAGACGCCCAGCCGACCGTCGCGAGCATCTCCTCGCGGCTCTCCCCGACGGCCAGGCCGCCCAGGGCGTTGCCGTCGAAGCCGAGCGCGACGATGTCCTCGATCGAGCGGCGACGGAGCTCCGGGTCGGTGCCCCCCTGAGCGATGCCGAACCGCAGCTGCCCGGGCGCGCGCGGGGCATCCACCTGCCGCTCCGCCCAGCGGAGCGTCCTCCGGGCTGCGTCCTCGTGCTGCTCCCTGGACGAGCCCGCCGGAGGGCAGATGTCGAGGCACATGGCGATGTCCGAGCCGAGGCGACGCTGGATCTCGGCCACCCCCTCGGGGGTGAAGCGCTCCGCAGCGCCGTCGTAGACGGAGCGGAAGGTGACGCCGTCGTCGTCGACCGCGAGCAGGGTGTCGCGGAGGGAGAAGACCTGGAAGCCGCCCGAGTCGGTCAGGATCGGGCCGTCCCAGCCGGAGAAGGCGTGGAGGCCTCCGAGCTCCTCGATCACATCCTCGCCGGGTCGGAAGTGGAGGTGGTACGTGTTGCCGAGGATGACGGCCGCGCCCATCTCCCGCACCTCGTCGGGATGCAGCGTCTTCACCGTCCCCTTCGTCCCGACCGGCATGAACGCGGGCGTCGGGATGTCCCCGTGGAGGGTCGTGACGACGCCGGCCCGGGCGACGCCGTCGAAGGCCTCGAGCGTGAAGCAGGTCACAGGATGAGCATCGCGTCGCCGAAGGAGTAGAACCGGTAGCGCTCCTCGATCGCGAGGCCGTAGAGCTCGCGCACGGCATCCACGCCCGCGAACGCCATCACGAGCGCGAGCAGCGTCGAGCGCGGCAGATGGAAGTTCGTGAGCAGCGCGTCGACCCGCCTGAACTCGAATCCCGGCAGGATGAACAGGCTGGTGCGGCCCTCGAGCCGGCGCTCGCGGGCGATCGTCTCGAGGACACGCACCGTCGTCGTCCCGACCGCGAGCACGCGCTCCGCAGCCGCGATTCGCGACCACGCGGCGGAGGTGACCCGGTAGCGCTCGCCGTGCAGCGTGTGCTCCTCGAGCTCGTCGACCGCGACGGGACGGAAGGTGTCGAGGCCGACGTGCAGCGTCACCCGCTCGACGTCCAGCCGGCCGAGAAGCTCGGGCGTGAAATGGAGCCCGGCCGTCGGTGCCGCTGCAGAGCCGGCCTCGTCGGCGTACACGGTCTGGTAGCGCCCGGGGTCGGCGAGCGGCTCGTGGATGTAGGGCGGCAGCGGCGGCACGCCCGCGGGCTCTCCTGCGAGGCGAATGCGCCACCGTCCCTCGCCGAGCGGCTCGAGCAGCTCGACCGGGCCGAGCCGTTCGCCCGACCTGAGACGGCTCGAGGGACGCGCGAGCGCCTCCCAGAGACCATCGCCCAGCGACTCGACCAGCAGCACCTCCGCCGCGCCGCCGGTCTCGCGCCTCAGGGCGAGCCGGGCCGGGACGACCTTCGTGTCGTTGACGACGACGAGCACCGCGCCGAGCTCCTCGGGCAGCTCGGAGAACAGGCGATGCCGCACGGCGCCGGACGCGCGGTCGTAGACCAGCAGCCTCGAGGCATCGCGCCGCTCGGCCGGATGCTGCGCGATGAGCTCCGGCGGCAGGGCGTAGTCGAGCTCGTCCGATCTCATCCGACGGCCAGAGTAGCCTTGCGCCCATGGACGAACAGGCACTGGAGCGTGCCAAGCAGCGGATCGCCGAGGCGCGCGCCGGACGTGACGAGGAGGGTCGGTTCGAAGCCGCCCTGCGGCGGTCACGCCAGGAGGTCGAAACGCTCGGCGCGGCGGCGCTCGCGCTCGAGACGGAGCTCCCGGAGAAGATGAGCGAGGCGGTGCAGGAAGGGCTGCGGCGCGAGGTGCTGCCGGTCGCGCGCACTCTGGCGGAGCTGAAGGGCCTCCTGAACAACGCGATCCGCCGCCTGGAGCGCCTCGAGCAGGAGCTCGGCGCCGAGCGGAATGCACGGCTCGACGACCTCACCCTCCTCGTCGACCTGATCTCGACGGGCTGGCAGGGTGTCGACCGGCGCCTCGAGCGGATCGAGCAAGGCGCGACCGCCGAGGTCGTGGCCCTGCACGACCACGTCGCTGCCGCCTCGTAGCGTTCGACTCACCCAGCCTGGATCCACCGTTTCGCGTGACCGCGAGGCGCCCGTTCGGGTCGTCAGGACGCGCGGGGAAGAGGTCGTACAGGCTGGTGGCCTGGATGACCTCTTCCCCGCGCGGAGCGCACCGTCCGGGTGCGGCCTGCCCGGCAGGGCAGAAACAGGCCCCACCTGGACGGGGAGCGGCCTGGCGGGCCGGACGGGATGCAACGCCCACGCGAAACGGTGGATCCAGGCTTAGCCCACGACGAGGATCGCGGCACACGTGACCGCCCAGGCCGCCACCGTGAGCAGGATCGGCACGTCGCCGAGGAGCACGTTCTCGGGCTCCTCGCCGAGGTCGTGGCGGTGGACCAGCTGGAGGTAGCGGACGAGGCCGAAGACGACGAACGGCACGGTGAGGACGAGTGCCTTGGGCTGGCCGGCCGTCAGCGTGTAGACGGCGTAGGCCACCATCGTCGCGCCGGCGACGGCGGCGAGGAGTTGGTCGACGAGTGCGAGCGAGTAGCCCTCGAGCACGGCCCTCCCGGGCGTGCGCTCGGCACCCACCAGGACGAGCTCGGCGCGCCGCTTCCCGAGCGCGAGGAAGAGCGCGAGCAGCGCCGTGCAAACGAGGAGCCACGGGGAGATTCGGACATGGACGGCGATCGCCCCGGCTGCCGCGCGGAGTACGAAGAGCACGGAGATGACGAGCACGTCGACCATCACGACGTGCTTGAGCCGCAACGTGTAGGCGGCCTGGAGGACGACGAAGGCGAGCAGGCAGGCGACCGACCACGGCCCGAGCGCGGCCGCGATCCCCAGTGCGACCGTGGCGAGCGCCCCGGCGAGGAGGAGGGCGGTGCGAGGGCCGAGCTCACCCCGGGCGATCGGCCGACGCCGCTTGACCGGGTGCAGCCTGTCGACTTCCGCGTCGCGCACATCGTTGACGAGGTACGCGGCGCTCGACGCGGCGCAGTACGCGGCGAACGCCGCGAACGCCTCGAGCCAGCGTGCTCTGTCGCCGAGCTCGGCCGCGAAGACGATTCCGGCGAAGAGGAGGAGATTCTTCAACCACTGCCTCGGACGGAGCGCCACGAACGCGGCGCGGAAGGCGAGATCTCCGCCGCGGAAGCTCGACGAGACGGCTGCCGCCGGTGAGAGGCTTCAGGCTCTCTCCAGGGTTCGGGCGGGACATCGGGAGAGCCTAGTGGGGTGTCCCGCAACGTTCGACCGGAAATGATCGTTGCGGGACACCCCACTCCATGTTGATTACTGTAGTGCGGCGTCTCACAACGATGCTTTTCCTGTCTAACGTTGTGAGACGCCGCACTAGGCGACAGGCGTGCGAGCGGCCGTGAGGGCCGCGGGCAGGACGAGGGTGAAGCGGCTTCCCTCCCCGACCGTCGACTCGAGCTCGAGACGGCCGCCGAGCGCATGCGCGAGCTCGCGGGCGATCGGGAGGCCGAGGCCCGTGCCGTGGTTGTCGCGCGAGATGAACGGGACGAAGATCCGCTCCTGCTCCTCGGGCCGGATGCCGGGCCCGGTGTCGGAGACGTCTACCCGGACGGAGCCGTCGACGAGCTCGGAGGCGAGCTGAACGGTCCCGCCGTCCGGCGTCCAGCGGAACGCGTTCGCGAGCAGGTTCGTGATCACCTGCAGGACGCGGTCGCCGTCGGTCACGATCGTCGGCGTCTCGGGGTCCTCGTCGAGCCGGAAGTCGATGTCGCGGCGGCGCGCCTCCTCGCCGAAGCTCGCGTGCGCACGCTCGACGAGCACCGCCATGTCGACCTCCTGCGGATAGACCGTGAACCGGTGCGCGTTGAGCTTGGCGAGGTCGAGCACGTCGCCGACGAGGCGCTCGAGGCGGATCGTCTCACCGGCGACGACGTCCAGCGACGCGCGCTCGAGCTCCGGCTCGTCGAACAGCCCGTCGCGGATCGCGTCGACGTGGCCCTTGATGGCGGTCAGCGGCGTCCGCAGCTCGTGCGAGACCGACATCAGGAACTGCCGCTCGCGCTCCTCGGTCGCGGCGAGCCGCGCCGCCATCTCGTTGAACCTCTCGGAGAGGTGCGTGATCTCGTCGCCGCCGTGCCCCACGGGGACGCGCACGGCGTAGTTGCCCCCGGCGATCTCGTCGGCCGCGCTCGCGAGCGCGGTGACGGGGCCGGTGATCTTCCGCGACAGCCACCACGAGAGCAGGCCGGCGAGCACGACGCCGACGACGACGGCAACGGCCAGGCGCCACACGAGCGGCACCCACTGGTCGCGCAGCTCGGTCCGCGGCTTCGCCACGATGATGGCGCCGAGGGCGTCGCTCTCCGGCTCGAGACGCACGGGCTCGGCGGCGGCGAGGTAGGAGCGGTTGCTCCCCGGCGGCGTGAACTCGAACGTGACCGGCCGCTTCAGCTCCGTCACCTTGGCGGGGACGGACGACTCCGCCAGCCGCTTCAGCCCTGAGTCCTCGCCCGGGAACAGCGACGCGCCGACGTAGAAGATCCGGTCGCCGGTCGCGAGCTCGAGCTTCGAGGCGGCGAAGTCGATCGCGCCGGAGCCCTCGTCCGCGGCCCGCAACGCCGCGTCGGCGTACAGCTGCGCGAGGCCGGACGCCTCGCGCTGGAGCTCCTGGACGGACTGGCTGCGCGTGTAGGTCTGGAAGAGCCGGAGCGAGATCAGCGCCGCGAGCACGCCGGTGAGGACGATGCCGAGCAGGAACAGCGCCGGCAGGCGGACACGCAGCGACCCGAGCATCTACCGAATCTCAGGACGAGGCTGCGGGCGCAGAGGCACGCTCCGGAGCGACCTTGTAGCCCACACCCCACACCGTCACGATCGGGGAGGCATCCTCGAGCTTGCGCCGCACCTGCCGCACGTGGACGTCGACCGTCCGCGTGTCGCCGGCGAACGTGTACCCCCAGACGCGCTCGAGCAGCTGGTCGCGGGTGAGCACGAGGCCCCGGTGGTCGAGCAGCTCCCAGAGCAGGTCGAACTCCTTGGGCGCCAGCTGGATCTCCCTGTCACCGACCATGACCTCGCGGCGGCCCGCGTTGATGACGAGGTCGCCGTGCCGGATCTCCTCGCCCTCTTCGCGGCGGCGGTCGGGCGAGGAGCGGCGGAGGACGCTCTTCACGCGCGCGACGAGCTCACGCGGGTTGAAGGGCTTCGTCAGGTAGTCGTCCGCGCCGACCTCGAGGCCGATGATCTTGTCCACGTCCTCGTCCCGCGCGGTCAGCATCAGGATCGGGACGTCCGAGCTCTTCCGGACTCTGCGGCAGATCTCGAGCCCGTCCATGTCGGGCAGGTTCAGGTCGAGGATGATCAGCGCCGGAGCCTCGGCGGCGATCGAGTTGAGCGCGGCGCCGCCGGTACCGACCGCCTTGACCGCGTAGCCCGCGTTCTTCAGGTAGAGGGCGACGAAGGACGCGATCGAGGTCTCGTCCTCGACGACGAGGACGGTCTGCGGGGCGGTCATCCCCGAAGTGTGACTGATTGGGGCGACGGCGGGCTCGGTTCCACCGGCCCGAAGACCAGCTTCGTCGCCTCGACCGGCAGCGCAGCCGGCGTGTCGTCGCCGATCGCGTAGCGGCCGGTGTCCCCGACCGGATCGGGATCGCCGTCGAGTGTGACGGTGCCGGTGCCGCGGGCGGAGATCGAGATGCCGACCCCGCGGGCGGTGAGCTTGTAGCGGCCGCCCGGCACGTAGAACGACACGTTCTTGCCGCGCAGGGTCACCGTCTTGCCACGCGGGATGCCGTTCACGCGCGGGCTCCACTGGTCGGACGAGCTCAGGTCGACGATCTCGAGCGACCCCTTCTCCATGCGGCCCACGAGGACGCCCTTGCCGCTGACCTGGACCACCCCGCGCCCGTCCTCGACCAGGAGCGAGCCCCCGGAGGCGGCCAGCACCTCAGACCCGGTCGTCGACCGCGGAGCCTGCCCCGCACCGGCCGCGACCGTCGTGGACAGTCCGAGCGCGAGCAGAATCAGGGCCGTGAGGCGCATGGGATCAAGTATCCGGGTCCGCGATGAGCCTGTGGTGAGTCGCCCGTAAGGAAACTGTTAGCGCCCCTCCCGGACTGGCGGCCGCCGGGGTTCGTAGGGTTCGGGACGTGACCGAGACCTTCGACTTCGCCGTCATCGTACTCGTCGTCGCGGTGGCGCTCTTCGTCGCGATCTCGCTGCGCTCGCTCACGTCGCGCTTCGCGCTTCCCGCCGCGGCGCTCTTCCTCGTCCTCCCGCCGATCGCTGCCGAGGTGTCCGACTCGCTCGGGAACGCGCTCTCGATCGTCGAGGTCGAGCGGATCACGACCGTCGCCCTGATCATCATCCTCTTCGACGGCGGCCTCCACATCGGCCTGCGGCGCTTCCGGCAGTCCGCAGGCCCGATCCTCGGGCTCGGCATCGTCGGCACGTTCGCAACCGCTGCGATGCTCGCCGCGGTGGGCCACTGGCTGCTCGGCCTCGGCTGGACGCTGGCGGGCCTGATCGGAGCCGCACTCGCACCCACCGACCCGGCCGTCACGTTCTCGGTCTTCGGCAACCGCGAGATCCGGGGCCGCTCGGGGACCATCCTCGAGGGGGAGTCGGGCGCGAACGACCCGGTCGGGATCGCGCTCATGATCGGGATGATCGAGTTCGCGACCGAGGAGGGGTCGTCGTTCTCGGTCGTGATCGAGGAGTTCGTCGTGGAGATGGTGGTGGGCGTCGCGATCGGCGTCGCCGGAGCGATGCTCCTGCTGCCGCTGTTCCGGCGGCTGACCCTGCCCGAGCCGTCGCTCTACCCACTCCGCGTGCTCGCCGGAGCCGGCGTGATCTACGGGGCGTCCGCGCTCGCACACGGATCGGGCTTCATCGCGGTGTTCGTCGCCGGAATCCTCCTCGGCGACCAGGCGATGCCGCGCAAGGGGGAGACGGAGCGGTTCACGGTCGGGCTCGCGAGCCTGGCCGAGATCACGGCGTTCATCGCTCTCGGCCTTTCCATCGATCTCGACCTGCTCCGTCACGGCGACGTCTGGCTCGACGGGACTGTGTTGTTCCTGCTGCTGACGCTCGTGATCCGGCCGCTCGCGACCGGGCCGCTGCTCCTGCTCGCGCGGCTGCGCCCCGGTGAGCGGTTGTTCATCATGCTCGGCGGCCTCAAGGGCGCCGTCCCGATCCTGCTCGCGGCACTCGCGGTGATCGCCGGCGTCCAACGGGAGGATTACCTCTACGGGCTCGTCTACGTCGTCGTGCTCCTGTCCGTCGCCGCGCAGGGCACGGCGCTCCCCACACTCGCGACCCGGCTCGGCGTCCCGTTCCGCCCCGTTGCGCACGAACTGGCGGAGGTGCGGGCCTTCAGGGTCGCGCCGGGCGCGTACGCGGACGGGCGCCGCCTCGCCGGGCTGCCACTCGCAGAGCGCGCGTGGGTCGGAGGCGTCCTCAGGGCGGACAGCCGGATCCACGTCTCGGGGCGCCTGAAGCTCATCGCGGGGGACACGGTCGACGTGTACTGCGAGCCGGAGGACGAACCGGCCCTGCGCCGCATCTTCGAGGGCGCGTGAGCGCCCGTCAGCCGAGGTAGCGGCGCCTGCGGGCGACGTCGTCGACGCGCGAGTCGCGACCCACGAGCGGCGCCGCGACAGCGAGGACGAGGATGAAAACGAGCACTGCGATTGCCATGCCCCGCATTGTGACGGACAGCTACTATCAGCACAAATCGGGCTTTTCATGGCATCCATTAGCGAAGCTGATAGAACGTCGGAGCAGCCGCCGGGCGAGCGCTGGCTCGGCGTCGAGGTGCGCCACCTGGCCGCGCTCGAGGCGGTCGCGCGCACCGGCTCGTTCGGGCGTGCCGCCGCCGAGCTCGGCTACACCCAGTCGGCGGTGAGCCAGCAGATCGCGGCACTCGAGCGCATCGTCGGGGAGCGGCTCGTGGAGCGCCCGGGCGGCCCTCGCGCGATCTCGATGACAGAGGCCGGCGAGCTCCTCCTCCGCCACGCCGAGGCGATCGTGCATCGGCTCGACGCCGCGCGCGCAGACATGGCGGCCCTTCGGGCCGGCGAGACGGGAGCTCTTCGGGTGGCGACGTATCAGTCGATCAGCGCGCGCGTCCTCCCCACCGTGATGCGGCGCTTCATGGGCACCTGGCCGGGCATCGCACTCGAGCTCTCGGAGCCGTCGAACGACGAGACGCTGTACCGCGGGATCGAGAGCGGGACGATCGATCTCGGGTTCTGCAGCCTCCCGGTGCCCGAAGGGCCTTTCGACGCCATGGAGCTCCTGACCGACCCGCACGTGCTCCTCGTCTCGAGCGACAGCCCGCTCGCGGCCCGCGACTCCGCCTCACCGGCCGACCTCGGCGAGGCAGCGCTCATCGGCTCGAACCAGTGTGCGAGCGCCGCCGTCGTCGAAGAGGCATTCCACCAGCGCGGCGTCCCGCTCGACTACTCGTTTCGCTCGGACGACAACACGACCCTGCAAGGACTGGTGGCAGCCCGGTTCGGGGTCGCGCTCATGCCCCTCCTCGCGATCCAGCCCGGCGACGACCGCGTCAAGGTGCTCGCCCTCGACCCGCCGGTGCCACGCCGGCGACTCGCCGTCGTCTGGCACCGCGACCGCCACCGCTCACCCGCCGCGCGTGCGTTCGTGGAGATCGCACAGGCCGTCAGCGCCGATGTCGAGCGGGAACTGGGCGAGGCGTTCTTCTAGCCCGGCAGCAAGTCGGTCAGGCCTCTCGAGCCCGGCCTCCGTGCGCTCGAGTGGCGCCTCGGGCACGTTCATGGCGTACACGTATCCCACACCGCGTGCAGCGTCGGCGGCTTGCGGAACACGAGGCCTCGGGGCGCGGCCGGGCGGTCGGGGTCGAGCCGAAGCCCCGGCAGCCGCTCCAGGGCACGGGCGAGCGCGACCCGCGTCTCCAGCCGGGCGAGATGCATGCCGAGACAGACGTGCGGCCCGTGCGCGAAGGCGACCTGGAGGTTCAGGTTCGGCCGGTCGAGGTCGAAACGATCGGGATCCGGGAAGGTCTCAGGATCGCGATTCGCGCCCGCGAGCGAGAGCGTGACGAGGTCGCCGCGCGCGATCGCAGAGCCGCCGAGCTCCGTGTCGCGCGTCGCATAGCGGTCGAGCACCGCGGCCGCCGGCTCGAGCCGCAGGGACTCCTCGACGACGGCGCCCAGCACGCGCTCGTCGGCGCGCGCCCGGGCCAGCGCTCTCGCGTCCCCCAGCAGGTGGTGGAACGCATTCGCGATCATCGCCTCCGTCGTCTCGATCCCGCCGAAGAGGAGCACCGCCGCGTTCGAGGCCACCTGCTCCCGTGTCAGCCCGCCGGCGTCGCTCGCCGCCGCGGCGACGAGCGACGAGGCAGGATCGCGGTCGAGAGCGGGCTCGACGGACGAGCAAAGCCGCGCGAACGCCTCCCGGCCGCTGCCGTCGCCCCGCTCGCCCGACGTGATCGCCGTCACCTCGGCAACGATGTCCGCGTACCAGCCGAGCGCCTCGGCGGGATCCGTCTCGTCGAGCCCGAGTGCGTGCACCATCACCTCGACCGACAGCGGCCCTGCGAGCTCGGCGCGCAGGTCCGCCTCCCCGCGCGTCTCGATCTCGTCGAGCAGCCGCTCGACCTCGCGCTGCACGATCTCGCCGAATCGCTTGGTGACCGCATCGAGTCGAAACGGCCGCGCGAAGGGATCGCGGTGGCGCCGGTGCTCGTCGCCGTCGAGGGAGAGCATGCTCGGGCCGACGACCTGTGCGGTCGAGAAGCGCGGGTCGTCGACGGTGAACGTGCCCGGATCGCGCATCGCCTGCAGCACGAGATCGCGCCGGGTGACGAGCCACGCGTCCAGCGCCGGCACCCACGAGACCGGCTCGCTCTTGCGGAGACGGGCGAGCGCGGGATGCGGATCGTGCTCGAGCTCTGCGAGCGTCACGACTGCTCCGAGCGGGAACAAGGCACCCATGCTGGCCACGATAGACTCGCCCTGATGGCGACGACTGCCACCGACCGCAAGCTGCTGCTCGACGGCGAGTGGGTCGAAACCGGAGACTGGGTCGAGGTCGCCTCGCCGTACGACGGGACGCCCGTGGCGCGTGTCCCGAGGGCGGGCGCCGCGGAGGTGCGTCGAGCGATCGACGCGGCTGCACGGGCGCTGGAGTCGCCGCTGCCCGCGCACGAGCGCGCGGAGATCCTCGTGCGTGTCGCGGGTGCGCTCGGCCGCCGGGCCGACGAGGCAGCCCATCAGATCGCCGCCGAGGCGGGTAAGCCGCTCAAGGCTGCCCGCGTCGAGGTGGCGCGGGCGATGTCGACCTACACGATGGCGGCGGTCTCGGCCCGGACGCTGACCGGCGAGATGGTGCCGATGGATGCATCCGCGGCCGGTGAGGGGAAGATGGCATTCACCGTTCGCCGCCCGATCGGCGTGGTGGCGGCGATCTCACCGTTCAACTTCCCGCTCAACCTCGTCGCGCACAAGATCGCGCCTGCGCTCGCGGCAGGCTGCGCCGTCGTGCTCAAGCCCGCCTCGCGAACGCCGCTCTCCGCGCTTCTGCTGGCGGAGCTCGAGGACGAGGCCGGGCTGCCGCCGGGCTGGCTGAACGTCGTCGTCGGGCCTGCGTCCGAGATCGGAGACGTGCTGATCGAGGACGAGCGGGTCAAGCTGGTGACGTTCACCGGCTCGAGCGACGTCGGCTGGAGCATCCGCGAGCGGGCGCCGAAGAAGAAGGTCAACCTCGAGCTCGGCAACTCGACACCGGTGATCGTCGAGGCCGACGCGGACGTCGAAGACGCCGCGACGAGGTGCGCGGCGAACGCGTTCTCGTTTGCCGGGCAGAGCTGCATCTCCGTGCAGCGGATCTTCGTTCACCGCGCGGCCTACGACGAGTTCAAGGAGCGCTTTCTCCCGAAGGTCGGGGCGCTCGTCGTCGGCGACCCGGCCGACGAGAGCACCGACGTCGGGCCGGTGATCACGCCGGGCGACCGCGATCGCGTGCTCGCCTGGATCGAGGAGGCGGTGAGCGCCGGCGCGACGATCCTGGCCGGCGGAGACCTGGACGGGGAGCTCCTGCGGCCCACGGTGGTCGAGGAACCGGCTGCCGACACACATCTCGCGTGCGACGAGGCCTTCGGCCCGGTCTGCACCCTGCAGGCCTACGACACCCTGGACGAGGCGGTCAACCGCGCGAACGCGACCCGCTACGGGCTCCAGGCCGGAGTGTTCACGTCGTCGCTCGCGTCGGCGCTGAAGGCGGCCGACGGGCTCGAGTTCGGCGGCGTCACGATCAACGAGGCGCCGACCTTCCGCGCCGACCAGATGCCCTACGGCGGCGTCAAGGACTCGGGCAACACGCGCGAGGGCCCGGCGTGGGCCGTCCGCGAGATGACCGAGGAGAGGCTGGTCGTCGTTCAGAGATAGCGGCGGCGAAGCCGCTTGCGTCTGGTGAGAGGCTTCAGCCTCTCTCCTGGGTTCTGAACGTCTCGTTATCCTCAAGCCCGATGGGTCTCTTCTCGAGCAAGCCCGCCGCGCCGGCGGCGAGCGACCTGCGGCGCGAGCGTCGCGCGCTCTTGCTCCTGCGGGACGACCGCCTGCACGAGCTCGGCGGCCTCACGCTCGAGATGTACCGGCGCGACCACTTCAACGAGTCGCTCATCGTCGAGCGGTGCGCGGAGCTCGTCGCGATCGAGGCGCGGGCGAGCGAGATCGACGCCCTCCTCCAGGGCGCCCGCGGCCTGCGGCGCCGCGGAGCCGCCATCTGCGCGTGCGGGGCGCCGATCCTCATCGGCGCCCGCTTCTGTCCGAGCTGCGGACGCAACCTGATCGACGACGCAGCGGCCGTCGAGGCGGAACGGTGACGCAGTGCCCGCGTTGCGGCGAGACCGTCGCGGCGGGCCAGGAGTACTGCCTCTCGTGCGGGCTGCGGCTCCCCGGGGCTTCTCGCCTCGGCCCGGCGCCCGCGCGCGCCCGCTCGGTCCTCGGCCCACTCGTCCTCGCCGCCGGAGTCGCCGTGGTGGGGGCCGTCGCGGCGATCGCCGTGACGCGGGACGAGGCGACAGCGACGCCGATCATCACGGCGACGGGCGGCAGCGAGGTCGTCGCGCCGCCGGCCGTCACCACGAGCACATTGAGCGAATGGCCGGCGAAGCTGCCCGCCTGGACGAACATCCTCGTCTCCATTCCCAAGGTCGAAGGTCGCGACGCGGCGATCGCCCGGGCCGAGCACGCGCGACGGCGCGGCTTGCGACAGGTCGGGGTGCTCGATTCGTCGCGTTTCGCGAGCCTCCACCCCGGCTACTGGGTGGTCTTCGCGGGCGTCTACCCGAGCGAGCCCGAGGCCACGAGCCGCCTGCGGGAGGCAAAAGGCGTGCAACGGGGCGCCCACACCGCCCGCATCAGCCGCTGATCCGTTGCCTCAGATGGCAATTTCAGGACCAAGTTTGTAACACGAGGCGAAAGCCGATAGACTCGAACAAACGCTGGGCAGCAGGCTCGGCACCCGCCTATTACCGCCTTTACAAGGGAGTGAGATTCGCCTCATGGAGGACCACGTCGCCTATTTGCAGTCCTGTATGTATCAGTACTCGCGGGCGATCTACCGGTCGGTCAAGGACCTCATCGATCCATACAGCGATACGCAGGCCCGGCTCGAATCGCGTCGCAGCGTCCTGCAGGAGTGCGAGTTGACGATGTCCCGGCTGGCCGCCGATCCGCAGTACTTCGCCCGTCCAGATCGAGCCCTCTTCCAGGACATCCGCCGCCACTTCCCGATCACGGCGCAGGCACAAGTGGCCTGGGCGGTACGGGAAGGCGTGAGCGCCGCCATCGTCTTCATCGAGCAGCAGATCGAGGCCGGCGCCTTCGACGGCGGCATCGCCCGCTGCAAGGCGACGACGCGCAAGGGCAAGGCGTGCCAGCGGACGCCGCTCCCCAATCGCGACTACTGCCCGTCGCACCAGCATCTCGAAGCGCGCACGTCGCTCGCGGCGTAAAGGAGAGAGGCTGAAGCCTCTCTCCAGAGGAAAGCGGCTGCGCGCCGCTCCTGGGGTTCGACGACGGGAGCGGTAAGCTCGTTCCACGATGTCGCACGACGCCGACAAGCTCATCCGCCAGCTCTCGCTCGTGGCATTCCTGATGGCGGAGCGCCGACCGCTGACCGCGCGTGACGTCAAGGGGAACGTCGAGGGTTACTCGGAGATGTCGGACGAGGCGTTCGCCCGCCGGTTCTACTCGGATCGCGCGGAGCTCACGGGGCTCGGGGTGCCGCTCCACTCGCAGCGCGACGAGTTCACGGGCGAGGAGCTCTACACCCTCCGCTCGGAGAACTACTTCCTCGACCGGCTCGACCTCAAGGACGACGAGCTCGCGGCCCTGCAGACGGCGCTGTTCTACCTCGACGGCAAGTTCGCGTACGCCGAGCCACTGCGGCTCGCGCTGCAGAACCTCGCGCTCGGCCGGCCCGGGTTCCAGGACGCGCGAACCGACACGGCCGAGCGGGTGCGCGTCAGCGCGCCGGACTACTCGCCCGAGCTCGCCGGCCGCCTGTCGAAGCTCGAGGCCGCGATCTCCAAGCAGCGCACCATCAAGTTCGCGTACTGGTCGCCGTTGCGCGACAAGGTGACCGAACGGACGCTGAACCCGTATGCGCTCCGTCTCGACGAGGGCATCTGGTACGTCGTCGGCCAGGATCTCGACCGGGCCGCGATTCGCACGTTCCGCGTCTCCCGGGTTCGAAGCGACATCCGCTTCGCGACGCGCCGGGAGCGCGACTTCCGGCTGCCTGCGGACTTCGACGTCGAGGCCCACAGGGTGCCGCGCCCGTGGCAGATCGGAGAGCCCACGAGCACGGCACGGATCGCCGTCCAGGGCGACACCGCCTGGTGGGTGCGCCGGACGCTCTCCGACGCGGGCACGCTCGAGGACGGCGTGTTCGAGACGCCGTTCGCTCGCGTCGAGCCGCTCGCGGGCTGGGTCCTGCGCCAGAACGGCCGCGCGGTGCCGCTCGAGCCGAAGGCGCTCCGCGACGCGGTCGCGGACGGGCTCGCCCGGCTGCGCGAGCTGCACGAGGGCGCAGGCCTCTCCCCCGCCCGCGAGCGCCGCGCCGATGCAGCCTCCGATCGCGGCGACCGGCCCGTCGGCCCGATCGCGCCCGAGCGGTTCGGCGTCCTACAGGCCCTGCTGGCGCACCTCCTCACGGCATGCGGCGAGACCCGCGACGCCCGGCTCGACGCCGACGAGCTCGCCGCGCGCTTCTCGATCCCGCGCGAAGAGCTCCAGGAAACGCTCTCCCTGCTCAATCTCGTCAACTTCGGCGGGGGCTGCTACACGGTCTACTCGGAGGTCAACGAGGAAAACGGCGTCGTGCGGGTCGACAAGGAGCTGTACGGCGACGTCTTCCGGCGACCGCCGAAGCTCACGCCCCTCGAGGCGCGCGCCATCAGCCTCGCCATCGACTACGTCGGCCCGACGATCGCCGCGGACTCCGGCACGCCGCTCGACCGGGTGCGACGCAAGCTCGAGGAGACCTTCGGCCAGTTCGACGTCCCCCGCGCGCCGGCCGGCACAGCGGCCGACGACGAGGAGCGGCTCGTGCGCACGCTGTCGGACGCGGTCGAGAAGCGAAAGGTCGTCGAGATCGAGTACCTCAAGGAGGGCGAGGAGACGCCGACGACGAGGTCGGTCGAGCCGTACACGTTCGAGCGCGAGCTGCCCGTCTGGCGCGTGCACACGTGGGACCGGACCGCGGACGGGCCGCGCACCTACCGGCTCGACCGGATGCGCTCGGCGCGGATCACCGACGTGCGGTTCGAGCCCCGGCCGGGGTTCGATCCCAACTACCTCAGCGAGCCGCGCATGGCCCGGCTGTGGCACTCACCCGTCGTCGCACGCTGGAAGCTCGAGCGCGGCGCGCGCCTCCTCACCGACAAGGCCGCCGTCTCCGACCTGCCCTTCAAGACCGACGAGTGGCTTCTGTCGGAGGTGCTGGCCGACGCGGGCGAGACGGTGGTGCTGGAGCCGGCCGACGCGCGAGGCGCGATCGCCGCGCGGGCAACGACGCTGCAGCGTGAGCTCGGCCTCAGCCCCCGCCGGAAGCGGCCGGCAGCACGAGCGTGAACGTCGCGCCCTGACCGGGGCTCGAGCGCGCCTCCACCCTGCCCCCGTGCGCGAGCGCGACCGTGCGCACGACCGAGAGCCCGAGACCCGAGCCGAGACGCGCGGTCGTGGCGCGGACGCCGGGCTCGAAGATGCGGAGCAGGTCGTCCGGCGCGATGCCCTCGCCCTCGTTCGCGATCGCGATCACGACCGCAGCCTCCTCCTGCCGCGCCGTCACCGTGACCGCGGCGTCGGCCGGGGAGTGCCCGATCGCATTGCCGATCAGGTTGTCGAGTGCCTGCCGCAGCCGCGTCGGGTCGCCATCGAGCCGGAGGGCGGGGGTGACGTCTGCGACGACCGAATGCTCGCCGAGCGCGGCCGCGTCGACCGCGTCCCGCACGAGCGCGGAGAGGTCGACCCGGACGATGTCGAGGGAGCCGGGCTCTGCGTCGGCGAGCAGGCGCTCGATCCCGGCGACGGCCGCCTCGGCGAGCTCGCGCAGCCTCTGCCGGCGGACCTCGTCCGCAGACGGGTACGCCTCGGCGATGGCGGCTAGCGCCGCCACCGGGCTTCGCACCTCGTGCGCGAGCACCCGCAGGGAGTCGCCGCTCAACACCCGTCCTCCGCCATCGTGTTGATTCAACACAAAGGCGGGTTGCGCGGCGGCCCAGCGGGCGGCGTCGGCGAGGATCGGGTCGTCGCTCGTGCTCCAGTTCTCGACGAGCGGGCGGAGGGCCGCGTCTCCCGCGTTGCCGGCGGCGTAGAGCGCGTTTCGCCGCAGCCAGCGAGCGTCGTTGCGAGGGACGTAGAGCCGGTCGAGCTCCGTCACGAGGTCGTCGCCGTCGCGGGTGAGCCAGTCCACGAGCGACACGTTCGGCACCGAGTCCGCCGGTGGCGCCGCGCCCGCCCGCCGCTTCTCGACGCCGCGGTTCCAGGGACAGACGTCCTGGCAGATGTCGCAGCCGTAGACGGAGGCGCCGAGCTCCTCCCGGTAGCCCTCGGGAACCGCCGCCGGAGCCTGCGTCCAGTACGAGAGGCAGCGCGTGGCGTCGAGCGTGCCGGGCACGTCCAGGGCGCCGGTCGGGCACGCGTCGATGCACAGGCGACAGCGGCCGCAATCGAGACCGAGCGGCGGCGTCGGCTCGATCTCGACGTCGGTGACGAGCGTCCCGAGCACGACCCACGAGCCGTGCTCGCGTGTGATCAGCATCGTGTTCTTGCCGTAGAAGCCGACCCCGGCGCGCCGCGCGCCCTCTCGGTCGACGTGCTGGTTCTCGTCCACGAGGACGCGATAGCGGCCGCCGAGCAAGCGGCCCAGCGCCTCGAGGCGCTCGCGCAGGAGCGCGTAGTGGTCGCGCCAGGCGTAGCGCGGGAGGCGGCCCTCGCCGGGGCCGGGCTCCGGCGCGTCGGCCCAGTAGCAGAGGGCCGCGGAGACGACGGTCCGCGCGGCGCCGTCGAGCAGCAGCTCGGGATGGCACGAGACGTCCGGACGGGCCATCGTGAACCTCATGTCGGCGAAGAGCCCCCGGCCGCGCCGCTCCAGGATCTGCGCCTCGGTGTCCGCGTATGGCTCCGCGGGCGCCGCGCCGACCACGTCGAGGCCGAGCTCGTCGGCACGTCGTGCGAGCTCGGCGGCCCTCATGCAAGGATTGTGCCCGTGAGGGCGATCCGGATCCACGAGGACGGCGGGCCCGAGGTGCTGCGGTACGAGGACGTGCCCGACCCCGAGCCGGGCCAGGGCGAGGTGCTCGTCCGCCTCGCGGCTGCGTCGCTCAACCACCTCGACGTCTGGGTGCGGAAGGGCCTCCCGTCGGTCCCGAAGCCCCGCATCCTCGGAGCAGACGGCGCAGGCGTCGTGGCGGCGCTCGGGGTGGGTGTCGACGGCCCGGCGGTCGGCGACCGCGTCGTGATCAACCCCGGGATCGAGCACGGGCACGTTATCTCGGTCATCGGCGAGCACTGCGACGGGACGCACTGCGAGCTGATCGCCGTCCCGGCGTCACAGGTGTTCTCGCTGGACGACGCGCTCTCGTTCGAGGAAGCGGCTGCCTTCCCGCTCGTCTACGAGACCGCCTACCGGATGCTCGTGACGAAAGCGGCCGTGCAGGAAGGCGACTGGGTGCTGATCTGGGGCATCGGCGGCGGCGTCGCGACCGCGGCCTTCGAGATCTCGCGCGCCCTCGGCCTGCGGACGATCGTGACGTCGGGGAGCGACGACAAGCTCGAGCAGGCCCTGTCGTGGGGGGCCGATGTCGCCGTGAACCACCACTCCGGCGACGTGCCGGGCGCAGTGAAGGAGGCGACCGGAGCCGGCGTCGACGTCGTGATCGAGACGGTCGGCGAGGCGACCTGGAGCCGCTCGCTCGCCGCGGTGCGGCCCGCGGGGCGCGTGGTCGTGTGCGGCGCCACGAGTGGGCCCAACCCACCGGCCGCGCTGCACCGGTTCTGGTGGAAGCAGCTCATCGTGCTCGGCTCCAGCATGGGCACACGGGACGACTTTCTCGGCGCCTACGAGCTCGTCCGCAGCGGCCGCGCGCGCGTGCACGTCGACCGCGTCTTCCCGCTCGCCGAGACGCGCGCCGCCCACGAACGGCTCGAGGCCGGCGAGCAGCTCGGCAAGATCGTGCTGTCGATTCCGTAGAGCCGGAAGCGAGGCTGCGAGGACCTGTCGAGCGGATCGGGCGAGTCTCCATCTCAGCCGCCGCCGTGTCAAGGACGCCCGCGTTCGCGTCAGCCGGATTCGTCAGTGTGGTGAGGCTGAAGCCTCACCCACCTCTTGGCTCTGGTTGAGCTTCGCTCATCCAAAGCCGAGGATGAACTTCGCATCCTCGGACATCCGGTCGGGCGTCCACGGCGGGTCGAACGTCAGCTCGACCTCCACGTTGTCGACGCCGGGCAATGCGGCCACCGCGTCGTGGATGCCCTCCTGGATCATGGGGCCCGCGGGGCAGCCCATGGACGTGAGCGAGTGGATGATCCGCACGCTCGGACCGTCGATCTCGGTCTCGTAGAAGAGCCCGAGCTCCACGATGTCCATCCCGAGCTCGGGGTCCTCGACCCCGTGCAGCGCCTCGATCACGTCGCTCTCGGTCACCATGTCCCCGAGTCTAGCGGGAGCATGGTCGGATCGGGAGAGCTCGAGCCTCTCTCCCCGCCGGCACGCGACTCCAAACAGGTTGGCGTCGAGGGGTCAGGGAGGGGTCACGGGGAACCGTAGGTTCCCGGCTCAGGATCCACGCGAAGCGTGGCAAAAGGATGTCCTGAGAAGGCTGCGATACGCTCGTCCGCGCGGCCTTCTCAGGACACGCGCGCTAACCGCTCGGCGCCCGTGAGGACGAGATCGAGCATCTGGCCGATCGCCTCGTCGAGCGAGGTGTTCTCGATCACCGGCACGTCGAAGCGGCGGGCACGCTCGAGCAACGTGTCCTGGATCATGCGGATCTCCGTCATGCCCTCCAGGTACTTCTCGAGCGGCCGCAGGCCGTCCGTCGCAGCATCTCGAACCCAGAAATGGCTCCGGTGGGCGTCCTCGTCGCTGATCGCGACCATGCACTGCACCACGAGCGCGTCGGGCCGGTCGACCGAGATCATCCCCGGGACGATGTGCACGCCCTCGAGCACCATCGACCAGCCCTCCGTCAGCGAGCGGTCGATCGCCGCCTCGACGCCCACGAGTACGTTGCGCGTCTGGTCGAGGAACCCGAGCAACGGCGCGTCGGCGACGTCCTCGTCGGCGTGGCTCAGCCCCAGCTCGGCCTCGAAGCTCGAGTAGTGGACGGATGGCATGAACTCGCGCGCGAAGATCGCCCGCATCGTCTGCCTGATGAAGTCGGTCGACGTGACCCGCGTGATCCCGAGCCGGTGTGCAGCCTCCGTCGCAAGGGTCGACTTGCCTGTGCCGGTCGCACCACCCACGAGCAGGAGCACCGGAAGCTCGAGGTGCTGGAGCGCCTGCAGGCGGCGGAGGCGGCGCATCGTACGTCCCGCATCGGGGTCGCCGAGGACGTCGCCTGCAATGTCCGCGAGCCGGTCGAGATCGAGCTCGAGGGCCCTGTGCTCCTGCATGTCCAGGTCGGCGCGCACCGCCAGCTCGTAGGCGCGCGTCGGCGTCAGCCCGGTCGCGGCAAGCGCGCGCGCCATCAGCCCCTTCGACCACGGCGGCCCTTCGTCGCCTCCGAGCGGCAGCGGTGCGAGGTAGCGCCGCTCGCTCACACGCTCACCGCTGCTACCGCAGTCGCCTCGGCGGCGAGCCGTTCCAGGAGCGCATCGAGGTCGGGCTCACCTGGGAGCGACACGACGTCGTTCCCGGCGAAGACGACCCGTATCCCGGTGCGGGCCGCGTGCTCGGCGACGACGTCGATCGCGGCTGCCTTGACCTCCAACACGACCGTGTCGGCGTCGAGCCGCGCCAGCTCCGCGTCGAGCGCCCGCCGGTTCGAGAGACTGCCGGAGACCGAGGCCACCTCCGCGCCGTAGGTCGTCTCGAGGTGAGCCGCCACGATCTCGTGCCGGGCCGGCGGGGCCGTGCCGAAGAATGCGATCCTGCGGCCGCGCACGTCTTCGAGGGGGCGCGGCCGCAGCACGACCCGCACGATCGGGACGCTCGGACGCACGAGGTCGCGAAACGCCGTTGCGAGGCCGGCGTGGTCGACGCTGTCCTCGGCCATCGCGACCACGACGAGGTCGGCGAGGAGGGCGCGATAGGGATTGAGGTAGCCCGTCGCGACGGCGTGGTCGAGATGGGCGCCGACCACGAGGATGCGCCGGTCGGCCGCGATGGGCGGGATCGCCGCGCCACTCCCGTCGATCACGATCAGGTCCGGGTCGAGCTCCTCGGCGCGCCGCGTGCCGGCGAGCACGTTCGAGAGGCCGACCGCACCCGCGAGACCGCCGCCGCAGCGGCGACAGCCGACCGTCGGCAGCCCCGTCAGCGCGGCGGTCTCGAGATGGTCGGAGGCCGCGTGGCGCCCCGCTCGGGAGAGCGCGAGCAGATCCTGCACCGTCGGCCTCACCTCGACGACCTCGGGCTCGGGTGGGCCTCCTCTCCCCATCGCGACGACGACGACGTGCCGTTCACGCGAGACGACGCGCGCCACGTGGCCTGTCACTGCAGTCTTCCCGACGCGCTTGCCGGTGCCGATCACGGCGAGCGAGGGAGTGCCGATGGCGTCGAAGCGCGGAGGGTCGAACCGGAAGTCGGCGCCCTCGTAGGGAACCCCGCACGCAAGGACGCGCGCAGCGAGCCGGAAGCGCGCCGGCGGCCCGAGCACGGGCTCGTCCGAGAGGTCGAGAACGACATCCGGGTTGTGCTCGGCGATCGCCGCCTCGACCGAAGCCGAGAGCGGGACGCCGTACTCCTCGCCGCCGCGCAACTTCTCCATGCCGCCCGCGAAGACGCACGCCAGGACCTCGTGCGGCAACTCCTCGAGCGCGTCTCGCACCACCGGCGCATAGTGCTCACCGTCGATCACGGCGACGGCCCTCACGACCGCGACGTCACCTCGGACTCGATCCGGCCTGTGTACTTCTCGTACTCGAAGGTGTCGGTGGAGAACTGGATGATCCGCTCCTGCCCGTGGAACGGGTGGCGCCGCCAGATATCGACATGGCTGCCGGTGATCTCGATCACGTTGTAACACGGCCGCGAATGACCCCGCAGGCGCAGAGACGACACCGTCCCCGTATTGACCACGAAGAGGTTCTCGAGCCGCCAGGCATAGGGCACATGCTTGTGGCCCGAGAGGACGAGCTGCACGCCCGCGCGCAGGAGGCACTCGATCACGTCACCCGCGTCGTAGACGACGTTCCGCTCGCGCCCGGTGCCGGGCACCGGCAGGAGGTGGTGGTGGAGGACGAAGATCTTGAGGTCCGCGGGCTCGGCGCCGAACTCGTGCTCGATCCAGGCGTAGCGGCCGCGACCGATCTGGCCGTGGTCGAGGTCGGGCTCGGTGGAGTCGACCGCGACGACGGTGACGCCGCCCTTGCGGAGAACCCGGTTGCGCTCGCCGAACAGCTCCTCGAAATGGACGTAGCCGACGTTCCGGGCATCGTGGTTGCCCGGGATCACGACGAGCGACTCGCACTTGATCTTGTCGACGAACTGGCGCGCCTGGTGGTACTCGTGCTTGAACCCGAACGTCGTCAGGTCGCCAGAGCAGATGACGATGTCCGGCTCGAGCTCGTTGATCTCTGCGATCGCGCGGTCGAGCAGCGTCGCCTCGAAGTACTGCTCCCCGCAGTGCAGGTCGGACAGATGCGCGATGCGGTAGGAGCCCGCGGCGTTCGCCATTGGCCGCAGTCTACGGTCCGGTGCCGCGAGTGTCGTCGTCCGAGAGCCCCGGTACCGTAGCCCTGTGCGGTCGGAAGCCCACCGGTTCCAGGCCTATCGCGGCACGGAGCCGCCGCGCTTCGCCAACCGGAGCGAGCTCGAATGCGCCAGGATCCTGGACTGGTACGGGATCCCCTGGGAGTACGAGCCGACCTCGTTCGTGCTCGAGCGCGACTCGCAGGGACGCATCACGCGGGCGTTCACGCCCGACTTCTACCTTCCGGACGAGAACCTCTACATCGAGGTCACGGTGATGAAGCAGTCGCTCGTCACGCGCAAGAACCGGAAGCTCCGCGAGCTCCGCGAGCAGTATCCGCATGTCAACGTCAAGCTCTTCTACCGGCGCGATCTCGAGCGCCTGGCCCAGCGATACCGACTCAAGCTCGCCTCATAGAGACCCATCCCGCGGGCGAGGTCTACCTCACCGCGGCCGAGATCGCGGCCCGTGTCGGCGAGCTCGGAGTCATGATCGGCGCCGACTACGCCGGCCGTGAGCCGCTGCTCGTGGCGCCGCTCAAGTCGAGCGCGGTCTTCCTCGCCGACCTCTCTCGCGCACTCCCCGTGCTGCACGGCATCGACCTGATCGAGCTGGCCGGGTACGCCGACGGAGAGCGAGGGGGCGTCAGGGTTCTGAAGGACCTCGACCAGCCGATCGGCGGCAGGGACGTCCTGATCGTGACGGACGTCGTCGACACCGGGCTCACACTCGCCTTCCTCACGAGGACGCTCGCGGAGCGCGAGCCGGCGAACATCGCTGCGGTGACGCTTCTCGACCGTCCGTACCGGCGCCTCGTCGAGAACATCGGCCTCCGCTACGTCGGGTTCACCGTGCCGGACGAGCTCTTCGCCGGCTACGGGCTCGGCCTCGAGGAGCGCTGGCGGGCGCTGCCAGACCTGCACTTCGTGCCGGCGGAGGCCCTGCCGGCTGCCGCCACGGACGCTGCGTGAGCAGCGGCCGGGCGCCGTGGCGCCCGATCGGCTACAGATACCCGAGCGGATCCACCGGCGCGCCGTTCAGGCGCACCTCGAAGTGCACGTGCGGACCCGTCGAGTGCCCGGTGTCGCCGGAGAGCGCGATGACGAAACCTTTCCCGACCGACCCTCCTTGCCCCACGATCAGCTGTGAGTTGTGCCCGTAGGCGGTCGAGAGGCCGTTGCCGTGGTCGATCACGACGATGTTCCCGTAGCCCGACATCCAGCCCGCGTAGATCACCGTGCCCGCCGCGGCAGCGTGAACGGGCGTGCCGACGCCGACTCCGATGTCGATCCCCTCGTGCATCCTCCCCCAGCGCGAGCCGAAGCTGCTCGTGACCGGCCCGGCGACGGGCCATCCGAGCGCACCCGAGGAGACGGGTGCCGAAGTGGCCCTGGAGGGCTCGGCCTGCGCGGCCGCGGCCTGCGCCGCCGCGGCCTGTGCGGCCGCGATCCTGGCGGCGAGCGCGGCGCTCTCGGCCGCGAGGCTGTCCGCCTCGGCCACGAACGCGGCCCGATCCTCCTTCACCGCGGCGAGCGCGTGCGCCTTGTCCCGCTCGACTGCGAGGAGCGCGTCCCGGCTGGAGACGATCTGGTCGCGCGTCGCGCGCTGCTCCTCGGTGCGAGTGGCGATGAGCGCCTCCGAGCGCGCCGCGGCGCGGCGCGCCTCCTCGGTCGCGGCGCGCGTGCGCGCGAGCTCGGCCCGCGCGTCCGCAAGGGACGAGGCGATTCGCTCGTCCTGGCGCCCGATCCGGTTCAGGAGGTCGTAGTTGTCGAGCAAGTCCGAGAACGACTGCGCGCCGAGCGCGAAGCCGATGACGTCGGGGTCGTCGGCCTCGTAGATGGCCCGGAGATGACGCTCGAGCACGGCGAGAGCCCGCTCGTACTGACGCCTGAGCACGACGAGGCGCGCGGTCTCGACGGCGATCTTGCGCTCGAGCGCGGCGAGGTGCGCCCGCTCGGCCGCGAGGGACGCCTCGAGCTCGTCGAGACGTGCCTGCTCGGCGGCAACCGCGGACTCGGCGGCCCGCACCCGGGCGCCGAGGCCGCTCAGCTCCGTCGACAACGCGCCCTCGGACTGCGTGGCCGCTACCGCTCGGTCGCGGAGCTCATCGATCCGCGCGTCGAGGCGCGCCTTCTCCGTGCCGGGATCGCCGGCAGCGGGGCCGACCCGGAGGACGGCTGCGACGATCGACAGGACGATGAGAACGGCTGCCAGAGCCTGTCGGCGGGCCATGAAAGCCCTTTCGCGCCCCCGGGCGCCGGCCCTTCCTACGAGGAGGACGCCTCGAGCGCGCGCAGCGCCTCGGCCGCCTCGCGCCGCAGTGGCCCCACCGACGCCCGGTAGTCCTCGTCGTTCACCCGGCCGGCGCGGTGGTCCGCCTCGAGCTCCTTCAGCGCCGCGAGCACCCGGTCGCGCTCCTCGGCGAGGGCCAGGCGCCGCCGGCGCTCGGGCGTGAGCTCGTCGAGCTCATCGGAGACGGGCTCGGGGTCGCGCAGGAAGGGCAGTGCCACGAGCACGACGCAGACGACGGCCAGCGTCGCTCCCAGCAGCAGGGCTGCGCTCACCGGCCCCGGACGGGGCTGCCGGCCTCGTCGTAGCGGACGGCGAGGCGGCGCTGCTCCCGCGCGTCGGGCCAGAGGGCGATCACGGATCCGAGCAGGAAGACGAGCCCGGCGAGCCAGATCAGGTTGACGAGCGGCTTCACGAAGATGCGGAAGTACACCGTGCCGTCGTCGTTCACTTGTTCGGGGATGACGAAGAGATCCTCGCCCGTGAGGTAGTCCGTGCGGATCCCGACCTCGGACGACACCTGCGGATCGGGTCCGGCGATCTTGTACGAGTTCTTGCCCGCCTCGAGAGTGCCGAGCCTCTCGCCGTTCCGGCTCACGAGCAGGTGCGCGCGCACCTCGGCCGCATGCGGCGTGTCGCGCTCGGTCAGGCGCTGGTACGTGACGGTGTAGCCGGACACCGCGAGCGACTGGCCGGGTGCCAGCTTCCCCTCGACGACGGAGTCGTAGGAGCTCGAGCCGGCGATCCCGATTGCGAGCAGCACGATCGCGACATGCACGACGTACCCGCCGTAGCGGCGCCGATTGCGCCCGATCAGCGAGAAGAAGGCGCCGGCCCAGGAGTCGTTCGACAGTGCCTTGCGCGCGCGTGTGCCGCGGACGAACTCGAGCCCGATGGCTGCGAGCACGAAGGCGGAGAACGTGTAGGCGATCAGGCCCGGCGTGGACGAGCCCGCCCCGAGCAGAAGCAGCACGACGCCGACGGCGACCGAGACGGCAAACGGCCACAGGAACGTGCGCCCGAGACCGCGCAGCGACGCCCGTCTCCAGGCGACGAGCGGTCCGATGCCCATGAGCAGGAGCAACGGCAGGCCGAAGATCCGCAGGAAGAAGTCGTAGTACGGCCTTCCCACCACGACCGAGTCCCCGCGCACCGCCTCGGACAGGATCGGCCACGCGACGCCCCAGAGAATCGTGAGGCAGAGGGCGACGAGGAGCAGGTTGTTGTAGAGGAAGACGGCCTCGCGCGAGACGAGCGACTCGAGCCTCGTGGTCGAGCGGAGCAGCGGCAGGCGCCACACGATCAGCGTCGTCGCGAAGATCACCGCGATGACGATGAACGCCAGGAACCACGCGCCGATGTCGCTCTGCGAGAACGAGTGGATCGAGTTGACGACGCCGGACCTCGTCAGGAACGTGCCGAAGAGAGAGAGGCAGAACGCGAGCGCGACGAGGACGACGTTCCAGACCTTCAGCATGCCGCGCTTCTCCTGGATCATCACCGAGTGCAGGAAGGCAGTGGCCGCGAGGAACGGCATGAGGGCCGCGTTCTCGACCGGGTCCCACGCGTAGTACCCGCCCCAGCCCACCTCGACATAGGCCCAGTGGGCGCCGAGCAACTGGCCGATGCCGAGCGCGGTCCAGGCGACGAGCGTCCAGCGCCGCGTGGCGACGATCCAGCGCTCGTCCGTCCGCCCGGCGAGCAACGCGCCCATCGCAAATGCGAACGGCACGGCGAGGCCGACGTAGCCGAGGTAGAGGAACGGCGGGTGGGCGACCATGTACGGGTTCTGGAGGCTCGGGTTCAGGCCGGCCCCGTCGACGGGAGCGGCCTGCACGTCGAAGGGGCTCGCGACCGCGACGAGCAGGAACGAGAACCCGACCGCGATCGCTCCGAGCACCGGCGTCACCCACACGACGAGATCGCGCGTGCGGTTGCGGTTGAGCCAGACGGCGAGGGCTGCATAGCCCGTGAGGATGAGCAGCCAGAGGAGCAGCGACCCTTCCTGGCCGCCCCAGAGCGCCGAGAGCTTGTAGAGCCCCGCCAGCGACCGGTTCGAGTGCTCGGCGACGTAGGTGAGCGAGAAGTCGTTCCGCTCGAACGCCGTCGCGAGCACGACGGCGGCCACGAGCGTGGAGCCGAACGCCGCGATCAGCGCATTGCGCGCCGAGAGCGCGAGCCGCCGCCGCCTCCTCGCCGCGGCGTAGGCGCCCGCGACGGTCGCGTAGGCCACGAGGCCCAGCGTGACGACGAGCGCTGCACGCCCGAGCTCGATCATCTACCCGGAGTCATCTAGTCAGCGGCCGGCTTGGCCGTGTACTTCGACGGGCACTTGGTGACCATGGAGCCGGGGTCGGCGACGAAGGTCCGGTTCTGCATGTGACCGTCGACGACGAGGTCGCGCCCGGTCGCGAAGAGGTCGGGCACGCTGCCCGTGTAGACGACCGCCACCGTCGCTCCGGCGGGATCCTTGACGTCGCGGAGCCGGAATCGAAGGCCACCGGCGTGGGAGTCGCCGGACGGCTTGCCCACGACGCGCCCGACGAGGGAGACGGTGCCCGTCCTGCCGGCCAGCTCGCTCGGCTTCACCGATGGCGTTCCACCACCCGCGATGGAGGTGTAGAGCAGGAAGACTGCGAGTACCGCCGCAATCGAGAGGGCGATGACGAGCCGCGCCGGCGAGCGCTTCCTGGCCACCCCTGGAGGATACCCACGGGCGGGCTGGGCACGCCCGGTTTCCGAGTGCGGGACGGCGCCGTACTCCGCAGCAACTGCGCGCGTCACCCTGACGAACTGCCACAAGCCGCCGGCGCCCGCCCGCCGGTTGCCGCGGAGCTCTCAGGCGGCCCGCATGGAGCGGTGCCGGACCGGGATCCTGTAGCCGTGCAAGCAGTGGGCTAGGAAATGCAACGAGATGAAATAGCCTGCAAACGTGCGGTTTCAAGAAGGCAATGAAGTGCGACGAAATGCAGCCTGCGGAGCCTAGTTCATACGCGCGCCATACGCGCACTTGCACGCCGCTCTCAGGCGCTGAGCCCTTTGTGGGCGGCTCGCCGCAGTCTGGACGAGGTCTTCCCCGCTCGCCAAGGTCGAACCTCAAAACATGCAACCGGGTATGGTTGCCCCATCAAGCCGACCTGGGCAACAATCGCCGTTGTGTTGAGCGCCGGCGCGTTCGCCATGGCCACGCTCGGTGCCACGCCGCCCCCATCAGTCGGCACGCTCGACGCGACGTATTCACTCCGGATCAGCGGCATCGGCGTGCGCACAGGCCACCGGCAGACCCCGCTATATCCGGACCTCGACCGTGCTTTCGCGAAGAAGGGATTGTGGGCGGTGTCGCTGCGCGGCAAGGATTACGTCGGAGGTCCTACTTGCGCTGCGGCCATGCCCTGCAGCGACGTCCAGGCGGGGATCACGATCGACCCGGGGGCAGGCCTCACGTTCCGCGGCCTGAAAGCGATCGCGGTCAAGGAGTCCGCGCTCCGGCGGAAGTTCATCCTCAGCGGCAGCATGAAAGTCACGGGGAGCGGGGCGATCGGCGAGGTCGAATTCCTTCTTTGGACATGCCCGGGCGGCTTGCCTCCAACCGCGCCGTGCCTGAACCAGGCCGACGGCACGGGGATCAACCCGCCGCGCCCGATCGCAGTGAAAGCCGGCGAGACCATCACCTTCATCGTCGTAGTCAGCCTCACGCTGCAGCACCGCTAGCTATGGCAGCGGCAACGGGGCGGGCGCCCGCGCCCTCGGCCAAAGGCTTGGATTGAATGGGCCAGAACAGACCCCACGGCGCGAACCGGCGAGCGGAACCGTCGTAAACTCGGCCGGTGATGCTCGACGCGCGTGAAGACCCGCCCCGCCGCCCCACCGAGCTGCGCGGAGCGCATGAGTGGCGGCGGCGCGAGGGGCTGGGCTAGCCGTGGACGACGAGCTTTTCGACGGCCCCGACGCACTACCCGACGACGTACGGCTCCGCCTCGGGGCGTTCGACATCGCGGTCGACTATCTCTCGATGATGCGCCCTCGGTGGTCGGCCGAGGAGGCGCAGGCGGAGATCGTCGCGCTCGCGGAGGAGATCCTCGACGCACCTACGGGGGGCGCGAGGAGCGCCTCGCCGCCATGCCATACCGGGAGTACCTGGCGACGCCGGAGTGGGACGCGCGGCGCCGGGCCGCCTACCGCCGGGCCGGTTACCGATGCCAGCTCTGCGGCGAGAGCGGCGTGGAACTGCACGCCCATCATCGCGGTTACGAGCGTCGCGGCCGCCCAGGTGAGGATGATGACCTGATCGCTCTTTGCTCCCGGTGCCATAAGCGCGCGCACGAGTTCATTTGGAAGGTGGACGGCTAGCTAACTCGACGGGCGGATCGTTCCCTTTCAGTGCCCCCCCGGACGCCCGCTGCCTCCCGGAGCTTAGGGGTCGTCCAGATCACGTAAGTCAGCGCGACCTCCCGCTCGACCTCGCCCCGGCGGATCAACTCCCGGGCTGCAGAGGCGACGGCGAACAGCGGCTCGCTTTGCGGCGACACGGCCACCTAGGGTGTGTTTCCTACGTCATCCCTTCGCGGACACGCCACTCGTGCTGCTGCACCAGCACAGCCCGCAGCTCGCCCAGCCCGTCGGGGCAGTCGACGAGGACGGCGAGGATCTCGTCCCGCTCGGCGGTCGAGAGCCCGAGCAGCCGAGCCTGGTGCTCGTAGCCACTCTCGAGCCGCGCGGCGGTGTCATCGCAGCCGGCGTCGCGGAGCATCCGGGGCGAGCTCGAGCACATGGCGGTCGGCGACGCTGAGGCCGGCGAGCATCATCGGCCGAGCCTATACCCGAACGTGGGTTCGTACCGGTGTCCGGCTTCGTCCGCCGGGAGCGCCCTCGCCGCAGCAGCGCTCCCGGCTTGGCATGAAGACGGACGTCGAGCCGATCTGCCGAGCCTTGGGTGTGTCAGTGTTCGCCTATTACCAGGCTCGGCCTACCAAACTCAGCCTGGGGGCCGACGGGAATCCACCCGACGGCACCACTGCGTTCGACGGCTGGGCCCTGTTCTCCGGAACGTCCGCCGCCGCACCCCAGGTGGCTGGCGCGGCGGCCTGCGTCGGGGATCGGGACGACTTAGGCCCGGCGCGCGTCCGGCAATCGCTGCGCAATACCGCCATTGACGCACGAGCGGGCGGCTGCACCCCGCTTCGATTTCGCGGCCGCGCCCGGGCCGGACACTGACGACCGGCTTCGGCCTCGTCAACGCCTCCGCTGCAGTCGAGCTAGTACGGAGGTTGTAGTCGAACTTCGTCCCAGCGGAGCGTTCCTTTCACACCGATGAGAGCACGGTGTGGTTGAGGTCAGCGGCAAGCTGCCTAACGAATGTCTCGGGATCATCCTGCGGAAAGAAATGACCGCCCGCGAGCGTCCGCACGACGCACGGACCACGCGTGTGTTGGGCCCACGGCGCTACCTCTCGCGCCCGTACGATCTTATCGTCGGCACCCGCGTAGGCGACGATGGGAGCGGTCAGCGCCGGCCGGAAGCGGTGACGATACGTCTCGACGGCCGTGAAGTCGGCGCGGAGGGTGGGCGCGACGAGCTCGAGCAGTTCGGTGTCCTCGAAGAGCACCGCCGGTGTGCCCTCGAGCTCCCGAAGCGCGGCAAGGAAGCCTTCGTCTGGGAGCCCGTGGATCGGCGGGCGATCGTCCTCGAGGTGCGGAGCTCGAGCGCCCGACACGACAAGGCAGGCCGGCTCCGGCTCGGCCCGACGAACGAGTTCGTGAGCCAGCTCGTAGGCGATAAACGCTCCCATGCTGTGGCCGCACAGCACGTACGGCGTTGGCACGGTGTCGTCGAGGGCGTCGGCGGCGGCCGCGACGATGGCATCGATGCTCGTGGGTGCCGGCTCGGCGATGCGCCGCTCGCGGCCCGGGAGGTTGGCCGTCCACAGCTCGAGCCACGGCGGTGCGAGTCCGAGCCAGCGCCGGAACGGCGCGGCAGATCCGCCGGCGTACGGGAGACAGACCACGCGCAGATTGGCTTGCGGGCGAGACGCCAGCGGGGTGAACCAGGCGGCGGTCACGACGGCTCGTCGACCTCGATCGTCAGCGCGACGGCATCAGCGCCGTCGTCGCGGACGTCGTACAACTCCAGCGTGGCGAGACCGCTGCGGTCCGGGACGAACACGAGGCGGTCATCGTCGTCGGTGCGCACCTCGCCGTGCCGGCTGAACACCTTCAGATAGCCCTCGGGCTGAACGGGGCGCCTCGCCATCATCGGCGCCTGGCCGGTCGGCGCGGATGGGGGCGCCACCGCACCCGGCCGGCGCGCTCTCGCCCGGGTTGCCATCGGCAGGTCGATGGCGACCGGGTCGCCGATAACCGTCCGCTTCCTCCGTCGCGCCGTCGAGGAAGCCGCGGGAGCGGCGTGCGGCAGCGACGAGCGAGTGGCCATGATCGTGCGGACATGATCCGCAACCGCGTGCGCAGGAGCGGGCACCGTGCTGCCTGTGGCGACCCGCACGGCGACGTTGCCGATGACGAAGAGGCTATCGCCGCCGCGCTGATCTACGAAGGCGTGGCCACCCCGGCGTCCGCGACCGCGGCGAGATCCGGCGGAACCTGAAACTGGGCCAGAAGACCGACCAGCAGGTCCTGGGCCTCGCCACGCGTCCGGCACTCGTAGGACTCGACGAGCAGGAGCCGCTGATAGACGTCCGCCGGCTGCGTCCAGGTGGCCCGGTCGAGCCAGATGCCCTGTGGCAGCAACACCCGGCGGCGCGAGGACGTGCCAGACTGGGATATCCAGCTCGCGAACGCGGAAATCGCGAAAGTGCACCCGCTCGTCACCGACATCGGCGAGTCCCCACTCGTCGAATCCGAATCGACGCCGAATCCCTTCCGAACGTAAGATCATCGACTCGTCCCTCCGACCCATCTACACCACAAAGCGCCGCTGGCGCGTCTCGGGCTGCGGCGTGCACAGCCAGCGCCCGACCGGGGTGGCGGGCACATCGGGGTACCCGCCCGCGCCCGGGAGCCGAACGTCATGTCGACCGGCAGGACGGTCACGGGGGAGCGAACGGCGACATCGTGACGAGGCCTTCCAGACAGGAGTCGTAGACCTCGTCGCCCACATCGCAGGCGCCTGTCCACGCCACCTCGTGGTAGAGAAAGAGACCCGTACCGCAGACAGCGCCGGCGAACGGTGCGCCGATGAGACGCAGGGGGTTCGTGGGGAACGGCTGCAGCTCGTTGAACATCGTCGACTGCCAGAGGTCACAGCCGAGGGCGTTGGCGAACGTCGACGCAAACGTGGCGCAATCGCTGCAATTGACGAAGATCCGTATCCCGGGAACCCCGCGAGCCGGGCGAGGAAGCTCGTACAGTCGAAGACGGGATACGAGTACCGCGACGGGCTGCTGAACTGGCAACCATACGTGATCGAGCGGCCGCCCTGGGCGAACACGCCGGAGGTGACCGCTGACGCCGCGGTGACGTCGTCCTGCGCGCCGGCGGCCCAAAACGTGGCCCAGTCCGGCACGCCTCGACCAGGGAAGCTGAGTGTTGAACACGTCGTACGGCTGCTGTTCCCACGGCGCGGTGGGCACGGCCAGCAGCGAGTACACCCGGTGCTGCGTGGTCGTGAGCGGCAACCAGACTCGGCCG
>CAVTQW010000005.1:0-83605 GCA_963736945.1 uncultured Thermoleophilia bacterium
CGGCGGCATCCCCGGGCGACCGATCGGCGACGGGATGGACGGCCACTCCTGGTGGCCGCTGTTCGAGAACATCCCGACCGAGTATCTCGAGGCCTATTACCCGCTCCGGATCGACGGGTATACGACGATTCAGGACTCCGGCGGTGCCGGCCTCCACCGTGGCGGCAACGGCGTGGAGAAGCGCTACGTCTACCTCGAGCCGGGCGAGGTGTCGATCCACGACGACCGTTTGGCTGACGCGCCCGTGGGGCGTGCTGGGCGGCCAGCCCGGCGAGCGGTCCGAGAAGCTCCTCCGTCCGCGCCGACGGCACGGAGGCGCGGCTCCGCTTCGAAGTGCGACAACGTCGTCGTCGAGCCAGGCGACATGGGCTGGTCTATCGCACGGCGGGCGGCGGAGGCTGGAAGGATCGCCTCGATCGGCCCGTGGAGGCCGATCGTCCGTGATGTCGAGCTCGGGCTTGTCTCGGCCGAGAAAGCCCTCGCGAGCTACGGCGTCGTCCTCGCCGCCGACGGCACCAGCCAGGATGGGTGATGCGAGACCAAGACGGAGCGGGGGGCGCCAGCGCGCCGAGCGCGCGGTGAGGCTCTCGCGTTCGACTTCGGGCCGCCGCTCGACGAGGTGCTCGCGAACTGCAAGGCCGAGGAGCGGGACTCGAGCCTCCGATCCCGGCGAAGCCGCTCCGCTGGTCGCCACTCGAGGACGGGGTGGAAGCGCTCGCTGCCGGATGCGCGAGCGGGAAGGCGTCTAGCCGTGGAGCGGGCATCAGGTTCGAGGGCTTTCGGACAGAAGGGCGGCGGCGTCGGCCGCCGCCCTGCCCTCGTAATCATCGACATGAACAACGGCTTCACCGACCCCGCATCGCCGCTCGTCTGCGACCTCGACGACACGATCGCAGGCAATCCGGCAAGCTGCTCGACGCCGCCCGCGCGGGCCGAGATTCCGGTGGTTTACACGACAGTCTCCTACGGCGAGGGCGACAAGGTGAGCGGCGAAGGCGTTCATCGAGAAGGTGCCCGCGCTGCTCACGCTCGCGGCCGGCTCGAGCTGGGTAGAGATCGACGAGCGGATCTTCCCCGCGCCCAGAACGAGCCCCGTACTGAACAAGCTCTATGCGTCAGCGTTCTTCGGAACACCGTTCGCCAGCCTGCTCGCATCGCACCAATGCGACAGCGTCATCGTCACCGGTGCATCGACCTCGGGCTGTGTCCGCGCGACGGCGGTCGACGTACTGCAACACGGCTATCGGCCCGTCGTTCCGCGCGAGGCCTGGTCGGCGATCGGAAACCCTGCCGCCCACGAGGCGGCGTTGTACGACATCGACCTCAAGTACGGTGACGTCGTGTCGCTCGACGAGTGTCTCGCGGCACTGGAGGTGTTGGTTGGCGCACACACTCGTTGAGAGATCCTGCTCGCGCATTGTGACGCCGACGACGTCCGGCCCGGTGACGTCGTCACCGTGCGCTGCGACGTCGTGATGGCGAACGATGTCTCCGGTCCGGTCGCGTTTCGCGCGATGGAGAAGATGGGCGCCGAGCGCGTGTTCGACCCCTCCCGGGTCGTCATGGTGGCCGACCACTTCATGCCGGCGAAGGATGTGAAGTCCGCCGAGCTCCAGGCACGCCTGAAGCGATGGTCGGAGGAGCAAGGCGTCACCTACTACGGCCAGGGCCGCGGCGGCATCGAGCACACGCTCCTCTGCGAGGAGGGTTGGATCGTGCCCGGGGCGGTCATCGCCGGCGGAGATTCCCACACCTGCACGTATGGCGCCCTCGGTGCGTTCGGGACGGGGCTCGGGTCGACGGATATCGCCTCGTGTCTTGCGCTTGGCTCGTTCTGGCAGGCGGTGCCAGCGACGATTCCAGATCGAGCTCAGTGGACGTCCCGGTAGCTTCGTCACGGGCAAGGACGTGATCCTTGCCGTTCTTTCGCAGATCGGTGTCGGCGGCGGGACGAATGCCGTGCTCGAGTTCGTCGGATCAGGGGGCAGAGGCGCTCTCGGTCGACGAGCGCCTTGCTGTCGCGAACATGGCGGTCGAGGCAGGCTCCGAGACGGGCATCTTCCCAGCCGACGGCGCCGTGTCGGCATACCTCGACGGCCGAGCCCGGACGAACTGGACGGCGGAGCGCTCCGACCCTGACGCGACGATCAGGCAGCGGCTCGACATCGACCTCTCGGCGCTCCAGCCGCTGGTGGCCCTGCCACACCTTCCAGGCAATGTGAAGGCGGTCTCGGAGGTCGGCCCTGTCGCCGTCGACCAGGTCTACATCGGCAACTGCGCGAACGGGACGATGACCGATCTCCGGCAGGCTGCGTCGATCCTCGGCGGCCGGAGCGTCCATCCGCGGACTCGGGCGATCGTGGTGCCGGCGACGCAGGCGATCTGGCGGCAGGCTGCGGACGAGGGCCTGCTCGACCTGTTCGTCGAGGCGGGGGCGATTGTCTCGACCCCGACCTGTGGCGCCTGCTTCGGCGGCTCGAACGGGATTCTCGCGGCAGGTGAGAACGCCGTGGCCACGACGAACCGCAACTTCCGCGGCCGTATGGGCTCGCCCGAAGCGGGCGTGTACCTCGCCAATGCGTGGGTCGCCGCGGCCGCGGCCGTCGCCGGCGAGCTCGTCCACCCGGAGGCGATCAGATGAGAGTCGAGGGCGTCGCGCTCGTCGTTGAAGGAGACAACGTCGACACCGACGTCATGTACCCCGGCGCGTACCTCAACGTGGAGGACCCCGACCACATGGCGCAGTACCTCTTCGAGGGCTTCGACCCCACTCTCCGCGAGCGGCTCGTCGACGGAACCATCCTCGTCGTCGGCTCGAACTTCGGCATCGGCTCGTCCCGCGAGCACGTTCCCTTGGCGATGAAGGGTAGTGGGATCCGCGGCGTCGTCGGCCGAAGCTTCGCTCGCATCTTCTACCGAAACTGTGTCAACCTCGGCCTTGCGATCGTCGCCTGCCCGGCAGCTGCCGAAGCCGCACACGACGGTTCGCGGATTACGATCGACCCGACTGGGGAGGTGGAGGTGGACGGCATGACATTCGAAACGCCTGCCGCACCACAACTCGTACTCGAGGTCGGGGCCGCCGGTGGCCTGGTGCGTTGGACGGCATCGCAGATCGCCGGCTAGGCCTCAAGGGCCGAGGGGCGGCATCGGGTAGGTCGCGGTGTGCGTGTGTTCGCCTGCCGCGCTCAAACCCGATCACGAATCGCAATGTACGTCGTTCTGTACGCCCAGTGTCCAATATGGCAACGGTTCAGGCACAAATATATGTGATTTGCAGGTATTTTCAGTGGGCCGTGCTGGGATCGAACCAGCGACCTTGGGATTAAAAGTCCCCTGCTCTACCAACTGAGCTAACGGCCCCAGGAGGCGGAGTGTAGGTCACCACCTCCCGGCCGAGCCCGTCGATTCTCGCTGTTGCTCGCTGTCGGCTACTCGGGCCAGAAGTCCGGCACGGTCTCGGCGTCGCCGCGGGGGTCATCGATCTTCTGCGACACGATCACAAGCTCGACGTCGTCCGGCCCCTCGTTCCACACCGAGCGCACGACGTGTGGCGCGACCCGGACGACGGTGCCGGCGGGCACGTCGACGACGTCGTCGTCGAGCTTGAACTGGAGCGTGCCGGAGACCACGAGGTAGATCTCCTCCTGGGTCTTGTGACGGTGGCCGTACGAGCCCTTGCCGCCGGTCTTCGGCGGCATGCGACGCCACGTCAGCGCCGCCTGCTCGGCGTCGATGTCGTACGTCGCGAACCGCATCTCGCCGGGGTAATCCCCGAGCACGTCGCGGATGTCGGACAGGGCCTTGATCGTGTAGTCGCCCATTGCACGCTCCTCGCTCGAATGCCACGAGCCTAGACGATCGACTCAGGCACAATGGAGCGGTGGCGATCCCGGTGAAGCCGCGTCTTCGCGGCGTCTTCCACCAGTGGGCGTTCTGCGTCGCTGTCGCCGCCGGCGTCGCTGCTGGTCGCGTTCGCCGACGGCCCCCTGCCGCGCTTCGCCGCGTGGGTCTACGTGACCGCGCTCGCCGCGATGTTCGGCACGAGCGCGCTCTACCATCGCTACCCGTTCAAGTCGACGGCGCGGCGTGTGTGGGCGCGCCGGCTCGACCACTCGATGATCTTCCTCTTCATCGCCGGCACCTACACGCCGTTCGCACTGCTCGCGTTCGACGGCACGATCCGCTGGGTCGTCCTCGCCACCGTGTGGTTCGGGGCGGCGCTCGGCCTCGTGCTCAACTTCGCGTGGATCGACGCTCCGCAGTGGGTCAGCGCGCTCGCCTACCTCGCCGTCGGGTGGGTCGGCGTGATCACGATCCCGCAGATGTTCTCGGGCGTCGGCATCCCGGGATCGGTGCTCGTGATGGTCGGCGGCGCGCTCTACACGATCGGCGCGGTCGTCTACGCGGCCCACTGGCCGAATCCGTTTCCTGCGACGTTCGGCTTCCACGAGATCTTCCACGTGCTCGTCATCGCGGCGGCGGCGACGCAGTTCGTCGCCGTCACGCTCGTCGTCGTGTAACGACCCGGGCCGGGCGGGGACGGTACGGTCATGAGCATGGAGAAGACACACCTCACCGAGGCCGAGTGGCGCAGCCGCCTCAGCCCGGACCAGTACCACGTTCTGCGCGAGAAGGGCACGGAGCGCGCCTTCACCGGCGCGTATACCGACACGAAGACGCCCGGCGTCTATCGCTGCGCCGGCTGCGGGGCGGAGCTGTTCCGGTCCGACGCGAAGTTCGACTCGGGCTCGGGTTGGCCGAGTTTCGTCGAGCCGATGTCGCTCGAGAGCGTCGACACGCATGTCGATACGAGCTACGGGATGATCCGCACCGAGGTCACCTGTGCCGCCTGCGGCGGCCATCTCGGGCACGTCTTCCCGGACGGCCCAGGCCCGACCGGGCAGCGCTACTGCATCAACTCCTGCGCCCTCGACCTCGAGCCCGCCGCATCGTAATACCGCTGGGGGCGGCTTCGTCCGCCCCCGACGGATCGGCCCGGCGTTACCTCACGGGACGGGACGGGAATATCCTTGGTCCACACCCGATCAAGGAGTTGCCGCGATGCCCTTCGCATTCGTCACCGAGTTCCCGATCGAGGGCGACGACCGCTCGACGACGAACTACGACGCGATCAACGACAGGCTCGCGCACGAGGAGGCGCCCGAGGGCATCGTCGTGCACTACGCCGGCTTCGACGAGGAGGCGGGCGTCTTCCGGGTCGTCAACATCTGGGAGACTCGCGAGCAGGGTCAGGACTACCTCGACAACCGGATCATGCCGGCTGTCCGGGAGGTGCTCGGCGCGGACGGCGGCCGGACCCCCAGCCGGCAGGGGTCGTACGAGCTCCACCATCTGCTCACTCCGTAACACGCCGTTCACCGGCGGGGCCTTGTCAGCGCGAACCGAAGCGGCGTAACCTGCGAATCGGGGTCGTCGAGTCGCAGGTGTGTACGTGCGCACCGAAGACAGCCCAGGTCGGCATCCCCTCGCCGACCAAGGTGACGCGGTTCGAGGTGCACAACACCTTCCGGCCCACGCCCGCGGCCGCTGCCGTCTGACAGCGACCCGGCGTCCTCCGGACTGTCGCGATTCGGGATCCGCGTAGGCGGATCCCGAATCTGCGGCCTAGTGCGTCGAGCTGCGTGCATCGACATGCGCACCACTGGACAGGTACAACCCGATGCGTGGCCCTTCGGTCGGTCCGCCTCTCGAGCCCGGAACGCGTCCTGTTCCCCGACGAAGGGATCACCAAGCAGGACCTGTTCGAGTACTACCGCGCGATCGCGCCTGTGCTCGTCCCGCACCTGCGCAATCGGCCGTTCACGATGAAGCGCTTGCCCTACGGAGTGGGCGGGGAGGCGTACTTCCAGAAGCAGGCGCCGAAGGGAATGCCCTCCTGGATCCCGACGCGCACCTACCGCACCTACCGGCGCGAGGGCGGGTCGAGGCTCGTCGATTTCCCGCTTGTCAACTCGCCGGAGGCGCTGCTCTGGATGGTGCAGATGAACTGCATCGACATGAACGCCTGGTACTCGCGCATCGACAAGCCGCACCGCCCGGACTTCGTGCTCTTCGACCTCGACCCGCCGGACGGCGGCTTCGCGCTCGCGATCCGTGTCGCTCACCTGATCCGCGAGGAGCTCGAGCGGCTCGAGCTCGAGTCCTACGTCAAGACGAGCGGTGCCGACGGGATTCACGTCCTCGTCCCGATTGCGCGCCGAGCGACCTTCGAGCAGACCTACGCGTTCGCGGAACGCATGGCGCGCGGGCTCGAGCAGCGGCACCCAGGGCTGGTCACGACCGAGTGGCTGAAGCGCAAGCGAGAGGGCGTGCTCGTTGACCACCGTCAGAACGCGAGGGGGAAGACGATCGCCTCGGTCTACTCGGTGCGGCCGAAGCCGGGCGCGCCGGTCTCGACGCCGCTTCGCTGGGACGAGCTGACAGAAGACGTGACGCCGCGCAGCTTCGGGATGCGCGAGGCGCTCGAGCGCGTCGAACGGCACGGCGACCTGTTCGGGCCCGTGCTCGCGGGCGGCCAGGCACTCGGACGTGCCCTGAAGAAGGTGGGCTAGTGGGGTGTCCCGCAACGTTCGACCGGAAATGCTCGTTGCGGGACACCCCACTCCATGTTGATTCAGTAGTGCGGCGTCTCACAACGATGCTGTTTCCTGTGAAACGTTGTGAGACGCCGCACTAGGTCAGCGCGGAACTCGTAAACCTGTTCGGCAGATGAGGACTGACTCGAAGAACTCTCCTGCTCGTCGACCTGTTCGTCGGTTGACATGTCGCGTGATCCTCTCTTCTAGGACTAGACCCGTTCGCTCGAGGATCGAGGGATAAAGCGACCGAGAATCGTTCACGACGATAACAACGGGCGATCCTGCCGCCATTGAATCGTTTGTGTGGCCTAGCACCGACGACATGTCTTCAACGTAGTCGGCGAGCGCACGTCGGCTCGTACCACTGAACGCCGGCCCGATTTCTGCCGTGCGACGATCCGTGAGCCCGAGCAGCTCATACGCGTATCGATGCTGCTCGTGATAGTCGATGAGCCCCGGATAGGGCGGCGACGTGATCACGCCACTTGGTCGTGTCGGCAGTTGGACCGTGCGCGAGTCGTCGTGGAGCACGTCAACACTCGTCGCCCGCCTGACCGACGCGAACTCCCGGATGCGGGTCGCCGTGTCGGTCGAGTAGCGCCGAAGGAACTTGTCTGCCTCATCGACGGGCCGACACGTTCGCTTGTGCTTGTGGCAGTAGTACGGCTCGCGCACCGGAAGCCTCGGGAAGTCGAGGTCGAAGTGCGTCGTAAGCCGAGCCGACCGGGCTGACCGGCAGAGGATGAGGTTCGCGACATCGCGGACTTGAATGTCTGCCTCCTTCGCCGCATCGCGGTAGAGCAGAAGGTCGCGCAACGCCCGCGGCGAATACCAGTTCGCGAGCCACTGACTTGCCGATGAGGGGTCGCCATCGGTGCGCTCCTGGGCGTCTTCGAGGATTCGTCGAAGCTCCATCTCGAGTGAAGCAGCGGCATGCGCATGCGTCTTGACGCGTGAGATCAGACAGTTGAACGCGGAGATGTCGCACCCGATCGCGTGTGCGCCGAAAGCGTTCGCCTCGACGAGCGTCGTGCCCGAACCTACGAACGGGTCGTAGACACAGTCTCCGGGTTGAAAGCATCGACGGAGGAAGAACTCCACGAGTTGCGGCACGAATTTGCCGAGATACGGGTGGAGGCTATGAACGTGCTTCGTGCGGGCAGCTTGCGGAAGCTCTGCTTCCGACCATGAAAGCTCGAGGTTTATTTCCTCGTAGAGCGCCGCCTGAGTCCGTCCTGGCACAGATGGTGGACTCTAGGGAGTGGGCCGGACTACGTCCCGCGCAGATGCGGATGCCAAAGGAGTGCGAGGGTGCCAACTCCGCTCGACCGAGGAGACACAGATGCATCATCGATGCAAACAGGCGTCACTATTGCTGTACACCGTACGACATCCGTTAGCGCCGGAAGGCCGCCGCTCCGCATCCGAATCCGGGCTGACCGGCGGTGACCTCCGGATCGCCGAGCGGGTCGAGCGCCTCGCGTGCGCGCGGAGGCAGGCAGCCGAGGCGCTCGGAGTCAGCGCGGCGACGCTCGACCGCCGCGCCGTGCCGGTGATCGCCACGGTCGCGACCGATTGGGGCGGATGGTTGATCCCGGTCTCTCCGAATCGAGCGCTACCTACGACGAAGAAGCTACCTGTCGACCCGAAAGCCAGATGCGACAGTTCGACCACGTAATTGGAGGCCAGCGACCGGATTGGGGGTGCATAGGTAAGCCTGCCAGCATTGGTCTCCCCCTTGGGGACGCGAGATTCGAAGGCCCGATCTCGTCCTAAAGGGGACAAGGGTCGGCCGCGGTACGGGTTGGGTGCCGAGGGGACCATCACCATACGAGATGATGGGGCGAAGCATGCGGCCTCTGGCCAACGTCATCGCTGTGACGATGAGGGCTGCCGCGAGTATCCCTAGAGCAATGGCCTCCCTTCCACGTGGGGGCCGGAGGCCAGGGGACGGTATTGCCCAGGCGAGAAGCGCGATGGGTATGAGCCACAGGGGAGCGAGCACGAATCGCGGATCGGGAGCGGTGAAGAACCAAATTGCGAGGATCGCCACCGAGGGGGCCAGGAGCAAGAGCATCGGCCTTCTCCAGCGCCGGCGAAGGAGAATCTGTCGCGGCGAACTGCACGAGGCGGCGAAGATCGCGCCTGCGAGGAACAACCCGGGCACGTCCAGGTCCCGGTCGTGTTCCCTGGCGCGCAGCCACGGCCGCAGCCACCCCCAGGACGAGAGCACGTCGTCAGGGGATTGTCCCGGCAGCCGCGCCCAGGATGCAACCGACCGGTTGGCCTCGCGGACGGTCTCTGCGGCGACCCGCCAATCGACCGGGAGGCCGCCCACCGTCACGGGGTAGAGCGGGTAGCCGGAAAGCAGCGATTGCCGCATCACCCAGCCGATGAGGAGGGCGGTGGGCAGCACTAGGAGGGCAAGCATCCGGCGCATGGTGTGCGCTCCGCCCGCTTTGCTACTGACCGTGAGAACGACGATTGCATACACCGCGAGCGGCCAGTACAGCGGACGAGTGGCTCCTGCCAGCGCGAGTGCGGCTGTACTCGTGACGGCAGGGAGAAGAGTCACGCCGAACTCGACGCATTGCACGAGGTAGAGCATCCCGACCGCAACGAAGACGAACGTCGCGAGATCGAGGTCTGGCCCCGCCAATCTGCTGCCGAGTCCGACCGAAATCGCGACAAGTGTTCCCGGAACGAGCAACAACGCAACGCGCCGGCTGAACAAGGGCGACAGTGGACGTTTGTGGTGTCCGAATCGCCACGCCACGTCGACGAGGAGTGCTGAGACGAGGAGGCCGTTTGCCAGGTGGAACGCGATCCCAGACATCGGACCGCTGCCGAGAAACGAAACGAACAGGAGATGACCGTTGCCGGCCCCGAGCCGCGGATGGAGGTTCGCGAGCCCGGGGATCGCAGCAAAGTGGGAGGCATAGCCGATCGAGGCAAAATGGTAGAGACCCAGGTCGTATCCGACGATCGGTGAGAGACAGCGGTTCGCCAGCCATACGACTGCCCCTGCGAGCAGCGCGAGCGCCGGATACGACGGCCGGACTGGGTGGTAGCCACGTACGGTGACGAAGGCCCTATACGTGCCGAGTCCCCCCACCGCGAGAGGGGCGAGCCACGCCCTCCAGTCCACGGCCGCCTCGAAACTCCAAAACAGGAGGAAAGCTGTCAATGAGGCCATCCCGACCCAGAAGTCGGCCGGGGCTGGCCCGTCCGTGTTCGGAGTCCCCGACAGTGCTGCCACGCCGCTTCGCACGAGAAAGCCGATTCCGGCGATGACGATCGCGAAGAAGACCCATAACGCCACCACCACGAACGTCGGCACCAGGATGTTCAGGACAGTCGAGGCCGTCATCTGCTTACTCGGGGAACCAATGGCGTCGAGTATCGACCCTGGCCGTTTCCCAATCGACGCTGTTGGCGTGAGCTCGTGGGTCTCACCTGGCGCCTCCAAGATGTTTCGTCGCGCGTCTCTCACCAAGACGACGGGCCGGCCGGTTCGTTGGTGGCCGACGACCCTCTCGGCAAATCGGGTTCAGGGGCCGTCGGGCGGTTCCTGGCGCCGGTCGAGACCTCGAGCCGGAACGTGCGGCCACCGGGAGTGCCCGGGACGCTTCCGCGGCGGCTCACGAGGTCTCCCTCGCGCGGGCGACCGCGTCGGCCAGGGCGGCGACGAAAGGCGTCTCATCCACCGGCTGCGCTAGCACCGGTGGCCCGGCTCGACGCGCAGCCTCCCGCTCTCGTTCGTACATTTGGCAGAGCGTTCTGCAATGCGTCTCACCGTTAGTGATGGGTGGTCCCGCCGTCGCGCGGAGTTTCGAGGAGCCCTAGCGTGTTGAGGCGGTAGAGCCGGCTTCCGGTGGCATCACGTGCGAACCCCGCCGGCGTCTTCGGGCAGTACTTCGCGTCCGCCTCCTCGCGGGTCACAGGAATCGGCCGAGCTGCCTTCGTCAGGGTTCAGGCAAGCCCGCGCGACTACAGGTTGGCTGGCGCCCGAGAAGGACGATGCAGCGTGACCGAGCGCGAGCCTGAATGGGAACTCGTCGTTCAAGTCGCATCGGCCGAGTCAGATCACCGTGTCCTCCTTTGCCGCCACGTGATGCAGGTGCTCGAATCGGACGGATGCATGAGTCGCGCCGGCGGATCAGCGGAGCGTAGACGACGCAGTCTTGCACGTTATACGACGACCCCGACCGGGTACGCCAAGGTCAGCCCAAATGAATGGAGGAACCGGATGAAGCTGCGTCGTCTCATACCCCTTGCGATTGCCGCCTTTGGCGCGTGGAGGAGCATGTCGCCACAGCAAAAGGCTTCGATGAAGAACCGGATGACCGCGATCACCGGCCGAAGCCAACGCGCCTGAGCCGTGAGCGCCATCTGGAAAGTCATGCACGTCAGCAGCGGCAAGATCAAAGCGATCGGCAAGGCTGCCGGCCCGGAAGCCCCAGGCGCGCTTCTGCAAATCGAAGGCAGGGAGTACGAAGTTTTTTTCAGCGAGGGCGAACTCGACGCCGGCTGGATCTACGTCACGAACCTCCACCTGAGTCGGCTTGCCGCCTAGCTGTATTTGAGCCAGACGCTGGCTTTGGCATCTGCTCGTCGCAGTGGTGGTCGTGACGATAGTTCCGCGTCACCGCCCAGATGATTCCCGACATACGGCGTGCGCGTCAGATGTGGAACGCGCTGGGGCGCCGATCGGCGAGTGTGCACCGAGTGGTGCACCAGGCGACCAATTTCTGACCTCGCTGACGCAGTTGACCCGCCTGTTCCAGCCGTTTCGGGATAGAGGCGGATCGTAATGGGCGGTGACGGGCTCGAACCGCCGACCCCCTCGGTGTAAGCGAGGTGCTCTACCAGCTGAGCTAACCGCCCTCTCCAACCGGAATTGAAGCGGTTTCCGCTGCCTTGCGGGTGCAGCGGGGTGACCGGGCCGGTCAACCCCTTCGGGGACGAGTCAACAGCCTGAGCGCGGGCAAGGGGCAGCGGCGACCATTCTCAATTCGCGGCGAAGAATGCGTCGCCGGGGCCGCCTACGTTCCCTCGCGAACGAGCGGCACTACCCGCTCGCGGAACGCCTCCAGTTGGGCGGGCTCGTCGGCGAGCGGCCACAGAAAGACGCGCTGCGCGCCCGCCCGCGCGTACGCCACGAGCTTCCCCGCGCAATCCTCGGCACCGCCGATCGGCAGGATTGGCCGGAGCTGCTCCACCGGACGGCCGAGCATCGGGGCCAGTACGTCCGTGAGCATTCCCTCGGCGCGTACCCGGTCCTCCGTGACGTAGCACCACATCGACGCGATGCGTTCGCGAAGGGCGCGGGATCGCGCCCACGTGTCGCCAGCTCCGTCTGAAGATCCGCGCAGGCGTGGGCGAATAGCTCCGGGGTACGTGTTGTAGCCGGACGCGAGCCAGCCGTCCGCAAGTCGCGCTACGCGCCTCAGCCCGGCAGGCGATCCTCAGCTCCCGATCCAGATCGGTGGGCCGGGCCGCTGCGCGGGCGTCGGGGTCAGCGTGAAGCCGGCGGTGGAGTAGAACGCACCCTCGAACGCGACGTCGTCCGCGCGCAGCGCCAGCACCGCCTCGTCCTGCGCTCCTCGAAGGGCACGCCGGCCAGCTCGTAGTCTCGGGCCGATGAGCCCGGCCCGAGACCGACGAGCAGCCGGCGCGCCCGATCTGACGGCGCTGCTTCCCAAGCAGAAACGTCTCCACAAGAGAGAGCCGGCCCCTGGGCGAGCCGGGGGCCGGCTCGATCTCTCTCCTCCCCCAACCTAGATAGACGCGCCTGGAAGCGGAACTTTGCGCGGTCGTTCCTTAGCGAACCTGAAGAGTGACCGTCTTGTGTTTGCGCTGCCAATTGATTAAACGTTTCGGAAAGGACGGGCGCCGACCCTGCACCCCCCTTCCCCCAAGCGCGGTGCAGGGTCGGCGCTCTATGCCGAGAGTGGGCCGATCTCCATGGCCGGTGGCGGCCGAGCCGCTATCCGATGACGTCGGGAACTGGCGTACAGATGAATCTCACCATGTCGAGCTCGCCGTAATTGTCCAGGAGATCGTCGCGGGTTGCGAGCCAAATGGTTTCGCGGCGCACGAAGCTCGCGCCGTCAACCAGGACGACGCCAAGCAGACGCGGTTCACGGCCGTCGGAGTTGTCATGGGTTTCGACTCTGTCTCCCTCGCGGTCACGGAAGACGAGTTGGAATCTGGCCACGTCTACTCCTTTCCGCTCGACCTGGCGCGGTGGCCGGGTCCGGGTCAGGGCGGAAGGAGGGCGTTGTGTTGCAACTGATCATACTCCCCTCGGTCCGGGTCCTACTGTGACTTGGAAGCCGCGCCGGAAACGGTTTTCGCGTTTGGCTTCGATGCGGCAGGACCCAGAGGGCGCCGCATGCCGACGCCGCATAGGACGAGTCCTATGTCCCGCAACGCTAGGAGCGGTGCGGGTTTGCCGGCCGATGCCCCCAACGGGATTCGAACCCGTGCTGCCACCTTGAAAGGGTGTGCCGACGGTTCCGCGTCGAGTCGCCCGAAGTCGCGCAAAGCCCGATGAACACTGGCCTAGAGCCCTCTCTCAGGAGGGCGCTCGGCATGGCTCCGCGATGACCGTTTCGGACGTTTGGGGCATGAATGGGGCACGAGGCTCAGCCGTTCTTGCGCGGCGCCATCGTGTCGCTTCGAGCCAACGCGCAAAGCTTGCGGCGCGTCCGCGTCTATCAAGGTGTGGGCGCGACCGTGGGGGTATCGCGTCCGTCAAGCGAAGGCCGGTGCAGCGTCGTCCGCTGGGGGAGGAGGCGGCGCTCCCGGCCGGCTTCCGGGGATCAGCGCAAGGTTTCCCGCGGGGGGACGTCCATGTATGTGCGGGCGCGACGGCTATCCCCAACATCGCGTCTGTCATCCACACCAGCCGGGGGCGCCGCTGCGGCGGGCGCCCCGGCGGATTACCGGACTGGTGCGAACCCACGTTTGCGCCAACGCACATCTGTTTCTCGGGCGGCGGCGTCTATGTAGCTGCGGGCACGAAAGTGCGGACACGAAAGTGCGGGGCTACGCACGCCGGGGAGCGCCGATGCTGGCGGCGGGTGCGCTCCCCGGCGGGACTAATGTAAACACCACTGGTGCGTGCTGGTTCCGGCCGGTGAGCGCATCAGGGAAGACGCGTCTCACCGGCCGGACCAAAGAGGCCGGGAGTCCTCACGTCGCCGCAGAGACGGAGACCTCCCGGCCCACCAATAAGACGCACCCACGCAGGAAACTTTGCGTTGCCCGCGGAGATCTCATTCGTAATCCGGCTGGGAGCGCCTCTGGGGCGGCGCTCCCCGGCCTTCATCGAAGACGGGCGCGAAGTGTTCCCCCCAACCCACTCGCGGCCCGTACCTAGATAGACGCGGCTCCGCCGGAAACTTTGCGCGTTGGCTTGACACGACAGGCGGCCGGGGCCGCAGTTGACCCAAACGTGTGGGTACGCGGGCCCGCCGCCCGCATCTACCGTGGCGGCTCGAGTCTGGTGCTTGAGCCGCGTAGCGGCAACGGTGCACCCCTGGACAGGCTGGGGCCTGGCGGACTCGCGCAACTGCACGAGAGACTCGTGGGTTGGAGCCTCTCGTGCAGTTGCGCGGTCGATTTGCTAATGACGACGACCATCACTGATAAAATCTGCTTATGTCTGACACGTCGGTGCTGCTCACCATCGAGGAGGTCGCCATCAGGTTGCGGCTCTCTCGGCAGACCGTGCGCCGACGCGTCGCGAGCGGGGAACTGCGGGCTTTCAGGGTCGGGTACCGGCCCGGGGCGCCCGTCCGGATCGAGGCGAGGTCGGTCGACGAGATGCTCCGACCGGTGGCCCCACGATGAGCAACCGGCTAGCCGCTCTCACCGAGATGATGGCCGCCGAGAACGACGAGCGGCCGTTCGGCGTCGTCGGCGAGATGCTCCCGACACCACCGCCGCAGCCGCAGCAGTCGGCGCGGCCGGCGTGGCCGCCACCTCCCAACTGGCAGGAGGAGCGAGAAGAGGCCGAGGCGCGTGAGCGTGAACGGCAGCGGCTCGAGCGGGAGCCTGAGGCCGAGGTGGAGCGTGAACGGCGGCTCCAGGCCGAGCTCGCGGCGGCCGAACGACCCGAGACCCGGCCCGCGAACAGGGGAAGGTGGCGAGCGTGACCCAGGTCGTCACAGGCGCGATCAGCGACCAGCTCGGCGCCGCCTCGAGCTCGGAGATCGTCGCGAGCCGACACGCCGGCCGCACTTTCGACGTGCGAAGAACCTTCTGGGCCTGCCCGTCCGACCGGTTCAGGTCAACACAGCCCGCCGACGTTCCGCTCCTGGCCGGCCACAGCGGCCCCCGGCTCGGGAGCGTCGCCCACCTCGAGCTCTACGGCCAGAAGCTTTGGGTCGTCGCCCAAGTCGACGACGGCTACGACCTCTCCCGCCAATCGTGGCAGCTCAGCTACGAGCTCGTCGAGAGACGGGACGGCCTCTACGACCTCGAGGCGGTCGCGGTCGTCGACCGCTCCGCCACCGTCTGCCTCCCGCCGATCGACGTCCGGGACGGCACCCTCGACCGTGTCGCCGGCCGCGTCGGCTACCCGGCGGGCGCTGCCGGGAAGCTGATCCGGAACGCCGCCGAGGTGCTCGCTGACCGCCGACACAACCGGCCCATCCAGGTGCGCGGCCTCCTCGACCCCGACCAGCAAGAGGCTGCGTACTACGCTCACGCAGCCGCCGCACGCGGCCACTACACGCGCCCGGGACGAGTCGAGTTCTCGCGGCATCGCGGCGAGATCATCTCGGTCCGCTAGCCCGTCGTGGCGCGCGACCGCCGCTACAGCACCGCAGCCTGGCAACGCACCCGCCGCTACGTCATCGCGCGCGACCCCTACTGCACGATCCAAGCGCCACGATGCACCGGCTACTCAACGACCGCCCACCACCTCGAGCCATCCTCGATCGCACCCGAAAGATTCTTCGACCTCACCAACCTCGCCGGCGCCTGCCGAGCATGCAACTTCGGGGGCGGCGCCCAGGTCGCAGCCGACAACCGCGCGAGCAGGGCGACCGTCACTCGCCTCGAGCGCATCGTCGAGCAGCAAGCCGACGAGATCGCCGAGCTCCACCACCGGCTCGTCGAGTACGAGCACCCCCAGCCAAGGCCGATCCCAGCCATCCGCTAACGGCCCCGACCCTTGCTACCCCCACCTTTAGGGCGCTTGGGCGCAACGACGCTCTCCGATACCTGGCCGCAGACCAGACCCGCGCGGCGCGGCGGCGCTACGCTCTAGGTGCTGCGCTGTGCACATCTAGCCAAACGACCGTCCGGAGTGAAGTGAGTCGAACGCTCGTCCAGCGTGTCCACAACCCGCGCAACTTGAGCTGCGGCTGTGACCCGCAGTGCTGGTGCCGCCGCACCGCGGTTGGGCGAGCAGTTAAGTGGTGGTTCCCTGCTCGCTGGTTCGGCATCCACCATCAGAACCGCGTCTTCGACGGCATGAGCGAGGATGAAATTCGCGAGTGGAAGCGCCGTCAGGCGCTTCGCTGACGCGACGGCCAGGCCGTTTTTTTGGTGGTGCTCCCCCGCACGACCCCTCGTTCTAGGCTTCTCTCCCCCTCCCGTTTCCGCGCTGTGCCGCGGTTGGCACACTTGGTCTGTGTACTGGTGTTCTCGCTGCGGCCGTGCTGACGGCGAGTCACTCTCGACCGGTGGTGTCCTTTGTCGTCGCTGTCAGGAGGAGCTGCCGGATCCGCGCGAGCGTGATCTGGCGGCTCGGCGGTTGCGTGCCTGCGAGGAGTGCGGCGGGGTGTTCTCGCCGGCGTCGCGGCCGGCGCGGCGGTTCTGTTCGGATGGGTGTCGGCTGAGGTTCTGGCGTCGCGCGGAGGCCGCCGCGGTCTCGTAGGTCACACGTGCGACGGCCGGGCGGCGTCGACAACAGCCGCCGTGGATCGTCTGACCTGAATAGCGTGGAACTAATAGGCCAGAACACGCTCCCCTGCGCGAGTGTTCCGGAATACACCCTGAGCGACTCGGCTAGCAGAGCTCGAAGACTTGAGTTTGACCGTCGTCGAGGCGGCTTGCGGCCGAGCTGATTCGGGGAGAAGCTGGTAGAAGTCGGCGGTGGGTCTGGGGAGCGTCCGGATGCGTCCGATGCGGATCGAGGACGTCCGTTCGGTTGTCAATGTCTTTCAGCGGTCGCTCGAGGGGATGCGCACCGCGATCGGACTGCCGGCAGCGTACGACTCGGCGCGTCTCGACGGTGGCGTTTTACATCTGTTTGGCCATGACCCGGCCGGATCGTGGGTCGCCGAGAACGGGGAGGGCGAAATCGTTGGCTTCGCTCAGGCTGCTCGGCGCGGGGAGCTTTGGGTGCTGTGCCATCTGTTCGTCGATCCCCTGTCGCAGTCTGCGGGAATCGGGAGCGGGCTTCTGCGCCTTGCTTTTTCGTACGGGGAGAGCTGCAAGTCGGGTCTGATCGCGTCGACTCCGCTTCCGGCGGCCATCACGCTCTATGCCCGTCTCCCGGGATTCGTCGTGCACCCGATGGTGTCGGCATCGGGGCTGGTGAACCGGGAAAGGCTGCGACCTGCTCCAGATGTTCATGCTGGAGACGCCCAGGGCCGCGAGCTAGCCGACGCGATCGACCAGTCCGTTCGAGGCGGCGCGCACGGGGCGGACATCGACTATCTCCTCGATCAGGGCGCGACGCTTCTGACGGTGGCGGACCGCGGCTACGCAGTGGTGAGTGCCGAGCAGGTTGATCTTCTCGCTGCGACTGATGCCGATGCAGCAGAGCAACTTCTCTCGGCGGCACTCCGTCGAACGCGCCCTGGCGCGGTGATATCGATCAAGCGGATCGGTGCTTGCCAGCCGTGGGCGTCTCGACTCAGCGTGACCGCTGGACTCCGGCTGAGCCCTTGGGGGCCGCTCGTTTCGTGGAACTGCGAAGCGGCGACGTCCCACTACTTGGCGGACAGTGCATTCTGCTGAGTTCTTAGCTCGGGGCAGGTTCCTCTCATGAGTAACTACGGACGTCTGGGCCAGCGTGCTCTCGCCTGACGTCGCTCGGATGACCTGCCGAGCTGAACAGCGCGGGCTGGCCAGCTATAGGGCATAGCCGACCCCCGCCGGACCCAGGGGAATTGAAGGGCCGCAGAGCGAGGGCCGGCACCTGGTGTGTAGCACGGCAGGGGGCGGTCTACTAGAGGCTCGATGTGACTTAGCGGGGCGACCGGGCTTACGTGATGCCTTCGCGTCGCCGCCATTCGTGCTGCTGGAGCAGCACCGCCCGGAGCTCGCCGAGGCCGTCTGGGCAGTCGACCAGGACGCCGAGGATCTCGTCGCGCTCCTCGACTGAGAGCGCGAGCAGCTTCGCCTGGTGCTCGTAGCCGCTCTCGAGCCGGCGGTGTCGCCGCAGCCGGCGTCTCGGAGTTTGGTTGCGAGCTCGAGCACCCGGCGGTCGACAACGGCGATCCCGGCGAGCATCATCCGCCGAGCGTACACCCGAACGTGGGTTCGCGCTGGTCCCGGCCTTGACCCCCGCCGCAAAACAGCGTCCCCCGGCCGGAACCAGCATGCGAGCGCGATTCCCCTGAAACCGCCCCACACGTACATAGACGCGCCCGCGCCGGAAACTTTGCGTTGCTCGCGGAAATCTCTTTGTGGTCGGCCGGGAGCGTCGCTACCGCAGTGACGACGCCCCCGGCCGTCGTGGATGAGCGGACACGATGGAGTGAGCAGTTCGCGCCCGCATCATGTAGACGCGGGCGCGTCGGAAACTTTGCGCGTTGGCTCGACGTGGGCGCTGCCCACCCAGACGACCCCGAGGCCGGTGCCGTACATCTGACGTCGCCGGCGCTAGGCTGCGGTCGAGTCGACGCAGCACAGCTTTGGCTCAGGAGAGGGCGCTTTCGGGCGCCTTCTCTGTGGCTGGCGGCAGGGTTAGGCTGCGCGTGTGCTGCGGTCGACTGAACGTTTGTAGTGCGGCTCTGGTCGAAGCTGGAGCCGTGGGAATGGCGCGACGAGCTCGCCCGGGTTCACCCTGAGCTCACCGAGGGCTGTCTGATCGCGTGCGGCCGTGCCGTACCTGAGCTGGCGCCGCGGATCAACGCGCAGAAGTCGAAGGAGGACCAGATGAGGGTTGTCCTTCGCTACTTCGGCGACGAGGGGCATACCCAACCCGACGGGACGACCAGGTATGGGGGAGCAATCAACGGTGGCGGTGTCATTGAATGCCCGCGGTGGGAGCGTCTTCCGCCGCTCGAGGGCGCCGCGCCGGGCGAGACGAAGCTTGACGAGCGCGGCGAGAAGTCCCGGATCCCGTACCCGTCTTTCTGGTGGATCCTCGAGCAGCGTGTGAAGCGCGGCAAAGCCGCGACCCCTTATTCGCTCTCCGAGCGCACACGCCGCTCCACTCGGATGTCCTTCGTTGGCCGCACTTTGATGACGCATCTGGTCAAGTGGATCGACGACAACCCGGAGGCCGCCGCGCGAGCCCACGAGTTGCACGAGCCTCCCGCCGGGTTCCGTGCAAACGAACGCGGCGTGATCGTCCCGGGTTCCCGCAAACGCGCTTAGACAAGCCGTTCTCGCTGAGCCGGCACTGAGAAATCTGCACGCGAACTTTGCGTGCAGCCGTGCAATCCGCACCTTCCAAGGCTCCACAGACGAACGCCCCGCGGCTCCCGACAGCGGCGGGCCGCGGGGCGTCAGATCAGAGGAGGTGCGTCCTCTCGAGGACAGACGGTAATCCCTTGCCCGTCGAGGTCGACTGGGAGACGGCCGACATCGTCGCCGCCGCCCTCGGCCGCGCAACCCGCGAGCTCGTCGCAAAGCGTGACGCCGACGCCGTCCAGAAGTGGTGCCTGCGCATGGCGCCCACCGCGGTCGGCGAAGGCAACGCGACCCGCGCCTGAGCTACGTCGAGTTGGCGGTGGTCGCCGGCTACCGCGGCCGCGAGGTCGCCGAGCAACGCTGGCCGCGAGTGGGCCGAGTTGGCGCAGGAGACGAAGCTGCTCGCCGCGGCCGTTCAGCGCAAGCAGCAGGAGCAGGAGGCTGCCGGCGGCGGCAGCGCCGGCTGAAGAAGGAGCAGGAGCAGAAGAGCCGTCGCGGCTGCAGCCGGCGAGGGGACGTCATGAGCGCCGTCGGGTCCGCCGTCTCCGACCGATCGGCCGGGACACGCATGAGTGCTTCTTCAGGAGGTGCACGACGGTCGTGCCCGCCGAGCGATACCACTGCGACCGGCACGAGGAGATCATCCAGCGGCAACGCGCGATCGTCGCGCGGAGGAACTCGGAGCGGGCGAAGACACGGGTGCGCGTCGACCGGCGTGATCTCCGCGAGCTCGAGTCGGACCGGCGGCTCTTCGTCGTCGATCGCTACGGAGTCGTCGACCGCAACGGCCGGCGAGGTCGCGTGATGGAAGCCGTCTACTGCGGAGTGACGTACGGCACGCTCGACCGGTCCGAGTTCGACCGCGCCTGCTCGCGGCGAACGTCGCGATGCGGGAGGCGGCTGACCCCGATCGGCCTCTGCATCCGAACCAGTGCGGCCCCTGCGGTGACTGCGCTGAGTTCCTGGCCGGAGAGAGGGCGCGGCGCAGCTACCGCGTCCTCGCCGGCACGCCGACCGCGGAGCAGTTCCACCGGCACGCCCGCCGTTTCGGTCCCGAGCGCGTCGAGGAAACGGCGGCACAGTACGGGATCGACCTTCGCCTCCGGCGCGAGCAGGAGGTGGTGAAGCCGAAGCGGCAGCGGCGGATGAGCGCCGCCCTGAAGGCCGACTTCGCCACGGCTCTACTTCACGGAGCGGAAGGTGCTCGACGTCGTCGCCGACGTGCTGAACATCTCCGATCGGCGGGCGGCAGCGCTGCGAGCCGAGCTCGCGGCCGCCGGCTGGCATCGGAACGACACCGTCACGGCCGTCGACTTCTCTAAGCCGCAAAACGAACGGCTTGAACAAGCCGTTTCAGAAGGCGAGATCGGCTGAGATGGGTGACGGCCCGTCTTTGCCCGGCGCCGGGCTGCTGGCGGTCCTCGAGGCGCTCGAGGCCGGAGACCAGCAGCTCGTCCTCGACCTCCTGCTCGGCGGACTCGAGGACGGACCACGGCCGATCGGCGTCCGCTGCCCCGACTGCCACGCACGCTTCGACTGGCCGGGACTCCTCGACGCCCACCGTGTCCACTGTGCGGCGGCGGCACGCCGCGAACTCGAGGAGGGGGCCGCGTGAAGGAACTCGATACGAGCGAGCGCTGGTTCGAGCAACGCGAAGAAACCGCGTCCGCCGAGCCGAAGCCGGGTCGACCGCGCGGCGCCGCGCCGAACGAGGCCGTGAAGATCGTCCCGGCGCCGAGCGACCCGATGGCCGTCGCCCGCGCCGTTCGTCGCGCGAGACGTACACCGTCGCTCGGCGGCGTCCTTCTCCTTCGCCATCACCGCAACACGTTCTACCGCTACGCCGGCGACCACTGGCCCGAAGACGACGAGCGTCGGGTCGCGCTCCGAGCTGTGGCGGTGGCTCGAGGACGCGCCGTTACTGGAAGGCGAGCAAGAAGGACGAGCCGCCCGAGCTCGTCCCGTTCGAGCCGAACGACGTACAAGATCGCGAACGTCGTCGAGGCGCTGAAGGCGATCGGCCACATCGCCCAGGCGGTCGCAGCCGCCCGTGTGGCTGCGAGGCTCGACGGTCGCCCCTATCAACGCGGGCGAGATCGTCGCGCTCGCGAACGGGATCCTCGACTTCGCGACCAGGGAGCTTCGCGCCGCACACCCCGGAGCTGTTCTTCGGGCACGTGCTCCCGTTCGAGTACGACCCGCGCGCGCCGAAGCCGGCTCCGCTGGCTGCAGTTCCTCGACGAGCTCTGGTTCGACGACGACGAGTCGAAGGCAGACGCTCGGCGAGTGGTTCGGCTACGTCCTCTCGAACGCGACCGACCTGCAGAAGATGTTCCTGCTCGTCGGACCGAAGCGGTCCGGCAAGGGCACGATCGCGCGCGTCCTGACCGGCCTGCTCGGCGCCCACAACACGGCGGCGCCGACGCTCGCCGGGCTGACGCAGAACTTCGGCCTGCAGCCGCTGATCGGGAAGCCGCTCGCCATCGATCTCCGACGCGCGCCTCGGCGCCCGCGCCGACAGCATGATCGCGGTCGAGCGGCTGCTCTCGATCTCCGGCGAGGACACGCTCACGATCGACCGCAAGTACCGCGACCCGTGGACGGGCCGGCTGCCGACGCGGTTCATGATCCTCACGAACGAGCTGCCCCGGTTCACCGACTCGTCGGGGGCGCTCGCGAGCCGGTTCGTGATCTCGATCCTGACGACGTCGTTCTACGGCCGCGAGAACCCGAAGCTGACCGACGAGCTGCTCGCCGAGGCGCCGGCGATCTTCAACTGGGCGCTCGAGGGGCTCGACCGGCTCCGCGACCGCGGCCACTTCGTGACCCCGACCTCGGCGCGCCGAGGCGCTCCGCCACCTCGAGGACCTCGCCTCGCCGGTCGGCGCGTTCGTGCGCGACGTGCTGCATCGTCGACCCGGCCTTCGAGGTCGCCAAGGACACGCTCTGGACGGCCTGGAAGGACTGGTGCACCGACGAGGGGCACGAGCCGGCCGGGAACCAAGGCCGTGTTCGCCCGCGACCTGCACGCGGCCGTGCCGGTCCTCGCCTCGATCCGCCCCCGCGACGGCGAGGCCCGCTCGCACGCCTGGCGCGGCGTCATGTTGAGACAACAATCAGAAGAACCCCTGACCACCCCTGACCAGAACGACTCGGCGAAGGCTGGTCAGCGATGAGTGATCGCCCGGATTTGGCTCAACCATGCGGGTGGTCAGGGGTGGTCAGGGGTCCCGCCCATTGTTGCTCTAGGTGGGCTGAGAGGAGCTCGTCGTGAGCGCCCACGGAAAGCACCGGAGGCGCCGACGAGTCGTCCACAAGAACCGCCGCGCAGCCGAGGAGCACGCCGTCCTGCGGCCGCCGTCCTGGATGGACGACGAGACCTACGGCCGCCTTGTGCGACTGCGAAACGAGATCCAGGCGACCAGAAGGAGCACCCAGTGAGCGGAACGACGAGCCTGCTCCAATGCAAACGCTGCGGCTTCACTACCGGCGACGCCACACCGTCCCGGAAAGACGGGGTGCCGCGCTGCCCGCCGTGCGAACGCCGCACCGACCACGAGCGTCGCCTCGCCGACGGCGACGCCTGGTACCTGCAGCGCATCGTCGACTACGCGCAGGAACGCTACGGCCCCGACTGGGAGCAGCAGGTCGGCTGGGACCACTGCGTCGCGCTGTTCGGGGACGCCCGCGCCGTCGGCGGCTGGGCCATGGTCGGCGTCGAGATGCGGCGCCCCCAGCCGAGGGTCGAGCGGACGACCATCCGTCCCTGCCCGACCTGCGGGTTCGAGACGACGAGTGTCAGCAACTACTTGTGTGCCCGCTGCCACTTCGGCGGCTGGTGGGGCCGCTGGAAGTCGCCGGCGGCGTGACTGACCGTCTCCTAACGACGAGGCAGGTCGCCGAACGGCTCGGCGTCAGCGCGGAGACGGTGCTCCGCTGGGTCGAGACCCGCGGGCTGCCGGCGCGGCGGCTTACAAGCAGGGCTATCCGGTACATCGATGTCGAGGTCGACGCCTGGGTCGAGGCACACGCAACGGCGGGTGACGCGACCGAGGAAGTGTCACCAGCCCCGAACAACGCCACCCGCCGTCTGGGAGTATCCTCTCTCCCGTCACCAGTCCCGCCGCTCGACGCGGCGACAACCGAGGAGAACTAATGCCCGCTACCCAGCGAGGCCACGCCCGACGGCTCCCGTCCGGCAAATGGCAGCTGCGCTACTACGGTGCCGACGGAAACCGCAGGACGGGCGGCGCGTTCCCGTCCAAGACCGCGGCGCTCGACCACTACCGGCACGTGATCGAGCCGACCCTGAACGGATCGAGTCCGCGTGCGGAGTTGACGTTCGCCGAGCTCGCCGACGTGTACCTCGCCCGGCACGCACAGATCCGGTCGGCCAACACGATCCGGGCGTTGCGCGAACGGTTGGCCCGCCCGCTTGCAGCGTTCGGCGACGTCCCGCTGCGCGAGCTGGAAGGGATGAGCGGCGACATCGCCGACTTCCGCGCCACCCTGCCGCCCGGCAGCTGGCAGCACGACATCATGCGGGCCCTGCGGCAGACGTGCGCCGCAGGTGTCCGCTACGGCCACATGGCCCGGAACCCGGCGGTGCTGGCGGGCGAGAACCCGCAGCCGCCGCCGCGCCCGGTGCGCGTCTACTCGGTCGCGGAGTTGGACGCCCTCGAGGCCGAACTCGGCCCGGAGTACGGGCCGATCGTCACGTTCGCGGCCGCGACCGGGCTACGGCCGCAGGAGTGGCTTCCGCTCGAACGCCGCGACGTCGACCGTGCCCGGCGTCTGCTCCGCGTCGAAAGGACGTCACCGACGGCCGAGTACGCGCGAGCGGCAAGACGAGCGGCAGCGTGCGCGAGGTGCCGCTCACCGGCCGCGCCCTGGCGGCGGTCGAACGGCGACCACCCCGGCTGGACACGCCGCTGCTGTTCACCTGCGAGAAGGGCAGGCAGATCGACCTGGACCAGTTCCGCCGGCGGGTGTGGAGACCCGCGGTGAAGTCGGCCGGGATTGACACACCCGCCCGGATCTATGACTTGAGAAGCACCTTCGCGTCGAACGCGCTCGCCGCTGGCGTGACGTTGTTCGAGCTGGCGCGGATCATGGGCACGTCGGTGCGGATGATCGAACGCTCCTACGGGACGCTGCTCGGCGGCGCCCACGCCGGGATCACCGACCGGCTCGACGCGCTCGAGGCGCAGCTCGCGCAGGCCACTGAAACGAAGGGAGTGAACCAATGAGCGAGCAAGACCGCAGGTTCGCGATGAACCGAGTCTCGGTTGAGACCGGGGAAGTCGAAGGGCGAGACGTGATCGTCCTGGTCGTCGAGGACGTCGACTCGGGGCTCCGGATGGACACGATCCTCCCCAACTCGACGGAGGTGGCCCGCCTCGTCCGAATCCCTCAACGCAGCGGTTGCAGAGCTCAGGGATCGCTACAAGCCTTGACCGCGGGCGCGTTTAGGGCACTAGTGGGGCACGGCCGGCACCTGATCCCGATATCGGGATCACCCGCAACGCTAGGAGCTGTGCGGGTTTGCCGCTTGATGCCCCCAACGGGATTCGAACCCGTGCTGCCACCTTGAAAGGGTGGTGACCTAGGCCACTAGTCGATGGGGGCTGAGGGCCGAGGATAGCGGCGAAGCGGGCCGGTCAACCTAGGCAGGTACCACGTCGTCCGAGAATGCGCCCACTCGACGGAACGCGACGGCGCTGCGGACGCGGAGGTCGAGGGGAAACGGCCGGGGGCTCGGAACGAAAGCGGGGCCACCGGCGGCGGACCCTCTTCTCGTTCACCGTGCGCCGCCTTCGGCTAGGGGATTCACGAGATCGCAACGCCACGCGCACGAGTTCGCGGATACGCTGTTTACACACGAGGACGAGTATGCGGCGGCACCGTGCGCTCCCTCTATCCGTTCGCCGAGGGAGATCGACATGAACGGCAGCCACACCGAAGCTCGCATTCGACAACGGCGGAGCGTTCATCGAGGACACGCGGCGCGATGTCGAGCAGTACCTCGCCCTCGGGCGCACGCGCATCAAGGGCGCGCTCTCGCTGTACGCCAAGGCGCCGATCGCGCTCGCCCTTACGGTCGTCTCGTGGTGCGTGCTGATGTTCACCAGGCCCGGGCCCGCGCTGGCAGCGCTTTGCCTCGTCGGGCTCGTCGTCGGCTCGATGCTGACCGCGTTCTGCGTGCAGCACGACGCGAATCACGGCGCCTATTTCAAGCGCCGGCGCTGGAATCACCTCGTCGGCTGGTCGGCGGACTCGCTGCTCGGCTTCTCGAGCTACGCCTGGCGCGTGAAGCACAACGTCGCCCACCACACCTACACGAACGTCGACGGGTTCGACGCCGACGCCACGCAGACTCCGCTCGCCCGCTTCACCGCGGCCCAGCCCGCCCGCCGTTGGTACCGCTTCCAGCAGTACTACATCTGGCCGATGTACACGCTGATGGGGCTGCGCTGGCAGACGGTCGGCGATCTCGCCGCCTTCGCGCGCGGGAGCATCGGCGAGAGCGCGCTGCGCGTCCCGCGCGGCTGGAATCTCGCGGGCCTGCTCGCAGGCAAGGCGTTCTTCATCACCTGGGCGATCGTGATCCCGCTGCTCGTCTACCCGTGGTGGGTCGTCGCTCGCGGCCTACGTCGGCTTCGGCGATGATCACGAGCCTGATCATGGCGGTGACGTTCCAGCTCGCCCACTGCGTCGAGGAGGCGTCGTTCGCATCGGCCGGACGAGCTCCGCCGCGAGCGCCGGATCTGGGCCGTCCACGAGGTCGAGACGACCGTCGACTTCTGCCCGCGCAACCCGGTGCTGACGTGGATGCTCGGCGGGCTCAACTTCCAGATCGAGCACCACCTCTTCCCGCGGGTGCCGCACACGCACTATCCGAAGATCGCCGAGATCGTGCGGCGGAACTGCGCCAAGCACGGCGTCCGTTACTCGTTCCACCCGTCGCTCGGCGGCGCGCTGCGCTCGCACTTCCTCCACCTCCGGGCGATGGGGCGGCTCGGCCTGCCGCCCGAGATCGAGATGGGCTAGCAGCTAGGCGCGCTACCCGAGCGAGACGAGCTCGCGCGGATCGTCGCTCGGGAGATCGCCGTCGACGACGGCGCCGACATCGATCGCGACGAGATCGACCGTCCCGCCGATCACCGTCAGGAACGCCGTGTCCGCTGCGTCGCGCCCGGTCGCGATCCGCACGAGCGACGTCCGCGGGGCGAGAAGCGTCGCGTCGACGACCCGCCAGGTCCCGTCGACGAGTGCCTCGGCGACCGCGTGGAAGTCCATCGGCGACAGGCCGGGTGCGTAGACGGCCGCGACGCGCGCCGGCACGTCACGCGCCCGCAGAAGCGCCACCACGAGGTGGGCGAAGTCGCGGCAGACACCCTGGCCGCCGAGGAGCGTGTCCAGGGCCCCGTGGGTCGGCAGGCTGCTCCCGGCCTCGTAGCCAGTCTCGGTGCCGACCCACGACGACACGCCGGCGACGATGTCGTCGGTCGCGGCGAGGCCGCCGAAGAGCCGCCTCGCCACCTCGGCGAGCCGGTCCGACTCGGCGTACCTGCTCGGCCGGAGGTACACGAGCCTCTCCTCCGCCGTGCACGTGAGCGGCGTCGCGTCTCCGCTCACGACTGCTTCGTAGGACACGACGAGCGTCCCCGGACGGGCTTCGAGGCCGTGTGCGCGGCCACCTGTGCCGTCCCGATCTCGTGCGTCTGGACACGCGTGCCGTCGAGGACGGCCTCGAGCGACTCTTCCACGCCCGCGCCCGCCGCCACGGCGATCTGAAGGACGATCTCGGCGGATTCGCGGATCTCGAGCTCGAGTCTGGTGGATACGGTACGTCGCATGGCAGTTGACCGTAGCTCACGTTCGGCGACGAGGGTGCGGAGCGAGCGTGACCGCCGTCGTCGCCTCGATCACCTACGCCCCGGTGAAGGGACTGGCGCTCACGCAGCGTCGACGAGGTCGAGCTCGAGCTCACCGGGGTGCGCGACAACCGCCGCTTCCACCTGATCGCGGACGACGGCAGGCTCGTCAACGGCAAGATCGCCGGCTCGCTCGTGCAGGTCGCCGCGACCGCCGACCCGGACGGCACGTCGCTGACGCTCCGCTTCCCGGACGGCTCGATGCTCGAGCGGCGCGGTCGAGCTCGGCGAGCCTGTCGAGACGAGCTTCTACGGTCGGCCGGTCGCCGGGCGCCTCGTCGACGGGTCGTTCGCGAGCGCCCTCTCCGACGCTCGCCGGCCGCCCGCTCCGACTCGTCCGCGTCGACGAGCCGGGCGCCGGTTCGACCGCGGCGATCTCGGGCGAGCGTCTCGCTCGTCTCGACCGCAGCGCTCGACGCGCTCGCCGAGGAGGCGGGCGTGGAGCACGTCGACGGTCGCCGGTTCCGGATGCTCTTCGGGATCGACGGTGTCGAGCGCGCACGCGGAGGACGGCTGGGTCGGCCGCCGCGTCGCCTTCGGCGACGCGGTCGTGCGGCTGCGCGGGCTCGTCGGTCGCTGCGTCGTGACGTCGCAGAGCCCGGACACCGGCGTGCCGACCTCGACACGCTGCGGACGCTTCGCGCGCTACCGCGGCCGACATCGACGGCGACGAGCCGCTGCCGTTCGGCGTCTAGGGCAGCGTCGAGCGAGCCGGGGCGCGTTCGCGTCGGCGATCCGGTGGAGCCGCTGTGACGATCGATCCCGCCACGTCGCTCGGCCCGTCACGCTGACCGTCGCCGACCTCGACGCCCAGGCGGCGTTCTACCGGCGACGCGATCGGGCTCCGGGAGCTCGGGCCGCGACGGCGACACCGTCGAACTCGGCGCCCCCGGAGGCTGACGCTCCGCTCGTCACGCTCGTCGGGCGACCCGACGCTCCGCCGCGCCCGCCGCGGACGACCGGCCTGTTCCACCTCGCCCTGCTCGTCCCCTCGCGCGCCGACCTGGCGCGGGCGCTGCACCGGGTGACAGACGCCGGGCATCCGGTTCACCGGCGCGTCCGACCATCTCGTCTCGGAGGCGCTCTACCTCGACGACCCCGAGGGCAACGGGATCGAGATCTACCGCGACCGGCCGCGCGAGGAGTGGGAACGTGACGCCGACGGCGAGCTGCAGATGGCGACGCTGCCGCTCGACCTCGAGGGCGTCCTCGCGAGCGCGCCGGCCGGCGACACCGGCGCGGGATGGCCGCGGGAACCGCCATCGGGCACGTCCACCTGCAGGTCGCGCTCGATTCCGGCGGCCGACGACTTCTACGTCGGCGGGCTCGGCTTCGAGCCGACGGTGCGCGCGCTATCCGGGCGCGCTGTTCGTCTCGGCCGGCGGCTACCACCACCACGTCGGGCTCAACACCTGGGCCGGCGAGGGCGCTCCGCCGCCCGCCGCCGGGCGCGCGCGGGCTCGCGCTCGTTCACGATCGTGCTGCCGGACGACACTGCGCTCGAGGCGACGCGGACCGCCGCTCGCCGCGGCCGGGGTCGAGGCCGCGCCGGAGGACGGACGGCTTCGCCGTCGTCGACCCGTCAGGCAACCGGGCCGTGCTCGTCGCACCGCTGAGCGCGTCAGCGCGGCCGCCGCGCGCGCCTGTCGCTCGTACTGGTTCGCCGGCGTACCCGGTGCCGAGGTAGCTGAGCGGCATCCGGAGCGGCCGGTGCTGCATCTGCCAGACGTGGCAGAGCTCGTGCGTGACGAGGTCGTCCGAGACGTCGTGCGGAGCGCAGCAGGATGATCCCGGTGGAACGCGTAGCCGTCGAAGCGTCGAGAGCTAGGGCAGGCGGAAGAACCACGGCGTGACGAAGAGCCGGACGTGCGTCGATCCGCACCGGGCTGCGGCCACCAGTCGAGGCGGTCGAGCCGCTCCTTGGCCGCGACGAGCCGGGGGTTCGGCGTCGACTCAGGCGCCGAGGACGACCGGGTCGTAGATCAGCACGGCGCTCCCGTCCTGCGCCTGCTGGTACTCGTACGAGTAGAGCCGCGGCTCCGTGATGCGGTTGACGAGCGCGAGCTCCCTCTTCGGCATCTTGCCGATCGTCGGCGTCTTCGGCACCGATCGAGTCGGCGAGCGGCTTGCTGCAGCTCCGTCCTCGACGTCGCTCCGCTTGAGGAAGACGGAGGTCGCGGACGACGCTCCGTCGGGCCGCGGCGGCAGGAAGACCGAGACCGAGTCGATGCCGTCGCACGTACTTGAACGTGTAGAGCGCGAGCTCGAGCGCCTCGCGGCGCAGGAGCGCGTGGCGGGCCGTCGAGGCCTTGCCGCCCTTGATCGAGCAGTTCGCGCCGAGCCCGCAGAGGATGTACTGGAAGCTGTGCGTCGCCGGCACGACGTCGATCTCGTTCTCCTCCTTCTTCCCCGTGGAGGTGTCGGGGCGGATCGCGATCGCGCTCACTGGCGACGTCGCCGGTCGAGCCGGTGACCTTCGGCGCGCTCGGGAGCGCGGCGACGAGCTGCTGGCCGCCCTTCTTCATGCGATAGTGCTTCGCGATCTGGTCCGCGATCTGCCGCACCTGGGCCGTCTCGCTGCCGGTCGGCTGCCACGCCGACCACTTCGGCGCGGGCGCCGGGTCGGGCCGCGTCATGACGACGACGAAGGCGCCGACGCCGATGCCGGCGACGAGCGCGAGCGCGACGTAGATCGAGCGCGAACCGTGATGCGGTAGCCGGCGCTGCGGGCGCGGTCGGTGCGTGACTGGCCGCCCCGTCTCGCCGATCGGCTGGGCGGGCTCGGCCTCGATGAAGCCGGGCCCTGGGCCTCGCCTGGCCGGGGCGGTCGTCGTCGGTCACGGCGTCGCCGCTCCGTTCGGGAGGCGGCGGGTGCCGGGAGCGGCTGCGGCCCGCGGCCGATCGCGGCCGAGAACTCGAGCGGCGGCCAGACGGACTCGTCGGCGAGGTCGAGCTCCGGGATCGTGATGCTCGCCGATTCGAGCAGCTCGAGGAGCTCGTCGCCCATGATCTCCCGCTTGTCCTCGAGCGCGTCCGCGATCGTCTCGATGCCCGGCCCGGTTCACGACCGCGAGGTTGTGCGCCGTCACGTACGCCTGGCCGAGGATCTGCGCGGCGACGGTTCGCTTGGCGGGATCGCCGAGCACGCCCGCGATCGGGTCGGCCTCGAACGGGCCGCCGCCGCCCGCCCGCGACATGATCTGCAGCCCGATCTTCTCGAACCGGTCGAGCACCTCGCTTGCGCGCCTGCTCCTCGGTCTCGCCGCTCTGCGGCGTGACGTGGAACGGCTGCGGGCCCATCGCGGCGCGGCCGACCATCAGCGCCGCCCGCGCCGTCACGCCGGCGACGTCGCCGCCGACGCCGTTCGAGTTCTCGCCGTAGACGACCCGCTCCGCCGCCATCGCGCCGAGGCCCCAGACGATGTCGTCGAACATCTCGTGCTGGAACGAGAACAGGCGCTCCTCCTTCTCGATCATCCAGTGGTGACCGCCGACGCCCTGGTCGCCGCGCTTCTTGATCGTGAGGCGCGTCGACTCGCGGCCCGTCAGGTAGACGTGCCCGGCGACCGCGTGGCCGGCCTCGTGGATCGCGACCGCGCGCCGCTCCATCGGGATGTACTCGGAGCCGATCGCGGTGCCGGCGTCGAGCGTCGTCACGGCCTCGACGAGGTCGTCCCAGGCGAACGCCGGTGCTGCCCGTGTGGTGCGCGATCGTCAGCGCCATCGAGATCGCCTGCTCGATCATCGCCGGCGAGTAGCCGCTCATGATCCGGGCGATCTCGTCGCGTCGCGTCGGCAGGTCGAGCTCCGTCGTCGTGCGAGACCTTGCCGATGTAGAGGTCGAGGATGTCGAGGCGGTCGTCCTTCGTCGGCGTCCGGAACCAGACGTGGCGGCCCATCCGGCCCGGGGCGGATCAGCGCCGGGTCGAGCCGGTCGATCGGGACGTTCGTGGCGCCGATGAAGTAGATCTGGTCGTTCCGCGGGCGCGCCGCCGGCATCCGCAGCTTCACCTTGCCGATCGGCGCGGGACGATGAAGGTCGCGTCGAGGAGCGTGTTGAGCTTGCTCGTGAACGTGCGGCGCATGAACGGCGGGTTGTCGATGCCGTCCATCACGACGAGGAGCTGGTTGAGCGCCATGCCGCCGCCCATCCCGCCCATGCCGCCGGGGAACATGAAGTTGTAGACGCTCGCCATCCGCAGCTGGAAGCCCGAGACGCCGAGCGGCTGCGGCGCCCGCGAGTCGAAGAGCCTGTCGCGCCAGGCGCGGGTCTCGACGATCAGGTCACCGGACGGGTCGCGCGATCCCAGCGGGCCGAAGAAGAGGAGATCCTCGGCGTCGGCCGACACGAGCGGCTCGAACGCCTGGGCGTTGCCGCCCGTGCCGAGCGACTGCCGCCGCATGCCGACGGCGTCGATCTCGTCGATGAAGACGATGCACTGGCCGCCCCACTTGCGCGCGAGCCGCTTGGCCCTGCGCGCGAGCACGCGGACGACGATCGCGTCGATGCCGATGAACGTGGCCGCGAAGCCCGAGCCGGGCATCGAGATGAACGGCGAGTTGAAACCGGTCGCGATCGCCTTCGCGAGCATCGTCTTGCCCGTGCCCGGGGCGCCGAAGAGGAGCAGGCCGCGCTCGCGCTTGCCGCCGGCCCGCTCGAAATGGTCGCCCGACTGCCAGATGTCGACGACTCGGCGGACCTCCTCCTTCGCCTCCACCTGGCCGCGAACGTCCTCGAGCTTGACGCCCCACTCGGCGTCGCCCGGCTCGAAGGACTGCATCTGCGACAGGTTCATCATCAACAGCGGGCCGAACATGATCGCGAAGTTGGCGAAGAAGAGGAAGAAGACGAAGACGGCCTGGATCCACAGCTGCGGCGAGCTGAGGAGATTGCCGATGCTCGTCCCACATCGTCCCGGCCGCGCCCCACCAGGTGCCGCCGACGAAGATCCACGTGATCGTGATCGCAATCGACGACCAGAAGCGCGACCTTGAACCAGAAGCGCCAGAACCAGGCACGGCGCCTGCCGACGACGTCGGCCTCGCGCAGCTTGCGCGCTCTCGACGCCGAACAGGCTCGGCCATGGGATCAGCCGCCGGAAGACGAGATCCGCGAAGCCACGGAAGACGATCACGATCGCGAGCGAGGCGAGCAGCGCCTGCCACCAGCTCCAGCCGTTCTGCTGCGTGAACCAGACGAAGAGCGCCGGTGCCGTCAGCACGGCGACGACCGTCGCGACGCGCGTCAGCCGGCGCCACGAGCGCGCCAGCTCCTGCGAGGCCTGGCCCGAGGGAAGCGTCGCAAGCGGCACGGTGGTCGCCATTGCGCAAAGTGTACGCAGGTCGCGGCGGTCACGGTGTTGAATCGGCCGTTAAGCGGCCGCCGCGGTGCCTGGTGATAGCGTCGCCTCCTATGACACAGGCGACACTCCACACCAGCGAGGGCCCGATCGAGATCGAGCTCTTCCCCGACGACGCGCCGAAGACGGTCGGGAACTTCACGAAGCTCGCGGACGACGGCTTCTACGACGGCCTCATCTTCCACCGCGTGATCCCGGACTTCATGATCCAGGGCGGCTGCCCCGAGGGCACCGGCACGGGCGGCCCCGGCTACAAGTTCGAGGACGAGTTCAACGACCACAGGGTCGTCGAAGGGCGCGCTCGCGATGGCGAACGCCGGCCCGAACACGAACGGCTCGCAGTTCTTCATCGTCACCGCCGAGGCGACGCCGTGGCTCGACGGCAAGCACACCGTGTTCGGCCAGGTGACGAGCGGCCAGGACGTCGCCGACCGCATCTCGCACGTCGACCGGGACGGCCGCGACCGTCCGCTGACCCCGTCACGATCGACCGGGTCGAGATCAGCTGCACCGCTTCACCCGCGCGGACTCGACGGCGCAGCCGCGTCGACGCACGGGCTCGTCAGGCTCGGCATGGACGCGATCGACGCTCGCGCAGCGGCGATCAGGGTCGCAGCCGGCGCATGGAGCGCCGACTCGACCGTCACGCGGACGAGGTCGCCGACGCGAGCGGCCGCCGCCGCCGCACGTGAACCTCGACGAGATCGTGATCAAGGCCATCGCGCAGTCGTCCGGCTCGCACGTCGTGCGCCGGAGCGACGCTGAGCCCTCTTTGCGGCTGCGCTCGCCGTACGACCGCAGGATCCTCGGCTTCGCGGTGCCGGCACTCGGTGCGCTGGCAGCCGAGCCGCTGTACGTGCTCGTCGACACCGCCGTCGTCGGGCATCTCGGCCGCTCGCAGCTCGCCGCGCTCGGGCTCGCGGCGACGGTGCTGTCCGTCCTCGCCATGTTCAACTTCCTCCAGTACGGGACGACGGCGCAGGTGGCGCGCGCGACGGGCGCGGGGGAGGACGTGATCGCGGCGCGCCTCGGCGCGCAGTGCCTGTGGCTCTCGCTCGGCTTCGGCTAGCGCCCTCGCGGTCGCGGTCGTCGTTCTCGCCTCGCCGGTCGTCGACCTCTTCGGCGCGGAGGGCGCGACTGCGGACTACGCCGTCACGTATCTGCGCATCGCCGCCCTCGGCATCCCGTCCGCGTTTCTCGCGCTCGGCGGGCAGGGATTCCTGCGCGGCGTCTCCGACCTGCGGACGCCGCTCCTGATCGTGATCGCCGGCAACGTCGCGAACCTCGTGCTCGAGCTCGTGCTCGTATACGGCCTCGATCTCGGCATCGAAGGCTCGGCGTGGGGGACGGTGCTCGCGCAGACCGGGATGGGAATCGCGATGGCGGCTGCGATTCTCCGGCGCGTCGGCTGGGCGAACGCCGGTCTGCGGCCCGATCTCGCACGACGGCTGCTGTCGCTCGGGAAGTTCATCTTCATCCGCACGGTGTCGCTGATCATGTCCTTCGTCCTCGCGGGCGTCGTCGTCACGCGCCTCGGCGACGCTCCTCTGGCGGCCCACCAGATCGCCTTCCAGCTCTGGATCTTCCTCGCGCTCGTGCTCGACGCGGTCGCGATCGCAGGGCAGATCATCGTCGGGCAGGAGCTCGGGGCGGATCGGTCGGACGAGGCGTATGCGGCGAGCGTGCGCATGATCTGGCTGTCCGTCGCCCTCGGCGCCGGCTTCGCGATCGTCCTGCTCGCGCTGGGCGACGTCATCCCGCAGGCATTCACGTCCGACCAGTCCGTGCTCGCGCAGTGCGCGCTGCTCTGGCCGGTGTTCGCGCTGATGCAGCCGCTGAACGGGGCCGTCTTCGCTCTCGACGGGATCCTGATCGGGGCGAGCGACGGCCGGTATCTCGCGCTCTCCATGGCCGCCGCCTTCCTCGCCTGCGTCGCCGCGCTCGCCGTGTCGTGGTGGGCCGGATGGGGCGTGCGGGGCGTCTGGGTGGCGCTCGTCGTCCTGATCCTGACGCGGCTCGGGCTGATGGGCTCCAGGTTCCGGCGGCGCCGGTGGCTCGTCACCGGGTTTGCGTGACGGCAGCCGCGGCTCGCAGATGACGGAGCTCGATGCCGATGCCCGCACAGAGTGCCGAGCCGCCGATCACGGGCTACGCGGCTGCCTCACGGCGCTTGCGCCAGTACCGCTCGAGCCCGAGGTAGCACTGCCAGACCGGCGCCGCCCGGTCGTACGCGTCGACCTGGTCGGGATCGGAGGCGAGGCAGTCGGCGCGCGCCGCGGCGACGAACGTCTCCTGGTCCATCCCGTGGCCGACCCGCTCGGCCCACCGCAGCAGCGTCTCGCGCAGCCGGTCGAGGTGCTCCTCGACGTCCTCGAAGACGCCGAAGTGGGTGAGGGCGAGGCGTGCGGGCGCCCTCCGCTCGGTCGCCGCGATCGTCTGCTCCCACGCCTCGAGGTCGATGTCGGGCGGCGGCGTCGGCGGGAGCACGAAGCGCCCGGGAGAGACACGGACGCCCACCGAGTCGCCGGCGTACAACGTCCCGTCCTCGTGCAGCAGCGACACGTGGTGACTGGCGTGGCCCGGTGCTCGGGAAGCACTCGAGGCCGAGGACGTCGTCGCCGACGATCCTCACGTTCTCCTCCGGCACGGGAACCAGCTCGCCCCAGAGGCTGTCGAAGCTGTCGCCGTACAGCCGGCGCGCGCTCGCCTCGAGCCTCGACGGGTCGACGAGATGGGGTGCGCCGACCTCCGACACGTGCACCTGCAGCGACGGCTGCTCGCGCACGAGCGCGCCCGCGGCCCCGGCATGGTCGAAGTGGATGTGCGAGAGCAGCAGATGTCTGATGTCACCAAGCTCGAGCCCTCTCTCCGCAAGCCCGGCCTTCAGCGCCGGGATGCACGGCGTCGGCCCGACGTCGCAGAGCCCGAGGCCGTCGTTCGTCTCGACGACGTACGAGCCGACGTTCCTGCTCGCCCCCAGGTGGAGCAGGTCGATCGGGGACCGGTCGCTCACCGCGAGCCGACGCGCACCGGGGCGAGCGCCTGCTCGAGGTCGGCGACGAGATCGCCGGCCGACTCGATGCCCGCCGAGAGCCGAACCAGGTTCCGGGGCGAGGCGAACGGCCCGCTCGCGGTGGACGCGTGCGTCATCCGGTGCGGATGCTCGATCAGGCTCTCGACGCCACCGAGGCTCTCGGCCAGGGTCCAGATCTTCGTGCGCGCTACGAGGTCGACCGCCTCCTCCTCCGACTCGACGAGGAACGACACCATCCCGCCGAAGTCGCGCATCTGCCGCGTGGCGATCTCGTGGCCCGGATGCTCGGGCAAGCCCGGGTAGAGCACCTGCGTCACGGCCGGGTGCTGACCGAGGAAGCCGACGACCGCGCGCGCGTTCTCGCAGTGCTGCCGCATCCGCAGGGCAAGCGTCTTCAGCCCCCGCAGCACGAGCCAGGCGTCGAACGGCCCCGGCACCGCTCCGAGCGACTTCTGCAGGAACCGCAGGCGCTCCGAGATCGTGGGGTCGTTCGTCGCCGTGAACCCGCCGATCACGTCGGAGTGGCCGCCGAGGTACTTCGTCGTCGAGTGGAGGACGATGTCGGCGCCGAGCTCGAGTGGCTGCTGGAGGTACGGCGTCGCGAAGGTGTTGTCGACGACGAGGAGCGCGCCCGCGGCGTGGGCGGCGTCGGCTGCCGCTCGGATGTCGACGATGTTCAGCAGCGGGTTGGTCGGCGACTCGATCCAGACCAGCCGTGTCCGCTCGTCGAGGCTCGCCGGGATCTCCTCCGGCGTGACGTAGTCGAAGGCGTACCCCTTCGGCTCGTAGACCTGGGAGAACATCCGGTAGGTGCCGCCGTAGACGTCGTTGACGCAGACGACGCGCTGCCCCGGGTCGACGAGGTGCATGATCGTCGAGGAGGCCCCGACCCCCGAGGAGAATGCGTGCCCGAACGAGGCTTCCTCGAGGGACGCGAGGCACTCCTCGAGCGCCGTCCGGGTCGGATTCGCAGCGCGCGCGTAGTCGTAGCCCTTGTTGACGCCGACCGCCTCCTGCGCGTAGGTCGAGGTCTGGTAGATCGGCGTGATCACCGAGCCGGTGGCCGGGTCGGGCTCCTGGCCGACGTGGATGGCACGCGTCTCGAAGTCCATGCGGTGATGGTAGACGCAGGGGCCGCAAGCTCAGCGGCGCACCGACTCGAGGCCGGAGGCGCGGCGGAGACGGTCGAGCGCACGGTCGAGGGCGTCGTCGAGGGCGGCCGACGCGCGGATCCCGGGCTCCCGGTGGAACGCCTTCACGACCAGCGCGCCCTCTCCCCGCACCGACTTGAGGTCGGCCCTGCCCGCGATCCGGTCGCGCCAGACGAACGGGAGGACGTAGTAGCCGTAGCGGCGCTCGTGCTCCTTCTTGTAGACCTCGATCAGGTGGTCGAACCCGAGCACGCGACGGGCGAACGGTCGGTCCCAGAGGAGGTTGTCGAACGGTGACACGAGCACGGCTGCGGACGGCACCGCCGGGTCGAGATCGGCTCCGGCCGGCACGAAGACGTCTGCGCCGCCGTCCTCCACCTCCAGCCGTTCGATCTGCCCCTCGGCGACGAGGCCGTCGAGGGCGGGGCGGATGCGGGCGGCGCCACCCCTGAGCCGCCAGTGCTCGACGACGCCGGCGGCCGTGAGCGCGCCGCGGGCGGCGATCGCCTTCAGGGCGAGGGCCCGCAGCCGCTCGGGCTCGGTGGGCACCTGGGCGGCGAGCACCTCCTTCGGGAGGACGCGCTCGGGGAGGTCGTAGAGCCGCTGGAAGCCCTGCCGGCCGGCGATGACGAGGTCGCCGTGGTTCCAGAGCCGGTCGAGCATCGCCTTGGCCGGCTTCCAGTTCCACATCCCGCCTTCGGTCGAGCCGTCGAAGTGTCTCGAACCGAGCGGCCCTCGCTCCCGGATCTCGGCCAGGATCTCGCCCGCGAGATGCGGATGTGTCTCTTCCACCTCGCCGTACCAGCGCCTCCCGCCTTCCCGCATCTGGGGCACGAACAGCGGCCACTCCTCGACGGGCAGCAGGCACGCCTCGTGCGCCCAGTACTCGAAGACCCGGCCCGCGGCCGAGGAGCTTCCCCACCGTTCCCGGCGGGTACGCGCCGACGCGGCTCGTGAGCGCGATGCGGTGGCTGCGCTCGACGGCCGAGATCGAGTCGAGTTGGACGCACGAGAGCCTGCGGATCGTCTCCTCGACCTCGCGCGCCGTGCCCGTGCGCGTGCGGCCCACGTAGCCCTGGGCCGCGATCACGAGCCGGCGCAGGGCCGTGAGCGAGATCGTGCGCACGCCGGGAGTCTCGCAGCAGGCGAGGAGGGATGCGCCCGATCGCGGGCGGCCGTTGCGGGGCCATCTACCGCCCTCCGACCGGAGCCGGAACCGACCCGTGTTGGCCCTCCAGCGGGGAGCGGGCTACGGTGGGCACATGAACGAGCGCGAGCTGCGGAAGAAGCGCGACAAGGAGCTCATCGAGCTGCTCAACGAGCTGCGCGTCGCGCTGCCGGGAGCCCAGGTCCTGTTCGCGTTTCTCCTCGTCGTGCCGTTCAGCTCGCGCTTCGACGTCGACCGGACCGAGAAGATCGCATACATGATCGCCCTGCTCGCGACTCTGGCCGGCGCGATCCTGCTCATCGCTCCGAGCGCGTATCACCGGCTGCGCTGGCGCGAGAAGAACAAGGAGCGGATGCTGCGCATCTCGAACGGCCTCGCGATCGGCGGGCTCGGCGCGATCGCCGTCGCCATGACCGCGTCCGTCTTCCTCGTCACCGACGTGCTGCTGCCGCGCGCCGCGGCGGCGCTGCTCACCGTCGCTGCGGGCATCGCGTTCGGGCTGGCCTGGTTCGCGCTGCCGCTCGCGATGCCGTACGACCGCTGGGACGACGATGCAGACGACGGCGTTGGGCCCGCGGACGAGCCCTCGCGCGGCGACCGTCCCTAGGCTGAAGGTACCTTCGGCCTAGGCCGGCGTCCGGCCCTCGAGGATCGCAGCGAGCCGGCCCGCGTCGATGTTGCCGCCCGAGACGACGCAGACGATGCGACCCGAGCCCGCGCGGCCCGAGAGCGCCGCGGCCACCGAGAGGGCGCCGGCACCTTCGGCGATGACCCGGGTGCGCTCGGCCAGGAGCCGCACCGCGCGGGCGGTCTCGTCCAGCGAGACCGGGATCGAGCCGCGGAGCAGCGGGCGGGCTCGCTCCCACATCGCGGGCAGCAGCATCTTGCCCCCGGCGCCGTCGACGAACGACGCCACGTAGTCGACAGCGACCGGCTCGCCGGCGGCGAGCGAGGCCGCGAGCGGGGCGCCGGTGTCCGGTTCGCAGGCGATCACCGCGGTCGCCGGGCTCGCCGCCGCGAGGGCGCTCGCGATGCCGGTCGCGAGGCCGCCTCCGCCCCAGGGCACGAGCACCGTGTCGATGTCGTCGAGGTCCTCGACGAGCTCGAGCCCGATCGTGCCGTTGCCCGCCATGACCGCGTCGTCCAGGACCGGATGCACGAACAGGCCCTCGACCCCGGGATAGGAGCCCTCCTCCATCGATTGCCACCAGCGGTCGAACGGCACCTTGATCACGGTGCCGCCGAGGCGCTCGATGGCGTCGAGCTTGGTCTGCGCGGCATGGTCGGGGGCGACGATCGTGGCCGGCACGCCTTCCTCGCGCGCCATCCACGCGACGCCCTGGGCCATGTTGCCGGCGCTCGTCGTCACGACGCCCGCCGCCAGGGCGCCGGCCGGCGCGGCCCGCATCGCGTTGGCGGCGGCGCGGATCTTGAAGGAGCCGATCGGCTGCAGGCACTCGAGCTTGAGCCAGATCTCGGCCGGTGACTCGGGAGCCTGGAGCCGCACGAGCGGCGTGCGGATCGCCGCTCCGCGGATGCGCTCGCGCGCCGCCTCGATCTCCGCCAGCGGGATCAGAAGTCGACCTCCGTACCCATCCCGCGCTCGCGGGCCCTGCGCACGCAGAGCTGGGCGGCGGCGAGATCCTCGACGGCGATCCCCATCGACTTGAACACCGTCAGCTCGTCGTCGGACCGGCGCCCCTCGCACATTCCGGCGAGGACCTCGCCGATCTCCCCGACGATGTGCTCCGGGCCGACGCCGAGCTCCTCCGCCGCGAGGAGGAAGTCGCCGGACTCGTTGAGCGTCGATTCACGCCGGTCGACGTAGAGCCGGGCCGCGGCGACCGTGTCCGAGGTGAGCTCGCGGGAGCGCCCGTTCGGAAACGCCCCTGCTGCGTTGACGTGCGTCCCGGGCGCCAGCCAGGGGAGCTCGAGAAAGGGCTCGGTCGCGGACGTCGCAGTGCAGACGATGTCGGCTCCCGTCACGGCTTCCTCGACCGAGCCCGCCACGAGCGAGTGAGTCTCGAGCGCGAGCGCCTCGGCGTGCGACGGATTCCGGCTCCAGATCCGGATGATGTGATCGTCGAGCACGGTCTGCATCGCCTCGACGTGCGACCTTCCCTGGATTCCGGATCCGAGCACGGCAACCGTTCGCGAGCCGGGTCGCGCCAGCAGCTTCGTCGCCGCACCGGATACGGCGGCCGTTCTGATCTCGGTGATCGGCGAGGCGTTGAGGACCGCGAGCAGTTGTCCCGTCGTGCCGTCGTGGAGGAGCACCGACCCCTGGTGCGGATCGAGGCCACGCGCCGGGTTGTCGCCGACGACGACGATCTCCTTCAGAGCGAAGACCGGCTCGTCACCGGCTGCGTGGGAGGGCATGAGCCCCATCGCCGCCGGGCCCGGCGGCAGCATCAGCGAGCGCAGCGGGTTCGTCAGCTCGCCGCGGGCGAGTCGAGCGAGCACGTCCTCCATCGCCGCGATGCAGGACTCCATGTCGAGCAGCTCGCGCACGTCGTGCTCGGAGAGGACGAGGACACTCACGAGAACACCTCCGTCAGATGGTCGCGGTCGGCCTGGGAGAGATCGATTGCGAGCGCCTCGAACGCCGGCTCCAGATGGCCCACGTTGTTCGGGCCCGACGACGACGGCCGTGACCTCGGGCTGGGCGAGAGCCCAGGCGAGCGCCAGGGCCGCCATCGAGACGCCGCGGTCGGCAGCCTCCTGCTCGAGCGCCTCGAGCGCGTCGAACACCCGCTCCGAGGAGTAGCCCGCGTACGGCTCGGGGCGCAACGTCATGCGCGAGCCGGCCGGCGGCGGCTCGTCCCGCCGGTACTTGCCCGTCAGCCACCCGCCCGCGAGGGGGCTGAACGGGGTGAAGCCGAGCCCGTGCTCGCGGCAGATCGGGAAAACGGACTCGCGATCGCCCTGGTCGAGCAGCGAGAAGCCGTTCTGCACCCACTCGTACCGCGGCAGGCCCTCGAGCTCCGCCAGCTCGAGCGCCTCGGCGAGCTGCTCGCCCGTGAAGTTGGACGCGCCGACCGCCCCGACCGTGCCCCGCTCGACGAGCTCGCCGAAGGCCTGGATCGTCTCCTCCTGCGGTGTGTCGGCGTCGAAGGCGTGCGGGAGGTAGAGGGCGACGCGGTCGACCCCGAGGCGGCGCAGGCTCGCCTCGATCTGCCGCCTGATGCGCGCGCGGCCGAGTCCGCGGTCCTGGCCTTCGTCCATCGGGTTGTAGGTCTTGGTCGCGATCACGACCCGGTCCCGGACGCTCGCGCCCTTCGTCGCGAGCCATTCTCCGATGAAGGACTCGCTGCGGCCGCCGCCGTAGGCGTCGGCCGTGTCGAGGGTCGTGATCCCGCGGTCCCATGCGGCGTCGAGGAGGCGGAACGCCTCCTCCCGCGAGGTGCCCTGCCCGAAGAAGGCCGGCGACGAGCCGATCCCGCCGAAGTTCCCGCAGCCGAGGATGATCCGCGTCACCTCGATGCCGCTGCCGCCGAGGGTCCTGCGCTCCATCCGGCGATCCTACGGCAGGATGTGCGGCAACCGAGGTGGAGGTGGCGATGACGACCTACGTGGCTGCGGAGGACCGCTACGACCGGATGCGGTACAACCGGTGCGGCGGCAGCGGGCTCGTGCTGCCCGCGATCTCGCTCGGCTTCTGGCACAACTTCGGCGGGATCGACCCGCTCGAGCGCAGTCGCGCGATCGTGCGCCGTGCCTTCGACCTCGGTGTCACGCATTTCGATCTCGCGAACAACTACGGGCCGCCCTACGGGTCGGCCGAGACGACCTTCGGGCGGCTCATGCGCGACGACCTCCGCCCCTACCGCGACGAGCTGATCATCTCCACCAAGGCCGGCTACGACATGTGGCCCGGGCCGTACGGCGACGGAGGCTCGCGCAAGTACTTGCTGGCGAGTCTCGACCAGAGCCTCGTGCGCATGGGGCTCGAGTACGTCGACATCTTCTATTCGCACCGGTTCGACCCGGGCACGCCGCTCGAGGAGACCATGGGCGCGCTCGACGCCGCCGTGCGCCAGGGCAAGGCCCTCTACGTCGGGATCTCGTCCTACTCTGCCGATCAGACGCGCGAGGCAGTCGGGATCCTGCGCTCGCTCGGCACCCCGCTCCTCATCCACCAGCCGTCCTACTCGATCCTGAACCGGTGGATCGAGCCCGACCTCGTCGATGTGCTCGGCGAGCTCGAGATCGGCTGCATCGCGTTCTCGCCGCTCCAGCAGGGTGTGCTGACCGACCGCTATCTGAACGGGATCCCGGAAGGATCGCGCGCGAGCCGTGACGACTCGCTCCCCCGCGACTCGATCACGAACGAGACGATCGCCCGCGTACGCGCGCTGAACGCGATCGCCGCGGTGCGCCGGCAGTCACTTGCGCAGATGGCGCTTGCGTGGACACTGCGCGACCCGAGGATCACCTCGACGCTCGTCGGGGCGAGCAGCGTCGAGCAGCTCGAGCAGAACCTCGGTGCGCTCGAGCGGCTCGACTTCTCGGACGCGGAGCTGGCCGAGATCGACAGCCCGGGCGCCTGGACAGAACCCGTGTAACCCCTGCGGGAAACGGCAGCGACGCTCGAGGCGATCGACGACGCGCTTGCCGGCGTCGTCGTGCAGCCCGGCTGAGACCTCTTCTCGAACAGCAACCGCGACTCCGTGGCAGTAGGGGTGGGCACGGGAGCGGCGAATCCCGTGCCGTGCCCGACGAGCACCCCGAGGAGGAGCAACAGGTGGCGCGGCGTGAGGCCGCGCCCGCCGCCCTGGTCGCCGCCCTGGCGGATGTCGTGCTCGCCTTCGTCAGCGCGTGGCGCGGTTGGCATCTCTACCAGGGCAGCTACTGGTGGGTCTGGCTCCTGCTGGCGCTGCCGGCGCTCGCGTTGTTCGTCGTCTTCCTGCTCGGGCTCGGGAGGCTCGGCGTCAGCAGCGAGCATCGGCGCAAGGTTGCGATCACGCTCCTCGGCGCCGTCGCGTTCGCGAACCTCGCCGGCATCGCGCTCGTGATCGTGTCGCTGCTGAACGGGGGCGGCAACATGACCGGGGGTCAGCTCCTCGCGAGCGCGGTGGTCGTCCTGCTGGTCAACATCATCACGTTCGGGCTGATCTTCTGGGAGCTCGACTGCGGCGGGCCGGTGCGAAGGCTGTCGAGCGACCGCTCGCGTCCCGACTTCCAGTTCCCCCAGGACGACAATCCGCAGCTGGCGCCACCCGGCTGGAGGCCGGGCCTCGGCGACTATCTCTACGTCGCAATGACGAACTCGATCGCGTTCAGCCCGACGGACTCGATGCCGCTGACCAAGCATGCGAAGCTGTTCATGAGCTGCGAGTCGGTGATCGCGGCGAGCACCCTGCTCATCGTCGCTGCGCGCGCCGTGAACGTCCTCCAGGGCTGACCCGAGGAACAGTCACATCGTCGCCCCACGCCCGCCACAGGGCGGTCTCAGGACGCGGCGCTTGGATCCGTCTCACCTCGACCTCTCCCGAAAGGAGACGAACGATGAGACGCAGCAGGTTCACCACGGTCGCCGCGGCGGCGGCGGCGCTCGCGCTGATGGTCGGCGTCGGCGCCGCGCTCGCGGCCGGCGGCAACGGCAGCCTCAAGCAGGAGGCCGCCGCGATAACCGATCGCGCGACCTTCGATGCGGCGGTCGCGAAGAGCCTCGGCACGACGACGGCCAAGCTCCGGGCGGCCGTCAAGGCCGCCGCGACGGCGCGCATCGACGCGGCGCTCGCGGCCGACGAGATCACCTCGGACGAGGCGGCGACGCTCACGGACGCGCTCGCCGACGGGAGCTTCCCGGCCGTCCGGCTCGCGACCGCGGCCGGCGTGGCGAAGGAGCTCGGAACGACCGAGGCGAAGCTCAACGCCGCGTACGCCGACGCCCAGAAGGCGCAGGCGAAGGCACGCGTCGACCAGGCGGTGACGGACGGCAAGATCACCGAGGCCTATGCGACCGAGCTCAAGGCGCAGATCGACGCCGCCACGTTCCCCGGCTTCGGCGCCGGGCCGGGCGGCGGCGGCACGGTCACGGCCCGGGTGGCCCGGGGCTCGGCCTCGGCTTCGGCCTGCCGCCCGCGACAGGGAGCAGCTCGAGCAGCTCGAGCTCGGCGGGAGTGCGCACGACGTCGCTCGCGTTCGCGTAGCCGCGGGCACATACGGCACGGTGAAGGGGGCGCTGCGGCGCCCCTTTCACGTGGTGGGACTAGCGTGGAGCGGGTCGAACGAGCTTCAGTTCGGTGGGATCCCAGCGCCACGTGTTGTCAGACGTGATGTGAGTGCCGCCGATCCAGCGATCGATGCCGAGGAGCTCGACTCGGTCTGCTTCGCCGCGCAGCGTGCGTTCTCCGCTTGCTGTCAGCCGCAACTGGAGTCGTGTGAAGAGCTGGCCGTCGCCGAGCGGAGGCGGCGGAGGAAGTGGCGTGCCGTCATCGCTTTCGAGGAGCCTCGCCTTCCCTTGCCCGAGCACCGAGAGGGTTCGGTAGAACCAGGAGTCGCCGAGGAACGGAGCCTCCTCGAGTCGTTGCGCGGCAACGAACGCGGCCGCCGGTGTGCGGGCGCCGGCGGCGATCGTCTGGAGTGCAGATCGTTCCGTCCGCGAGAGCCCGTCCGCCGGCGCGGGCAGCTCCTCGAGCAACCGCCGCAGCGCGGGGGCGAGAAACGGCAGCTGCGCGGTCTCACGCGTGGCCCACTCGACGAGTGTCGTCGGCTCCGGACGCCTGGAGGGCGGCCCAGGCGCTCGCCGCCGCCTGAAGCGCTCCCGGTTCCGCACGCCGGCGCGAGGGCCAGAGCGTCTCGAGCTCGCTTGCCGTCAGCTCGCCCAGACCGGCGAAGGACGGCTTGCCGGGGAAGGAACCGATGACGATCAGCTCGGGCGCAGCCTCCGCGCTGTGCGCGAGCGTGAGGACGTCGAGGAGCTGGAGTTGGTCGTACAGGTCGTGCTCGAACCAGAGCACCACGTGGACGCCGTCGCGCAGCGCCTCGAGCAGCTGCCGGTCCCGCCGCTCGAGCGAGGAGCGCAGCGCTTGTTTGCGACCCCAGCCACAGTCGGCGAGGAAGCTTGCCCGTGTCTGCAGCAGCTCCTGCCGCGGCAGGGCCGGCACCGGCCCCTCGTGGAGCACGTCCTGCCAGGGCAGGACGGCGCCGCCGAGCGCGGTCTGCCGCAGCGTGTTGCCGGCGCTTTCGCCGTTCGTGACGTGGAGGAGCGATGGCCGCGCGGCCGGCGCGGCGCCGCGGCGGGCGAGATAGGCGGCGCCGCAGGTGCAGGCTCCGGCACGTTCCGTGACCTCGCCGACCCTCACACCTCGACTATAGATCCGTACCTGGGTACGGAAATCAACCGAGGAGACGTGAGCTCTTAGACGTTGGCGGCGAAGGCGGCGTAGGCGGGCTCGAGCGCATCGCGGAGGTCGGCTCCGTCCACCACGACACCGCTCGCTCCGAGCCGCTTCAGCACCGAGCCGACGGGGAGTGGGCGGGGCGGGCCGAGGTCCGGCAGAGGCCCGGCGGCCCAGGGATCGCCCACGTGCTCCGGGCGCGCGGCCGCCTGCCGCGGCCCCGCCGGCGTCTTCGCGACGCACCCGCGCCATTCGAGGAGGACCGACGGGTCCTCGTCGATGGCGGCTGCGACGACGTATGCGAGCGCCATGGCGTGCTTGCAGGTGCCGCTGTAGTCGGCGTCCGGGCACGTGCAGGCGCACCGGATTGCCCGCGCCGGCGGCACGAGCGGCTCCTCCCAGTCGACGGTCATCAGGTGCTCGAGCTGGACTGACTGCTCGCGCCCCTCGGCGGCAGCCTGGAAGCGCGTGCGACCACTCGTCGAGCCGATCACGGCCGACCAGATGCGCGGCGGAACCGGATCGGCGACGAGCGAGACCCGATACTCGAGGCCGCCCGACCCGATCACGATGCCGGTGATCTCGCCGACGTCGACCACGACCGTGTGGACGTGACCGGACCGGGCCAGGATCCGCCCCCGCTCGGCGCGCGGCGCGCCCTCGTCGCGGACGACCGAGGTCGCGAGCAGCCTGGCCCAGGGGCCGCGCCCGATCGGATCGTCTGGGCCGCCGGCGAAGACGGGTCGACCGTCGTTCAGGACCTTCACGCCGCCTCCACCGCCTCGTCCGAGAGCATCACGGCTGCGCGGATCGTGTCGAGGTCGAGCTCCCCCAGCCAGTCGTCGGCGCGCCCGGCGACGACCTTCTCCGCCAGCTCCCGCTTCGAGTCGAGCAGCTCGTCGATCCGCTCCTCGAGCGTCGCGGTGCAGATGAGACTGTGCACGAACACGTCCTTGTGCTGCCCGAACCGGTAGGCGCGATCGGTCGCCTGCTGCTCGACCGCGGGATTCCACCAGCGGTCGAAGTGGACGACGTGGTTCGCGGCGGGCAGGTTCAGCCCGCGGCCACCGGCGCGGAGTGAGACGACGAGGACCGACGGGCCCTCCGGAGTGGAGAACGACGCCACGAGCTCGTCGCGCTGACGGATGCCGAGGCGGCCGTGGAAGAAGCCGACCTCGCGGCCGAGCCGGCGGTGAAGGTGGGGGACGATGCGGTCGAAGCCCGGGTACTGCGTGAATACGAGCGCCTTGTCGTCGTCAGGCATCTCCTCGAGCAGCTCCACGAGCCGCTCGAGCTTCCCGGAGCGCCCCGCGAGCGGACGCCCCGTCGGGAGCACCATCTCGGGGTGGTTGCAGACCTGCTTCAGCTGACTCAGCATCGCGAGGACGGCGCCGCGGCGCCCGAAGCTGCGCTCGTGCTCCTCGATTCGTGGCAGCCAGCGGTCGACCGTCGCCCGGTAGAGGCTCGCCTGCTCGAGCGTGAGCCGGCAGTACTCCTTCGTCACTGTGATCTTCGGCAGCTCCAGCTCCACCTCGGGGCTGTCCTTCGGGCGCCGGAGGATGAACGGCCGCACCATCGCCCGCAGCCGCTCGAGCGCGCGCGTGTCGCCATACGCCTCGATCGGCCTCGCGAACGCCCGCTGGAAGCGCTCGCGCGAACCGAGGAGCCCCGGGTTGACGATGTCCATGATCGCCCAGAGCTCGTCGAGCCTGTTCTCGATCGGCGTGCCGGTCATCGCCAGCCGGCGCCGTGCATCAATGCGGCGGAGCGCCCGGGCCCGCTTCGTGGCCGGGTTCTTCACGTCCTGTGCCTCGTCGAGCAGGAGCCGGTCCCAGCCGACGGCCGCGAGCGCATCGATGTCCCGCGTGGCGATGTCGTAGGACGTGATCACGAGGTCGCTCGCCCGCGCCACGTCGGCGAGCTCTGTCCCGCTCAGGCGCTCGCCGCCGTGGTGGACATGCACCCGCAGGGACGGTGCGAACCGCTCCGTCTCGCGCGCCCACTGCCGGGTCACGCTCATCGGGCAGACGACCAGGGTCGGGCCGAAGGCGTTCGTCCCGAACTGCTCCCTCTCGGATGCGAGCATCGCGATCGCCTGGACGGTCTTTCCGAGGCCCATGTCGTCGGCCAGGATCGCGCCGACGCCCAGGTCGCCGAGCATCCTCAGCCAGCCGTGCCCGCGCTCCTGGAACGGGAACAGCGGCTGGGTCATCGAGGAGGGCGTCCCGAGCGGCTCGAAGCGCCGCGCCTCCCCGCCGGCGAGGAGCTCACCCAGCGAGTCGTCGAGCGTGACCTCGCCCAGCTCCAGCCCGGCGTCCTCCAGCTCGATTCCCGAGACCGCGCGCACGAGGTCGACGACCGAGCCCTCGCGCCGTCGCTCCAGGAAGCGCAGCGCCCGCTCCACCTCGGACCGGCGCAACGCGTGCCAGCGCCCGCGGACGCGGATCAGCGGCTCCTTCGCGGCGGCGAGCTCCGCGAGCTCTGCCTCCGTCAGGGCCGTATCGCCGATCGCGAGCTGCCAGTCGAAGCGGGCGAGGGCATCGGTCGTGAGAAGGCCGCTCGAGCGGGCGACGCTCGTGGCGGAGAGGTTGACGCGCAGCCGGCTCGACGGCGCGACCCAGTTGCGGGGGAGGAGAACCGGCACGCCGAGCTCCTCCAGCCGCGGAATCGCGCGCCTCAGCACGAACCGGACGTCGTCGTCGGTCAGTTCGATCGCGGCCGGGGCGGCAGGGTCGAAGGTCAGGTCGCCCTCTGCGAGCACGGGCCCGATCAGCCCGAGCTGGCGCTGGATCGCCGCCCGCGGATCAGCCGAGCGGAGGAAGCCGAAGACGTCGTCGCCGCCGTCCTCGAGCAGCGAGGCGGGCAGGGCCAGGGTGGGGTCGTCGGCGGCCTGGAGCCAGAGCTCCAGCACGACGCTCGTCCGGGCTCCGGCGTCGCCCTGGCCGTCGTTGTCCTCGTCCAGCCGCAGGGCCAGCAGCCACGGTGCGCTCGAGCGCCGTTCGAGGCCGCTGTCGACCCAGCTCGTGAGCCGCCGCTCGAGCGCCGCGAGCCCTGCGTGCAGCGGCAGCTCGGGCTCCGACGAGGTGAGCCCGTCGAGGAACAGCTCCGGCGCGCTCGGCCTGCTGCGCATGAGGCGGTTGCCGAGCCGGATCCCCGCCGCGTGGAGGAGGTCTCGCGCGATCTGGTCGACCGCGCACGCGTAGAGGTCGTGAACGAGGGCGTCGGCGTCGCCGTCGAACGCATCGGCGCAGACGGCCGGAAGGGCCGCGGCGATCGCGTCGAGCGTCTCCTGCACCGAATCGTCGATCGTGGCGCCCCAGTAGGCGAGCCACGCGCGGCCGCCGTGCTGCAGCTGCGGGTGGAGCAGGCCCTCCCTCACGGATCTGGCCGCCAGCTCGAGAACGGCGAACGTGGCCCTGGCCGAGCCCCCGGCCTCGAGGTCCCCCGGCGGTGCGGCCGCGAGCGCGATCAGCTCCTCGAGGCCGACGCGGCGCGCGGTGGCGCCCTGCCCGAGGTCCGCGAGATCGGAGACGGCGGGAATGCCGACGTGGAGCGCTCTGGCCGAGAGCGACCCGTCCCGCTCGCGCGTGAAAACGGTTGCGCTGACGTCCTGCTGCCACAGGATCTCGAGTGTCGCGTGCTCGCGCAGGAGGTCGGGCGGGGTGGGGGCGGCCGTGGGCACGAACTTTCCAGGATACGGACTGCGGAGGAGGTCGCGGCCGGATTTCTCTTCATGTTGATTCAGTGATGCGGCGTCTCCACCGGAGCTCGTTGCTATGTTGTTGATATGTCAACGAACCTCCAGCTCGTGCTCGACCTCGCCCGCGCCCGCACGGTCGTCCTGCGCGACGTCGATCACCCACTCGGCAGCTACCACGGCCTCGGGCTCAACGACCTCGCCATCCTCCTCGAGCTCGAGGCCGCCCCGGCGCACACGCTGCGCCGGGCCGAGCTCGCCCGCCGGCTCGCTGTCACGCCCTCGGGGATCGCGCGCCAGCTCGCCCCGCTCGAGCGGATCGGCCTCGTCACGCGCGAGTCGAACCCGACGGATGCCCGCCTCGCCCTCGTCGTGCTGACCCCTCGCGGGGCCGAGGTCGCCGAGGAAGCGGCCGCCACCGCCGAGGAGTCGGCGGCTCTGGCGCTCGCGCGGATCTGGTCGCCCCGGGAGCGGGAGGCACTCGCGCCGCTCCTCCGCAGGGCCGCCGCCGACGTCGCCGGCTGAGCGCCGCGGGGCTCCCGGTGGCGCCGGCGCGGCCGGACACCACCGGAGGTCTGCGTGAGGCTCAGAGGTAGAGCGAGAGCGACTTCAGCCGCGCCGCGCTCGTCGCGCTGACCGCCTTGCCCGTCTCCTGGTCGAGCTTCTTGCGGTACTCCTCGAGCTTCTCGTCGTGGTCCTTCGTCTTCCCCTTGGCCGCGGCCTTCTCGGCCTGTTCGAGCTTCTTGCAGAGCTCGTCCTCGACCCCCTTCTTCGTGACGAGGCTCTTCGTGAGGGCGCACAGGCTGTCGTAGGTGACCGTGACGTTCACCGTCGCCGTGTCGACGGCGCTGAGGTCGCCCGGGTCCGTCGCGCGTACCTTGATCGTGTGCGGGCCCGGGATGGCGATCGACGCGTCGAAGGTCGCGCTCTGGCCGAGCGTCTCGAAGCTGCCGTTGTCGTCGAGATCCCACGCGTAGGCGAGCGAGTCGCCGTTCGGGTCGCTCCCGGTCGCCGTCACCGTGACCGTGAAGCCCGCGAAGACCGAGTAGGGCCCGCCCGCATCCACGGTCGGAGCATCGTTCAGGCTCAGGCCGACGACGACCGGGTCGTGATCCGAGACACGGAACTGATCGGGCGCGTAGAGGCTGACGAGCTGGCCGGGGCTCTTGAAGTCCTCGAGGTAGTCGAGCACGCTCGGCTCGTCGGCGTTGATGTGGTAGTCACCGACTCCGGTTACCTGCCCGACGAGCGACGCCGAGCCAAGTGCGTGGTCGAGGTAGCCCCACTGGCCGTCGAAGACATACGAGTACGCGTCCGGGCCGACGAGCGACTCGATCAGGTTCGTGTAGCCGGCGCTCTTGATCGCGGTGATCGGATTCTTCTTTCGCGTACGAGTTGTAATCGCCGATCAGGAGAATGTCCGGGTCGGCCGTTCCGGTTGGATCGGTGGCGAGCCAGGCGGTCAGCGCATTCGCCGCGTTCACGCGAACCTCGTTACAGAGGCCCTGTCCGTCACCCGCATCGGGTGCGGTGCAGCCTGTCCCCTTGCTCTTCAGATGGTTCACGTCGACGATGAACCGTGCGCCGGTGGCGTTCTCCTGAAATGCCTGCGCGACGGACGGCCGATTGCGCGGCCCAAACTCGCCGCCGTTGACGAACGCGATCGAGTTGAGTGCCGCCGTCCGGCCGACGGGTGTGACCTTCGCCGGTTTGTACAGCAGCCCGACCTTGATCGCGTCCGCTCCCATGGCGTTCACCTGGGCGGTATTGGTGTCGACATCGATGAACGCGAACGTGCCGGGCACCGTTGCCTGGTTGAGCTTGTCCACGAGGAACTGGATCGCGCTCGTCGGCCCGTAGCCGTCGTTCTCGATCTCATTGATGCCGATGACGTCAGGGTTCATCGCGAGGATCGCGGCGACCGTCTTCGGCCACTGCCGGTCGAACTCGCCTCCGTTGCTCGCACCGCGGCAGTCCAGTGGGGCGCCGCCCACTCCGCCGGTGCATCCGAGTGAACGTGTTGAAGAAGTTGAGCAGGTTCATGCCGACGACCCGCAGCGTCCCACCGACGGCCGGAGCCGATGCCGGCCGTGGGTTGGTCGGCATGAAGAGTGCCGTGCCGCCCATCGCATTGACCGGGCGGACGCGGTAGGCGTTGCCGCTCGCCCCGTTCCCCGCCCAGGTGTACGTCATCACGCCCACGATGTCGGCCGCGGTGTCGCCACCCCGCAGCGTGTTCGCCGCGCTGAGCGGCAGGCCGCCACGGCCGAAGACGATCGGGTCGGGATTCTGCAGCTGCGAGGCGTCGTCGAGGACGACCCTGTTCAGGTTGTTCTGTGCCTGGAGCGCGAGCGCGGGTGCGCCCGGCGCGACGACGTTCGTCGGCTGCTGCAGACGGCCGCCCGAGGAGAGCGTGACCTGACCGAACCGTCCGAGCTGGAAGTGCTCGCTCACGAACATCGCCTGCGGCATGCGCACGAGCATTCCCTCGTACTGCTCGAGGAACGTCGGCGAGGCGACGGGGAACGTCACGTCGACGGGCGTCACGGTGTCGGTACCGCACGTGTAGACCGAGGTGACATTCCCGATCTGGGTCTGATCCTGGAACTCCTCCGCCGTGCCGGTCACGTAGACGACGTCTCCAACGGAGACGCTGTCGTTCAAGCCGTTGAAGACGAAGACGCCCTCCGAGGTGCCAGGATTCGCGTCGGGGACGTGTGATTGCAGGTAGAAACCGCGGAGGGAGCCGCTCGACTCGTAGTCGCCGACGACGACGCCTTTCGTCGTGACGGTGCCGGGAATCGGAGTTGTCGCTCCCGCTCCCTGGATCTCCGAGATCGGAGTGAACGCTGCCGCGCAGTCGATGTCGTCGTTCTGGATCGTGCCCTCGCCGGTGCCGTTGTAGATCTCGAGCGCCTTGTTGTTGCTCGACCCCTCGATGTACTCGGAGAAGAACAGCGTCGTCGGCGGTGTCGCCGCCGCAGGCAGAGCGCCCGCGATCAGTACGAGCGTCACGACCCCGACGAGCCCGACTGTCGTGCGAGCCCGGGCCCGCAATTTCACGATCCGATCCTCCCGGTCCTTGCCGGAGGCCGTCCTCCGGCCGCCGAGCCACCCTAACACCCTCCCGCTAGGCGCCCGACAGCCTGACGACCGTCGCCCCGTCGGCCGAATCCGAGACCTGCTCGTCGACCAGCGGGTGCTTCGCGAGCTCGTCTCGCACGGCGTTGCGGACGGCGCCGGTGCCGCGCCCGTGGATGACACGCACCTCGTGCCGGCCGGCCAGCGCGGCCGCGTCGACGAGCTCACGGACTGCCTCCCTCGCCTCCTGCGCCGTCCGCCCGCGCAGGTCGATCTCGTCGGGCAGGTCGTTCTGCACCATGGCCCGCACGGTCACAGCCGGTGTCGGCGGGCCCGTGTCGCCGGTCGCGTCCGGGTCGGGCCTGAGCCGGGTGACCGGCACCCGGATCCTGAGGCCCCCGCGGCCCAGCACGGTCGCCTCGTCTCCGGCGATCTCCGCGATCGTGCCCCGCACGCCCAGCTCGTCCGCCACGACCGGGTCTCCTGCGGCGAGCGGCGCCGTCTGCACGACGGGCTCGTCGAGCCGGGAGAGCGAACGCTGCGCCGAGGCGGCGCGCTCGGCCGCGGCCCCGAGCCTCCGGTCGCGCTGCCGCTCCTTCTCGCGGGCTGCCGGTGACGCCGCCCGGCCACGCTGGCGCTCGAGCCGCCGCGCCTCGCGGATCTCGGCCCGCAGCGACTCGAGCTCGGCGCGCACATCGCCGAGCTCCGCCTCGGCCTGTGCCAGCGCGCGCTGCCGCTCGGCCGCCGCCGACGAGCGCACCGCCTGGATCTCGTTCCGCAATTCCGTCTCCGCACGATCCGCGGCGAGGCGCGCGGCCGCCGCCTCGCGCTGCTCCGCGGCTGCCGCGGCCAGGCGCGCCCGGGTCTCCCGCGCCGCGGCCTCGGCTTCCCCGACGAGCTCGGTCACGAGAAGCCGCTCGGGTGCGATCGACCCGCGCGCAGCCTCGACGATCTCCGAGAGCAGGCCGAGCCGCTCGGCCGTCTGCAGCGCGTGAGACGTGCCCGGCCGGCCGAGTGCGACGGAATAGAGCGGCTCGTTCGTCTCTGGATCGAGCGTCGTGGCTGCGTTGGTGGCTCCTTCGGCGGCGCCGGCCCACTCCTTCAGCTCCGCGAAGTGGCTCGTCACGACCGTCAGGCGCGCCTGCGTCGCCAGCCGGCCGAGGACGGCCTGCGCCAGCGCGGCGCCCTCGACGGGATCGGTGCCGGCCGCAAGCTCGTCGAGGAGGACGAGCGACCGCGCCGTCGCACGCTCGAGGATCGCGACGATGTTGCGCACGTGGGCCGAGAACGTCGAGAGGCTCATCGCGATCGACTGCTCGTCGCCGATGTCGGCCAGGATCTCGTCGAAGACCGGGAGCGCCGCCTCGTCCGCCGGCGGACGGAGGCCGCACTGGTGGAGCACTGCCGCGAGGCCGAGTGTCTTCAGCGCGACGGTCTTCCCGCCCGTATTCGGGCCGCTGATGACGAGCGCGCGGAGCGGGCCGAGCTCCAGATCGATCGGAACCGCCGAGGCGCGGTCGAGGAGCGGGTGCCGGGCTCCGCGGACGACGACATTGTGGCTTTCCGTCACAAGGGCGCCGCGCCAGCCGCGGGAGACGGTCCCGCGGGCAAGCACGAGGTCGAGCTCGGCCGTCGCCGTCACCATCGTCGTGAGCTCCTCGGCCTGGGACGCGACGAAAGACGAGAGGTTGCGGAGGATCCGCGCCACCTCGTCCCGCTCCGCTACCTCGGCTTCGCGGAGGCGGTTCGAGTCCTCGACGGCCGCGAGCGGCTCGACGAAGAGCGTCTGGCCCGAGCCGGACGAGTCGTGGACGATCCCGGGCACACGCCCGCGCGCCGACGCTTTCAGCGCCAACACGGGACGGCCCGCGCGTTCCGTCACGAAGTCGTCCTGGAGATGCTCGCTCAGGGCGGGGTCGCGCGCGATCTTCCGGAGCCTCTCGGCGAGGCGCCCGCGGCCCTCCCGCAGCTCCCGCCGCAGGCGGCGCAGTGCCGGCGAGGCCGAGTCGCGCAGGTCCGAGCCGTCTTCCTCGACCGTCCGCGCGATCTCGTCCGAGATCGAGACCAGCGACAGGTCGATGCCCGCTACGAGCTCCGCCAGGGCCGGCAAGTCGTCCCGTCCCGCGAGCGCCCGTCGCGCGGCGACTCCGGCCCGGATCGTGCGCTCGACCTGCGTCAGCGTGCGCGTGTCGAGCGTGCCGCCGCGGGCGGCGAGCTCGGCGGCCTCCGTCACGTCGGCGGCGCCTCCGAGATCCGGCTCGGCCGCCTCGTCGAGGAGCGCGATCGCCTCGGTCGTCTGCTGCTGCCGCAGCCGCACGACACCCTCGTCCGCCGACGGGAGGAGCGCCGCGGCCAGCGCGGCACCCGGCTCGCTCGCCGCCGCACCGGCAAGGCGCGCCAGGACGGCCGGGAGCTCGAGCAGCTCCAGATCGTGCTCTCGCATGGCGCGAGTGTACGGCCGCCGCGGCGTTGTCTCCCGCCTCGCCGTCTCCTACGATCAGGCGACATGCGCTACCGGAACGCGCTGCCGCAGCTCGAGGGAAACGTTCTGCTCACCGACGGGGGCATGGAGACGACACTCGTCTTCCTCGAGGGCCTCGAGCTCCCGTGCTTCGCCTCGTTCCCCCTGCTGGAGCAGGAGCAGGGCCGTGCCGCGCTGACCCGCTACTACGAGCCCTACCTCGACGTCGCCCGCCGTCACGGCACCGGCTTCGTCGTCGAGGCGCCGACGTGGCGCGCCAACCCGGCCTGGGGGCAGAAGCTCGGGTATTCGCTCGACGAGCTGGCGGAGGCGAATCGGCGCTCGATCCGCTTCGTCGCGGACATCGCAGACCGGGAGGAGCAGCCGGGTCGGCCGATGGTGATCAACGCGCCGTTCGGGCCCGAGAGCGACGCGTACGCGCCCGAGACCCGCCTCGGCGCGGAAGAGGCCGCCGAGTATCACGCCTGGCAGGCGGGCGTGATCGCCGGCACCGAGGCGGACCTGATCACCGGGCTCACGATCACCTACGTCGAGGAGGCGATCGGGATCGTGCGGGCTGCGACCGCGGCCGGCATGCCGGCCGCGATGTCGTTCACCGTCGAGACAGACGGTCGCCTGCCGACGGGACAGCCGCTCGCCGAGGCGATCGAGCAGGTCGACGCCGAGACGGACGGGGCTGCGGCGTACTTCATGGTCAACTGCGCCCACCCGAAACACTTCGCCTCCGTGCTCGAGACCCCGGGACCGTGGGACCGCGTGCTCGGCATCCGCGCCAACGCTTCCGAGAAGAGCCACGCAGAGCTCGACGAGTCCGAGGAGCTCGACGACGGCGACCCGGAGGATCTCGCCCGCCGCTACCGGCAGATCGGCGAGCGGCTACCGCACCTCACCGTGCTCGGCGGCTGCTGTGGCACGGATCACCGGCACGTAGCGTGCGTTGCCGACGCCTGGCTCGCGGCGGGCTAGGCAGTCGCGCGCGCGCCGGCCCGGAGCAGGCGCCGGCGCGCCGCAAGCGACCGCTGCTCGTGCGCGACGAGGTCGCGCGGACAGGAGACGACCTCCTCATGGCGTCCACGGGCGATTGCGAGCGTCAACCGCTCCCCCTCCGTGCCGAGTACTCTCGCCCGCGAGCCGATCTCGTGCACGAGGCCTCGGCCGCTCGAACGGAGCTCGGCGAGCAGGTAGACCACCGCTCCCGCCGTCGTGATGCCTTCGTCTCCCACGAAGAACGGAGACGCCTGCGGACGCAGGTGGTTGGCCGTCTTCACGGAACCCTTACGCGCGCGGCGTGCCGGGCCGCCGCGCGCGACGTGAGATGATCCAGGGGAGGAGATCGAGATGAGCGACTCGGCCTACGAGGACTGGCGCAGCTCGCACCGCTGGCAGGTGCCCGCGCAGTACAACATCGCAGCCGACGTCTGCGACAAGCACCCCCGGGACAAGCCCGCGATGATCTGGGAGAGCTTCGACGGCGCGGTGCGCGAGCTCCAGTGGGGTGAGCTCCAGGACCTCGCGAACCAGGCGGCCCACACGCTCGCAGCCCGCGGCGTGGCGCGTGGCGATCGCGTCGCCGTCGTCCTGCCGCCGACGCCCGCGGCGGCGGCTGTCTTCTTCGGCACCTGGAAGCTCGGTGCGATCCTCCTCTCGATGTCCGTCCTCTACGGGGACGACGCCATCGAACACCGGCTCTCCGACTCCGGCGCGCGCCTCCTCGTCACCGATGCCGAGAACGCGCCGCGCTTCGACCGGCCGTGGGTGCCGGACGTGCTCGTGCTCGACGAGCCGGCCCTCGCTGCGTCACCCACCGACCACGTCTGCGCCGACACCGCCCCCGACGACCCGGCTCAGCTCTACTACACCTCGGGCACGACGGGGCTGGCGAAGGGCATCGTCCATGCGCACCGCTACATCCTCGGACACGAGGAGTTCGTCTACTGCCACGAGGTGCAGGACGGCGAGCGCTTCCACGGGATGGGGGAGTGGGCCTGGGCGGCGGGGATCGCCCCGCTGCTCGGCCCGTGGCGGCTCGGCGCGCTGCAGTGCGTCTACCGCCGGGAGGGCGGCTTCGACCCGCACAAGCAGCTCGACTTCCTCAGCCGGCACGAGGTCACCAACGTCTTCACGACGCCGACCGCGATGCGCGCGATGATGGCGATCGAGGATGCGGGCAGCCGGTATCCGCAGCGGTTCCGTCGCGTCTGCTCGGCGGGCGAGCCGCTCAACCCGGAGGCGATCCGCTGGTTCCGCGAGCAGTACGGCGTCACCGTGCTCGACTACTACGGGCTCACCGAGTCGTATCCGCTCGTGGCCAACTACCCCGGGCTCGAGGTGCGCGAGGGGTCGATGGGCAAGCCGATGCCGGGCTGGGACGTGCAGATCCTCGACGAGGACGAGCGTCCCGTGCCCCAGGGTGAGCGCGGCGAGATCTGTCTCCGCGCCCGCTCGAACCCGCACTACCCGCTCGGCTACTGGCGGAACGAGGAGGCGAGCGACGAGACGTTCGGCGGCGAGTGGTTCCACACGAAGGACGCGGCCGTCGCCGACGACGACGGCTACTTCTGGTACGTGGGGAGGGCCGACGACGTGATCATCGCCGCCGGCTATCGGATCGGGCCGTTCGAGGTCGAATCGGCCTGTCTCGAGCATCCGGCAGTCCGCGAGGCGGCCGCCGTCGCCTCGCCCGACGAGCTGCGCGGCAACGTCGTCAAGGCGTTCATCGTGCTCGCCGACGGATACGAGCCCTCCGACGAGCTCGCCGGCGAGATCCAGCGCTTCGTGCGCGAGCGGCTCTCTGCCTATGCGTACCCGCGGCTCGTCGAGTTCGTGCCCGACCTGCCGAAGACGCTCACCGGCAAGATCCGCCGGATCGAGCTGCGCCAGCTCGAGCTCGATCGAGCAGCCACCGCATGACCGGCCGGACGCTCGTCCTCGGCGGCGGATTCGGCGGCATCTCCGCCGCGCTCGAGCTGAAGCGGCTGCTGGGCGACGGCCACGACGTCGTGCTCGTCGACCGGAAGCCGGAGTTCAGGATGGGCCTGCGCAAGCTGTGGGCGCTCGTCGGCATCGGCACGGTCGAGGATGGAAGCCGCCCGCGGACGCGCCTCGCGCAGCACGGCGTCAGGGTCGTCGAGGAGGAGATCACCGGGATCGACCCGGTCGCCCGGGCGGTGGAGACCACGGCCGGCCCGCTCGACGGCGACCAGGTCGTGATCGCGCTCGGCGCCGTCTCGCGGCCCGATCTGGTCCTCGGCCTCGCCGAGCACGGCCATGATGTCTGGGCGTTCAGCGGCGTCCCGGCGGCGACGGAGGCGCTATCGCGCTTTGACGGTGGGCGCCTCGTCGTCCTGGTGGCCGGCGCTCCGTACCCGTGCCCGCCGGCCCCGTACGAGTGTGCGCTCCACCTCGACGGGTACCTGCGCGACCGGGGGCTTCGCGAGCGGACCGACCTCGGCGTCGTCACCCTGCAGCCGATGCTGATGCCGAACGCCGGCCGCATCGGCTCCGACTGGATGGCCGCTGGAGCTCGAGGCGCGGGGGATCTCGAAGCGTGTTGCGAGCAAGGTCGAGCGCGTGGAAGCAGGGCGCGCCGTGTTCGCGGACGACGAGGAGCCGTTCGACCTGCTCATCGCCGTGCCGCCGCACCGGCCGCCGTCGGTGGTGGAGGAGAGCGGCCTCCTCGCGGGGCACGGCTGGATCGGCGTCGACCCGTACACGCTCGCGACGTCGCACGAGGGCGTGTACGCCGTCGGCGACGTCAACCTGATCCCCCTCGCGAACGGGCTACCGCTCCCGAAGGCGGGCGTGATGGCGGAGTTCCAGGGGTTGCGCGTGGCGAGGGACATCGCGGCCCGGCTGCGCGGCGAGGCAGAGCCGCCGCCTTTCGACGGTCGCGGGTTCTGCCCGGTCGAGGTCGGCGCGGACGCGGTGGCGTTCGTGCGGGGAGAGTGGTACGCGCAGCCGGAGCCGGTCGTCAGGGTCGACGGCCCCAGCGAGTCCTACGCGGCCGAGAAGCGGGCCTTCGAGACGGAGCGCCTGCAGCGTTGGTTCGGCGGCTAGGAGCCTCAACAGAGGCTCAGGCGGTCGGGTCAGTGGGCGGACGCCGCGTCTGCCACGAGGAAGACCTCCCACTTCCCGGGCACGCCCTTGAGCTCGTGCGTGCCGCGTCCGGCGAACGCGATTCCCGAACCGACCACGAGATCCTTCACCGTGCTGGAGACGAGCACCTCGTTCGCCTGCGCGAGCGCGGCGATGCGTGCCCCGAGGTGAACCGCGATGCCCTCGGCCCCCGTGTCGGCGAGCTCGATCTCACCGGTGTGGAGGCCGGCCCGGATCTCGATCCCCAGGCGTCGCACTGCGTCGCGCACGGCGCAGGCACAGCGGACCGCGCGGGCGGGGCCGTCGAAGGTCGCGAGGAAGCCGTCTCCCGTAATGCGGATCTCCCGGCCGCGGAACCGCGCCAGGCACTCGCGCACGATCGTGTGATGGTCGCTGAGCAGCGCAGTCCAGCTTCGGTCGCCCAGCTCGGCGGCATGCTCCGTGGACGAGACGATGTCCGTGAAGAGAACCGTCGCGAGGACGCGGTCGGGCTCGCTGCGGCTCCGGGAGCCCGTCAGGAACTCCTCGATCTCCGCCACGTAGTCGACCTCGCCGGTGAACGGGAAGTGGTCGGAGCCCGGTAGCTCGACGTGCTTCGCGTGGGGGATGTGCTCCGCCAGATAACGCCCCGCCTCGGGCGGGATCACCTGATCCCCGGAGGAGTTGATCACGAGCGTGGGGACGCGGATCGCAGCCAGGACCTCGCGAATGTCGATCTCCATCGTGACGCGAAACCAGGCGAGCGCCGAGGATGGCGTGCCGGCGAAGCGGCAGGCCTGCGCGTACCACTGCCGGAAGCGCTCGTCGTCGGCGCGGGTGGGCGCGAGCCGGCGCAGGCCGAAGCTCCCGCTCTCCCACTGTGTCGCGTAGGACTCGAGGATCCGCCGGTGCGACTCCTCGCTGAGGCCCCAGGGATAGTCGGGCGCCCACGCCCGTCGGGCGTAGGACGCGCCGAGAATGAGCGCGGACGTCCGCTCGGGGAACGTCGCGGCGAAGAGGGCGCAGATGGGGCCGCCCTCGGCACCGCCGAACAGCGCTGCCTGTTCCGACCCGACGTCGTCCAGAACGGCACGGACGTCATCGAGCATCTCCTCGTACGAGCCGAGCGCGAGGATGCGATCGGACAGCCCCGTGCCGCGCCGGTCGAACACGATGAGGCGAGAGAACGACGCCATGCGCTGGAGGAACTCGGAGTACGACGGCAGCCACTGGTTCTGCTCGAGATGCGACATGTAGCCCGGGGCGAAGAGCAGATCGAACGGACCGTCGCCCAGCACCTGGTAGGCGATATTGAGCTCGCCGCTCTTCGCGTACCGGGTGGCGCCCTCCACGACGACCAGTGTCTCAGTTGTAGACTCGCCGGGTGCGTGGGCTCCCGCAGAGCCGGAAGGCCGAGGCGCTCAGGCGGGCGCCTCTCTTCGAGGGGCTGTCGAAGAAGGATCTCCTGGAGATCGCTCGTGTGACCGAGGATCTCCAGGTTCCTGCGGGCACCGTGCTCTGCAAGGAAGGGGCGATCGGTCGTGAGTTCTTCGTGATCGTCGAGGGGACGGTGGAGGTGACGCGTGGCGGGGAGCGGGTTGCGACGCGCGGTGCGGGCGACTTCGTCGGCGAGATCGCATTGCTGACGGAGACCCGGCGCACCGCGACCGTGACGGCGACGTCGCCGCTCCGCTGCCTCATTCTGATGCGAGGCGACTTCCGGCGCGTCCTCGACGAGAACCGCGCGATCGAGCGGAAGGTGACGACCGCGCTCGCCGAGCGCCTCGCCGGCTACATCGCCGATCCGGCGTTCTAGTGCGGCGTCTCACAACGTCACAGGAAACAGCATCGTTGTGAGACGCCGCACTACTGAATCAACATGGGAGTGGGGTGTCCCGCAACGAGCATTTCCGGTCGAACGTTGCGGGACACCCCACTCGCGGCTAGTCCTTCGTGAGCTCGTCGCGGCCGGCCTGCACCTCGCGCCGCAGCAAGCCGCTGTCGTCGGACCGGTACTGGCCGACGAAGGTGAGCGGCGGCGAGTAGGCGTGGACCGAGAGTGCCGGCTCGCCGGACTGCCACTCGAGGCAGTGGATGTAGTCGGCGCCTGCGGCCCGGCTCTCGCCGGGGGCGAGCGAGCTTGCCTGCGGGGCATTCGCGAACCGCAGCCGCTGCTCCACGAGCGTGCCCTGGGCGACGCAGAAGCCGACGTTCGACTCGCCGTGATCGTGGAAGCCCGTCGAGTGGAGGGGGCGCCACGACAGGAGCCACAGTTCCAGGCGCTCGTCCGCGTGCAGGAGGGCGTAGGCCCGGGTCTGGGACTCGGTCGGCGTCAGCTCCACGCCGGTCCACAGGCCTCGCCGCGTGACCTCGATCGTGAGCGCTTCGCACTCGACGGGTGAGAGGAGGCGGTCGTGCGCCGGAAGCAAACCGGCGAGGCCTCCCTCCACGAGTTGGAGGTGGCGAACGATCTCCTCTTCCCGCCGGGCTGTTTGCACCCTCCAACTATAATCACTAGATGATCAATATGCAAGTCATCAAGTGAGGATCGCGAGCGTCCTCGCCGTCTTTCGTAAACGCGGGACGAGGCGCTCGGTGCGCCTCGGGGTGAGTCGGGCAGAGGGCCCGGCCATACCCACTGCGAGGGAGAGGTCGCCCGGGACGATCACCGCGACCGACGTCAGCCCGGCCTCGAGGCCGTCGAAATCGACGGCGTAGCCGCGGGTTCTCGACTCCTCGACGCCCGCCGTCCAGCGGGCGCGCACGTCGGGGTCGTCGCCCCCGAGCTCCGCCACGGCGGCGTCGTCGAGCTCGGCCGCGACGACCCAGCCGGCCACCGACTCTCGCGCGTCGAACGTTCGGCCGACCCAGTCGGTGACCCCGAGCAGGCGATCCGCGTCCTCCTGGACGAGAACCTCCGACAGGTCGGGCAGCCGGACCAGGCTCAGGAGCGCCGTCTCGCCTGTGTCGACGGCAAGCTCACGCAAGACCTCGCCCGCGCCTGCGACGAGAGCAGCGAGGCCGCCGCTCGCGCCCGCGAGCTCCGAGAGGCCGGGGCCAGGGCGCCAGCCGCCCCCGGCGTCCCGGACGGCGAGGGTCTCGTCCTCCAGGGTCACGAGCAGGCGCGCCACCGTCGGGCCCGGGATGCCCGTCTGCCGCGTCAGTTCCGCAGCCGCGATCGGGCGTCCCGCCGCGGCGAGTGTCCGCAGGACGAGGAGCCCTCGTCGCAGCGACTCGTTGCGCACGAGCGTCGGGCTGCCCGCGGAGGCCGAGGTGCGGGGGCTCATCGTGCCATTGTGCATGGGTAGCCGCGGTTCGGGCGTCCGCGACCCGGCGCCTGTCCCCTGGTTGCGCATGCTCCGGCGGATGGACGAGAGCGACCTCGCGCTCTGAGAACCCTGAACCATGTAGCGCAGAGCATGCGCGCAGGTTCATGCTTGGGATGATGGCTCGGCAAGGAGCAGCGACCGATCCGGTCGCAGAGTTCTTCGACGGGCTCGCGGCGCGCGAGCACGAGCCGCTGCTGGAGAAGGCCGCGGGCACGTTCCGCCTCGACGTCCTCGACGGCAAGCGAACGGAGCGCTGGTTCCTCACGCTGGCGAAGGGGGACCTTGCCGTGTCGCGCGGCCGCGGCGCGGCGGACGTCGTCATGCGCGTCGAGCGGCCGCTCGCCGAGAGGCTCGTCCAGGGGAAGGCGAATGCGATGGCGGCGGCGTTGCGAGGGGCGCTGACGGTTCAGGGAAACCCGGAGCTCCTGGTGCTCTTTCAGCGGCTGTTGCCGAGGCCGCGGGACGCCCGCGCCGCGGGTCGCTCGAGCCGGCCGCGCAGGGAGGCAGCGGTGAGCGACGGTGAGGTGAAGATCCTCGACGGCAACACCTTCGTCGTCAGCGACTCGCGTGGGGACATCGAGGCGTCGCCGACCGACGCGAGCGGCCTTTTCTCCTACGACACAAGGTTCCTCTCGAAGTGGGTGCTGACGGTGAACGGGCGAGCGGCTCAACGCGCTCTCGGTCGACGATCTCCAGTACTTCGAGACACGCTTCTTCCTGGTCCCCGGCACCGGGACGGTGTATATCGACGCGAAGCTGTCGGTGATCCGCCGGCGCGCCGTCGCCGGCGGCTTTCACGAGGAACTGACGGTGCTCAACCATGCCGACCAGCCCGTCGCGCTGACTGTGCGGATCGAGGCCGGCTCCGACTTCGCCGATCTGTTCGAGGTCAAGGACGCGCTGAAGAAGAAAGGGAGTTACTCCGCCCGCGTCGAGAAGGATCGGCTCGTGCTCGGCTACGCGCGGGAGACGTTCAGGCGCGAGACGTCGGTCTCGGCGTCGACACCGGTCGCCGTGGACGAGAGCGGCCTCACGTTCGACGTCGAGCTCGAGGCGCACGGGACGTGGACGACGGGCCTGGACGTGACGGTGATGGGCGGCGTCGGCGAGCTCGCGGCGGCGGCGAGACGCAGGACAGCGGCGCAACATGGAGCAGGGCCTCCGGCAGTGGCTGGACGCGGCGCCGCACCTCGAGTGCGACTGGGAGCCGCTGCAGGCGACGTACCACCGGAGTCTCGTCGACCTGGCAGCGTTGCGCTTCTCGCCTCCGATAGCGGGCGGGAAGAGCCTCCCAGCCGCGGGGCTGCCGTGGTTCATGACGATGTTCGGCCGGGACAGCATCTTCACGAGCCTGCAGGCATTGCCGTTTGTCCCCGAGCTCGCAGCGACGACGCTGCAGGCGCTCGGGGAGTGGCAGGGCAGCGGGGTGGACGACTTCCGCGACGAGGATCCAGGCCGGATCCTGCACGAGATGCGCTACGGAGAGATGACCGCTTTCGAGGAGCGGCCGCACTCGCCGTACTACGGCTGCGCCGATGCGACGCCGCTCTACGTGGTGCTGCTCGACGAGTACGAGCGCTGGACGGGCGACCGGAAGCTCGTGCGCGACCTCGAGCACGAGGCCCGGGCGGCGCTCGCCTGGATCGACGACTACGCCGACCTGCTCGGCAACGGCTACGTCTCGTACCGGCGGCGCAACGAGAAGACGGGTCTCGAGAACCAGTGCTGGAAGGACTCGTGGGACTCGATCTCCTACCGGGACGGGCGGCTGCCCGGCTTCCCGCGGGCGACGTGCGAGCTCCAGGGCTACGCCTACGACGCGAAGGTGCGCGGGGCGCGCCTCGCGCGGCTCGTCTGGAAGGACGCGGCGCTCGCGGACCGGCTGGAACAGGAGGCCGCGAGCCTGAAGCGGCGGTTCAACCGCGATTTCTGGGTCGAGGAAGGCGAGTACTTCGCATTGGCGCTCGACGCCGAAGGCGGGCAGGTCGACGCGCTCGCGTCGAACAACGGCCACCTGCTCTGGAGCGGGATCGTGGATCGGTCGAAGGCGAAGGCGGTCGTGCGGCATCTCATGGGTCGGCGGCTCTTCTCGGGCTGGGGCGTCCGCACGCTGGCGGAGGGCGAGGGGCGCTTCAACCCGATCGGCTACCACGTCGGCACCGTCTGGCCGTTCGACAACTCGTTCATCGCCTGGGGCCTGAGGAGGTACGGGTTCGAGGAGGAGGCCGCGCGCATCGCGTCCGGAATCCTCGACGCCGCGGAGCTCTTCGGGGGTCGCCTCCCCGAGGCGTTCGGTGGCTACGCGCGCTCCGTCACGAAGTATCCCGTGCAGTACCCGACCGCGTGCAGCCCGCAAGCGTGGTCGACGGGCGCGCCGTTGCTCCTGCTCAGGACCATGCTCGGCCTCGAGCCGCACGGCGAGCACCTGGTCGTCGAGCCGGCGCTACCGGTGAGCATCGGCCACGTCGAGCTGCTCGACATCCCCGGCCGGTGGGGCCGGATCGATGCCTTCGGGCGTGGCCGCATCGAGCTCGAGCGCGCGTCGGCTAAGCGGGCGGCGAGGCGACCGGTGCCGTGACCCGCGCGGCGCGCGCGAGCTCTGCCGAACGGCGGGAGCGACCTCGGTGCCGTAGAGCTCGATCGCCCGCATGCCGACCGCCACCCAGACGGGGATCTCGCGAGCGGGCCTGGGTACACGCCGGCTCCGTGGAGAGGCGCCCGGTGGCGGCCACTCCACGTGACGTGCTCCTCGTCGCGAAGGCGAAGGAGCAACTCGAGCTTCTCGGCGAACAACTCGTCGTAGTCGGCGAGGTCGTAGCCGAAGAGTGGAAAGGACTCGATGAAGGAGCCGCGGCCCGCCATGATCTCGGCGCGGCCGCGCGAGAAAGGTCGAGCGTGGCGAACTGCTGGAAGACGCGGACGGGATCATCCGAGCTGATCACGCTGACCGCGCTCGTGAGGGCGATCCGCGACGTTCGCTCGGCGATGGCGGCGAGCGCGATGGCGGGAGCCGAGACGGCGAAGTCCGGCCGGTGGTGCTCGCCGATCCCGAAGACGTCGAGGCCGACCTGGTCGGCGAGCACCGCCTCCTCGATTAGGTTCCGCAGCCTGCGCTCCGGTGAGGCGCCCGCTCGCCGGATCCGGCGTGAGCTCCGCGAACGTGTAGAGGCCGAGTTCCATAATCCTTGAGTCCGCAAGTATCGTAGCAGCCGGTAGCGTTCGTGCGCGTGAGGCTGCCGCGCCTGGTCGGGATCAACCACGTCGCGCTCGAGGTCGGCGACATCGACGACGCGCTCGCGTTCTATGGCAGCCTCTTCGAGTTGACCCTGCGTGGCCGCTCGCGCGGGATGGCGTTCGTCGATATGGGCGACCAGTTCCTCGCGCTCTCGCAGGGCCGGAAGCAGCCGCCGGACGCTCACCGCCACCTCGGCCTCGTGGTCGACGACAAGGACGCCGTGCGTCGGGCGCTCGAGCGCGCCGGGGTCGAGACGCTCGGCGGCCGCGGGCTCGACTTCCGCGATCCGTGGGGCAACCTGATCCAGGTCGTGCAGTACGACGAGATCCAGTTCCTGAAGACAGACGCCGTCCTGCGTGCGATGGGTCTCGAGCTTGGCAAGACGGAGCAGGCACTCGCCGAGTTGCGGGCCAAGGGAGTCGAGGTGGAGCGCGCCTGACCTTCCCGACTCGGCGCGACGCCTACACCGCAACTTCAGGTTGATCCAGTAGTGCCGCACTGGATCGACGACAGCGATGCCCTCGGCGCGGGCGATCTCGAGCGGTGCACTGTCCGCGGTGGCAATCCTGTCACCGGGCCGCGCGTGGCGATGATGAAGCCGTCGGCGAGTGAGATCTGCGCGTGGCCGCTGGAAGTGGCGGCGCACGCTGAGGACCGGGTTACGGCGGCGGGCTCGGTGCGGAGCCCGCCTCCACCCGGCCGCGATGTCAGGGCCCGCCCGGTACAGGCCCCGGCACGGGACCCGGCTCCGGCTGCGGGAACGGCGCCCAGCCCTGGGAGCCGAGGGTCGCAAGACTGCTGGAGGCAACGCCGCCGTCCGAGACCGTCAACACGCGGTTGCCGATCACGACCGACCGCCTGATCGAAGTGGCGGCGGTCGTTCCGGCGGGGTGCGTGATCCGACCGACGAGCTCGATCCCAGGCCCGCGCCCGACGCGATAGCCGACCGACCGCTGGTCGAACGGCACGACGACGAGACCCGTGCGCGGCCAGAACAGGAAGGCATGGTGGTCGGACTCCGCCTCGGACCAGCCCGGACCGAGGGTCGAGTGAGCCAGACGTGTCGGGTGCCGGAGGTCGGAGACGTCGAAGAGCGAGAGCTGCGTGCCGCCCGGTCGCCCCTTGTCGTCGACGTCCTGCCCCACACCGAGCAGCAGGTTCTCGCCGATCGGGTGCAGGTAGGCCGAGTACCCCGGGATCTCCAGCTCGCCGAGGACTCGGGGCCGCGCGGGGTCGGCGAGGTCGACGGTGTAGAGAGGGTCGACTTGCTTGAACGTGACGACGTATCCCGTCGGCCCGACGAAGCGGACCGCATACACGCGCTCGCCCTTGCCGAGGTTGCCGACCCGTCCGACCCGGTTCAGCGTCCCGTCGGCGAGACGCAACGTCGTCAGCGACGACTCGGTCGAGTCGGTCGACGTGAACCACGCGGGCGCCTCCGTGCTCACGACGCGGAGGACGCCGTCGTACTCGGAGAGCGACCACTCGTCCAGGAGGTAGCCCGAGACCTGCCCGCTGCCGCGGTACCGTGTACGGGTCGGGTTGGAGATGTCGAAGCGGTGGATGGTCGTCACGGCACTCGGCTGCGGCTCCGCCGGCGAGTCGGGCGGCGGCCGATCACCCCAGCGCTCCGTCGCGAGATACAGGTTGGCCGGTGAGGCGTAGACGATTCGCGCATCCGTCATCACGCCGACCGAGTCCACCGGCTCGAGACCCCGGGCGAGGTTCACGGTGAGCACGGTCAGCATCCCCAGCCCCGAGAACTTCAGAGGGCGGTCGACGTTCCGGCACTGGACCAGGGCGCGCGCGGCCTGGGCCGGCCGGCCGGCGCGCTCGACGCGGTAGGTGGGGAGCCAGGACCGGAGGCCGGACGACTGGACGACGGCGCGGTTGTGCGCGCGAGCCGTGGCGAGTGCCCCGTCGGTCGACTCGGTCGGCTGCTCGAACGGCAGCGTCGAGGGCAGCTGCGACGAGACGACGATTCGTGCGATCCCGTCGACCAGGCGGGCGTCCACGTAGGCCCCGTCCAGCGTGAGCGTCCGCACGAGCCGCAGGGCCTTCGGATTCGAGACGTCGATCTCGGACAGCGCCGACGTCGCGGGTAGGTAGGGCATTGCAATCGCGGTTGCGGCGGGTCGCGGCGTGAGCCAGTAGCCGCCGCGCGAGAGCACGAGCAGCCGGTCACCCACCAGAAGGAGCTCGTGGCTCCAGCCGTTGTCCAGCTTCAGCGTGTCGAGCAGCCGGGGCCCCTTCTCGCCGACGTCGACGGCGTTGAGCCGGCCGCCCGCGGCGGCGAACAGCGTCGTCCCGTTCGTCTTGACCAGATCCGGCTCGTCGACGCCTTGCTCCTGCGTGTTCGTCCCGGAGTAGTCGACGCCCTCTGTCGGCGTCGCGTCGATCCGTGCTCCGGCGGCCGCCACCGGAGCCATCACGCCGGGCGGCAAGCCTCCTCGGCCGGCCGAGGCCCCGAACCCCCACGGCCCGACGAGCGGTGCCGCCTGCGACTTGACGTAGCCGAGCAAGTCGCCGCAGGAGCGAAACGGCACGAGTCGCGAATCCGCAGCCGCGGTCGCACCGGTCTGGCTCGCGGCTGCATTTCCCGCCGTCCCGCCCAGACCGGCCGGGGCAAGGACCAGGACCGCCGTGCCAGCTGCCATCAGCCACGTGAGCCTCATACGGTTGTTATACGCCGCTACGGGCGCGCGGCGTCACCCCCTCTTGACCCGGTACTCGATGAACGTTGCGAACTGCGACTGTCGCACGCCGAGGTGCTCGAGGTCCACCGAGGCAGAGAATCCCTCGAACAGGCGCTTGCCGCCGCCCAGGATGACCGGCGCGATGATGATCGTCAGCTCCTCGACGAGCCCCAGTTCGAGCGCCTGGCGGATGACATTCGCTCCGCCCATGACGTGGACGTCCTTGTCGCCCGCGGCTTCGACGGCCCGCGCGACCGCCTCCTCCACCCCGGCGACGAACGTGAAGGCCCCGCGCTCCGGCTCCTCCTCCGGCCTGTCGGTGACGATGAACAGCGGCAGGCCCCATGGGTTCTCGTCACCCCAATGCCCGGCGGCCTCGTACGTCCACCGGCCGGCGACGACGGCGCCGATCCTGGACCTCACCCGCTCCAGCCAGGCGGCATCCTCGCCTGTCGCCTTCCCGCGCGGTTCCGCGTCGTAGCTCCACGGGCCGCCGAATACCCAGTAGTGCAGTCGCTCGCCGCCCTCGCCGAGTCCCTTGCCGGGGCCGTCCTCCGGCCCGGCCACGTATCCGTCGATCGACGTCGTGATCGCTGCGAGAACCCCGGTCATGACAAGTCACCCCGCTTGCGTCGTGGACAGTCTTTGCGTTGAAGACCGTCCGACGCGCAAGAATTCATCGTTGCTCCCGTCGGAGCGGATGGCGTCCGGTTGGCGTCGCGCAACCGGCGCCGAGAGACAGCTGAGGCCCACCGTCGTGGTGGGCCTCAGGATGCTGTCTGCAGCGATCGGGATCGACGTGCGGGCTGTCGCCCTGCATGGCTGCTCAGGCTGTTCCCCAGGGGTTGTCGATCACGAACCGCCAGGTGCCGTCCGTCTGGCGCCGAAGGACGTCTGCGTTGCTCGCCTCCAGCCGGACCGGTTCGCCGTCCGGGCCGGTGCCGTGGAACGACCAGGTGCCGGTGACGAGCGCGAGGTCGTCGACCTGGAGGACTCGTGTCACGTCGAGGTCGAGCTTGCCGTTCATCGAGATGAAGCCGGCCAGCGCCTCGCGGACACCGGGGGAGCCGAAATCCTCGCTGCCGGCTGCTGCCTCCGTCGCCAGAGGCGAGACCTGTTCCTCGCAGCACTGCGCCACGCTCTCGCCTTCCCGACCTGGCACTCACTCACGACGAACGGCATCAACCGCGCAAACGCGATCGAGCTCATGACTGCACTCGTCGAAACTGCAGCCGGCCCCGAGCGCCGCAGCGCCGCCTGAGAGGCAGGGATTCATGAGGTCGGCGCCAGATCCAGCCCGCGGACGTCGTCGCGACTACGAGGGTCGGCGGGTCGGCCCGACCGCCGCGTCTCTCCCTCGCTGCCGGCCGCCGGCTAGCACGAGTCCGTCGACTGCCCCGGCCTGAGCCATCGACAATCAGATCAGCTGCAGCCGGTGTTCGTCCCGCAGTCGCGGCAGGTGTAGCAACTGCCGGTCCGCACCATGCGGCCGCCGCACTTGGAGCACTCGACCGCGTCCTCCCAGCTGTTGAAGAGCGCGGTCTGGCCGGGGGGCGCCGCCTCGACCGCGGCCGGCGCGGCTGCCTCGCCCGCGGCGTAGGCCGCCGCCAGGCGCGCCTTCACCTCGGGCGTGAGGATGCCGGCCTCCTCCTGCTGATCGGGCGAGAGGAACTTCTTGCCCATCCAGCGGAAGATGTAGTCGACGATCGACTTCGCGACGCGGATGTCCGGGTCGTTCGTCAGGCCGCTCGGCTCGAAGCGCATGTGGCTGAACTTCGAGACGTACACCTCGAGCGGCACCCCGTACTGGAGGCCGAGCGAGACCGAGATCATGAACGAGTTCATGAGGCCGGCCAGCGTCGTGCCCTCCTTCGCGATGTCCACGAAGATGTCGCCGGGGGTGCCGTCCTCGAAGAGGCCGACGTGGATGTAGCCCTCGTACTCGCCGACCTTGAACTTGCGGCCGATCTCGGTGCGGTCATCCGGCAGCCGGCGCCGCTTCGGAGCGGCGACGACGCCGCCGAGAGCGTGAATCTGCGCGATCCGGCCCTCCTCGGAGTTGTCCTTCGAGCCGGAGAGCGGCTGGGCGACCTTGCAGTTGTCGCGGTAGATCGCGATCGCCTTGACGCCCAGCTGCCAGGCCTCGATCAGCAGCTGCGCCACCTCGTCGACCGACGTCTTCTCCGGCAGGTTGACCGTCTTCGAGATCGCTCCCGAGATGAACGGCTGCACTGCGCCCATCATCTTCACGTGGCCCATGTAGTGGATCGCCCGCTCGCCGATGGCGCAGTCGAAGACGGGGTAGTGCTCGCTCTTCAGGTGCGGCGCCCCGATCACGCTGCCGCGCTCGTCGATGAACGCGACGATCTCCTCGGTCTCTCGCGTCGCGTAGCCGAGCTCGCCGAGCGCCATCGGGACCGTCTTGTTGACGATCGTCAGCTCACCGCCGCCGACGAGCTTCTTCGATTTGACGAGCGAGAAGTCGGGTTCGACGCCGGTCGTGTCGCAGTCCATCATGAAGGAAATGGTTCCCGTGGGCGCTAGAGACACTGGCTTGCGCATTTCGGAAGCCATATACCTCGCCGAGGTTGAGCGCGTCGTCCCACGCCTTGCGGGCGGCCGACAGCATCTCCGGCGGCACCGAATCCGAGTGCTGGATGTTGCCGACCGCTGCGCGGTGCTTCGAGATCACGCCGAGCATCGCCGCTGCGTTCTCGGCGTACCCGGCATGGGAGCCCATCCGCTTCGCGATCTCGGCCGACTTGCGGTAGGCGCGGCCTGTCATGATCGCCGTGATCGCCGCCGCGTAGGCCCGACCCTCGTCGGAGTCGTACGGCAGGCCGCGCGCCATCAGGAGGGCGCCGAGATTCGCGTAGCCGAGACCGAGCTGGCGGAAGCGGAGCGCGTTGCGACCGATCTCGGGCGTCGGGTAGGACGAGTAGCCGACGACGATCTCTTGCGCCATGAACATGACGTCGACCGCGTGCTCGAACATCGGCACGTCGAATTCGCCGTCCTCCTTGCGGAACTTCATCAGGTTGAGTGATGCCAGATTGCACGCGGAATCGTCAATGTGCATGTATTCACTGCACGGATTAGATGCGTTAATTCGTCCGGTATTTGGAGATCGTGTGCCACGCGTTGATCGTCGTGTCGTACTGCACGCCCGGATCGGCGCACTGCCAGGAGGCCTCGGCGATGTCCTTCAACAGCTTCCGCGCGTCGACCGTGCTCACGACGGTGCCGTCGGTCCGCGCCGTCAGGCTCCACTCCTTGCCTTCTACGACCGCCTCCATGAACGCGTCGGTCACGCGGACCGAGTTGTTCGCGTTCTGGTACTGGATCGAGCCCCAGTCGGGCGAGTCGAGCGACATGTCGTAGCCCGCCTGCTCGAGGACGCGGGCCTTGCGCTCCTCCTTCGCCTTGCACCAGATGAACTCGTCGACGTCGGGATGGTCGATGTCGAGGACGACCATCTTGGCCGCACGGCGCGTCTTGCCGCCCGACTTGATCGTGCCGGCGGAGGCGTCGGCGCCGCGCATGAACGAGACCGGGCCGGAGGCGTAGCCGCCCTTCGAGAGCTGCTCCTGCGAGGAGCGCAGTCGCGAGAGGTTGATGCCGGAGCCCGAGCCGCCGCGGAAGATGATCCCCTCGCGGCGGATCCAGTCGAGGATCGAGTCCATCGAGTCGTCGATCGAGAGGATGAAGCACGCCGAACACTGTGGCTTCTCCTCGAAACCGACGTTGAACCACACCGGCGAGTTGAAGGACGCGATCTGGTTGACGAGGATCGCCTTCAGCTCGGCCTCGAAGGTCCCGGCCTCCTCGTCGGTCGCGAAGTAGCCGCCCCGCCGGCCCCACCCCGTGATCGTGTCGACGACGCGGCCGATCATCTGCTTCACGGAACGCTCCCGGTCGGGCGAGCTCATCCGGCCGCGGAAGTACTTCTGCGCCACGATGTTCGTGGCCGTCTGCGACCAGAAGCGCGGGAACTCGACGTCCTTCTGCTCGAATGCCGGGCCGTCCTTGCCCGGGATCAGCGCGTGGCGGAGCTCCCACTCGATCTCGTCGAAGGGGTCGCGGCCGGGGATCGTGAAGAACCGCGTCGGAGTGACACGCGCCTCCTCCTCGAGGACCGCGTTCACGTAGTCGTCCGCAGCGCCGGCCGAAGCCGACTCGGGTGTTGTCTGTGTCGTCGCCTTGGTCGCCATGCCTGCCTCCCGGCCGTCCGTGGTTCGGAAAAGAGTTCCTCCGTCACGCAACGGCGCTGGGAGGGAGTCGGGATGCTAGGAGGTGGGTCGGACGGTGCCCACGACCGGTGTTACGAGTGGGGACGGATCGCGCTTTTCGCGCAATTTGCAGGAAAATAACGAGCCGAGCCGTCCTCCCAGTTTACCGGCCGCGGGTCGTCAGGCGGAGGCGGGCGGCGTGCCGTCGCCCTCGTCGTCGGCGCCCATGCGGCGGTGGAGGTAGCCCGCCGAGCCCGCTGCGAGGAGCAGGATCGCAAGACCGCCGAGCACGAGCAGCGGCACCGGCACGGAGGAAGGGCCGGACGTGTCGGTCGTGCCGGTCGTAGCCTCCGTCACGGAGCCGGTGATGGGCTTGCCGGAGCCCGTTGTGTGGGTCGTCCGGTTGGTCGAGGTGGTCGTCTTCGCCGTCGAGACCGGAGTGGGGTCCTTGCCACCGGGGTCGGGCTTGCCCTGCCTTGCAAAAGCGAGGGCCCGACCTATCTCCTCCTTCGCGTTCGAGTAGTCGAGGACGTCCGGCGGCAGCTTCGCGATCGCCTTCCGGTAGCACGCGAGCGGGTAGATCTTGCCGACCCGCCCGTCGTCGTACCAGTCAGCGATCACCTGATCCGCGCACGAGTGCCTCGCAGCCGCCGCCACCTTGCTGCCGACTCCGGCGCACAGCAGGACCGCCATCAAGGCGAGGCCGAAGTTGACGGCGCGGAAAAAGGTGGGGGTGAGGTGCACGAAGCGGTCTGCCGAGTACCGAGGTGCCGCGGAGTGTCGCAAGTCTCCCGGCTGTGATTGATCCGGTGGTGTGTGCAGGGTAAACGAATTGTAAGCCTTCCATCGGAGGAGGCGGCTGGCCGTGGTGGTACCGTGGCGCGCCATGGACGCGGCTTCACGCCGGATGCGGCGGGGCGTGGGCGGTGCCGTCCAGGTGGCCGTCGGAGTGCTCCTCTCCTGGGCCCTGTTCGACGGCGGCGCCTCCGGAACGGACAGCACCGCGCCTCTCGGAGCGGCCGCGGTGGTCGTCGCGGCGAGCATCCTCGTCGCCTGGGCGCTCGGGGCATTGCCACTTCCGAGTCTCGACAAGGCGGGGCTCGCGGCGGCAGTCGCGGCAGCGGGTCTCGTAGCGTGGTCGGGCCTGACGATCTGGTGGTCGATCGCCGGTGACCGCTCCTGGGACGCGCTCGCGAAGGGAATCGTCGTGCTGGCCTTCGGCGTCGTCGGCCTCGCAGCCTCGGCCCTCCCGGGACGTCCCCTGCGGACGCTGGCGCTCATCCTCGCCGGGGCGCTCGGTGGGGTGCTCGCGTGGGCGCTCATCGGGAAGGTGATTCCTGGGATCGGGCCGGACGATGCGAGCCGCGTGGCGCGGCTGAAGGGGTCGATCGGCTACTGGAACGCGCTCGCGCTCCTCGCGGATGCGGCGCTCGGACTCGGCCTCTGGCTCGTCGTCTCTGTCCGGGGGCGGTTCGGCAGGCCGGCGGGTGCGTTGCTCCTCTTCGGCGCCACCCTCGTCATCCTGTTGACCCAGTCCCGAGCGGGCGTGCTCGCCGGGGTCGCGGTCGTGGCGCTCGCCCTCGTGCTCTCCGAGAGCCGTCTCGAGGCTGCTCTGCTCTGCCTGCTCGCCGCCCTTCCCGCCGTGGTCGTCGGCGCGTGGGCGTTCACGCGGTCCGCGCTCGTCGAGGACGGCGGTGCCCACGCCGACCGCGTCGCCGACGGTGCCACGCTCGGCCTCCTCGTCGTCGCAGGCGCGGCAGCCGTCGTCCTGCTCGTGTCCTTCGTCCCGGCCGCGCGGCTCGTCGAGCGCCGCCGCCGCGACGTCGTGCGCGCCCTCGTGGGCGCGACGGCCCTCGTCGCCGTGCTCGGCCTGCTCGGCCTCGTGCTCAGCGTCGGCAACCCGGTCAGCTGGGCGACCGACCAGCTCGGAGGCTCCGGAGAGGTCGTCAACGACCCGGGCCGGCTCGGGAGTCTCGAGACGAACAGCCGCACGGTGTGGTGGGGAGAGGCCTGGCGAGTGTTCCGCGCCCATCCGGCCGGGGGCACGGGCGCCCTGACCTTCGAGATCGCGCGCAAGCGGTTCCGGGACGACGCCCGGAACGTGAGCGAGCCGCACAGCGTCCCGTTCCAGCTGCTCTCCGACGGGGGCCTGCCGGCCTTCGTCCTCGGTCCTGGGGCTCGTCGCTGCCCTCGTGGTCGGCCTCCGCGCGAGCCTCCGGCGGCTCGGGCCGGAAGAGCGCGCGGCTGCGGCAGGGCTGGTCGCGCTCCCGCTCGCGTTCGGACTCCACGCGCTGGTCGACTACGACCTCGACTTCCTCGCCGTCTCGGCTCCGACAGGCCTCGCCGCGGCGGCGCTGCTCGGGGCGGGCCGGCCCGCCGCTTCGGTTCGTCGCCGTACCGTTCCGGCGGTCGCGGCCGTCGCGGCGGCCGTCGTCTCGATTTGCCTGCTCGTTGCACCTGCTCTCTCGACGCGCGCCGTCGACCGGGCCTACCGGCAGGCCGACGGGGGGGATCTCGCAGCGGCCGCCGCCTCGGCACGCCGCGCACAGCGCCTGAACCCGCTCTCACCCGAGCCGCTCTTCGCGCGTGCCACCGTCGCGTCGCTCGCGGGTCACAATCGTGAAGCCGAGCGGCTGTACGAGAAGGCGACGCAGCTCCAACCCGACAATCCGGATACGTGGTACGAGCTCGGCGTCTTCCGCCAGCTCGCGCTCGGCAACCAGTGCACGGCGTACGCCGCGCTCAACGCGGCGTACACACTCGATCCGCGCAGCAGCCTGTTCGCGCCGGGGGGCGCGCTGGACGTGGCGCGGGCGGCCGTGAACGACCCGAAGCATCCGGCCTGCGGACGGTAGTCTGGCGCCGGAGCGCCCGCTCAGGCGCCGACGACGAGAACGGCGTTCGCGCCGTGGAGCTGTGACGCTCGGAGGCCGTCGAGCGGGCCGACGATGCGGATGCCGAGGTCGCGCGCGAGGCGCCGTCCCTCGCCCTCGAATCCCCGGCGGTACATCACGAGGCTGCGGGTGAAATCGGAGCGCGGCGCGTTCGCGACTCCGCCGATGCGATAGCCGTGGCGTGAGACGCGCGAGGCGGCCGACGCTGCCGCGCCCTGGCGGCCGTTGCCGTTCAGCACGAGGATCGTCACCTTGCCGCGCGCGAGCCGCGCCGGCGGCGCGGGGCTGCGGTGCATCTTCACCTTCGCCGCGGGGCGGCCTTGTGGGCACGAGCGTGCTTCACCGCCGCGGCCTTCCCGGCCGGCCGCTGCGTCGCTGTGCCCTTCGACGGCTTGGCGATGAGCGCGCCGCCGACGACGACGAGTAGCAGGAGCTCCACCGCCGCGACGGCGGCGAGGACCATCGCGGCCATCCGCCACGGCCGGATGAGCCGCTCGTCGTGCTGGAGGGACACGTCCACGACAAGCGCTTTCGTGGCATCCGGCCCGGCTCCTTCCCGTCCCGGGAAGCTCTATGCCGTCGACTGGAGCGACGCCCAGGTCGCGGCGACACCGTCGTCGAGCGAGACCTCGGGCCTGAACCCGATCACCGCTGCGGCTCGCTCCCCGTCGAGCACGCTCCGTCCCAGCTCGCCCTGCCGGGGCACCTCGTGCACGGGCTCCAGCGCTGAGCCGGCGACCGAGCGGCACACCTCGTAGAGCTCGAGCACGGTCGTGGCGACCCCGGTTCCGACGTTGAGCACACCCTCGACACCGCCGTCCAGCGCTGCGAGCGTGGCACGCGCGACGTCGCCCACGTAGACGTAGTCCCGGCTCTGGGAGCCGTCACCGAAGATCGTGCACGGCTGTCCCTCGAGCAGCCGGCCGAGGAAGATCGCGACGACGCCCGCCTCTCCGTGCGGATCCTGGCGAGGGCCGTAGACGTTGCCGAACCGGAGCGCGACATGCGGCGTGTCGTAGAGCCTGCCGAACGCGCCGAGGTAGCCCTCCCCCGCGAGCTTGGCGGCGCCGTAGGGCGAGAGCGGCAGGCAGGGATCGTCCTCGCGGGCCGGGCGCTCGCACTCTCCGTAGATGGCGCCGCCCGTCGAGGCGAGCACGACCCGGGCGCCGACCTGTCGGGCCGCCTCGAGCACGTTCACGGTGCCGACCACGTTGACATCGGCGTCGAACCCGGGTCGCGCCACCGACACGCGCACGTCGGCCTGCGCCGCCAGGTGGACGATCGCATCGGCGTCCGCCTCGTGCACGATGCCGGCGAGCGGCTCGCGGATGTCATGGATGTGCAGCGTCGCCTCGGCCGGCACGTTCTCGCGCTTGCCGTTCGACAGGTCGTCGACAACGTGCACGGCGTCGCCGCGGGCAAGCAGGTGCTCGACGACGTGCGAGCCGATGAACCCCGCACCCCCGGTGACCAGCACCCGCATCGGCCTAATCTACCCGCACGATGTTCATCACCCTCGAAGGGCTCGACGGCTCCGGCAAGACGACCCAGGCGCGCCTGCTCGGCGCCCGCCTCGAGGCCGACGGCGTCGAGGTCGTGATCACGCGGGAGCCCGGCGGCACGCCGCTCGGCGAGCAGATCCGCGAGCTCGTCCTCCATGGAGACCACGTGGCCCCGTGGGCCGAGGCGACGCTCTACGCCGCCGCGCGCGCCCAGCACGTCGAGCAGCTCATCCGCCCGGCGCTCGCACGCGGCGCCACCGTCATCTGCGACCGCTACGTCGACTCGTCCGTGGCCTACCAGGGGATCGCGCGCGGGCTCGGCCTCGAGCGTGTCCTCGAGTTGAACCTCGCGGCCGTCGAAGGGCTCCTCCCCGACCGCACGATCCTGCTCGAGATCGGCGTCGAGGACGCCGCCGGCCGCATGGCCCGCGATCTCGACCGGATCGAGCGCGAAGGAGACGGCTTCCGCAGCCGCGTCGCGGCGGCCTACCGCGAGCTCGCCGAGCGGTTCCCCGAGAGGTACGTGACGATCGACGGCACGGCGCCGGCCGAGGTCGTCGCCGAGGAGATCCATGGAGCCCTTCGCAACGGTTCCTGAGCAGTACGAGGCGAAACGGCTGCTGACGGCGACGCTCGGCGACGGGGACGCGCACGCCTTTCTCTTCCACGGCCCTGCCGGCGTCGGCAAGACGGCGGCCGCCTTCGCATTCGCGGGGGCGCAGCTGGGCGACGCCCGCCGCGTCGAGGAGCGGACGCACCCCGATCTGCGCGTCGTCGAGCCGCTCGGCGACATGATCCGCATCGACGTCGTCCGGGAGCTGCACCACGACCTTCACCTGCGTCCGTTCGAAGCCGATCGCCGCGTCTATCTCCTGCTCGGGGCCCACCTGCTCAACGACGACGCAGCCGACGCACTCCTCAAGGATCTCGAGGAGCCGCCTCTCTACGCGACGATCGTGCTGGTCGCCGACGAGCTCGGCCCGATCCCCGAGACGATTCGCTCGCGCTGCCAGCTCGTCCCCTTCCGTCGGCTCTCCGAGCGCGCCGTGCGCGCCTGGCTCGCCGACAACGCGCCCGAGCTGGGCGAGGAGGAGGCGACCGCGATCGCCCGGGTCGCCGGTGGCCGGCTCGATCGCGCCCGGAGGCTGATCGACCCCGAGGTGCGCGAGCGACGGGCGGCGATCATCGCTGCGGCGCGCGGGCCGTATCTCGATCCAGCCTTCGAGCCGGCCGACGCGTCTCGGGCCCTCCTCGACGCGGTCTCGCTGCGCGGCCGGCTTGCGAAGGACAGGGAGGAGGAGATCGTCGATGGGCTCGACCTCCCACCGCGCGAGGCCGAGCAGCGCGTCAAGCGCGTGCAGCGCGGCGCAGAGCGCGAGGAGCTGCTGGCCCAGCTCGAGGAGCTCGCCGCCTGGTACCGCGATCTCGTGGTCGTCGGAAGCGGTGCCGAGAGCGCGACGATCCATGCCGATCGCCTCGACGATCTCCGCGCCGACGCCGCCCTCGACCTCGGCCACGCGCCGGAGGAGGCCGCGGCGCTCGTCCGCCAGTCGTGGCGTTCGGCGGAGGAGTTCAACGTCAACGTCGGCCTGTGGCTCGACGCGCTCTTCGTGCGCCTGCGGCGCGCGTTCGCCTGAGCCGCTCCGACCGCGCCTGACGGCCGCCCCACAGGAACCTCTCAGCCGACACACAGAAACGCATGGCACTCTTCCACCGATGGCAGAGGTTGCAGCACCTCCCGAACGGCGCCGCCCGGGTCCTCGTCGTCGACGACGAGCCGTCGATCACGGACGCGGTCGCAACCGCGCTCCGCTACGAGGGCTTCGAGACGATGGAGGTCGGCGCCGGCCGCGCGGCCGAGCAGGCGATCGACGACGTTCCGGCCCGATCTGATCGTGCTCGACGTGATGCTCCCCGACCTCGACGGCTTCGCGATCGCGCGCCGGCTGCGCGACGGCAACCAGCGGGTGCCGGTGATCTTCCTCACCGCGAAGGACGCCACGGAGGACAAGGTGGCGGGCCTCGCGCTCGCCGACGACTACGTCACGAAGCCGTTCAGCCTCGCCGAGATCGTGGCTCGCGTGCAGACGGTGCTCCGGCGCACGCGCGGCGACAACGAGGGGCCGATGCGCTTCGCCGACCTGACGCTCGACGAGGAGACGCGCGAGGTGCGGCGCGGCGACCAGCCGATCGAGCTGACGCGCACCGAGTTCGAGCTGCTCCGCTTCCTGATGCTGAACCCGCGCCGCGTGCTGACGAAGCGCCAGATCCTCGACAACGTGTGGCACTACGACTTCGGCGGCGACGCGAACGTCGTCGAGACCTACATCAGCTACCTGCGGAAGAAGCTCGACCCGCTCGGGCCGCCGTTGATCCAGACGGTGCGGCTCGTCGGGTACGCGCTCGCGGCGAGTGGGGCGTCTCACAACGTTTCCAGGAAGAGCATCGTTGTGACGCACTACAGTAATCAACATGGAGTGGGGTGTCCCGCAACGATCATTTCCGGTCGAACGTTGCGGGACACCCCACTAGCGCGTGTCGCTCAAGGCCCGCCTGCTCGCGGTCGTCGTCTCGCTGACGGCGCTCGGGCTCGTCGTCGCGGGCATCGCGACCTACGCGGCGCTGCACTCGTTCCTGTTCGACCGCGTCGACCGGACGGCGTCGCGCGAGCGCCGACGCGATCGCACGCTCGCTCGAGCACGGCAGGCCCGGCCCCGGCGGGCTCGACGCTATCGGCAGCTGCGAATCCCGGCCTCTACGTCGGCTCCGTCGCTCGGACGGAACCGTCCGCTGGGCGGCCATCGGCGTGCGCCCGGGCGACACGCCGCTGCCGCAGCCGAATCTCTCGCCCGAGCCGCGGCGGCGGCGGCTGCTGCCGCGGGCGATCCGATCACGGTCGACGCCGTCGAGGGCGACACGCGCTTCCGCGTGCAGCTCGAGCCCTTCGGCGATGCAGAGCCAGCTTCTCGTCGTCGCCGCCCCGCTCAACGACGTCGACGACACGCTGCACCAGCTGCTCCTGGTCGAGATCGTCGTTGCGTTCTCGGTGCTCACCGCCGTCCTGCTGCTCGGCCTCTAGCTCGTCCGGGTCGGGCTACGCCCGCTCGGGCGGATCGAGCACGACCGCTGCCGCGATCGCCGGCGGCGACCTCTCCCAGCGCGTCGAGAACGACGACCCGCGAACCGAGGTGGGCCGCCTCGGCGGCGCCCTCAACGCGATGCTCGGCCAGATCGAGGAAGCCTTCGACGAGCGCACCGCGTCGGAGAACCGGCTGCGCCGTTTCGTCGCCGACGCGTCGCACGAGCTGCGCACGCCGCTTGCCGCCGTGCGCGCCTACGCGGAGCTCTTCGACCGTGGCGCACGCGAGCGGCCCGAAGACCTCGAGCGCGCCATGACCGGGATCCAGCGCGAGTCGCGGCGGATGGGCCTGCTCGTCGACGATCTGCTCCTCCTCGCGCGCCTCGACCAGGGGCGGCCGCTCGAGCGGAAGCCGGTCGAGCTCGGCGGCGTCGCGCGCGAGGCGGTCGAGGCGGCGCGCACGCTCGACCCGGGCCGCGAGATCGAGCTCGACACGAACGGCCCGGTCGAGGTGCAACGGCGACAAGGAGCGGCTGCGGCAGGTGCTCGACAACCTGCTCGCGAACGTGCGCGCCCACACGCCGCCGGGATCCGCCGCGACCGTGCGCGTCCTGAACGGAGGCTCGCAGGCGGTGCTCGAGGTCGCCGACTCCGGCCCCGGGCTCTCGGGTGACCAGCTCGAGCACGCGTTCGAGCGCTTCTACCGCGGCGACGCGTCGCGCTCCCGCGATGCGGGCGGTGCCGGGCTCGGCCTCGCGATCGCCGCGGCGATCGCGGAGTCGCACGGTGGCTCGGCCGCGGTCGTCAACGAGGGGCGCGACGGCGGTCGCGGGCTGACCGTGCGGGTGACGATCCCGCTCGCGGCGTCGGCGCCGACCGACGCCCTGCCGGCTGCCGACGAATCCGCCCTCGCGCCGTCGCCGCGCTAGCTGCGGCGTCAACCGCCGCTGATCGCGGCGATCACGTCCACGCGCGAGTCGGGCCCGAGCGGCGTCTCGAGGCCGGCCCGCTCGCGGTCGACGTAGACGTTGATGTGGTGGCGCAGGACGGGCCCGGGCTCGCAGAGGCGGTCGCGAAGCCCGGGCCAGCGCTCGTCGAGTCGCTCGATCGCCTCATCGACGCTCGCGGCATCGACGTCGAGCCGCCGTGGCAGCTCGGGGAAGAGCGGCGGGAGCGTCGAGGGCAGGTGCACGTCGGCCATGGCTACGCCACCACCGCCACTTCGACCGACGAGATCGCAGGCAGGTAGCCGGCGATCTCGTCCCAGCTCTCGCCCTCGTCCACGCTCGCGAAGACCTGCCCCGTGCTCGTCCCGAAGTAGAGGCCCGGGGACGTCGAGCGAGTCGATCGCGAGGCCCTCGCGGAGCACGCCGAGATGCGCATCGCGCTCGGGCAGGCCGCGATCGAGCCGCCGCCACGACGAGCCGCCGTCGTTCGTGCGCCACACCGCGGCGCGACCCTCGGGCATGCAACGCCCGTGGCCCGGGTCGAGCGGGATCACGTAGAAGCTCTCGCGGTCGTGCGGGTGAGCGGCGGCGGCGAAGCCGAAGTCGGTCGGAAGCCCGTCGGTGATCTCCGACCACGACTGCCCGCCGTCGTCGCTGCGGTGCATGCCGCAGTGGTTCTGCTGGTACATGCGCTCCCGGTCGACCGGCGACATGACGAGCTTGTGGACGCAGTAGCCGACCTCGGGATCCTCGAGCGGCCAATCGGCCCGGAGCCCTCGGTTGCGCGGCGTCCACGAGGCGCCGTCGTCGGTCGTCTCGAAGATCCCGTACCCCTGGATCACGGCCCAGAAGTGCGACGGCTCGTCCGGGTGGGGCAGGATCGCAGGTAGCCCGAGGTGCCCCGGCGGCTGCTTGTCGGGGTCGTTCCAGTCGTCGCGCCCGGGTTGGCCCGTCGAGTGTGCTGAGCAGCGACCAGGTCGCGCCGCCGTCTCGGCTCTCGAAGATGCCGGCCGCCTCCGTGCCGGCGAGAAGCCGCCCGTGGGCCGCCGTCAGGCCCGAGATCTTGGAGAGCCTGCAGCTCGGGGTTCGAGTGGGTGAGACCCTCGCTCGACAACGTCCACGTCTCGCCGAGGTCGTTGCTGCGCCAGACACCGGCGCCGTGCCATTCGCTGGCCGCCGCGGCGTAGAGCGCGCCGGACGTCGGGTCGTGCACCGCGTGATAGATCGGCCAGCCGTCGCAGAACGGCCCGCGCACCTTCCAGTCGCGGCGGTCGCCGTCGCTCTCGAGGACGAAGCATCCCTTGCGCGTTCCGACGAGCAGGACGAGCCGGGGCATGATGGTTCCTCCTGGGCGTGGTTGTGCAGGATCTCGATGCACAAGACCGTCCGAGAGCCGGAAACTCATCGGTGGCCTTGCTCCACCTTGTGACTCTCAGTCACAAGCGTCCGAGCGTCGTCAGCCCGCGCTCTGACCGCCGTCGACGACCAGCGTCGTCCCCGTCACGTACGCGGAGGCGGGCGAGGCGAGGAACGCGATCGCACCCTTCAGGTCCTCCGCCCCGCCGAAGCGGCGGAGGGGGACGCGGGCGAGCAGCGCCTCGCCGCCCTCGTCGAGGACCTGCTGGGACATGTTCGACGGGAACCAACCCGGCGCGATCGCGTTGACCCGGATCCCGTGCCGCGCCCACTTGACGGCGAGGTCGATCGTCAGCGCCGTGATGCCGCCCTTGCTGGCGTTGTAGGGCAGCGCGTTCATCACCTCGGACGGGGCGCCGGTGAACGCGGCGACCGACGAGATGTTGACGATCGCGCCACCGTCGCCCTGGGCGATCAGCACCCGCCCCACGGCCTGCGCGAAGAGGAACGCGCCGGTCAGGTTGACGTCGATCACCTTCTGCCATCCGTCGAGCGGGATGTCTTCCGGCGACGCGCGCCACGAGGTGCCGGAGTTGTTGACGAGGATGTCGATCCGGCCGAGCTCGTCGACCGCCGTGGAGACCACCTGCGCGACCGAATCCGGATCGCGGACGTCGCAGCCGAGGCCGCGCGCACGCACGCCGAGCAGCTCCAGCTCCCCGGCGACTTCGGCACACCGCTCGGCGTTCCGTGCGCACAGGACGACGTCGGCGCCGCATTCGGCGAGCGACTCCGCCATCTGCCGCCCGAGGCCCGTCCCGCCGCCGGTCACGATCGCGACCTTGCCGCGAAGGTCGAACAGCTCCTGAACCCTCATCGGACCTCGGACTTGCCCGGGCCCTGCGTGCATTCGTCCCGGGACATGGCCGCCATCATATGCCGCCGACCGCCGGGATCGGGCGGTCGAGCTCGCGGCGCAACGCAGGCGCCGTCGAGACGGGAATGGGGCACGGGGCTGGGGATGGGCCGGTTTCGAGCCGCTACTATCAACGCCGGCTGCCGACGTAGCTCAGCTGGTAGAGCACATCACTCGTAATGATGGGGTCCCCGGTTCGAGTCCGGGCGTCGGCTCTTCTATCGAGGAAGTCCCTGCATATCGGGAGTTCCTGTTGTCTGGAAAGGCGTGGAGAGCATTTCATAGTGAGTGAAGGGTCCCGGATTCTGAATCCGCGCCTCGGCTTCCCGTCGATCAAGGCTTTCCCTGCAAAATGGGTCATTCCGGCTGGGCAAGCGGTGCGATACCGACTGCCAGGGAATGCACCCAAGAGGCGCATCGGCGGGTTCAAAGCGGGTTCGGGCCGCGCCTCTGCGAGACCCACCAAGGTCGCGCGCCACGGCGCTTTGGTCAAGTCCGCCGGTAGGCCAGTAGCGAGCATGCGGCGAGGGTCGTCGGCTGACTCATCGAGGCCGAGTTCTGGAAGATGTGCACACCGTGCCTCGATCGTCTTCGGACTGAGGAAGAGCTGTGCGCAGATCGCCTTGTTCGAGCGGCCCTCGGCCATCAGGGCGAGGACCTCACGTTCGCGCTCGGCGAGTTCGGCGGGCTTGGCTTCGCCGCCGTCTACACCGAGCCCCAACCGCTCCGCAGCGCCGCACGGGCTTCAGCTTGCGGTGGGTATCGAGCCGTTTATGGAGCTCCCAAGTCGAGAAGTCCGGTCCCGGCAGGACTGCGATCCCCCGCCGTGGGAGGACCGGCAGCCCTCAGAGTGCGACGACGGCTCGGTCACGGTGCGACCCGAG
>CAVTQW010000006.1:0-67976 GCA_963736945.1 uncultured Thermoleophilia bacterium
GAGTCTCCAGCCGACCGACCGGGTCGAGGTGATGCGCGCCTTCGTGCGAGAGACCGACGTCGATCCACGATGATCCGGGTGTGGATGTCCTGGTCGAGGGATTCGATGCCGACGCGGTCGCGCTTGCGCGCCTGCTCGCCGGCGAAAGGCACACGGTGCGGATCGCGAGCCCGGAGCCCGAGCCCGGCGAGGCGCGTGAGCTCCGTGAGCTTGCGATCGACGTCCAGCCCGGCGTCGACCTCGATGCCGAGCCCGGTGAGCCGGAGATCGCGTACCTCGATGTCTGGACGCCGGAGGTCGCACCCCGGGTCGCTCTGCTCCGGGCTCGTGGAGCGCGCCTCTCGTGTCTCGGCGACCTGGTGCTCGAGCGATGGGCAGGCCCGAGCATCGGCATCACGGGCACCGCCGGCAAGACAACGACAACGTCGCTCACTGCTGCGATCCTCCGCAAAGCCGGCATTGAGATCGCCGTGAGCAAGGGAGCGCGGGCCGGGAACCTCTGGCCGACCGCCGACCTCCTCGGACGCGATGCCGACGCGGCGAGTGGGGGAGGGACGACCCTCCTCCTCGAGCTGACGAGCTCCCACCTCGCCTTCATGAGTTCGAGCCCAAGTCTCGCCGCGGTGATCTCGTTCTGGCCCGATCACCTGGAGCTGCACGGCACTCTCGATCGGTATCGGGCTGCGAAGGAGCAGATCGTGCGCCATCAGACGCCGAGCGACCAGGTCGTCGTCAACGCCGATGACGCGGCGGCCGCGTTCGCGGACGCAACACCCGCCGGCGTGTGGAAGATTTCGGTCGTCCGCAGCGTCGAGCGCGGAGCGTTCCTGGACGAGGAACGAGGTGTCGTCGTCGCCGACGGCGGAGCCGAGTCCGCGCTCGGGCACATCGAAGGCTCCGCGGGCCATCCGGCCAACATCGTCGCCGCGGCCGCGATCGCGGCGGCGGCAGGCGTCGACCCAAAGACGATCGGTCACGCTGTCGCCAGCGCCGTCGCACCGCCCTGGCGCGCCCAGCCATGCGGCACGCTCCGCAGCGTTCCCGTCCTCGATGACGGCATGGCCGCGACGCCGGCAAAGAGTGCCGCGACGCTTGCCCGCTATCAGGCAGGCAGCATCGTGCTGATCGCGGGCGGCCGCGACGATGCCGGCGGAGGCAGCGTCCACGCGACTCCAGCCGAGATCGTGCTCCTCGAGCAAGCGTGCGACGTGATCGCGCGCGTCGCGCGGGTCGTCGTTCTGTTCGGCGAGGCCGCCCCGAGGCTCGCGACCCTCCTGGCGCGGCGTGCACGTCGAGCTGATCGAAACCTCCGATCTCGACGAGGCGGTGGCCGCCGCTGCGGAGCGGAGCGCCGGTTCGTCGGCAGTGGTTTTCTCGCCGTTGTTCCCGCTCACACTTGACGACCGGCAGCGCTTTGGCGGACTCGTCCGCAGATTCGGCTGACGCCCGTTACGTCTCGTCGGGTGCGGCTCCGTCGCGCCGGTCGTCGAAGTACGGCTTCACGTACTTCTTCAACAGCCAGAACCCGAGTACGGCAAAGAACAGGCGCTTGAACATCTCCGGAGCCTCCTCGTTTCGCTGAAACCGATTGCCCGACCGACCCTAGCGCATGAGGCCTGGATCGACCGTCGTGCACGCCTCTCGCAGGTGGCATGTGCAAGAGTGCACCCGTGAAAGTGACCATGCTCCTTGCCGATTTCGCCCAGGTGGCGGACGGCAAGCTCATCGTGATCGGCGGGGGCTGGTCGCTGACCGGACCGGAACCGACCCCGTTCGGCATCGCGATCCTCGTCCATGTGCCATGGGATCAAGCGAATCGTCGGCACACCCTCCGCCTCGAGCTCGTCGATGCCGACGGCCAGCCGGTGATGTTCCCGGTCGACGGCGAGGAGGAGGAGCGGCAGATCGTCTTCCTCGACGACGTCGAGTTCGAGGTCGGGCGCCCAGCCGGGATCAAGCCCGGCACGCCACTCGAGCTGCCGCTCGCGGTCAACTCCGGGCCGCTCGCGCTCGATCCGGGCGGACGCTACGAGTGGAGACTGACGATCGACGGGGAGGGCGACGAGGACTGGCGCCTGGCGTTCAGCGTTCGCGTCGAAGAAGAGCCGAGCTAGGAATCACTCGGCGGCCACGGCCCACGGGCTGCGCCGGCCGGTCCCGGGCAGGCAGCAGTCCGTCGGACACGTGTCGTGGCTCGCGGCGTACCTGCCGACGACGCGGCGCTCGGACGTGAGACCGAGCCGCTCCTCGATTAGCTCTCGGATCATCGCGACGAACGCGGGATGGGTTCCCGCGCTCGCCGCCCGAACGAGGTTCAGGCCGAGCTCGGCGGCGGTCTCGGCGGCCTCGACGTCGAGGTCGAACTGCACCTCGAGGTGGTCGGAGACGAAGCCGATCGGCGCGATCACCACGTCCGTGACGCCCCGCGCGGCAACCGCGCGGAGATGGTCGAGGATGTCGGGCTCGAGCCACGGCACCTGCGGCGGGCCGCTGCGGCTCTGGTAGACGAGCGCCGTGTGGGTCACTCCCACGGCCTCCGCCACGAGCCTTGCCGACTCCCCCAGCTGGGCCTCGTAGCGGCACGCCCGAGCCATCGCCTGCGGGATCGAATGCGCTGTGAACGCGAGATGGACATCCGATCGTCGCCCCAGCTGCCCGAGCGCCGCTCGCACGTGATCGGCATTGGCCCCGATCCAGTCCGGATGGTTGAAGAACATCCGCGTCTTCACGATCTCGGGCGCTTCCGGCCCGACCGCCTGCTGGGCGTTGAAGAGGTCCTCCCGATACTGGCGGCATCCGGAGTACGAGGAGTAGGCGGACGTGAAGAACGCCAACGCCCGCTCGACGCCGGCGCTGGCCATCTCGCGGAGCGTGTCGGTCAGGAACGGGTCCCAGTTGCGGTTGCCGAAGTAGATCGGCAGGTCGATGCCGTGGGCGTCGAGCTCGGCTCGAAGGGCGGCGATGAGCGCACGGTTCTGGGCATTGATCGGGCTGATCCCGTCGAAGAGCGCGTAGTGATGCGCGACCTCCTCCAGTCGCTCGCGGGGGACGTTGCGCCCCCGCGTGACGTTCTCGAGGAACGGGATCACGTCGTCCATTCCCTCAGGCCCGCCGAACGAGACGACGAGGATCGCGTCGAAGTGCGTAGCCGGGAACGTCGAGACGAACCCGTCGGCGGGTGCCTTGGCAACAGTCTCAGTCATCGCAGCGAGGGTAGCCGCGCGGGTTCTCCTCGACGCGCATCAGCGGGCGATGGCCCGTGCACTCGTGGACCCGCCGGAAGGGATAGCCTGCCCCGCATGCAGAGCGACAGGTTCCGCGCCGCGGCCGAGAGCAAGGACTTCTCCGCCTTCGAGGAGATCTTCGCCGCCGACGTCACCTTCCGCAGCCCGGCGGTGTTCAAGCCCTATCAGGGGCGTGACGCGGTCGCGATGTTGCTGGCGACGGTCGTCGATGTCTTTGAGGACTTCTCGTACACGGACCAGGTCGAGTCGGCGGGAACGGCGGTCCTCGCCTTCAGCGCCAGAGTCGGCGACCGTGCGCTCGACGGCATCGACCTCCTCCGCTTCGACGACAGCGGCAAGGTCTGCGAGATGGCTGTGTACATCCGTCCCCTCAGCGGCCTCAACGCGCTCGCCGAGGCGATGCGGCGCAAGCTGACGGCATAGCGAGCAAGACCCAAGAACGAGAACCCGCCGGAGCAGGGGTTTCGGTGAAGGAGCCTGCCGGGCTCGAATCGGCGACCTCCGCCCTGCAAGGGCGACCGTTCCACCTCCGCAGGCCACTCGACGTACCGAATCGGCTTAGACAAAGGCTTTGCGTGCCCTCGGCCGTTCAAGCCTCGTGCGCGATGACGTCGTGCGTAGAGAAGGCCCGCCTGGAGCGGGCCTTCTCGTTCCGCCTGGGCCGCCCTGCGAATGGTCAGTGGCCCACCGGCTGGAAGTAGTTCGCAGCTCCGTAGCTGGCCACGTTCCGGCCGAGCAGCTGGCCCGCCACGTCTGCGCTGCGATAGTGGAGGCCAGCCCAGATACGTGCCTCGATCAGCTCGGCGAGTGGCTGCGAGAACGTGTCGAACGTGCGCACAGCAGGCCCTCCAGGGTTCGGGAAGGTGCTCGTGATCTGGAAGCCGCCGGGAGCGTCGCCGAAGAAGATCCGAAGCACCGCGACTTGTGCGCCGTCCAGGCAGTTGTGCCCTGAGGTCCACTCGGGATACGGCGCGGTGATCAGTGCGGTCCACGTCGGGTCCGTGGTCGTGGCGGCGTTCCATCGTCCAACGTCGTGGTAATCGCATTCCACGGCCGCCAGAAGTCGAAGTGGTACTTGTCGTTCCAGCAGTTGATCGCCGCGTCGGCCCCAGCCAGGTTCTGCAGCGCGAGGAGCCTCGCGCTGTCGGCGGCGTCGAGCTCGTTCCGTGCGATGAGCTGCCGGGCGACTTCGTTCCAACTCAGACCCGGTGCGCTCTGCCACCATTTGGCCTTGTAGGTCTGAGCGTCAGTAACGTCATTCCGTGTCGAGCCGGTGGCTCTGCCCAGGCTCTTGACCTCGTTGAATTCAGCCGCCCACTGCGCACTGCCGAGCGCGGGCGGTGGCGCGGAACGGAACTGCGAGGAGCTCTGCATGAGGAACGGCTTCACCGCTCCCAGCCACGGGGTCGGGTCGAGGACCGGCGACCCACCAGAGACGAGCGGCTGCCAGTGCCCGACAGCGGAGTTCGGCACCCATTGGGACGGCCCGAACCGTCCGTCACCCTCTCTCGCGTCGAGCATCGCCTCGGCCGCTGCGTGACCTATTGCGACGCCCTGCATCTTGAAGGAGTCGTCGTCGATCGCACCGAGCGAAGCTGCATACGCGGTGGAGAGCGTCGTCAGGAGTCCGTCCCGGCCGGGGAACGGCGCCCTTGCCGGTGCAGTCGAGACGAGTTCGGATAGCACGTCGTACGCCGCCGTCGCGACGGCGGCGTCGATCGACGCTTTCGCACCGGCACGCCTGTTGAGCAGATATGGCCGGTATCGCATGGGGCCGATTGCATTCACCGCGTCGTACACGGCGCCCTGCACGATCCCCATGTTGACTTGGAAGGCAGGTGCGGCACCGCCGTTCGGCGCTGGAAACTGGGCCAGCGTCGTCGCCGCAACCTGATTCCAGTGAGACACCTCACCGGCGTCTGTCCCTACCGGTGGTGCCGCCGATGCGCTGAAGACGCTGAGCACCCCTAAGAGCGCACCGACTGCCACCGTGATGACCGCAACGGATCGTCTACGTGCCATCGTCCTTCCCCCTCTCCTGGTGTCCGCCCGATTTTCAATGTGCCGCGAATCGCAGTTCCCGAACCACGTCAGAGCTCATGACTCGATCCCCTTGGCGCCGCCTCCGCGGAGGACCGCGCCCGATGCCTGCCCATCGGGGTTACGCCGGGCGAGCGACGCGACAAGTCCTGCCTTGCCCCGCGTCCCGTTGGCCTGCAACGAGTTCACAGCCGCACCCCTTTCTGCGTGCCGCGATCTGACCGCCGTCTGGGGCGTCTTTACACGATCTCGTGCCCAAAGTCAAGCGAGGAGGAGTGATAAACGACGATTGCGATCTTTCGGCGCAGGACCGCGACCAGACCGGATCGGCGTGAATCGAGCAAGCAGAGCGAGTCGCAGGCGCTGCTGCCGCAGTCCGCGTAGGCTGTCACCGAGAAAACGAAAGCCCCGGATTACCGGGGCTTTTCTCTATGGAGCGTGCCGGGATCGAACCGGCGACCTCCGCCTTGCAAAGGCTCCCCGCGATCTCCAACTAGTAGTCCGGAAATCCCTCTAAATCGGCTGGATCACAGATAGCGACAGACCCGAGCACGGGGTAGGCCAGGAGCGCCTCTCCGAACCGGCGGGAGACCGCTCGGATCCGCTCCGAGCCTTTCCGATGAGGGGAACGCAAGGGCGACCGCGAAACTCGAAGCGGTCGAGAACACGCTGTCAGTCAGATGGTGCGAGGCTTGCGTGCCCGGACTGTTCCGGTGCTTCCGTCTCAGCGACCGCACACGAGGTACTCGCTGCCCAAGCTCGACGAGATGCTCGCCATCGGGGCGGGACACGGCGCCCATCTCGATCATTCGCCGATTGCGCGGCAATTACCGGACGGGACTCCCTGAAATCGGGCCGCACCCATGCCGCTCCGCGACAGAGGCTAACGGCGCGAGGGGTATGGAGAGAAGGGCCGGGGAAATGTCGCGAACCGGGGACGGTCATGGCTGGGTCGCGGCTGGCGGACGGGATCGGAATGTCGTCCCAGCCATCGTGATGTCGGGCGAGAGCACGCTGGCCCATACGAGTGTGCGAACGGCGCTGACTGAGGTGTCATAGTTGCCGTGAAGTCGTGGCCCAGAAGAACAGAGGGTGGTGGAACACGTTGTGAAGCCTCTCATCGTCGCCGCCGTCATCGCCGAGGTGCTTGTCGCCGTTCGGAGGGACTTCACTGGTGAGTGACGTCGTTGTTGTCGGTGGCGGTTCGGCGGGAGCAGCGCTGGCGGGTCGGCTGTCGGAGGACGCAGCGCGCTCTGTCGTGCTCTTCGAGGCCGGGGCGGACTATCGGGCGGCGGACGCGCCGCCGGAGATGGTTGGTCCGAACTTCAGGTCCTCTGTTGGACCGGGGCGGGTTTCATTGGCCGACCCTGACGGCCGTTACACCGATGCGCGGGCGCCGGTGCCGTACCACTGTGGGTATGGGTTGGGCGGTGGCTCTGCGATCAACGCCCAGATTGCCATTCGGCCGATGCCGTCCGACTTCGACGGGTGGCCGGTGGGTTGGGCCTGGGACGACGTGCTCCCCTCGTTCATCGCGTTGGAAACGGATCTCGACTTCGGTCATGAGCCGTACCACGGCGACGGCGGTCCGATCCCCATCGTCCGGGAACCGCTGACTCGATGGGGCCCGGTGGATCTCGCGCTGCGCGAGGCGGCCGAGGCAGCAGGGCACGGCTGGTGTGCCGATTACAACGCGCCCGACAGCATCGGCGTGTCTCCCGTGGCGTCGAACACGCGGACGGCCGTCGGGTGTCGACCAACGACGCGTACCTCGAAGTGGCGTGAGCGATCGAACCTTCGCATCGTCGGCGATGCGCTCGTGGATCGGGTGATCATCGAGCGGCGGCGAGCGGTCGGTGTGCGCGTCCGCGTCGACGGCCAATGGACAGAGCAGCGCGCCCAGGAGGTCATCCTCGCGGCCGGAGCCATCGGGTCGCCGGCGATCCTGATGCGCTCAGGGATTGGCGACGCCACCGAGCTTCGTTCCCTCGGTCTGGACGCGATCGTCGACCTGCCCGGGGTCGGAGCGAACCTCAAAGAGCATCCCCGAGTCGTCATCCGGCTCGTCCTCCGCGAAGCTGCTCGACGCGACCCCGAGGACGTGCGTCCCGTCGGCTGCTTCGTGCGCTTCGACTCGAGCACGGGTCCACGCAACGATCTGCTGTTCGATGTCCGCCAACTGGGCTCCGAGCAGTACCCAGTTCGGCGGCATGACGGCGGCGCTGATGGCACCGACCTCGACCGGCAGGGTGCGACTGGCGTCGCCCGACCCGACCGTCGACCCGAGAGTCGCGTTCCGGTTGGCGTCGAGCACCGACGATCAAGTGCGACTGCGGGAGGCGGCACGGCACCTATTCGACCTCGCCCAACACGACGCGATTCGTTCGATCGCCGAATGCAGCCGTGGTCGGAAGGACGGGTCGCCTCATCGAGGACTTCGACGATGACGCCACGATCGATGCCTGGATCGCGGACGAATGCATCGAGTTCCACCACCCGACCGGCACCTGCAAGATGGGCGACCCCCGCGAGACTGACATCGTTGTCGACCCCTCCTGCCGCGTCCTCGGCATCGAGGGCCTACGCGTCGCCGACGCGTCGATCTTCCCGGACATCCCTCGCGCGAACACGAACCTCGCCGCGATCATGGTCGGCGAACATCTCGCGGCTCTGATCACCAACGGGCCAAGCGCCGCCGGCTAATTCCGGAGAGGAGCGCGCCTGAACCGATCCGATGCGCCCGAACTGATCAGGCCTACGCGGCCTTGGGGAGAGCCAGGCGCAGAAGGACGACGAGGCGCTGACGAGGCCCAGGAGTCGCTCGACGAGTTGCACGAGCGGCTTGATCGTGAGTCGTATGCCGTCGACATCGAAATGCTGCCCTGGCGGCACCACCTGCGCCAGGCTGGTCATATCGCGCTTTCGCGACGATCCTGACAAAGTGGGCTCGGAGGACATTCGTGAACACTGGCGCATGTGACAGACCGGTCGATCGGTGGCCGCGTCGAATCGCGTCGCGCGTTCCTGGCGAGGGCCTGAGCATCGGGAGGCACTGCCGAACCCTGTGATATTCTTCGTGTATGTCCACGGGTCTCGACGAGTCGTGGAAGGTTGTCGCGAGTTATTCGACGCCGAGCGTAGACCGGTGTGTCGATATCTTTGTTAGGCCTGACGGAACGTTTGGGTTTGAGGAGTTCCGACGGGATCCTGAAGATATGGGTGAGTGGACTCAGGTGGCCTATTTTTCGGTGCGTAGGTACGAGTCTCAGGACGAGGCGGTCGCGGCGGCGCGTGAGTCTGTCCGCTGGCTAGCGGAAGTTCTCGACAGCCGAAGCTGATCGCCAGGATCGGCAGGCGAGGGACGCTCCGAATATCAGCGTGGCACCCGAACGCCTATGACACCTCGGGTTCACGGGCCTTCCTGCGCGCACTTCGAGTCGAACGTAGTCCACCACCGGCTCGGAAAGCCGGTCCATGATTGCTCGGACGAAGGCGGGTCGCTCCGGTTCAGGCAGGCGTTCCAGGTGTGCGCCGAGTACGACAGTCGCGAGGTAGCTCTCGAACTGCGGGCCTGCCTCCAACCGGGCCGGGTCGGGCCTGAGCGCAACCTCGATCTCGGTGAAGCCCGCGTCCTTGAGACGTCGTTCGGTCTCTTCGACGCCGGCGAAGTTCCAGATCGCGGGAGATTCACCGAGCACGTCCTCGATCGCGGCCACGATGGTCGCGATGTTGCCCTGCCCACCGCAATCAGCCACGAACTGGCCATCCGCGCGGAGCACGCTCGCGAGATTGCGGAAGAGCGTGGCGTGATCGGCGATCCAGTGGAACGCTGCGACGCTGATGATCGCGTCTACGGGCGGCTCCACCGGCAGCGGTTGCATGAGATCCGCGTGGATGATCTCGACCTGGTCGCGCCGGTCGGCGATCCGTCTCGCGAGCTGATCGAGCATCGTTTGCGACGCATCGACAGCGACGACGCCCACCCCCGGGATCAGATCGAGCAGAAGCTGGGTATCCCTGCCTGTACCGCAGCCCGCGTCGAGCACCCGGCGAAGCCCGGAGGGCTCAAGGCGCGCCACCGTCCGACGCCCCCAGAGCGTGTGCGGGAGCGGCAGCGAGTCATACGTCCCTGCATCCCAGACATGAGACACAGAAACCACATTACTCCCGTTCGGGGAACTCGTGCCTCCTCTCATGGCCTTTGTGGTCGAGCTTGCTCGAACCGCCACCTTCGCGTCGGAGATCCGGGTCTCCGCTGTCAAGCCTTCTCGACAGCCGGGCCCGTCGGGTGACATTCCCGAACGCTCGATGCAGGAGTCACAGTAGACGCGCCTGCGATTCGGGGTCGGCTCACCGCATCCTTTGCACGACCGCCTCATACTCGCGAGCTTGACCTCGTAGGCGGCGAAGCAGGCGTCGCAGTAGACCCGTTTGCGGTGCGGCGTCGGGTCGCCGCGGGTCTTACATCTCCGGCCTGTCAGCTGTACCGTGTTAGGCGCCCGCTCGGCGGTTGGGTTGGCGCGGCGTTCAGCTTGCGGGAGCGCGAGACACGTGTCGCAGTAGATGCGTTCGCGGTGCGGAACGGGGCAGCCGCAGTGTTTGCAGGTCGGCGCGGGCTTGATCGGCGAGGTCGGCCTCGCGGCGGGTCGCCGTCGCGGGTCTTGGCCGCGGCTTCTCGCCGAGCGGGTGAGGGGCGTGGGTAGTCGGTCGACCCGCGAGCCTGGCGCGGGCGAGGTTTCGGGCGGCGTGTTCGGCGTGGGGTGCGATCGCGTCTCGCCATTGACCCGCGGTTTGCGCGAGCTCGCGGTGAGCGATGGGAGGAGCCGGCAGATGCCGCGGCTGGTCTCGCCCACATCCTTCATCGTGAATGTCGCCTACCAATTAGGCGAAGGACGTGGTGGTCGACGTCGGGTCGCGCGGCTTCCATGAGGTCAAGCGCGAAGGAGTCGCGGGAGCGGTAGTCGACGTGCCAGATCCCGACGCCAGGGTCGAGACCGATGGTGAGACAGGCGATCCGGGCTTCGGATTCGAGGATCGCGTAGAGGTAGTTGAGGATCGCGTTGACGGGTGTGATGGCGACACGCGGGCTGTTGGAGAGCGGGCTGTGACGGGTGCCGACCTGACGCCAGTGATTGGGTATCCGGTCGAGGTCCCGCTGGCGAATCTCAGCCGGATCCCGGCCCAGCAGGCCCAGTAGGCGGCCGCGGCTTCGCGTTCTGCTTCCAGCAGCTCGTCGAGAGTCGACGCTTCGCGGATCTGTTGCTGCCAGAGGCCGATCGCGTCTCGCTCTTCATCGCTGTCGGGGAAGAAGATCGAGGTTCTTGGCTTGCCCTTCGACCTTGACGCCGAGGAGAGAGCGGGGCGGGGAAATGTCGCGTACCGGGGACAAGGGCCTGGCTGGATCGTGGCCGGGAGGCGCACTTACTGCCGCGAGTGTGAGAACTGCCTTCTTCATTGCTCCTCCGTTTCTGTTGCGGTCTGTGGTCGCGCGGGGATCGCGGTCGCTCCTGCCAGCTCGGCGTGGAACAGAAGCACAAGCGCTTCGTTGTGCGAGAGCAGCATCCCGTGGGCCTCCCAGGCGTGACGCCGAACCTCTGTGGCGAGTCCGACGTCGTCCGAGGCCCGGGCGGTGAATCCGCAGTCGCAGGTGAGCGTCTTGTCCACGATTCCCTCGCAACGGAGGCTAGGAATTCGCGCCTAGAATCCGGCAAGATCACGCCTATCCCGTGGCTAGGTCACTGGGGCGCGATCGATTCTGGCGCCGCCTTCGACCCTCTCCGACGCGGTCACGACCTTGCTGTCAGAGCTGTCCTACCGTACCCAGAGCTGGTCGATGAGCATGCCCATCTGCGGGCTGTATTGGTAGTTGCCGACGCGCTTCGAGAGGAAGTTCACGTCCTTCGTGATCATGAGCGGCACCCACGGTGCAGCGTCTGTGATCTCGCGGTCGACCCGTTGCCAGCGTGCGCGCGACCCGGTCGGGTCGCTCAGCTGCTCTGCCTGCGCCCTCCGCATCTGGCGGTCGATGCCCGGGTCGCAGAACGCGCTTGGGTTCAGGTTGACGGGGTTCCCGGGCAGGAACGCTGCACAGCTGAAGACCTGAGCAAGGAACGCCCCCGGGTCCGGGTAGCCGAACGCCCGGCCGATGAACCCGATCTGCGCGCGGTTTCGCGAGTCACCGACGGCACCCCAGTATCGGTCTCCGACGACCGGCTTCACCGCCACGCGGTACCCGAGCGAGCGCAGCACCTTCACGGCCACCTGGTTGAAGCCCTTTGCCTGCCGACCACGCCCAGACGGTGACCTTCATGCCGCGCGTCCCCGAGCGTGCCACGAGCGCCTTCGCCTTCGCCAGGTCGGGTGCCGTCCAGTTGCCGCTCTTCGTCGAGCCGGCCGTGTACGGGCAGTAGGGGCGGTAGCTGGGGAAGTTCGGCGGCAGGAGCTGGCACGTCGGGTCGGCAACGTTCGGCCCGCCCCAGGCGCTCGTCGCCGCGGCGCGGTCGACGGCGAGGTTGATCGCCTTACGGGCGTCGAGCCGGTCGAAGGGCGGGACGCGAGTGTTGAGGAAGAGCGCCTGGAGGTTCCACCTCGGGTCGGAGTGGATCTGGCTCGCGTGCTGGAGCTCGAGCCTCGACAGCTGCGACGGGGTCCACGGCTCGGACAACCGCACGACATCGGCCTTGCCGTCGACGACGTCGCGAATCGCCTCGTCCGCGGTGCCGGCGATGCGGATGTCGATGCGGTCGGGGTACCCGTCCGGCTGTGCGGCCCGCGACCATTCGTGGAAGAACGGATTGCGGACGAACCTGAGCAGTCTCCCCGGCCTGTAGGTCGCGATCATGTAGGGGCCGGTCGCGGGCAGCGGGTGCGTTCCGGCCGGCCGCCGCGGCGTGCCGCCCGGCAGCACGTAGGCGGACGGGAACGCGAGCTTGTAGAGAAAGTTGGGGTCTGGCCGGGTCAGGTGGAAGGTGACGGTGTGGGCACGGTCGTCGGCGACGATCCCGCGCGAGAGGTCGCATCGCTTCGGATGCTTCCGGCATTGCGCGCCGCCGACGATCCCGTCGTAGTCCGTCACGGGTGATCCGAGCGCGTAGAAGCGTTCGAAGGTGGAGCGGAAGTCCGTCGCCTGCACCGGCCTGCCGTTCGAGTAGCGGATGCCGGGCCGGAGCTGGAAGGTGTACGTGCGGCCGCCGTCGGTCGGCGCCGGCAGCGACGTCGCGAGGTCGGGCACGGGCTGCGTGCCGGCCAGACCGCTGACCTGGTTGAACGCGGTGAGGCCGTCGCCGGTCATCCGCAGGAGTGGCGAAGACGTACGTGTACTCCGAAAGCGCGTAGTCGATCGAGTCGATGGAGTCGGCGTCCCCTTCTTTCCTGGGCCCGTTCGTCCGCAGCACGAGCGTCCCGCCGCGGTGGCCGGCGCCCGAGTGAGGGACGGCGACGAGCACGGCGTCGCCCGACATCGCCAGTCCCGACACCCGGCTTCCCACGCTCACTCGCTGCGCCACCTGGTTCCTGCCGGGATCGATCCGCACGACGTTGCCGTCGAACTGGTTGCTCACCCAGATGCCGCGTGGGTCGACGGCCACCGCATCTGGCCCGTTCCCGGTGAGAACGGTTGCGGTGACGGAGTTCGTCTCGGGATCGATCCGGGAGACCGTCCCGTCCAGGCTGTTCGCCACCCACGCCGCGCCGTGGCCGAAGGCGATCCCCGTCGGGCCGTTCCCGACGTGGATCGGGGCGAAGACCTGCTTCCCGGTCGTCGGATCGATGCGAACCACCTGGCCCGCGGCACGCTGGCTCGCCCACAGCGTGCCTGCGCCGAAGGCGAGCTCGGTCGCGGCGACCTGGAGCAGCTTGGTCGGCCTGCCGCTCTCGGGGTCGATCCTCGTGATCGTTCCGTCGCCCGTGTTCGCGACCCAGACCGAGCCGGCCGCGTAGACGATCCCGCGCGGCCCGCCCCCGACGGGGATCTTCTGGACGACCGTGTTCGTGCCCGGGTCGATCCGCGAGACCGTGGCGTCGAGGCTGTTGACCACCCAGACCGCGCCGGCGCCGGTCGCAATCCCGCTCGGGCCGTTGCCAACTGGAATCGTGTCGACGACGGCGGTCGTTCCAGAGTCGATCCGCGACACCGTGTGGCGGTCGGCGTTGGTGACCCAATACGCACCTTCGCCGGCCGCGACGGCCGTGGGTGTTGCGCCGACGGCGGTGGCGGCGACAAGGCGACCCGAGCGCGCGTCGACCACGGCCAGCGAGTCGCCGGCCGCCGAGACGGCCGCGCGGCCTCCGCTTCCTTGACCGAACACCACGAGTGGAACCACCACAGCGGCAGCGATCACGCCGACGAGCGCAGAGAGAAGGACTGCACGGCGCTTCCGCGACCGTCGCTCGACTACCTGCTCCGCCCGGAGCGGTCGAGCCTCCGTCTGGGCTCGCGAGAGCTCCGACTTACCGGGTTCGACCGTCGGCTCGGCGACCGGCGTCGTTCGAACGGACGTCTGCGGTGCCTCCAGGAGTGCACGGTAGATCGAGTCTGTCTCCGGCGACGGATACGCGCCGAGCTCCTCCGCGAGAAGCTGCCGGCACTGCTCGTACACGCGAAGCGCCTCGGCGCGGTTTCCCGCGACGACGTGTGCCTCCATCAGACGGCGGTATCCAGCCTCGCGAAACGGCGAGAGCGCGATCAGTTCCTCGGCCCACTTTGCCGCCTCCCGCGCGGCGCCCGAACGCAGGCACGCATCGGCAAGGACGCTCAACGCGCGCTCGCGGATGTCGGCGAGGTCGCGTCGCTTCTGCTCGACCCACGTTCCGTCTTCACCGGGCAGGAACGGCGGGCGCGCCAGTGACTCCGCCGACTCAGCCGCCGCCCGTGCCTGGTCGAGCTCGCCTGCGGCAAGCGCTTCTTCCGCGTCCTGTGCGCCGCTCGCGGCTGCGAACAGGTCGACCCACGTCCCCTCGGGCAGGTCGAGGCGGTAGCAGCCGAACGCGTTTGTGAGCGTGATCCCGTCTTCTGCGACCAGGCCGCGGAGCTTGCTCGCGATTACGGTCAACGCTTTCTCCCAGGTCGCGGGCGGCGATTCCCCCCAGATCGCGTCCGCGAGCTCGTCCCGGGGCACCGGTCTGCCCCGGGCTGCGACCAGGTAGGCAAAGAGAAGCCGACCTTGACGCCCCGGGAAGCGCGCCTCGTCCAGCACGCGTCCGTTCGCCTCGGCTGCGACCCGACCCGTGAGAAACACCTTCAGCCGCAATGACTTAGCCACGGTCTAGGCGTGATCTTGCCGGATCTTAGGCGCGGATTCCTAGCCTCGGTCGCGGTCATGAACACATCCGACAGGAAGGCGGCAAGGTCATGCGAACGAAGCTTCTACTGCTAGCCATCGCGACGGTGCTGGCGTGCGTCACCGCGGCGACGGGTCTCGCGGCGGGATCGACGCAGGTCGACGCACTTCTCGTTCACGAAGCCCTCCAACGTCTGCGGCATCTCGGGAACGACCGTCGGTCACGGCACGTCGGTCTTCCGCGACACGGGCAACGGCACGTACTTCATGAGCGGCAACCTCGTCGGCGTCTTCACGGCCGACAATGGAAAATCGACCACGCTCACCTTCGCCGGGCCGCAGAAGCAAACATCGCCGGCCGTGATCGACGAGCAGGCGGGGACGGTCACGATCACGACTACCTACGGGGGTCTGTTCGAGAAGTTTTCGATCACCGGTGGTCCGACCTTGAGTCTCAATGCTGGGCCTGTCACCTTCGTCGATGTCTACGAGTACACCGGCGATCCAACCAATCCGGTGGGTGACTTCATCTCCGAGACGGTGTCTGAGCTACACGGGCCACATCCCGACCTCCAAAGCGGCGGCTGCGAGGTCCTCGTGCCGTACCTGCAAGCCCCGTAGAGCAGCGACAGCAGGGGGCGGACCTGCGACTGGCAGGTCCGCCCCTAACGCGTCCTGCGGCAAGGGCGGAATAAGGGCGGCCCAGCTTCCTGCACACACAATCAGAAAACAAAAGCCCGGGATTTCCGGGGCTTTTCTCTATGGAGCGTGCCGGGATCGAACCGGCGACCTCCGCCTTGCAAAGGCGGCGCTCTCCCAGCTGAGCTAACGCCCCGAGCGTCCTACAGCGTACCGTCAGGAGCCGGGCCGGCAGGTCCGACCCGGCGTGGCATACGCTGGAGGCTTGCCAGCCACCGCTCCCCCGTTCACGCTCGAGCGGATCGACGGCGAGCCGCTCTCGCTCGAGGCGCTCGCCTCGGAGGGGCCCGTCGTGCTCGTGTTCGCGCACGCTGACTGCCCCACGTCGACGCTCGCGCTGCGGCGGCTGGCGGTGATTCGCAGCGGGGACGGAGCCGCACTCGCGTGCGTCGCGGAGGAGACGCCGGTACGCGCGGCCCAGCTCGCGCGGCGGACCGGCATCCGGTTCCCCGTGCTCTCGGAGCCGGCGCCCTTCGCGGTATCGCGGGCCTACGGCATCGAGACCGTGCCGACCGCCGTGCGCATCGAGCCCGGCGCCCGCGTGACCGACCTCGTCGTCGGCTGGGACGCCGAGGGATACGAGCGGCTGCTGGGAACGACGCTCACGACCGAGGAGCCGCTCCGCAAGCCCGGCTGCGGCGCGCGCTGGACCTACGAGGCCGTGGGAGGGCTCGACGAGCTCGAGGACATGCTCGAGCGCGGCTGGAGCGACGGTCTGCCCGTCATCCCGCCGACGCCCGAACGGGTCGAGGCGATGCTCGGAGGTGCCGACCCGGCACTCTCGCTCGGCCCCGTGCCACCGTCCCACGGCGAGGCGACGCTCGAGCGCATCGCGGCCTGCGCCGTCCTTGCGGGATGCCGTCCTGCCTACTTCCCGGTCGTGCGGGCGGCAGCTGAGGCCGCGCTCGAGCCGGCCTTCAACGCTCACGGGATCGCGGTGACGACCCAGCCGGCCGGCCCCATCCTCGTCGTCAACGGGCCTGTGCGCGAGCAGCTCGGGATCAACGGCGGGATGGGCGCGCTCGGCCCCGGAACCCGCGCGAACATGACGATCGGGCGTGCACTGCGCCTCCTCCTCACGCTCACCGGCGGTGCGCGGCCGGGCGGCCTCGATCGGGCCACGCTCGGTCATCCGGGCAAGGTCGGAACCTGCTTCGCGGAGAACGAGGAGGCGAGCCCCTGGGAGCCGCTCCACGTCGAGCGCGGCTTCCCGGCCGACGCGTCCACGGTGACGCTCGTCGCGGGGGATGCTCCGCTCTCGATCTCCGAGCACCGCAGCCGAACCCCCGCAGATCTCGCGTCGACGCTCGCGTGGGCCGCGGCGAGCCACTGGAGCCCGAACTGGTGGCCGATGCCCGACACCTCGCTCTTCGTGCTCTGCCCCGAGCACGCGTCGCTCTTCGCGGCTGCCGGGTGGAGCAAGCAGGACGTCCGCGCGGCGATGTTCGCGTCCGTGCAACGACCGGCCGCAGAGCTGCGGCGCGGCGAGACGACACCGCTCGTGCACGCGAGCGCCGACGACACGCTCGTGCCGAAGTGGACCGACGAGGATCGAATCCAGATCGTCGTCGCGGGCGGCGAGGCGGGCCGCTTCTCGGCGGTCTTCGGGCCCTGCGACGGCATGCAGGCGGAGGTCGTGACGAAGGAGATCCGATGGAGTACGTGAGCCCGATCGACGAGGCGGCCGCAGAGCCGGTTCCGTTCGCAGCCCGACCCGACTCGCTCGCCGGGCGACGGGTCGTCCTGCTCGACATCACCAAGAATCGCGGCAGCGAGCTGCTCGACCGGCTCGAGCACCACCTGCGGTCGCGCGGTGCCGAGACCTTCCGCCTGGCGAAGGAGATCTTCTCGAAGCCGGCGTCGAGCGAGGTGATCGAGCGCGTCGCGATCCACGGCGACCTGGTGGTGGAAGGGCTCGCCGACTGAGGATCCTGCGTGTCGTGCAGTGTGCACGACGCCGTTCGGCTCGAGCGCCTCGGCGTTCCGACGGCGGCCGTCGGGACGGAGCCTTTTGTCGACGAGGCCCTGGAGCAGGCACGGCTGCTCGGTATGCCCGCCTACCGGATGGTGCTCGTGCCACACCCGGTGCAGCTCCTCACGACCGATCAGCTCCAGGCACTCGCGGACGAGGCCCTCCCGGTGATCCTGTCGCGGCTGCTCGCGCCTGCCACGTCAGCTAGCGCATGACCGCCCGCGCTTCGAGATCGAGCCGCACGGTCGTCCGCGCGAGAGAGGCGAGCAGCCGCTCGAGCAACGTCGCGTAGAGCGACGTGTCCTCCTCTCGCAGGAGCGCCAACGTGGCGCGGTCGAGCACGAGCATCTCCACGTCCGTGTCGGCGACGACGTCCGCGGTCCGGGCGCTGCCGAGCGCGAACCCGAGCTCGCCGAAGGTCATGCCGGCCGAGATCGTCGCGAGCCTGGGCCCATCCTCGCCGGAGTCGGTCACCGTGAGCTGACCCGCGAGCACGAGGAACAGCTCGTCCGCCGGGGCACCCTTCGCGACCACGGTCTCCCCCGCCCCATGTCGCTGCGGCCGCATGAGCATGCGCAGGCGAACGAGCGAGTGTCGCGGCATGCCGTCGAGCAACTCGTGCTCGGCCGGGTTGACGCGAGCGGCGCCGCCGTTCATCCCGGCCTGCCGCAACAGCTCGTCCTCGCACCATTCGAGGGCCCGGTCGAGCTCCGGGAACCGCTCGATCGAACCGAGCAGGCCGACGACGTCTGGCGCGGGCGTGCCCGCGACGGCGAAGGCGATTCCCTCGTCTGCGAGCGTCTCGCGCAGCTCCTCCAGCAGCCCGACTCCGCCCGACTCGCCGGCCGTGATCCGGCGAACGTCGACGATCACCGCCCGTGGCAGCGGCTCTGCGGCCTGGAGGCGCCGGGACACGATCTCGACCGCGCCGAACCCGAGCTCTCCCTGGAGCTCGAAGACGAGTGCCTCGGACCCTGTCTCGTCGAGGATCCGCCGCTCGGCCGCGGTCCTCGCGCGCTTCGAGGCGGTGTCTGCGAGCGTCCTCGAACTTCGGATCGGTGAGGCGACGCGCTCGCCCGGGCGCACCAGGTGGAGGTTCAGGCGCGCCGAGAGATCGCGGCAGACGGCAACACCCCGCGTCGAGTTGCCCTGGAGGTCGAGCCGAGGCGAGTAGACGGCGACCGCGAGCCGGCCGGGCAGGACCGCCAGGATCCCGCCCGAGACGCCGCTCTTGGCGGGAAGCCCGATGCGCTTCAGCCAGCGCCCGGCTCCGTCGTACATCCCGCAGCTCGCCATCACGCTGAGAACGTCGCGGACGATGTCGGCGCCGACGGCGCGCACGCCGGTGCGCGGATGGACGCCGCCGTTCGCGAGCGTCGCCCCGATCAGGGCAAGGTCGCGGCAGTCGACCGTGACGGCGCACTGACGGAGGTAGAGATCGAGACCTTCCTCGGGATCTCCCTCCACGACGTCGAACGTGCGCAGGAGGTGCGCGATCGCCCGGTTGCGGTGGCCGGTGACGCGCTCCGACGCGTAGACCGCCTCGTCCACCGAGAGCGTCCGCCCGGCGTAGCGGCCGTAGAGGTCGAGCACGTCCGGGAACGGGCTCTCCAGGTCGTTGGCAAGCAGGGCCGCAGCCGTGATCGCGCCCGCGTTGATCATCGCGTTGGCAGGTGTGCCGGTATCAGGTGCGAGGTCGATCGAGTTGAACGCGTCGCCGCTCGGCTCGACCCCGATCCGCTCGTGCACCGTCTGCTGTCCCAGCCGCTCGAGCGCGAGGGCGTACGTCAGCGGCTTCGAAATCGACTGCAACGTGAAGGGCGACCGGCTGTCGCCGACCTCGTACAGCGATCCTCCGGTCGTGGCGAGCGCGATGCCGAACGAGTCGGGATCGGCGCACGCGAGCTCGGGGATGTAGGTGGCGACTTCGCCCGCGTCGAGATCGGCGTGCGCCTCGTACAGCGTCTCGAGCAGCGTCGTCACCGGCGACCGGAAGGCCTGAGCCTCGTCCGTGACGACGGGGCGCGTTGCCACGTGCCGTGCCTCCCTCTGCGCGTCGACGGCCATCCGACCTCCTTCTGGACCAAAGAAAAAGCCCCGGCGGGATCAATCGATCCTCCGGGGCACCATTGCCTGTGCCGGCCGCCCGCTCCGGCAGCCTGCCGCCTCAGAGTACACGACCGGGTGCACGGGGCCGGCCGACCCTGGTCCCGCGACCACCTGCAGGTCGTGTCGGCGGCTACGCTCGACGCGGTGAGCGCCGCCCTGAAGGCACCCGCGGACGGTTTCGTCTCCACGTTCCCGGCGACGCGCTTCGACGCGCTCGTCGTCGTCTCGTTCGGAGGGCCGGAGGGGGTGGACGACGTCATGCCCTTTCTCGAGAACGTCACCCGCGGGCGCAACGTCCCACGCGAGCGTCTCGAGGAGGTCGCCCACCACTACCAGCTCTTCGGCGGCGTCAGCCCGATCAACGCGCAGAACCGCGCTCTCGTCGACGCTCTCCGCCTCGAGTTCGACGGATACGGGATCGAGCTCCCGATCTACTTCGGCAACCGCAACTGGCATCCCTTCCTCGCCGACACGCTGCGGGAGATGGCCGACGACGGCGTCGAGCGTGCGCTCGCCTTCCTGACCTCGGCCTACTCCTCGTACTCGGGGTGCCGCCAGTACCGCGAGGACCTGTTCCGGGCGCAGCAGGCGGTGGGGCCGCGGGCGCCGGAGGTGCTGCGGACGCGCGTGTTCTTCAACCATCCCGGTTGGATCGAGGCGAATGCCGATCACGTCCGGCAGGCCCTGGAGCAGCTCCAGCGTGGCGGCGCCCCCCATCTGACGTTCACGGCGCACTCGATCCCGCTCGCGATGGCGCGGGCGTGCCGCTACGAGGATCAGCTGCGCGAGTCGGCGCGGCTCGTGGCGGAGGCCGTCGGAGTCACCGACTGGGAGCTCGTCTACCAGAGCCGCAGCGGCCCGCCGCACGTGCCGTGGCTGGAGCCGGACGTGCTCGATCACCTGCGGGACGTCGCCGCCCGCGGCGTGACGAGCGTCGTGCTCTCGCCCATCGGCTTCGTCTCCGATCATCTCGAAGTGCTCTACGACCTCGACGTCGAGGCGCGGAACACTGCGGCGGCACTCGGCCTCGAGCTCGTGCGGGCTTCGAGCGCGTCGATGCACCCGGCGTTCGTCGCGATGATCCGCGAGCTCGTCGAGGAGCGCCTCGGGCGGCGCGGCGCCATCCGCACCGCTGTGGGCCGCTACGCCGCGAGCCACGACGTCTGCCCCACGGACTGCTGCCTCCCCGGTACGGGGCGGGCGAGCCCGTGGGCGGCCGCAGCCGCCGGCCGGGGCTAGGTGTCCGGCTCCTCGTGGGGCCGGACGCTGAAGGCGAGCCGCCAGTCCTCGTCGCCCGCGCCGTCGATCGAGAGCCGCCATTCGTAGCGTCCGCCCGGCTCGAGCGGGAGCGGCCCCGAGTTCACCGCGAGCGGCAGCTCGAGTGGTGTGCCGGGCTTGATCCCCGCCGGACGGCCCACCTCGAACTCGACGTCGTCGAGGAAGACGATCGGCCGCTCCTCGCCGTCGTCGCCCGGGAGGGTCACGGGCCGGCCGTCGGCATCGACGAGCTCGAGGCGCAGCGTGTGCCGTCGGTTGGCCTGGTCCCAAGGGACGTGGACGAGGATCGCGATGCCGAAGGGCGTCGTCTCCGGCCCGGTGAGCGACCAGCCACCGCCGACCACCGTGAGCTTGCCGTCCGAGACCTGCACGAAGTCGGCGAGGAGCATCGTGACCTTCACGATCGCACTTTTGCACATGCCGTCCGGCGCAGGCGCAGCGGTTGCCGACAGCCCATGCGGTAGGGTCGCAGATGCCGGCGCGGCTGACGGATGTCTCTAGCGAGGAGGCACGGTGCTCAAAAAGCTGTTCTATGCGGTGCTCAGCTTCTGGCTGCTCAAGAAGTACGTCCTGCCGTATTTCGACAAGCGGCGCCAGGAGTCCGCGGGCGGCGAATGACGGCAGCGGCGGCTCGCACCCGACGTCACCGCGTCCGCGCAATCAGGTGCGCGAACCGGGCGCGATCCTCCAGCGAGACGGGGAAGAGTGGGGAGAAGACCACCGTGCGGGCACCGGCCGCATGCCGCGCCGCAACAGTGACTGCGTCATCCAGGGTGGTTGTCTCGACGACGTCGACGTGACGCCGGCGTAGCAGCGGCACGAGGCGCGGCCCGGCCTCGCCGAAGACGATCACGAGACGCGCGGCGCGGGCGATCTCCTCGCAGGCCGCCTCGAGCAGCGCCTGCTCCGCGGGCGCGGCATGCACGAGGCTCCCTCCTGCGTGGTTGAGCCCTCCCGCGACGAGGATGACGCTCCGATCGGGATGTTGCGCGAGCAAGGCTGCGGCCTTGGCCGGCGTCGCGGCCATCCCGTCGTCGACCACCACCGCCCCTGCGAGCGTCCCCGCCGGGTGCGCGCGCCACTGCGGGAGCGTCGCCGTCTCGATGCCGCGCGCGATTGCGTCGGCGTCGGCGCCCGCGGTGAGCGCGATCGCCGCGGCCGCGACCGCGTTTGCGCGATGAGGAATGCGTGTCACGATGTCGCCGAGCGCCGTTTCCTCTCCGCCGGCGGCCAGCACGAGCCCTCTCGCGGGATCCAGGTAGGCGCCGTGCTCGACGCGTCGTTCGAGGCTGAACTCGACGAGCGCGGCGGGAGTGGCCGCGGCGAAGCCTGCGGATGCGTCGTCCGCGTTGACGACGACGGCGTCGCCCGCACGCTGGTGGCGCACGATCGTCTCCTTGGCGCCCCGGTAGCGGGCGAGGTCGCCGTGGAGCTCGAGGTGGTCGGGCCAGAACGAGATCACGGCCGCGATGGTGGGGCTGTGGTGGATGAACGCCAGGTGGGAGCTCGTCAACTCGAGGAGGAGGAGCGGAGGGTCTTCCTCCGTCCCCGGCGGCAGGCGTTCGAGCAGATCTCCGGTCGGCCAGAGGTTTCCCGCCCGGGCTCCGCGGCTCACGGCCGCGGCGATGCCGGCGCCCTGCAGGATCTCGGCCGTGAGCGCAGTCGTGCTCGTCTTCCCCGCCGTGCCGGTGATGCCGATGCTCCGACCGGGCCAGCGCTCGAGCAGGACGTCGCCGAGGCAGGAGAGCCGCGTGCCCTGCGCGCGCAGCCCCATCACGCGTGGAGCGGTTTCGGGCGTCCACGGGTCGAGGTAGGCGACGTCGGCCGGGCCCGGATCCGCATCGAGGTCGGCCGACGGCACGATCGTGACACCGCGATCCACGAGGTCGGCCGCGACCGCCTGCTCGAGCGTCTCACCGGAGCCAGCGAGGCGGACGCCGTGCCCCTCGGCGGAGAGGAAGCAGGCCAACGCAACCGCGTCCGGGCCGAAGCCCTCGATCAGGACCCTCACGCACTGATCATGGCCGTTTCGAGCGCAGCCTCCCTGACTGGACATGTCCAGCACGGGTCAGGCGCGGGCGAGGAGCGCCTCCAGCCGGTCGACGAACTCGGCCTGCGCCGGGATCAGCTTCCGCCGCGCCTCGGGGAGGGGTGACCAGGCCGCACGGTCGACCTCGGGGAACTCCTGCAGCCGCCCAGAACGGGGCGGCCACTCGGTGACGAACGTCATGCTCCGTACCTCCGTCGGATCGAAGTCGCCCTCGGCACACCAGACCGTGACGAGCTTGCCGGCCTTCTGCCGCACCGTGCCGAGCTCGACGAGGTGTGCCGGCTCGACCGGCGGCGGCGCACCGAGCTCCTCCTCGAACTCTCGCAGCGCCACCGCCTGCGGATCCTCGTCCGCGTCGTGCTCCCCCTTTGGCACCGACCACACGCCGTCGTCCTTCCGCGCGTAGAAGGGCCCGCCTGGATGGACGAGCAGCACCTCGGGCCCGCCCGCCGCGAGCCGGTACAGCAGTAGCCCCGCGCTCAGCTTGGGCATCGCGGAGGCCTGGTGCGGCGTCTCACAACGTCAGACGGGCCGACCCGGAGCCCAGCCGGCGAACGACCTAACGCGTCTGCGGGAAGCCGAGGTCGACCTTGCTCGTGGCAGGGTCAGGCCAGCGGCTCGTGACCACCTTGCCGCGCGTGTAGAAGTGGATTCCCTCGGGCCCGTAGATGTGGCTGTCGCCGAACAGCGACGCGTTCCAGCCGCCGAACGAGTAGTACGCGACGGGAACGGGGATCGGGACGTTGATGCCCACCATTCCGGCCTCCACGTCGAACTGGAACTGCCTGGCGACGCCTCCGTCGCGGGTGAAGATCGCGGTGCCGTTGCCATACGGGTTCTGGTTGATGAGCTCGAGCGCCTCGTCGTACGTGCCGACCCGCATCACGCTGAGCACCGGCCCGAAGATCTCGTCCCGGTAGGCATCCATCTCGGTCGTCACGTCGTCGAGCAGCGAGACGCCGAGGAAGAACCCGTCGCCGTCCGGCGTGCTTTCGCGGCCGTCCGCCACGATCCTGGCGCCCTGGGCCGCACCGGAGTCCAGATACCCGGCGACCCGGTCGCGGTGCTCACGGGTCACGAGCGGCCCCATCTCGGATGCGGGATCCATTCCGTCGCCGACCGTGATCCTCGGAAGCCGCTCCTCGAGCGCAGAGATCAGCGGATCCGCCACGTCGCCGACAGCCACGACGACGGACACCGCCATGCAACGCTCGCCGGCGGAACCGTAGGCAGCGCTGACCGCCGCGTCGGCCGCCATCTCGATGTCCGCGTCGGGCAGGACGATCATGTGGTTCTTGGCCCCGCCGAGCGCCTGCACGCGCTTGCCGGCGCGGGTGCCGGTCTCGTAGATGTAGCGCGCGATCGGCGTCGAGCCCACGAAGCTGAGGGCGCTCACGTCCGGGTGCTCGAGCAGCGCGTCGACCGCGACCTTGTCTCCCTGGACGACATTGAAGACCCCGTCCGGCAGGCCCGCCTCCTTCAGCAGCTCGGCCGTGAAGAGCGAGGCCGACGGATCCTTCTCCGACGGCTTCAGCACGAACGTGTTCCCGCACGCGATCGCGGGCGCCCACATCCACATGGGCACCATGGCCGGGAAGTTGAACGGAGTGATACCCGCGACGACGCCCACCGGCTGCCGGATCGAGTAGACGTCGACCCCGCTCGAGGCCTGCTCCGAGAACTCGCCCTTCAACAGCGTCGGGATCCCACACGCATACTCGATCACCTCGAGCCCGCGCGTCACCTCGCCCATGGCGTCCGAGAGCACCTTGCCGTGCTCGGCGACGAGGATCTTCGCGATGTCCGACTTGCGCTCGTGGACGAGCTCACGGATCGCGAACAGCAGCTCTGCGCGCTTCGCGAGCGACACGGTTCGCCACGAGGCGAACGCCGCCTTGGCGGACTGCACCGCACTGTCGACCTCCGTCACCGAGGCGAGGTGCACCTCGCCGGTCTGCCGGCCCGTGGCCGGGTTGAACACGGGGCTCGTGCGGCCCGATGTCCCGGCCACGAAGCGGCCGTCGATCCAGTGTCGGACGGGAGCGATCCCGATCGCAACAGAATCCGCGCGCTCACCGGGCGCGGGTGCGAGCTCAGTCATTGTCAGCCTCCTGAAGGTGTACCCGGAGGGTAGCGAGCGGGGGGAGGCGCCGCCTTCAGCCGAGGGTGCGCTTCAGATGCTGGATCCTGTCGTAGCTGCGGCGGAGCGACGAGGCCGGGATGTCCCCTCTCGCCGCGGCGGCCAGAAGGCGCTCGTACACGGCCGCGCTCGACCTCTCGCTCCCCGTGAGCAGCAGGAGGTCGACGCCGGCCTGCGTTGCGAGCACCGCGACCGACGACAGCGCGCGCCCACGCGTGGCGGCGGCGCCCTCCAGGGCATCGGTGACGGACACGCCCTGGAATCCGAGGTCGTCGCGCAGCAGCCGCTGGATCCGCGGCGACCACGGCGCCGGCTTCGAGTCGAGCGCCGTGTACGAGGCGTTCGAGACCATCACGATCGGCGCGCCGGCGGCGATCGCCGCCCGGAAGGGGGCGAGGCCCGCCTCCAGATCCGCGCGGCTCGACCGGATCTCCACGGCGGACCGGTCGGTGTTCTGCGTCGCCTCGCCGATGCCCGGGAAGTGCTTCACCGAGCGCCGAGACCCCTGCATCTCGAAGCCCGAGTGCGAACGCCGATACCGCGCCGGCGACGACGTCCGTCGAGGTACCGAACGTGCGACCCTGCCCGGCCAAGAACGACCCGGCCGCCGGCACGTCCGCGACGGGCGCGAGATCGACGTTGACGCCGACCGCCCTGAGGGCGACCCCGGCGCTCCGTGCCTCCCGCCGGACGACTGCGGCGCTCGAGGCGCCGAGCTGCGACGCCGACAGCTCCGGGCCGGCCCAGGAGACGCGCCGCACCGCTCCTCCCTCCTGATCGGTCGAGATCAGAAGCGGCGGCCGCCCACCCGCGCGAGCAGCGCGCTGGAGCTCGGCCGTGAGCTGCCGCAGCTGCGCCGGGCCGGTGATGTTGGCGCCGAAGAGGATGACGCCGCCGATCTCCCCTCGCCGGATCCGGCCGAGCAGCGCCGGCGAGGGACGCGTCCCCTCGAGCGCGACCACGAGCCGCTGCCCGACGAGCTCGGCGGTCGTGGGGGCGGCCTCCGGCGCCAGGGTACGGGCCGGCGCGCCGCCTCCGAGTGCCGACGCCACGAGGGCCGCAGCCGGGACGATCGCGAGCGTGTGGCGGACGCGGCTTCGCCGCGTGGACGTCGGCATGGCGTGAGAGTGCCAGTTTCGGGGAAGGAGGTTCCGATGAGGTTCCGCAGTGGCGCCAAGCTCGACCCGTCGCAGGTCACCGATGTGCGCGGCCGCAGCATGGGCGGGCCCATGATCGCGGGCGGCGGCGGCCTCGGCGTGGTCGGTCTCGTCATCTTCGTGCTCTACACGGTGCTGGCGGGCGGCAACGGCGGCCTCGGGTCTCTGGGCAGCCTCGACGGCCAGGCGATCTCGACCGGGCCTCCCTCGACGCTCGGTCAGGACTGCCAGACCGGGCAGGACGCCAACGAGCGGCAGGACTGCCGGATCGTGGCGGACGTCAACAGCATCCAGGCCTACTGGTCGAAGTCGCTCGACGGCTACAGGCCCGCGAAAACCGTGTTCTACACGGACTCGGTGCAGACGGGCTGCGGCGCCGCGAGCTCTCAGGTCGGCCCGTTCTACTGCCCTGCCGACAAGCAGGTGTACATCGACCTCGGCTTCTTCGACGAGCTGCAGTCGCGGTTCGGCGCCCAGGGGGGCCCGTTCGCGGAGGCCTACGTCCTCGCCCACGAGTACGGCCACCACGTCCAGGATCTCCTGGGGACGCTGAGCCGGGCGCAGCAGGGCAGCGGACCCGAGGGCGGCTCCGTGCGGACGGAGCTCCAGGCCGACTGCTTCGCGGGCGTGTGGGCGAGGCACGCGGTCGAGACGGGGCTGATCGAGAACCTCACCCAGGCGGACATCAACTCCGGGATCGACGCCGCGGGCGCTGTCGGCGACGACCGCATCCAGGAGCGAACCCGGGGTCAGGTCGACAAGGAGAGCTGGACGCACGGCTCCTCCGAGCAGCGGCGACGGTGGTTCTCGAAGGGCTACGAGACCGGCAGGCCGGCCGCGTGCAACACGTTCGCGGGCTCGATCTGAGCCCGCACTAGGCCGTGAGCCCCGCCTCGAGGAGCGGACGCCTCGCCCAGGCGAACGTCGTCGTGTACCAGCCCTGCAGCGGCTGCAGCGTGACGCCGGCGGTCGCTGAGTGGACGAACCAGCCGTTTCCGACGTAGATGCCCATGTGGCCCACGTCCGCCGGTGACGACTTCGGCCCGCGGCCGCCGAAGAAGACGATGTCTCCGGGCTCGAGAGCCGCCAGGCCGATTCGATCCGACTTCGGGACCTCCGCGCTCATCGCATAGGTCGTCCTGCCCTTGAGGACGTCGCCGAGCATCGGCGCGCCGGGGAAGGGCTTCGTCTTGTACACGCGCCACACGAAGCCCGAGCAGTCGAACCCGCCGGGAGCCGTTGTCCACCCGCCCGGCGCCGTGCTGCTCTGGAGCTTCTGCGTCGCTTCCGAGGTCCCCTCCCACACGTACGGGTAGCCGACGAAGCGGAGCGCCCTGGCCACCACCGCGCGCTGCAACTCGTCGAACGCGGGCAAGGTGAAGGTCGCGCTGAGTTGATCGACCCAGGTCACCTGCCCCGGAGTCAAGGCGAGCGCCCGTGCGAAGGAGTACGCCGCCTCGGCGCGCGTCGCGGGCTGCGTGGGCAGCAGCTCGAGATCGTCCGACCCCTGCGGGTGGTTGAGGCGGAGGCCGAGAAGGCGGGCCACCGTCTCGGTGCCGAGCCGTGACGTGGGGGTGAGCTGCCCGGCCGCGGCGGCGAGCCGGATGCGACGGGCGGCCGGCGTGAGTCCGAGCGCGTCGACGAGCTGCGCGTCGAGCTCGCTCATCGTGACGGGCTTTGCGGGGTCGGCGGGGACTGTGGCCGGCTTGCCCCAGGCAGCGAGGGCGTCAGCCAGCTCTCCGCGTGTGAGCGGATCAGTCGGTCGAAAGCCTGCGGGGGTGGAGCCGAGCAGGCCCGCGGCGGTGACGACGCGGATCTGCGCATCGGCCCGACGTCGGCTAGAGGGGAAGGCGGGCTGCGCGGACCGTGCGGCGGCGGCGAACGGGAGACCGGCGAGAACGGCGCAGCCGAGGGCGGTGACGCGCCTCATACTGTCATTGTCGGCCGCCGAGCGGCCCTCGAGGGCCGCGGGGGCGGCGCGCGCCGCCCGAGATCGGGAGATCGATGCCGAGAGAGAGCATCCGAGACTGGATCCGCTCCACGGAGCGGGCGCCACCGGAGGAGCAATGGACGCTCCTCTGCTTTCTCGCGGGACGCGAGGTCGGCCTGGACGAGCACGAGCTTCACGCTTCGATCCGGCGCGCCGAGCTCCTGCTAGCGGCCGGCGGCGATCCCCGCCGGCCGCTCGAGCTCTACGGGCGCGCCGTCACGGCGCTCGCGACCGACCTCGACGATCCTGCCTTGCGCGCGCAGCTCGCGGTCGGCCTCGATGCGCTCCGGGCCGAGACCGAAGGGCTCCGCGGCGCCGGCGAGGCCCTGCGCCTGCTCCGGCACGACGGGGACCTCGCCTGGCAGTGCTTCGCGATGGCCCTCCTCGCCGAGGAGCTCGCCGGCGAGGAGTAGGGCGTCAGACCCCAACGGCCGCGCGGATGATGTTGAGGTCGCCACTGATCGTGCGCACGCGCAGGTCGCTGACGGACGTGCCCGGGTCCACCGGGGGCGCGTCGTCGAGACCGAGCTCCGAGCTCATGGTGCCGCTGACCGAGCTCGCGTCGACATAGAGGCGCTGGCCCGGCTTGATCGCAAGCTCGACGTCACCCGAGACCGACTGCACCCGGATCGAGCCCCCGCCCACCGCCCGCACCTGGACGTCGCCCGAGACGGTCGTCACGGCGAGCCCCGCCGCAGCGTCCTCGACGTACAGGTCGCCCGAGACGAGATTGGCAGAGAGCATCCCGTTGCACCGGCCGAGCGACATGTCTCCGGACGCCGTGCGGAGGTCGGCCGCGCCTGCGAGGGCACGCGCACGGACGTCGCCGCTCGCGGTGTCGACGTCCAGGCGCGCGACCTCCTCGACGTGGACGTCGCCGGAGGCCGTCTTCACCTCCGCGCTGCCGAGCCTGCCCCGTCGCCTCCAGGTCGGCCGAGCTGCTGCGGAGCGCGAGATCACTGTCTTCGGGGCAACGCACCCGGACGCCGACCTTCGGGCCGCGGCCGAGCACGAGCCCCGATTTCCGCTTCAGGTCGACGACGATCTCGTGCCCGCCGCCGCGCGGGGACATCTCGACGCGGGCCTCTTCGATCACCTGCCGCGTGATGTCGTTGTCGCGCAGCGCGATCAGCTGCACGTCGACACGGCGCTCGTCCCAGGTCTCGACGCCGACCTCGCCGCCGTCGAGACTGATGCGCAGCAGCACCGCGCCGGGCGTGTCGAAGGTCATCGTCGGTGGTCACGGCCGGGCCTCGCGGCTTGCGGGCGCCGGACGACGCGCACGCCGTCGGGCCGGCCGCGGGGGGCGGAGTCGACGGATCGGGGAGATCACGCTGCCGAAGAACGCTGATGAAGGGACATGACTGCTCCTCTCCTAGCTCTGAGTGAAACCCTGAAGTCGGTTGCCCGAGCGCGAGCGGCGGCCGCCGCGCGGCTCGAGCGCGCGTGACAGCGCCCGCACGATCCAGGCGTTCGTCGAGACGCCTTCGCCGTTCGCGGCAGCCTCGACCTGTGTCTTCAACACCTCCGGCAGCCGGAGGGTGATCCGGGCGCTGAGATCGTCGCCCGGAGCCGGCGCAGACGACTCGCCCTCACCGCGCTCGTCGCTGACGACGACGAGGTCGGGGTTGCGGCCCGCCAACCGCACCTCGACATGCCCCGACGAGAGCTGGGCATTGAGCCCGAGCGTCGCCTCCGTGAGCACGTCGAGCAGCCGGAGCTGGAGCGACGACTCCACCGCCGCCGCGAGACGCTCGCCGGCGGCCGCCGTGGCCTCATCGCCGAGCGCTGCAGCCGCCGCCAGATCCGACTGGATGGCCTGTACGTGTCGTCCGATGTCCATGTGACCAGTATATGACATCAAAATGATGTCTGTCAAGTGCCATATTGAAGTCGGAGCGACATCCAGGACCGGAGGGCTGATAGAGTGCGCTGTCCGACCGCCTCGGAGCCATCCGGGCGGTGCGTCGCCTCGCTCGAGGGCCGAGGCGACGGCCCTCGTTGTCCGCGACCGCGTGCCCGCCTGGCCCGCAGCTAGGAGTCCCACCCGCGCGTGCAAACTGTCGACCCGCCCGACCTGAAGCTCTGGCCCACCCTGCGCCATCTCTTCCCGCTCTGGCGGGCGCAGTGGCGGCTGGCCGCGCTCGGGCTCACCTGTGCGCTGATCTTCACGGGGCTGTCGCTCGCGATCCCGATTCTGATCCAGCGGACGATCGACAACGCGATCGACGGCGGCGACACGTCCCTGCTCCTGCCCTACCTCGGGCTGATCACGCTCATCGCGGCCGTCCGCTTCGGCGTCAACTTCACCCGCCGCTACGCGACCGCGCGCATCGGCATCGCGGTCGAGGCCGGGCTGCGCGGGATGATGTACGACGCGTACCTGCGCTTCCCGCGCGCGTTCTACGACCGGCATGCGACGGGCGAGGTGATCTCGCGGGCGACCAACGACATCTACCCCGTGCGCTACTTCATCGGCTGGGGCGTCGTCCAGGCGATCCAGAGCATGATGATGCTGATCGGCGCAGCGATCGTCCTCCTCTCGGTGAACGCACGCCTCACCCTCTATGCCGCGCTCGCGATGCCGCCGATCGCCGTCCTCACGTACCTCTTCGCCCACAAGGTGTTCCCGATCTCGCGCATCGTCCAGGCGAAGAAGGGGCACCTGACCGAGGCCACCGACGAGGCGGTCGTGGGGATCGAGATGGTGCAGGCCTTCGGCCGCGAGGACGACGTCCGGGAGCGCTTCACCGGCAGGGCCGAGGCGGTCCGCTCGGAGACCATGCGCCAGGCGGGTGTCGAGGCGCGGTTCCTCCCGGGGCTGATCTTCCTCCCCTCGCTCGGGATCGCGGCGGTGCTGTACTTCGGCGGCAACGCGGCCATCGACGGGTCGCTCACGATCGGCCAGTTCACGCTCTTCATCACGCTGCTGCTGCAGCTCGTGTGGCCGCTCGAGGCGCTGGGTTGGATCATCAACCTGGGACAGCGGGCAACCGCCGCCGCGTCGCGCTCCTTCGCGTGGCTCGACTCGATCGAGTCCCTCCCCGAGCCGGCCGACCCGAAGCACCTGCCCGACGGGCCGCTCGAGATCCGGATGGAGGACGTCCACTTCAGCTACGGCGTGGGCAAGGAGGTCCTGTCCGGGGTCGACCTCGAGGTGCAGTGCGGCGAGATCGTCGCAGTCTGCGGCGCCACCGGCGCGGGCAAGACGTCGCTGCTGAACCTGCTTCCGCGCTTCTACGACCCGACGTCGGGGCGGGTGCTGCTCGGCGGGGTCGACAGCCGTGACCTCCCGCTCTCCGAGCTGCGGCGCTCCGTTGCCCTCGTGACGCAGAAGCCGGTCCTGTTCTCGATGCCGTTGCGCGACAACCTCCTCGCGGCGCGGGCCGACGCCGACTGGGCCGACGTCCTCGCTGCCTGCGAGGCGGCGGGTGTCGCGGCCTTCGTGGACGGGTTGCCGGACGGCTACGACACGCTGATCGGCGAGCGGGGCGTGAACCTCTCCGGGGGCCAGCGTCAGCGCGTCGCGCTCGCGCGAGCGCTCATCGCGCAGGCGCGCGTCATCGTCCTGGACGACCCGATGTCGGCAGTGGACACGGAGACCGAGCGGCTCCTCGTGTCGACCCTCCGCCCCGCCGTCGCGGGGCGCACGGTGCTGATCGCGGGCCAGCGTCTCTCGACCATTCTGGTCGCCGACCGGGCCGTCGTGCTCGGCGGCGGCCGCATCGTCGAGAGCGGCCTCCCCCACGACCTGATCCGGCGCGGCGGTGCGTTCACCGAGCTCTTCGGAGACGAGGCCCTTGCAGCCTGAGAGACACACCGGCCTCTCCCGCCTCTGGCGCTACACCGTCGGGCGGCGGCGCCGGATCGCCGTCGTGATGGCGATCGCCGCGCTGTCGGCTGCGGCTCCTGTCCTCGGCTGGACGATCGTCGGCGATGCCATCGACAACGGGATCAAGGCGTCCGACCCGGAGCGGCTCACGCTCGACGTGGTCGCCTACGTCGGCGTCGGGCTCGCCGCCTGGCTGCTCGGCACGACGACGTGGCTCATGCTCGCCGGCATCGGTCAGCGGATGGTGCTCGAACTGCGGCGCGACCTGTTCGACCATCTCACGGGGCTCTCGCTTCGCTACTTCTCGCAGCAGAAGGCCGGCTGGATCATCGCGCGCCTGACGAGCGACGTCGACGCGCTCTCGGACGTGCTCAACCAGGGGCTGACGACGCTCGTCGTCAACTCGCTGACCCTGCTCGCGGCGATCGGCGGCCTCTTCCTGCTCGACTGGCGCCTCGGCGTCGTGGCGCTCATCGTGCTCCCGCCGGGCGTCATCGTCACGCGCTGGTTCCAGACGACGTCGCACGTCGCGTTCGACGACGTGCGCACGCGCATTGCGGCCGTGACGGCGCAGCTCGCGGAGTCGGTAGCCGGGATGGCCGTCGTGCAGGCCTTCAGCCGCGAGCGCACGTTCCAGCGGGAGTTCGGCGACCTGAACGAGGCGAACCGCGTCTCGAACGTGTACGCGCAGAAGCTCTCGTCCATCTTCTTCCCTGCGATCGAGTTCCTCGGGGTCATCGCGACCGTGGTCGTCCTGTTCGCGGGCGCGCAGCTGATCGACAGCGGGTCGCTGCAGATCGGAACGTTGATCGCGGCGGTCGGCATGCTCCAGCTCGTCTTCCAGCCGTTGCAGGAGCTCTCCGAGCTCTACGGCCAGGTGCAGTCCGCGAGCGCCGCCATGACCAAGATCTCGAGCGTGCTCGACGCGGAGCACGACATCACGGACAGGGACGGCGCCCCCGAGATGGGGCACATCGCCGGCCGACTCGAGCTCGACGACGTCGTCTTCGCCTACGGCGCCGAGCCCGTCATCCACGGGATCTCGATCGATGTGCCGGCGGGGGGCTGCATCGCCCTCGTCGGCGAGTCGGGAGGCGGCAAGTCCACGACGGCGAAGCTGATCGCGCGCTTCTACGATCCCCTCGAGGGCGCGGTGCGCATCGACGGCACCGACCTGCGCGACGTGCAGCTGCGGTCGGTCCGGCGCCAGCTCGGCGTCGTGCTCCAGGATCCGTTCCTCTTCAGCGGCACGATCGCCGACAACATCCGCTTCGCGCGGCCGGAGGCGACCGACGAGGAGGTCGCCGCGGCCGCCCACGCCATCGGCGTCGACCGGATCACCGAGCGGTTCGACGGCGGTCTCGAGCACGTCGTCCGCGAGGGCGGATCCGGGCTGTCGGCGGGCGAGCGGCAGTTGATCTCGATCGCGCGGGCGCTGCTCGCCGATCCTCGGATCCTGATTCTCGACGAGGCGACCTCGAACATCGACCGGCCGAGCGAGATCCTGATCGAGCAGGCGTTCGACACGTTGCTGCGCGGCCGCACGTCGATCATCATCGCGCACCGGCTCGCGACGGTGCGACGCGCGGACGAGATCCTCGTCGTCGAGAAGGGGCGGATCACGCAGCGCGGCACCGAGGCGGAGCTGCTGGCCGAGGACGGGCCGTTCCGCCGACTCGCCCAGACGCTCCAGGGGGCGTCGCTGCGCGACGTGGCGTAGAACCCCGCTAGTCGGTCGCGACTCTGGTCATGCAGCGGCCCACCGGCCCGGGCCGGCGTGCACGTCCCCTGTGTCCCGGGTTACTCGCCCCAGTCGAAGTCACGCGAGCGACCCCAGAGGTCGCCGTCGAGGGCGACACCCTCGGCGCTGACATGCTCGACCGTGTCCTCGCCCGGCCAGGGCAACGACAGAGAGTGCAGCTCGAATGCGGGCTCGCCGTCGAGGGTCTCCTCGATGCGGGCCTGCTCCTCGGACTTGAAGAGTGGATGGTTCTCGAAGGGATCCTCGATCTGGTAGCGACGGAGCGGCATCTCGTGGTCGAGATCCGCGTTCTGCTTCTTCAGCTCGAGGTGATCCTGGATGACGCTGGCGAATGGTGACGCGATGCGTTCGGGTGGGCTATCGACGGGCATAGAACCTCCTTGGTCGGGGACAGGGCAAGGCCGCACGTGCTGACGCCTCGGCAGATCTTAACCGACGTTCGGGGAGGGCGAGCGCGGTCGTCGGGCGACGGGCGTATGCGACCATAGGTGCGCCATGCCCCGCATGTTCCCAAAGAGCCCGGTCGCCACCGGTGTGTTCGTCTACACCCTCTGGCAGAAGCTGTCCCCCGCTCAGAAGCGCGTGTTGCTCGACGCCGCCCGGAGGCACGGCCCGCGGCTCGCGGCCGCCGCCACCGCCGCCGCGCAGTCACGCCGGAAGCGCTGAAGCACGCCGGCCGCGCCGATCAGGCGCCGGGCACGCCGAGGGCGGCGCGCACGATCCGGTCCTGCTCGACCTGGTGGGCGGTCGGGTAGCCCTCGCTCGGCGAGGCCCGCCACGAGCGCCCGACGTACGTGACCCCGGGCACGGTCGAGCTCGAGCGGGCCGCGTCGTCGAGGCGGTGCCTGATCGACCGCCAGGCGCCCATGTTCTGGGGCTCCTCCTGGGCCCAGACGATCTCCTCCAGGTGCGGCAGCCCGGAGATCACCTCGGCAAGCGCTTCCACGGGGAACGGGTAGAGCTGCTCGAGCCGCGCGATGGCGACGTCGGCGGCCGCCGCGCGCGCAGTGTGGCCGACGATGTCGTAGTAGACCTTGCCGCTGCAGAGGATCAGTCGCCGCACGTCGCTGCCGGCCACGGGATCCAGGATCACCGCGTGGAACGCCGAGCCCGAGAGGTCCTCGAGCGTCGAGGACGCCTGCCTGAGCCGAAGCAGCCCCTTCGGCGTCATCACGACGAGCGGGCGAGCCGTGGCGTCGAGCGCCTGGCGCCGGAGCAGGTGGAAGAACTGGCCCGCCGTCGTGCAGTTCGCGATCCGGATGTTGTCCTGGGCTCCCTGCTGGAGGAAGCGCTCGAGCCGAGCGCTCGAGTGCTCCGGCCCGTTGCCCTCGTAGCCATGGGGCAGCAGCAGCGTCAGCCTCGACGTCTGCCCCCACTTCGAGCGGCCCGCGACGAGAAACTGGTCGATCACGATCTGAGCGCCGTTGACGAAGTCGCCGAATTGCGCCTCCCAGAGGACGAGCGCGTCCGGCGCCGCGACGGAGTAGCCGTACTCGAAGCCGAGCGCGGCGAACTCCGAGAGCGGTGAGTTGTAGACCTCGAACGACGCGTTGGCCCCGGGCAGGTGCTGGATGGGGGCGTACCTCTCGCCCGTGTAGGGATCGTGGAGCATCAGGTGGCGATGCGCGAACGTCCCCCTCTCGGTGTCCTGGCCGGAGAGTCGGACGGGGATCCCGTCCTCGAGCAGGCTCGCGTACGCGAGCGCCTCGGCCTGACCCCAGTCGATGCCGCCGTCGACGATCGTCTCGCGGCGCCGCTCGAGCTGCTTGGCGAGCTTCGCGTTCACCTTGAAGCCGTCCGGAACGGCGAGGAGCTGCTCGTTCAGCGTGCGCAGGCGGTCGGCCTCGGCGGCCGTGACCACGGCGTTGCCGGTGCTCGCCGGGGCGGAGACCTCCGGGGCCGGTGCCGGAAAAGCGGGCGGCGCGCTCCCGATCGCGGCCCGGAGCTGCTCGTGCGCGCGTCGGAGCGTGGAGGTGACCTCGGTGACGAAGGCCGCCGCTTCGTCTTCCGTGAGCACGCCGTCCGCAACGAGCCTGGAGGCGTAGACGGCGCGGACCGTCGGCTGCTGGAGGATCCGCTCGACCATCAGCGGTTGCGTGTAGGACGCGTCGTCCTGCTCGTTGTGGCCGAGGCGGCGGTAGCCGACGAGATCGATGACGAAGTCGTGGCCGAACTCCGTCCTGTAGGCGAGCGCGAGCCTGACGGCGGAGAGCGCCGCCTCGGGGTCGTCCGCGTTGACGTGGACGATCGGGACGTCGAAGCCCTTCGCCAGGTCGCTCGAGTAGCGGGTGGAGCGGCTTTCGGCAGGGTCGGTCGTGTATCCCACCTGGTTGTTCGTGATCAGGTGGAGCGTGCCGCCCGTCGCGTACCCCTCGAGCGACTGCAGGTTGAGCGTCTCGGCGACGACACCCTGACCGGGGAACGCGGCGTCTCCGTGGATGAGAACCGGCAGCGCCACCGACGGGTCGTGAATGCCTGCGCCGGTCGAGCGGTCCGTCTGCTCCGCCCTGGCACGACCCTCGACCACCGGGTCGGCGGCCTCGAGGTGGCTCGGGTTCGGGACGATCGTCACGTCGATCTCGCCGGACGGGGTCACGCGCGTGCCGGACGCCGGAAGGTGGTACTTCACGTCGCCCGTTCCGCCTTCCGGGTCGAGCAGGAGCGCGTCGATCGACCGCTCGCCCTCGAACTCGCGCAGGATCGACTGGTACGAGCGGCCGACGGTGTGCACGAGGGCGTTCAGCCGGCCCCGGTGCGCCATTCCGATGGCGACTTCGTGCGCGCCGCCCGCCGCCGCCAGCGCGATCGCCTCGTCGAGCATCGGCACGAGCGACTCGAGGCCCTCGAGCGAGAACTGCTTCTGGCCGAGGAACGACCGGCGCAGGTACTGCTCGAAGCCCTCCGCCTGGGAGAGGCGGCGGAGGAGCGCGCGCCGCTCCTCGGGCTCCAGGGGCTGGCGGAAGCGGCCCGACTCGATCGCCTGGCGCAGCCAGACACGCTCGGCGTGGTCGGAGATGTGCTCGATCTCGTACGCGATCGACCCTGTGTAGACCTCGCGCAGGAGCGGCAGCGCGTCGGCCAGCGTCTCGCCCTCGACGTAGAGACGGAGCACCGAGGCCGGAATGCGCGCCTGGAGCTCCGGCGTCAGCGAGGGCACGAGCCGCGACTCGTCGAGTGCCGGGTCTCCCATCGGCTCGGAGCCGAGCGGATCGAGGCGCGCGGCCAGGTGGCCGTGCATGCGGTAGGCCTTGACGAGCGCCATGGCTGCCGCGACGCCGCCGAGGAGCGTCTCGTCGACGGCTACCGGAGGCGCGCCGCCGGCGACGCCTCGACCGCCTCGGCTCGCGGGCCGGCCGGGTCGGCCGAGAGCGGTACATCGGACGGGAGCGGCGGGGCGCGGCGGGCGGGCCCGGCGGTGGCGCGGGATCAGCGCCGCGGTGCGGTGGCCGGGTCGGCGCCGTGGTGGTGCGGCGGCGGCAGGCTCCGCGGCCGCGGCGGGATCGCCGTTCTGGCGTTCCTGCCGGAGCAACTCGGCCAGCCCGGGCAGCGATCCGGCGAACGCGCCCGGATCGCCCTCGAACAGCTCTCGCCACTCGTCGGGGACGCTCGCCGGCGCGTCCAGATACGCCTCGAACATCTGCGCGACGTAGCCGCGCGTTGAGGCCGCTGAGATCCGCGCTCGTCATCGCCTGCGACCCGGGTTGCCGTGCGGGGATGCCGTCAGCCTCAGAACAGCGCGTTGTCGGTCAGAACGGCGAGCGTCATCCCGACGACCCAGGCGACCATGGCCACGATGAGGGCGACGAGCGCCAGCGACTGGTAGCGCGCGCTCAGGCGGGCCGACACGAGTGCCAGGATTGCGGCGGCGATCGACGTCCGCACCGGTCTGGCGTCGACCTCGAGGATGAGCCCTGCACCGAGAGCGAGCGCGGAGAGAACGATGGAGCCGACCGCGAGGAAGCCGGCGACGGTGTCCGCAGAGGAGTTTCGCTCGCGGCGCGACTCGATCGAGGTCACGCGTGCACGCCTCCCCTGTGAGGCGCCGGGCCGCGGCCCGTCTCATGAGGCCGCGTGGGCCGGGGCCGACGGTGCGACGGGGCGCCAACGTGGACCCTCGGTCGGCGGGGTATCCGTCACGACCAGAGCGCTCCTCGAGATCCGGCGGCACCGGCTCCGCCTTGATCGCCCACCAGACCACGACGCAGAGGTACACGATCGGGATCTTCAGGATGATCAGCATGAAGATGATCTCCCAGACCATGAAACGCTCAGTGTAGAGGATCGCCGTCACTCCCGGCACGCCGCGCGATCAGCGTCGCGAGGGCCAGATTGGCAAGCCCGCCCGCGAGCGCGAGCAGCAGGAGCCCCGACCCCGAACGTCGTCGCGGTCGTGGATCCGTGCTCGACGACGGACACGAGCTCGACCGGGCCGAGCCCGAGAGTGAACGCCCGGTGCCCCGCCTGGGCCGCTGCGGCAAGCGCCGCTGCAGCCACATACGCGACGAGCCCGATCGCGAGCGCACCGAGCAGGAAGGCCCTCAGAGCCCGCACAGAACCTTCCCGTCACCACCGACGACGGTCAGCGCCAGCGCGTGTGCCGCGAGCGGGCAGCCGGCGAGCACCAGCACCGGCACCGCCGCCAGCCACCCGGCGGCAACGATCCCGAACCCGAGCGCCGACACGCCGAGCGGACCTCCGAGCGCGACGAGCGAGCGTCGCGTCGGACCGAGCGCGGCATGGAGCACTGACGTCCGCCTGCCGCACGTGACCAGTGCGCTGGGCACGCCACGCAACAGCGCCGCATGACCGGCTTCGTGGAGACCGAGGCCGGTGCCGGTTGCGATCCCGAGCGCGAGCCACGCCGCCAGACCAGCGGCGCCGACGGCTACCACCTGCGCGGTCAGCGCGAGCGCGACGGCCGCGACGAAGCACGCAGCGGGCGGAGGTCGCAGCAAGGCAGGTCGCAACCGCCCGGGGCACGCTGCGGGTGTCGAGCGCCCGACGCCGCGTCAGCGATCGCCGGGAGAGCTCCCGCAGGCGCGAGGCGCGCCGCGAGCTTCGCCCAGTCACGGAGCCGTCGCGCCCGGGAGCCGTCGCTCTCGACGTTGACGAGCGCGAGCCGGTTGAGCGACCAGACGAACTGCAGGACGTCGTCCCGCGCTTCGTCGGGAGCCAGCGAGTAGGCCCGCGCGAACGCATGCACGGTCTCACCGATGGGCTGGGTCGCGCGGGCGAGCACGAACGCCCCGCTGGCATTCAGGGGCCAGGACGTACCGCGGACCACGTCCGAGAGGCGGTCACCCTCGAGCGCCACGCCCGGCGCGAAACGGAGGGTGTCGCGCTCGCCGATCACGGCACCCCGCTCCCCACGCGCCGGCCCACTGCCAGGACGGCGCCGCCGGTGGCCGCAGCACAGATCACGCCCGCGACGAGGACACTCGGGGCGCCTGCCGCGACCAGCCGTGGGGCGACCAGTCCGACGGCGAGCGAGGCCGCCATCGCGAGCGCGGCGAACGCGGCGAAGGTCGTCAGCTGATCGCCCATGCCCGTTCCCTGCCACGGCACGAGGGCTCCGGCGAGCAGCGCGATGTCCCCGCCCACGAGGACGAGCGCGGCGACGATGCCGACCGAGCTCCAAGAGGCGCCCGAGGTCAGAAGCGCCACCGTCCCGACGGCGGCAACGGGCAGCGTCGTGAGGACCAGGACGAGGAACACCGCCCCTGGGACCACCTCCCTGCCACGACGCGGGGCCGCGTGCCAGAGCCAGCGGCCGTCGACGAGGACACCGCAGAGGACGAGCGCGGAGACGACCGAACCGAGCAGGGCCGTGGTCGTCCCGAGCAGGAACCCCGCGGGCGACGGTGCGGCCGCGACCCTCGCGAGGACGACGCCGGCGGCGCCGAAGAGGATCGCGCCTCCGGAGGCGAGGCGGACATCGTCCCGCCGGACGAGCAAGGCCGGACACGGCAGCCGGGATCGTCGCGACACCCGGGTCGAACGAGCCGGGTCTGGCGCCTCGCCCGCCGGGTGCGCCGCTCGGGACGTGCGGCGGCGAGGAGCACCCAGGCGACGGAGAGCGCGAAGGCCGCACCTGCGGGAGCACCGATCGCAACCGCCGGGCGTCCCGTCACCCGTCAGCGCCGAGGCGACCGGTGCGGCCGGCCCGAGCGGTGTCACGCCGAAGACGACGACCCAGGCCGGCCCACGCGAGAGCCACCATCGCGACGATCGCCGACCTGCCCCACGCACCCCGCGCTACGGCGATGCCGCCCTCCGCGACGACGGCGCCGCCCGCGAGGGCGGCGACCGGGGCCACGGCGAGGGCGGCCGCAGTCGCTGGACCGCGCCCGAGCCCGCCCGCGAGCGCAAGTGCGAACGCGAGCAGAGACGGCCCGACGACGATCACGCGCGCCGACGGCGGGAACGAGGCAATGCGCGATCACGACGCTCGCGGCGCGGACGGGAGCGGCGGCGATTTGGCCGCCGAGTGCCGAGCGCTCGGGAAGCGAGACCGCCACGCCGGTCCCGGCGACGACGGCCGCAAGCATCGGCCCGGCGACGACCGCCTCGGCAACTCCATCCCCACTCGCTCCCGCGAGCTCGTCTGCGAGTGCGTGCCCGACCCGCCAGAACCCGAACGGCGCGACGAGAATCCCCGCAACGAGGACGAGTGCCGGCAGAGGCGACGCCGCGACGATGCCGAGCAGACGCCGGAGGTGGCAGCGGGCAACCGCCTCAGAGAGCGTCGAGCTCATCCCTGACCCTTTGCCGAAGACCCGTGTCGCCGAGCGCGGCGAGGAAGGCCTCCTCGAGAGATGCCGCCTCGTGCCGGGCGCGCAGCGCCCCGGGCTCGCCGCTGTCGATGACCGTTCCCCGGTTGAGCAGCACGACCTCGTGGCAGGCGCTGCCTGCGAAATGCAGGTCCTGCGTCGCGAGCAGGACGCCGGAGCCGCGGGCCGCGAGGGCTGCGACGGCCTCGCTGAGGACGACGACCGCCTCGGGATCGAGCGTGGCGGTCGCCTCGTCGACGAGGATGAGCGGCGGAGCGAGCGAGAGGCCGGCGACGGCGCTCGCCTGCCGGCGGAGCCCGCGGGAGAGGGCCCCGAGCCGCTGGTCGCGGCGCTGATCGAGGCCGAAGGCCGCCATCAGCACCGAGGCGCGGGCTGCCGCTTCCTCGCCGGCCCCCCAGAGCGCGTGCACGAGCGTGACGAGCTCGGTCACGGTGAGCTCGTCGAATCCCGTCGGCTCGTCCGGCACGAGCACCGCGGCAGCCCGTGCCTGCCGCGAGCCGACTGGCGCACCGACGACGTCGATCACGCCTCCGTCGATCCCGACGAGCCCGGCCACGGCGTGAAGCAGCGTCGTCTTGCCGGATCCGTTCGGGCCGACGAGGCCGACCACCGCTCCCGCCGAGACGCGGAGGTCGACGCCTGCGAGGGCGACCGTGCCGCCGTAGCGCTTCCACACGCCCCGGGCGCGAAGCGGCGGGCACGGCTCGGCGGGAGGGCGGCACACGGTCGCCCTCCCGCCGCTCGCGCTAGCCCCTACAGACAACCTTGAACCCCGTCCAGCCGAACGAGATCTCGGCGTCCCCGCCGTTGTACCGGCACCAGGAAGCCCACGCGAGCGCGACCGCGTAGGCAAGGCCGACGCCGACGACCCACCAGATGATGTCGTCGGTCTCCGCCGTCTCCCTCGCGAAGCCGAGCGCGGGAGCGGAATACGGGCCCGCGAGGGCCACTGCTCCGTCCATGTTTCCTCCTTTGCATACGCTTGCCAACGACTTCCAGGCTAGGGAGGCAACACGCGCGGATGTGTGACGACTTCGTGCCGGAAGTGTGACGGCCGCTCGGAAGCCGGGCGAACGGTTCACTTACGGAACTTTCACAACCCGTGGGTACGGTTGGAGACCGACCCGATCCCAAGGAGGTAAGCCCGTGCGTCACCTGCCGCTCATCGCCGCGATCCTCGTTGCGGCCGTTCTCGCTCCCGTCGCCGCGTCCGCCGACCGGATGTGGGTCGGGTTCCACGACGACCCGATGTTCCGGTTCGACGAGGACCGAGCGAGCGAGATCCAAAGCGCCACCGCCACGAACAACGCGTCGGTCCTGCGGACACTCGTGACCTGGGCCAACGTCGCCTCGAAGAAGCCGGCCAAGGCCGCGAACCCCTTCGACCCGGCCTACAAGCTCGACGATCTCGACGAGTTCGTCCGCAACGCCCAGGTGCAGAACGCCGAGGTCCTGATCACGATTTGGGGCACGCCGAAGTGGGCAAACGGGGGCAAGTCGCCGAACTTCCTGCCGACCTCGATGAGCACCTTCCAGAACTTCACGAAGGCCCTCGCCTCGCGGTACTCGGGCCGCTACCCGGGGTACCCGTTCGTCCGGTTCTTCGGGATCTGGAACGAGTCGAACCTGGGCAACTTCCTGAGCCCGCAGTTCAACTCGCAGGGGAAGGTCGTCAGCCCTGCCGCCTACGCGAAGCTCGCCGCCGCCGGCTATGCCGGGATCAAGGCCGGCAACTCGAAGGCACTCGTGGCCGTCGGCGAGACGTCCTCCAACGGGCGCAACAAGCGGAAGGCGGGCGCGACCGACTCCGTCCGGCCGGGAACGTTCGCAGAGGGTGTCGCCAAGGCGAACAAGCGCCTGAAGTTCGACGCCTGGGCCCACCACCCCTACCCCGTGCCCGTGAACCAGAAGCCGACCCAGAAGGTGCTCTGGCCGAACGTATCCCTCAGCTCGCTGCCGAGGTTCGAGACTTCCCTCGACAAGTGGTTCGGCCGGAAGAACATCCCGGTCTGGATCACGGAGTACGGCCACGAGACGAAGCCCGGCGAGCCTGCCGGCATCACCGAGGCGCAGCAGGCGCTGTACGTCACGCAGGCGATCGATCTCGCGAAGAAGGACCCGCGGGTGCCGATGTTCGTCTGGTTCGTGATGCGGGACTCGGTCGGCAGCCTGTGGCAGAGCGGCATCTACCGGCTGGCCGGGGCCGCGAAGCCGGCGCGGCCGAGGTTCGCCGCGGCCGCCAAGCCGCTCAGCCCCGTCAACGGGAAAGTGACGGTCAAGGGCGGCACGAAGAACCCCACCGTCAAGGTCTACCTGCGGTCGTTCTGCGTCAACAGCCCGATCGGAGCGAAGGTCGGCCTGACGTCGAGAACGACGCTCGGCGGTAAGCTGGTCGCCGTCTCACAGCCGCAGCTGAAGCTCGCGATCGACTGCACCGTCTCGTACCGCGTGTCGCCGCTCACCGTCCAGAAGGGCAAGACCTACAAGGTCGCAGTCGAGGCGAACACCAAGAACGGCGACGCGCTCACGCGTACAATCACGGTCGTCGGCACCTGACGTCAGGACCGACTCGAGGCTCACCCGGGAGCGCCGCACTCCCGGGTGAGCGCCTAACGTTGTGAGACGCCTAGGCGCACCCGAGCGCAGCAAGCAGGGCGGCGACCTCGGTGTGAGCCCTGACGAGCCCCCGATTGGCGCCGTCGACGAAGCCACTCTCCACGGCCACACCGACGAACGCGAGCAACGTGTCGAAGTACCCCGAGACGTTCAGGATCCCGATCGGCTTGTCGTGGATCCCGAGTTGGGCCCACGTCACCGCTTCCGCCAGCTCGTCCAGCGTCCCGAAGCCACCGGGAAGCGCGATGAAGGCGTCGGACAGCTCGTGCATCAGCGCCTTGCGCTCGTGCAGGGTCTCGACGACGTGAAGCCCGGTCAGTCCCTCGTGCGCGACCTCCCGCTCCACGAGCGCGCGCGGGATGACGCCCGTCACCTCACCGCCGGCTGCGAGAGCACCGTCCGCGACGACGCCCATGAGGCCGACCCTGCCGCCGCCCGTGACGACCCCGATCGACCGCAAGGCGAGCTCGCGGCCGAGGTGGGCGGCAGCTTCGGCGAACATCGGCTCACGGCCGGTTGACGCACCGCAGAAGACGCAGATCCGTCTCATGCCGCGAGCGTAGTCCGCGGCGCTGCGCTACCCGTACTGCTCGACGCGCACGGTCCAGCTGACGCTTCCGTGCGGGTGTACGTGGATCCGGTACGTGCCGGCGCCGCTGAGCGGGGCGACCTCGTCGGATCCGACCGAGTCGAGGCCGATGTGCCCCGCGCCCGTGCCCTCCCAGGCGACCGTTGCGGAGCCGGAGCCGAAGATCAGGTACCGCGGCCTGAGATCGACCACGATGCGCCACTTGCCCTCCGCTGCCGTCACCTCGATGTCCTCGGAGTCGAACCTGCCCGAGCCGGTCTGCGACCACGTCGTTTCCCATTCGGGAACGCGGGCGACCGTCAGGGTCACCGTGGAGCCGAGGATCTGGCGGGACGATGCCCCAGGCGACTGGCGGAGCACCGTGCCCGGCGCCGCCGTCTCGGATCCCTCCTCGACGACGTCGGACTCGAAGCTTCCGTCCAGGCGCTGGAGCGCGTCGTCGACGGCGAGCCCGCGAACGTCCGGGACCGTCGCGCGGGGCGGGCCGGTCGAGACCACGATGCCGATCGGTCCGGGGCGCCTCGCCTCGTCGCCCGCGGGGACGTCGCTCGAGATCACGCGGCCCTCTGGAACCTCCCACGATTCCTCCTCACTGACGCTCGCGGCGAAGCCGGTCTGCCGGAGCGCGGCCTCCGCCTCGTCGCGGCTCGAGCCCTCGAGATCGGGAACGGCCGCGAGCGCTGTCCCCCGGCTGACGCGTAGGACGACGTCCAGGTCGGCGCGCTCGACGCGGCCGCCGGCCGCCGGAGCCTGGGCGATCACACGACCGGCCGGGACCGACTCCGAGTAGGCGCGGCTGCCGACGGCGACCGGGGCCTTGGCGGAGTCCACGTGAGCCGCGTCGGCCACTTCGAGCCGCGCCTGGTTCACGGTCAGGCCGGTGACGCGCGGTACGTCGACGACCCGGTCGGCGTTCGCGATCGTCGCTCCCACGAACGCGAGGGCACCCGCGGCGGCGATCCCGGCCGCGACGAGCACGGTCAGGCGGCTGCGCCGGCGCCTCCGGGCCCGGTGGTGCCTCGGCGGCTCGAGCACCGCCGTGACGGGCGGTTCCGAGAAGACCGCCGTTGCCCGCTCGGCCGACTCCAGGGTCTCGGCAGCCGAGCCCGCGATCGCCGGCGGCGTGGCGCCGAGGCGCTCGAGCACCTGATCGGCAGTCGGTCTGGCCTCGGAGTCGGAGGCCAGGAGCGCGTCGACGACCAGAACGGCTTCGGCAGGAGCGTCCGGCACATGCAACCCGAGCGACGGCGCGGCCTCATGGGCACGACGGAGGCCGACGGCGAGGCGGTCGTCTCCGGCGAACGGGGTCCGCCCGGCCAGGAGCCGGAACAACAGGCAGCCGAGGGCGTACATGTCGCTCGCCGGACCGCTGTCCCCGCCGCGCGCCTGCTCCGGCGACCAGTACTCGGGGGTTCCGAGCAGCATTCCCTGGGTGGTCACACTCGTCGCCGAGCGGGCGATCCGGGCAAGGCCGAAGTCGGAGACGACGACGCGGCCGGTCGTGGCCTCGATCAGGACGTTCCCCGGCGTCAGGTCACGATGGACGATTCCCCGGGCATGCGCGTAGGAGAGGGCTGTCGCCACGGGGACCGCGATCTCCACGACCTCGGCCCACGAGAAGACCCGGTCCCGCGCGACGTCGCCGAGGTTCGCTCCCTCCACGAGCTCCATGACGAGGAACGGCGACTCGCCGTCCTCCCCGTAGTCGTAGAGGCGCACGACATGCTCGTTCTCGAGCGGCGCCAGCACCCTCGCCTCCCGGGCGAAGCGCCTGCACAGGTCGGGATCCTCGGCGATCCAGGCGTGGAGGAGCTTGACCGCGACGTCGCGCCGGAGGCGCCGGTCCCGGGCGCGCCAGACCGCGCCCATGCCGCCCTTGCTGATGCGCGTGCGCAGCTCGTAGCGGCCGGCGATGACGTCGTTCATGCTGGGAGGGGCGCGCGGGTCATGATCGTGCGGCGCAGGCCGCGCCGCACTGTAGCTGCGGGACGCCGACCGGGAAGTTGTAAGGAGAAGGAAAACTCCCGCTGCCGTGGAATTCCAATCGTCGTCGAACCGTTATACACTTTGACGACATCGTTCCCGCGCGACGCGTTTGACTGTGCCTGCTGACTGCGGGCACCGGAGAGCGAACGATGACGGATTTCCAAACAATTTCCGAACAGATCAGGCCAACCCATGCGCGCGCACGACGCCGACAGAGCGAAAGGATCACGCTGACCACGACGATCGACATCCCCGCCATTGACTCCTTCCTCACGGACGCGCAGGAGCGCGGCCGGGTCGAGTCCGTAGAGCTCGAGGCGCTCGCGCTGGAGCTCGACCTCGACGAGCCGGCGCTCGATGAGGTGCGTGCCGCGCTGACGGATCGAGCCATCGCCGTCGACGAGGCCGACGAGGCCGACGCGACCGACGCGGTTGCAGCCGCGGAGGAGGCCGCCTGGACCGCCGACACCTCGCAGGTCCTGACCGATTCGCTGCAGCTCTTCCTCCAGGACGTCGGCAAGCACAAGCTGCTGACGGCGGCCGAGGAGGTCGCGCTCGCGAAGCGCGTGGAGCGCGGCGACAAGGTGGCGAAGGAGCGCATGATCAATGCGAACCTGCGCCTGGTCGTCTCGATCGCGAAGAAGTACCGCGGCCACGGCGTGCCGTTCCTCGACCTGATCCAGGACGGCGTCATCGGCCTGAACCGAGCGGTCGAGAAGTTCGACTGGCGCAAGGGCTACAAGTTCTCCACGTACGCGACGTGGTGGATCCGGCAGGCCTGCCAGCGGGCGATCTCCAACCAGGGCGCCACGATCCGGGTGCCGGTGCACGTCCAGGAGCGGCAGCAGAAGCTCGCGCGGGCACGCCAGCGCCTCGAGGTGAAGCTCGAGCGCGAGCCCACGGTCGAGGAGCTCGCGAAGGAGACCGGCCTCAAGGAGTCGCACATCCAGGAAGCGCTTTCCACCGCCGACGCCTCGGTGTCGCTGAACCAGTCCGTGGGCTCGGACGGCGACGGCGAGCTCGGCGACCTCTTCGCCGACCGCAGCGCCGTCGACCCGGCCGACGAGGCCGACGAGACGCTCCAGCGCCTCGAGGTGCGACGCGCGGTCGAGGCGCTCCAGGAGCCGGATCGTCGCGTGCTGGAGCTCCGCTTCGGCTTCACCGGCGAGCAGTGGACACTCGAGGCGATCGGCAAGGAGCTCGGCCTCACCCGCGAGCGGGTGCGCCAGATCGAGTCCCGCGCCCTCACACGCCTCCAGCACCAGCTCAAGGACGTCGTTCGCGCCGAGGGCGCCGACGTCGTCCTCGCCGCCTAGTGCGGCGTCCCACAACGCCAGGAAACAGCATCGTTGTGAGACGCCGCACTACTGAAATCTCAGCCGGTGTTTCTGAGCGCGGCCGCGATCCCCGCGATCGAGCGCAGCAACGGCCGGCGCGCGGCCTCCTCCCCGCCGCGCCAGGCCCGCAGCAGCTCGACCTGGATCGCGTTCATGGGGTCGACGTAGGGGTTGCGCAGCCTGATCGCACGCTGCACGACCGGATGGCGGTCGAGCAGCTCACGGGCCTCGACGATCGTCAGCACCGCGCCGAGGGTGCGCTCGTGCTCGGCTGAGAGCGTCTCCCAGAACCGGCCCGGCTCGGCCGGACCGGGAACGAGCGAGACGTATGCCTCGGCGATCTCGAAGCTCGACTTCGCCAGGGTCATCTCCAGGTTCTCGACGAGCGCGCGGAAGAACGGCCACTCGGCGTAGAGGCGGCGCAGCCACGTGAGTCGCTCGCCCTCGAGCCCGTAGGCGTGGAGGGCCGAGCCGCAGCCGTACCAGGCCGGCAGCAGGCAGCGGTTCTGCGTCCAGGCGAACACCCACGGGATGGCGCGCAGCGCCGCGAGCTCACCGGTGTCCGCCGCCTCCGGCCGCGAGGCGGGCCGGGAGCCGATCTCGAGCAGCGCCAGCTCGTCGATCGGGGTGAAGCTGCGGAAGAAGGCAGGGAAGGCAGGGTCTTCCCAGACGAGCCCCCGGTAGACGCGCTGGGCGACGGCGGCCAGCTCGTCCATCGTGTCTCTCGCGCCCGCGTTCGGCGGCTCGAGCCCGACGACGGCGGGAAACGCGGTCAGGAACGTCGCCGAGACGGCGGCCTCGAGGTTCCGCTCGGCCAGGCCGGCGAGGCCGTACTTGAACGCGATGGTCTCCCCCTGCTCGGTCAGCTTCAGCCGGCCGCCGACCGCGCCGGGCGGCTGGGCGAGGATCGCCGCGTGGGTCGGGCCGCCGCCGCGGCCCGCAGACCCGCCGCGGCCGTGGAAGACCGTCAGCTCGACGCCGTGGGCCGCCGCGACGCGGGTGAGCTCCTCCTGGGCACGGTAGATCTCCCACTGGGCGGCCAGGTAGCCGCCATCCTTGCCGGAGTCCGAGTAGCCGACCATCACCTCGACCGACCGCCGCGGGCTCCGGTCGAGCAGCTCCCCCACGAGAGCACCCGCACCCTGAAGGTCGGCGATGGTCTCGAGCAGCGGCACACCCTGCAGAGCGGCGCCTGCCTCCCGCGCGAGCTCCTCGGCCCGCAGCACGTCGTCGGCCGTTCGGGTCATGGAGACGATCAGCCGGTCGAGGGCGCACGTGCCGTGCCGTGCCTGAGCCCTCGCCGCTGCCGCGAGCGTGCCGCGCAGACGCTCGTCCGGAGCCCGGACGGCGGACGCATGGACGCGAAGGTCGAGCTTCGCGAGATGGAGGCCGAACGCGCGCACGCGCGCACGCAGATCGGCCAGGCCGCCGTCCGCCACCCGCTGCCCGCGGTGTACACGCAGCAGCGCGTCGAGCTCGTCGAGATCGGCGAGGACGGCCGCGCCGTCGGCGTAGGCGTCGTCTCCGAGCCGCTCGTAGACGGCCACCAGCGCATCGCGGAAAGGCTCGTCGGAGTCACCCAGCTCGGGAACGGCGCCGATCACGGTCGTCGACATCCCCCAGGCCGCCCCGAGCCGGGTCAGCTCCCGGCGGTAGAGGTCGCGCGCGAGCTGGCGCGCCCGCTCGAGCGCATCCTCGAGCGTCTCGGGCCCGACGTTCGGGTTGCCGTCGAGGTCGCCTCCGATCCAGCTCCCGAAGCGGAGCGCGTGACCGGCGGTCGGGAGCCGCTCGCCGAGTGCGCGTTCGAGCTCGGGAATCGCGTCCCAGAAGCTCTGCTCGAAGAACCAGAGGCCCTGCCTGATCTCGTCCACGACCCGCGGCCGCTTCGAGCGGACCTCGTCGGTCTGCCAGAGGAGCGTGATCTCCTCGGCGAGCACCTGCTCGACCTGGACCCGTTCGGACGCCGGCACGCCTTCGTCGTCGAGGCGCCCCAGGAGCGCCGCGATGCGGCGGTGGGCCTCGAGCACCGTGCGCCGCGTCGCCTCGGTCGGGTGGGCGGTGAGGACGAGCTCGACCCGGAGGTGCGCACCCGCCTCCCGGAGGGACTCGTCCGCCACACCTGCGTTCTCGAGCAGCGCGAAGGCGTCCGCGAGCGATTCTCGCGGGACCCTGCCCTCGGCCTCGTACGCGCGCAGGCGCCGGATCCGGTGGTGCTGCTCGGCGATGTTGGCGAGCTGGAAGAAGAGTGCGAACGCCCGCAGCACGGCCGCCTGGCGTTCGAGCCCGAGAGCGGCGACCTCGGCGCGCAGCGCCTCCCGCGAGCCGCCGGCTCCCCGGGCATCGCGGGCGAGCGCCCGGATCCGCTCCTCGGCGTCGAGCAGGTCCTGCCCCTCTTGCTCGACGAGGACGCGCCCGAGGAGATCTCCGAGCAGGCGGACGTTGGCCCGGAGAGGGCTGTCTGCGGACATGCGGTGAGCCTAAACGCCGCTGCCGGGCGAGCGCGTAGGCTCGGACGGTGCGGTCGGCGGATCTCACACCCGCAGCCAGGCGGCGCGCCGTCGTCGTCGTCGGCTCGGGAATCGGCGGCATCTCCGCCGCCCTCGCCGGCCACGCGCTGGGCCTCAGGCCGGTCGTGCTCGAGAAGAGCGCCCTCGTCGGCGGAGCGAGCGCGGCGTCAGGGGGTCAGGTCTGGGTGGGCGCCAACCACGTCATGCGGCGCCTCGGGCTCGATGACTCGCTCGAGGACACGCTGCGCTACGTCACCGCGCTGACCAGCGTGGACGCGAGCATCTTCGAGCCCGAGGTCGCCCGGCAGTGGCTCGCGAGCGCGCCGCTCGTCGCAGAATGGCTGGAGCGCGAGGGGGTGATCGAGTGGGAGATCATCCCGGGCTACCACGACTACTACTGGCCCACGGCGCCCGGAGCGTGCCAGGAGGGCCGCTACCTGACGGGCGCACTTTTCGAGGGCCGCCGCCTCGGACCCGACCGCGAGCGCCTGATCCCCGCCCCGTCCTGGCCCGTCGGGGTTACCTACGGCGAGATGTTCGCGTGGGGCGGGCAGGTGAGCCGGACGACCTGGGACTGGGATCTCGTCCGCAGGCGCCGGGAGGAGGATCTGCTGACGTTCGGCCAGGGCATCATGGCTGCGCTGATCGCCGGCGCCCTCGCCCGCGGGATCGAGATCCGCGACCGGCACCGGGTAACGGACCTGCTGACCGACGGAGACGCGGTGGTCGGCGTCCGCTGCGCGACGCCGGACGGGGCGACGGAGATCCTGGGCCCCGTGATCCTCGCCACCGGCTCGCACGACTGGTGGGAGGGAACCGAGCGCTACACCCTCATCCCGCGGAGCGAGGCGGGGAGCGTCGGGCCGCCCACGCTGACGGGCGACGCGATGGCGCTCGGGGAGGCCGTGGGCGTCGACGTCGTGTCCGTGCCCTCGTGGGCCGCTCCGGTCGTCCCCGGCTACCGGCTGCCGCAGCCCGCGTTCGACGGCGACACCGGCTTCCGGATGTGCTGGGAGCAGAGCATGCCGCACTCCGTCCTCGTCAACCGGGCAGGCGCGCGCTTCTGCGACGACGCGTTCCACCCCGCGGTGGCGCGCGCGCTCCTGACGCCCGACGCCCGCGGTGAGCTGCCCAACCTCCCGTTCTTCATGATCTGGGACGACGAGCACCACCGGCGCTACGGGCTCGGCCCGTCGCTGCCCGGCGAGGACTACCCGGCGGGCCTCGTCACGACTGCCGCGACCCCGACGGAGCTCGCCCGCGGCCTCGGGATCGACCCCTCGGGCCTCGAGGCGACCATCGAGCGGTTCAACGCCTCGGCCATTGCCGGGGCCGACCCCGACTTCGGTCGCGGCGCCAACCCGGCGACGCAGACATTTCGAGGAGACATCTCGCATCCGCTGAACCCGAACGTCGCCCCGGTCTCTGCGCCGCCGTTCCACGGAATGCGGATGAAGCTCGTCAGCACGGGGATCACTGCCGCCGGCCTGCGGAGCGGCTTGGACGGCCGCGCCCTGCGGCCAGACGGCCATCCCGTCGACGGGCTCTTCGCGATCGGCGAGTGCTCGGCCCGCACGGCGGGCGGCGCGGGCTACAACAGCGGCTACTCGCTCAGCAGGGCGATGACCTTCGGGTGGCTCGCGGCAGCGGCCGTCGCGGGCGCCGACGCCGAGCGCGCGCTGCGCTCGGCCTGAGCCACCGGGCCTGCGCGAGTGGGGTGTCCGCAACGTTCGACGGAAATGCTCGTTGCGGGACACCCCACTCCATGTTGATTCAGTAGTGCGGCGTCTCACAACGATGCTGTTTCCTGCGAAACGTTGTGAGACGCCGCACTAGCGCGCGCCGGCGAAGGTCAGTAGCCGCGCGGGGTTCGCGACCAGCAACGTCTCGATGTCCGCCTCCGCCCAGCCGCGCTCCCGCATCCGCATCGCCACGTGCTCGACGACGTGCCGGTAGCCGTGGCCGCCGTAGCGGACGAGCCGGTGCTTCGTGCAGATGTCTTGGGAGATCAGGATCTGGCGCGTCAGCCCGCGGGCCACGAGCTCGCCGACGACATCCAGGCGCTGCGCGTCGCTCGGCATGTCGCGTCTCGTGAGCGGGTAGTAGGACGACTCGTGCCCGAACATGTCGAACTCGAGCAGGCAGCCGCTCTCGGCGATCTCGACGAGCATCTCCGTTCGCTCGACCCGGAGGTCGAGGTGGTCGAGCGAGCAGCGGGTGAGATCCGCGTCGGCGTCCCGCAGCGAATCGAGGATCTCGAGCGCGGAGTCTTCATGCCTGCCGACATGCACGGTGATCGGCGCTCCGGTCGCGCGCTGCGCAACGGCAGCGGCGCGGAGAACCTTCCGCTCCTCCGGATGCAGCGGGTAGCTCGCGGCTGCCTTGATGATCCCGGCCCGCACCCCGGTGTGGTTCGGCACCGGATCCCAGTCCTGGTCGCTACCGCCTGCAGGCCTGAGCACCGCCCCTTGTCCGATCTCCTCGATCATGCGGTTCGCGACGTCCGTCTCGCTCATGGCCGCGACCGCCGGTGGGTGCGTCGCGGCGACGTAGAAGCCCGTGGCCATGACGACGTTCACTCCCGTCCGGCGCGCCAGCCGCGCGAGTGCGAGCGGGTCGCGGCCGATTCCGGGCGTGGACACGTCGACGATCGTCGAGCCCCCGGCCGCCTTGTAGAGGCCGACCTCGGAGGCGGCGACCTCCTCGTCGTCGAGGACGAGGTTGGGACGGTGGCGGAAGTAGTGCGTGCGGATCCAGCCGAGGTGCTCGAGCGAGAACGGCGCGAACGCACGGCTGCGATCGCTCGCCTCGGCCGGCGGGTCGAACATGCAGGTGAGGTCGACGAAGAGATGCTCGTGCGGCATCACGACCCCGAGCGAGGAGGGCTCGACCGGGCCGAGCACGGTGAGCGCGCTGCCGCCGTACCGCACCGTCAGCGGAAGCCTCCGGGACGGTGGTGCCTACTCGAGGAGCTCCCGTCGCGGCTCGCCACGACGGCGAGCGTAGCGCGCGAACGTCGACCGAGTGGAGCCGAGGGGGATCGAACCCCTGACCTTCTGGCTGCCAGGCGAGGCGGGCCGCAACACCGGTAACCCGCATGGTTACCGGGCAGGGCCTCTCCCGTGGCACCGGACAACCGCGAATTAGGGCGAAATCGGCATTCGGCGGGATTGGCACAAGGAGAAGCTTTGTCGCGAGAGACCCCGGGGGATCGCTCTCTCTCGCAGTGACCGCGCACCTGTCGCAGGAGTGCGCCGTAGCGGACACTGGCTTCGGCACCGGGACTCGCCTGGAACCAGGGTGGTGCGGGCGGCGGCTTGCTGACCCGAATTGGGTCAAGAGCGAAGCTATACGCGAACGGTCGCGAACGAGCACAGTCGCGAGCTACCGATCGGTCCTGTCGGGCGAGGTGAGGAAGGGCGGCAAGGCGCGATCACGATCGGTCGCGTGCAGCGTGACTGGCGAGTCTCTCGCGAGACGTCGATGCGTCGCCGAAGCCAGGCCTGGTCCGCATCGGGAGGCGTGTTGCGCTGCGGCGTTGGAGCACGGACAAACGGACCAGCGACGTTCAACGGCTCGACGAGGCCGACACCGCCGCCGGGTCACTGGAGGGCGACCTCACGGGCTCGAGCGTTCCGGATCGGCGCGGTACGGCACGACGGTCGCGGTCGTCGCCTGGCGAGGACGGGCACCGGGACGATCGCGCAGAAGGGGCAGCGCGCTCGCCCTCTTTTGGCGGGGCGACGTTCAAGGTGACGGACGCTCCGTACAACGTCTCGGTGGACGTTGGTCCACTTGGACGGCTAACTCCATCCAGATGAAGATCTCGACTCCGGTGTTCACCACCGACACGACGACGACCCCTGGCACCGAGTCCGTGAAGAACCACGGCCAGTTCGTCAAGGCGCAGGGCGGTGGCAAGATCGCAGCGCAGGCTTGCGCTGGGATGCCGCTCAACTCAACGCAGGGCAAGTAACAACACTCACGACGCGGGCTGGCTTCGGCTGGCCCACCCATATCCCGCCGTCTGATCCAACCCGCACCACAGCACTAACCCGCACCACAGCAGCGCCCCCAGGCTTACGTAGCTGGGGGCGCTTCTCGTTGTCGATCCGCAACCGGTGCTGGGCTGCGAGCGAGCGTCCCGCGAGCGACCCCGGCCCCCGTCCGGATCGCGCAGCGGGCGCGGGGACTCTCTACGGGAGGGGTCTCTCGCGCCACGCACGGCTGGAAGAGCTTGGCTCCTCTGCCGCTCCCCCGCCAGTCACGCGCTGGAAGAGCGCCCTGGGGAAAATAGGCGGCGAACGACGCTTACTGCTGCTGACCTTCTCGGGCGGGGAAGCTCGTGTAGGGCGTCACCTGCGTCGAGGTGGGTGCGGCCGAAGCAGCCGACTCGCAACATCATTCTCCGGGTGTCAGGTAGCGACCCCTCCCCAACCTCTCTCTCCAATGCTGCGACGAACGGCGCCCGATCGGGTTCACGACAAGCTGAGGCACGAGCGACGGAGCGCGGCGGAGAGAACGCCGCGCTCGACATCGCAGCCCGGAACCGGAGCCGAAGCGACTGAGCTTCGGCGCTAACGTTGACTCGTTTGGCACCTCGTTCTATAACTGGCACCCAGAGCCACGCGCCTGTGCCTCCGCGACGTCGTCGCGCCTCCTAGCCGCTGGCAAGCGTGTTGCCAAGACCGCGAAGAACGGAGGGACGAGATGCACACCCAACGTCGCGTAACCCTGATGGTCGTGCTCGTCGCGTCAGGCGTCGCCGCTGTTGCTCTAACTGCCTCAGCGACCGCGATGACCGTGATTCGGGATCTCCCAAAGTCCACGCCAGGAAACGCCTCGGTAATGCCGCTTGCGGCGGCAACTACGTACGGCGCGAGCCTCATCGATCCAACGCCGAACTTGACGCCAGCCGTTAGCGGCTGGGTCGGGGCTCAGTTCGACAGCCACAAGGGCGGCAAGGTGCGCTTCGAAAACGCAACGCTCTTCTGGAAAGACGCGCGGCACGAGTTGGACGTGATCTCCGGCCCGGCGATGACGTTGTCCCCCGCCGACACTTTGGCGAAGCCTCTCTCGCGCAACTTCAACTTCGCCCCCTACGATCCTCCGACATCGGTGAAACGATGGACGATCGCCGGTCGGCAGGCTCTCTACTTCGACGCCACTGCACCGCCGCCAGGGGAGTGGACGATCGTCGGCGCCAACCCGCCCGAACTTCGGATCGACCGCGACAACTCGTTCCGCATGGCGGCTCTAACCGTACGCGGCAAAACAGTCGTCATCGTCATCCACGCACCCGCCACGGACTTCACACACTTCCTGCCCATAGCGCTTCGGCTTGTCGCTTCCCTTCGGTTCCCAGCGAGCTAGGACAAGACAGCCGAAACGGGCCAGACGAGAGATCGGGCACGGCAGAAAGAACAGCGAGGAAGGCGGAGGTGGCCCGTGCCTCCTGCTCCTCTTGGCCCTTAATCCCCGCCACTGGGATCAGTCTTGCTGCCCGCCACTCAGACGTGTCAACCACGCTGCTCACCGGGCGAGACTACACGGCCCGCGCTGCGGCGGGCTAAGCAACACGACATTCCATCGCTGGCGCAGGCGGGGTAGTCGCCTGCGGCTCGCGCTATCGAGCGGGCGCGGCGCAGGCCGTCATGCGGGCCTCGTCGCGCTGACTCGCATCCCCGGCGGCGGCTTGCTCTGCGGCCAGACGTGGGGGTTGAGGTAGGTGTCGGCCAGCCCGACCTTGGTGGTCGTCCCCGGCCGCACCGTGCTTATCACCCGCTGGCCGACGGAGGCTTCCCAGTAAGCCACGTACTCGAGGGGTGAGCGGTGCCGAGGTGTGAGAGAAGTTACCATTGGCGACATTCTCCCACTCGGGGGCGTCCGAGTCACTCGCCGCCGTGCATGAGATCATCGACGGCGAGGTTGTCCCGTAGCTCGTAGAACTTGAGGTGGCGGTCCTCCCGCCTTGTCCGGTCGCGCAGCGACCGTGGATCCTCGCACCGCGCTCGCCGCTCATCGAGCACGTCCGTCGCAGTGCTGCCTCACGGTGCCGACGAGCTCGACGATGTTCACCGGCTTCGAGACGTAGCCGTCGAAGCCCGCGGCCAGGAACCGCTCGCGGTCGCCGTGCATCGCCTGGGCGGTCAGCGCGAGCACCGGTATGGAGGCGGTGCGCTCGTCCGCCCGCAGCCGGCGGAGCGCCTCGACGCCGTCGATGTCCGGAAGCTGGATGTCCATGAGCACGAGATCCGGCGCGTGCTCGGTTGCCAGCTCGACCGCCTGCTCGCCGGTCGTCGCCTCCAGCGTGCGATACCCCGTCGCCTGCAGGACGTCCCGGAACAGCTTCATGTTCTTTTCGTTGTCCTCGACCACGAGGACCCGCTCACCTGCCATGGCTACGACGACCCCGCGGGCAGCGTGAACACGAACGTGCTCCCCTTGCCGAGCTCGCTGTCGACCCAGATCCGGCCGCCGTGCAGCTCGACGAGCCGCTTCGAGAGCGCGAGGCCGAGGCCGGTCCCCTCGCGCTGCTCGACCCCCGCCTCGGTCTGCTGGAACTCCTCGAAGATCCGCTCGTGATCCTCGGGGGCGAGGCCGGGACCGCGTGTCGGCCACCGAGACCCTCACCTCGCCGTTGACCTGCGCCGCGCTCACGTCGACGGCCCCGCCCGCGGGCGTGAACTTCACGGCGTTCGAGAGCAGGTTGAAGATCACCTGCCTGATCCGGCGCTCGTCGCCGTGACGACGTCGACTTCCGGATGCGGCCGCGAGCGCGACCCGGACGCCGTCCTTCGTCGCCCGCTCGCGCACCATCACGACGCCGCGCTCGAGCGCGTCCCGCAGCGAGAACGGCGCGACCTCGAGCTCGACCTGTCCGGCCTCGACCTTGGACAGGTCGAGCACGTCGTTGATCAGCGAGAGCAGGTGGTTGCCCGAGGAGAGGATGTCGTCGAGGTACTCCTCCTGCTTCGCGTTGACCTCGCCGAACATCCGCTCGCGCAGCACCTGCGAGAAGCCGATGATCGCGTTCAGCGGCGTCCGGAGCTCGTGCGACATGTTCGCGAGGAACTCCGACTTGTGCCGGCTCGTCGTCTCGAGCTCCCGGTAGAGACGCCTGAGCTCGTCGTTCATCCGGTTCACGTTCGACCCCGAGCGCACCCAGCTCGTCGCGGTTGCTGACGTCGACGTGCCCGGAGAAGTCGCCCGAGGCGATCGCAGCCAGTCGCGCGTCGATCCGCTGGATCGGCCCGATCAGCGACCATGAGAGGACGAAGCCCAGCAGCAGCGCGAGGACGATCGCCCCCGCCGCGACGCCGATGAACAGGTTCCGCGAGCTCGCGTACGAGCTCGCGTTCTGGGCGATCAGGTCGTCGGTCTTCGCCGTCGTGGCATTGGCGAGCACGGTGGCGAGCTCGTTGAGGTCGATGGCGAGCTGCTCGGCCCTGTGACGGAGGATCGATCGCGCCCTCGCCGGGCGGCGCGTGCCCGGTCGATGAGCTCCTGGAGCACCGTCGAGAGCCGCCCGCTCTTCAGCGCGGATCTGGCGAAGCATGCGCTCCTCTGCCGGGGGAGGCACGAAGCCGAGGCTGTCGGCGAGGGTCCGCGGGGGGATCCGCGCAAGCAGCGTTCATCGATCGCCAGGTCGACAGCGACTCGGCTGTCCGCGACCGGTCGGAACCCGCCGGGGTTGACCTTGTAGAAGTCCGAGTCGACGTTCTCCGCGAGGAGCAGACGAACATCCGACGTCGTCGCTCTGGAGCTTGCCGTACGCGGAGGCTCGTTCCTGGAGGGCTCCGAGCGTCCCGACCCTGTCGTTCGACTGCCCGAGGACGCGCAGCCCGAGCACGCCGACCGCGACGACCAGCACGGTAGTGCCCACGAAGGCGATGAGCAGCTTCGTGTGGACCTTGGCCGGCAGGCGGCCGACCGCACGGACGAGAGGATTGTCGCCCCGGCTCATCGCCTGACGCTTCTCGACGACGGCAATTCTCGTTCCCTCGTTCCTGAGCTTCCGACAAGGGCTCAGGGGGTCAGCGGGGCTGATCGCTCCCACCATGCTGGTGATCAGCCATTGTCCGTTCATCCGCGCGACCTCCTGATCGGCGGCCGTGTGACTGACGACCTTGCCCGTCTTGATGTCGACGTAGTGGCACTCGAAGTTCAGCGTGCCCCTGTCGCCGTTGACGGTGATCCGGACCTTGTACGCGGGGGTGTCCGAGACCCAGTGATTCGTGGGCTTGAACGCCTCCGACTCGTCGAGGAAGGCCTGCCGGATCTGCTTCGTCCCCGTCGCGTATCCCCGGGACCGTAGGTGAAGGTCGCGTGCGGGGCCCACAGGCTCATCATCAGGTCGATGTCCTTCTTCGACGTCGCCTTGTGGAAGTTCTTCTCGATCTGGTCGATCGCCCAGAGATCCGCCTTGTCGTTGCAGGGCCTGCTCGGAAGCCGAGCTCGTGCTCGAGCCTCCGCAGGCCGCGAGCGAGACGACGAGCACTCCCAGTGCGCCTCCGATCAAGAGCGTCCGCATGCTCGTGAGCCTCCTCTCCTGCCGGGCTCGCCTGGCAACCGGCACGTGACGATGATCACATGCCGGCGCGGATCCGTCCAGTGCCGACGCGGCCGACGTTAGAAGGAGCGCGCCGCGCGTGCCAACCGTGCCCGCCTGCGGTTCGACGGGGTGCTGGCACGGTGCCCGCGCCGCCGCGCAGCGACGGGAGTCACTCGCCGGTGCTCGTGCAGTAGCGGCGCACCTGGTCCGGGAACTCGCCGACGCTGATCGGCTTCTCGAGGTAGCCGGCGAACCCGGCGGCGAGGAGCCAGTCGCCGCCGCCCTCGAGCGGCAGCGCGCTCAGCGCGACGACCGGGATCCGTGCCGTTCGCGCCTCGTCTCGCGAGCCTCCGCGCGGCGTCCGTGCCGTCCATGTCCGGCAGCCGGAGGTCCATCAGGATCACGTCCGGCAGGTGCTCGGCTGCGAGCGCGATCCCGTCGGCGCCGCTCGCCGCCTCGAGCGTCCGGAACCCGGCCGCGCGCAGCACGTCCCGGGCGAGCTTCAGGTTCTTCTCGTTGTCGTCGACGATCAGGACGAGCGGGCGCCTCGTCTCGGCCGACTCGCGGGCATCCGCGCCTGGAGACGGAGACGTCATCGCCGTATCCTCTCCCCATGCCGATCCGGCTCGTGCTCGCCGAGGATCACTACCTCGTCCGCGAGGGCATCCGGCGTCTGCTCGAGACGCAGCCCGACTTCGAGGTCGCGGCCGTGTGCGGCGATCTCGACTCGCTGCTCGCCGCGGTCGACGCGGAGCGGCCGGACGTCGTCGTCACCGACATCCGCATGCCGCCGGGCGACGCCGACGAGGGGATCCAGGCCGCCGAGCGGCTGCGCGAGACGAACCCAGAGGTCGGCGTCGTCGTGCTCAGCCAGTACGCGAACCCGAGCTACGTGCTCGCGCTGCTGAAGGGCGGCAGCGCGCGGCGCGCCTACCTCCTGAAGGAGCGCGTGAAGGATCTCGAGCAACTCGTCGCCGCGATCCGCGCCGTCGCAGAGGGCGGCTCGGTGATCGACCCGAAGGTCGTCGAGGCGCTCGTGGCGGAGAACGCCCGCGGCGAGGAGTCGCCGCTCAACCAGCTGACGCCGCGCGAGCGCGACGTGCTGCGCGAGATGGCCGAGGGAAAGAACAACGCGGCGATCGCCGAGGCGCTCTTCCTGACCGAGAGGTCGGTCGAGAAGGTGATCCACTCGATCTTCCTCAAGCTCGGGCTCACGTGGGAGACGGCGGTCCACAAGCGCGTCAAGGCCGTGATCCTCTACCTGGCCGAGAGCGGCTAGCGTCATCGCGAGAGCGGAAGCGAGCCGGAGACGCGGGTGCCGCGGCCGGGCTCCGGCCGGATCGTCAGCCGGCCGCCGAGCGCCTCGACGCGGTCGCGCAGCCGGTCGAGTCCCGCCTCGGAGCGGGCGCCGTCCTCGACGACCTCGAAGGCGAGCGCTCCCTCCTCGTCCCGCACCGTCGACCGTCGCCCGCGCCCCGGCGCCGGCGTGCTCGAGCACCTCGAGACAGCAGAAGTAGACCGCGCCCGCGACCTCGGGCGCGTAGCTCGCGCCCGCCGTGACCTCGACGGAGGCCGGGATGCCGGCGCTCGACCGCCGCCGCGCGCAGCGCCGCGGCGAGGCCGCCCGCCTCGAGCAGCGGCGGGTAGATCCGCTGCGCGAGCTCGCGCCGTCTCGTCCAGCGCCTGCTGGACGTCGCGCCCCATCTCTTCGAGGAGCGCCTTCGCCGCGGCCGGATCGGCGTCCACCAACCGTCGCGCGAGCTGCAGGTTGACCGCGAGTGCGACCAGGTGCTGCTGCACGCCGTCGTGCAGGTCGCGCTCGATCCTGCGGCGGTCGGCATCGGCGGCCAGGACGAGCCGCTCTCGGGACGCGCGCAGCTCCGCGACCTCGAGGCGCAGCCGGTCGAGCGATTCCTGCAGCGTCGTCGACGTGCCGAGCCTCCAGGGTGATCGACCTCCTGCTCGTGGACTTCCGGAAGTTGTCCGTCATCGCACCGGCGGCGTCAAGCGGTCCAGCACGCCGCGTGACGGGATGGCAGCCTCCCGGCGCACTCGCCTGCCGCCACCGTAGTCCCGCCGGCCGCGACTTCCTAGCCTCGCTGCATCCAACGAGGGGTCGATGCACGGAAGGGAGCGGTCATGAAGACAAGATTCATCGTTCTCGCGCTGGTTCGTGGCGGCGGCGGTGGCGCTTGGCGGGGCTGCCGCCACGAGCAGCGCTCACGGGCAACCTGCGGGCCCACCGGACACCTATGTCACCGGACTGGGACGCGGTCGGCACGCCAGGCGTTCACTGCGGCGGCGCTGTCGCCGGCCGAAGGCCACGCGATCTTCGCCTACGTGGCGATCGCGGTCTACGACTCGGTGATGGCGGTGAAGGGCGGGTATCGAGCCGTTCGCGGTCGACGTCGACGCGCCCGCGGGTACGTCGGCCGAGGCGGCCGTGGCCGCGGCTGCCCACACGCATTCTCGTTCACTACCTGCCGGCTCAGGCGCCCGACGATCCTCGATCCGGCGTACGCGGCATCGCTGGCCACGATCCCGGACGGCCAGGCGAAGACCGATGGCGTCGCCGTCGGCGAGGGCATCGCCGCTCTGCGTCATCGCTGTGCGCGCCGGCGACGGCTTCCGGGCACCGGTGACCTACACGCCGCCGAACCCACCGATCCCCGGCGTCTGGCTCCCGACGGCGCCCACGCCGCCGATCGGCACCTACCTCGGGCTGATGCGGCCGTTCAGCCTCGATTCCGCCGACCAGTTCCGGCCTGACGGACCGCCGGCGCTCGACAGCAAGAGGTGGGCACGCGACTACAACGAGGTCAAGGAGATCGGCTCGAGCACGAGCACGACGCGGACCGCCGAGCAGACCCTGGCAGCCCGCTTCTGGGCGGAGGCCGCCGGTGCAGCAGGCACATGGCTCCTTCCGCAAGTTCGTCCTCGACCACGATCTGGACGTCGTCGAGGCGGCACGGTTCATGGCGATGATCTCCGTGACCTACGCCGACGCCCTGATCGCCTGCTTCGACGCGAAGTACCACTACGCGTTCTGGCGGCCGATCACCGCGATCCGCGCCGGCGACACGGACGGCAACGACGCGACCGTCGGCGATCCCGCCTGGTCTCCTCTGCTCGCGCGACGCCGAACCACCCGGAGTACCCGAGCGCGCATTCCTGCGTCACTCCGGCCGGCGGACGCGTGATCGCCACGATTCCTGGGAACGAAGCAGATCGACTTCACCGTCCCCAGCCTGACGGGTCTGGGCGACCGTCACTTCGCACGATGTCGAGGATCTGCAGGACGAGGTCGGCAACGCCCGCATCTGGGGCGGCATCCACTACCGCTCCGCGGTCGAGGACGGGATCGCGATCGGCAAGAAGACGGCGAATCAGGTGCTCGCTCACCACTTCCAGAAGTCGAACAGGTAAGCCGCGGCGGGTTGCGGCCCGGACACACGTCGGTCTGCAACCCATCGCATTCGCTCACGCGAGACAGGAGACACCAAGATGACACCCCTCAGGTCACTCGGCTCCGGAAGGCTCCTGACCCTGCTTGCCATGGCGGTCACGCTCTGCCCTGCCACGCTGGCACACGCCACCGTCACCGCCGCCAACGGCGAAGCGCCGTTCAAGGCCCATCTCTCGGGCACGGCCGCATTCACCAGCCCGACGACCGTGGAGTTTCACGGAGTGGGGCTCGCGACGCACCTCGGCCGGATCCGGAACGAGGGCGTCGGGGGCGTTTGCCCGATGCGCGGCCTTGATGCCCGCCGCATAGTCGCGGGTGGGTGCGAGATCGCTGTCGGCGGTGCTTGTTGCCGGCCTGTAACAGGCGTGAAACGGGCCGTGGCGACCATGTCTCGCGGTACCGAGTCGAATGAGCAGGAGGAGGCGTGATGACGAAGACGGCGAGCGGTCAGGACGAGCGAACTCCCCCGGAGGACGTGCGCTTCCTCGGCGCCGGGGCTGTACTGGCGACGCTCCTGCTCGTCCTTGTGGGCGTGTGCGCCGCGACGATTGCGCGGCCCGCCGCCGGCACGGCCGTGCGGACGCAGGACTGTGCCGGGTCGGCGGCGCTTGCCGGGGCTCTCCCGTCGGGCGGGGCAGGTGCGGGCAAGGCGGGGCGGATGGAGAACGGCCTGCGCCTCTCGAACGGGCTCCGGCTCTCGAACGGGGTCCGGCTCTCGAACGGGGTCCGGTCTCGTCGAACGGGGTCAGGTTGTCGAACGGGGTCAGGTTGTCGAACGGCGTTCGGCTCTCGAACGGTGTCCGCTTGGCGAACGGGCTCCGGCTCGCCAACGGTGTCCGTCCGGGTAACGGCATCACATCGTCGAACGGGCTCGATCTCGGGAACGGCGTCGAGACCGATCCTCGGATCGGCGTCGTCGATCTCCGGCCGCCGGCGATTCTCGACTGCGTTCGCGGCCCGTACTTCGACGCCGCGCCCGGCAGCCGGCTGGAGCAGTGGCTCGCGAGCGATCCGCCCATGCGGAAGCGGTTCCTCGGCTACCTCGTCGAGTGCGCCCTCCCGACGGGGACGAGCGTCCGTCTCAAGCTCGACGGCGCGACCGAGGTTATCGGCAAGGGCGCCGGCAATCTCGGCCCGAGCCTGCGCACGGGCCGGCTCAGCCCGGCCGATCAGGAAAGGGTCAGCTCCTGCCTGCTCGCGCGCACGAGCGCGACCGGCAAGAAGGTCGAGCTGGACCTGCTCGGGCGCGATCCGGGCTTCCGCACGCCGGCCGATCCGACGGTCTTCAGCGTTCGCGAGGCTGCGTACTACGGCAATCTCTTCGTCGATCCGGTCGAGGCGTTCGTCTGGCTCCCCGGCCGTGTCCTGCCGCGCCCGTGCACACACATGGGCGACTGTGGCGTGCTGCGGCCAGTCGGGATCAACGCGCGGCAGCTGTTCGACCCGAAGCAGCGCGCCCTCGACTTCCGGGGAGAGTGCTTCGTCACGGGCTCGGAGGCGCGCGGGTCGACGGATCGCCGTCAGCTGCGGTACGGCAACGAGAAGCTCGTCCCTCTCGCCTACTGTGAGAACGCGCTTTCCGGCAAGCGCTACGTGCACGTCATGACAGTGCTGACGATGCGCGGCGCTGCGGGTCACCGGTGACCGGCGACGTCGCGGCTCGTCCCGTCCTGGCCACGCACACCGGCTAGCCGGACGCTCCGCGCTGCGCGCCCGGCGCGCGTCGAGCACGTCCTCACGGCGCACCTCGTCCTTCCGGGGATCCTGGCGCTCGCGCTGGCGCTTCGCCTCGGGCACCTCCTCGCGCTGCGGTCGACGCTCTGGTTCGAAAACCTCGATCTCGACCCGGCCTACTTCGACGAGTGGGGCCGGCGCATCGCGGCCGGCGAGTGGATCGGGTCGCGGATGTTTTTCGTCGACCCGCTCTATCCCTACTTCCTCGGGGTCGTCTACACGTTCGTCGGGCACGACCTGCTGGTCGTCCGCCTGATCCAGACGCTCATCGGCGTGGCCACGGTCTGGCTCGTCGCCGACGTCGGTCGGCGGCTCGCAGGCCGGGCGGTCGGCAACGCCGCCGCCCTGCTCTACGCCGTCTATCCGCCCGTGATCTTCAACGAGGCCGAGATCGAGAAGACCGTGTTCGCCGCATTCTTCGTCGCGCTCGCGGTGGCGGCGGCCCTGAGAGGATCGCGCCGCGCGTGCATCGTCGCGGGCTTGGCGATCGGCCTCGCGTCGCTCAGCCGCGCCAACATGCTGCTCCTCGTCCTGCCCCTCGGCGTGCTTCTCGTGCGACAGGCCGGTGCCTGGCACTGGCGCCGGCTCTCCCTGTTCGTCGCGGCCGCCTCGCTCGTACTGACGCCAGTCGTGTGGCGCAACCACCACGTCGGCGGCGAGTTCGCGCTCGTCACGTCCGCGGGGCAGAACCTGTTCATCGGGAACAACCCGTACAACACCGCCGGGAGTTACGGGCAGCTGCCGTTCGTGCGCGCGAGCCCGGCGTTCGAGGAGGACGACTTCCGCCGGGCGGCGGAGGAGCAGACCGGCCGGGCGATGAGCCCCGCTGAGCTGTCGCGCTTCTGGGCGGGTCAGGCCCTGGAGCACGTCCGGCTCAACCCCGGGTTCGCGCTCCGCATGCTCGCGCGCAAGGCAGAGCTCCTCGTCAACGACTACGAGGTGCCGGACAACCAGGACGTGTACTTCGTCGAGCGGTACTCGCCGGTGCTCCGATGGTCGTTTCTCAGCTTCGGCTGGATCTTCCCGTTCGCGATCGTCGGCCTGGCAACGTCCCTTCGTTCGCGAGGCGTCCGTCTTCTCGCTGGCGTGATCGGGGTGTACGCGTGCTCGGTGATCGCGTTCTTCGTCAACGCGCGGTACCGGATCCCGATGATGCCGTTCCTGATCGTCCTCGCCGCCATGGGGCTCGCGTCAATCGCGCGCATGGTGGCGGCGGTCGAGATCCGGAAGCTCGCCGTGGCGACGGCGGTGGGACTGGCCGCCGCCTTGTTCTCGTTCCAGCACCTCTCGTTTCACGATCGCGACGTGAACAACGCGCTCGCGTGGCACAACCTGGGCGGCCTTCAGGCGCGGGTGGGCCGGTACGACGACGCGGTCGACTCGTACCTGAGCTCCCTGAACCTGGCTCCAACGCTCGAGGGTTCCCGCCTCGAGCTCGCCGCACTGCTCGCAGAGCGGGGGCAGCTCGACGAAGCCGAAGCGCAGCTCGTGACGGCGACGGAGCTCGACCCCGGCTCGGTGGACGCCTGGATCGGGCTCGGCGACCTCTACAGGATGACCGGCCACCCGGCGCGCGCCGGCCGGGCCTATGACAGGGCTAAGGGCCTATCCCGGTAAGGCCGTCTCGAGTTGGGCGGTGTGCGCTTTCTTGAAGGCGATCAGGCCGCTGGCGAGCTGGAGCGGGGGGTTGCCCCCCGACCACCACTCTCTAGCGCGCACGCGCACGCACGCGAGAACACCTACCCACCCACCCCCTCCAACCAATGCTCCGACCCTGGGGCCTGGAAGCGCCGAGGGTACCTCCTCCCCCCTGCCCGAAGATCGGCCAGCAGCGCGACCGACCCGGAGAGCGCGAAGATCAGAACCTGGACAAGCGCCGCCGCCCCCAGCACGCCGAGGCTCAGCGACACCGCCTTCACACCCTCCCGCGACCGCACGATCGAACGGTCGACCAGGCTGTGCGAATGCCCGTGCCCACCGTGACCGTGGCCGTGTTCGTGGTCGACGCGCGCCGGCTCGGTCACGACGCCTCCTGCACACGCTCCACGAGCCCGAGCCGGACGTGCTCGATGTGCGACACCGCCTGATCCAGCAGGTCGGCCACGTGCGAGTCGTGCAGCGCGTAGACGATCCGCCTGCCCTCCCGCTCCCCGACCACCAGCCCGAGATGTCGCAGCAGCCGCAACTGGTGCGAGACCGCCGACTGCTCCATCCCCACCGCGAGCGCCAGCTCACCGACGGAGCACGACGACTCGCGCAGCCGCCCCAGGATCTGGACCCTGCTCGGCGTCGCCAGCGACTGCATCGCCTCCGCGACGAGACGCGCCGTGGCGGCATCGATCGGCCGCGAATGCGCAGACCCCTTCGCCGTGTGGCCCATCCAGCGAGCTTAGCATGAAAGATTGTTCATACGTTCCTGATTCACGGCTTGGTGTGAGAGCATGCCGCTTATGGAGACGGTCGAGATGCCGTGGGGTACCCGGCTGATCCCGGCCGACGAGCTGGAGCGAGTGATCGCTGGCGGCGGCCAGCCAGCGCGCGAGCAAACGCGAGAGCCCCCGGAAACCCGGTCGGCCGACGGCTGTTTCGCCGCAGCTCATCGCGCAGAGCCGAGCAGCGCACCTCTGAGGGCCAGAGCTTGGCGCAGATCGCGCGCGAGTTGAACGCCACCGAAACACCGACAGCGCACGGCGGCGCTCGATGGGGTGGCCGTCAACGGTGCGCGCCGTCCTTGACCGCGTGTCGGCTTGAGCAGCACACGATCGCGCGGAGACGTGCACCGTCGGTTACGTCACTCGTTCAGACTTTGGTGGTGATGCGCATGAGGCGTCGGCTCGGCGCCGCGCAGGCGCTCGACGGCCTGGCCGCGCTTCCGCTTGACCCGCGCAACCGCGAACAGCTCGAGTGGCTGGCCGAGGAGGTCGTGGAGGCGGGTGGCGACGCGAGTATCTGGGGTTGGCGAGCACGCTTTGATGCCGAAGCACGTGAGAGGTTCCCGAGCCCGGCGTCGTCGTGGCAGCGACGCTCGTCGGCGTTCTCGTCACCAACAACCAGCCGAGGCGCACGGATGGATGGAATCGATGGCGCGTGAGCCAACACGACGGCCGTTATCTCTGCCGAACGACCACAGATGGGGGCACCCATCGCCGCTCCTCGACGCGCGATCATGCTTTGCGCTGTCGGGTTGTTGACATTGATCTCGTGGAGCGCCGGCACGCTAGCCACCCAGGCGCACGCGCAAGCCTCTGCGACCACGATCCTCGTGACGATGACCGACTCGAAGCTCGAGCTCCAGCGGGCAATTGTTCCGGTCGGCACGGTCGTGTTCCGGGTCGTCAACAAGGGGCGGACACGGCACGACTTCAGAATTGGCGGCCATCGGACGCGGACGATCGCCGCTGGGAAGACGGCCACTCTGAAGGTCGACTTCGCGAAGCCAGGCGGCTATCCCTACGGTTCGGGCCGACACGCGAGCGCCGGTGAGCTCAGCGTCTTCCGGCCGTGCCCCGACCCGGCGAGTTCGACGATCAGCGCGGAGATGACGACGGGCACGATCACGCTGTCGCAGACGACTGTTCCCTGCGGCACGGTCACGTTCGTCGTCACGAACACGGACGAGGAAACTGGCGTTCACCAGTTCGCCCTCGAGCTCGGCCTGCTTCGGTCAGTCCCGGCACGCAACGCACGAATCATCGGGCCGGACGTCACCCCTGGCCAGACAGCCCGCCTGACGGTGACTTTCAACGCGAAGGGAAAGGTCTACTACTTCTGCAACGTGTCCGAGCACGACGAAGAAGGGGAGGAGTTCGGCTATCTCCGCCTCACGTAGGCCGCCGAAGCGCCCGCCGATGCGTGTTTGCGGATTCCTCCAGCGGAGCGGCGTGGTGCTCGCAGTCGGCGCTGCATCGATGGCTGCCGGTGCCGCCGACGCCTCCTCTCCGGCACTCGCCACCGCGCCAGCACTGCCGTTGAGAACGGTGACGAAAATCGCCCTGCCGGGGCCTAGCGTGCGCTTCGACTACATGAGCCTTGATCCGAACGCCGACAGGCTCTACATCGCGCACTGAACGCGGGCCAACTGCTCGTCTTCGACATCCATCGCCGGCGAATCGTCAAGACGATTCCCGCGCCCGGTTCATGGCGTGATCGCCGTTCCCGAGCTAGATCGCGTCTACGCATCAGCCACCGACGCACACCAGCTCCTCACCATCAATGCAAAGACGGGCTCGATCATCGCCCGTGCCCCCGCCGGCGACTACCCCGACGGACTCGTCTACGACCCGATCGAGCGACATATCTTCGTCTCCGACGAGGCCGGCGGCGCCGAGACGGTGTTCAATGCACGTGGACGCCGGATCGCGACGATCCGCCTCGGCGGTGAGGCCGGAAACGTGCAGTACGACTCCGCATCCGGACATGTGTTCGTCGACGTCCAGACCCGCAACGAGATCGCGGTCATCGACCCGCGATCGAACCGCGTCGTCCGCCGCGTCCCGCTGCCGGATTGCTTCTACCCGCACGGGCTGCTCATCGACTCGAAACGGCGGCTTGCCTTCGTCGCCTGTGTCCGAAACGCGGCGCTCTTGACCCTCGACCTGCGCACGATGCACGTGACCGGGCGGCAAGCATCGGCCTTGCTGCCGACGTGCTCGCGCTCGACAGCTCGCTGCACCGACTCTACGTCGCCGCCGAGACCGGCGTGGTGTCCGTCTGGATGATCAGCGGCTTGCCGACCTCGTGGGCGAGCGCGATCTGGTCCGCGAAGGCCTGCTCCTGGTCCGCGCGCGGGGCGTAGTTGCGGAAGTCGTCCAGGCCCGTCTCCCCGATCGCCAGGCAGCGCGGGT
>CAVTQW010000007.1:0-67676 GCA_963736945.1 uncultured Thermoleophilia bacterium
CCGAAATGATCGAGGTGGGGCCTGGTCGGGGGCGAGCGGCCCCCGAACGCCAACCACTCCTCCTCACGCGCACGCGCGCGCACGCGAGGCCGCCTACCTACCCAGCTCCCCTCCAACGCGCTGCTCGCGGCCGTGGCGTTCGCCCCCAACCTGGCGCCGCGATCGCCCTTCTGCTCGCCCGCTTCACCGTGTCGCAGATGGACGTGCCGACCCGGCAGGCGTGCGTCGTCGCCGTCGTCGACCCTAAGCGAGCGTACCGCGGCTGCCGGGTACACGAAGAACGCCCGCTAGGTCGCGCGCCCGGTCGCCCCCTTGCTCGCCGGGTCGGTCCTACGCGTCGGGCTGGGCGCGCCGTTCCTCATAGCCAGGGCCCTGAAGAGCGTCTACGACATCGGGCTCTACGCCCTCTTCCGCAACGTCGACGTCGAGAGCTAGTGCTCGTGCAGCTCGACGAGGCGCCCGGCTCGTTCCGCCGCACCGTGTGCCACGAGTCCCACGTGATCTTCAGGATCACCAGGGTGATCACGAGGCCGACGATCAGGTAGCCGATCCGGAAGCCGAGCGCGACGACGAGCGCGCTGGCGACCACGCCCAGCACGTGGCGGTCGGCGACGCTGAGGCCGGCGAGCATCATCCCTCGTCGAGCCTATACCCGAACGTGGGTTCGCACCAGTGGCCGGTAAATCCGCCGGGGGCGCCCGCCGCAGCGGCGCCCCCGGCTGGTGTGGATGGCGAGCGCGGAGGTGGGGTGCCCCGCGCCCGCTCCTACATAGACGCGGACCCCCCGGAAACTTTGCGTTGCTCGCGGAAATCTCTCTCGTAGTCCGACCGGGAGCTTCGCCGCCGCCCAGCGGCCGAAGCTCCTACCGATCTTCATGGACGGCGAACGCGAAGTGGTTCCCCCAGGTCCCACGCTCCCACCTACATAGACGCGCCCCCGCCGGAAACGTTGCGCGTTGGCTCAACGCACGGGTTCACCGCCTATCGTGCGTTACGCGCCGCGAACGGCGTGGCTAGCTGGCCGGGGAGCGCACCGGCCGCCAGCTTCGGCGCTCCCGACCCGCGTGTCCCCCCACTTTCGCGCCCGCACCTACATAGACGCGGACGCGCCGGAAACGGTTTCGCGCTTGCTCGCTGAACCCGCAGCTTGGCTACGCCGAGCGGCTTGGCGACGCGGCTCGCCGGGGAGCGGTACGCCCGGCCTCCGCTGCCGTATGTCGGTTCTCCCACGGCGTACGGCTTCGAGGTGATCGGGGTTCACCACCCGCGGCCACCCGCGGACGGTCCCGTTCTACACGGGTGCTAGGTTCACGCAGTGATCGCGGATCGCAACGAGCTTCGGTTCGTGATCGTGGGGCTCGTTGTCGCTGTTGGTCTTTTCGTCGCCCAGGTCGCGATCGGCGCCCAACACCGATTGTCCGGAGATGACCCGACGACTCGCGAGCTGGTGGCAGCATGTCTGGTCGAGCGTAAGGGGCTCGAGGTGATCGACACGGTCCGCGACCCGATCGCATCGACCGCTTCAGGTGGATATGTCTCGACCGTCGTCGAGGGAACCCCGTTACGGTGTCTATCGCGGGTAGCTTCAAGGAGGCGCGTCGTCTCGTTCGGCTCTACTCCGCGGTCGGAGGCGACCTGGAGCCGCCGCAGTTGCAGGCACGCGAGCACTATCGTCTCGCTCTGGTTTGGGCAGCCGACCTCTGTTCAGCTACAGGCCCTTTATGACTGCACTGCCTGACGGCAATGTGAGAACCGCGATGGTTCGTGAGCCTCGCTGGTACCAAGCGACGGCCGCGGCCCTCGTCGTCAGCTTCGGCGTGATCGTCGCGTGGGATGTTCACCGGTTCAACTGGTTGCGCGGATACGACGCTTGGGCTAACTCCTTGTATGCCGCGATCGTTGCGGGAGAACATCGCCTCCCGACTCGGGCAGAGACGACCGAGTGGCACACGCCGCCGTTGTGGCACTTCATCGTTGGAGAGCTTCAGAAGCTCACCGACGGCAGCGTGGATCCGGTCGAGCAGACGGGGCAGTTCGTGGCAGGACTGTGCGGGCTTCTGCTTGTGCTGGTCGTGTTCGCGTTCGCGCGGGAGCTGTGGCCCCGTCGGCGGGTGCTCCATCTCGTGGCGCTTGGAATCGTGGTCTTTTCGCCTGCGCTGGTGCGCGCCTCGGTCATGTACCACCCCGAAACGATGGCAGCGCTCCTCGGGACACTGGGTCTCCTCTGCGCCGCGCGAGCGCTGCGGCCGGAGGGACGGTGGTTCTCCTGGACGCTCGCCAGCACGGTCTTCTTCGGGTTGGGAGTTCTCACAAGAGCATGGGTTTGGCCGATCGCCCTTGCTGCGCTCCTCCTTCTCGGCGCTGACGCTCTCATGCGCACCTCCAGCGGCGGATGGCGGCGCGTCACTCTGTTTGCCGCTGTCCTCGGAGGCATGTCCGCGCCATGGCTCGTCCACCAGCAAATCGTCTACGGCAACGCTTTCGCATTCAACCGCCCTGCTGTGTCAGCGATCGGCGGGCGGCCGCCGTCGTTCTTCCTTGGACCGCATGCGTTGGACGCATTCGACCGTCCGATCCCACCACGGCTTCGCAACGAAGTCGTGCCGCAGATGTACGCCGACTGGTGGGGCGATTTCTCCCTCACCTGGGGAGTACCCCTCGCTACTCAAACACATCCGGGCCAGACATCTGACCGGGCCGTCCACCTGCGCTCCCGACAATCGATGCTAGGTGTGTTGCCGACCGTGCTCGCGCTCGCCGGAATCGTCGCGCTCGGCCTACTCGCCAGCAAGCGTCGCGACCCGCGCCTCGCCCTCCTGCCACTGCCAATCGTCCTATTCGCTCTCGCGTTTCTCTGGTTCCAGGTGAAGCACCCCGTCGGTGACGCCGACACGATCAAAGGCACCTACGCCCTCGCGATACTCCCCGGACTCGCGCTCGGCGGCGCCTTCAGCACCGACCTCCTCGCACGCTCAAGCCGTCTCGCCGCCCTCCTCCTGGCCTCGGCAGCAATCGCGATCCTCGTCCTCGAGGCGCGCTTCCTCATCCTCTGAACGCTGGCGCAGACCAAGAACACTCGAGATCAGCGGTCTTGTAACACCCCTGATGACGGACAGATTCGTGGTCTCCCCGACTGCGCCGAGACGGTCCTCGCGGCCGCCCGGGTCTGCCGGTACTGCGGCTTCAGATTTGAACCGTCGCCGACTTGATCAAGCCCGGACGGCCCGCGAAGGGTCCTAGGGAGCCGGTCTCTCGGGAGAGGCGGGAGGCGCCGATGCCGGAGCGGGCGAGTTCGATGGCGGCTTCGAGCTGAGCCCGGAGTCCCGTGGCGTCAGATGGACCGTCCACTCCTGTTCCTGCTCGTCCGGCTTCTCCAGGTCGTGCTCCAGGTACGTCACTATGGAATCGGCGGCCTTTCCGAAGCCTTCACGCTCAACGTATGCCTCCCCTGTGTGAGCCTGCTCCGACAGCGTGGAGGCCGTTAGCCTCGGGCTGGGAGTATACGGCGAGCACAGGGTGTAACGTCTAGGTTAGCCGTTACACATGGCGCTCGCGCGAACCTGCTCCCTCTGCGGCCAGCCCCTCGCCGCCGGCGCCCGCGCCGACGCCAGATACTGCTCGACCGGCTGCCGGGTCGCCGCGCACCGGAACCCGGCCCGCGTCGTCGAGGCCGAGCCGGTCGCCCCGATCGTCCCGACCGTGACCGTGCAGCCGCTCGGTTGGTCCGTCGAGGGCTGGGTTCGGACCGACGACCTCGGCGAGATCAAGCGGCTCCACGACGAGTTGGTCTGCGACGAGGAGATCGGCGAAGGGCTCGAGTTCGACGTCGAGCGACTCCACCGCGAACTGGTCGCCAACGAAGACTTCGCCGGCGAAGGGCTCGAGTTCGACGTCGACGGCCCGGTCGCGAGGATGTTCGTCGCGATCGACAGGCTCGCCACCGCCGAGGAGTTCGCCCGCGCCGTGAACGAGATCCTCGCTCGCTGAGCGGAGAGTGACCGCGGGACCCGCGCCGCCGTAAGCGACTCGCGGTCAACCGCTGACTCCTGGTGAGTTACACTGGCAGCGCGTCAAGAGAGCGGGTTCGCCCGCCGCCAACCGGCCTCAGCGGCACGGTGGCAGAGATGACGCGGTCTGGTTCAGGCAAACCGCTGAAGGAGGATAAAGATGGACCTCGCTCTGTTGGACGGGAAGCTCGAGCAGGCGTTCGCGGGGCTGGAATCAAGCGTTACGCGACTCAGTAACCCCACTCGCTGGAACGCTCCGGTTCTACGCGCGACGGGCGTCGCAACAGCCGCCGCGGCGCCTCGATTCTTGTCTAGGGATCCATCTGACTTGTCGTACAGTCGGCCGAGCTCAAAATGTGCGTTGCGTTTCACGGCTCAGAAAGAAGCCGTGCCCGGAGATCCGGCCTTTGCACGTCAGCCCGCTGTAGCGCGAAACGCATCTAATCCATCCCACGTTCAAGGTCGTGCCGTATGGGGCCCCGCGACCCAGGGGAACCATCCAGTCGGCGCGTGAGATCGACGAACTACCTCGGACGCTCAGGCGATAGACGCTCGGAAGGTCGTTCATGTAACCGCCTGGGTCGTCGCGCATCGTGGACATGAGGGTCCACTGCACCGTGTTGGCGTTCATCTCTGTCGAGCGTCCATACCACCATCCGTCGCACCGGATGTTCTTCGACGGCGTGTAGAAGATGATCTCGTCCACTTGCCCTTTTGGCGCCGCGAGCGCAGACGGTGCGGCAAGCCCGATGAGCGCGACCGCCAGCAGCAGGAGGATGCTTTTCATCCTCAACAGCATCGGAGCGCAACCGGTCGCGCCGTATCCCCCATTCGGGCTGTTCGACCCGTCTTGTTGCTCCGCCCTCCACTTGACCGCGCGCGGCGTCGCGCAAGGCGTGCAGAGCGGAGTCGCCTTCAAGGAGGGATACCGCGTCACCGGAACCAAGAGAGAGCGACGATGGCGGGAAAATTCGCATATGAGGGCTTCTACGCGTCAGTCAGCAAGCAGCAATACGTCGAGCTTGATGACTACGGAGCGCGACTCGCCGCGAAATACCAAAAATTCGATGACGCCGGTATCGACGTTGTTCAGGTTGTGCCCATAACTGTGGGTCTGTGGGAGCCCACGTCACGAAGAGACGGCACTTACGTTGGTGACTCCACCTTTTCCATTACGCAACGTGCAGTCGTTGTTGGAAAGGTACGCAGCGACGAGAAGCCAACCCGGATTCCTCCATCACCGGCCGCCCACCGGAGTCGAGCCACGATGCTGGCGCCTCAGTGGTTACCGCCAGCGGTAGCGGGCACGGGCTCGCGGGCGAAACCTCAAGCCCACCTCGAGAAGTCGACGTCGACCTACACGCGGTCATCGACCGCCTGCCCCGTCGCTGCGATGCCGGGGTGGTTGGTCTTGATGTCGACCGTTCGGGCGCCTCCGTGCCCGTGCCGAGGAGAGGTATGGCCGCTACTGGACGAAGGCGCTAATCCTTGACGTGTACCGCAAGATGGCCGACGCGATCGCAACCGGCGTCCCGTTCGAGACGATTCTCGACCCGCCGCCTGGGGTTGACGGTGTATCTGTGCGGTACCCTCGCCGGCACCGCGGTCGGCCGCCGGTAGGTCGCGGCCGGTCCCTGCAGCCGACGCGCACAGGTTTTGGCGCGTCCGTGTCTATGGGAATGTCGGCGCGATCGGTGGAGGCTGCGCCCATCCTGCGAAAGGCCGTGAAGCGTCGAGCGCTCGGCAGCGGCGGCGCTCCCGGCCGGAGCCGGACATCCTGGTTAGCGTCCGCTCTGCGCGGGTACGAAGACATCGGTGTCCGTTTCCACACCATGATCCGCGAATCGATCCTCCGCCAGCTCGTGGCGACGGGCTACGGCCGTCCAGGGAGCCCCGTCGGGGAGCGCGCGGTCGGCCGATCGCGCGCACCGAACCGAGCGGCTCCGGCGCCACCCGCGAGGCGTCGCGTATCTCGCGGTGCGCCGACGAAAGTCCAACCGCGCAGACGCGGGAGGAAGGTCCTCCCGTAACTGGCAGGATCTGCGCGCCTCGAAGCGCGCTTAGCCGATCCGAAGGCTGCTCACCGTTCCGGGTTCCGAGCGACAGCTTTGCCCAGCGGTACGTCACTGCGCCGAACGCCAGTGCTGCCGAGTCGCGCGACCGCAAGGGCACGTCATCGAAAGACGCGGCAAGAGCGGGCGAACGTTCGCGATCCGCTTCCGCGCCTTCGGCTGCCGCGAGTACGAGACCCTCGGCACTTCCGTGGAGGGCTGGACGCAAGCGAAGGCGGGGGAGACGCTGAGGCATCGGCTCGCGGACGTCGAACGCGGGTTGTGGCGACCGTCCGAGCCTGCGCCGGCCGTTCAAGCCGTCGCCGAGGTGCCCTCGTTCCACGAGTTCGCGAGCGCGTGGTTCGCGGGGAAGCAGGCCGAAGGGCTCAGCGCCCGCACGATCGAGGAGATCCGATGGAGCCTCGAGCTGCATCTGCTGCCAGCTTTCGCACACCTACGGCTCGACGAAATCACGAAGCAGCACGTCGACGCCTACAAGAACGGAAAGTGCGTGAGCGCGAACGGATCGAGGCGGCCCGCCTTCGTGCGGAGGCGAACGGCGACCCGTTCCGTGAGCGCGGGCTGTCCAACGCCAGCATCAACAAGACGATCGGAAGGCTCAGCGAGATCCTCGCGCAGGCCGTCGAGTACGAGATCATCCCGGGTAACGCGGCGGCCGGCCGCGGTCGCAGGCTGAAGGCGGCGAAGCCGCACCGTCCGTGGGTCGAGGTCGAGCAGCTCATGTATCTGCTCGAGGCTGCCGAACCGTTGCTCTCGCGAGCGGGGGCGCCCGATTCTCGCGACGCTGGCAGGATCCGGACTCAGGATCGGAGAGGCGCTCGAACTGAGGTGGCACTCTGTCGACCTCGAACGCGCCACGTTGACGGTCGGCAGGTCGAAGACGAGCGCAGGCCTGAGGGTGGTCGACCTCACCCCCGCTCTCCGCGAGGAGCTCGCCGCCTGGAAAGAGCGAAGCAGACACACCGCGCCCGACGACTTCGTCTTCTGCACGGAGCGTGGCACGGCGCACAGCTGCACCAACCTCCGCAAGCGCCTGCTCGTCCCGGCCGTCGAGGGAGCCAACCGACGTCTCAACCGGGACGGCCTGAAGCCGATCGGCCCCATCGGCTTCCACGCGCTGCGGCGCACGTTCGCCAGCCTCAGGTTCGCCGTCGGAGACGACCCGGTCTACACGAGCCGCCAGATCGGGCACGAGTCGCGCGTTGTTCACCATGAACGTTTACGCGTCCGCCGTGCGGCGCCGCGATCGGCTCACTCCGGCCGAGCTGAAGGCGTTCGATCGGGCCGTTGAATGGGCACGAATGGGCACAATCACGCCGCTAACCGCTCCTGTGGCCGCACCCGCGGCGCGACGGGACGAGAGAAAACCCGCCGGTTGCAGCGGGTTTCCTGAGTGGAGCCGAGGGGGCTCGAACCCCTGACCTTCTGGCTGCCAGCCAGACGCTCTCCCAGCTGAGCTACGGCCCCGGAACCATGGATTGTAGATGCTCGCGGCAGGCGTCGTCCCGGAACCGGCTCAGCCGGTCGCGGCGGCCTCGAGCTTCGGCACGTCGTTCCAGAGATCCTCGAGGCGGTAGTACTCCCGCGTCTCCTGCGTGAAGACGTGCAGGACCGCGTCGGTGTAGTCCGCCACAATCCAGGTCGCCTCGCGCTCGCCTGCGACGGAGCGCGGCAGGAGCCCGTGGTCCTTCTTCATGACGACGTGCACCTCGTCGCTGATCGACTTCGTCTGCCGGGGGTTGCTCCCCGTCGCGAGGACGAAGAAGTCGGTGTAGTCGCACACCGCCCGCATGTCGAGGATCGCGACGTCGGTCGCCAGCTTCTCCTCGCAGAGGGCGGCGATACGGCGAGCTTGCTCGAGTGATGTCAGGTCGGTCAGCTTCCTCGATCGGTACGCACTGAACCCGGAAAAGTGTACCCGCGACTCGCGGATGTCACCCGGCCCGGTACAGGGAAAGCCGCTCGATCTCGGCTGCCACCGGGGGCGGAACGAGGCCGGCGACGGAGAGTCCCTTCGCCGCCCGCACGCGGATGGCCGACGACGAGACGTCGTAGGGCGTGATCGGGAACAGCTCGACGCGGTCGGGGTGCGACAGTCCGGCGACGACCCGTTCCAGCGAGGCACGGTCGACGCCGGGACGCGTCGCGACGCCGAGGCGCGCCAGCTCGAGCACGCGCTCCGGACGAGCCCACGTCGGGAAGGCAGCGAGCTCGTCGGCGCCGATCAGGAAGAGCGGGTCGTCGAGACCAAGTGCCTCGAGCGAGTCGGCCGTGCGCGCGAACGGGTCGAGCGAGACTTCCGCTTCGTCCACGGACGCGAAGGCGAGCTCCGCGAGATGGAGGCGCGCAGGCGCTGCGGTGTCGACGTCCTTGTGCCCGGGGTCGGCGACGACCCGCACGAGCAGCCGGCCGAGCCCGAAATGCTCGATCGCCTCACGCGCGAGTGCGACATGCCCGTTGTGGGGCGGGTCGAAGGCGCCGCCCAGGATTCCGACCCGGCTCACTGCCAGATCATGACCTCGTCGCCGATCTCGACCTCGGCCCCCGGCTTCACGCCCGCTGCCCGGAGTGCCTCTTCGAGCTCCTCGCCCTCCGGCGCCGCGCCCACGACCCGGAATCCCTGACCGGTCCGCAGCACGCGGAAGCGGCGGCGGCGAGGCGGCTGCGGCCGGTACTCGAGGAAGTCCGGCAGCTCGGGCGCGGCCGGCACGTCAGCCTCCTCCAGCGCCGGGCAGAGCCGAAACAGCAAGGCCTTGAGCTCCGCGATCCCCTCTCCCGTCGCACACGAGACGCGCTGGACGGCCACGATCCGCTCGTCCTCGACCGCGAAGCGCGCCGGTTCGGGCAGGAGATCCGACTTGTTCAGGACGACGAGCTGTGGCCGCTCGCCGAGGCCGGCGCCGTACGCCGACAGCTCTCCGTCGATGACGGCAAAGCGCTCGTCGGCGTCCCCTTCCGAGGCGTCGATCACGTGCAGCAGCAGTCTCGCCCGCTCGAGGTGCGCGAGGAACTCGTGACCGAGCCCGATCCCTTCGCTCGCCCCTTCGATCAGCCCCGGGACGTCCGCGACCGTGAGCTGTCGACCGTCAGGACCGTCGACCGTGCCCAGCATCGGGGCGAGCGTCGTGAAGGGGTAGTCTGCGACCTTCGGCCTCGCATTGGAGATCCGGCGCAGGAGCGACGACTTACCCGCGTTCGGTAGCCCGGCGCAGGCCGCGTCGGCCATGAGCTTGAGGTGGAGCTCGAGCTCGAGCGCCTCGCCGGGCAGGCCGGTTTCCGCGAACCGTGGCGTCTGCCGCGACGGCGTGGCGAAGTTCGAGTTGCCACGCCCGCCCTCGCCCCCGCGGGCGACGACGAGACGGGTGCCCGCCGCCTGCAGGTCCGCGACGATCGCCCCGTCGGCGCTCGTCACGAGTGTCCCCACCGGCACCGCGAGCACGACATCGGCGCCGTCGGCGCCGTGCTTCCGGGTTCCGCGGCCGTTGCCGCCGCGCCTGGCGTCGAAGACGCTCTTGCGCGTGGAACGACGACAGATCTCGGAGATCGCCATCCGCGACGATAACCACATCGCCGCCGCGCCCGCCGTCACCGCCGTCGGGGCCGCCCTTCGGCACGAATTTCTCGCGCCGGAAGCTGAGACCGCCGTCGCCGCCGCGGCCGGCCGTGACCCGGATTCGCGCGCGGTCGTGGAACATGCGGAATTCCGGCCGCTAGTGCGGCGTCTCACAACGTTCGATAGGAAACAGCATCGTTGTGAGACGCCGCACTACTGCAATCAACATGGAGTGGGGTGTCCCGCAACGATCATTTCGGGTCAACGTTGCGGGACACCCCACTAGCCGGAATTCACCGAGATGAAGCGCTTCTCGCCCGAGCGGCGGAACTCGACGACGCCCGGGCGGGTGGCGAAGATCGTATGGTCGCGGCCGAGCCCGACGCCGTCGCCTGGCCGAAACCTCGTGCCGCGCTGGCGCACGATGATCATGCCCGCCTTGACCTCCTGACCCGCGAAGATCTTCACGCCGAGGCGCTTGCTCTCCGAGTCGCGGCCGTTGCGGGAGGAGCCGAGCCCCTTCTTGTGTGCCATCTAGCTCTCACCATCCTTCGGCGCCTTCGGAACCACGTCCGCCTCGGTCTTCTCGGGCGCCGCAGCGGCCTTCGGCTTCGCCGCGGCGCGCTTCTCGGCACCGATCGACTCGATCTCGATCTGCGTGAGCGCGGCGCGGAAGCCCGTGTGGCGCTTGTAGCCGGTGCGCTTCTTGTACTTGCCGATCCGGATCTTCGGCCCTCGCTGCTGGCCGAGGACCTTGACGGTCACGGTGACGTCCCCGGGCGCGAGCGACGGGGCGCCGTTGCCGCCCACAAGGAGCACGTCAGGCGTGAAGGTCTTGCCCTCCTCGGTGTCGAGCCGGTCGACGAGCAGCCGCTGACCTTCGCTGACGCGGTACTGCTTGCCACCGAGGGAGATGATCGCGTAGCTCATGAGGATGTACCGGAATGGGACGTGCGAGCAGGCGCCCGCGAGCCGAAGGAGTGTAGCTGAACGGCGCTTCTACCGGCGATCGAAGTCGTCGAGCCACTCCGACATCGGGACGTAGCCCGGCTCTGCCTCGGCGGCCTCGTCGGGCTCCGGACGGGCCTCCGGCTCGATCGCCGCGGGCGCCGCCGGCTCGTCGACGACGGCCGTGAGCACACCGCCCTCCGGATCCGCCTCGCCGTCGGCCGGGCCCTCCACCGCCTCACCCTCGACCGCCTGACCTTCCACTGCGACGGCGGTCTTCTTCCGGCGACTCCTACCGCCTCGGGTGCCGCGACGCGTCTTCTTCTTCGGCGCGGCCGACCCCTCTCCGTCCTCGGCGCCGCCGGCCTCGCCCGAGGGTTCGACGGCGTCCGCGGACCTCGTCGACCATGGACTCGCCAGGCTCGTCCAGCACCGACTCGTGGACCACCTCGGCCGCGGGCGGCGCCCCATCTGGCTCCACAGGCACGTGAATGCGGGGCGCCCGCCGCCGTCGTCGCCGGCTTCGGCTCCTCCTCGACGGCGCCGTTCGCGGACGACGCGACGTCCACCTCGTCCGTCTTCGTCCTCGCCTCGTCCGCGGGCCGGCCGTTTTCCGACACGTCTGCTTCGGCCGCGGTGCCCTTGCGGCGACGGCGGCCGCCGCGGGAGCCGCGCCGCGTCCGCTTCTTGGCCGGAGCCGCCCCGTCCCCCTCGGGCAGATCCGGCTTCTCGCCCGCGTCCTCCGGTTCCTCGCCGGCGACGTCCTCGACGAGCGGCTCCTCCGTCCCGTCGGCGGCGGCGTCAGGTGTCGACCTCCTCGGCGAGCTCGTCGTCCTCCACCATCGTCGTGGCCGGCTTGCGGCGCCCCGGAGCCCGGGTCGGCTTCTCGGCCTCGCTCTCGAACGTGATCGGGCCTGCGCCCCGCTCGGCGGACGTGACGAGCGTCGCGAACGCCTGGCCCTCGAGGACGTGGCCGATCGTCACCGTCGCCTTCTTGCCGACCAGCTTCGCGGCACCGGCGACGAGCACCTCGACGCCGTCCGCCCGCCCGGCGGCGGCCGTGGCGTCGTAGCGACCCACCTCACCCAGCTTCAGCTCCAGGGTCGCCCCGGCGGCGAATGGAGTCTCCGGCTGCAGGTCGACGAGCTTGCCCTCGGCGAGGACCTCGAAATGATCCGCATGGATGTGGCCCTCGGCCGGCACGAGGAAGAAGCGACGCCGCGTCGCTTCCTCGATCGCAGCGAGCCGGGCGCCGCCCGGCCCGACGACGAGCTCGAGCACCCGGGGGTGCAGCGCGACGCGGTAGGCCTGGACGCGGTTCCCGGGCGCAGCGAGCGAGCGCAGCCGGCGCTCGACCTGCATGGCCACGGTGTGGTCGGAGACGACGATGCCGTCACCCGCGCACGTCGGGCACTTGCGGGTGAGGATCTCGCGCGGGCCGTCGGTGACGTTCTGGCGCGTCATCTCCACGAGCCCGAGCGGCGAGATCTCGACGACGTACGTCTTCGTCCGGTCGCGCTCGAGCTCCTGCCGGAGCGCGTCCTCGACCGACGCCCGGTTCTTCGGGTTCGCCATGTCGATGAAGTCGATGACGATGATGCCGCCGATGTCGCGCAGCCGCAGCTGGCGCACGACCTCCTTGACGGCTTCGAGGTTGTTCTTCGTGATCGTGTCCTCGAGGCGCTGGCTCGAGTTCTTCGAGCGCGAGCCGACGAACCGGCCCGTGTTGACGTCGATGACGGTGAACGCCTCGGCGTAGTCGAAGACGAGGTACCCCCCGGAGGGGAGGTCGACGCGGCGGTCGAGGGTCGAGGCGATCTCCTTCTCGACGCCGGAGCTCTCGAAGAGCGGCTCCTTCTCGCGGTAGCGGTGCACGCGCTCGATCATGTGCGGCGACGTCTTCTTCAGGTAGCTGACGATGCGCTTGTGCGTGCGCTCGTTGTCGACCTGGGCGCCGAGGAAGTCGCCGGCGAAGAGGTCGCGCACGATCCGCAACGGGAGCTCGGCCTCCTGGTAGACGAGCGCAGGCGCGCTCGACGCCTTCGCCCGCGCCTGGATCGTCTTCCAGAGCCGCTGCAGGAAGACGAGGTCGCGCTCGACGTCTTCGGCCGAGGCGCCCTCGGCAGCCGTACGGACGATGACGCCGCCCTCCTTGACGTCCAGAGCCTTGATGATGTCCTTCAACCGCAACCGCTCGGCGTCCTCGAGCCGCCGGGACACGCCGAGGCCCTCGCCGTTCGGGACGTAGACCACAAATCGGCCGGGGAGCGAGATCTCCGTCGTCAGCCGCGCGCCCTTCGTCTTCATCGGATCCTTGACCGCCTGGACGAGCAGCTGCTCGCCGCGCGAGATCAGGTCCTGGATCTTCTTGCCGTGTCGCTTCCCCTCGAGCTCGGGCACGACGATCTCGTCGACGTACAGGAAGCCGTTCTTCTCGAGGCCGATCTCGACGAAGGCCGCCTCCATGCCGGGAAGCACGTTGTCGACGACGCCGAGATAGATGTTCCCGGCGATGGAACGGCGCTCGGGCCGCTCGAGGTACACCTCGGCGACACGGCCGTCCTCGACCACGGCGACGCGCTGCTCGCCGATGTCGACCGAGATCAGGAGCTCGCGCTTCGCGGCGGGAAGCGGCGCCCGGCGTGGAGGCCGGCGCCGCTGGCCTCCGGCCTGACCCTGCTTCCGCCGGTCTGCGGCCCGCTCCGCGCGCTGGCTGCGCTCGGGCTTCTCACGGTCCTTCTCCCGCGGTGCCTGCTCGGGGGGTGCCGCCTCGGCGGTGGCGTCTGCCCCGGTCCGCCGGCGGCCTCGGCCGCCACGGCTCCCACGCCGGCGCTTGCTGCGTGCCTCGGCGTCCGCGCTGCTCGCCTCCGGCCCGGGGCCGGCGCTCTCCTGCTCGCTCGCCGGCTCAGCCGGAGCGGCCTGAGCCTCTTCTGGTGCGCCCTCGGGCGCGTTCTGCGTGTCTTTCTTCCTCTTCCATCGGAACCAGGGCAAGTAGTGCCTCTCCTCGTGGTAGCGCGCGCGGGCGCATGGCACCCCACCGGGATGCCGGCCTCGCGCAGCGGATGTCGAAAACCGTGGCCATTGACAAGGGCCTCGTCACGCAGGGTACCAGTGGCCGCGGCAAGCGGCCGGAGTGGCACCCGCGAGGCGGCGCGTCAGGCAGCGGCAGGGCGGAGCCGCGCGCGGCGGGCCCGGACGGCCCGCAGGCGCTGATTGAGGCGTGCCCACGCCCACGGCTCGAGCTCTGCGTAGCGCGTCTCCGACTGGGCGCGCGTCGCCTCGAGGTACTCGAACCACGCGTCGGCCTCTTCGATCTGCAACAGCTCCTCCGCGAGCTCTGTGTCCGGCACCGCCACTCCCTTCGCGTGAATCGGGGTCGGTGCGATCCTAGGTCCCGGTCCGGACGGACTCGCTCGGGCGGGCAGCTCAGGGGACGCGCAGGCGCGCGAGGCCGAGGGCGTATGTGCCCGCGTAGGCGACGGTGGCCCGGACGACGCGGCCGCGCCGGGGCAGCCGGCGCACGAGGGTGCGGCTGCCGAAGCCGACGCTCACCGAGGCGGCGACCGGTGGCCCGGCGCGCGAGCGCGACTGCGCGCGGGTCACCGGGCAGCGTGTCACCGCGGCTGACTCCCAGCAGGAGGAGCATCCTGCTCTGCGCCAGGCAGAGGAGCGGCAGTTGCGGGCCCGCCGTCCGGTCCGAGGCAGCGAGCGCCGCATTGGCCCACGACGTCAGCCCGATCAGCCGCCGCGCGACAGGCTCGCGCAGGACCGGGAGCCGGGCGGCGAGTCGCGGCGCGGCGTCGGGAGCCGCACGCGCGATTGCCGCGGCGAGTGCGGCGACGGGCACTTCCGGTCCGAGGTCGAGGACATCTCCGGGCAGGACATACGGCACGGCCCCGCCGCCGGCCCTGAGAGCGACGACCGGCGTCCCCGCCCGGGCGAGGCTCCGCAGGAGCGCCGTTTCGGCGGGCGAAGGATCCTCCTCGAGGATCCGTACGGCGACGGCGGCGCCGAGCGGATCCCCCTCCACGGCGACGGCAGCGGCCTCGCCGCCCTCCGCGAGCGCGGCTGCAAGCTCGCGCGCCCGCGGGCCAGACAGCGAGATGTACGGCTCGCTGGTCTCTGCCACACGCATCTCCCGGACGAGGGCGACGACCGCCCCGATGCCGATCCCGAACGGCATCAGCGCCGGCTCTCGTCGAGGCCGCGGGCATGGATCGCCTGCAGCACCCCCACGGCGACGAGGTTCGCGACCATCGACGAGCCGCCGACGGTGACGAAGGCGAGCGGAATACCGGTGACCGGAGCGATGCCCATCGTCATCCCCACGTTGACGAACACCTGAAACAGGAACGCGAAGACGATGCCGCCGGCGACGACGGCGCCGTAGAGGTCGCCCGCGACCGTGATCACGCGCAGGCCGCGCCAGACGACGAGCAGGTAGAGGAGCAGCAGGATCGAGGTGCCGATGAACCCGCGCTGCTCGGCGAAGGAGGCGAAGACGAAGTCGGTCGCGTGCTCGGGGAGATAGTCGAGCCGGGTCTGGCTCGCGCCCTCCACCCCGCGCCCCGAGAGGCCGCCCGCGCCGACTGCGGTTCTCGACTGAGTGACGTTGTAGGTGAGCCCTCCAGGATCACTGTCGGGGTTCGTGAACCCCGTCAGGCGCGCCGTCTGGTAGGGCTTGAGCACCTCCACACCCGCCGAGGGCAGCACCCAGAGCACGCTCGTCACGAGCACGGTCGTGGTGATCGCGAGCAGCGCGAGGTGGAGCCAGCGCACGCCGGCGAGGAACAGCACCGCGGTGAGCGCCGCGCCGTAGACGAGCGCGGTGCCGAGGTCGGGTTGGAGGAAGACGAGGGCCAGCGGCACGAGACCGAGGCCGAGGGCGGTCAAGACCGTGCCGAGCTGCGTGACCCGGCGGCCGCGCTCGACGAGGAACCCGGCGATCGCGAGCACGAAGAACGTCTTACCGAACTCGGAGGGCTGGAGCTGGAACGGCCCCACGTCGATCCACCGCTTCGAGCCGCGCACGGCCTCCGCGAACACGAAGACGAACAGCATGAGCCCGATGGTGGCGCCGTACAGCGCCCGCCAGTGGCGCTCGTAGACGGAGGTCGGGATGAAGATCGCGACCACCATCCCGGCGAGGCCGATGCCGGCGGCGATCGCCTGCCGGGTCACGTAGTAGTCGGGGTTGCCGGGGACGTCGAAGCGGGTGATCCCGCCGATCGCCCACAACCCGTAGGCCACGAGCGCGCCCGCGGCAAGGAGCAGCAGCCAGTCGAGCCGGCGCACGATCGCCCGGACGTCGAAGAGGCCGATGGCCGGCGAGCGAAGCGCCGACGGCCGGTGACGGGTCTCGACGATCAATCCACGTTCACCAGAGGCTGGATGGCGGCGGTCTTGTGGAAGTACTGCTCGAAGACCCGGAGGGCCGCGGGCGCGGCGGCCGAGGAGCCGTGGCCGCCGTTCTCGATCACGGCACAGACGACGAGCTGGGCGTCGTCGGAGGGCCCGTAACCGCACCACCACGACTGGTCCTCGAGGTGGCCGACCGGATAGCCGGGCAGGTTGACCACCTTCTCGGCCGTGCCCGTCTTGCCCGAGATCGAGATCGGGAAGGAGCCGAAGACGGCCGACGAGGTGCCGTTCAGCGAGTGGGTCGCGGTCCAGAGGCCGTCGCGCACGGCCTGGAGCGCCGCGGGGTCGACGCCGGCGTCGCGCGGGGGATCGGGCGGGAACTGCCGCACCGTCACGGGCTCCTGCCGGTTCGAGCCCGGCTGCTCGACGCCCGAGACGACGTAGGGCGTGACCAGCTTGCCGCCGTTCGCGATCATCGCGTAGAAGCGGGCCATCTGCAGCGGCGTTACGGTGACGTCCTTCTGCCCGATCGCGAGCTGGATCGAGTCGCCCGGGTTCCAGGCCTTGTCCCAGTCGCTCTTGAAGGTCTTCTTGCGCCAGGCGGGCGTCGGCACGATCGTCTGCCAGGAGGGCGCCTCGTTCCCGATGTCGAGCCCGGTGGGCGCGCCGAAGCCGAACTTCCGAGCCCACTGCTGCAGGCGGCTGCGGGCCGCCTCGCCGCCCCGGTAGAAGCGGTCGCCGACCTGGTAGAAGTACGTGTCGCAGGAGGTCGCGAGCGCCTCGGACAGGTTCATCGGGCGGTTGACGTACGGATCCCAGTTCCTGAAGACCAGCTTGTCCGCCCCGTACACGGCCGAGCCCGTGCACTGCAGGGAGGAGTACGGCGAGAGGAGGTGCTCCTGCATCGCGGCGAGCGCTGTGACCGGCTTCCAGGTCGACCCCGGCGGGTACGCGACCTGGGTCACGCGGTTCAGCCCCGGGAAGTTGGCCTTCTTCGCCGCCGCGTCGTTCACGAGCGGAGCCAGCTTCTCCGGATCGATTCGCCCGACGTACACCGACGGCTTGTAGGTCGGGTAGGACGCCATCGCGCGAACGGCGCCGTCGCGCGGGTCGAGTGCGATGATGGCGCCGCCTCCGACGTTGTAGTGCTTGTTCTCCTTCGCGAGCGCGATGCCCTCGCGGATCGCGCGCTCGGCGGCGCGCTGGAGCTTGATGTCGAGCGTGAGCCGCACCGCCGTGCCGGGCCGTGCGTCGCGCCTGATCTCGAGCGGCCCCTGCGGGTGGCCCAGCGAGTCGACCCGGATCTGGGCCGCGCCCGCGACGCCGCGCAGGTACCCGTCGAAAGTCGCCTCGACGCCGGACTTGCCGATCTTGTCGCCGCCCCGGTAGTCCGCCTTGAGCCGCTGCTTCGCCTTCAGCTCCTCCGGCGAGATCTCGCCCACGTACCCGAGCACCTGCGCCGCGAGCGACTGGTATGGATAATCGCGGAGGTACGTCTGCTGGATCTGCACGCCCGGGAACTCCGACGCGTGCTCTTGCAGGTAGTAGACCTGCTCGTTGTGCACGGCTGTCTTGACGGTGATCGGCGTCAGCGGGTCGATCCGCCGGTCGTCCACCTCGCGCGCGAGGCGCGCCACCGGCACGTCGAGCACAGCCGCGAGGCGCTTGATCATCCGGTAGCGCCCTTCCTTCTTCGGCATGTCGCCGACCCACAGCTTCACGGCGGTTCCCGGGACGTTGCCGACGATCACCCTGCCCTCCCGGTCGAGGATGGGGCCGCGGGGCGCCTCGACGCGGATCGTGCGGAGCTGGTTGTTCTGGGCCGCCTTCAGGTAGCGCTCGCCCGAGAGGACCTGGAGCGACCAGAGCCGGAAGAAGAGCAGGGCGAATACCGCCAGGGCCACGATCCCGAGGATCCCCACCCGCACGGCGAGGCCCGGCGTCAGCCGGTACGGCGCGCTGACGGTCGGATCCGGCGGGAGGAAGCGGGGCGAGGCGTTGCGGCGCTCGCCGTAGGGGGTCTCAGACAAGGAGCTCGACCTCCCGCGCGCGGTCCAGGCGCTCGGTAGCGCCCGCGAAACGGCGCACGAGCGCGAACACCGGGTAGGCGAGGAGGCCGTTCAGGACGAGCGCCGCAGGCAGCGCCACGAGCGCCGCGCGGACGGCGACGGGCCCGCCGAGGAGCGAGTCGAGCAGGTATCCCCCGATCTCGACGAATGCGGTCGCGGCCAGCGTGGCCACGAGCGGGGCGTGCGGACGTCCGCGACCCGTCGTCTCGCCATAGCGCCCGGCCCAGAACCCGGCGAGGGTGAGGAGCAGCGAGGTCATCCCGAGCGTCCCGAGCGTGGCGACGTCGACGAGGAGGCCGGCCGCGAAGCCCGCCACGGCGCCGGCGATCGCCCCGCGCAGCAGCGCGATCGAGACGAGGCTGACGAGGAGGACGTCGAGCGCCGCTCCTCCGACGGTGATCGACGAGAACGCCGACACCTGGAGGATGGCCACGACGAAGACGATGAGCGCGATTCGGGCGCCGGCGGCAGCGGTCACGGCACCTCCGGCTTGCGGACCAACACAAGCGCGGCGTCGACACGGTCGAAGTCGGCGAACGGCTCCACCTGGACCTGCTTCCAGAGGTCGGTGTCCGCCTGGCCGACGCTCGTCACGCGCCCGATCGGGATCCCACGCGGATACAGAGACGCGAGCTTGCTCGACCGCCAGCCGGCGGTGACGATCGTGTCTCCCACCGAGACCTTCAGCTTCTTCGGGACGCGGTCGAAGATGAGGGTCGAGGCGGACGCACGCCCGTGCTTGACGATCCCGGAGGCGCCGCTCTTGACGTCGAGCGCGGAGACGGCCAGCTGCTCGTCGGTGAGCAAGGTCACCCGGGAGGAGCGCGAGTAGACGCGCGTGACACGGCCGAGGAAGCCGTCCTCGGTGACGACCGGCGCGTCGAGCGTGACCCCGTCGTTGGAGCCGACCGCGACGACGACGGCCTGCGCGTAGCCTCCCGTCGGTCGCGCGATCACCGCCGCCGCGAGGCCCTTGTAGTCGTCCGGGAACCGGGGCCCGTCGCGGAAGGCGAGCAGTGCCTTGAGCTTGTCGTTCTCGTTGGCCGCGAATTGGTTCTGGATCGCCTGCTGCCGCAGCATCGCGTTCTCCTCGCGCAGCTTCTTCGCGTCGGAGCGAGCGGTGAGGAGCGAGTCGGCCCACGAGTAGACGTCGCGGAAGGGCTGCGCCACGCGATCTCCGGCGATCGTGAACGGCCGCAGCACGGCAGCCGCCCTGCTCTGCGCCGACGCCAGCGGCCCCTCGTCCGGCTGACGGAACGAGAACGTGATCAGAACGAGCGCGAGCAGCACGAGTACCCCCACCACGACCCGGCGCCGGAGGGCGGAGGTCGTTCTGGAAGGGGCCTTACCGGTGACGGGACGCCGGACGTTGACGCCCAGCACCGCCGTTCGTGCGGTGCGTTGACGGGGCACGGGGCACCAGTGTACCGGCCGGGCCGTCCGGCTTCAGGCGGGCGCCGGCGCTGCCACGGTTGCGCGCACGTTCCGGCACCCGGCTGCAGCCGGGTGCCCGGCGATCCGCGCTACCGTCTCTGCCCGTTCCGGCGCTTGCGGGAGCGGTCCGAGCGGCGGTAGGCCTCGAACTCCTCGAGGCTGCGCCCGGAGCCGACGGCCACGCACGTGAGCGGGCTCTCGGCGAGGTGCACCGGCATCTGCGTCTCGTGACGGAGCCGCTCGTCGAGGCCCTGCAGGAGCGCGCCGCCGCCCGCGAGCACGATGCCGCGGTCCATGATGTCGGCGGCCAGCTCCGGCGGCGTCTTGTCGAGCGTCGACTTGATCGCGTCGATGATCTGCGAGACCGGCTCATCGAGGGCGCGGCGTACCTCCTCCGACGAGATGACCACCGTCTTCGGGAGGCCGGTCAGCATGTCGCGGCCTCGCACCTCGGCCTGCACCTCCTCCAGCAGCCGGTACCCGGAGCCGACCTCGAGCTTGATCTCCTCGGCCGTCTGCTGGCCGACGAGCAGCTTGTACTCCTTCTTGATGTGGGTGACGATCGCGTCGTCCATCTCGTCGCCACCGACCCGCAGCGACTGTGAGACGACGATGCCCCCGAGTGAGATGACCGCCACCTCCGTGGTGCCACCGCCGATGTCGACGATCATGTTCCCGGTCGGCTCGGCCACGGGAAGCCCGGCCCCGATCGCCGCGGCCATCGGCTCCTCGATCAGGTAGGCGTGACGGGCGCCGGCGGAGTACGTGGCCTCCTCCACGGCGCGCTTTTCGACGCCGGTGACGCCGGAGGGGACGCAGACGACGACTCGCGGGTGGGCGAAGCGATGCTGGTGCACCTTCTGGATGAAGTGGCGCAGCATCTGCTCCGTCACGTCGAAGTCGGCGATGACGCCGTCCTTGAGCGGGCGGATGGCGGAGATCGTGCCGGGCGTGCGGCCGAGCATCCGCTTCGCCTCCACCCCCACGGCGTGCACGTCACCCGTGCGCTGGTCGATCGCGACGACCGACGGCTCCGAGAGCACGATGCCGCGCCCCCGCACATAGACAAGAGTGTTCGCCGTGCCGAGGTCGACGGCCATGTCGCGGCCGCCGAAGCCGGTGAGGGTGTGGAACCAGCTCATGGGGGACGCAGTCTAGCCTGTCGCCATTTGCAGGAGGTTCGGGACGCGGGCGGCGAGCGCGTCGATGAGCGCCGCGGCGGGCAGCCCGACGACGTTGAGGTAGTCGCCCTCGACCCCGGCGACGAGTCGTGCACCGAGCCCCTGGATCGCATAACCGCCCGCGCGCCCGACCCACTCCCCCGCGGTCAGATACGCGTCGATCTCGGGCTCCGAGAGCTTCCGGAACGTCACGCTGGTGACCTCGTGCTCGACGAGGCAGAAGCCGTCCCCGAGCAGGCACAGGCCGGAGACGACGAGGTGCGTGCGACCGCCGAGCTCGACCAGCATCGCGCGGGCGGCGGCTCGATCTGGAGGCTTCCCGTAGACGCGAGCGTCGAGGTGGACCGTGGTGTCGACCCCCAGCGTGACGGCGCCGTCAGCGTGGGCCGAGCGGGCCTTTCCCTCGGCATGAGCACACACGAGCTCGATCGGGTCGGCGTCGGGTGGATCGTGCTCGACGTACGAGGGTGCCACTGCGGTGAACGGGATGCGCAGCTGCTCCAGGATCGCGCGCCGCTGCGGTGAGGTCGAGGCGAGGACGAGGCGGGCCGTCACCTCCAGGTGATCTCCTCCGCCGCCCAGTTCGAGCTCGCCCGGGCGTCGGTGTACTCGGCGTTCGCCTTCGTCCAGTCCTCGCGATTGCGCCTGGCGTCGTCCGAGATCTCCGACAACGACGAAAAGGCCTGGTCCCCGGGATCCCGTCCCTGGGGCACGGCTCAGATCAGGCCGTCCTCGAAGAAGAGCGACAGCTCGCGCCTGGCACTCGCCTTCGAGTCGGAGCCGTGGACGATGTTCTCCGAGAGGAGCGTCGCGAAGTCGCCCCGGATCGTGCCGGGAGCGGAGTCGGCGGGATTGGTCGCGCCCATCATCGCGCGCACGCCCGCGATCGCATTCTCACCGCGGACGGCGAGGGCGAGGACCGGGCCCGACGTGATGAACGTGACGAGGTCGCCGAAGAAGGGCTTGCCCTTGTGCTCGGCATAGTGCTTCTGAGCCAGGGCCCGGGTGACCTTGAGGAGACGTGCGCCCCGGAGCTCGTAGCCGCGACGCTCGAGGCGGGAGACGATCTCGCCGCAGAGCCCGCGGCTGACGCCGTCCGGCTTGACGAGGACCAGTGTGGTTTCGGTTGCCATAGGGGCGGAAGCCTAGACGACGAGGCGGCGCGGCGGGCGTCAGCTCGTGCGCCGCACGCGGAGCGGTTGCAGGACCTCGTCCGCCGCGACGCTTCCCGGGGGCACGGCCGTCGCGCAGTACGGGCAGACCTGCCAGATCTGTTCGAGCGGGGCGCCGCACGAGCTGCAGGCCTGCTTCAGCCGGGTCGTGCAGACGGGGCAGACGAGGAACGAGGCGTCGACCTGGCCGCGGCAGACGGGGCAGCGCAGGTCGTTCTCCGCGAGTCGCTCCTCGAGGGCGCGGTTCTCCAGCTCCCGGTCGCGCCGTTCCTCGATCGAGTCGGGCGGACGAAGGAACAGGTAGATGATCGGCCCGACGAACGGCGGCACGAGCCCGAGAAGCGCGGCCATGCCGACGAGCCACGGGTCATCGATCCGCCTGCGCGCGTCCTTGAGCACCCAGAAGGCGGTCGCGAGCCAGAAGACGACGACGAAGAACACCGCCAGGTTGCGGCCGAGTGCGAAGGTGTCCGAGTCGAAGAAGTTTTCGGCGATCAGCATGGGCTTCCGTCGTCAGAGAAGGAGCTTCCCGAGGATATACCCGGCGGCGAACGCGATACCCACGATTCCCATCAGGACGACGAGCGCAAACGTGAGGACGGTGATCCTCTCGCGCGTGCGTGAACGAGGGCTCATCGCGGCTCCGCCTCCGCCTCCGCGTCCGCCGCCTCGAGGTCGGCGAGGAGGTAGAGCGAGCCCGTCACGAGCACCGGCTCGCCGAGCTCGTGGGCGCGACGCACCGCGGCGACGGGCTCCGCGACGGCCTCGACGAGCGCGAAGTGCGGCCGGGCCCGCTCGGCGAGCGCAGCGGCCGGAATGGAGCGGGTGTTCGACGACTCCGTCGCGACGAACCGTCGGCCGAGCCCGGAGAGGCCGAGGAGCATCTTCTCCACGTCCTTGTCGGCGAGGATCGACGCGCAGACCGTGTAGTCGGCGCCGACGAGCTTCTCGCGCAGCCACGCGACGCCGTCGGGGTTGTGGGCGCCGTCACGCACCTCTCCCGGCCGCCGCTCGAGCCGGCCCGGCAGCGCGACGCCGACCGCATGGGCGATCGGGTGGCCGACGAAGGCCTCGGCGGCCTCGCGTGCGCCGCCGAGCACGATCCTGCCTCGCGGCACGAGTGGCACGAGCGTGTCGTCCGGCAGGACGACTATCGTGTCGTCAGTATGGACAACAGCAAGCTTCTCCGCCGCAATCTGCGGAATCGTGTTCCCGAGGACGTCGGTGTGCTCGAGGCCGACGTTGGTCAGGAGCACGACGCGCGAGCGCAGCACGTTCGTGGCGTCGTGGCGACCCCCCACGCCCGCCTCGACGACGGCGACGTCCACGCCCGCGGCGGCGAACGCAGCCAACGCGGCGGCCGTGATCGACTCGAACTGCGTCGCGCCGCCCCGTTCGGCATCCGGCCGGATCCGCGCGAGCGCGGTAGCGAGGTCTGCTGGCCTCCCGTCGAGCCGGATTCGTTCGGCCCACGAGCGGACGTGAGGCGACACCGTCGCTCCGACGTGCAGCCCTTCCGCAAGGAGCAGTTGCTCGACAGTGACGGTCGCCGTGGACTTGCCGTTCGTCCCGACGACGTGGACGGCGGGGTAGCGCCGCTGCGGGTCGCCGAGAGCCGAGAGCAGCTCGGTCATCCGTCCGAGCCCGAAGCCGTCTTGCGGCCAGGGGCTGAGGCCGGCGAGCCACGCGAGGTCGGTCATGGGCACGCGGGTGTGGCGTCGGGAGTCCCGTTGGCCCTCGCGCGGGTCGCGTGGGTCCTCGGGCGGGTCGTCGCGTGGGCGTGCGCCCGTCTTCGGGAGCACGCCCGCGCACTCGCCGGCAGGTGGCCGGCGCGGCACCGTTGCGACCTGGACTGCGCCCGACGCCGGGCGCAACCCCGGCCGGCCCGCGACTGGTCAGCCGGAGAACGCGAGCGACTCGGAATGCGCTATCACCTCTGCCGGCGTCGGGGGTCGCCGCAGGATGTCGATCATCTCGTCCGCCATCGGATCTCCGCTCGCCGCGTAGCGGCGCTCCGCCTCGTCGAGGTCGTACGCGGTGCGGCGGTGCTCGATCCCCGGCCCGAGCAGCGCCCAGTAGGCGCCCGGCACTCCCTCGTAGGGCATCCCGACGCTGCCCGGATTGACAAACGTGCGGCCGAGTAGCGAGCGCCACGGCGTTCGCGTGCACGTCGGCGAGCACGGCGACACGCCTTCGCGGCACTCGCGCCCCTCAGCTCCCCGAGCCCTCGAGCGCCGCGAGCTCGCGCCCGAACCGCTCGAGCTTCGCCCGCTCCGCCTCGACGACCGCGGACGGGGCGTTGGCGACGAAACGCTCGTTCCCGAGCATCGCCTCCGCCCGGGCAACCTCTTTGCGCAGGCGCGCGATCTCCGCTCCCGCATCACCCGCCACCTTCTGGCGTTCCGGCCGGACGACGGCGGCGAAGATGCGCCGCTCGTCCTCCGACCCGAGCGCGACCTGAACGCCGCTGCGCCGGAACGTCACCGCCGCCTCCTGGACGCGATCGAGCGCCTCCACGTCCGCGCGGTGTTCGTCGTCCGGAGTCGGCCAGGGAGAGACGATCAGTCGCTCGCGCTCACCGGGGAGGTGCCACCAGATCTCCTCGGTCACATGCGGGAGAACCGGGTGCAGGAGGGCGAGCAGCCGCTCGAGCGCGGCGAGCGCGGTGGCACAGGCAGGGCCCTCGCGCTCGTACAGGCGCGGCTTGATCGCCTCCGCGTACCAATCGCAGAAGTCGTCGAACGTGAGGTGATAGAGGACGTTCGCCGCTGTGGCGAAGTCGAATGCGCTCCATGCTTCCTCGAGCTGAGCGCGGGCGGCGTCGATCCGCGCCAGGATCCAGCGCTCCTCGAGCGCCGTGGGGTCGAAGGCCGGCTCGATGCCCTCGGCGTTCTGCAGGATCAGGCGCGAGACGTTCCAGAGCTTGTTCGTGAGCTTGCGCCCCTCTTCGATGGCGCCAGGGGAGAACCTGACGTCCTGCGTCGACGAGATCTTGAGGAGGCCGTAACGCGTCGCGTCCGCGCCGTACGCGTCGATGGTCTCGATCGGATCGACGCCGTTCCCGAGGCTCTTCGACATCCTCCGTCCGTCGGCGGCGAGCACGGTCGAGTGGATGATCACGTCGGTGAACGGGACCTCACGCATCAGCTCCAGCCCGGCCCAGATCATCCGGTTCTCCCAGAGCCGGATGATCTCGCGGGCCGTCGAGTTGACGTTGCCGGGGTAGTAGGCCGCGAGCTCCGGAGTCTGCTCCGGCCAGCCGAGCGTCGCGAAGGGCCACAGCGCCGACGAGAACCAGGTGTCGAGCACGTCCGGGTCACGCATGAGCTCCACCCCCGCGCCGGCGCGCTCCTGGGCCTCAGCCTCCGTCGCGGCGCAGATCGTCTCGCCGTCGGGGGTCGTCCAGATCGGCAGTTGGTGCCCCCACCAGAGCTGGCGCGAGAGGCACCAGTCCGGGATCTCCTCCAGCGAGGAGATCGCGAACCGGTGCTGCGACACGGGATGGAACCGCACCCTGCGCTCGCGCAGCGCGTCGAGCGCGGGCTGGGCGGGCTCCTCCATCCGGCACCACCACTGAAGCGAGATCAGCGGCTCGATCCGCGAGTGGCAGCGCTCGCAGGTACCGACGGAGTGCCGGTAGCTCTCCCGCTTGACGAGCTGCCCGCGGTCCTCGAGCCAGGCGACGACGGCGGCGTCGGCCTCGGCCTGTGGCAGCCCGGCAAGCTCGCCGGCCGCGTCGTTCATCCTCCCGTCGGGGCCGATCATCATCGGCTCGGGCAACTCGTGGTCGCGACCGATCTCGAAGTCGAGGGGGTCGTGGCCTGGCGTGATCTTGAGCGCGCCCGACCCGAACGACGGCTCGACGCGCGCGTCGGCGATGACGGGCACTCTCCGCTCGACGAACGGGACGATGACCTCGCGTCCGATCGCGGTCCGGTAGCGGGGGTCGTCCGGGTGCACCGCAACCGCGACGTCGGCGAGGATCGTCGCCGGCCGTACGGTTGCGATCACGATGCCATGAGGCTCGCCGTCGCCGTCGGCAAACGGGTAGAGCGCGTAGGTGAGCACGTCGTCCATCTCCGCGTGCTCCACCTCGAGATCGGAGATCGCAGTCTGGTGGAACGGGCACCAGTTGACGATCCGGTTCGCGCGGTAGATCCAGCCGCGGTCCCAGAGGCGGACGAAGAATTCCGTGACGGCGCGCGAGTACGCCTCGTCGAGTGTGAATCGCTCGCGGCTGTAGTCGAGCGACGCGCCGAGGCGGCGGTACTGGCCCATTATCGTGCGGCCCGTCAGCTCGAGCCACTCCCACGTCCGCTCGACGAACGCCTCGCGGCCGAGATCGTGCCGGGTCAGGCCCTCCGTCGCAAGCTGCTTCTCGACGACGTTCTGCGTCGCGATCCCGGCGTGGTCGTAGCCCGGCTGCCAGAGCGTGTCGAAGCCCTGCATCCGGTGCCAGCGAACGAGCACGTCCTGGATCGATCCGTTCAGCGCGTGGCCGAGATGGAGATCGCCCGTGACGTTCGGGGGCGGCACGCAGATGACGAAGCTCTCGTCCCGCGTTGCCCCGGCACCGGCCGCGTAGAGGCCCTCGGCCTCCCAGGTCTCCTGCCAGCGCGCTTCGACGCCCTCCGGCTTGTAGAGCGACTCCATCTGGCGTGTGGACTCCATCGGACGCCGACTTTATCGACCGCGAGAACGGACGGCGCGCATCGCCCGCGCGTCGAGGGCGTGCCGCTCAGTTCCCGCGAATCAGCAGCGTGCTCGTTCCGTGCGCGTAGAGCTTGCCGCGCGCATCGACGACCCGCCCTTCCGCGGTTGCGACGGTCCTCCCCCCGTGGACGACGGTCGCCGTACAACGCACCGGGCCGGTGTCTGCAGTCAACGGGCGGACGAAGTTCGCTTTCACCTCGAGCGTCGTGTACGCCACGCCGACGTCGAGCGTCGAGTGGACGGCACATCCCATCGCCGAGTCGAGCAGCGCGAGGGCGAGCCCACCATGCACGACGCCGATCGGGTTGTAGTGGAACTCGGCCGGCTCGACCGTGAACGTGACCCGCCCTTTCTCGACCTCGATCGGGCCGAAGCCGAGGGTCTTGGCGATCGGGGGCGGAGGCAAGTCGCCGCCGGCGACGGCCTGCAGCGCCTCGAGGCCGGGCAACGCTGCGACGCGGGCGAGCAAGTCGAGAGGATCCTCCCAGTCGTACGTGCGGGTGCGGCGACTCAAGGCCTGCTCACCACCGAGGGCGCTCACGAGGCCGTCGGGATCGTCCACGGCAACGCGGAGCCGGCGGACGCGCACCGGGAAGCCCACGACGCGCGCCCGCATCGGCGGATCGAAGAGCACCTCGACGAGACCGCCTTCCGCGCCGTTCACGAGCCAGTCGCCGCGCCAGCCGTGCACGCCGCGGCTGAAAACGGTGTCGGCGAGCGGCCGGGCGCCGGCGACGCTCGCGCGAGGCGCGTGCGCGCTGAAGCTCCACCCCATCTTGATCGTGACGTCTCCCTCGCGGACCGCGATCCCTGAACGGTCGGGACCGGCTCCGACGAGCCGCATGAGCACCCGGGAGAAGCTCCCGTAGCGGAGGGTGAACCACCGCGGCCCGGCCACGGAGCCCGCTACGAGGCGGCGCTACCGGCTGCCGCTTCGAAGTCGTCCGCGTTCGCGACGGCCCCGCTCGTGACGAGCGTCGGGTTCAGGCCTCTCGAGATGGTCTCCTTCGTGATCACGCACTTGGAGACGTCCCGGCGCGACGGCAGCTCGAACATCACGTCGAGCAGCGCAGCCTCGATGATCGAGCGGAGCCCGCGGGCGCCCGTTTCCCGCTGCAGCGCTTTCTCGGCGATCTCCCACAGCGCGTCGTCGGTGAACACCAGCTCGATCGAGTCGTACCCGAAGAACCGCTGGTACTGCCGGGTGAGCGCGTTCTTCGGCTCCGTCAGGATCTGGACGAGATCGTCACGACGCAGCTGGTGCACGGCGGAGACGACCGGCAGGCGCCCGATGAACTCGGGGATGAGCCCGAAGTTGACGAGATCCTCCGGCATCACGGCGGAGAGCAGCTCTGCTCCCTCGCCGGAGTGCTTCGACCGGACGTTGGCGCCGAACCCGACGGAGTTCGTGCCGATGCGCCGCTCGATGATGCGGTCGAGCCCCGCGAAGGCGCCGCCACAGATGAAGAGGATGTTCGTCGTGTCGATGGAGAGGAACTCCTGATGCGGGTGCTTGCGGCCACCTTGCGGCGGCACGGACGCCACCGTCCCCTCCAGGATCTTCAGGAGCGCCTGCTGCACGCCCTCGCCGGAGACGTCGCGCGTGATCGACGGGTTGTCGGCCTTCCGCGCGATCTTGTCGACCTCGTCGATGTAGATGATCCCGGTCTCGGCCTTCTTGATGTCGAAGTCGGCGGCCTGGATCAGCTTCAGGAGGATGTTCTCGACGTCCTCGCCCACGTAGCCGGCCTCGGTCAGAGCGGTCGCGTCGGCGATGGCGAACGGGACGTTGAGGATACGCGCCAGCGTCTGCGCCAGCAGCGTCTTCCCGCAGCCCGTCGGCCCGAGCAGGAGGATGTTCGACTTCTGCAACTCGACCTCGCCCTCGTCGACCTGGCCCATGCGCACGCGCTTGTAGTGGTTGTAGACCGCCACGGACAGCGTGCGCTTGGCCTCCTCCTGTGAGACGACGTAGTCGTTCAGGACCGCGTAGATGTCCCTCGGCCGCGGGAGGTTGTCGAGGTCGAGGGAGACCGGAGTGGTCAGCTCCTCGTCGATGATCTCGTTGCAGAGGTCGATGCACTCGTCGCAGATGTAGACACCCGGGCCGGCGATGAGCTTCTTCACCTGCCGCTGGCTCTTGCCGCAGAAGCTGCAGAGCAGCTGCTCGTTTCCGTCGCTGGCTCGGGCCACGTTTCTCCTTTTACTCCGAATTCACCGGGCTGACTAGGCCATCAGGCTCAGCGGTGTGCGATCACCCGGTCGAGGAGGCCGTACTCGACCGCCTCTTCCGAGGTCATGAAGTAGTCGCGATCCATGTCCTGCTTCACCTTCTCCACGTCCTGCCCCGTGTGCTGCGACATGATCTCCTCGAGCTTCCGCTTCAGCGCGATCGTCTCCCTGGCGTGGATCTCGATGTCGGACGCCTGCCCCTGGTAGCCGCCCCAGACCTGGTGGATCAGGATCCTGGAGTTCGGCAGGGCCATCCGCTTCCCTTTCGCGCCGCCCGTCAGGAGGAGCGCGCCCATGCTCATCGCGATCCCGACGCAGATGGTCGAGACGTCCGGCTTGATGAACTGCATCGTGTCGTAGATCGAAAGCCCGTCGTAGACCGACCCGCCCGGCGAGTTGATGTAGAGCGAGATGTCCTTGTCCGGATCCTCCGACTCGAGGTGGAGCAGCTGGGCGTTGATCAGGTTCGCGATCTGCGAGTCCACCTGTGTGCCCAGGAAGATGATGCGCTCGTTCAGGAGGCGCGAGTAGATGTCGAACGACCGCTCGCCGCGCGAGGTCTGCTCGATCACCATGGGGATCAACGGGCTCATGCGGGCTCCTTGCTGCCGGGTGTCCACAGCTTCTTCTCCGGCTCGGTGGTTTCCTTGTCAGGCGTCCAGAGCTTCTCGCGCGCCTCCGCCAGCTCGGCCGAGATCGGCTTCACGTCGGCCGCGAGGCGGTCCAGGGCGCGCCGGAGGCGGATGTCCTCCCGCAGCGTCTCCTGATGCCCTTCCGCCCAGATGTCCTCGATGACCTTGTCGGGGTCGTCGCCTGACGCCTCGGCCTGCTCGCGAATGAGCTGCTTGACGTCGTCGTCCGTCACGTCGATCCCGGCCTTGTCGGCGACTGCCTCGAGCGCCAGCTCGCGCGCCACCGACCGTGCCGCCTCGGCGCGCATCTGCGCGACGAGGACGTCCGGCGACTGGCCGGTCACCTGGAAGTACGTGTCGGTATCGATGCCTCGCCGGCTGAGCGAGCGAACGAAGCCGTCCAGCAGCTCGCGCGCGCGCGTCTCGACGAGCGGCCCGGCCGGGTCGACGTGCGAGGCCGCGACGAGAGCATCGACGGCAGCGGCTCTGAAGGCCTCGTCGACCTCTTCCTCGAGCGCTGCGCGGACGCGACCCTCGATGTCCGCGCGCAGCTCCGAGAGCGTGTCGAACTCACTCGCCGAGCGCGCCAGCTCGTCATCGATCTCCGGCAGCACCTTCTCGTTCACGTTCTTGACGGTGATGCTGACGGCCGCCGTCGACTCGTCCGCGAGCTCGTACTCGACGTCCTTCGTCTCCCCGGCGCGAGCTCCGATGAGGGCGGTCTCGATCTCCTCGACGAGCCTGCCGGAGCCCAGCTCGACGACCGTGTCCGACTGGGCGTCTCCCGACGGGCTCTGCAGGTCGACGACGAGTGTGTCGCCCATCCGGGCCTCCCGGTCATCTGCCGGGACGAGCTCCGCGACGCTCTCGCGCAGCGCCTCGAGCTCCTGGTCCACGAGCTCCTGCGGCACCTCGGGCTCGGCGCGCGGCACCTCGAGCGTCGTCCAGTCGACGATCTCCGGGGTCGGCTGCACCTCGATCGTGGCCGAGAACGACCACGCTTCTTTGTCCGTCGTCGGCAGCTCGAAGTCGTACTCGGGGGCCGACACGGGCCTCAGCCGGGTGCGCGACGCCGCGGACCAGAACCAGCTGCCGATGTGGGACTCGACGGCCTCCACCCAGATCCGGTCCCGCCCGATCTTGGAGACGAGCACCGGTGTCGGGACCTTTCCCTTCCGAAAACCGGGGATCTTGACCGACTCGGCCAGATCGTGCGTCGCGTGCTCGACAGCGTGCTCCAGATCGTGAGGCGACACGTCCACCGTCAGGCGGACACGGTTCTCGCCGAGCTCTTCCACCTGAGCGGACATCAGACGGCCATTCAAGCAGACCGGGTATAGCCTCCCGCCGGGGTGTCGATGCCGTGTGTCCGTCCGACGCTGGTCCTACCCTCGCGCCATGATCCTTGGAATCGTCGTATTCGGTGCCGTGTTCCTCGTCGGGCTCGCACTCGGAACGGTGACGAGGAGACCCCTCGCGACCGCCTCGCTGGTCGTCGCGTCGTTCGTCGCGGTGCTCGTCGTGCAGACGCACGAGCCTCTCGCCGGCTTGGCGGTCTTCGCGCTCATCACCCTGGTCGGGCTCGTCGTCGACTCGGTTCGCGAAACGGTCGGACTGCTGCTCAACCGCTAGAGTCGACACACCTTCGCGGGTGTGGCGGAACTGGTAGACGCGGCGGGTTTAGGTCCCGTTGGGCTTCGGCCCTTGGAGGTTCGAGTCCTCTCGCCCGCACCTCACAATATGCAGGCTCGACGGCGACGGTTCGCGCGTCTCCGAGAGCGGTAGAACGCGCTCGACTTGCCTGTGCGCCTGGCACCTCTGCTCGTCGCTGTGTTCGTCCTCCTGACCGCCGGCTGCGGCGGGGGTGACACGGAGCCGGCGACCACGCCGACGCCCACACCGAAGCCGAAGCCAGGGCCCGTGCCGCCGTCCTTTGTCGTCGGAGCGGTCGAGGACGCGGCGAAGGCCGGCGAGGCGGACGCGAAGATGGAGCTTGCCCGGCGCGCGGGATTCAGCGCCATCGTGCTGAGCGCCGTGTGGACGCCGCCGCTCGAGGCGCCGCCGCGCTCCGAGCTCGCCTCGCTGCGGGCCGCCGTGGCTGCCGCCGCCAGGGCCGGGATTCGCCCAATCGTGGCCGTCTACTCCTTCAGCGCCGCGACGCCGACGTCACCGGCGGCCCGGGCTCAGTTCGCGGCCTACGCGGCTTCCATCCCGCGAACCCTGCCGGAGGTCCGGGATGTCATCGTCGGCAACGAGCCGAACCTGAACCTGTTCTGGCTCCCGCAGTTCGGCGCGGACGGGTCGGACGTCGCAGCGGAGTCGTACCTCGCCCTGCTCGCGACGTCGTACGACGCGATCAAGAAGGTCTCCGAGGGCGTGAGCGTGATCGGCTGCGCGCTGTCGGCCCGTGGGAGCGACGACCCTGGCGCCGGCCGCCCGACGCACTCGCCCACGCGCTTCATCCAGGATCTCGGCGCCGCCTACCGGGCCTCCGGGCGCACGACGCCCGTCATGGACATGTTCTCGCTCCACCCCTATCCGGAGAACTCGAGCATCCCGCCGACCTTCGCGCATCCGCAGAGCACATCGATCGGGCTCGCGGACTACGATAAGCTCGTTGCCCTCCTGGGCGACGCATTCGACGGGACGGCACAGGCGGGATCGTCACTGCCGATCGTCTACGGCGAATACGGTCTCCAGACGGTGATCCCCGCGGCGAAACGTGGCGCGTACACCGGCTCGGAGCAGCCGACGATCAGGCCGATCGACGAGCAGCGGCAGGCGGACGCGTACGTGAACGCGATTGCGATCGCCGCCTGTCAGCCGACCGTACGGATGCTCTTCTTCTTCCACGTCTCGGACGAACCCCAGCTCGAGCGGTTGCAGACCGGTGTCTACCACGCAGACGACACGCCGAAGTCGAGCCTGGCTCCGGTGGCGCAGGCAGCCCGCGAGGCCGCAAACGGCCGCAGCCACTGCGGCGGTTAGATCGGCACGCTTCCAGAGCGGGGCGGGCCGTTCGGCGCTCTTCACGCTTGCCCGGCCACGCCGCGAGATGCGTGGGCGCGGCCGGGCGTGCGTGGCGGTCTCAGCTGGAGAAGTCGATCCCGACGAGCCGTCGTGTCGAGACGCCGGCGAGGGGGTCCTCGCCCGGCTTGGTGGCGCGGATGAAGAGCGTCAGCTGCTGCTGCTGGTCGCTGGCAGGGAAGTTCGCGTCACGGCGGAAGACCAGGGTCGCAGTGCCGTCGTCCCCGGTCAGCTCCTCCGCCGGGATCGTGAACTGGTTGTAGGGCACCGCGGTCACATAGATACTCGCGCCCTTGATGTTGACGCCGCAGGTGCTGCCCGCCCGCACCTTCAACGTGAAGCTGTTCGTATTCCTGTTGATCGCCCCCGAGAGCACGTCGAAGGAGACGATCTGCAGCCGCGCCGGCGGCGACAGTTGAGCGATCGCGGCCGTCTTGGCGCTCTTGTCGGCCGGACAGCCGTTGTTGGCAACCGGCGCAGCCGCAACAGCCGCAGTCGGGACACTGGTCGCCGAGTCGCTGCCGTCGCTGTTCTTGGCGGTCACAACCACACGCACCGTGTTCCCCCCGTCCGCCGCCTGCAGCTTGTAGGTGTTATCGGTCGCCTCGGCGATGTTGGCACAACCTCCACCGGTCTTGTCACAGCGGCGCCACTGGTAGCCAAACGTCAGCGGCGTGCTGCCACTCCAGGACCCATTCGTGCTCGACAACTCCTTCCCGACCTCCGCCGTCCCCGACACCACCGGCGGCTGCGTATTCGACGGGGCAGCCGAAACCCGGCTCGAAGCAGCCAAACCAGCCGCCGCCAAAACCGCCAGCGCAACCACACCGACGACCCCGAGCAGCAAAGGCCTCCAGACGCGCCGCAACGTCAGATGGCTGGAAAACCGTTCCATCGTGTCCTCCTCAGTTGACTGAGCCCAAGCCCTTCGCCGCCGCCACTCCGAAGCCTGCACCTGACTTCTCGACCACGACACCTGCTAGTACCGCCCGCCGAGAGGCCGCGTCCTAGAAGCGCCTCCCGGTACCGGTCGACGTTGCGGCCCGTGATCTCAACGAGGCCACCCGCGCCACGGCGCGGCCGTGGTGGTAGGTGCCCGTCTCCGTCATGGGCGCCACCGCGCTCCTTGGGCGCTCGCCGACTTTCACGTGCTCATCACCCATCTCATCTGACGGCCTCATGCGCGGTGCCGCCGTGTCACTGTGCGGCGCGAAAGTTCGACCCTCCGCGACGAGGCAGCCGCCGAGGAATTGACCCAATCGTGTCCTATGCGGCCCCGTCGCTCGCACCTACCGTTGTTACTGCGATATCAACAATCAGGAAGGGCTCATGGACACGGCTGGGGCAAGGTTCTCGCGGTTCGACTACGCGCCGGCGTCCCGCTGGGGTCTTCCATCGCGATAGAGCGGGCCAGCCTGGAGTCAGGTATCGCGCCAGGCGACATCGGTACGGTCGTTGACGTCACCGAGACCGGGGTCCTGGTTGCCTGGGAGACGGGCGCCAGGTCGTTGATCGACCCTGAGGCGGTTTCGTATCGCGCCTTGAGGTAAGCAACCTTGAGGTAAGCAACCATTTGGCGGGCCGCGAGGGCGTCTGGCCAGCCAGCCGTCGCCAATGACCGAATTCTCCTATGGGAAGAGGCTATGGCCCCGGGAGGAATCGAACCCCGCTGCAAATCGCGATAGTTTTCCGTGCTGGGACAGCACCGGGACAGCACCGCGTCGCACGATCCGCATTCGGTTCCCGACGTCCTTAGCCGAGGAGTACGGCGTAGTCGACCTCGGTCTCATCGCCCAGCACATGCGTGTACACGTCGGCCGTGACCGAGAGGCTGCGCTGCCCGACGAACTTCCTATCCGGGCCCACGGATTCCTCGCAGGTGCAGGAGGGAGATGCGACGGTGTCGCAGGTCGTGCGGCGACCAGGTCGGGATGCCCGACGCCTTGCACGCCTTCGCTATCGATGTCCGGAGCGCGTCCGCGCCGGAGCCGTCGAACAACGGCGCTCCCGGGTTGCGATCTCTCTCGGGGCCAAGATGCGTCTCAAGGGCGTCGGCAAGCACGGAAGGGAGTTCCACCCAGAGAGCCTTCCGGTTCTTCGTCGTCGCTGCCCGGAGCCGCACACGACGCCGGGCTCGTCGTAGTCGCCGACGCGGGTGAGGTCGACACTCGAGACACGGGCGCCTGACCAGTCGAGCCACAGCAGGGGCAAGCGGTGCATGGACGGGATCAGCCGGTAGACCGTCTCGACGTGCACGGCGGTTGGAGGGTTGATCTCCTCAGGCTCCTCGCGCGGGAGCTTCACGACCGGTCGCGGGCCGGACGCGCCCGAACCGCAGCTGAGTATGACTATTGACAAGGAGCAGTGCTTGTTGTGCGCCAGGAGTGGGAGAGTTGCGCTCGCTCTTCAACATCGTCCGTCAGCTGTCGACGAGGCCGTCGACGAGGCCGCGGAAGGGGTGGCGTTGACGTGGGCGACTGGCGCGATCGGCTTCGATGCGCTCGTCACTAGCCGCGCCGTTCTTCTCGTGGAGCTTCCGGAGAACCTAGTGGTCACTGGAAACCCAGTCAGTAGCAAGGACGCGTGCTGGCTCCTCGGGCGTGTTTCTCCGTTCGCGCGAGGATTACACGATCGGAGGCGACCCGGGTCGCTCTTCCCTGCACCTGGCGTTGGTTCTCGGCCTGCGTGCAAGGCGCCGTCGAGGCCGGCAGCAACGACCTCATCGCGCTGGGCCAGTCGGGCCTCGAGCGTTACGACCGCGCGCTGCGCGCGCGTGACCGAATCAACGTGATGCCGCCAACTGCCCGACACTGCCGACGTCATCGACGAGGAGATCTTCGCGTTCGACGTCCTGCTGCATATGCTTTCCGCGGTCTTTGACGCCACCGCCGCCGTCGCGAGTCGCACGTACGGTCTCAGTGTTGCTGATCATCTCGTCGGCTGGCGCCGCGCTAGTTGGCGAAACGCGCTCAGGAATGCCGACCGCAACCTCTTCGACCTGACTGACCCAGGGACGCCGGCCCGCGACGCGATGGACGCCGTCGCCTATATGCGAAGACGCTGCTATTGGCAACGGAGGCGATTAACGCGTTGATGGCCGCAGCCCCGGTCGAGCGCCTCGTGACCGACCCATCAGAGCTCTCCGGGGCTCCGAGCGATACCCGGTATGGAGCCTGGGACGGCGACTGGTACCGGGCGCGCTGCGCCCTTCTCGCGGGTCTTTGTCCCGCGATTCCGACGTTCCCGAGCCTCTCCCCGCCCGCCCCGAACGCCCACCACTTCCTCTCACGCGCACGCGCGCGCACGCGAGGCCACGTACTACCCCACCCTCCCCCTCCGACCGATGCCCCCGAGTTGGGGCCTGGTCGGGGCCGTCGTCGTCCAACAACGAGCGAAAGAGCACGTCCAATGAAGCGACGAGGTCAGGGCGGTGCCCCTGCGGGGGGTCGTTCAATACGAGGAGGAGGGACGGTTGATGTCAGAGGAAAAGCGTGAGATTCGGGCGGGGAAGGAGATCTCGCGTCGTGACCTCCTCGTCAAGGGCGGCGCGGTCGGTGCAGCCGCGGTCGCGGCCGGCTCGCTCGCGGGCGCGGCGCAGGCATCCCGAAAGTCGGCGAAGTACTCGTTTGCGACGCCGAAGATTCGCCACGGCGGCAGGCTCGTCTTCGGGCTCGAGTCCGATCCGGTCGCGGTGGCGCCGTTCGGCTTCGCGTCCGGGGCGGGCCACTGGGGCAAGGAGCACTCGTACGACTCGCTGGCCGAGTTCGACCGCGGGCTGAACGTCAAGCCGGCGCTTGCGACATCCTGGAAGTCGGACAGGAAGGGCACGACGTTCAACCTCCGCAAGAGCGTCAAGTTCCACAACGGCAAGGAGATGACCGCGGACGACATCGTCTACACGGTCAAGATGATGAAGAACCCGCCGCCTCCGGGCAGCGCGACCGTGGCGGCGAACGTCCCCGGCACGATCACCGACGCGACCGCGGTCTCGAAGTACGTGGTGCGGCTCAACCAGACGGCGCCGGACGCCCGCATCGTCGGCTTCTTCGCCTGGCAGCGCTACTGCCCGGTCGTGCCCGGGGCCTCTACGACATGATCAACGTGAGCCGGAACGCGATCGGCACCGGCCCGTACAAGATGGTCGGCTTCAACCCGAACGACCGCGTCGAGCTGGTGCGGAACGACAGCTTCTGGAAGCCGGGCCAACCGTACATGGACGCGATGACGCTGAAGGTCCTGACGGACGAGCAGGCGCGCATCTCGGCCCTGCGCGCCGGCGCGATCGACGGGGCGACGCTCTCCGTCGACGCGGCGAAGTCGCTCCAGGGCGACAACAGCCTGCAGGTGCTGAGCAACCTCAAACGCCGCCTTCCGCGAGCTCCAGATGACCCTCAAGCCCGGGCGCAACGAGCCGTGGGCCGACCCGCGCGTGCGCCAGGCCGTCAACATGGCGATCAACCGGAAGCAGATCATCGACGTCGTTTACAGCGGCCAGGCCGCCTACACGTCCTACGCGCCGCCCGGCTACGGCCCGTGGCCGCTCTCGGACGCCGACCTGAAGAACAAGTACGCGAAGTTCGACCTCCCGAACGCCAAGAAGCTGATGGCGGCGGCGGGCATGTGTCGAAGGGCTTCTCCGTGGACATGACGATCATCAGCCTGCAGGACTACCCGGGCGTGGCGCAGCTGCTGCAGCAGCAGATGAAGCAGATCAACATCGACCTGAACATCAAACCGGTCGAGACCGGCACCTTCGCTGCGATCTACAACGCCGGCACGTACGACTGGTTCCTGAACGGCCGCGGCATGCGCGGCGACGTCGACGGCTACGTGCAGGAGTTCCACCCGGCCTCGGCCACGTTCCAGATCCAGACGCCCGCCTACCGGAACCTGAAGGCGTGGAAGGACATCGGCAACGGCCGCATCCAGCTCGACGACAAGAAGCGGCTGCCAATCTACAAGGACGCGCAGGCGCAGCTCTGGAACAACCCGATCCAGATGCCGCTCGTCGCGATCCGGAAGTACCAGGTGTTCAACAAGCGGGTGCAGAACATGTACGTCGCGTTCAGCGACTTCAACACCGGCCTCCGCACGGCCTGGCTGAGCTCGTAGCGGCCGGTCGTCGGGACTGACCCGGAGCGGCGCCGCACGCGCGGCGTCGCTCCGATCCCTTCGTTCTGTGAACGACTCGCTCCCAGGCCGGCGCGGCCCGCCGCACGATCAACCCGATCAGCATATGAGGGTCGCCACTGCAGGCCGCGCCGAATCTGTCAGACTGACCGCTCTGCGGGAGATGATCGAGGAGCGACCCGACGACGACGGGGCCGACAGAGGGCGATCAGGTCGGATCACCGGTGTGAGCGAGCTGGGGGCGCCGTCCGCGTGGGAACTCCGCGAGTTGTTCGACGCGCGAACCCTGTCGCCGGTCGAGGTGACCGAGCATTACCTCGCAAGAATCGAGACGCACGACGCGGAGCTCCGCACGTTCGCGACGCTCGACGCCGACGGCGCACTGGAGCAGGCGAGGCGCGCCGAGCAGGCGCTGCTGCGCGGAGACTCGACGGGGCTCCTGCAAGGCATACCCATTGCGGTCAAGGAGAATATTCCCGTCGCCGGCCTCCCCACGACCGGTCTCGGCGGCCGCGGCGGCGACGTGGCGGCCGACGACTGGATCGGGATCGAGCGCTTGCGACGCGCGGGCGCTGTCGTCCTGGGTACGAACGCGATGCACCCGCCCGGCAGCGCCGGCCCGGGCGCGCGGAACCCCTGGGACACGGATCGTGTGCCGGGAGCTTCGAGCGCGGGGAGCGGTGCGGCGGTCGCAGCCTCGCTCGTTCCGATCGCGATCGCGGCGGACGGCCTCGGCTCGACCCGGCTTCCGGCGGCGTTCTGTGGCGTTGTCGGACTCCACCCGTCAAGAGGACTGGTGCCGCACGTCGACTACGTCAACCCCCGTCTCGCCTTCGGGTTCACGATCGGCCCAATTGCCCGCGACGTGCGGGACGTAGCGATGGCGCTGCAGGTCATGTCCGGGACCCGACGGCCGGGACGTCGCCTGCATCGAGAGCGAGCCAGACGACTGCCTCTCCGCGATCAACGAGGGGGTCGAGGGTCTGCGATTCGCCTGGTCCGACGATCTCGGCTACGGCGCATGGTATGCGCTAGAGGAGACCTCACGCGTGATCGCCGCGGTTCGCGATGCCGCGCTGCGCTTTCGCGACCTCGGTGCGATCGTCTCGCGCTCGGGCGCGGCCTGGGAGGATCCCGCACCGTTCGTCGCGGCCACCTTCGACATGCTCGACGTCGGCTGGCCCGGGCGCAACCTTGCGTCCACACCGCCGCCCGTCGACCTTCGGTCCGCTCTCGAGGCACGGGCCCGCGCCATCGGCAGGCTCCGAGACGTCGTTCGCACCCACGACCTCCTTCTCAGCCCGACCGTGCAGGCTGTGGCGCCGACGGCCGAGCTATGGAGCGAGAGGTGGCCGAGCCGGGCTCACGACTATCTCTGCTTCACGATGATGTTCAACTGGGTCGGCTGGCCGGCACTCACCGTTCCTTGCGGGCTCGTCGACGGCCTGCCGGTGGGGCTGCAGATCGTCGGCCCTCCTGGCTCGGACGCTCTCGTCCTCCGAGCTGCCCAGGCGTTCCACGCTGCGGCCCCCCCGCTCGGGCCCGCGGGATACGCACCGACAAAGCCAGATGCCCTCGTATTCGGTGCCCAACGGGTGCGTCTGGGCGCGTGCCCCGTGCGGACTGGTTTGTTTAGGGCGTTTGCGGCCGCAGGGGCCCTCCGAACCCCCACTACTTTCCTCTCGCGCGCACGCGCGCGCGAGGCTAAACCGGACGGGGAGGTAGGTTACCCACCCCCCTCGATGAGATGATCGTGTTGGGGGCCTGGTCGGGGGCCGCGCCCGCCACGCCTCTTGGCCTCGCGCGCGCGCGCGTACGCACGTGCGACCATTCGAGCATGCTTGAGTTACCTCGTTGCGCTGCGCTGTTAAGGGACGGTCGGGCGTGCGGACGCACGGTGGTCGAGGGCTCCGATTTTTGTGCGCATCACGATCGTCTCGTCGCAGAGCACGGCGCCGACGCGCTCAAGAGGGCTTGCCTCGACGCAAGCAGACGCGGAGTTCGTGGCAGCCGACGATCGTGACGACGAGCTCGGACGAGCCCGAGGCGAACAGCAACGGCCCGACCGGGGACGAGCGCCGTGCGGTTGATCCCGCCACCGTGCGACCTCGGTTGGCAGAGGCCGCAGCGGAGAGCGTCGAGGACATTGAGCGGACGCTGCTCGAGGCCGCGACCTCAGCGTCGAAGCCGGCCTGGGTGGAGTTCGAGTGCACGGACTGTGGCAAACGGAAGCGGCGTGAGGTGCCCGTCCCGGATGTCCGTGCTCGGGTGGCCGCGATCGAGCTGCTGCTCCGCGAAGGGCTCGGCCGACCTGGGCAGGCGGAGGAGCCACCCTCCCTGCCACAACTGCCTCGCACGGAGGCTGAAGCCAGGGCGCTCGACTGGGATCATATACGAAACGTTACTATTAGGATACGACATTCACCCAAAGCCGGACTCAACGGTCGGACGTGCAGAGGTCCCGGTTTGGGTCACACGTGACGTCGGTCGCACCTACCGCGCGCCGAGCTCCCTGACTGACGGGATCTCGCGCCGACCTCCGCCCGTGCGTGTCGGAGGTCACCAGGCGGCCCTACCCTCCCCCTCGAAGTCGGAACGGCGCTGGGGCCTGTTTCGGGGTTACGTCGAGCCCACGTGCGCACTCGCGTCCTTTGTCCGTGTGGTCAACGCCAGCCGAGTGCGGGGGCGACGTGCGTCAGGATGCTTTCGATGACGTGCGCGTTGTACTCGACTCCAAGCTGGTTCGGCACCGTCAGTAGGAGCGTGTCCGCGGCTGCGATCGCCTCGTCCTGGGCAAGCTGCGAGATGAGCTCGTCGGGCTCTGCCGCGTAGGTGCGGCCGAAGACGGCCCGCGTGTTCGCTTCGATGAAACCGATCTGATCGCCGCTGTTGTCCCCACGGCCGAAGTACGCACGATCCATGTCGCTCACGAGGGCGAAGATGCTCCGGCTGACCGACACGCGTGGCTCGCGCTCGTGCCCGGCCTCTCGCCACGCCTCGCGGAATGCACCGATGTGCCGCGCCTGGATGACGTGGAAGGGGTCGCCGCTCGCATCGTCGAAGACGAGTGTCGAGCTCATCAGGTTCATGCCCACCACTGCCGCCCACGTCGCGGTTGCCGCCGACGCGGCGCCCCACCAGATCCGCTCGCGCAGACCTGGCGAATGGGGCTCGAGGCGCAGCAGGCCCGGTGGGTTGGGGAACATCGGCCGCGGGTTCGGCTCGGCGAAGCCCTCTCCGTCGAGGAGATCGAGGAACACCTCGGTATGGCGCCGTGCCATGTCGGCGTCGGTCTCGCCTTCGGCCGGCTGGTAGCCGAAATGACGCCAGCCGTCGATGACCTGCTCAGGTGATCCACGACTGATGCCGAGCTGCAGCCGGCCGCCGGCGAGGAGGTCTGCGGCTCCCGCGTCCTCAGCCATGTACATCGGGTTCTCGTAGCGCATGTCGATGACCGCGGTACCGATCTCGATCCTCGAGGTTCGGGCGCCGACAGCGGCCAGCAGCGGGAACGGAGAGCCCAACTGGCTGGCGAAGTGGTGGACGCGGTAGTACGCACCGTCCGCGCCGACCTCTTCCGCGGCAACCGCCAGCTCAAGCGACTGGATCAGCGCATCCGATGCTGACCGCACCTGCGAGGACGGGGACTCCGACCAGTGTCCAAACGACAGAAAGCCGATCCTCTTCACATCATCAACCCGGCCCGCCGCGACATCATCTGCCGACGCTACACGCAAAATCGTCGACCGGATGCGCCGACCAAGCAGCGTCGACCCCGAGGTTGAGTCGATAGTGAAGCCGCACCCGGCACGTCCATCAACTACTCAGGTGCGCGCGCGCGCGGACGGGAGGGACCCGTACCTCGCCCCTCAGCGCCGTGATCGAGGTGGGGCCTGGTCGGGCCTCACCAGAGGTGCTCGACCTGTTCTTGACCGGGGCTGGCGCGCGCACCGAGCACTACGAGATCGCCGCCTACTCCAGCCTGATTACCGGCGCGCGGGCACTCGGCGAGCGTGAAGCAGTCACGCTCCTCCAAGCGAACCTCAAGCAGGAGAAGGACGCGCTGCGGAAGATGGAGACCGCCGCCAAACGGCTCGCGAAGAACGGCTCCTCCTGACCGACTGGGTGACGCCAGCCCGCATAAGCTGGCTGCGGCCGGGATCCGTGAGGTCTCGGTCGCAGGCGGCTACCGTCTGCCCTCGATGACAGACCAGACGATCCAGATTCGCGAGTTCCGTGACGACGACCTGGAAACGGTTGTCGAGTTTTCGTTGCGCGCCTGGGCACCGGTGTTCGCGTCTATACGTGACGTGCTGGGAGATGACATTTTCCTTCGTCTCCATCCCGACTGGAAGGCGGGTCAGGCGGAGGCCGTCAGATCGAGCTGCACGAGTGGAGACCGCGACGTGTTCGTAGCGGTTGTCGGCGCCCGCACGGTGGGGTTCATGGCAATCGCCTTGAACGCATTTCATGAGCGGATGGGAGTAATCGACATCATCGGCGTTGACCCCGACTATCAACGGCGCGGCGTCAGTTCACGGCTGACCGAGTTTGCAATAAGGCACATGCGTAATCATGGAATGGATATCGCCGTGGTCGAAACGGGCGGAGATCCCGGCCACGCCCCGGCTCGAGCGGCCTACGATAAGGCCGGGTTCACGCTGTTGCCTATATCTCGTTACTTCCGGCTTCTCGACTGAGCGGCCTTCAGACAACGGTCTGTTGACGCGCCACCGGCGCCGCGACGTAGCGCACCGGGACGAACTTCCCGTCCCGTCGCTCCATGATCCAGAACGCGCCCTTGGCGCACTTCGCGCCCCGGCCGAGCAGGCGCGCGATCACCTCGCCGTGGCTGCAAACGACCGACCCGGAAGGAACATCCCCGAAGGCCGCCCGGACAGCCTTTGCCGAGCGATCCGGTGTGAAGTCGTCCTTCTCAACGACGGGTAGCCCAAGAGCCTGCGCGAGAGGTTCAACCGTCTGCACGCATCGGCGAAACGGACTGGAGATGACCACCTCGGGTTTCATGAAGTCCGCAATCGCCTCCGGCAACAAGAGCGCGACCTCCTGGCCCTTCCGATCAAGACCACGCTCGAAGTCCTTCGCTCGATCGCGGAGCTTCGTTCCCGCGCGGGCATGCCGCACCAGAACGAACCGATCAGCAGCAGGCATCGTGTTCTCGGCTCTGCCGCTACTGAGCAGGCTGACCCGCCCCGGTGCCCGTGACCTTGCGCTTCATCGACTCTCTCTGCTGCGGCGACAGCTTCTTCCACCCGGCGTAGGCCGCCAGGGCCAACGGAATGATTCGGCGAAGTTTCATCTCGGTTCCTCCTCCATCTCAGTCAGTTGACGCTCGTGGGTGTGCTCTGTGCTGCCAGGCTGCCCTGATCCGGACGACTTGAATCATCGGGTGCGCCTCACCGCCAGCGCCGGAAATGCCAGATGGTCAACCCGCTGATCCATGGTCAAAGAGCTACGTCGGCTCGGCGAGCTGCCTTGGCCCGATGTAGAGCGAACCCCAAACCCGTCGTCCGGCAAGTGCTGGAGGGAACGTGACCAGCGCCGCCTCCGTAGTCCGGAGGCGGCCCCGCCCAGACGGCGGTAGGCGTCGGCGGCGCCATTCCGGGCATAACGAGTGAACTCAACCGAGGAGTCGCAAATGACAGCGGCGAGCAGAGATCCCCACAAAGTTCAGTCGGAGCTTGAAGCCTCCGAGGAGTATCAAGCGCCGCCACGCGAGCACGAGCGAGACGTTGACAGCGGACAACCGCCTTCGGGGGCAGGTGATCCGGTCGATCTGACTTTGCTCGAAGCGCAGCAAGGCAAGAGCAAACCGGCGATGTCGGAGACCAGGCCACGGCCAACCCCTGCCCCTGAGGACACGGTGTCGAGCAAGGATGAACTGGCCGACCCCGCCAACCCTCGCGCCACGCCGCCAGGAGAGCGGATGTAGCTGCTCGCCGGACGAGAACCGCCTTAGCGGCGGTTCTCGTCGTATTGTGTGGCGCCTTCGACCAAGGGGATGAGAGGAGCAGTCGCTCTCCTTTCGTTGGGCCAGGATCGCCGTTAGAGCATCCGCTCATCAGTGCGTCCGCGAACATGCCTTCGGCCATCGCCAGAGTGCACTACCTTGGTGGCCGCTGCCTGCTGGCCAGGAAGGAGAAATTCCCGCGCCGCCAGAAGTAAAACCGCGCCAGGCAGCTCTACATGAGCGGAACCTGAATCAGCAATTTGGTTTTCCCAACGTGGCTGCGGGTAATGCGGCTTGGCGATGTTCTATCTCTTCGGTATCGCGATCTCGGCTAGCGACGCGCGCTATCTCCTGGCCGCCCTCGGCCTGCTCGGAACGCCCGCAGCGATGGATGCTGCCGAACGGATCGCTCTCGGGATCACGGGCCACCGCACCACGGTGCCGCTATCGCCGGCCATGCAGAACGCGGTCTGTGCCGCGCTGGGTGACGATCCACCCGATGCCCTCAAAGAGCTGCGCAGCAGAGTGAGACGGACAACTCTGCTTACCCGGGAGTGGTAGAAGAACAATCCCTCCCACGTAGTGCGTGGCGGAATTCGGAGGGAACACCACAGAGCCCGGAAGGACTGCGGAGTCGGTCGTTCCGGGCTCTGTGGCACCCCGATACCCCGTCGACCATGCTCAAAACAAAATGGGTTCCGAAACGACAAAGCCCGGGAGCGTCAGGAGGGTATCGCTCACCGGGCTCTGCCTGAAACGCCCGCCCCGGACGGACATCTCGCATGATCAACGAGCACGTCGTACCACCCGGTGCCCGGTCACAAACCAACGCGAGCCTAAGCGTTCGCACGCGACGGCATCGCGGTACGGACTGGCAGGGAAGGCCGGCCGAAGGGGGCTCGCGACCATCGGGGATCGCGTCGGCTTCGGTCGGCCAACCCTAGGTCGTTCGGCAAGCGGCGCTCCCATCCGACAGGAGTAGTGCTGTCGCTCACGCTCGCTAGTGGAAACATCAGTTTGTCCAGCCTTTCGCCTCGCTGGGTTATCCGAGATGAGCGACGACCTACCCCGCGCCGGGCACCTCTAACCCCGGCCTCTCAACGCAGGTAGCGGGCGAGTTGGGTCACAGCACGGTGTGGTTTGCGGCTGAACCTGTCGCGGTAAGACGCCCCTACCTCAAGGTCCTACGACGAAGGAGACCCATGGGTAACGACGTTCGCACCACAGACAGGACGGATGTCGACGACGACCTCCGCGATGCGAAAGACGACGCCGCGCGGGCAGCAGACCGTGCTGGCGACAAGGTCGGCAACGCAGCCGACCGCACCAAGGATGCCGCCAGCGACGCCGGACACAAGATGTCCGACGCCGTCGAGGACATGATCCCTGGCGACTCCGACCGCGACGGTCACTAGTCGTTCAGTCCGGGCGAGGCTCCTCGCTGCGATGCTTGCAGGAGGAGCCTCCTGCCTGTCGGCAGGTAGGCGTCACCGGCCGACAGGCAGAGAGCCAGACACTGCCGCTTCTTCTCTACCCTGAGCTCGCGGGACAGAAACGCGCGACCGATGAAGCCGAAAAGGGATTCCCGCTCCGACGAAGCCCAGCTTCAGGATCACCCGGTGAGCCCGACAGCGGACGCTCGGACGCTGCTCAGGCGAAAGAGAACGAACGACGGGCCGAAGAGGAAGGCCGCGAGCTACCAGGCTAGCGAAGTCGTCGCGATCGAATGCCAAAGCCTGCTAAGAAAGCCGAAGGGTCGTGCACTCCTCGTCGGTCAGGAAAATGGCAAACAGAGGCATGCCCAGATGTTAAACAGGCTGGCGTGGCGAAACGGCCGCAGCGCACCAAGCCTCCGCTCGAGCGGGGTCGCTAAAAGGACAGGAGGCCCCTTTTCGGGCCTCCTGCATAACCAGCCTTAGCGATTGGTTCTTACGCCGTGACCTGGCTGGGAGCATCGACATCAGCCGGGCGTGACTCGCCGTTGATGGCGATCTGCTTGGGCTTGGGCTGTTCAGCCTTCGGCGCTGTGATCATTAGCACCCCGTTTTCGAAGCTGGCGGCGATTTCGTCCTCAACGATGCCCTTGGGGAGGCCAACCGTTCGCGAGAAGGTGCCGTAACGACTCTCGAACCGATAGAACCGCTCCGAATCGATCTCGCTTGAGTGATTCCGTGTGGCCGAGACGGTCAGTCGGCCATCCTCGGTCTCAATCGAGATGTCTTCCTGAGCGATTCCGGGTAGCTCGAATGCGTAGTTGACAGCGTCCTCGGTTTCCCACACATCAAGCGGCGGCTGCATCGACTGCGTCTGACGGCCACCGCTTTCCGCCAAGCCACTGAACAGGCGGTTCAGATCGGTCTGAAGGGACGCCATGTCGCGCAGTGGATCCCAACGTAGAAGTGTCGTCATTGCTGAGTGTCCTCCTTTGCCAACGACGGATTTGCAGTTGCGTCAAAGAGTTTAGAGATCTAAGTCTCATCCTGTCAAGTAAATCTTAGTCTCTATCTATCAAGTTACGGTCGCGGCAAGGAAGCTCGCAGCACGGCGCGACGAGCCATCCTTCGGCCGTACAAGACCGGGCTGAAGGACTTCTCAGCGGTCTCGCTACGGGAGTTCGTGACCGGCGACCGTCGCCGAAAGCAACGATCCACATCAACAACGGCATCCAGACGGCGCTCCCATGGGTCGTGCTCGTAGGTGCTCGCCCTCGAGGTTCGCGAACGCGAACAGATCCTCCACGTACTCGTCGACTGCCCCGACGGACTGGCCGAGCTCCGAGTTGAAGCAGCAGGAATGGCGCCCGTCGAAGGGATCAGCTGACCGGAGAATTGCCGGCCGCGCTCGAGGGGAACTCGGGGGTAAACGCGGCCGGCTGAACGGTTATCGCGCGAACGCGCAGGTTCTACGCTCCGCGAGGATCTACCAGTCGAGGACGGCTCGAGGATTGTCGGGGGTAGTCGTTCTCGATCGGCCGGTGGAGCGTCGCCAGAGGGGAGGTGGCGACGCTCCCGGCCGAACCAAGCTGCGTGAGACAACCACATGAGAGGGCTGGCCCCACCCTCCCTGCCGTTGTTCGGGGCAAAGCCAGCCCCACAACGACCATAAGAACCACGCCGGACGGAACCGGTCACGACGCGGTCACCGTGTTGTCGGGAACGAACCACTCGTCCGCGTCGGGGTCGTAGTCGACCTGCTGTGGTATGAAAGCGGCCTGCGGCTTCACCCTTCGCGACGAATGGAGGAAGTCATGAGAGAGCGGATGCCATGATCCTCTCCCGCCGACGGAATCGCGATCCTGATCACGATTCCCTACCACGTCCGCGACGCCGAGCGCCTGCGTCGCAAGTACGGTAGACGCTGCTCGATCTGGGGCCACGAGGCTTGCCTCAGCCGCCTCGCCCGCCGCGCCGGCATCAACGCCGTCACGCCGGCGACCGAGCTGCCGGCCGGCGTGCAGGCGCACGCGATCGGCAGCCCGCGCCGTCAGGAGCAGCCGTTCTGGATTCCCTCGCACCAGGCGCTCGTGTTCGGCGACGCGGTGATCGAGTCGGGCGGTCGCTTGCGCGTCTGGGAGGAACCACTGAAGGACGAGCGGCGCACGCGCTGGTTCGGCAGCGCTTCCTACCGACACTCAAGCCGCTGCTCGAGTCGACACGAAGCGCGTGCTCGTCAGCACGGTGAGCCGGTGCTCGAACGAGGTCGCGAAAAGCTCGCCTCGGCGCTGCGCTCGCCGCCCTGGCACCGCCACGACGCAGGCTGACGCGCGACCTACAATGCATAGTCAAGAAAACTTGACGAAGGATCGGTTGCGATAAATCGTGGAGGGGTACATCGTGCGCGAATGGCGAAACTGATCTATTCAGCGATCGTGTCACTCGACGGTTACGTGGCGGACGCGAACGGGAAGTTCGATTGGTCGGAGCCGGACGAGGAAGTCCACACCTTCGTTAACGACCTGGAGCGGCCAATCGGTATCTACCTCTACGGCCGACGGATGTATGAGGTCATGGTCTACTGGGAGAGCGCCGACCGTTTCAAAGATCAGCCGCCATACATCCAGGAGTATGCGCGGATCTGGCAGGCAGCCGACAAGGTCGTCTATTCGACCACGCTGGACACTGTCTCAAGCGCCAAGACGCGGATCGCGGAGCGCTTCGATCCGAGCGGAATCCGCCAGCTCAAGGAAATCGCTGAGCGCGACATCTCGATAGGAGGGGCCGATCTCGCAGGCCAAGCCGTCAAAGCAGGACTAGTCGACGAGTATCACCTGCTTGTCTCCCCCGTTGTCGTCGGCGGCGGCCACAAGGCACTTCCGGACGACGTACGCATGAACCTCGAATTACAGGATCACCGCAGCTTTTCCAACGGCGTCGTCCATCTCCAGTACCGGCCGCCGTTGAGCGAGGGATGGCCCACCCACGACTAGCCCTAGAGGCCGCCCCGCATCGGTGCCGTCCTCACCCCACTGCACCCCAAGGTGGGCGGGCCGACCAGTAGTAGTCAACGCCTCAAGGATCACGCCTCTGCTGCCGAAACGAACACCACTCGAACACGCGGGAGGTCATCATGACTGAAGATCCACTCGATCACGTTTACGACAGCCCCGAAGAGGAAGACGCGGTGACGCAAAGCATTGATCCGACTTTCGAGATGCTGGGCGGCCCCGAACAGCTCACGATCGATGGCCACCGCTCTCGACGTTCCCACCGACGACGATTGACCCGCTCAGTTGCGGTGGATCAGGTCGCGCGGGGCGTGACGGGAAGCGGCACTTCGGCCAAGGTCGCATGTTCACGTCTGACTGCGCGTTCGGACTCAGTTCCGCCGCGACAGCGACGCCGTAGAAGATCGCGAATGCCGACAGATACCCCCACAGCAGTAGAGCAACGACTCCGGCAAGCGGCCCGTAGGTTTGAGGAAACGTCGAGGCGAGGCGAAAGCCGAGCGTGAGCAGGACAGTCGCAGCGACCCACAGCAGCACTCCTGTCAGCGCTCCGAAAGTGAGCCAGGCTCGACCGGGTTGATGGCGGTTGGGGCAGAAGCGGAGAAGCAGCACGAGAGCAGCGACGACGAGAACAAGTGCCACAGCCCAACGGCCATATGCCCAGATCGTGCCTAGCGTCCCGGTCGTCGCCGCATCCGGGTCAGGCGCGAATCCGATGAACAGCAGTGCAGCTGCAAGCAGCGGACCTACGGTGAGGGCAAGGTAGAGCGCCCGCTTGTATTTCGCGACAGCGGGTCGGTCGCGCTCGACGCCGTAAATCCGGTTCAGTCCACGCTCGACCTGGCCCATCGCGAACGTCGTCGTACCAATCAGTCCGACGACGGCCACCAACAACGGGACAAACTGATGCCGGTCATGCAGCTTGCGTGCCTGATCAACCGCGTCGTTGAGTAGAGAACCAGCCGGGCCTGGCACCGCCCCACTGATGTTGTCTGCAACTGCATCAGTGAGTCCTACGCTCGCAAATGACGCAGCGATCCCGAGGAGCACGATGAGACCCTGAACGAGGCAGAGCGAAACCATGAACGCTAGCGACCGCGCGTGGCTCGTGCCGTCGGCCGCCCGGAGACGGACAAACGCGTCCACAAGCAACTTCTTCTTGCCGACCTCGCCAAGAGTATCCCGGGCATCATCACCGTCCAGCCCGAACGTCTCCGGCACCCGCGTCGCGGTGCTCACGGCCAGGTGGACATCAGTGGCTGACAGGCACACTGTGAGTCTCGAGGCTACTGACTTGACCAACGCATAGACCATCCTTCGTCCTTACCGCACCACGGTCTCAACCAGTCCTTGGGATCAGTCCAGTACGGGCGTCGTAGCGTCGATGCCTGGGCGCACACACATTTGGGAAGGCTGCGAAACGCCCTACGCTGCCGGAGCCACCGCTGGAACACGGCGCGCACGTCGTCGAGTTGGCTCATCGCCTGCCGCCAGGTATCGCCCTAAGCATCCGCCTCGGTGGCGGAGCCGGGACGACGACAGGCGTCGCGTGCGCGACGATCTCGTGGTGATGGACCTGCCCCGGCCAGCCCGTAAAGCCGCAGCCCCGATGCGGACACCGCGTGCGTGCCTTCGGGTCTGACGTGATCGGGCCCTCGAGCGCACCGATCAGAACGTCGTGGCGCGTACTCGATGTCGCCGTCGCGGAGCGCTTCGGCTGCGGTCTCTATCGCCGTCCGGGTCACGACGTTCCTTCCGCGAGCACGAGGTCGAGCTCCTCGAGGCATCCATGCGGGAGCGTGAGCGGAACATCTACGTCGGCGTCGACGCGTTCAGTTCGGAGCAAATTGCTTGTAGGCGTTCGCGGAGCTCGATCCTGGCGACGATGCTGGCGAAGGATCCGGCGTGGAGGCTAGAATCTCGTCGACCCCATCCCAAGGTCTTCCGAGAGCGCCGCGAGGCGTTTTCGGCGTTCATGGGCTAGGTCTCCTCGCTCCTTCGGCTATCGACGAGGGCGAGCACGTCGGCCCGTCGAATCCGGCGAGCCATTCCCGGCGCGAGCTGGATGGTCGGAAGGACGCCGCGCTTCACCAGACGGACGACGCTGTTGCGGCTGAGCTCGAGGAGTTCAGCGGCCTCGCGCTGCGTCATCAACAGCGATCCCTCGAGTTGCTCGTTTGCGTTCACGGGGGCAGCTTGGCACCGTTTGGTACGCTGCGCCAGAATCACTTTTCTCGGAAGGAATAAGTGGCGCAGGCAAGCTCCGAGATCACTGACGCGAGGCCCTACGTCGTCGTGCGTTGGACTCCGGACGCGGTACACAAGACGTACCCGGTAGGCCGGAGACACGACCTGCACATCCCGCGAGAGTTCGAGGCCGCGATCGTAGCCTCAGATATTCGTGTCAACCTCAAACTTCAGGCAACGGAGTGGTTACGCGAGATTAAAGGCGGCGGTCTACCGGTGCCTGATCAAAGAATCTGGCTCGATCCCGACGGTCGATTCGTCACCGAAGACGGCTCTCCCTACCATCCGCCAGATGACCCCAAGGTCGAGGTGCTTCCCGAAGTAAAAGACCCGGTGATCGTGAAGAGCGTCAGCGTCACAACAGATGTGTTCTCGCTCGTCTCTGCTGCTCGCTTCAAGCGAATCCCATTGAAGACTTACGTCCGGTTTGCGGTGGCGGCCGCAGCCACACCACGGCACGAGCTGCGGCAACACCCGGAAGATGAATCGCCCGGCGGAAGCGGCGGAACGATGGACGAATGGACGAAAAAGGTCTTCTTCGACGACGTTGCGCGGCACCCGGTGGGGCGCCCTTCTCACAAGGACAGCGACTGCTTCTACAGCAACTTCGGGAACCTCATCTACTGGCAGGACGTGCTCAACGTCGCCGCCCAGGGCGAACCCAGGTCAACCAAGGCACTCATGGAGCACTTCGACATCCCACGGAAGACGGCGCAGCGATGGAAGAAGGACGCCGCCGAGTGGGCGAAACTCAGCTGCGACGCCTAGCGGGTTGCGGCGCCGGCGATGATGACGCCTGGTCGTCGTGGGCCCGAGTGAACGTGGCGGACGACCGCGGTACCGCCGTGGGGAATGTCGATTGTCGAGCCGACGTCGGGGCATCGCTCGATCGTCACGACGACGGTCGTGACTGTTCGGACGAGCGACGCCAAAAAACGAGACCGGCCGCGGGTAGTGTTTCCGTCTCATGCACCTATTCGTAGGAGGCGCGATGTACGCCCGTGTAGCCACGTTCGAGAGTAATCCCGCCGATGTTGATAGCGCTATTGAGATGGTGCGCAACGAGGTCGCAGGGAAGGTACCGCCGGGACTCGAGGGGGCGAAGATGTTGATGCTGGTTAATCGTGAAACGGGGAAGGGCCTCGGTGTGACGCTCTTCGAAAGCGAGGAAGCGATGCGTCTCGGCGACGAGGCGCTTAACGCAATGAGTACCGGTGGCAGCGAGCGTCGAACGGCTGTCGAGTTCTTCGAGGTGCCAGTCCAGACGGTCGCCTGATACTCGCGGTGCCCGAAGGGGTCTCGGGTCGGGCACCCTGTCGAGCGTCGCCCGAGTGTGGTGGGCGGCGCTTTCCGGCCGAACCACGCTCCGAACCGACGTGAGAAGGATGGCCGCCTTTACGCCGTTGTTCTAGGAAGCCCAGCCGGCCGGAGACTGGCGCCGCTCCGGATTACTTAAGCGTCTTATTTCAGCTCGGGCGAGCTGTCGGCGGGAGTTACAACGAAGCCGGTGATCCCGTTGTTTTCGATCTGGGTGGCTTTCCAGAGGCTGCCGTATATCGCAACGGTCTCGCCGTCTGCGAGTATTTGGCCCTCGACTGTCGGCTGGTCATGTCGCCCGTCGCGCAGCTCGTAGCGGTCGCCATGGGCATTGCGGAAGATGAGTTGGAACTGCATTACGCGACGATCCTTGCGGCGGTCGCGCTGGGGCAGCCGCGCCGGACGAGGTCGGTTGCTTGGTGGAGATCGATCTCGAGGTGGAAGGCGATCTCGGTCGCGTCCTCGAGTTCGTAGCCGGCACGAAGCAACTCCTCGAGACGCCATTCCCTCACCGCATCGATCCACGAAACGTCGCGCGCAGCGCGTTCAGCCACAGTCATCTTGTTCCTCCCAGCCGCAGGACCTTCGTAACGATCGTGGGCCGTATCGGGAGCGGGGTAAATCCCTTGAACGAGTGAACTCCGCTGTCCCGCCGACCCACGGCCGCGGGGACGCCGACTGGGCCCTCGAGGCCCGCCGACGGGAGAGGGGAGTCAACTCGTGCCGGCGGGCCTGGTGGACGCGTCCCCGCGACGCATCCTTTGAAGCCCCCTGCTTACTCTGTACGCGGGAGCAGCAATCGCGAATCGACTGCGCTCGCGACATCGGCGGGGCCTGGCTCGAGGACTCCGGCTCCGGCCTCGTGCCCGCCAGCGACGGGTGCTTCTCTAATCAGCATCGATGTGTTCGACGACGAGCACGGCGACGTCGTCCTCGGTGGTCCTGTCAGCGATGAGCGCGCCGCGGAGTGACTCGATGACTTGGTCGGGGTCGAGCTGCGTTGTCATCGCTAGCTGCGCTGCTGCTTGGCGTGTTCCCTCGTCGACGGGTCTGTCGCGCCGCTCGACGAGTCCGTCGGTGTACATCACGAGTCGGGAGCCGGGTGGGAACGGCACTGTTTGCGTCTTGCCTGGGAGGTCGAGATCGACGCCGATCATGGTGCCGTTGGCGGTGTCGAGGATCTCGACCTCGCCGTCGGGTAGCTGCAGCAGGGGCGGCGGGTGCCCAGCTGTCGCATAGGTAAGGGTGGAAGCTGGAACGTCGACGATCGCGAGTGCTGCGGTCGCTAGGAGAGGCGAGCCGCATCGGCTGAGGAGGCCGGTCAGTTCCGCGAAGATGTGGGACGGTTCGACGGCGGCGTGCAGGAGGGCGCTGATCATTCCGCGGATCAGCGCCATGTCAGCGGCGGCGGTAAGGCCATGCCCGACGACATCGCCGACGACCAACGCGATCTTTCCGTCCCCGAGAAGTAGACCCTCATACCAGTCGCCTCCGACTGTGGCGTCGGTATCGGAGGTGGTGTAGCGGGCCGCGACGCGCAGCCCGGCAAGCGCTGGGAGGCTGGGAAGCAGCCTGTCGTGCAACGCAACGATGAGGTCGTGGTCTGCGTCGTACCGCTCGGCGCGCTCGACTGTCTCCACGCAGAGGTGTCCAACGGCGCGGAGCGCGGCATCGAGCTTGCGATCGAAGACGGTCGGCTCCGACCAGGCGAAACCGATTGCCCCGAGAACGGTTCCGTCGAACCGGTAGAGCGGCAATGACGCGGTCGCTTGCACCCCTGCCGTGATCGTGTCGGCGACGAGTCCGGAGAACTCTTCCTCGTAGGAGGCGAGATCAGGCAGCAAGACCACTCGGCCGTCACGCGCCGCGACCGCGATCGGATACGGGGCATCAAGCGGAACGTCGGTGTAATGGGCCGCTAGCTCACTGTCGAGGAACGGACTGTGGTAGAGCCGCAGCGAGCTGCCCTCGGGATTCAACAGCGCGAGGTTGGAGTAGTCGGCTCCGACGCATTCCGCGGCTCTCAACGCGACAAACTGCGCCACCTCGCGGCCCGTCGCTGGGAGCGCGAGCGAACCCGCAGGCGCGGAAGGAGCCAGCACAACAACGTCCGGCGCCACCCCGACGCGGGTAGCCGTGAAATCACCAACTCGATCAACCCTCGAGTCGCCTGCCATCGCCTGGGACTCCGATCGTCCCAGGCCGCACATGGCCGGGATGGTCAGAGGCGAACGAGGGAAGACCAAGGACTGTAACAGTGTCCGCAAAGCCGTCGGCGCTGACATTCCTCGTTGAGGCACGCGCAGATGCGTGACCCTACTATTAACGACGCGGCTCAGCTCGCGGGTCTCGCGGGTGACGGAGCACGATCTGGCGGCCTGACCGAAGACGGCCTGTCGAGCCGAGTCGGCTATTTCTCGATCCGATGCACCTCGCCGACGTCAGGCTCCTCATGTGTGAGCCAGCCCTTGGCGAGCTCATACAGAACCACGGGTTGCGGCTTGTCGAGCTTGAGGAAAACGGCGGCGTGGATTTCGGCACCGATCAGCACGAGCCTGGGATCGTCGGGGGTTCCGTGCCGCGGGTCACCCTCCTCCGGGAACCACATCGCCCAGTCGTTCGCGTAAAGCTCATGGATCTTGCTCCTGTCGCGTGACAGCGTTGCCAGAGCCGAGACCGAGATCCACTCTCTCGTTCTGTCCTTGTAGAACGACAGGTTGACGTGCGCGTCGTTATGTATGTCTCGCACGGCGCCAGTTGATTCCGCCGAGACAAACCAGAGATCGGCTCCGGCGGCCCTGTTCTGCGTGGCCATCGCTCTCGACTCCAGGTGTCCATCCGCCCGCCTTGTCGTCATCATCGCGACTTCGATCTCATCGATCTGGTCGTACAGCAATTCCAGCTCCGACATCTCGTCATCCTCTCGATTGCCAATCACAAATGGTGTTCCTTCAGATTTCCCAGAACGGATCGTTCCCAACCGCAACGCCGGTGACGTGTGCGATATGGCACGAAGGGTGCGGTCCCGTGTCGGATCAGGCGTCGCCCCGCGCCGACAGCGTTTTGCGTTTTGCCCTAGGCCGCGTCGGGTATCCCGACTGTTCACGACGACACGGGGGTCTCGCAATGCAAAAACGACGGACCGCAACCGCAAGCGCAATAGCGCGCACGGGTTGAGGCAAGCGCCTCCGAGAAGCCTTGATGACGTGGCGTAGATTTGCTTCACGGGACGACGACCCGATGCTCCGGTGCATAGCTCATCGACCTGGGCCGAAGCAGCACAGCAGAGCGACCTGCAGTGATCCTCTCCGGTTGGTTTGATCAGCCGTGAGAGTGGAACAAAGACGGTGAATGTCGATCGCGGCCCCTATCGTTGCTTCACTACGTTTGCGACGCCGCTCGATGGCCTCGCTCGTGCGGGTCGGCGGCGACCAGATATGGGTGGAGCTGGACAGCAGACCGCCGGTCGGTGCGATCCTTGACGTGGGCTTCCCGGTGGTCGTGACCGAGGCCAAGCACGTGGCTGGTGGTGGAATGCTCATCACCGCTGATCGAATCGGCAAAAACGATGGCCGCTGAAGCACCCGACCGAGCCCGGCCCGTTTCGTTGATGCTCGTCATCGCCGCACTGGTCGGCGCGGTCGCTGCCGGCTACCTCGTTCGAGTCCTCATGTCCGACTGATGCCCGAGAACCCCACACAGGAGGGCCAACCGTCCGGGCAGGATCCGCTCAAGGCACAACGACGGCTTGGATTCTCGTGGGTCTTGTTTCCTGCAGTCGTGGTCGTCGTCCTAGCAGTGATCTTCGGCCTGAAGTTCCTCCTCGGCTGAACCCGAAAGAAGCTAATCGTGGAAGACAAGACGAACACCGCCGAAGAACGCGAACCCCAAGTCGACAAGCGCTCCGCACCGCCACCGCTGGCGTCGGTTTGTGCCGTGAGCTCTACGGGCCACTAACACCGACAGAATGTTTCCTGCTGGTTCTTCGAACCAGGCGATCGTTGGCCCCTCACCGCGGAAGACTCCCTTGTCATCTGTCTTAAGTGCGCCTTCGTAGTGCTCGAACTTGATACCGGAGTATGTGAGTTCCTCGCTGATTCGCCGAAGCGCGTGCGCAGAGACGGGCCGGCCCAGCGATCACTTGGTGACCATTTCGACTACGACCGTGGAGGTGGTGAGTGCGCTGCTGCACGTTCGAGGGCGAGCCGCTCGATCTCGGCGTTTATCTCCGCACCGAGAAGGAGGGCGGCGTTGGTCAACCACAGCCAGATCAGCATCACGACGACCGCTGAAAGCGTCCCCCACGTTTTCTGGTACGACCCGAACCGTGATGCGTAGAACGAGAAAGCACCTGACGCCCCGACCCAAATGACCAGCGCCACGATCGCCCCAGGGGTCACCCACTTCCAACTCGGTTGCTCGACGTCTGGGCCGAGATAGAGCAGGACGGCAAATGCAGCAAGCAGCGCGAGGACCAGCAGCGGCCATTGGGCTGTCCACCACACCCAGGAGACCAGCCCCGGCTGGGCTGACGCATCTCCGATCCATGTCTCGACGTAGGGGCCAAAGATGAGGAAGCAGCCAACGAGAGCCGCCGCGGCGACGAGACACAGCACGATCAGCAAGGAAAGCAAGCGCTTGCGAAGGAAGCCCCGCCTGTCCTCGCGATCGAATGCCGTCGTGATTCCCTGCATGAGCGTTGTGGCGGCGGAAGACGTTGTCCAGATCGCAAGCACAAGCCCTACGACCGTCATCAGCACTCCGCTTCCCGGTGAGTTCGTCGAGCGAGTCAGGCTCTCGCTGAGAAGCGTTGCTGCCTCGGGCGGGATGACGCCGCGCATCTGATCGATGAGAGGTTTGACGTCCTCGGGGGTTGCGACGACGGAGAACACGCCAAGCACGACGAGCAACGCGGCCGGGATTGCGAGAAAGACCGAGTAAGCAAGAGCCTGGGCCGTGGTGGTGATGTGGTCATCGCGAGCTTCCGAGATGACACGACGTACAATCAGGCGCACGTCCTTCGCGCCGCCGGGACTGAAGAGCTGCTCGCGCTGTGCCTCGGCTTCCATGACGCTGTGTATGGACGCCGATCGGGGCGTCCAAACAACGGCAAGAGTCGAGTTGCCGCCTTCTGACGGGATTGCCGGTACGGGCGAGCCGAGTCCGTGAGGGCTAGGCGCGCAGATGTGTCCCGACCCGCGGGCGGGCATGATGCCGGCGATGCCGTCACCAAGAATGTCGAGGTTGATGGATACGTCGAGTCGCCACGACTCGAAGCCGCTCGATGTCCGAATCCGCCGGATCGGGAGCGGCCGGCCAGTTGTGTTCGTCCACGGCTTGGGTGTGTCGAGCACGTATTTTCGGCCGTTAGCCGAGCAACTCTCCGCTCGAATGTGCTTGATTGCCCCGGACTTGCCGGGATGGGGACGAAGTGATCGACCTGACGTGGTGCTCGATGTCGCGGCGGCCGCCGACGTGCTGGCTCAGATCATCGTCGCTGAGGATCTGGGCCGTTGTGCGTTGGTGGCGAACTCGCTCGGCTGTCAGTTCGCCGTCGAGTTGGCCGACCGGCGAGCAGATCTTGTCGCCGGTCTCGTCTTGATTTCCCCGACCGTTGATCCGCGTTTCCGGTCACCCGCCAGGCAGGGGTTGAGCCTGGGTGTTGATTGGGTGCGGGAGCCTGCTGGGTTGTGGCCTATTGTCGCACGCGACTACTGGCGCATGGGGCCCGCGCGACTGCTGGCGACGGCGTTGCTTGCACTTGGCGATCGGCCTGAGGAGAAGTTGCCGCGGATTGAAATGCCTGTTCTTGTGCTGCGCGGCGACCGAGACGCAACCACCAGTCGCAGTTGGGCCGAACGTTGCGCGCGCCTAGCGCTCGACGGAAGGTTCATCCCAATTCCAGGCGCTGCACACGCGGCTCATTACTCCCACCCTCGACAGGTGGCAAGGCTCGTTCTATCGTTCGTCTCGGAACTTGCTGATCACCGCGGCTAGCTCCTCCGGTGCTTCGACCATCGGAACGTGAGCGGCTGTGGGAATGACATGAAGCCGAGCGTCGGCAAGCAATTCGAGCCACTGAGTTGCGCTCGTGCTTGGCACCAGCCGGTCACCGGCACCCCAGACGAGCAGGGTCGGTGCAGCGACCTTCTCCGCTTCGATCGTTGCGTCCGCGGAAGCGACGTAACGTGCGCCTCTGAGAATGTTCGCCGGTCCGGCCCGCGACGCATCAGCGGCGAGTCTTACGAGAAAGCTCGGGCGGGCGCGGGTCAGGGAAGCGATCAGTGGCCATCCGAAAGCGAATGCCGAGCGCTGCTGCGTGATCCCTGGTGGTGAGATCAGGATCAGCCTCCGGATGAGCTGAGGATGTGCCGCGGCGACCCTTAGCGCGATCAATGCCCCCAACGAGTGGCCGACGAGATCAACGGGGCCAACAACGCGGGAACGAGAAAGGTGCTGGACGACCCATGTGGGGAGGTCCGAAGGATGCAGCGACCTGGGCAGGTCGAGCTGATAGAGCGGTCCAGCTTGCCGGAGCTCGCCGGCGACGGCAGCCCACCACGCCGAGGAGCCCGCCAGTCCGTGGATACAGACGAGCGAAACTGAAGATGAGTTCATGGCGGATGGTGACGGGGCTGCTTCATGTTCGTTGGAGTCGGTTGTGGCCACGGCCACTCCGATGTACCCGCGTTGAGCGCTGGCCATCCATTCGGGAGGGAGCCGAAGTTCGATCGTGCTCTGCTGGACTGGCTGCTGACATCGCGTCGCAGGCCAGGGGTGATTGATGCTTTTGACGAGCGAAATGTTTAGCCCACGTAGGTTCGGCGGGACAAGAGGTGACCCCTCTGAAAGGAGCCAGACATGGCTAGCACCACAATGAGTGACCCGCGCGAACTGTTCCTGCACGAGCTTGGCGATGCGCTTTTCGCCGAGCAGACGTTGGTGAAGGCACTCCCCAAACTGAAGGAAGAAGCCTCGGATCAGGAACTGGCGAGAGGCTTCGGCGACCACCTGGAGGAAACCAAGCAGCACGTCGAGAACCTTAAGCTCGCGTTCGAGGAGCTGGGAGAGCCGGCCAAGGCGGAGAAGTGCCCCGGGATCGAGGGGATCAAGAAGGAGCACGACGAGTTCGTGGCCAACGAGTCCCCCACACCCGAGGTGCTCGACGCGTTCCTGACCGGCGCGGGTGCTCGTACCGAGCACTACGAGATCGCCTCCTACGAGGGCCTGATCACGATGGCCGACGCGATGGGCGAGACCAAGGTCGTCGAGCTCCTGACCCAGAATCTGGAGCAGGAGCAGGCGGCGCTGACGAAGATGAAGTCGATCGGCAAGCGCCTCGCCAAGGAGGGCGCGAAAGCGTCCGTCTGAGCAGCACCCGGTTTCGTCGGCATCCCCGATGCCGCACCGTGTCCCGTCGGCATCCCGATGCCGGCGGGACACGCCATTTAATGAACGCTCACTCTTGGAGGCCAGAGATGATTCGCCGCATTGATCGGATCCTCACCGAGTTACCACCGCCGTCCGACCCGGATCCAGTTGGAGCAGCAGCTGTTCAGGAGCTGCTCGGCGGCAAGTTCGGCGAGATGTCGACGTTCCTGAACTACACGTTCCAATCGTTCAACTTCCGGAATCGCCAGGGTGCGAGGCCGTTCTTCGATCTGGTCTCGAGCATCGCTGCCGAGGAGTTCGGACACGTCGAGCTCGTCGCCACAACGATCAATACGATGCTCACCGGGGCGAGCAGCTCGAACGGCTCCCGCGCCCCGAAGACGGCCCTTGCCTCGCTGAAGGGGATCGGCAATCCGCACCACTATCTCGCCGGTGGCCTGGGGGCGCTGCCGCAGAACTCGCAGGGGCGTCCCTGGAACGGCGACTACGTGTTCTCATCCGGTGACCTCGTCGAGGACCTCACTCACAACTTCTTCCTCGAGACCGGCGCCCGCAACGGGAAGCTCAAGGTCTACGAGACCGTCGAGCACCCCGCAGCACGAGCCCTGACTGGCTTTCTGCTCGTACGCGGCGGTGTGCATCAGGTCGCTTACGCCCGCGCCCTCGAGCGTCTCACCGGTGCCGACCTGATGAAGCTGTTCCCGTCGCCCCGGATCCCGACCGACAAGATCCCGGAGTGCCAGCCGCACATCAAGCGCGGCGACCATCTTCGGCTCTACCGGTTCTCACCCGACGACTATAAGGAACTGGCAGCCGTGTTCAACGGCCCTCATCCGGAAACAGGCGAGGAGCTCATCGTCGAGGATGACTCACCCGAGGGCTTCCCCGCCCACGACCTGCCGTCCGAGCCGTCGGTGTTCGCACCCGACTACGCCCCGCAGGAGATCGCGGCGATCGCGGAGAAGCTCCGCGTCCAGGCAGGACTCCCCAAACAAGCATCCGGAGAAGTCGCGAACGGCTCCAGGCGCCCGAAGTTACGCACGACTGCCGCGAAGCCGAAGACGAGGTCGAGGAAGACAACCAAAGCTGGCGCGAAGTGACTGCTGAGGCAACCGACGAGACACCGGATCGGCAGACGGCCGCGCGCGTCCGGGAACACAAGAAGTTCGAGGAGTCGATGGAGGAGCAAGGCGTCCTCGAAGAGGATGGCGGCATCGCGCTTGAACCGGAAGACACCAAGCACGACACGCCACCCGGAGCAGAGCAAACAGCCGGCTGACGAGCCAAATCTGTCAGAGCTGGAGGGGAGCATCTGTTCCCCTCCAGCACTAGGCGCTTCACTTCACACGGTTCGCCGTTCCCCGAATGCAAGGCGGGAGTCGGAACGAAGGATCGCCGGCAGGACCGTCACTGCCAGATACAGGCCGGCCAGTCCGACAAGCCCGTAGATGATCCGCGTCGCGACGTTGGTCGTCCCGAATGTTTCCCCGAACAGCTCAGCGACGAGATCCCATTCGAACAGGGCCACGAGACCCCAGTTGAGTGCTCCGACGATTACAAGAACGAGCGCGAGAACGTTGATGCCCTTCACGACCACTCTCCTTTGTTTAGACATTTCTTGGACAAAGGATTGCTACCCTCGTTCCGCCGGTTCGAACCTCTCCGACGTAGCTGCCCCGGCGAGGGTTGAGGAGCGAGGAGTGCGGGTGTACGCGCCGCCGAGGTCGGCGTTCGCCACCTGTGTCCGCCGAACAGGGTTGGTTGGAGATCTCGACCATCCCCTTCCGGCCATGCACGACGGAGCGCGAGCTTGCGGGGGACGAAAAGGTTTGGCGTCGGGTCGGCGTTGGCAGAAGGCGTTTCAACTTCCAACGACAAAAGGAGCGTTCAATGTCGACCACGACGCAAGACACGGCGACAGAAGGGCTCGCCGACCAAGCGAAGTCGGGACTCGAAGACGCAGCATCGACGGCGCAGGACAAGGCCGTCGAGCTCAAGCAGCAAGGACGAAGCAAACTCCGCGACACGCTCGACCAGCGCACGACAGACGTGGGCGGGCAGGCGCTCCAGGCGGCGACGGTACTCCGGCAGAGCGGTTCCCAGCTGGCCCAAGCTGATAGCGGTGGCCAGCAGGTTGCCCATCTGACGCAGCTCGCAGCCGACCAGGTCGAGCACCTCGGGGCGTATCTGGAGCGGGCAAGCGGCGAACAGCTGCTGCGCGACGCGGAGGACTTCGCGCGGCGGCGGCCGTGGATGGTTGCCGGTATTGGTCTCGTCGCCGGCCTGGCCGCATCGCGCTTTCTGAAGGCATCGTCCGAACGTCGCTACGTGGCGGCCGGGTCGAATGCGGCGAGCAATGGACATTCCTACTCGACCGCTCCTGGGGCTGGCCGCGGCGCGTACGTGCCTCCGACGAGCGCGGGCGTCGTCACGGGCGGGTGAGCAGACGATGTCGACGACAAACGGTGACTCGGCCCCGCTGCGAGAGAGGCCGATCGGAGAGATCGCGGGCGCGTTGACACGCGATCTTTCACTGCTGGTTCGGCAGGAGCTCGAGCTGGCCAAAGCCGAGATGGCAGAAAAGGGAAAGACTGCAGTTCCCGGGCTGGAGATGCTCGGCGCTGCCGGCGCCGCGGCGCTGATGGCTGCAGGGGCGCTGACTGCCTTCGCAGTGTTGGTGCTCGCGATCTTCCTGCCGTCATGGCTGGCGGCACTCCTCGTCGCCGCCGCGCTGGCCGGAGCGGCCTTCCTGCTCGCGAAGCGTGGCAAGGAGCGAGTCTCGAACGCCGGCGCTCCGATCCCTGAACAAACAATCGAAACAGTCAAGGAGGACCTCGAATGGGCCAAAACCCGAGCGACATCCGCGCGGAAATAGAAGAAACCCGCGCCCGCGTCGGCGACGAAGTCGACGCGCTCAGCTACAAGACCGACGTACCCGCCCGAGTCGGTGACTACGTCGACGACAAGAAACAGGCCGTCAAGGACAAGGTCAGCGGCGTCAAGGACGCCATAACCGGCACGACCGCGGACGCCGTACGCGCGACCTCGGACGCCCTTCCCGACGGTGAGCAGATCGGGAAACTGAAAGACACCGCCGAGCGAAACCCGCTCGGGCTCGTGATCGGCGGCGCGGCGATCGGGTTCGTCGCCGGACTACTCATCCCGTCCACCCGCCTTGAAGACAAGCAGATGGGTGAGATGTCCGACAAGGTGATCGACGTCGCCAAAGAGACGGCAAGCGACGCCCTCGAGAGCGGCAAACGGATCGCACATGAGGCGGCCGACAACGCCAAGGACCAAGGGCAGGAACTCGCTTCGACCCTGCAGGAGCGAACACACGAAAACCTGGCCGGCGCGCAGACCAGCTAGATCGACGCGGTTGTCTCTGGGCCCCACGGGGCCCAGAGACAACCCCGGTGTCGAGGCGACTCTTGACACACACCAGTAGACATCAATGGTTCACGGCCGGTTATCGAATGAAGGACTCAGATAGACGGGCTGGTGCCGACGGTCGCGCCCATAGGTGACCGAGAACAGCCGCAGTGCAGGTACGGCGGAGCCGGAAACATGCTTCGAGCAATCCGCTCCGAGCTCTTCGCGGGCGTCGCAGGCAGGTCTTGCGAAGAGGGCGGTTCGCCAGGCGAAACCGCACGAGAAGGATGGCGGACAGCAAGCACGACTGAGGCAAGCTGGGCTGAATGTCGCCGCTAAGCCGCCAGATCACCGGAGAGGTAGACGGAACGCGTGCTAGCCCCTCGGGTCGAGTGCGTCGGCGACGTAGCTGCCGACGCCCAGCTTCTCGACGATCCAGTAGGTGCTGTGCTTCTCAATAACCTGTTCCACGTCGGGCACCACGTGCTCTGGAACGACCAGGAATCGGTCTCCGGCTGAACGGACGTGCTCGTACTCGTGGGGTGAGAGCGCCACCATGGTCGCGCAGCTTCGCTGGGCACACTCGCAGAAGTAGTCGGTCGCCTCATCGGCGGATATGCCTTGGCGCACCTGTTCGAGGCGTTCGTTCAATGACCGGAAGAGACTCTCGTTTCGGGCCGCTCGAACCTCTCGCTCGTCGTCGGTCACGTTTGCTCCGTTTCGGTCTCAGATCGCACGGGCAGACAGCTAAAGACGATGATACGCGTCCGACTCGCCGACCACCAAGACCGCTCCATTCTTGCGAAGTTTTTGAGGTTCAGCGACATCCGCGTCGATGACGACGGAGTCGACACCCTCATGGTCGACTTCTCGAACTTCGAACTCGACGTGCAGGCACAGTTGCGGGTCGTCAACAGATTGCTCTTAGCCTGGCAGCAAACCCGCGATCAACAGATCGAGGCCGAGGTTGGATCCGCCTAATGCGCACGATCCTTGACGCTGCCGGGGCTTTCTGGGATCACCTCGGCTCGGTACACCCGGTGCCGATCGCGATTGCGATTGGCTGCCACATCGCAAAGACCATGTGCACGAGCCGCGCCTGGCGAAACGTGCTCGCAGCGGCCTACCCCGACGTGCGCATCAAATGGCGCAAGATTTACGCGGCGTACATCGCGGGCGTCGGCGTCAACGCCATCTTCCCCGCCCGCGCCGGCGACGTCGTCCGCTTGACGATGGCCCACCGAGCCGTGGAGAACTCCACATACACGACGCTAGTCAGCTCGAGCGCCGTGCTCGCGATCGTCGACTCGCTCTGCGCGATCGCGCTCTTCCTCTGGGCGTTGACCCAAAACGTACTCCCGAGCTTCGTCGCGCTCCCATCGCTACCCAGCTTCGACTTCGCCTGGTTCCTGAACCACCAACTCGTCTCGCTCATCATGCTCGCAGCCGCTCTCGTAGGCCTGGTAGGCCTCGCGATCTGGATTCGCGCACACGTGCAGGAATTCCGCCACCGCGTCGTGCAGGCCTTCACCGTGGTGCGTTCGCCCGGCCGATGGCTGCGCACCGTCGTCGTTTGGCAGCTCGCCGACTGGGCCCTCCGTCTCGCCACAATCTGGTTCATGCTCGCGGCCTTCGGCATCGATCAGTCGCTCCGCAACGTGCTGCTCGTTCAAGCCTCGCAGAGCCTCGCAACGCTCATCCCCGTGAGCCCTGGCGGCATCGGGACAGAGCAAGCGTTCCTCGTCTACACGCTACGCGGCCAGGCCGCCAAGTCGGCGCTACTCGCGTTCAGCGTCGGGATGAGACTGACACTGACCGCCGTCAACGTCGTCCTCGGATTCACCGCGATCCTCCTCACCTTTCGAACACTCCGATTCCGCCGCCTCACGCCGGCCGTCGATCAGCCCTCGGCATAGCTAAGAGAGCGCGCATTGGAGCGCTGTCATCCCGGCAATACTGAGTCCCAAAGGCCGCGGCGAGGGCCTGGAGTGAGGCGACGATAGATTCGTATGAGCTTAGTGGACGCCACGCAGCGGGAGCCCACCGACTGACCAAGTCGTCGGCGTCTGCCGACAGCGAACCAATCAGCGGACCGTGCGACGGTCGGCCAATCGCCTCGAAATCAGCCGAGCCAAACTCGGACTAGGAACGATCGGACGACTCGCGGTCCTCAATCGGGGCGGCCTCGTGGAGCGCCATCGTCCCGTCCTTGCGAAGTTCGAACCGGCCCGAGCAGACGCCACAAACGGCCGTCTGCATGCCGAGCTCCTCGCGGCTCGTTTCGTCGATCGGCTGCGTCCCGCTCCCTGCGCAGTGACCTATGTCCGGGATCGTCAAGTTTGCTCCTTTCTAGACGTGTGGGGCAGCCGCCACCGCTACCGGCAGAGGGGGATCTGCCCCTAACCGCAGACGCGCGGCTTCGATCTTCTCGTTCGCGGCCCGAAACCGTGCTTCGTTCTCCGCGACGATACGCGCCAGCTCAGGGTCCATGGTATCCGGGTCACTACCGACGCGGGTCCGCTTTCTGGACCAGTTCAGCAGCACGTCCCGCTCGCTTCTCGACAACGTAAAACGACTCATGCCACTGCACCACGTCTTCGACATCTTCGATCTCGTGGCCTGGCTTGACGATGAACCAGGTTGAGTGCGATCGAACGATCTCGTAGTCGTTGATCCGGATCGAGATCGGCTCGGAACAGCTACCGGCGCCGCACTCGCAAATGACCTCGAGCCGCCCTTGTCTCGCGCCGCCCGAGCTCAGCTCTTCCCGCTGCTCATTAACTTCACGAAACAACGCCTCATTCGCAGCGATGCGGATCTTCCGCTCAACCATAACGCAACGATTCCCGAGCAACCGCGAGGCCAAACGCGGCGAGGCGATGCCCCCAACCGCACGAACGCCCCAGACCTACCTCGCGTTCGCCAGTGCTCGGGCCGGGCTAACGACGTGACTCAGGCGTTAGCGGCGAGGCCCTCGCCAGAAAGCGATCGACCGTGCCGCCGACAAAGACTGGGGCGGCGCCAACGACTCGCCCAGCTTCGACGAGTACGACAGAACTATGCCCATGAACAAGGCGAATATCCCGCGGCGAGAGTTCCGGCGGTAGTAGGACGCTCCGAACGGTTCTGCTCGCTCTGCGGAATTACGACGGAGCGTGAGAACGCTCGACTCTGGGACATTCGTGGCTCTGCCGTGCGCGCATTTGCGATTCGCCTGAGGATGCCGCTGGCGTGCTCGGACGGCTGGCACGTCGCTGTTATCTAGATTTCTGCGACGACGCGGGCGACGGGGCTGTACTGGTCGGAGCTGCCCTGGGGTTCGAGCCTTGAAACGTAGCCTCGGGTGACATTCCCTAACACTGGCCGAGGCGGCCGTATGCTCGGACGTCATCCTGCGTCGGGTGGCGCTCGCTCGCCTCGGGTGAGAAGCAGGGCGAGCGCGATGAAACTGCAAATCTGGAATCCGGCGAACCAACTGGGACCAGGTCGTCGCTGTTTAGGACTGGTCCAGCCAGAAGCTGAGCACCGCGTAGGCCGCACCGAGTTGGACAACGAGCGCGCCAGTCGCCGCTACAGCTCTGTTGAACGCGACGAAGCACCAGAAGGCGACGCTCACGCCGATCGCGACGACTCCCGCTCCGCCGCGAGAGCAAGGACGGTATCCGGGGGTTCGCCGGGGACGTGGACCGTCGCAGTTGTCGATGCAGAACGTCATCGCGAACAGACTCACCGGGAGTACGGCGAGCGCGCCAAGTACGAGCAGGGTCGCGAATACGAGAGCGATGGCTCGTTGCATCAATCGTCTATCGGCATCTCCGTGAAGGAACGGGAGACTGCCCCAGGTGATACGCCCGGGTACTGCCGGATCAGCCGACCACCACCCCATCTAGTAGGCGATGAGGGAGCAGGGTCAGTTTCAGCCCTGCCCACCATCGTTGGGTAGTTATGTCCGGCTGTAGCAGGTGAGGTTGATGACCACCCGCACAGGGACACGTCACGAAGTCGAGCGCCAGCCTGACCGTCACCTCCGGACACTGCACTCTCACCGCCCCTCCCCGAGCGTGAACCGATCCCGTGCTGCTCGAGCACTGGACGAACCGCCGGCGCCCGATCGCGACCGCCAAGTCGTGGAACGGCGGCCGCCCAGTGTGCAACTCGTTCGCCTTCCGCCTCGACCGTGTCGGCCTGCGCCGCCGCGAACGGGGCTCGTGTCGCCCGTTCGCACCCGGCTTCAAGTTCCAGGATCTCGGCCTCGACGTCGAACAACTCACCCACTCCCCAGCAGAGAACGGACGCTCGCCGACCGAGCACCACCGCCATACGCATTCGAAGCGCTGAGCCAGTAGCGCATAACCAAGGAGACGGCGCTCGGACGAGGACTCCCAGAGAGCGCCAACTCATTCGGGCGAGGTGGTGACCTCCAACACGCACAGTTGGAGGTCGCGCTCCTGGGGCTAAGTGAGCGTACGGTGAGCGTACCGGCCTGTCACCGCGGGCTGCGGCTCGCTGCAGTCTTTTGCAGTACCGAAAGTGACCATTTGCAGGCAGATTCAACCAGTGCAGTTCCTGCAGCCTGTGCGGCTGGACTTTTAATCCGACGGGCTTCCGTATGGCTGTCTGGCTCGTCGGCTGTCCGAGGAGGTACAGGCGGCCCTGCGGGCGTCCTGGTTATCTCGAAGAGGGGGCGCTCACCCGTCAGCGGCTGTGGGCGAGGAGGTCTTCGAACTCTCGTGGCGTGAGGACTGGCGGTCGAGGATCGGCGAGCGTAGTCAGGTGCTTGTCGCCGCTGACGAGGAAGTCGGCGGTCGCCGCGCGTGCGAGTGAGACGAGATAGTCATCGCCCGGATCCGGCGTCAGGCCTGGCTCCGCAGGCGGGTCATCGAGCAGGTCGGCCTGCAGACGAATGGCGGCCAGCAGCTCGCTCGCCTCGCCGGAGTCGAGGTAGCGGGCAAGCTTCGGACGTTCGAGCACGCGCGCAAGCTCGTCGAGCCACAGCGGCGAGACGATCAGGTCGAATTCTCCGTCCCGCCATCTATCGACAATCCGGCCAGGCGGCCCTGCGGCCGAGAGCAACCCGGAGACGACGACGCCGACGTCGCAGACGACGCGACGCATCAACGCTCAGCGCGTGAGTCGTGGAGCTCCTCGTAGGCGAGTGCGTCTGCGGCGCCGGCGTCGAGGGCCGCCCGCTCGCGCACCCTGTCGACGACGTCGAGCGCGAGGTACGACCGTAGAGCCTCCTCCACGATCTCAGAGTCGCGCTTACCCGCGCGCGCCGCCGCGATCCGTGCCGCACGCAGCACACGAGAATCCAGCGAGAACGTTGTCCGCGTCCTACTCACTGCACCGATACTAGCATACGTATGCTTTTATCGCGTGTGTCGGCCCAGGCGCTCTCCCAA
>CAVTQW010000008.1:0-65206 GCA_963736945.1 uncultured Thermoleophilia bacterium
TGGCCATGCCGAACGTCGAGCCGACGTCCTGCAGGTAGTGCCTCACGATGGCGCGCCCGTTCTCGGTGACGAGGGTATCGAGCGTGTTCCGGCTTTGAGGTCGGTGAGGTTGGTCCAGGCGCCGAATACGCGCAGTGCCCGCAGCTCGCGGCGGTGCTCGTGCGGGACGAGGTCGTTGGGATCGTCGGGGCGCGTGCCGGCGTAGCGGAAGCCGCCGAGAATCTTTTCCGGCAGCGCGCGGCCGGCCGCCACGCGATAGGTGCCGTCGGCGTTGCGCGCGACCTTGTCGAGCACCGCGTTCATGTCGTCGGGCGTGAACGGCGTTCGCTTCCCGGACGGCCTGCGCACCGTCGCCTGTCGATCGATCTCCACGCGTCTCGGATCGAATGTCGTGATGAACGTCTCGACCTGGTTGTAGCCCAACGCCCAGAACAGCTTGGTCGCAATCACGACCGCCCCCGTCGCGCCCTCGGGGCGGTGGGGAGGATCGAAGCTGAGAAACCACGTCTCGCCGTTGGCGTCTCTCGCCGTGAAGCCCGGGTTGGCGCCCGCCGTCTTCTCACGGGTGATGACCCATTTTTCCGGGACCGGCGGCGCCCCCAATCTCGGGCCCGCGGCCGACCGCCGCGGCCGACACTTCCGTCGAGCCGATCCGGTTCGTGAACCAGGTCGAGTCGGGCACCTCGTCGATCGTATTGATGTTCCGGGCCCGGGTGTTCGACGGCGGGTACCGCGATGTCGCTCGCCACGACTATGTTGTTCGTGGCGCCGGCCGTGGCCACTCCGCCCAGGACGTCGCTCACGATTGCGGAGGTCTTCCACGCGAGCGGCCCGTGTACCGGGGACATCACGGCTTCGGGCGGAGTGTTCGGCCAATCGACGACGGGCTCGATGGAGTGCCAGAGCTTCAGCCCGGTCTCGGCATCGTGGGCGTTACCGACCGCAGCGCCCCCCACCTGTTCAAGTACACGGCTGTCGACCGGTACACCTTCGCTGGCGGCTCCTTCCTGATCACCTTCCAGGCGACCTGTACGCTCGTCGCGGTCGACCCCCTTTACCGGCCACCAGACCATCGCCTGCGGCGGGAACTGGCGCGTGAACGGCGGGACCGGCGACTACGTCGTGCTGAAGGGCACCGGCACGTTCACTGAGCGACAGGAGATCGACGACCCGGTGCTCCTCTCCGGCACCGGCACCGTCACCGAGGTCGGGAAGATGCACATCGACTGAGCTGGGCGAGCATCACCGAGGCACGACCTTCAGTCGCGGCACTTGTGATCGGGGAGGCCGTAGCCCAAGGCAGCCAGAGGGCGGCGGAGCGCGTCAGCTGCTCCGCCGCCGTCGGCTCCTGCTCGAAAAGGCCTGAGAAAAATCCGGGCGCTGAAGTCGAACTCGCGGTTCGGTTAGCGGCCCGGGACCCCGAGCTCGAGGGACATTCGCGAACGCTGGCGCAGCCAAGCGCCCAGTCACCTGCGTCGGACATGGTCACGTGACGATCGACTCGTGGCCCGACGAGTTGCCCGGAGGCCGGCGTGATGCCTTAGACGGTGCGGGGTCGCCACGGCTCGTGCTCGTGCGCGAGCCAGACCAGCTCGGGGTCGAGCGCAAGGACCCGCTGCCGGCCTTCGGTGGGCGGCTCGTCGAACTCGCCGAACCACACCGCCACGTCGCCGCCGACGATGACCGGGCGCCCGCCAGTCTCGACGACGACCATCTGCATGCCGGGTGTGTGGCCCGGCGCCGGGACGAGCCGGAGCCCGGGCAGCAGCTCGTGCTCGCCGTCGACCGGCACGTACTGCACGCCGGGCGCCTCGACCCACTCGCGAATGGTGTAGTCGTCCTCGCTGCGCGCGTCGTCGAGCTCCCGACGCTGGACGTAGATCGGCTTGCCGGCGAAGAGGTGGTTGCCGCCGCAGTGGTCGGGGTGCAGGTGTGTGTTGACGACGATGTCGATGCCGGCGAGATCGAAGTCCTGCTCGCTCAGCGGCTGGAGGCGGGGATCCATGTCGGCCATCGCCGGGTGCAGCTCCGTCATGCCGGTGTCGACCAGCACGCGCGCATCGGGATGGTCGATGACGTGCACGTAGACCGGCATCCGCTCGCCCTCGACGAGCAGGTCGGCAACGAAGACTGGCGTGATGGTGATTGAGGCGGGCGCTGCATCCATTCCGGTCATCTCATGACTCCTTGTCGACTGCCGCTCCGGCAGTGTCGCAGTAGAGACTGACAAACCACCGAGAACTCATCGGCGCGGCAAGATCCAGCCTCACTTCTTCAGGGGGATATTCCCGACCGCCTACATCGAACGGAGAACCCAGGAAGGTAAGACCCGCCGCGAAGCAACCCGCTGCCTCAAGCGCTACCTCGCCCGCAACCTCTACCGACAGCTCGAGAACGGAGCACCACCGACCGGTTGACAAACATAGAAGCATCACTGGCGCAAGTGAGCAGTCCGACCGGGTCGAGAGACTCCGTCGGCCGTCACTCATTTTGCGGCCGGTGGGTTACGGGCTGTGTTGCGCCAACTTCCGCTGTCTGCTTCCGTCCGCGTTCATGACGTAGACCCCGTACTTGCCGTCGCGTTTGCTGGCAAAGGTGATCTTCCGTCCGTCGGGTGACCAGGCGGGATCGCGTCGATCCGACCAGGTTGTTGGTCGAACCCCGTTGCCGGCTCCCGTTGGCGTTCATGACGTAGACCTCGGAATCGCCGTCGCGGTGGCTGACGAAGGCGAGCTTCCTCCCGTCGGGCGACCAGGCAGGCGCGGCGTAGGCCCCCACCGGCTTCGGCGTCAGGTTCCGCAGCCCGCTGCCGTCGGCCTTCACGACGTAGATCGGTTCCCCAAGGCCGGCGTTGAGTCGCACGAATGCGATCGTCTGCCCGTCGGGTCCAGGGTGGGATGCCGTCGCTCAGCTGAAACTTCACCAGGATTAAGGCCTCGCGAGGAGGCGCGCGGAACGTCAGGGACGCCTTTGCGCGAACTCGTTGCCTCGGAGTACGGACCTAATTTCGAGAGCGCTTGGTAGCCGCACCGATCCTACGCCCCGACGGACAGCGCGAGGACTCGATGCAGTTCATCGTAGTTGGACGTGCCCTCGATCGTGAAATCGATCAAGCGATTCCCGGACAGCTCTGGCGGTAGATCGCTGACGGGTCGTGCTCACGCCCGGGACGATCGTCTTGTCGTTGTTGAAGAAGTACAGGTATTCCATCTTCACATAGCGGGACTTCATCGCGTCGGGACTGATCGCCAGCAGGCAGACGCAGCTTTGATTAACGCCTCCCCGATGTCGTCCATCCAGTCCTCACCGCCCACCAAGAACGCCTGATCAACCCATAGTTGGAACCCAGCTTGTCGCAGCCGCGGGATAAGAGGGGAGATCGCGCCGTCCCAATCGCTGCGTGCGTAGCTCACGAACACCGTTCCCGCGCCCAACAACCGATCCTCGGGCGACGAGTATGGAGCGACGCCGGCGTCGGACGACCGTGATGCTGATCGGCTCGTGTCCGAAATTGTATTGCGCCTCCCTCGAGGCGACTCTGAACGCTCGCCTGACAATGGGTTCGAACTCCTCGTCGTTTGGCACCTTGTGGAGGTGGTAGTAATGGCCGAGCCGGTCTGACCAATGGCCGGGAAGCTCCGCCTTCCGCGTTTTCCACTCATCCGGGTCCGTGTAAAGGCTGAACACAACTTTCGGATACCGAAACCGAACTCGCCGATCGTCTTGGTGACGTGTTGCAGATCGAAGCTGAAGATGTCGACGAAGACGACGATCGGGATATGGGCGTGTTCCTCAAGGAACTTCAGCAGGTGCTCGGTTTCGAGGTGCCGGAAAACGTTTTCTCGACCGATTATTTCCCGCAGGAGATCAGCGAGGCGCAGGCTCTCAATGCTGTCGCGACCGGCAACGGCGACCCGAGTTTGATGACCCGCCTGCATATCCCCTCCCGGAACGCGCGCTCGCTGCGCCCAGACACTATTCCGACGGACCACCTTGCCAACGCCAGCCGTCGGACGAGGCCGCATTTGGGAGTCAGTTCAGCTGACGAGCCGAAGAGCCCACCGCGACCAGGTCAAGCCCGGTTACGTGAACGCCTCGGATGACATTCCCGATCACTGGCGTAGCCCACTCTTGTCGCCTTCGTGCGACGCCGGTTAGTGTCCCTGCGGTGGCTCTTCCACTTGCCGACGAGCGTCATCTTCTGGGTGCTATCGATCTTGCGCGCCGGTCCCGAGAGAAGGGGAACCATCCCTTCGGTTCCCACTCCTTGCAGATCCAGAGGGCGACAGTCTCCTCGAGGCCGAGAATACGGTCGTGACCGGGCGCGACCGCACCGCCCACGCCGAGCTCAATCTCGTGCGCACCGCCGGCAACCAATTCGAATTTGAGTTCCTCCAGGGCTGCACGCTGTATGCGAGCACCGAACCTTGTGCGATGTGCGCAGGCGCCATTTATTGGTCTGGCATCGGGCGGGTCGTCTATGCGCTGAGTAGCGAGACGCTCGTAGCGATGGTGAACGATCTTGAAGGGGACTCGAAGTTAGCGCTCAGCTGCGGCGAGGTGTTCGCCCGGGGCGGGCGCACGGTGGATTTCAGCGGGCCGAACCTCACGGAACAGGCAACGGCGGTACACGAGGGATTCTGGCAGTGACCTCTTGACCACCTAAGGTCAGAGGGTCCCCGCTCGGGCGTCATTGCGGAACACTCATATGGAGTGCGGCCTGTCAACCGGGCAGGGTTATTCAGCCCCGCCGTTTGCGGGGTTTGGGTCGGCGGGGGGAGCGCACCGGCTGTCGTCGACGTCTGTGTCGCGACTCATATGCGCGGGTTGGTACCGCATGACCGGTGTGCGATGGTGAGGAGCGGTGCCGTTCTCTGGCGTCGAGCGTGGCTCCGTGTGGGCTGCTCCCAGTGTTCTCTCGGGTCGCTCCTCGCGTCGTTGCGCCGGTGCGCTCTCCTCGCCGAGCCGTTGCTGGTGCGGCTACTCCATCGTCGCGAGGGCCCAGCAGTGTCCGGCGAGTTCGCGGGCGACGGCGACGACCACGATCGAGCGGGGCTTGCCTCGCGCCTCGAGCGCGTGCCAGCGTCCGTGCAGCCGGCGGGCGCTGCGCTCGGCTTGGGCTTGCACGGCGACGGGCTTGCCGTCGCGTCTGCGTTCGAGCGTGACGCTTCTGCGCGGCGGTCGGCGTTGGTGCCAGGCGGCCTCGATCAGGAGCCGGCGCGCGTTTGTAGTTGCCGGTCTTGGTGATCGCGCCTTGGCGGCGCCGCTCGCCGCTTGAGTGCTCGCTCGGGGTGAGGCCGAGGAACGGGCCGAGCGAGCCGGGGCGGAACCTGCTCCAGTCGCCGAGCTCGACGGTCAACGCGAACGCCGTCAGCGTGGAGACGCCTCGGAGGCAGACGAGCCGCTCGACGACATCGGCGTACGGCGGCGTGGCGGCGAGCTCGACGATCGCCTTGTCGAGCGCGTCCCTTCTGGCCTTCGCGTCGAGCATCCGGCCGTAGCACTCGTCGAACACGATCGCGAGCGGCCCGCTTTGGAACCGCTGCCGACGAAGCCACCCGTCGTGTGCCCGCGTCCACGCCGTCGCGTCGTACACCGCGCCTTGTCGGAGGAGCAACTTCGAGAGCCGGTGACGGGCCCGCATCAGATCGCCGCGGGCATCCTCACGGGCGCGGACCAGATCACGCGCCGCTTCCTCTTCCGGCGCGGGCACCCGTACCGGGGTGATCTCACCCAGCCGAAGCAACCTCGCCAGCCGCTCGGCGTCCCGCCGATCGGTCTTGACCCGGTCGGCCGCCGCCCGGATCCGCGACGGCGCCGCGACAACGCAGCTGATCCCGGCCCCGGCACACGCACGCGCAAGCCCGTACCCAGTCGGCCCCGCCTCGTACACGACCCGAACCGGCGCCGGCAGCGTCTGCAGCCACGCGACCGTCGCGCTCACACCGAGGCGGCAGCCGCAGCGACCGCACCTCACCGCTCCCCGCATCGATCACGCCCGCGACCACCGAGCGAGCGTGCACATCAAGCCCGACCCAGCTACCTTCGTTCATCACCGGCGCCTCCCGTAATTGCGGCTCTACCGCCGGGCCACTCCCGACAGCAACCCGCGCCAACTTACGAGCGAGGCGCCAGGCACTCCATACGGTCTGGCGCAGGCGGAGCTGCAGTCGTTGGTGAGACTGCAGAGTTGAGAGGCGAATGCCTACGCAACGAGATCTGAGTGGAGTGGTCCAGCCCGGCCAGGGGCTCGGCGCGGGCCTGATGGCGGACTGCGCCGTGATGCAGAAGCTGGAGGAGCTCATCGGGTTCCCGTGTCCCGGGGACGCTCAAACGTGCGCTTGCCGCGACCGCTCGAGCTCGACCGGAACTGGCGCTACCTGACCGCCGCCGAGATCACGCCCGATTGGGAGGCGCGAACTGGCCAGAGCGGCTACTTCCTCGCGCCGGTTACAGTCGCGGGGCGCTACCGCGGGCTCGCCTTTCAGGCCCTCGAGCCGGGAGAGCGCGGATACCCGCGCGACCAGATCGAGCTCTTCTGCGAGGCGCACTACGCACGGAGCTCGGCCTCGGCGACGGCGACCCGATCGCTGTCTGGCTGAGTGACGGCTGACCTCAGCCCGGGCACCTACCTCGAGGGACATTCCAGCATCACTCGCGCAGGTCGAGGCTGCTCCCCCCGATCCTGCGTGATGTCGCACAAGGTCACTGGATCGAGACTGTGCGAAGATCTGCTGGTGTCGGCCGGCGATCTCCGGCGCATTCTGGGCTGGTGTGTTCACCACTTCGCTTGAGACGAGCGTCCGTACGCCGTACCGAAGCCTCTTGACGCGCGGATGAGTGAAAACGGCTCCCGCGCCGTCTGGGCCACGCGGACTCGAGTTCCGTCACTAGGCCTGGCGGCGCCGCCACGCACCGGACGCAACGAAACTCTGCTGTGCCGACGGAGAGGAGTGGCTGGAAGCACCGACCTCGTTCTCTTGCGGATCCTGTCGCCCTGCCGCAGACTAGCGCTGGGCCTTTGATCGAGACTCGGTGAAGCCGCACCTCTCCGAACGTGGCGCGATTCCGCGGATCTTTCTGAGCTATCGCCGTCAGGACAGTTCTGGCCATGCGGGCCGCCTGTACGACGCGCTCGCAGCTCGGTTCGGGGAGAGCAACGTTTTCATGGACGTTGGCACGATCGACGTGGGTACAGATTTTGAGCAGGCGATCCACTCCGCGATCGAGTCCTGCGATGTCCTCATTGCGCTGATCGGACCCAAGTGGCTGTCGGCAACGGGCCAGGACGGAAAGCGACGGCTGGACGATCCGCGCGATTACGTGCGGATCGAGCTCGAGAGCGCGCTCGCGCGGAAGATTCTGGTCGTCCCCGCATGCGTGCAGGAGGCGGAGATCCCGGCTCCTGACGATCTACCGTCCACGCTAGCTCCGTTTGCACGCAGGCAGGGCATCGAGTTGCGTGATGTCGCCTGGCACGAGGACGTCACTCGACTGATCCGTCAGCTCGCGGAGAACCACGACGTGACGGCAGCGACGGAGATCGTGACGCCGAGCGCTGAACCGTCGGAACGCACGCCGACGAGGTCCCCGCCGAAACGCCGCCGAGCGCTCGCGGTCCTCCTCGCCGTGGCCGTGGTTGGCAGCGGCGTGGCTGCGCTCGCGGCCATACTCAGCGGATCGGGCGGTGGCACAGAACGTCAGGACTCACGCTTGCGGGCGCGACGACGTCCGGTGGTGCGAGGAAGGCGTCCAAGCCGGTTGCCGCGAAGGTGACGGCGGCGGAGGTGAGTTTCCCGGGCGGGAAGACGGCACGGCTGGGCGACTTCGTCTACAAGATCTTGCGTGCCCGGGTCGACCCCAGCTCCGGGAATCAGCTGGGGTTGCGGCTGACCGTGCGCATGCTCAACAACCGGTCTTACGGCGCCAACTTCTGGGACGACTCGTTCCGCCTTCTCGTCAACGGGGTGCCCAGAGCACCGGACAGCGGGCTCAATGAGTTAGTCGCGGGCCGGAGCGCGAAGGAGGGCACGATCGAGTTCGTGTTCCCGCAGAACGCCCGCAGCCTCGTCCTCGTCATCGGCGACGACGAGACAGCGCGGCTCCCCATCACACTCAAGCCCTCGCCCGGACGCGCGCCTGGTGCGGGCGCGACGACGTCCGGTGGTGCGAGGAAGGCGTCCAAGCCGGTTGCCACGAAGGTGACGGCGGCGGAGGTGAGTTTCCCGGCCGGGAAGACGGCACGGCTGGGCGACTTCGTCTACAAGATTTGCGTGCCCGGGTCGACCCCAGCTCCGGGAATCAGCTGGGGTTGCGGCTGACCGTGCGCATGCTCAACAACCGGTCTTACGGCGCCAACTTCTGGGACGACTCGTTCCGCCTTCTCGTCAACGGGGTGCCCAGAGCACCGGACAGCGGGCTCAATGAGTTAGTCGCGGGCCGGAGCGCGAAAGAGGGCGCGATCGAGTTCGTGTTCCCGCAGAACGCCCGCAGCCTCGTCCTGGTCATCGGCGACGACGAGACAGCGCGGCTCCCCATCACACTCAAGCCGACGCGCGCGTAACGACGCCGATCGCCTCTTCTCGTTCACCTTGGTCGAGCATAGGCGACGGGTTTCGGGGTGCATTGACGCGCACTCGCGCAGGTCACGTGGCTCTCGGTTGACGAGCTAGAAGCCGGTGCGCTCGATCGACTCGATCGGTCTGGACAATCGAGCGAGGCTCACATCGGCCGGGTTCACGGAGCTGATCATGCCGTCAAGTATCAGTTCCGCGGCTAGCAGCCCCGCGGCGGGAGCGTGCATGAGTCCGAGGCCGGCGAAGCCTCCGACGACGACCATGCCCGCGTCGGTGCGGTCGATGATCGGGTGCTGGTCGGGTGTGCTCGGATAGATGCCGGCCCAACTCTTGACGACCGATGATCGTTCGATCTCGATACCGAACGCCTCGCGTGTCTGCTCGAGGACGCCCGTGATCCACCCTGGGTCGGCATCCTGGTCGAACGGCTAGCGGGTCGACCGTCTCGTCCACGCCCAGGAATCCACCGACCTGGACCCGACCGGGAGTCGTCCTGCGCACGTGAACTTGGCCGAGAGGGCCGATGAGCCACGGCAGATCCGGCGGTAGCGGCGACGCTCGGATGCGTGCAGAAGCTGCACCCGGCGGCTTCGGATCGGCACTTGAAACCGAGCTCGCTCGGCGACATGCGGCGCCCATGCCCCGGCGCAGTTGACGACGATATCGGGGCGGAATATCCCCTTGGTTGTCAGCACCGCCCCGATCCCGTCGGCTTCGAGTTCGAATCCGATCACCTCGACGCCGCATTCGATCGTGGCACCTGCGGCTTCGGCCGCCCTCGCGAGCCCGTGCACCGCTCGGTGCTGGTTCACGTATCCGTCGGTCGCGCAGTAGCTGCCTCCTACGAAGCCGAAGTCGTCGAGGATCGGCCAGCGGTCTCGACAGGTCCTTCGCAGCGAGGAGCTCGCTCGCGACACCGAACTGGTGTTGGAGCTCGACCTGGCCACGCAGGACGTGAAGCTGGGCTCCGTCGCCGGCCAGGAAGAGATACCCGATCCTACGCAGCCACGGGTCGACGCCGAATCGTTGCTCGAACTCGGTCCAGTACGGCTCGCTGAGAACCGAGAGTTGGACGTTGGTCGCCGTTCCCAACTGTGATCGGACACCACCACCGTTGCGGGTCGAGCTCCCCGCTCCGGGCATCGTGCGCTCCAGTACGACCACGTTGGAGCCAGTGGGCTTCTGAGAATTCCTCGAGCCCGGCTCGGTCGCGGCACACGCCGGCGGCCGCCCTGGCCGGAGCGGCGGCCGCCTCCGCCGGTGGGACGAGAACTGCCATTCCCGCCGAGGTGATGAGCCCCGGGATGAGCATCGTCACCCAGATCAGCGAGCCGCGAGCGTAACCGAGCGTGGGGCGATCAGGCGTGTCAGTGCCGAGTCGACCGGGAGCCAGCGGCGCAGCGACCTCCAGGCAAGCGCCACGACCACGGCCGAGATGGCCACGTACGACGGGATGGCGGCGCTGAACGAGCCCAGGTCCGAGGAGGGGAACATCAGCTGCACACCCGGTCCAACCCGACCGCGACGGCGGCCGCCCAGAACACGGCTAGCAGACCGACGAGAAGACGAGGCGTGAGCCGCCGACGACGCAGCCGCCGTGCCAGCACGAACGGAACCGGAGCCAGCGCGAGACACGCGAAGGCCGGCCAGAAGAGGTCGTGGCGGCCGTCGGACGCCGCAACGCCAGGCCGTACGCGCCGACCTCTGCGGCAATCACGGCCAGGGAGTACAGCACCCACTCCACGAGCGCATGGGCCACGGCAACCGAGGTGCTCGAGCCGCTCGGGTACTTCCGGCGCCGCTCGCGCCTCCCAGCGGACCCGCTCACGGTTGCGAGGTCGTCGCCGAGCGTTTCGAGCGTGCTCCGCGGCGGGCGCGGTAGTCGACCCACTGGAAGCGCTGCAGCCGCCGCGGACGGGGAGCGCGATGCTCGTCGCCACGACCGCCAGGGGGTCGCGCAGGTCGTCGCGCGCCAGCCAGTCGGCCGGCGTGCGGTCGGTGAGGACGACGACGTCGCGCTCGCCGCCGGGGGCTTCCTCGATACCCGCCTCGGCGAGTGCGCGGTGGACCTCGTCACCGACGCCTACGTCGTCGTCCGCTGCGAACAGCCGGTAGGCCCGAACGGCACCGCCTAGCTCCGGGCGTGGGACGCTGCCGACGTACCGCGATCGGATGCGCCTCGGGGCCGCGCCCGTGCGGAGGAAGCGGCCGAGGCCCGACGAGCGCTCCGTCGCGACCCCGGCCGCGAGGCACGAAAGGAAGACGAGGAATACGAGGACTTCGGCTCCCACCAGCTCGAGCGGGTCCGGCGTCCCACCGAGCGCGCTGACGATCGCGCCGATCGGCGTCAGGGATGCGGCCAGCTGCTCGACCGACACCACGCCCACGACCGCCGCCAGCGGCATGTAGAGGAGCGAGCCGCGCATCCACAGCCAGGCGACGCGCCGCCGGAGGAACGCCCAGAGCAGCCAGGCCGCGGGCAGGCCGATGAGCGCCACCCACGAGCCGACGAGCGCCAGGCGCAGCCCGACGTGCGTCACCGTCGGTGAGGGGTACCCGCTCACCCGGTAGACGAACTCCGCGACGAGCACGGCCGCGGTGAGGACCGAGAGCGCCGGCGCGAGTGCGACCACCGCGGCGCCGGTCGGACACGGCAGGCGGATGCGTGGGCGCCAGCCGTTCGGCGTCGCCGCGGCGAGGTCGCTCGCGAGCCGGTCGGCGCCACGCTTGAACGAGCGCCGGAGGTCGTACGTCGGTAGCCCGAGCGCGGCCCGCCCGGCCAGCACGGCAACCTGAGACCGGCCGAGCCTGCCGGCCAGCTCGCGCTCGCGCTGCACGTACGGAGACCGAAGCGCAGCGCGCGACGCGACGAGCACGAACACGTCGCACTCCTCGATCGCGCCGTCGATCGCGTCCGACCAGTCGCGTCCCGGCGCAAGCTCGTGGACGTCGAACCAGACGTCGAGATCGCGCCGGCGGAGCGCGACGGCCAGTTGCTCGGCGAAGTAGAAGTCGCTTCGCGAGTAGCTGACGAACACCCGGGGCGGCGGACCGGAGATGGAACCATGATCGCGCCACCGCAGGATTTCGACAAGCGGACGCGGCGCCTCGGCGTAGGATCGGGAGGTGACCGTCGACGTGCGCCCCTTCGCGCGGCCCGAGTGGAGCGCGCTCCCGTACGAAGGCTGCGTCGGCGTCGAGGGGAAGGTGCTCGTTCGCGAGGAGGATTTCTTCGTCGCGATGCTTCGCTTCGCGCCGAACGGCACGATCCACGAGCATCCTGGCCCGAACGACACGATCGTCGTCTGCCTCGAGGGGGAGGGGTGGACCTCGGTGGCGGGCGTCGAGGCGGACGTCCGCGCCGGCCAGCAGATTCGGTGGCCGAAGGACGTCCCGCACCGCCTCTGGACGGTGGAAAGCCCGATGGTGACCCTGATGATCGAGCGCCCCGACGCCGTTCCCTCGGACTGAGTACCCCGTTCGAGGGAAGCCTCCGCGCGCCAGATCGCCTATCACGGCTATGTGAGGCGCACGTGATCGAGCTCGCCCGGATGCTCCGCGACGCCGGCAGCGACGACACCGCCGCCCGGCTCGAGAGCGGCTACGAGCACCAGGCCCGCCTGCTCGCGCTCTCGATCGCCGAGCGCGACGAGATCCTCGCCGTCCTCGTCGACTGCCCCGACGGGCTCGGCGAGCTGCGGTCGACGTTGCTTCAGCAGCACGAGTGGCGCCGACGGGAAGGGATCGCGTAGTCCCTATCGGCCCCGCTCCGCGTCATAGAGCGCCGACCCTGCGCCGCCTCAGGGGTGGGGAATGCGGGGCGCAGGGTCGGCGCCCGTCCTCTCCAAACGTTAATCATTTGGCAGCGCAAATACAAGACAGTCACTCTTCAGGTTCGCTGAGGAACGAATCGCAGCCTAAATCGTTCTCGTCTCGTCCTTCCGCAAGCGCTTGAGCATCTCGTCGTCCAGCGTCGGCGCCCTACCGTCGATGTCGATGTCGCCATGCAGCTGCTTGAATCACCAACTCGAGTCGCCTGCGGTCAAACTGCCGACGGGTGAGGTTCTGCCGATACTTGTCGAGCCGTGTGGCCGCGTCGGCGTTCAGGAATGGGGCACGTTCCAGTTCGCCAATCACCTCTTGAAGCCGGTTGACTAGCTCCGATAAACGGAGATGCTCGGTCTCGAGCTGCATTTGACGGTCGCTGGGCCTCGAACCGTCTGGCATCGTCGTTCCCCCGCCCCTGCTAACGCGCCGCTTTGAAATTTCACCGCAGCCTATCCTTTCACCACGGTAGAAACGCGTGCGGGATCAGCACTCTGGATCAAGGTGGACGCGGAGCCGTTTCCCCGCCGCTTGAGCCCTGCTCGAACTCCAAGCTCGGCCAGACCACGTATGACAACGCGACCACCGGCTCAACCTCGCCCCGGCCGTCAGCTCTCGTGCCGCACGGGCCCGGACATCGTCGCGCAGGTCGCTGCTCTGCGGGACCAGGGCACCCATAGATTCTCGCGCACAGTTACGGCCGAGTCCGTTCGATTTGCCGTACCTTCGCGACGAGGAAGATTGACCTAAACGTGCGATGCACCGGTCCGCCGATCGCACCTACCGTGGCCGTACGAGTCTGGTGCTAGAGCCGCGTGGCGGCAACGGTGCACCCCTGGACAGGCTGGGGCCTGGTGGGCTCGCGCGGCTGCACGAGAGACCTTTGTGGTTTGGCGTCTCTCTCGCAGCCGCGTGCGGAGCCTATACCCGAACGTGGGTTCGTACCAGTGTCCGGCTTCGTCCGCCGGGAGCGCCCCCGCCGCAGCAGCGCTCCCGGCTTGGCATGAAGACGGACGCGACGGGGAGTACCTTCGCGCCCGCACCTCTGTAGACGCGGACGCGCCGGAAACTTTTCGCGTTGGCGCAAAGAGACACGGCGGTGGCGGAAGGCATTGGACGTGGCCCAAAGCGAGCGGCCGGGAGCGCCTCCCTGGGTTGCTCACCGGCCGACCCCAGTCCCCCGTCTTCCCCCTTGTAACTATCGGACGGCTGAGGCACCTGGAATCTTCCCGGCGGTCCGCTACAACCCAAGTGGGGCCGGCCCCGTCAGATGCCCCCGTCTTCCCCCTGAAAGCGGGGCGTCCGGGGCCGGCCGTTAGCGATCAGTTCGACGCGATCCGATCCGGCCGGGAGCGCTGAGAGGCCCCGGCTCGCGCCGGGGCCCCTCTCGTTTGTCGAGTTCTTGCGGGCTTGCCGCCCTGGGGGAGCGGGATGGTGCCGTCGTTGCCGTTCATCGTGAGCGCGGTGTTTTCGGCGTTGCACACGCTCGCACTGCCGGTGTGCGAGGTGTCGCTCGCGTTCGGCGTGAAGGTGACGAGCCACGAGTAGGTGCCCGAGGCCGAGACCGCGGTCGTCGTGTTCGTCGTCTTCGCGAAGACGGGCGATGTGCCGCTGACGGAGACCGTCTGCGTGTACACCGCCGTGCCGGAGCAGGTGCTGTTGTCGAACAGACTGAAGACCACCGACCCCGAGACGCTCCCGGAGGCGAAGACGATCTTCGCCTTGTCGTTCGGGCCGCGTCGTGGAGGGCAACAACATCGGGGCGCAGGCGGTGCGGAAGGCAGCGACCCAGCTGGCGACAAGTACGTCTTCGGCCAACTCCGGGGCCGACCCGTCGAGCTTCGACTGCTCCAGCCTGGTGCAGTGGAGCTACGCCCAGCTTGGCGTCAACATCCCTCGCGACACCTGGGGCCAGCAGAAGGCGCTGCCGCTGAAGGACTGGCGCGACCTCAGCCGGGCGACCCGATCTACCGCAAGTCCGGGGGCCACGTGGTGATCTATGCGGGAGGCGGCAAGGTGATCGCCGCCCCCCACACAGGCACCGTCGTTCAGTACCAGCCGCTCTCGAACTTCCCGCCCTCAGGCTGGGAGGTCCGCTCGATCAGTAGATAGGGGGGCCGGCGCGCCGGCGCCCCTCCCACTCCTCAGCCTCCGTAGATCAGGGGTCGATGATGATCGTGCAGGTGTACGTCCCCGGATGCAGGCCGACCGCCGTCGACCTCCGCCGGATCGGCGAAGGTGGAGGCGGAGGGCTGCGGGGAGTTGCCGACGTTGACGTTCGAGGCGTTCTTGCAGGTGACCCTGCTGGCCGTGCCGCCCGCAACCTGACTCGTCGCCTTGACGAGGATGTCCGTCTTCGGCGTGTCGGTTGCGGAGAACGTCTCGCCGACGTACGGGTCGTGTCGCACAGGTCGTGTTCGTGTCCACGACGACGTCGTGCGTCGTCGTGTCATCGATGTCGTAGCCCGTCGGGGCCGCCGTCTCGGTGACGTGGTAGGTGCCGAAGACGAGGCCGTCGATGCAGACCGATCCGTGCCCGTGCCTGCCGTGACCGGGTCAGCCGAGAAGCTGTTCGGCCCGGTGACGGGAAGACGCGCGCCAGCGAGCGGCGTGTTGGGCTTGATCGAGGTCTTCGAGATCTTGATCGCGCCCAGCTGCTGGTTGTTGACGTAGGTGCAGGTGATGTCCGAGCCGCCGACGATCACGGCCGTTGCCGACCTTGCCGGACGAGGAGCCACCCGCGCCGATGCAGGTCAGGGAGCCGAACGCGAACCCGCTCGGGTCAGCGCCCTCGGTGACCGTGTACGTCCCCGGCTGCAGGTTGTCGAACACCTGCGTGTCGGTGCCGTGGTCGTTCAGGGTGAAGGTGCCGGACTCAGCCCTCCGGTGGTCGTGTAGCCGAAGTTCTGGTCGAGGTCACCGGGGTGGTGTGCTTGATGATCGTCAGCTTGCCGCAGCCGGCCAGGGACAGATGCACCGGGGCGATGAAGTCCTTGATCTCCGAGGTGAAGGAGGTCGAGGAGCGGGACTTCACGTACGCCGACGAGAACGGAGCGCAGGTGTTCGGCTGGATCACGCCAGCGCAGACGAGGTTGATCGCCGCCTCGCCGAACTGCCCAGCAGGACGGCTGACGGGCGGGTTGCCGCCCAGCGTGTCGCGAGACGGGAGCCGTGTTCGCCGCCCCCTCGGAACAGGTGCTGGAGATCGGCGTCTCCGCGCCCCAGGCCGTGCCAGTCCACTTCCGGAACGTGAGTGCGGCGTGCTGGAGCCGCCCGGAAGCCGTAGTTGATCAGCAGGTCGTTGACCGTGCGAACGAGCGTCTTCGGCCCCAGGCGTCGTCGAGATCCGGCTGCGCCTGCAGCGTTGATCTCGAAGTCGAAGTTGACCGTGCCGTTCTGGTTCTCTCGACTCCACGCGAGGTAGAGGAACGTGTTCGCTCCGACCGTCTCGCCGGCGACGCGCGAACCGAGCGAGGTCGGCCTTGCTGTTCGGGATCGAGCCGGTGACGACCGTCGTCGTTGACGTTGTCTTCCTTCGCGCCCTGGCCGAACGAGTTGTCGGTCGTCCCGGTCGGGAGGTCTACTGCCGACCGAGAGATTGGGAGCGTTGTCCCAGTCGTGGTTCCCTGCCGTGTTGACGACGAGATTGCCGTCGTTCCCCTCGAACGTGCTGCCCGTCAGATTCGCGCTCGACGCTGCCACGAAGAACACGGTGAATGCCGCCGCCACGAGCCCGGTTCCGATCAGCCACCAGCGGCCACCGCCTCGGTGAAGCGACTTCAAAATAGCCATCTTTCCCCCTCTGATTTCGCTAGTTCAGCTGCCGCAAGACACGTTGCGCCGCTTGCCGACGCCGACTAGATGTTTGTCCCAGGGAGGTTGTTGACGCGCTGGAGCGGTGTTTGGCCGCTCGAGGGCGCGGTGGGGACGGAAGCGATTGTAGAAGGCGAGGGCGGGGGCGAGTGCCTGCGAGTCGTTGCGTGATTCGTTGTTGTAGGCGTAGGCGTAGGCCCAGCGCTCGAGCAGGGTGCGGATGAACCGTTCGGCTTTGCCGTTGGTCTGGGGCCGGTAGGGCGCGCGTCTTCTTGACGGTGATGCGGTGACCGGCGCAGGCGTCGGCCCAGCGGCGTTTGAAGCAGCTGCCGTTGTCGGTCAGGACCCGCTCGACGCGCGATCCCGTGGGCGGCGTAGAAGCGGACGAGCTCGTCGAGGAACGCGGTCGCGCTGTCAGCGGTCTCGTCCGGATAGACGGACGCGAAGCCGAGTCGGGAGTGGTCGTCGATCGCGACGAACAGGTACTGCCAGCCGGCCTTCCCTTTCGCCCGCTGCGAGCGGTCGCCGGTGACGCGGTGGCCCGGCTTCAGGATCCGGCCCAGCTTCTTGATATCGACGTGGATCAGCGCGCCCGGCTCGCGCGTACTCGTAGCGGATCACCTCCTCGGCGGCCGGTCGGGTCACGAGCCTCGAGCGGCCGTGGCGACGCAACACCGCGTGCACCGTCGAGGCCGCGATCCCGAGCGCCCAGCCGATCACATGCGGCCCTTCCCGCAGCTGCTCCCGGGCCCGCAGGATCGCGTCTTCGACCGCGGCCGGCGTCCGCCGCGGCGAGCGACGCGGCCGACTGGAGCGATCAGCCAGCCCCTCGCCGCGGCGACCGCGGCTGACCCACTTCGACGCCGTCTGACGGGAACAGCCCGACCACAGCGGCCGCCGCAGTGACCGTCACCCCGGCAGCGACGAGATCACACAGCCGCCGACGCTGACGAACGGTCAGCACCGCATTTGCATGAAGATGCATCGAGCCCTCCTTCGGACGCGACTCTTTGACAAGCCGCACCCTAGGAGGGCTCAACGACGCTTCACACCGTCAACAACGTGTCTGGGAACTACAACTAGATGCACTTAGCCGCCCCTCCTTCCATTAGAAGACCCTCCCTTGTCGCGAGCCTGTGACGCGCCGGTCACACACGCGAAGGAAGGCCATGGCTACGCGCCAATTGGCGTCTGCAGAGTCACGTCCTGACCCTGTTCCCGTGAACCAGCCCACAGAGCACGAAGCCGCTCCCGCTGCCGATCCCCCATATGTTCCGCCCATTGACACGCCTGCCTTCTACCGCAGCGTTCATGACAACAGTCTCACTGCCGCAACCGTTTGTCAACCCATCGGTCAGGGCACCGCCGGACTCTGCCGCGCGGCGGGTCCAGCGTCCGCCGTCCTTGTCCGACACGAGTCGTCAAGGGCTCCGCGGGTTTCCGGTCGGGATCGGAATGGGGCGGCGCTAGCTTGACCCGGTTGACCCCAGCTTGTCGAACGTGTGAGGCGAATGACCCGCAACCCTGAACGGCTACTACAGACGGGTTGCGGGCCATCCAGCCTCCTCGCGATCCTTCGATTTACACCCGATTTCGCTGGATTGGGCCCGCGTCCCGGGTCATGTCCCAATTCGGTTGAGCAAGGCGGAGGATGTTCCGCCGCCACCTTCATCGTTTGTTAGGCGGGAGCGCCCTTCTTCAGCTGGCCGCGCATTGCCCCGTTCGGGTACGACGCGTTGTGCACATTGACGTAGTAGCCATTCGGGTTCGCGAGGATCGCGTCAATGTTGGCCTTCGTCGTTGTGGTGCAACCGCTACGGGTGAAGGTGGCTCCGAGCGGCACGAATACTGCGCCCGGCACGCCCGCAGCGCCGATATGAATGTGGGCAGCAGTCGGAGTCGTGCTCGCCCCGTTGAGCGACGTGAACTTGAGGGAACTAAATGCCCAGCACACCTTCAGCGTCTTCGCGTTGAGGCGGATCACGACGTCGCCACGGTCGCCGCTGTTCGCGGCCGGGACTTCGTTTGCACCGGCCAGCTTCGCGACGAGGGCCTTGCCGCCCTTACCGTTGGAGCTCGGTGTCGTGGGCTTCGCTGCCAGCGCAGCCGAACTCGCTACCAGCGCGAGTGAAACGAGTAAACCGAGGATGATGAGCTTCTTCATCGACAGCCCTCACAGTTATGCCCGGGAGCCCAAAGATTGTGCGGCTTTGCACGTAAATTGTTTGACCGGCCGAATCGAGCCGCTCGACAACGGTGCGCGGTCGCGCGTCACGATCGAGCTGACCTTCAAGGTCACGGGATCGGCAGGTTGCTCGTGCCTCTCATCGTCCGAAGGAAGGCCGAGCAGGAGATGCCGAGAAACATGCAGCGGCTCAAGGAACGACTCGAACGTAGCCAGACACCGCCTAATCGGAATGCCATGAAGAAGGGCCTTCTGCGAAGCTCAGCGCGTCTTGGATAGACGATGGGAGGCCCGTTTCGGTGTTGTACGCCGGTTTGGATCGGGGAGAGGTCGGCGACGGTCCGACGCTGCGGCCGGCCCGTCGCTCGACACGTGAGATCTGTCAGCCGCTCGCGCGGTAGTAGAGCCAGGCGTCCTTCATCCGCTGTGCCTGGCCCGGGGTGAACTCGGTGTAACAACTGTCGTACGAGTAGTCCATGTAGTTGTGGATGGGGTCGAGGCCGGGTTCCTTGCACGTGTCTTTCCCTGCTGGGCAACCCGAGGTCGGGGCTTTTTGCGGCGGCGTGTCGTCCACGAAATCGCCCTTCGCGTTGCAGCCCCCGTAGAAGGTGTGCTCGAGGTCGAGCCAGTGCCCGACCTCGTGCGTTGCCGTCTCGCCCTGGTCGTAGCGGCCGGCGTATGTCGTCGACGTCCCGAGCATCGACTCCCAGTCAATGACGATCCCGTCGAGGTATGCCTGTCCCGGCTTGGTGACGATCGAGGGGAGATATGCCCAGCCGAGGTATGGCCCCGCGGTCGTCGAGTACAGGTTCAGGGTGTCGGCACCACCCTGGTGGAGGGCCCGCTTCATGGAGTGCTCGTCGTTGCCCGCTGGGTCGCCGTAGAACCACGCCGCGTTGTCCGTCCGCGTGACGCCGGCCAGCCTGAACCTGAAGCCTGTGTCCGCTCCGCCCTCGCCGCCGCCGTACGTCAGGTTCAGCACGTCGATCTGAGCGGTGATCTGCGCGTCGGTCAGATTCCCGATCGATCCGTCGGTGACGACGTGGAAAAGGACGGGCACGTTCGCCTTGAAACTCTGTCCGGCCTTACCTTTCACCCGTGCCGGAAGATCCTCGTGCACCTCGCTCAGACCGGGTTCTCTCGCATCGCCGGCGCCGCGCCCGAGGAACGCGGACGAACGCGTCCCAGTCGTCGCGGACGATGGACTGCAGAAGGCGAACGTCGACCTGCCGAACGCCGCAGGCTTTCTGGCCGCCGCCGTTGGCGCAACCGCCGCAGCGTAGACCAGGATTGAAAGCGCGAAGACCAAAATCACGCCGGATCTCCTCATGACCTTCCCTTCCTCTCGTGGCGGCCGAGCCCCCACCGACCGCCAGAACGACCCGTTCAGTCTCCTTTTGGTACCCGCCGCATGATGCGCCCACACCCCGTACGTCGGTCGCCCGTAGTGGCATCCGGTCACGGACAGCACAAACCCGGCGCCGAACAACAGACAACCGTGGGGTCGCGCTCCTGTCGAGACGCCGGCCCCGTTCTGAAATCTGGACGAACCGGGACCACGCCGAAGGCTACGTCGCTGACGTCGGACCGAGATGTACGAAGCTCCTTCCTCACGCAGCGAGCCCTCACCGGGCTGACCCGCTCGTGACATCTGTGCGAGTTAGGAGTACCGTCGAGGCGGCACATGGGTCTCAGAGGGACGCGGGATCGAGGAGCGGAGTGTCCGAGTGTGTTGCCGTAGGAAGCTCATCGCGTTTCAATGCGCGACGGACGCGTCTCGGGAGTCAAGCTGGCGGAATCTGAGCGGATCCAGGAAGCGGGTGGTAGGAGCGCTGATGGCGAGCCGCCGCTCGCGTTCGATGTGTTCATGTCGCACAACGCCCGCGATAAGCCGTTTGTGGAGCGGATCGCCGAGCGGTTGAAGCGAAGCGGGCTGGAGCCCTGGTTGGACGCGTGGCAGCTCGTTCCGGGCGAGGATTGGCAGCAGGGCTTGGCGGAGGGGTTGACGGCCTTCTCGCTCATGTGCGGTGTTCGTCGGTCCTTTCGATAGCGGCGCCTGGCAGAACGAGGAGGTTAGTGTTGCACTCGACCGGGCGGCCAAGGACGTCGATTTCCGCCTGTTCCTGGTGCTGTTGCCGGGGCTTCCCGAGCAATTCGATTCGGCCGTCTTGAAGCCGTTCCTCCGGATGCGCACGTGGGTTGACTACCGCGACGGAGTCGATGACGAGCGCGCCTTTCAGGCTCTGGTCAGCGCGATTCAAGGTGTGCCGCTTGGCCCGGCCGTACCGATTGAGGGTGATACGGGTCTGTGTCCATATCGCGGTCTCGAGGCGTTCGACGAGGCGCATAGTGAGTTCTTCTTCGGCCGCGATGCTGATGTGCAGCGTCTGCTGGAGAAGCTGAAGACAACACGGTTCCTCGCCGTCCTGGGTGCGTCTGGGAGCGGCAAGTCGTCGCTTGTGCGAGCAGGTCTGGTGCCAGCGCTGAAACGCGGAGCGCTACCCGGAGAGGAGCGCTGGGAGGTCGCGCTCATGCGCCCGGGCGCGCACCCGCTGGAAGCGCTGAGCGCCCACGTGGTGAGGCTCGGCGCCGATGTTCCGATGCACCAGACGCTGGACGCGCTCGCGACCGATGCACGGACACTGCACCTCGCCGGAGCGTTGACGCTGGCCGACCGCCCTCCCGAGACGAGGTTGTTGATCGTCGTAGACCAATTCGAAGAAGTGTTCACGCTCAGCCGCGACGAGGACGAGCGCCGTGCCTTCTTCGCCAACCTACTCCACGCGGCCACCGTCCCAGGCGGGCGCACCGACGTGCTACTGGCAATGCGCGCAGACTTCTACCAACGCTGCGCCGCCTACCCGGAGCTGGCCCAGCAACTCGCCGCGAATCAATACCTTGTCAGCCCGCTGCAACCTGAGGGCCTGCGCCAGGCGGTCGAGGAACCGGCCCGCCGCGTCGGACTTGCGTTCGAGCCGGGTCTGGTCGCCACGATCCTCGAGGACATCAGTGACGAGCCGGGCGGGCTGCCGCTGCTCGAGCACGCCCTGCTCGAGGTCTGGCAGCCGCCGCAGCGGCGGGCTGCTCACGCTCGCCGGCTACCGCGACAGCGGAGGCGTCCAGGGCGCGATCGCGAAGCGCGCGGAGGAGGTCTTTGGGTCGCTATCGCCGCCGGAGCAGGAGGCGGCACGGCGCACGTTTGTCCGGCTTACGCAGCCGGGCGAGGGTACCGAGGACACCCGTCGACGCGCAGACCTGAACGAGCTCGCCGGCGAGCCCGGCGATGCGGAGTTGACGTCGGTTGTGGCTGCGCTCGTCGACGCTCGGCTCCTGACGTCCTCGCGCGACGAAACGTCTGGCGCCGAGGTCGTTGAAATCGCGCACGAGGCGCTGATCCGCGGCTGGCCGAGGTTTCGGGCCTGGATCGACGAGGACCGGGCGGGGCTGCGCGTCCATCGGCGGCTGACAGAAGCCGCGTACGAATGGACGCGGCTCGGTCACGACGACGGCGCGCTGCTCAGAGGTGCACGACTCGGGGAAACGCTCGAGTGGCGCAAGGCGAGCAGCGCCGCCCTCAACCACGTGGAGCGCGAGTTTCTGAGGGCGAGCGAAGGGGCGGAGGAGAACGAGCTCGCGGCGGCGCGACGGCAGACGCGAAGGCTCCGCGCCCTCGCTATTGGGCTCGCCGTGCTCCTCGTCGCGGCCGTTGGCGCAGCCGTGGTCGCGAAGCGGCAGACCGACGAGGCAGACGCCCAGAGGCGCGTCGCGTCGTCACGGGCGCTCGCGAGCGCTGCGCTGACGGCAGCCGACGACTCGCCCGACGTCGCGATGCTCATCGGCCTCGAGGCGTATCGGCGCGTTGCCGACGCGCCGCCAAACGAGCGTTTCGAGGCGCGACGGAGCGTGCTGACGATTCTGCAGCGCAACCCGGGGCTGAGCGCCGTCGTCCCCACCGTGGGCTTCGAGCTCGCGCTGAGCCCCGACCGTCGCACGCTCGCGGTGGTGGGAGCGTACGAGGCGGTCTCCCTCTGGGACGTCGAGCAGCGAGCGGCGATCGGCAAGCCGCTCACCGGATCCGAAGGAGCGTCAGCCCTCGCCTTCGGCGCGGGCGGGCGCGTCCTGGCCGTGGGATACCAAGACGGTACGGCGCGCCTCTGGGACGTCGCCGCGCGGACGCCGCTCGGCGGCAAGGTCCGAATGCACAATGACGAGGTCACGAGCATCGCCTCCGACCGCCAAGGCAGGATGCTCGCGACGGGCAGTGCGGACGGCACCGTGCGGCTATGGGACGTGTCGCGCCGAGCTCCGCTTGGCACGCCTCTCTCTGGCCATGGCGGCGGGGTGGTGAGCGTCGCCTTCAGCCCGGATGGTCGGACGCTCGCGGCGGGCAGCGACAACGGCGCGGTCGTCCTCTGGGACATCGGCCGTCACGCGCGACTGGGGGAGCCGCTGAGCGGCCATCGCGGGCCTGTCTCGAGCATCGCGTTCAGCAACGACGGCCGGACGCTCGCCACGGGCGGCGCGGACAAGCTTATTCGCTTCTGGAACGTGGAACGGGGCGCATCGCTCGGCACCCCGGTGGGAGGTCACGAGCGCGAGCTCACGGCGCTCGCGTTCAGCAGGGACGACCGCACCCTCGTGTCCGCCGACCAAGCTGGAACGGTGCGATTCTGGAACGTCGCTCGCCGCACGCAGTTGGGCGAGCCGCTGCAGGCGCATCGGCGGGCGATCTACGCCGCCGCCTTCAGCGCAGACGGGAGCACGCTTGCGCTGGGCGGCGTCGACGGAACGGTCCGGATTCACGCCGCCGAGCGCCAGCCGCTCAGCCAACCGATGCGCGGGCGCCTGGACCATCCGAGGCTGATCGCTTTCGCCCCCGGAGGCCGCGTCCTCGCCTCGGCTGGCGACGACGGAGCGGTGCGGCTGTGGGACGTCGATCGAGCTACACCGCTCGGCAAACCGCTCGCTGGCCACACCGGCGGCGTTGCGAGCATCGCCTTCAGCCCCGACGGTCGTGAAGTCGCGGTGGGCGGAGCGGATGGCACCATCCGGCTCTGGCGTGTCCCTGGCGGAACACCCGTAGGAGCCCCGCTGCGTGGGCACTCGCGGCCGGTAGCCAGCATCGCTTTCCGGCCGGACGGGCGAACGCTGGTTTCGGCCACCGACGAAGGGACGCTTGTGGTCTGGGATCTTGCGGCAGGCAAGGCGATCGGAAAGCCTCTCGCAACGAACCGCGACGGCGTCTTCGCGAAGGCTGCCGTGAGTCCGGACGCGCGGCTTTTCGCAATAGCCGTCAACGGCAGCGGCGGTGGGACGGTCAGGCTGTGGGACGTCGAGCGCCGCACGCCGCGCGGCGCGCCGATCGCTGGCCCAAGCGAGGTCGACGGTGTCACCTTCGGCCCGGACGGGAGGACGCTCGTCGTGCGCGGCGATGCAACGGTTCGGCTCTTTGACCTCGACAAGCGCACGTCGCTTGGGACGGTCGACGACGGCAGCGGCAACGCGATACTGGGCGTGACCTTCAGCCCGGACGGCCGCACGCTTGTGCTGGCCCGCGGCGACGGAAGTGTGATGCTGTGGGACGTTGAGCGACGCGCCGCGCTAGGAGATCCGATTCAGGCACATTCCGACAACGTTGCGTCCGTCGCCTTCAGCCCTGACGGGAGCACCTTTGCGTCCGCCAGCGCTGACGGGATCCGTCTGTGGAGGAACCTGGCAAGCGCCGATTTCGCGGTGTGGCGCGAGCGGATCTGCGGGATCGTGGGACGGAACCTGACCGTCGACGAATGGCGCCAACTGATGCCGGAGGTGCCCCGCACGAGAACCTGCCCCGCGTTCCGCTGAGCAGGCGACCCCGCCGCACCCCTCGCCTTCATCGACACGAGGGGGCGGTATGGCACCGGGTGTGCTTCCGGGCCGCGCAGCTCCCGACAAGCTCGCACACCGGGCCGAGCGCGAACGCCGTCGGCTCGCGACAGCCGGGGTAGTAGCTGAGGCCCGGGTCGGCGGTCCGAACACGGTTGCGCCGTCCGTCCCCTGTCGGTTTCAGCCCACTTGTCTCCGCCTCCGTCGCGGCGAGCCGCCCGCCCCGCCGCGAGGGCGGAGCGGGCGGCCGGCGCTCTACTGCTCGTTGTCGTTGTCGTCGTCGTTGTCGTCGGTGGTCGAGAACTGGTAGACGGTCGTGGAGCTGAACTGCTGGCCCGGCCGCAGCACGGTCGAGGGGAAGTTCGCGTGGTTGGGCGAGTCGGGGTAGTGCTGGGTCTCGAGCGCGAAGCCGTCGCCCTGGCGGTACATGTGCCCGCTCGTACCGACGAGCGTGCCGTCGAGGAAGTTGCCCGAGTAGAACTGGATCCCGGGCTCGGTCGTGTAGATCGAGAGGACGCGACCGCTCTTCGGCTCCGTCACGCGCGCCGCGAGGAGCAACGACGTGTCGGTCGGGCTCGGCCGGTCGAGCACCCAGTTGTGGTCGTAGCCCCGTCCGATCACGAGCTGCGGGAACGCGTCGCGGATGCGAGCGCCAATCGCGGTTGGCTTCGTGAAGTCCATCGGCGTGCCCGCCACCGGATCGATCTCGCCGGTCGGGATCAGGGTCGGGTCGACCGGCGTGTAGCGCGGCGCGTTGAGGTACAGCGCGTGGCCGTCGATCGAGCCGGAGCCCTCGCCGGCGAGGTTCCAGTAGGCGTGGTTCGTGAGGTTGACGATCGTCGGCCTTGCCGAGGACGTGCGCGTTGTAGTCGATCTTGATCTGGTTGCGGTTCGTGAGCGTGTAGGTGACCTCGGTGACGAGCGTGCCGGGGTAGCCCTGGTCGCCGTCGGGGCTCGTGAACGTCAGCTTGAGCCCGACGTCGTCCCGGTTCTGGAAGGGCGTCGCCGCCCAGATGTGCTTGTCGAAGCCGATCGTGCCGCCGTGGAGCGAGTTCGGCGGATTGTTGATCGGGAGGTGATAGGTGACCCCGTCGAGCGTGAACGTGCCCCAGGCGATGCGGTTCGCGTAGCGGCCGGTGATGCAGCCGAAGTACGGGCTGCGCTGGACGTAGTCGTCGAGGTTGTTGAAGCCGAGCGTGACGTTCGCGCGGTCGCCGTGGCGGTCCGGCACCCGACGGACTGGATGATCCCGCCGTACGTCATGATCTTGACCTCCATGCCGCGCGAGTTCGTCAGCGTGTAGAGGTCGACAGGCCCTTCGCTGGTCGAGCCGAACGGCGCCTTCGTGATCGTCGCCGCGGCGTGCTTCGAGGTCGACGCGAGGGCGGCGGAGAGGCCGACCGCGGCGACCAGAAGAATCACGAGTCCGGCGATGAGAGTCCTGCTGGCGGTCTACGCATCGTGAGGTCCCTCCTGCTTGTTGGCTCTTGCCCCAGGCTTCGAGCTGCAGGATGCTGCTGACGGTGTCTACGCCGTTGCCACCTCCTCTCGTGAGTAGCTGGATCTGTCCGAGGCGCCTCGTCGCGCTGTCGGGGTCGCGGCCGAAGCCGTCGTGCAGCCGGACGTAGTCCCGGTCCAGCGCAGGAGTACGCCGTGGCTCTCGTCGACTATCTCACTCGGCGCACAAGATGACTAGTGGCGAGCGGAATCCTTGAGCAAGGGCCGGTGGGAGCGATCCGAGCACCGTTCAAAGCTGTGCTGCGAGGTCGAGAGCACACCCCCACCGCCGTCGTCTTTGCAATGGCGGTGGGCCTGCTCGCCCTCGAGCATCACAAGCACTAGCCCTCTCTCGCGCGCACGCGCGCTCCCGCGAGGTTGGCCGGGCGCCCACCCCCTCCCGGCGAGGATCACGGTGGGCCTGGTCGTCGGCGGAGTGCCCGTCAGTTAACAATGCGGCGGCGTTCGGCCCGTTACGCTGAGTCCAGGCCTCGCGCTGTTGGCTCACCGTGTCGTGATCGAGGGAGATCTCATGCGCGTACAACCGAGACTTCTAACTCTGCTACCCCTGCTCGCTGCGATGGTGGCCTGTGGCCTGGCGAGCCTCGGGTCGACCCGTTCCGTCCAGGCATCGTCTGGGATCGCGGCTGCGGGCTCGGCGGTTCGCCCGATCTGTGATCCCGACAATGGCGGCCTGAATCTGCCTGGTGGCTTCTGCGCCCTGGTGGTGTACGACGCCAAGACGCCGACGGGCGGTCCTGCCAGAGTGCGGGACATTGCGGTTGCGCCCAACGGCGATGTGTTCGTCGCCGACCAATCCGCGGGAGGGGGCGTCCTGGCGTTGCGGGACACGGACGGGGACGGGAAGGCCGACGAGACGACGCGATTCGGCACGAGTCCCGGCAACGGCATCTACTTCAGGAGTCCGTATCTCTATTTCGCACCGAACGATCGCGTAGAGCGGTACCTGATGTCGCCGCACAGCCTGACGCCGGTGGCCGGACCGGAGGTGATCGTCTCCGGACTGCCGGCGACGGGGAACCACGTGACGAAGACCATCGTGGTCACCGAGAGCGGTACGCTCTTCGTGGGCGTCGGATCGGCCACGGACAGCTGTCAGGCAATGCCGGGCGTGCCGGGCTCACTGGGAATCGATCCCTGCCCCGACATGCCGATCCGGGCGGGGATCTGGCGGTACGACGCGAACCTCCCTGGTCAGGTCCACTCCGCGGCGAACCGTTTCGCGACAGAACTCCGGAACATGGTCGCGCTCGCCCTGAATCCGTACGACGGAGGGCTCTACGGGGTGCAGATGGGACGAGGCGGCCTGAATCGAAATTTCCCGGACCTGTTCACACCCGAGGATGACGCCGCGCTGCCAGCCGAGGAGTTCTTCCGCTTTCAGGAAGGCGGGCGATACGGGTGGCCGTACTGCTACTACGACGGAAGGCAGGAGAAGAAGGTGCTGGCGCCGGAGTATGGCGGGGATGGAAAGACCGTCGGTCGCTGTGTGGACGCCGAAGATCCGCTCCTGGCCTTTCCCGCCCACTTCGCGCCCAACGGGCTGCTCTTCTACGGCGGTGTTCAGTTCCCGGGGAAATACCGGGGCGCGGCGTTCATCGCGTTCCACGGAGGAACCAATCTTCCGGAGAGCTACAACGTGACGGTCGTGCGTTTCACCAATGGTCATCCGCACCGGCCGGAGGTCTTTGCGGACGGCTTCATCGGTGAGGGCGCCGTCAACCTGCCGGCAGATGCCGACCATCGCGCGATGGCCCTTGCGGAGGGTCCGGATGGCTCGCTCTACATCACGGACGACGCCGGGGGGCGGATCTGGAGAGTGCTGCACGCGAGCCGAAGACCGTGAAGGACGGGCTCTTCGTCTCGGCCTCTTCGGGCGGTGCGCAGTTAGATACCTGTGCACGGGAGGCGCGTGGCCGCTGGCATGTCGAATCCCCGACCTCGTGACCGAGATCGGGGATTCGATGCGACTGGCGCGATGCGAGATCTACGCGGACGGAGCCGGCTCGACCTCGGGTGCCGCCGCATGGCGATCGCCCGACGGCAGCCACTGGAGCCACGCGGGGAGGTACCAGTTCCACTCGCCGAGCAGCTTCATCGAGGCCGGCAGGAGCACGCCGCGGACGATGGTGGCGTCGATCAGGATCGCGGTCGCGAGCCCGACGCCGAACTGCTTGAACATCAGCATCGAGAGCACCGCGAAGATCGAGAACACGGCGACCATCACGATCGCGGCACTCGTCACGACGCCGGCCGTGCGCTTGATCCCGTACGAGATCGCCTCGTCCATGCTCGCCCCGCGGTCGTAGGTCTCGCGAATCCTGCTGAGGACGAGGACGTGGTAGTCCATCGAGAGTCCGAACAGGATCACGAACAGGAGCAGCGGCACGACGGGATCGATCCCGCTCGTCGTGCCGAAGCCGAGCAGCCCCTGCGCGAAGCCGTGCTGGAAGACGATCACCAGCACGCCGTAGGCCGCGGCGACCGAGAGCAGGTTCAGCACGATCGCCTTCGCGGCGACGACGATCGAGCGGAACGCGACGAGCATGAGCCCGAACGCGAACACGAGCACGAACGCGACCACGACCGGCAGCGTCGACTTCATGTGGTCCCTGCTGTCCTTCCACTGCGCCGGGACGCCGGTGACGCCGGACGTCGCGCCCGGGAGCGCCCCCACCGTCTGCGGAACGACCTCGTCGCGGAGGGTGCCGAGGGCGGCGATCGACGCGCTGTCGGTGCCTGTCCCGTCGATCGGGAGCGTGATGTTCGCGACGGTGGCGTCTTCGTTGACGTCCACGGTGATCGGCTCGTGCACACGGCCGCTCGCGAGCGATTGCCGCTTCAGCCGGTCGATCGCCTCACGCACGGCGGGCGCGTTCACGTCGGCCGCCTTCACGACGACGTGGGCCGGGAGCCCCGTGCCGGGGAACGCGTCCGTGCATGCGGTTGTACGTCTTCACCACCGGCGAGGTACTGCGGGAAGGTCTCCGGTCCGGACTGGACCATCCGCAGCTGCAGCGCCGGAACCGCCAGCGCGACCAGCAGCCCGCCGGCGACGACGACGGAGACGACGGGCCGCCGCAGGACACGGTCGACGATCGCGCCCCAGATCCGGCCCTCTCCGTCGTCGCGGCGGAGGCGGCCGACGAGCGGGACACGTGCAGCCGGTCGACCTTGCCGCCGAGCCGCGAGAGCAGCGCCGGAAGCACGGTCAGCGAGCCGACCATCGCCATCGCGACGACGAGGATCGTGGCGACGCCGAAGGACGCGAACGTCCCGTCGCCGGTCAGGAACATGCCCGGCCATCGCCGCGATCACCGTCAAGCCGGCGACGAGCACCGAGTGGCCGGAGGTGGCGGCCGCGGCCTCGATCGCAGCCCGCTCGCTCCGCCCCGCGGCGCGCTCCTCGCGGGCCCGCCGGAGGTAGAACATCGAGTAGTCGACGCCGACCGCGAGCCCGATCAGGAGCACCATCGCGGATGCCTCCGGGGCGATCGGCAGCAGGTGGCTCGGCAGCGCGACCAGCCCGAACGTCCCGAACACGGCCGTCAGCCCGAGCAGCAGCGGGATGCCCGCCGCGACGAGGGCTCCGAACGCGGCCACGAGGATGATCAGCGTGATCGGGAGCGAGAACAGCCCGGCCTTCTCGAGGTCGCTCGCCATGGCGGTGTTGAGGCCGTCGACGGCGCTCGCGTCGCCGAACTCGCCGACGAAGAGCCCGGGATGCGCCTTCTGGACCTCGTCGACCCTGTCGAGCACCGGGCCGATCTTGTCCACGGCGAGGTCCTTGTCGCCGCGGATGTCGAACTCGACGAGCGCCGCCCGTCCGTCCTTCGCGATCTGGCCTTCGTTGCCGGGCGCGAGCGGCGAGCGAACGTGCTGGACGACCTCGAGGCCGGAGATGGCCGCGACGACGTCCGCGATCGCCGCCTCGAAGGCGGGATCGCTCGTCCGGAGCGACGTGCTCTGGATCAGGACGGCCTCGTGCGCGGGCTGCTTGAAGCCGGCCTCGAGGATCCTGTCCATGCGGCCCGACTCGCCCGGCCCGGCCGTGTTCGGGTCGATCGTCTTCGTGCCGATCGCGCCGCCGATTCCGAAGGCGACGAAGACGAGGGCGAGCCAGCCGAACGTGGCGGTCTTCCAGTGAGCCGCACTCCAGCGGCCCATGCGGGCCGCGAGGTTCTGCGGCTGCGTGCTGTGCGTGGTGCGAACATCGCTAGTTCCTCCTTCGAGCTCATGTCGTGGTCGAACTGCATGCCTCGAAGCTAGGAGGGAACGCGCGCGGCGACATCGTCGGAAGGTGGCTTTCGAGCTCCCACCCGACGACGAATCAGCCTCCTACGAAGGTAGGAGCCGCGTCCTCACGCTGACCACTTACGCGGCGATCGGGCACGTCAGGGTGCCTCCCCCCTCAGCGCTCTGGAGGTGGAGAGGCCCGCTGGCGCGACGCACGAGTGGGAGAGGGGCTCTGCCCGCAGCAACGCTACGCGCGCGACGCAGCTCTTGCACGCGGCGACTGGGACGCCTTCCCCCAACGCGTGCTTCGTGTCCGGGTCCTCGTACTGCGCCGCGCCCCCTCCCGGCCGCCATCTCATCTGACGGCCCTACGCGCTCGGCGAATCGTGTCGCTCAGTGCGATCGCCGCAGCAGTTGGAGACCGGGAAGGAGGCGGGGGACGCGCTCGCGGTAGCGGGCGTACTCCTCAGGGAAGGTCGTGCTCATCAGGCGTTCCTCGATCGGGATCCTGATCGCCAGGAAGGCAGCACCGACGGCCAGGAGCGCGAGCGAGACGCCCAGGCCGTTGAGGAGGACGGTGCCGAGCAGCATCCCGAGGAGGCCGCTGTAGATCGGATGCCGGGTGACCGCGTACGGTCCGTCTGTCCTCAGCTCGTGGTTCGGCCGGAGCACGTTCGGCGAGGCCGACCACATCCGGCCAAGCCTGACGCGAGCCCAGATCGTGAAGCCCGTCGAGACGACTAGGAGCACGAGGCCGGGAAGCTCGATCCACCACGAGTGATCCGTGACGCGCACCAAGTCGTGCCCGGCGAGCCGGATGACGAGGATGACCGCGACGATCGATCCGAGCCGCCAGAGCACTCCACTTCCGGAGGCTTCGCGGTGACCACGCGGCGTACGCGCTCCGACCACCGCTCCAACGATCCAAGTGGCGATGACGACTCCCCAGCAGATCCAGGTCGCGATCTCGGCCATGTCCGCATCATGGCGCAGGACTCGACCCCGACGGCGGCGCGGCGGGCGCGAACGTGGCCTTGCGGGCGCTCGACGAGCCTCAGGAAGTGGTGCGAGACGTCGTAGTCGCCGTTGCGAACATTGGACGCTGCGGCGCCGCGCAGGCGGCCCTCCTCGCCGCTACGAGCCTGCAGTAGACGGGTCGCGCGTCAGCGCCGGGTGGTTCCCGAGGGCGCGGCGGCACGCTGACAGGTCACGCGGGCTCCATGCCATCACGAAGACTGTGGTGATCGTCGAGGCGGGCTCATGCGTCAGGTAGCGGACGATCGTGTCGGTCAGGATCTTCGCGACCTCCTCCACCCCGCCGCCGCCGGCGCCGGTTCCCATCATGGGGAAGGCGATCGAACGCAACCCGTCCTGCTCGTCCGGCTCCGAGTCCATCCGCCGCAGGCAGTTCTCGACGCAGACGTCCACCATTTCCCGCTCGGCCCGGTATCCGTCGCCGGGCACCCCCCGCACGAGCGCGACATGGAAGATGCGCTTGACGCCGTGCGTCTTGAGCAGGTCTCCGCTGCTGGTCTCGAAGACCGTGCCCAACGCGACGGAGTCCCGCCCTCTCAGCTTCGCCACCAACTCGTTGGCGATGGTGTCCTCCACGATCTCGCCGTCCTCGTTCTTCTTCGCCCCTCGGTAGCGGATCGTCGCCGACAGGCTCCGTTCGTAAAACCGGGCCATTTGCAGGTTGGTGTTTTCGGAGTCGACCCAGACGTCTGCCCCTTTCGTCCACTTGGCGATGTCGCCTGTGCGGATCTCGATTGTCGTGCCGGGTCGTTCGACGAGGCGGTAGACGAAGCTGTCCTGGGTCTCGATGCGCCGCGTCTGCGCGCGAACCCGGTCGAGCACAGGTTGGATCGGGCTGTCGTTCTGTCCTTTCGCCAGCCCCTGCTCGATGAATTCCGTGATGCGCCTGATCGACTCGGAGAGACCGCCCGCCCCCGCGTCCGTGTACTCGATGCACCGCAGGCTCTGGATGTTGAACGGTGGTGGGCCCCCGCCCTGCCGGATCAGCACGGTGACGGATTCCCTGAGCGCGTGTCGGGCGCCGAGCTCGTAGAAGACGTTGGCATTGAGGCTGGTGAGGTCGACCACAGCGACGTCGGCCGTGGCGAGGTGGCTGAACATGTCTTCGTGAATGTCGCCGGGCTTCTCGAACTTGTCGCAGCGGAGTGCCACCAGCTTGCTGCCGTCCTTCAAGTCGACCGCCTCGATCGCCTTGCAGATGACATTCTCGAAGATGTCGTCGAAGTCCGTCTCGCGACCATCGACCATCTTCGTGCCGAAGGGCATCACCACGAAGCACGTCCTGTCGCCTTTCATCACCGCCGCATCCCCGGAAGGTCGCCGCGGGCCAGTTGCAGCTGGAGCCAGGTGAGCGCAAGCAGCGTCTTGCCGTCCAGAATGCGTCCCTCGGCCAGCTCACGGTCGACGTCCGCCAGCGGCAGGTCGTGAGCCGTGATCGACTCGTGCTCGTCCTCGCGACCGCCGCCGGCGGCAACACGGTCCGCCTCCGTCACCAGCGCGCAGAAGAGCGAGATCCGCTCCGATGAGCCACCGGGAGACGGGAAGTAGCGTGCGATCGGAATGACCGTCTCCGCGTGGTAGCCGACCTCCTCGAGCAACTCGCGCCGGATGCTGGATTCGGCATCCTCGCCGGCCTCGACGATCCCCGCCGGCAGCTCCAGCAGCCAGCCGCTCTCCCGCGTGTACGCCGGGTAGCGGAACTGCTCGGCGAGCACAACAGCGCGGCGTTCGGTGTCGATGACGAGCGCCGCCGCCGAGTCCCCACGGTCGAAGCAAAGCCGCCGGACGCGCGCGCTCATCTCCCCGTCGGGCAGCTCATAGCGAAGCCAGGCCTCCTTCACGCGAAAAAAGTCGTCCAGAAGGGCCCGCTCGGATTCGATCTCCACAACCCGCGACCTCACACTGCCTCCAACGGCCGGGGCCGTCCGGGACAGCGGAAGTACGCGATCTCATTCGCCGGGGCCGCTCGATTCGTCGGAGACGGAGATGAAGGCATCGCCCAGCCGATTGTGTCAGAGGTGGCGAGGTGGACGGTCGGCGCCAAACCTTGCGCCGGCCGACGCTTGCCCGCGTTCGCTCGAGGACTGGACCTTCGTCTAGATCGCCAACGTTCCCTGTACTTTCGTCACGGTCTGTGTATAGATTTGCTGCAGGGGAAATGCGGCTAGGGGGAAAGGGGATTTCGATGCGGGCGAACAACGCATCCAGCGCATCAAGCGCGCTGATCGTGGACGACCAACCACTGAGAATGGACGGGCTCGAGGCACTCTTGCGCGGGCTCGGTGTTGCCGAGGTCGCTCGCGCCACTTCGTACGAAGTGGCGTCGAGCATGGTGGAGGGGGACCATCCGGAGATACTCATAGCGAACTATGCGCTGGCCAGAGACGGGAATGAGGGCGAGGATGGCGTCGCAGAACGACCACTGGCGCTCCTCGGGCGGGCTCGCGCAGCAAACACCGGCGTGAAGTGCATCGTGTTCTCGGACAGGGATGATCCCTTGGAACGAGCCTGCGCGTTTCGGTCGGGGGCGACGGCGTTCTGCGTCAAGCACGCTGCCGCGGTTGATTTCGCAGTCGCGGTGCGTCAGGCATTTGAACCATCCATGTACCTCGCTCCCACTGCCGCACCGGCCGACGCGGCACGGACCACCGACCCCGACCGCCGTTGGATTCTCACGAAGCGAGAAACCGAAATCCTACGCCTGGCTGCCGACGGTCGCTCGAGCTCAAAAGTCGCGAAGTTACTCTGGGTCACCGAGCCGACGGTGAAGTTCCATCTCTCGAATATCTACCGAAAGCTCGGAGTTACGAATCGGACCGAGGCAAGCCTGTGGGCGCATCAGAACGGTCTCCTCGCCGGAGACGTCGACCCGTCCCTCGCCTAGAACCAGATCGGCTCTTCAGCATCAGCGTTCGCAGCGGTCGGCGTGAATTCGCGGTTCAGCGGCCCATCGGCCACCATCCTCCCCAGGTGTGGCCAGGGCTCCACGCGGCGGTGTAGACGCGTCCGTCGAGGCCGACCACGAACACGTCGAGGAAGTTGGCGCGGCGGCTGACCGCGTGGATGTATGAGCCGTGGGCCGCCTTGCCGCCGTTGAGGTTCCACCAGCCGTGCCAGCCGTCGGCGAAGGCCGGCTCCCAGGCGGCCGTGTAGGTGGTGTTGTCGGTGCCGATCACGAAGACGTCGAGCTGGTTGGCGCTGCGCGACACGGCCGTCACCGGAGCTCCCGGCTGCGCACGACCGCCCCTGATCTGCCACCAGCCGTGCCAGCCGTCGGCGAAGGCCGGCTCCCAGGCCGCGGTGAGGGTCTTCCCGCCCGTGTCGGTGCCGAAGATATCGAGGTGGTCGGCGCTGCGCGACACGGCGCCGATGTACGAGCCCTGCGGGAACACGGCGCTCTTCACGCGCCACCAGCCGTGCCACCAGTCCGTGAAGGTCGGCTCCCACGCCGCCGTGTAGCAGCCGCCGTCGGTCCCGTGACGAACACGTCGAGCTTGTTCGTGTTTCGCGAAACGGCCGAGACGGGCGCACCGGGCGTGGCCCGTCCTCCCTTCAGGTCCCACCAGCCGTGCCAGCCGTCGGTGAAGGCCGGCTCCCAGGCCGCCGTCAGCACCCTGCCCGCCGTGTCGGTGGCGAAGATGTCGAGATGGTCAGTGCTGCGCGAGACGGGCGTGATCCTGGCGCCCTGCGGGAAGACCGCGGTCCCGATCCGCCACCAGCCTCGCCAGCCGTGGCTCGGGTCCCAGGCGCAGGTATAGGCGCGGCCGTCTGTACCAACGACGAACACGTCCAGGTAGTTCGCCCGCCGTGACACGCAGGTCACCGGGGCGCCCGGCGCCGCCCGGCCGCCGAGCAGGTTCCACCAGCCCGCCCACCACGAGACCATCGCGGGCTCCCAGGCGGCCGTCATCGTGTTGCCGCCGCTGTCGGTCACGAAGACGTCGAGTTTGTCGGCGCTGCGGCTGACAACGTTGCACGACGAGGGCTGCGTCGTGCGCAGCGACGTCAGTCCCCAGCCCAGATGACGCCTCGTCGGGGAGCACATCTTCCACTCGTTCGCCCTCATCAGGCAGCCGACGCCGGCGGCCCCGGCGCAGTTCTCGCAGTTCGAGTTCGCCTCCCCGAACCGGCCCCACGCGCCGCCGCAGTTGCAGCCGCTGGACGCGTACTCGTCGGGACAGCCGAAGATGTGGCCCGACTCGTGCGCCACCACGCGATCGATGTTGTCCGGGCCCCAACCGTCGTTGGCGTAGTCCATGATGATCCGCGGGCCGCCGACGCTCGCGTACGCAAAGTGATCGAGGGGATAGCCCTTGACGAAGAAGATGCTGTAGGCCCAGTTCGTCTTCAGGTTCGCGCGCAGCCAGTTGACGTAGTCCCAGACCCCGTTCCAGTTCTGCTGGAAGCCGAGCTTGCCGACAGCGGGGTTACGGAACCGGCTCTCGTTGTCGGAGGCAGATGCGCCTGGTTGCGTCGTGATGGACACCGGCCGGATGTCGTAGACGAAGCTGACACCGGCCCACGGGTTGAAGCCCGCGAGCCAGCCCAGGCCGGCCTGGACCTCGGCGACAACCTTGGTCTGCTCGGCGGCAGTGAACTTCGTGGCAGCCGTCGGGCCGTTCACGATCACGAGCCCCACCGCGACCGAGCCCATCAGATAGTCGCTCGTGCCCGGCGCACCCGCTTCCGCAGCGGCGGCGAGACCTCGGCGGACGCGCCGAGCGAGTCGGGAAGCTCGAGGCCGGCATGCGCCGGCGCCGGTGCGCCGGCGCATCCCGGCATGTCCCAGACCTCGCCCTGTCGGGGCCGATTCGTCTTCGCCTTCACATACGCCTTCGACGAACGTAACTGCAGCGCCTGCACGCCGAGACGCTCCGTCTCACCGAGCGAGGCCAGCAGCTTCGCCGAAACCCTGGGCGCCTGCACCGCGCCCGGGTCGGCGCCTGCCGCCCCCAGGCGAATCTCGACCCGATCGCCGTAGCGCTGCAGAACCCGGCCCCCCTGCTCGCCGGCCGCCGGTTCAACCAGAACCGGAGCCGCGGCACCTCGGGCTGCCGTCGCCGTGGCGGTCGGCTCCTGGTGAATCACCAAACATCTTCTTCGAACGGAAGGTCGCCTGCCATCTCCGGCCCCTTTCTGCTTCAGAATTATTTGTCGCGGTCACCCGTCGGAGGACCGGGCGGCTCGAATCCGGGCGCGTCCCACGGAAGTCCTTCCCCCGGCCGCTCGCTCTTCTCGACCGGGCGTTCGAGCCACGCTTCCAGAAACAGACGTGCCGCGTCGTCCGAATTCCTCCACAACCGTCTCGTCGCCGACACGCTCGGCGTCGCCGTCCGGCCGCCGCCCGATCGCGAGCCGCGCGTGACGCGCGATCGTCCGGAGATCCTCGGGCCGGCCCGGAGCACCGTCAGCAACGGCGGCACCTCCGCGAGCACCGGCCAACCCGGAATTCCCTCGGGCGCCTCGTACCCCACGACCAGCACCTCGGCAACGGTCATGACAACCGCACCTCCTACGTCAGAACGGCCCGAACGATTCTGGCAGAAGAGGTCGGGTTGTCAACCACAGGCTGGGATCCGACACCTACTACCGCGCCGACGAGATATGGCGCGCTGCCTGGAGCGAGTCTCTCTGGCAGCCGACGCGTGCGTCTGCATTGCGACTCCTGTGCCCCAGCCCGCCGGAACACGACGAAGGAGTGGGCCGTCCTGGTAGGCGGAGGACCGCGCCACCGAACATGCCCCGGGTGGAAATAGCATGGACGCTGCCTGCCGGCTGCCGGGATGCCGTGACCGGTCGACAGCACGACGAGCACCACGCTCGTTCTGTCGTTCAGGCGCTCTCGCGCCCTGTCACGCCGGGCCGTGGGAATCGGCTCTAGAAAGCATTCAGGGACAAGGCAACTCCGAGTGACGGAGGGAATCTCGTACTGATGGCCGCTCCCGACGATCGCGTGCGGCGGCGAATAGCAGTCGGTTGCTGTTTGTGGCACGATCCGCAACCGTGGATAAGACTCGGATCGCAGCAGTTTCGCTCGTTGCCGATCTTCCTGCGGCGGAGCTCGATGAGCTCGCGGCCGCGGCGAGTGTGGTCGAAGTCGAAGCGGGCGCCAAGGTCATCTCGCTCGACAACTACGGAACCGCCATCTATTTCATCGAACAGGGTCACGCCGATGTTCTGCGCGACGGTGGGGAGGCGACCCAAACTCTCGGCCCCGGCGACACGTTCGGTGAGATCGCACTCCTCCTCACGGGCGAGCGGACGGCCAGCGTCGTGGCGCGCACGCCAATGCGGCTCCTTTCGCTCTCTGGTCAGGACTTCGAGCGCATCCGAGCACGTGTACCCGAGCTCGAACGCTCGCTGCGCCGCCTTGGCGTTGAGCGCGCAGGTCGTGCGTCCCTCGTGCAGGTGGCCCAGGCCGAACCGCCCCCGCCGTCCGGCCCGGAGCCGATCCAGGTACACGACGGCAGCAAGGTGTTCCTGATCGGCCACGCAGTCGGCGTCCAGATCTACTCGTGCAACGACACCGGCTGGAGCTTCGTCGCACCCCGCGCGAACCTCTTCGACGACCAGGGCGAACTCATCATCACGCACTCCGCCGGGCCGACGTGGCAGGCCAAGGACGGCAGCATGGTCGTCGGCAACGCCGAGGCCAGCGTCAGCGTCGATCCCACCGCCATTCCATGGGTGCGGCTGTCCGCAGCTTCAACGACTCCCGGCCAGCTCGGGAACACCACGGACATCCAACGAATCGCAACCACCGGCGGACTTGCCCCCCCTGCCGCAGACTGCAACGCGATGAGGGCGGGAACCGTGGCCGAGGTCCCCTACACCGCCGACTACTACTTCTGGAAGTAAACGGACCGGACACAACGCAGTTCGCCGCCCTCGATCGCGAACCAGCGATGGCCCACCTCGGCTCCTTCGCTGTACTCGATAGTCACGGGTGTGCCCTCCATGAATTGTCCCCGTCTGCAGCATCAGGTCCGCCCACGTCGGCGGGCATCGGCTTCGGCGTAGGATTCGATCGTGGCCGAGCGCGTGTGCGCGATGTGCGGACGGAGTAGCGAGGGGCTCGATTCCTGGCATACCGTCGTCAACTACTCGCTCGTGGACGACACCGAGCGGGAGGAAGGTCGCCGCGTAGAGGTCTGCTCGTGGAGGTGCGCCAGGCTCGCGTACATGACGGACGCGCGGGTGCCCGATGCGGTACGCCCGCACTACGAGGACGCGATCCGCGTCCTCGAGGCCGTAGGAGCGCAAGCATCCCACGTCGACGAGAAGACGGCGCGTCGAGCGTTGCAGTACACGACCCGAGTTCTGCGGAACCTCTTCGAGATCCCGGCTGAGCTTGCCGCTCCCCCCGAACCCGGGCACGAGCCCGAGTAGAAGTCATCATGCAACGCGGCACGGTCGGCCCGTGCCGATCATGCCTCACGGCGGGAAGAGTCGCCAGCGCCCGAGGAACGGCTTGGTACATTCTCGGCCCGCGGCGGATCTGCGGCTCGAGCGAGGAGGCGAATGCACCGGCAATCCGGTTCCACGGGTATTGAGGCCCTGCCTCCCGGGGCCCGGGTGCACATCCTCGGGGCGGGCCCTGTGGGTCTGCTGCTGGCGGCATTGCTCCAGTCGATGGATGGGTTCTCCGTGCGCCTCTACGAGAAGCGTCGCGAGTACACGCGAACCCGGATGGTCCGGCTCGCGTCGTACCTCGTGGCGGATTCCGTAGCGAGCTACAGCACGGACCACATCGACGGTGAGACCATCGAGGCGGTCTTCGATCCACCAGACCTCGACGAGGGCCTCGCGTTCAGAGAGTCGATTCCTTCGGACCTGATGACACTTCTTCAGCAATGGACACTGGGGTTTTGCCCGCTCAACGCCATCGAGCGCTCCGTCAGCGATCTGATCGATGCGCGCGCGTCGAACGCGGTGGAGCGCACGGAGGCGGTCGTAACGGCGGAGGACGCGATCGCGATGCTCGAGCCGGAAGACATCCTGATCGACTGCACGGGCAGCAAGTCGCTGCTTCGAGATCGGTTAACGCCCGGCTTCGACGGCGCGGATGGAGAGGCGAACACACTCAAGATCCGGCTCGAGTACGCGCTCGTTATCACGTTTCTGTACGGCCAAACCTACGACTGCAACGAATATTGCAAGTACTACAAGAACATCGAGAACGCGCACTACAAGTTCATTCCGATGGTCCACCGCACGCACCACGACGGCGGCATCAGCCACGTCACGGGCATCGTCAACATCACCGCCGAGGACTACGAGGCGATGCCAACCCGATTCGACGGCGAATGGCTTCGCAACAACTTTCCCGATGTCGCGCAGTCGATGGATCGCTTCATCGCCAAGATCAAGCAGGAAACTCACGGCGAGATAATCGGCGACCTGGAGATCGTCCGGATTCCTCTCGATCTGTACCGAGCCCGCAACGCGACCAGCCGGCAGTTGCTCACGGCGGAGTCCAGCGACAACCCCTTTGCCAGCTCACCCGTGTTCCTCGCCGGCGATTCGGCCATTGGCTCCCCGTACTTTCAGTCGATTTCGCTCGGTTTCGAGTGCGCGATGTTTCTGGCGGGACTCATCGCACAGCGTGACCTGCCACTCGGCGCCATGCTCGATCGCTATGAGCTGTACATCTACAAGCAGTGGCTCCGCGTCTATATGCGAAGCAGGATGATCAAGCACAACAAGGATCTGTTCGAGTCGCTCGATGATCCGCTCGCGCTCCTGGACAAGCTGCACATCTACTAGCCGGATTGGCGAGCTGTCTGGCGGCGTCATGTGTCCGAAGCCACTGCGATTCTTGGCGTGGACACCGCGGCCGACGACGGCCTTCCAGTTGACGACGACGGACCCACACAGCGACCGGCGGAAACAGCGTAGACTCGCCCTATGGCCAGCCTGATCGCAAAGATCCGGAAGTGGTTGGGGCTCGAAAAGAAGCCGGACGTACCAAAGCAGGATGCCGACGCGCCGTAAGGCGCTCTTTCGAGCTCCGACAGGTAGTGCGTTACTGCAGCCGCCTACGCCGCGAGCGAAGCTGCTGCCTGCCCGGAGTCGGGCGCTCGGCGAAGGCGCCCAACCCCGGCCCGTGTGGGGACTACGGCGTGTGCACACTGTGAAGGGCGACAACCTCCTGCGAGATCTCGAAGGGGAGGTTCGGCTTCACGTTCGCGTCGAACCAGGTGTCGTGCTGCTCCTGCGTCTCCCACACCTCGGCCACGACGAAGCCGGCGGCGTCTTCGTACGAGACGTGGAACAGGAAGCCCGCTTGCTTCTTGAGCTGCTCGACCAGGGGCGGTGAGATCTCGTCGTACTGCGCCGGGCTCATCGCGCCACGGTGCCGAATCAGGACAGCCATGCTGATCCTCCTTCGTAGATACCGGAGACGGGACGGTTACACATCCGACCCTGATTCGGGCGCGTAGGATGTTCTCGTTCGACCAAGGAGAGCTCGTGAAAGCAGTCACCCTCGGTTCCTTCGACGCCGCCCCTGCCTTCCGCGACAACCTGGCCGAACCAACGAGTCCGTCCGCCGGGATCGTGGTGCGTGTGCGCGCGTCCTCGGTCAACCCGGTCGACAACGCGATCGCGGCCGGGATGCTCCGGGGCATGGTCGAACACGATTTTCCCGTCGTCCTCGGACGCGACTACGCCGGCACGGTCGACGCGACCGGCGCCGACGGCGCGGGATACTCGGTTGGCGACGAGGTCTTCGGCTTCGTTCTGCACGCGAACCCGACCGTCCACGACGGAAGCTGGGCCGAGCTGATCGCACTCACCCCGGAGATGTCGGTCGCCTCGAAGCCCGCTTCACTGGACGTTGCCGCGGCGGGCGTCGCCCCGCTCGCGGGCGTCACCGCGCTGGCCGCGATGGACGCGCTCGCGCCTTCCGAGGGAGAAACGATCTTGATCGTCGGCGCGACCGGCGGCGTCGGCAGCTTCGCCGTCCAGCTCGCCGCCCGCGCCGGGGCCACGGTCATCGCTCCTTCGCTCACCGAAGATGCCGACTACCTGCACGAGCTCGGCGTCGTCGAGCAGCTCGACCGCGACGGCGACATCGTCGCTGCCGTTCGCGCCGCCCACCCCGACGGCGTGGACGCGCTGCTCGATCTCGTCTCCCATGCTCCCGGAGAGTTCGACGGCGCGCTCAAGGACGGCGCCCGCGTCGCGTCGTCGAACGGCGCAGCCGGGGATGGACCTGGGCACACAAACGTGATGGCCGTGCCGACCGCCGAAAATCTCCGTCGCCTGGGCGCGCTCCTCGACGACGGCACGCTGCGGGTCCACATCCACGACACCTTCCCGCTCGAGCGCGCGGCCGACGCCCTTCAGGTGCTCGCCAGCGAGCACATCCGCGGCAAGCTCGCGATCAGCACACAGTGAGCGCGCGACCTAGGATCATGTTTTTCTCTATCGCGTCGAGCGAGGTGAAAACATGAGAAGAACACTGACCGTTGCCGCAACGATTGCGGCAGCACTGATCGTCGCCGGCCTCGCACCGGCACAGACAGGTGACGTCCACATTGACGGCAGCGGACACCCGAACGTGGGTGCCTTGCTGGTAGCGCGGTCGGACGGCAGCCTGGACATCGTCTGCTCGGGCACACTCGTGTCGCGTCGAGTCTTCCTGACCGCCGGGCACTGCACCGACTATCTGCTCTCCTTGGGCCAGGGCACGGCCTACGTGACGTTCGACCCGAACTTCGGGACGGACGCTGCACACGACATCTTCGCGACGCCCTACCACGGCACCATCCACCAGAACCCGAACTACAAGAAGCCGTACCACAACGACACCGGGATCGTGCTGCTCGACACGCCGGTGACCGACATCGCAGCGGCGACGATCGCGCCACGGCACTTCCTCGACGGGTTCAGCTCGAAAGAGCTGGACGGTCTCGTCTACACGAACGTCGGCTACGGCACCTCGGAGAAGGTCGTCGTCAAGGCCTCGGGCCCGACGTTCCCGTTCGACGGGATCCGGAAGTGGACGATCTCGGGCTTCCACGCGCTCAACCCGGAGGTCATCCACCTCGACCAGAGCCTGGCGCGCGGACTCTCCGGAACCGGCTACGGAGACTCGGGTGGGCCGACGTTCGTCGATACCCGGACCGGTCCGGTCGTGATCTCGGTCGTGTCCTCCGGCGACGTCCCGTGCTACTCCACGAGCACGGATCAGCGCGTCGACAGCGACGATGCGCAGGACTTCCTCGCACCGTTCCTGGCATTGAACTAGACGTGGAGGAAGAGGCGGGGCGGCAATGAAGCCCCGACTGTGCCCGGCCGCGCCGTCGCTACCTCGCGGCGCGGCCGAGCGGAAGAGACGGGCGTTAGCTGGAGAAGTTGATCCCGACGAGCCGTCGTGTCGAGACGCCGGCGAGGGGGTCCTCGCCCGGCTTCGTGGCGCGGATGAAGAGCGTCAGCTGCTGCTGCTGGTCGCTGGCAGGGAAGTTCGCGTCGCGGTGGAAGACCAGGGTCGCGCTGCCGTCGTCCCCGGTCAGCTCCTCCGCCGGGATGCTGAACTGGTTGTAGGGCACTGCGGTCACGTAGATGCTCGCGCCCTTGATGTTGACGCCGCAGGTGCTGCCGGCGCGCACCTTCAGGGTGAAGTTGTTCGTATTCCTGTTGATCGCCCCCGAGAGCACGTCGAAGGAGACGATCTGCAGCCGGGCGGGCGGAGCGAGGTTCGCAATCGGGGCGGTCTTGGCGCTCTTGTCGGCCGGACAGCCGTTGTTGGATATCGGCGCGGCGGGGACGACCGCGGTCGGGACGCTTGTCGCGCTGCCGCTGCCGTCGCTGTTCTTGGCGGTCACGACGGCACGCAGCGTGTTGTCGCCGTCTTCCCCCTGCACTTTGTAGGTGTTGTCGGTCGCGTTGGAGATGTTGGCGCAGCTTCCGCCGGTCTTGTCGCAGCGGCGCCACTGGTAGGTGAAGGTCAGCGTCGTGCTGCTGGTCCAGGTTCCGTTCGTGGTCGTCAACTCCTTGCCGATCTCCGGCGTTCCCGAGACGGCCGGAGGTTGCGTGTTCGATGGTGCGGCCGAGACGCGGTTCGTTGCTGCCAAACCGGCCGCGGCCAGGACCGCCAGCGCCAGCGCGGTGACGGCAGCGATCACCAGCGGTATCGCGATCGCGGCCTGCCGGAAACGGGGATGCCGAGAAGCGCGTTCCATAGTGACCTCCTTGTTGTTGACAACACGTGCTCTTCGCCGTTCGGCGAACAAGGCCACCGCGAACTCGTCAAGCGTTCACCAGGCGCCCTTGATCGGTGTCGCACCTCACCTTAGGGAAGCCGGGTATGGCTCGTCCAGCGCCACCCGTCCGATCGCCTCGCCCAGCACGTCAGTCAGGGAAACCGTGTTCATGCTCGACGAGCGGAAGGGGTGACCACGATGAACGGTTGCCGCGACCACGAGACACGGCTACGAAACGGTGGGCCGGGCCGCCCCTCAAGGCCCCCTCAACGATCGCTTCCCCCTGCCCTCGAGGGCCGGCCCACCGATTCGTCCGAGTGTACTTCTGCCCGACTCGATCGTTATGGGCTGTCTGGGGGGACTTGCCCTGGACCCTAGGCTAGTCCCGGGGGATACTCCCTCCTCCCCGGCGCCGCCTTGCCGCCACGCTCGTCTTTGGTGCAAACATCAACGCGAGACCCGGGGCCACCTCCCCCAGGGGCTTGCCGCAGCCCCTCCCCCGGCTCCGGGTCTCACCGCGAGGACGCCCTATTCCTGTTCGAGCTCCGCAAGGCGTATCTCGAGCCCGAGCGCGCGAACCATCTTGCCGGCCGCGGACGCAACCCGGGCGGAACCAACGATCGGCGCGATCGCGGCCAGCATCCCCTCCACCTGCGAGGCGTCCACGTCCACTTCGCCCGCCATGCGAAGGTTCAGCATGTACGAAACCGGGGGAGCGTCCACCGCGACGAGCGCGGCCATCCGCACCAGCATCAGCGACTGGGCATCGAGCGTCGATGCCTCGACTCCCGCCAGGTTCATGGTCGTGAGGAGATCAAGGATGGGTGAATCGGAGGCATCCGCCATTGCGACTCCCTTTCGTCAGTTGATTGTCGGACGCGCAGATGCTGACACATCGACCACCGAAGCGAGCCGGGAGCCGAACCAGCGCGCCGAAGGCTCGGAGGGCTGCTCGCTTCTAGCCAGCGAGCAGCCGCCTGGCCGTGAGCGCCGCCAGCGACGCTGTGACCGCGAGCGCGAGGAGGTCGGAGGCGCCGGAGATTCGCCTGAATCGGGCCGACCCGTGGTGCACCTCGATGTAGCCGACCGGCTTCACGATCGCAGCGCCGCCTCCGCCACCGCCCGAGCCTTCGTCGCTGCCTTTCGTACCCCCGCCGCCGCCACCGCCGAACGCGAAGCGCATCCTTGCGACGGGGATCACCGTCAGGCCCTCGCGATCCACCGGCTCGCCGAACACGGTCGAAACCGTGGCTCTGCCGCCGATCGCCTGGCCGAGGCGTTCCAACAGGTCGTTCGCGACCGCTGGTCCGTTCTGCAGCGCAGTCGTCATCCTCGCCTCCCTCGTCGATTTTGGTTCATCGTCGCTGGTGCGGCCCGATCAGCCGGAGGTCGGGGAAGTCCCGCCCGAGCAGGCGACTTGGCCTTGGGAACGGGCAGAAAGCGGGGCGCGGTGGCGAACTACGAACGAAGCCCCGGCTTCAGAGATGAAGCCGCCGCTGGACCGCGCGCTCCCACGCGCGCGCCGGGGCCAGACGATCGCGGTTGCGGACCACTTGCACCATCAGGGTCGTCATCAAGAGCACTTCCCCGAGGACGAAGAAGACGTCCGCGAGGTTGAAGGCGATGCCGCCCCCGTAGCCGCCGATCGTGAGTGGGTTCGGCACCCAGCCGCCGTCCGCGCGCGCCGAGACGAGATTTCCGAGCACGCCTCCGACCATCACGCCGCCCGCGAGCGCCACTGCCCGGGAGGGCAAGAACGCCAGCACGAGAGCCCCGATCAGCAGCACGACAGACAGGGCGACCCAACCGTTCGAGCGGTGATGAAAGGCCCACCATGCCGTCGGGACGGTGGCCTTGACGATGAGGTCGACCGAAGCGAGCGCAGCCCCTGTGACCACGACAAGGAGGAGTCGATCCTGAACGCGCACGGGTTGAGCATATCGACAGCCGCACGGCGCGCAGCGACGGGCCCCGCGGACTCGACAACGGCGCCCGAGCGAAGGTCACCACAGCCACCCCCACGAACCCTCGCCAGGCGGTAGAGCGCGCATTCGCCCGCCATAGCCCTGTCCCGATCACCACCACTCCCTCTCATCCCCCTGCGCACCCAAGGCGGGGAGGTGAGGGTACCGCCCCCTGACCGCGGTGAACGAGGTGGGGCCCGGCCCGCAGCGTCTTCGCGCTCCGAACCCCACCACTTTCTGTCTCTCTCGCGCGCACACGCGTCGGCACCTCGTTGGCCCGCAGCGGAGGCTGGAGGCCGGGGGTGCCGCCCTCCAGCCGCGTCGAGGGTTCAGAAGGGGCAGTTGCCGGGCGCTGGGGTCTGGTCGATCCGCCGGGTTGCGTCCTTTGGGATCAGCTGGACGACGACCGTCTTCGCTACTTCGCCGCTCTCGTCCCGGATAATGTGAACGTCACCGCTGCCGATGTCGACGAACGCGTTGGTCCCGCTCGCCGAGTACACGTGCGGGGTGCAGGTTGCGTCGTCGCCGTCGTATTCGGTCACGGTGCCCGGTCGTGTGCGGGGCGTTACCGCGGCCACGACAGTCGATCAGTGATCGTCGGGCGACTCGTCGCGGTGTGCGACGGCGCGCTCGGTACTGACGCCGCTGATGAGGAGGCGTTCCTTGATATCGCCCAGCATCGTCTGTGTCCACTCGGTGAAGCCGCCATCACCGAGTTCGAGCTCGCCCCGGTAGATCTTGAAGCAGAGCCGCACGTAGTAACGGCGACCCCTCGCTCGGGTGTGGTCGAGCTCGACGCGCCCGCCGATTCGTTCGCGGACGTTTTCGGCAAGCGTGCTGCCGGCGAGCGGGGCGAGCACGATGCGAACGTCGCCGAGCAGCCGCACAAAGAACCCGAGTTGCTCCACCAGAGCATCGACCTCGAACGCGTCGCCCCGACCAGCCGCGGCGAGACCGAGTAGTCGAAAGTGCTGACCGGCAGCACCACCGTAGTCCTGCCCGCGCAGAAGACGATGGCTGGAGATCAACTTGACCTGCGTCTTCCGATCGCGCCGACGACGTAGCGCACACTCGAGAGCAAGGACATTCGTCGAGTCGCTCACGACCTCACTGTTCCGAGCTGTAGAGATCGCCCAGTCCTGGCTCAGCTCGCCGAGAACTGCTGCCGCACCGAGTGGCGCCACCGGTGACAACTCGACGGGTTGGTAGTCAGCGGGAATGAGCGAGAGCGCTCTCTGGTCGAATCCGAGCAGGTCGCGAGGGTCGCTAACGGCAGGAAACACGAACCGGTTCTGCTCGTACCGCTTCAGAACAGTCTGCGGCGACAAAGCGGCCACGCGCCGCCGATAGACCTCGAGCAAGAGCGATTGCAGATCAGTCGGCGCCAACCGTTCGAGCGCCCCGGCGATGTCCTCGACCCCAACCGCGCGATCGAGACGCCTCAAGATCCCCTCGTCCACGCATCGAGCATAAGGCTCAGGCGTACGAGACTCTCCTGCGGAAGCGTGCTCTCACCCGACCCCGCCTGTCCGGTCGCGCTTGCAGGTGCGGGGCCTGGTCGCGCCGGGGGAGCTCATAGGGGAACTGCGCGGAGCGGAAGCGGAACGGGCGGCAGCTGCCCTACACGCACTCGTCCGGGTCCGACCGAGCGAGCACGCCGGCGCAGCCAGAGGCGAACTGACCCGGGGCCGAACCGGAAGCACAGCTCTGGCAAGCCGACACCGGCGCTGACTTGCAGACGGTCGGCGCAGGGGCGCTCGACCGAGGCGCCCAACGGGGCTGCTCGGCGAGAACTGGCTCAACCTCTTGAGAAAGCGCTGCCCGGGGAGGCAAGGCCGCCCGGGCAGCGCTGGTCGCAGTTACAGATTCGCGTCGAGGAACGCCTGAGCCGGCGCCGAGTCCACTCGGTACTCCAGATTCGGCCCATCGCAGCGAGCGCTGAATGTCCACGTATTCAGCGCGACGAGGGTTCCGTCGTGGAACAACGGGCCGCCGGAATCGCCGAAGCACACGCCCTTCGTGATCTTCAGGAACCGGTCGGGGAACGCGTCCGACGCCGGGATCGCAGACACCTGCCGGTAGCTCCGCACACCGTCGAAGACGGTGATCGCCTTGGGCGCGAAGGCGCTGCCGGTGATGAACGCGTCGGTGCCGTAGCCGACGACGGTGAACGCCGCCGTCTTCAGGTCGAGCCCGTCGAGATAGCCGCGACCGGCGATCGGTGCCGGAGCGACGCCGGCGGCGGGCGCATCGAGGAATACGAGTGCGATGTCCTCGTGCGGAGGCTCGAGACACAGGTGCTTCGAGTTGCCGAGACACGGGCCGGCCGTGAACCAGGCCGGATTCACGACGATGTGATCCACCGTCGAATACGGGCCGCCCCCCGCGGGATCGAACGAGATCCGCAGATCGGCGGGGCCGAGGCCGTCCGGCCCGACGTCCTCGAGAAAGTCGGTGCAGTGCGCTGCCGTCAGAACGACGTCGGGGCGCACCAACGTCCCCGAGCAAAAGTCGAACCAATCGTTGTCGACGTGCAACTGCAGCACGCCGACGTTCGCGTAGTGGTTGCTCGTGTCGGACGTCCCGCCGATGACCGCTCCGGCGGGGGTGGCGAGGAGCAGCACCGCGAAGGCTGCCGCTGCCGCCACAAGCCGTCCGTAGTTCTTTGTCGATCGCATTCGTCGTCCTCTCAGTAGTGTGGCCGAGGAGTCGTCCGTGAGGAGGAGCCCCCGAACAGCAATCTCGGCGCCGCACGCAGCATCCCGTTCCGGTTGCCATCCAACGCCCTCGAAATCTCCGGTCGCCGCGCCTGCACCAACGAGCATGTTCCCGCCCTATCGCCGAGGATGTCAAGTGGACGACAAGGACATCTGCCACGAGACGCCGTGACGGTCCGTGCACCAGCCGAAGCGGGGGCTGAACCCGTAGTCGTCGAGTGGCATCAGCACCGATCCGTCGCTGCTCAGTTCGCCGAAGAGCTCGTCGACTTCGGCCGGCGTGTCGCACGTCACGAAGATCGACATCGACGGCGTAAAGCCGAAGCCGTGGGTGATGGGGCTCTCGAAGGCGATGAACGGCCGGTTCGCCAGTGTGAACCTGATCGTCTGACCGGGGCCGTCCGGACCGGTCACCTCGGTGATCGTCGAGCCGGGAATCAACTCGACGTACCGCTCGACAGCTTCGCGGGCGGAGCCGTCCTGGAACATGAGGTGGGTCGATACGTCGGTCATCGGCGTAGTCTCGCAGGCCGTGTCACGGGGTTCGCGCCGGCACGCCAATGGCTCATCGGGTCCGGCTACGGTCATGGTGAGCGAGCGACGTGTAGGCGCGGAAGGCGAAGCGAGAAGGAGGCAGCGATGACGACGACAACGACAGTGCGCGGCCATGCCGACACGGCCCTGCCACGGGTGGTGTCGGCAGAGGACTGGCGACAGGCCCGCGACCAGCTGTTGATCGCCGAGAAGGCACACACGCACGCCGGTGACGCAGTTGCAGCGCAGCGTCGGCGCCTGCCGATGACCGAGGTCGATGCGACGCTCGAGGCGACCGGGCCCGACGGGCCCACGAGCCTGCTCGACATGTTCGAAGGGCGACGCCAGCTGATCGTCTATCACCACATGCTCAAGCCCGACGACGAGCACCCGTGCCCCGGCTGCTCTGCCTTCACCGATCACGTTCCGCACTTGGCTCATCTGCACGTGGCCGATGTGACCTTCGCGATGGAGGCTGCCGCACCGCTCGAGCAGTTCCGGGCCTACATGGACGACCGTATGGGTCGGCCGGACATCCCTGTTTACTCGTCGGCGGGGGGCCGGTTCCGCGACGAACTGCATCCGTCGCCCCACGGGACAGGGTCGTTTGGCTTGAGCGTGTTTCTGCGGGACGGCGAGCGGGTCTACCGCACGTATTCCACCCAGGGCCGTGGCGTCGACGGTGTGCCGCTGATCGACCTGACGCCATACGGCAGGCAGGAGTCGTTCGAGGACTCCCCCGACGGCTGGCCGCAGCGCGAGACCTACTCCTTCGGCAAAGTCCATGACGAATACACGGCCGACGAGCTCGCCGGTCTCGCTGCACCCTCGACCACCGGCGAGGTCTACCAGGGCGATTGATCTGCCAACGCGGCGTCGAGGTTCGCGATCGTCTGACGAAGCGCGCGCTCGACGCCGCGCCGCAGGAGAAGCCGGTCGTAGAGGCCTCGGAGCCCAGCCCTCGGCTCATACTCGACCACGAGGTGGTAGAGGAACCCGCCGTTGGCCGGTACAAAGTGTCGCTCGTGATGAGCATCGGGCATCCCGCTCTGGGTGCTCTCGTACTGGACGAGTCGGTTCTCCTCGAAGTGGCGCAGAGTCATTCGAAGCTCGACTTCCCGCCCGAGAAGCCGAACGACGATGCGGGCCTCGTCGCCCGGGGCGCTCCACCGCGAACCGGACTCGATCCGGACGAAGCCGGGCCAGTACCGGGGCCAGTTGGACATGTCCGTGATGAACGCGAAGCCGGCTTCGACGGGCATCGCAAAGTGGTGCTCCCGCTCGATTCGAATCATTCGTTCATGCCGTGAGACGCGACGACTACGGCCATTGGTTGAAGAACGCCGACAGCCACACGAGCAGGGTGCCCGTCAGCAGGATGCGGCCCTGCAACCGGGCGACCGACAGAGCCAGCACGAGCAGGGAGACGCCGATGATGCTCGAGCCGTACCGCACGGGCACGGGGTATGCGAATGTCCGCTCGAAGGCCCAGGCGCCGAGCGGCGCCCCCACGATCAACCCCAGGGCGAGCCAGCGCGCGAAGGGATTCGCCCTTTCGTTGAGCAACGCCGCGCCGACACCTGCCGCGGCGAGCATGACCGCGCCGATTCCGACCACGTTCTCCCAGTTCCCATACACCAACGAGTCCCCCACCAAGCTGTTCGGCCAGAAGTGCCACCACTGCGTGAACAATGGCGTGATCAGCGACGAGCCGCGAGGATCGGCGAAATGCGTAACGGCTGAGAAGTTGACCGAGGCAGGAAAGGGTGTAGTGCGAGCGATGACGATCGCGTCCCATGCCTTGTAGGCGCACAGGGCGAGCACCGGACCGGCGAGGACGATCAACGCCCGGCGGGGTGGTCGCGCGTCTCGGAACAACCTGGACGCCCACTGCATACCCAATGCGAGATAGGCAATCAGCACCGCGACGAGAGCGTGTGGCACGACCATGATGGCAAGCGGGGGGAGAACGACGGCTACGGCGATGTCACCGCTCCGCCAGGTCACCCGGTCTCGCATCAGGTTGAGCACCGTGCCGCACAGGAGGACGGACAGGAGCAACTGCGCCGAGTACGGAGTGACGTATGCACCCAGCAGCGTCGCGAAGGGTATCGCTCCGGCGACGAGGCCTGCGGCGGCTGCTGCGCCGAAGTTCGCGCCGAACCGCACCGCGACGAGCACCAACGCCGCCGCTCCCATAGCCCAGAGTAGGCAGGCCGCCACTCGTGCGGCGTAGAGGGGATCGACGCCGACGACTCCGAGCACGCGCACGAAGACCGCCGCGTACGCGTAGAACAACGGGGGCCATCCCGCAGACGTGAACGTGCCTCCCTCCGGGTACGCACCCGGTGCCCCGATCTCGCCGCAGGGAACGGACGACACAACGCCAACCGGGAATACCGCATGACACGAGTAGACCTCGCGACCCCAGGTGTTCAGCGTGTCGCCGATGTGAGGGATATGGCCCGAGGCCACGTATTGCACGTACGACAGGTGAGAACCCTCGTCGTAGAACGAGACATTGTCGGTCGATGCCCTCTTGAACTGGAGAGCGAGCACCGCCACGCCGACCATCAGCGCCACGCTGCGCGCGCTCACGTACCGGAAGGTCAAGTCACCGAAAGCCGTAGCTCGCCCGTGCAGCCGGCGGGCCGCCTTCACGCGGCGTTGCTTGGTGCGACCTCGGGATGCTCGACCGAGCCGTCACACGGACGGGCCGGCGAAGGCGCAGTCTGCAGCTGTCGGCGACCAGGACGGCCGAACACCGGTCAACCATACCAACGCCCTTCGCGCAGGCACCGTGCGACGTTATGACGTCATAACCAAGATTTGACGTCATCCGTGCGCGGCGGGTATGCTCGAATCATGCCCACGAGCAACTTCCCTCTCCGTCTCCGCGACGAGCTGACCATGAGGATCCTCCGCCTCGTGGCGAAGGAGAAAGGTCTCTCGATGAACGCTCTGATCGAGCAGATGATCGAGCGCGAACTTCCGCGTGAGATCGAAGCGATCGAACTCGAGATGGGCGAAACGTTGGAAGCGTTGCGTGCCTACAAGGGCAACGTCGTCGAGGACTGGGAAGCCTTTGCGCAGGCGGAGGCGTATGTCCCAGACCCGGTGCAGGCGCGACAGGCAGAGACGCTCCACGATCCGCTCGGTATCAGCGCGGTCTTTGCCTAAGCCGTGGAATGACGACCCGCCAGGGTCGGAAACACAGAATCTACGCCAACATCGCAAGCCTGCTCCCGCTCGTCCAAGCGGATACGACGACGCGTCCTCGTCCGCGCGTCTGAGACTGCGCTGTGCTCCCGCTCGAGGGTTGCTCACCGTCAAATGGAGTCGACTTCACCCGTCATGCGGTTGGCGAGGCTTGTTCGGGAAGCCGGATCGCCCTTCCGAGAAGATTTCCCGAGCGATGACGTCGAACGGCTTGAGGTCGAAGGGAACGAGTTTTCGTATTCGCTCTTCGCGGGCGATCGTTGGATTCTTCAGTCCTTCCACGAGCGGACGGGCGACCGAGGCATTCACGGGCGTGACCAGATGAAGCCAGAGAGATGACAGTCGCGGGGAGAGAATGGGCACCTCGACGAGCGCGACGCGTCGTCCGCGAAGCTTGGCGATGCGTTCGATGATCTGGCGGTACGTCATCACTTCGGGGCCGCCGGCGTCGAAGCTCTGTCCCAGTGCCGCGTCGAGGCCACAGACTCCGGCGAGATAGCGGGTGATGTCGTCGATCGCGATGGGCTGGGTCGGGGTGGACACCCATCTGGGCATGATCATCGCGGGCAGCCGATCGACAAGAGCAACAGTGGTCTCGAAAGCCGCGCTCCCCTCACCAACGATCATCGCCGCGCGCAGTGTCGTGACCGGGACACGTCCGGAGGCAAGCAGCTGGCCTGTTTCGTGTCGGCTGCGGAGATGCGGCGACGCATCGGGGGCCTGGTCGCCGAGCCCACCGAGGTAGATGATCTGTTTCACGCCGGCCCGCTCGCAGGCTCCCGCGACGTTCGCGGCGGCTTCCCGATCCTTGCGCTCGAAGTCGTCCGAGCCGAGAGAGTGGACGAGGTAATACACCGCCTCCACGCCATCGACCGCTCGCGCAACGTCTGTGGGGGAACTGACGTCCCCTTGCTGCCACTGAACGCCGGAACGCTGCGGCTGTGCGGTCCGTGAGACGCCGACGACGTGATGCTCGCGCGTGAGAAGTGGGAGAACCGCTGCGCCGATGACCCCTGAGGCCCCGAAAACAGCGACGTTCATTACGCTGCTTCGGCTTTCAGGAGCTCGAAGTAGCGCCGACTGACCCCGGCGTGAAACGGACTCTGCCCCTTGGCGTACAGCACGCCCGTCCACCAGGGACCACCTGCCCGGGCGGCGAGGCGGGGCAAGTACTCCTCGACCGAGACCACGAGGTCGAAACCCTGGCCGGAACGCTGCTGCTTCACGGTTATCGAGCCACCAGCCCGAATCGCGAGGAGCCCGCCCTCGATGGCGAAGCGACACGAGACGGCCTCATCGGAGAACAAGGTTTCGGGAACCCCGAACCGGAGCAGGGTCGGCCCTCCGAGGAGGATAAGACGTCCGCCGTCATCCGTCCATCGGGCGCGGACAGTCCCGCGCGAGAATTCACTCACAGCCCGCCAGTAGACGACGCCGAGCCAGCGGGCTCCGGATTCTGAGCTTTCGACGACGGACCTAGGGGTCGACGTTCGCTGCGTCGACTCGAAGGCCCCGGAGTCGAGTATCCGCTCAGTCGTCTGCCAATCAGAAGTCACGTTTCTTCATTCATAGCAGGCAACGGAGATCGATGCCGCGATCACCTGTTCCCCGAATAGTCGGCTTCGAACCGGATAAGGCAAGAGGTGATTGAACCGGCTGCGAACGAATCGGAGCGGACCTTCGCGAGAACGTCGCTGTCGTTTCAGCCGGCCTCGCGCGCGGCCGCCGTAGCTGTCTGGCGGTGTGCTGTCCCTGATGCTCGATCTCGTTGTAACCCTCGGTGGCGCACAACGAGGGGCCCGAGGAGGGCAGTCCCTCTGCGCGAGCATCCCGCGCTGCCCGATCCGGCAGCGCGCGCGCGCTACTTGATGAGCGTGAGCATCTTGAACATCGGCAGGTACATGGCGATCACGATCGTGCCCACCATGATTCCGACGAGGATCATGAGGATCGGCTCGATGATGGACGTGAGCGACTGGATGCTCGAGTCGACCTCGTCCTCGTAGAAGTCGGCGACCTTGCCGAGCATGTTGTCCAGTTCGCCGGTCTCCTCGCCGATCTTCACCATCTGCGCGACCATCGCCGGGAAGACCGGGTCCTCCTGCAGCGGCTGGCTGATCGGCACGCCCTCGTGCACGCGAACGCGGATATCGGCCAGCGACTGCTCGACGACCCAGTTGCCGGAGGTCGCGCCGGTGATCTCGAGCGCCTTGATGATGTCGACTCCGGACGAGACGAGCGTCGAGAGCGTGCGCGAGAAGCGCGCGAGCGCGATCTTGTGCACGACGTCACCGATCTTCATCGGGATCTTCAGCTTGAAGCGATCCCAGACCTTCCGCCCGCTGTCGCTCTGCTTCCAGCGGCGGAACCCGAAGATGAGCCCCGCGATCGCGGGGAAGATGATGAACCAGTAGTGGCGCAGCGCGTACGAGGCCTTCATCACGATCTGCGTGAGCTTCGGCAGCTCGCCGTTCAGGTCGTCGAAGACGTTCACGAAGACCGGGATGATGAAGAGGAGCATGAACGTCAGCACGAGGCTCGCGAACGAGATGACGACCGCCGGGTAGACCATCGCTCCCTTGACGCGCCGCTTGATCTGCGCCTCCTTCTCGATCTGCACGGCGAGGCGGTCGAGCACCGTGTCGAGGGTTCCCGACGACTCGCCCGCCTCGACCATCGCCACGAACAGGCGATTGAAGACCTTCGGATGCTGCGCCAGCGCCTTCGAGAGGATCACGCCACCCTCCACTTCGGACCGGACGTCGGCGATCACCTCGGCCAGATACTTGTCGTCGGTCTGCTCCTCGAGCGTCACGAGCGCCTGGACGACGCTGACGCCGGCGGCGATCATCGTCGCGAACTGACGCGCGAAGACCTGCAGGGACTTCGTCTTCACCTTCTTGAAGGGGCTCGTCGCCCCGCCCTCGCCTGCGGGGTTGCGCTCGGCCAGCGCGTGCGCCAGGAGCCCGCGCATCTGCAGCTGCTCGCGGGCGGCGCTCGCGTCCTGCGCGTGGATGAGGCCCGAGATCTCGAGCCCCTGGGCGTTGATTGCGTCGTATGCGAATGCGGCCATCTGGATTCCTTAGGTGAAGTGGGTTGTCAGCCTGTGGAGGAGTCGAAGGTCGTGCTCTCGGTGAAGAGGAGCTTCCCGGTCGCCGAGCCTTGCGCGCACCGTCGATCGACACGAGCTTGACGGGGCGGCTCGTCGGAGTGCCCGGGACAGCGGGCGCGGTGGGACTCGTCGTCGTGTTGGCGGCCCGGGACGACGCACGTCCAGCTGATCCTCGTCCCGCACCCAGTAGGTACGTCCGTCCGCGCCCGTCTGCGGTGGCGCCCAGCTGAGGGCTGCAGCGCGTCGGCACGCGACGTGAACGCCGCCTGGCGGTAACTCTCCATCTGCTTGTCGGCAAGCGACCCGGCGGTCGAGGTTGTGCCCGCACGGTTGACGGAGAGGATGCCCGAGCTGAAACCGGCCACCAGCGCCGCGATGCCGATCGCCATGACGGTCATGGCGATCAGCATCTCGACGAGGGTGAAGCCTTCCTCGTTTGTCGCGAGCCGGCGCACGTTGACTCCCTAGCCTCCGACCACGCTGAACGTCGGCTTGGCGATCTCGACCCGAACCGGGCCGGTCCACCGGAGCTTCTTGTTCCCGGGCAGGTACGGGTTGTTGCCGCGGACGCGGTAGTACCACGTGCCCGGCTTGAGCGGCAGGAGCGCCGAGGTCGCGGGCGTCTGAAGGCCGCCGGCCTTCCGCCACGGATAGCTCGTCTTGCTCCACTCGACGTCGTACGTGGCCGCCGCCTGTCGACGGCGTCCATGCGATCAGCGGCACGCCGTAGAACGAGCTCCGCGAGCTCGACGCCGACAGCAGGCGACCCGACGGCGACAGGCCCGTGAGATACGGGGCACCTGCGACGACGCGATGGGTCTTGCTGCTCAGCGTGTGCTTCGTGAGGCTCTGCTGGGTGCTCCGCTTCTTGAACATCTGCACGTTGCCGTGCTGGCAGGCGTCCTGCGGAACGACCCGGTCCTGGTACTCGCCCGCCTTGTTCTTGGCAACCGGGACGACCGTCCAGTAGTACACGCCGGAGTCCCAATCGGAGTCCCACAGGTCGACGGGGGGCGGAGCCTTTGTCTGTGCGTCCGACGCCTTCGTCTGTGCGTCCGACGCCTTCGTCTGTGCGTCCGACGCCTTCGTCGCGTCGGCGGATTCGGCCGCGGCGGCCTCCGGCGAGGCCTCGTTCGTCGTCACGGCCTCGCCGTCCGACCGGAGGGTCTTGCCTTCAGCGCCATCGATGAGGAAAGAGCGGCGTCTCCGGGTCGTTCCAGGTCTCCGGATTGAGAGCGAGCGGGCCCGTGACACGCGGTGCGTAGGCCGTGCCGCCGACGATCGATCCGACGTGGACGACGTTGACGCAGTCCCTGTCGGTCGCGATGTAGACGCGGTGAAGCGGGCGGCCGTCGCTCGAGAAGACAAACGCCGGCATGAGCGCGTGCGCCCGGACGGAGCGGCTGTCGGACACGACCTGGGCCGACACGGTCTTGAGCGGGCGTGCGATGTCGTCGGTCGGCGCTGTCGCGCCGGCGGTGGACGTGTACATCGGGGACAGGCTGCTCCACGAACCGTACGAGACGCGAGGCATGCTGTTCTGTGTCTTGCCGTAGAGCTCGCGCCTGGCGCGAACGCGCCACTCGACGGACTGCGACGGAGCGCGCAGCGTGTAGTACTCGCGCTCGTCGGCGACCGTCGTGATCGTCGAGACGATCTTGCCGACGCGGATGCCGTTGTCGACGCCGAGGTTCGTGAACCAGACGTCGTAACCGGTTGCTCCTACGATCGGCGTCCAGCGGATGTAACCCGGCTCGCTCGTGAGCCTCTGCGGGACTCCGAGCTCGTCCTCGGCGCTGTCCTTGTTCGAGACGTCCGGCCAGCGCATGTTGAAGCTGCGCGGCGCGCTCCAGACGGAGACACCGCCGGCGCCGTACGCACGCACGTGCCAGTACAGCGACGTCCGATTGCCCGTAACCCACGGCAACGAGATCGGAACGACAGCCGCCGGAGTGGTGAGCGTCTTGCTCGACCAGATGATGCTGTTGTCGGAGCCGAAGTGCTTGCTCGTCGAGAGCTCGAACTCGTAGCGCGTCGCTCCGCGGACCGGCGCCCACGCAAAGGACGGCGTCCGCGAGAAGGACGGGATCCCGGTCCCGGCTGTCGTCCGGGTGTCGTGGAGCCTCAGGCTGAAGGTCTGCAACCCGGTCGGCGCCGCGACGGACGGTCCGCTCGCCGCGCCTGCGGCGACGGGGATCGCGGCAATCACGGCGAGTACCACCGCGTAGGTCAGTAGTTGGGGACGCCGCAGACGGCGGAGCCCGCCCTTGGCGTCGCGACGATCGTTACTGGTCATCTCGACGCTTTTCGCCTTTCTCTGGAATGGATTCATGAGCTCTGGTTCGCCTTCGCCGAAGCGCCGGCTTTGGGGGTCGTGCTCGACGGCTGGATCACGGTCGGAGAGGCCGTGGTCCCCGCCTCGAAGCGGAGGTGGTAGGTGACGCCGGTCGCCGTGTTGGCGAGCTTGACGCCATGGCCCTTGCGCACTGTGAGCGCGTGCTTACCGCCTGCGAACTGGGCGCCGACGGCCTTGATCCGCATCGTCTTTCGCGTCACTGCCGCGAGCCGGAACCGCACGTCGCCGACGTTGAACATCTGCGAGAGGCCGATGACCTGGCGCTTCCCGTCCGTCCGGATCACCGCGGCCGTCAGCGCGGCCGGCGTGACAAGAATGGGCTTCAAGTCCGACGGCGTGATGTGGCCGAACCGGCCCCCGGCGGCGTGACGCGGGTCGCCGGCGAGGCCGGCGCCGACGTGGACGTGCTCGCGCTCTCCTTGATGAGCGGCACGAACGGGTCCCTGGGCGTCAGCCGCCGGATCGCGCGCGTCTGCTTCGCCGACACCACCGCGAGCGTCCGACTTGCACCCGCTGCGGTCGCGGGAGTCGCGAGTGCCGTGACGGACGTCGCGGCCGTGCTCGGGGACGAGCTCGAGCCCTTCAGCAGCTTGGGCAGCTCGAAGGCGAGCACCGCCACCAGCACGACGGCCAGGGCGACGAGGATCATCTATCTTGCGCCGCTCGGCGGCGTTGCGGGCGGCCGCGCGGCGGTCTCCCGTCCGTGTTTCCATGGCAGTCATCAGGGTGTCCCTCCTGCGGCAACCGCCGAGGTCGAGGTCGAAGAGTCGGGTGTCGTCGTGGACGTGGCGGTCGACGTCGCCGCCGCTGCCGAACCGCTGTACGTGAAGGCGTTCAGGTGGATCGTCGCGGTGAGCTGCGGCAACCCGTCTTCACCGGCACCGAGGTTCACCGTGTCGACGCTGAAGAGCCGGCCGGAGGACTTCACGTTGTCGCCGACCACACGCGTCTGCGTGCGCAGCCGATGCAGGAACCCCGTGATCGGGAAGTAGCGTCCCGTCACGACGATGTCCATCGGGACGGTCTCGTACCCCGCTCCGGCGGTAACAGGCTGCGGCGTGACGGAGTCGAGCCGCACGTTGGCGTGGTTCCCGGCCCGCAGGAGCTGCCGCAGCACCTGCTGCATCGCCACTTCCCGGGGCATCGCGCGGGTGAGCACGAGCCTGGACGGCAGCTTCTCGTTGCCGCCGGTGTTCGCAGTGGCCTTGATGACCACGAGCTGCGTCTGCGCGTCCGCGATCTTCTGATCGAGGTCAGCAGCCTTCGACCGCTGCGGCGACACGAGGCCGAACCAGCCGATCAGTGCCACGACCGCGAGTGCAGCCACGCCCAGCGCAGCGACAACCTTTGGTGTCAACTTGTCCTTCATCAGCCGATCCCTCCTGCCGAACGCACGTTGGCGTTGATCGTGAATTGCACCGCCGCCTTGCTGCCGACCAGCGACCGCTGCGTCGTCTGGAGCGAGACGTCGGAGAGCGCCGGCACGAGCGCGAGGCGCTCGAGGACGCGCGGAACGACCGCCTGAGAGCGGGCGAAGCCCGTGACGGTGAACGTCCCCGCGGTGGGGGTCGTCGACGTCGACGCGCTCAGGGCGTTCGACGTCACGACTGCGCTGCCGGTGCTCGAGCTCGATGCCGACGTGGGCGCGACGGACGCCGCAGCCGCGGTCGTCTGGACGCTCTCCAGCCAGGCGCCCGCCGGCATCACCCGCGAGAGCTGGCCGAGCAGGCCGTCCCAGGGAGTCCGCCCGGTTGCCGCCGCCGTGACGGCGGCGTAGTGCGCCCGCATCGTGGCTGCACCCGCGGCCGTGACGGTCGCAGCCATCTCGCTCTGCGCGACCTCGGCTTCGAGGCCGTGGAGGGTCGCCTGCCGGTCGCTCACCGTGGTGCGCGTCTGCGTGAAGGCGAGCCCGAGGACGACCGCGAGCACCACGAGCACGAGGCCCGCCGCGACTGCGATCGACTTCGTCGTCCGGATGCCGCTCCGGGTTTCGTTCTGGCCCTTGTCGGGGCCGGCGGCGGGAAGTAGGTTGACCGCGCGCATCTCTAGACCTCGATTCCAAGTCCGATTGCCACTGCAAGCGACGGGAGGTCGTCGCGTTGCCCAACAGAGTCGGCGACCTGCACGCGCGCGAGCGGGTCGGCCGGGCGGACGGGCACGCGCGTCAGGCGCTCGAGCTCCTCCGGGAGGCCGGGCACACGGCTGGTTCCGCCTGCGACCAGGATCTCCGCGATCGCGAGAGAGCCGGCCTGAGCCTGGTAGAACTGAAGCGAGGCGACGAGGTCGCGCGCCAGCGTTTGCAGCTCGCGGCGCAGCGCCTCGCGCGCTCGTGCTGCTTGCGTCTCGTCGCGGTTGGTGCCGTCCGTTGCGGCCGGGTCGTGCGACAGCGCGCGCAACAGTTCGGCTGCCTCCGCGGCGTCGAGACCGAGCTCGCGCTCGATCGCGGCGACGAGCGAGGCGCCGCCCCACTCGAGCACGCGCGTGAAGTCGCAGACGGTTCCGTCGGAGATCGCAAGCGTCGTGCGATCGTGGCCGATCGTGACCGCCACGACGGCAGTCGGCTGTTCCCCGGCGGCGGGAGGACTGACGGCGCGCAGCAGGGCGAACGCCTCCAGGTCGACCGCAGCGAGCGTGATGCCGGCCGCCTTGCAGGCCTCGACGTAGCGGTCGATCGAGTCCCGGTACGCAGCCGTCAGGACGATGCGGCGGAGCGTTCGACCGGACTCGTCGACGGTCTCGGAGACGACGTGGTAGTCGAGCACCGAGTCGGCCTCCGGGATCGAGAGCGCTTCGTGCGCGCGGAAGCGGATTGCGTTCTCCAGCTGGCGGCTGTCTTCGATGCCTTCCAGCTCGAACGACCGCACGCCGATCCGGTTCGTGGCGACGCCGAGACGCACACCGCGACGCGGAAGCTTGTTCGTGCGGAAGAACGAGTCGAGCGCCGACGCGAGCGCCTGGACGTCGCGAACCTCGCCGGACGCGACGACGCCGGGCTCGAGCGGAACTCGCGCGAGCTGCACGAGCGTCGCCGCCGGCGCGCCGTTGTTGACGACCCGCGCAGCGGCGATCTGGGAGGCCCCGATCTTGAGGCCGACGATCTCCTGCTTCCCGCGCCGCTTGCGCGTCGCGCGGCCCGGCGTCGTGACGCCGGGGGCCTTCGTCTTCTTCTGCGGCCGACGGACGAGGTCCGAGAGCTTGATCTCCTGTTTCAAATCCACGTGTTCCTACACCTCCGAGGCGAGCCGTAGGCGGCTCTGGGTCTGGGTCGTGTTACCGGCGGTGCTGCCGTTGCCGGCCGCCGGTGGGATGAAAGTGGTCATGCCGGAGCGCTCGAGCAGGCCCTGAAGCTGGTCGGGTCGCGACGAGCGTGCGAACGCGACCTCGGGCGTGATGACGTGGTGGAGCACCAGCTCGGCCAGCGACTGCTCCATCGTCTGCATCCCGCGCGACGTGTTCGTCTGCATGACCGAGTAGATCTGCTCGACCTTCGCCTGCCGGATCAGGTTGCGGACGGCGTCGTCGGGGATGAGCACCTCGAGCGCAGCCGTGCGGCCGAGGCCGTCGGCGGTCGGCACGAGGTTCTGCGTGACGACGCCCTGGAGCGTCGAGGCGAGCTGCACGCGCACCTGGCCCTGCTGCTCGGCGGGGAAGACGTCGATGACGCGGTCGATCGTGGTCGGCGCGCTCTGGGTGTGCAGCGTCGCGAACACGAGGTGCCCGGTCTCGGCCGCGGTGAGCGCGGTCGCGACCGTCTCGAGGTCGCGCATCTCGCCGACGAGGATCACGTCGGGGTCCTGGCGGAGTGCCGCGCGCAGCCCCTCGGCGAACGTCGTCGCATCCTGGCCGATCTCGCGCTGGTTGACGATGCAGGTGCCGTGGTGGTGCAGGAACTCGATGGGGTCCTCGATCGTGAGGATGTGCTCGTGCCGCGTGTGGTTGATGTGGTGGAGCAGCGAGGCGAGCGTCGTCGACTTGCCGGAGCCGGTCGGCCCGGTGACGAGCACGAGCCCGCGCGGCTTCTCGGCGAGCTCGTAGAGCCGCGTGGGGAGGCCGAGCTGCTCGAGCGACTTGATGTGGTCCGGGATGAGCCGGAAGGCGGCGCCGACGGCCGCGCGCTGAAAGTAGGTGTTGACGCGGAAGCGCGCGAGGCCGGGAATCGAGTGGGAGAAGTCGATCTGCCGGCGCGTCTCGAGGACCTTCTGCTGCTCGGTCGAGAGGATCCGGTACATGAGCGTCCGGATCTCGTCGGATGTCAGCGTCTCCTGCTCCGACAGGCGCTCGAGGCGGCCCTTGACGCGGATCACCGGCGGAGAGCCCGCCGTCAGATGGAGATCGGACGCGTCGTGCTCGACCATCACGGTGAGCAGGTCGTCGATCGAGTGAAGTTCCGTTGTCACAGGGGGTTTGACCTTTCGAACTCGAAGAGCGTTGCTAAGAGGGCTGAGGGGAGCTGAGGGAGCGCGGTTGCCCGCGTCCTTGTGGTTTGTACGCACCCCTTTGTTATGCCGGTCCCGGCCCCTGATCGGTACCACCCATTTGTGCCCATTCCGTCCCGGTTTCCGGGCTAAATCCGAGGGCGTAGGGTCCGCGTCGAGCTTTCGGAGTACGCGAAGTTGAAGGAAAAAGTCCGAAGAGCGCTCGAGGAGAACCTCGGCCGGAGGAGACGATCCGGGTCATCATTCTGGGCGCGCACGGTCAGGCCATGGTCGGCTCCGCAGCCGCGTGTTCGTTTGCAAGCAGGCTTCACGGCCGGCGAGCTTCGGCGCCGAAGTCACGTCCTGGAGCTCGACCGGCGGGCCCCGACGAGCATGGTCTGGCTGCCGTGCCGCGATCCGAGGTTCAGGAGCACGCCGGGCAAGGCAGCCGTCGCTGCCCGTCTCGACGAGCATCGTCTCGCCGACGCACGGCGATCGCCCTCAGCCGGTCCGGCTTACGCGACGCCACGTCCCTGGTCGGCCGTTCGACGGAACGGCACCGGGCGAACCTTGACACCCACTGGGCGGCCGTCAGGGGCGTGAAGCACGGCTACGATCTCGTGAGCCGGCCCGTGCTCGAACGCCACGACGTCGCCCACGAGAACGGGCAGCGGCACGTGAACCTCGCCGAGGTCGTCGCCGTCAAGGTCGTATGCGCGGCACCTTGATCCCGGTCGCGTCGCTCATCCCGCGACTGATGACACGCCAGACGTCCGTCGCCGAGTCGCTCACCGTTGCAGTATCCCCCAGAAGGGGTATAGTCCTGCATGCCGTTAGTCCCCTAGTAGGAGCAAGTCGATGCGCAAGTACCTTCGCCGTGTCGTGGCTCATGCCCTCATGAGCGGCACCAAGGATTGGTAGCCGTCAGATCCTGAGTTCCACGTTCTTCGCAGTCATCCCTCTCTCAGGGTTTCGGTGAAGACGAGGCAACACAGGATCGGACGGCAACCCAACGTCCTACCGGTTAGGTAATGAGGCCACGCCGAGCGCCGACGGCTACGGCGTGGGCTTCTGCTGCAGGCTGGAGCTTTGCGAGCAGATGCCGGACGTGTGATTTGACCCGTCGGCCGTCAGACGGTGCAGACGCGGGCGAGCTCCTCGACGGTGGTGATCCCGGCGGCGACCTTGCCGACGCCGTCCTCCCACATCGTCCGCATGCCCTCCTCGACTGCAGCCCGCTCGATCTCCTCGCGCGACGCCTTCCCGGCGGCGAGCTGCTCGAGGCGCTCGCTCATCGTGAGGAGCTGGAAGACCCCGACGCGCCCGCGATAGCCGGTCTGCCCGCAGCGGACGCACCCGCGCCGGCGGCGGAAGGTCGCACCCGCGAGGTCTGCCGCCCTCGCCTCGCTCAGGTGGAGCCCGTGCAGCTCGTCGTACGTCGGCGTGTACGGCTCGGCGCAGTGCGGGCACAGCTTCCTCGCCAGGCGCTGCGCCAGGACCGCCGAGACGGCCGCCCCGGTCAGGAACGGCTCGACGCCCATCTCGGTGAGCCGCGTGATCGCGGCCGGGGCGTCGTTCGTGTGCAGCGTCGAGAGCACGAAGTGCCCCGTCAGGGCAGCCTCGATCGAGATGCGCGCGGTCTCGCCGTCGCGGATCTCGCCGACCATGATCACGTCGGGGTCGGAGCGGACGATCGAGCGCAGCGCGGTTGCGAACGTCAGGCCGGCACGAGGGTTGATCTGGACCTGGCGGACGCCGCCGAGCCTGTACTCGACGGGATCCTCGACCGTGATGATGTTGATCTCGGGCCGGCTGATCGCGTTCAGCGCCGCGTAGAGCGTGGTCGACTTGCCGGACCCGGTCGGGCCGGTGACGAGGAGCGCGCCGCTCGGCCGGGCGAGGATGGCATCCATCTGCTCGCTCATCCCGTCGGAGAGGCCCAGCGCGCCGAGCGTCGGGACGGCGCGCGACTTGTCGAGCAGCCGCATCGTGACCGCCTCGCCCTCGACGGTGGGAAGCGTGGCGACGCGGACGTCGAGCATGCGTCCGGCGGCCGCGGCGTTCAGCGAGATCCGCCCGTCCTGCGGCTTGCGCCGCTCGGCGATGTCGAGCTTCGCGAGCACCTTGAGGCGGGTCGTCACGCCGGGTGCGAGCCGCTTCGGAATATGGTGGGCGACGCGCAGGACGCCGTCGATCCGGTAGCGGACGACGAGGTCGTCCTCCTGCGGCTCGACGTGGATGTCGCTCGCTCCCTCCTCGGCCGCCTCGAAGATCATCGAGTTCACCAGGCGCACGAGCGGCGCGTCCGAGATGCCGTCGTCGGCCTCGAGGTCGTCGACCTCCTCCTCGCCGGCGACGTCCGCGGCGAAGGTCGCGCTCGTCGCCTCCGCCGCGCGCGAGAGGCGGCGCAGCTCGGTGCGGACGTCGTTCTCCGCGGAGACGTAGAACTCGACCGACAGTCGCGTCGCGAGCCGCAGCTCGTCGAGCCCGCGCACGTCCTGCGGGTCGGTGATCGCGACCTTGAGCCTGCTGCCGTCCGAGGCGAACGGGATCGCGACGACCCGGTGAGCACCGGCAGCGCGATCGACTTCACCGCCTCGGCGTCGACGCCGGCAACGGCGAGGTCGACGAGCGGCAGGTGGTGCTTCTCGGCGAGCATCCGCGCGAGCGTCGAGCGCCCCGGCGAACCCCTCGTCGACCACCGCCTGTGAAAACGAGTCGCCGGCGCCGTGCCGCTCCGCCTCGCCGACCTGCTCGGGCGGCAGCAGCGCGCTCTCGCGGATGACGGCTGCGACGACGTCTCCGTGGCCGCGTGGGCCCTCGTCTGCTCTCCCGCCTGCGCGGAATCGTCGGCGTCGCCGACGAGCCGCAGCTCCGGCAGGTTCTCGGGATCCATCACCGCTTCCATTACAGCAGGCGCAGGTACGCGTCGAGCAGCGCCTGCCCGGCCAGGAGCGCGACGACACCTCCGAGAGCGAGGAACGGCCCGAACGGAATCTTCAGCTTGCGCGCGGCACTTCCGTGACGCGCGAACAGGACGATCGACGGCACGAGCGCCGAGACCATGCCGACCATCATCGCGACCGGAACGGTCCGTCCGAGCGCCACGCCGAGCAGCAGGGCGAGCTTGACGTCTCCCATGCCCATGCCCGCGGGATAGGCGAGCGCGGCGACGAGGAGGAAGAGCGCAGCGCCGAGGCCCGCCGCCGACCACTCCACCGACGGATGGAGCATCGTGTTGGCCGCGAGCACGACGGCCGCGGCCGGCAGGACGATGCGGTTGGGAATGATGTGCCGCTCTGCGTCCGTGGCCGAGATCGTGACGAGCGTGGCGCAGAAGAACGCGGCCACTGCGGCATCCCAGGTGAGCCCGAAGCGGAGCACGCACGCGGCGACGAGGAACGCCGTCGTCGCCTCGACGAGCGGGTACCGCCACGGAATCGCGTCCTGGCAGTGGCGGCAGCGCCCGCGCAGGAGCGCGAACGAGAGCAGCGGGATGTTGTCGTACGACGCAAGCGGAGTTCCGCACGCCATGCACGCCGAGCCGGGGCTGACGACGCGAGCGCCGGAGCGGGATGCGAGCGGCGACGACGTTCAGGAAGCTCCCGAAACGCCAGGCCCGGCAGG
>CAVTQW010000009.1:0-301093 GCA_963736945.1 uncultured Thermoleophilia bacterium
CTGGATTCGCCCGAGGTACGGCACGTCCCACGTCCTACGGGCCTTCGGCTCGCGCCGCAGCAGGTACGACCAGAACTCGACGGAGCGGTCGAGATCGGCAACGGTGTAGCCGACATGATCGGTCTGCTCGAGTGCCCCGCTCACAGCGCCGTCACGATCTCTCGCAGACGTCGTCCGTTCGCCGACCACCAGTCGTAGAGCACCGCGATCTCGACGCCGAGCGAGAAGTGCTTCACCCCGAGCTCGCGATACCGCTCGGCCTCGTCCGGCGTTGCGATATTCGACCCGGACCACAACGCCCATGGCATGACACCGCTCGATCACGCGCTCGCGAACTGCGACTATCTCGGCGCCGCTCGCGCCGCCGACCTGACCGATGCTGAGCGAGTAGTCCACGGCTCCGACCTGGATCAGGTCCACGCCGCGCAGCGCGAGGATCTCGTCGAGCGCATCGACCGCCCCGCGCTTCTCGATCATCAACGCGACCACCGTGTCCGCGATTCGCGCCACGTACTCGGGACTTCCTCCGTACCCCATGTACGCCATCCGTCGCCCGGCAACGCCGTAGGTTCCGCCGTGCTCCGGAGTCTCCGGCCTCGCGGACGCAACGCACGCCCGAGCGTCATCGACCCCCCGGCAGTCGGCGAAGAGGATGCCCTGGAAGCCGGCACCGATAGCGCGCTGGGCGAGGAAGGATCTCGGCTCCTGGTCGACCTTGATGATCGCGCCGAGGTCGTACAGCTCCGCGGCGCGACACAGCCCGTCGAGATCGTGGAGGTCATACGGCGCGTACTCGCCCAGGAACTCGACATAGTCGAACATCCTCGTATGCCCGAGCACCTCCACCATCCCGGGCCAGACGCTGTGGATTCGGGTGCCGACGGTCGGCGCATCGTCGTCGAGTAGCGCCCGAAGACGGTTCTCACGCATGCTGGAACCGTCCTGGGAGCACGGGCGCCGGATCGAAGTCCGGCGCCTCGTCTCGGGCGATCTTCGCCACCGCTTCACCCGTGACCGCGCTGAGGCTGATTCCCATGTGCCCGTGGCCGGTCGCGAGAACCAGGTTGCGCACAACGGCGGAGCGACCGATCATCGGCAGCCCGTCGGGTGTGAGCGGTCGCAGCCCTGCCCATGATCGGGCGCGCTCGAACCCGGGCGGCAGCGAGACGAAGCGCCCCGCAATGGGGGCGGTGGCGCGGACACGGCGCTCACGGACACGGGTGTCCAGTCCGACGAGGTCGAGCTTGCTCGTGACGCGGACGTTGTCGCGCATCGACGAGACCATGATCCGCGCCTCCGCCAGACGCAGCGGGCGCGCAAAGATCTCCGACCCTGCGCCGTACGTGAGGCTGAATCCCTTCCCGGGCTCGACGAGTAGGCTCAGACCGACGTTACGGCCGAGTGCGGGCGCCCCAGCGCACGTTTGCGAGAACAACGGTTTCCGGTCGAATCAGCCTCTCGGTCGTCTGGATCGTCTCGATGCCGTGTGAGCCGTGAAGCCGCACGACCTGGTCCCCTCCTCGATCCGCGCGCCGTGCGACCTAGCGAGGTCGGCAACCGCAGCGACATACTCGCCGGGATCGAGGTGAGCGTCCTCGGGATAGAGGACGCCACCCACGACCGCATCGCTGACACGTGGCTCGAGACGCGAGACGGCGGCCGCGTCGAGCTCCTCTGATGGAATCCCCAGACGTTCGAGCGCGGCGGCTCCTGCGATCCCTTCCGCGAGTCCCTTCTCGGTCTCGAAGAGAACGAGGACCCCTCTCGTCCGGAGTCCGAAATCGTGCGGCGTCTCTCGTGCCAGAGCCTCGACGAGAAAAGTGTTCTCGCGGACGCGATCGCGGAGGAACCGTCCCTCGAATTGCAGCGTCGGCGGTGCAATTCTGCCGGAACCGCCAGAGCCAGCGAACGAGTCGAGGGTCGGGCCGAGGGCGGAGCCGGAACGACCCATCGCCGAGCAAGCGTCCGCGGAACTGCCTGGCCCATGACACCGGGGGCAGCCTGGGCGCGCAGGCGCTCGTGGTCAGGAGGCCCGAGTTCCCCCACGAGCTTCCGGCGCAGAGCGTGTCGCGCTCGAGCAGGACCACCGGACCGACCCGACCGGGCGAGCGCATAGGCGCAGCAGGCGCCCACGGCCCCGCCGCCGATCACCACGACGTCCTCCCGGGTGCCATCGCTGTCTACCACGGCGCCAACGTCATTCGCCCGCCTCCAGGTTGACGTCAAAAATCGGCGAGTGTATGAATCCGTATCACATATGTCATGTAACGCAAGGGTCGAGCGGCCCCGAGGCTTCGACTGATGGGCACGGGCGGTGCGGTGCCTCTTCTTCAGGCCCGCGGGATCTGGAAGTCGTACGGCGCCGTCCAGGCTCTTTCGGATGTCGACTTCGACGTCCACGTCGATGAGTGCGTCGCCCTCGTGGGCGACAACGGCGCCGGCAAGTCGACGCTGATCAAGATCATGTGCGGGGCGCTGCAGCCGTCGCGGGGCGAGCTCTTCCTCAGGGGCTCGGAAGTGAAGTTCGCAGGGCCCCGCGATGCGCAGGCCGCCCGCATCTCCGTCGTGCACCAGGACCTTGCGCTCGTGGAAGGGCTCGACGTCTCCACCAACGTCTTTCTCGGCCAGGTGCCCGACACGGCGCTTCCGCGTCGACAGGAAGCGGATGGCCCGCGAGACACGTCAGGTGCTCGATCAGCTCGCGATCGATATCCCGTCCGTCCGAACCGAGGTGCGCCTCCTATAGGGCGGCCAGCGGCAGGCGGTGGCGATCACTCGAGCCGTCCACCACGGCGGGCAGCTGATGATCATGGACGAGCCGACCGCCGCGCTCGGTGTCCAGGAACAGCGCAAGGTGCTCCAGCTCATCAGTGCCCTGAAGGAACGCGGCATTGCCATCCTCGTCGTCCGCCACAACCTGGAGCACGTCTTCTTGATCGCCGATCACGTCGTCGTCTTGCGGGGAGGACGTACGTGGCTCACGGGAGAAAGCAAAGACGACGCATTCGGAGATCGTGCACATGATCGACGGTGCGGAGATGGCACCCGCCTCGTGACGCGACCCCTCGACCTAGTGATCCGGGAAGGAGGGAAGAAGGCAGACGTGGGCATGCAGAGTTGCAGGCGTCGGATCGGATTCGACCCTTGGTCATTGCCAACTCGGAGGTGAAACACCGTGATCCCCATGAAGCGCGTCGGTCTCCTCGCCGTCACGGCGATCCTCGCACTCAGCCTCGTTGCGGGTGCTGCACGAGGTACGAGCACGTCGCCGAGCTCCATCGTCGGCATCAGCGAAGTACCGTATTGCACTGATCCTGCCTGACTTCACCGCGAACGAATTGATTCTCGATCAGAAGAACGGCGCGGTGGCCGCGGCCAAGAAGCTCGGTGTCACGCTCTTGATCACCGGGAGCGGCTCGGCGGAGACTCAGGTCAAGGCCGTCCAGGACGCGATCGGCGCGAAGGTGGATGCGATCGTCTACAACACGATCGACGCCAAGGCGATGGCGACTGCGATCAAGCAGGCGAACGACGCGAACATTCCGGTCATCTGCTCGAACTGGTGCGCCGCCGGCAGAAGCACGCCTTCAAGGTGACCTTCAACTACACCCTGATGGGGAAGTTGGCCGGGCAGTGGATCGCCACCCAGCTCCCCGATGGCAAGGGGACGCTCGGCATCGTCGACACCAGTCGGGCCGATGCGAGCGTGCAGCAGATCTATGCTGGTCTCTACGCCGCTCTCAAGGCAGCTCACGCGTCTCCGAAGATCAAGATCTCTCCCCGACCAACTGGGATCCGGCCAAGGCGCTCACCGTATCGGCGAACTTCCTCACCGGGAATCCCAACCTCGACGTGCTGATCTGCTTCCACGACCTCGTCGCCAACGCATGCCGCCAGTCGATGAATGCCGCGGGATACAAGAGCATCCCGCTCGCCGGCCTCGGCGGCACCTGTCAGGGCTTCTCGAACATGCTCAAGGGACGCCAGGACTTCACCGTTGCACAGTTCCTGTACAGCGCAGGTGACCTGGGCGTAAGGGACGCGGTCGCGGTGCTCGACGGCAAGGCGCCCGCGAACCGGAACCAGATCGCACCGATGCTCGGCGTCACAACGCAAGATGAGAAGGCGATCCTGGCAGGTACGGAGAAGGTGCCGCCTGGCCTCGGTCTCCGGAGAAGATCAAGCGGGCAGCCGGCGGGTGCAAGTAGGTCTACGGGTGCGAGGACGCGGGTCGACCCGCGTCCTCGCACACATTCATCGTCACGTGGGGAGGAGATGGACGAGATAGCGCCCAGTCGGGACGCCGCCCCGGTTCGCATCCGGACGATCGCGCCGCGCGATCTGCGGAGATACCTCCAAACGACGAGCATCTTCGTCGCGCTGGCGCTGCTGTGGTTGGTGCTCTCGTTCAGCTCGCCGTACTTCTTCACGACGAGCAACATCTACGTCAACATCCTTCTGCAGTCGTCGGTCGTCGGCATTCTCGCGGCCGGCTTCACACTCGTGCTCATCTCCGGCGAGATCGACCTGTCATTCACCTCGGTCTCAGCGCTGGCGGGCGTCGTCGCTGCGGTCCTCATCGTGCAGGACGGCGTGCCGCTCGTACTGGGGATCATCCTCGTGCTCTGCGTCGGAGCCGCGGCCGGCCTCGTCAACGCCTACATGACGGTCATCGCCGGCATTCCGTCGTTCATCGCCACGCTGGCCATGCTCGGCATCGCACAGGGCCTCGCGTATTCGTCCTCACGGGAGCGCAGACCATTCAGGGGTTCCCACACGCCTACGGGGTGCTCGGCCAGGGCAAGGTCTGGGGCATCCCGGTGCCCGTGTTGTTCCTGCTCGGGGTCTATCTCGTCCTGCATTTTCTGTTGAGCCACAGGCCCTTCGGCGTCGACGCTCTACGCCGTCGGCGGGTCGCGAAGAGCGGCGACTCTCGCCGGGCTGCGCCCCGGCCGCGTCGTGATGATCGCGTTCGTGGTCAGCGGCGTCCTGGCTGCGGTCGCAGGGATCATCCTCAGCGCCCAGCTCGACGCCGGCCAGGGAAACTTCGGGCAATCCAACTTGCTCGATGCGATTGCGGCCGTCGTGATCGGCGGATGCTCGCTGAACGGCGGTTCCGGAACCTTCGTCGGGACGGCGGCCGGCGTGCTGATGATCACGAGCATCAACAACGGGCTCGTGATCGTGGGCGTGTCGCCCTTCTGGGTCCAGATCGTGGTCGGCCTGATCATCCTCGCAGCCGTCATGACCGACCGGCTCGCAAGAGGCGAGCGGACTCGCGCCAGCGCGTTCCGATCGCCCGGCGGGGCTCGTGATGGCCGAGCTCGCCGGCAAGATCCAGACGGTGCTCGGGACGATCGCTCCGGAGGAGCTGGGAATCACGCTTCCACACGAGCACCTCTTCGCGGACATCACGTGCCTCGTCGAGGCGCCCGAAGAGGCGTCCCACGCGGACGCGCCTACCACGGCCGTTCGCTCGAGAATCTCGGCTGGATTCGTTACAACTACTTCCGCAACTTCGACAACTCCCGGCTCACCGACGAGGACACAGCGCTGTCGGAGCTGGATCTCTTCCGGCGCGCGGGCGGCGGGACGATCGTCGAGGTCACGACAGCCGGCATCGGCCGTGACCCGATCGCGCTGGCGCGTGTCGCCAGAGCGTCGGGCGTCAACATCGTCATGTCGACGGGCTGGTACGTCGACCCCACGCATCCGCCGAGCGTGTCGGTCGCGAGCGAGGAGAAGCTCGTCAGCCGGATGGTGACCGAGATCCGCGACGGAGCGGTGCTCGAGCGCCCGAGCGCTCCCGGCCACGATGTCACTCGGTCGGATGTCCACACGGATGTTCGCGCCGGAGTGATCAAGGTCGGCTGCAGCTATCCGCTCACAATCGACGGAAGAAGGTGATCCGCGCAGCCGCCGAGACTCAGCGGCAGACGGGTGCCGCGATCACGTTCCACGTCGGCCGGGACGACCGGTCGGCCAGTGAGATCATCGGCGTCCTAAGGGAGGCAGGCGCCGATATGGAACACACGATTCTGGGCCATCTCGAGCTCAGGATCGAGCTACTCGAGACGCTCGACCGGGTCGCCGAGAGCGGGTGCTTTCTCGAGTTCGACATGTTCGGCCACGAGAGCTCCTACTTCCGAACGCAAATCGAGACATGCCGAGCGATGCGCAGCGACTGGATCTGCTCCGACACGTCAAGGAACTCGGTCTGCTCGATCGCCTCCTCGTGTCGCACGACATCTGCAACAAGCATCCGTCTGTCGCGCTACGGCGGTCACGGCTATGCCTACATCCCGGAGTGCGTCGCGCCGCGCATGCGGGCCGAACGTGGGTTCACGGAGGAGGAAGTCCGGGCCATCCTCGTCTCGAATCCCGCTCGGGCGTTCGCCTTCGCCACGGTCTAGACGTCGTTGCCGTGACCCTCGACGGTCGTCACGAGAGGACCGCGAACGACTCGAGCACGGCCTCCATCTCCGCCGGCGTGTGGGCGGCGGAGGCGATGAGCCGGAGTCGTGCGGTTCCCGCCGGGACGTAGGGCGTTCCCACCGCCTGGGCGACGATCCCGCGCTCGAACAGCAGCCGGCTCGCCCGTGCTGCAACGTGATCCTCGTGCAGGAACACCGGCGTGATCGCGGCCGGCGCCGATGGAACATCGAAGCCGAGCTCGACGAGCCCGGTGTGGAGCCGGTGGGCGTTGTCCCAGAGGCGGTGGACACGCTCTGGCTCGGCGCGGAGGATGCGGAGGCTCGCCAGCGCTGCGGCGGCCGCAGAGGGTGGCAGCGACGTGGTGAACAGGAAGCTTCGCGCCTTCCGCGCGAGATGGTCGACGAGGTCACGGCTGCCGGCTACGAACCCACCCACGCTGCCGAGCGCCTTGCCGAGGGTCCCCATCAGAACGGGCACGCGACCAGCGAGGCCGAAGAGCCTGCTCGAGCGTCCCTTCCCCGTTCGGCCCGAGCACCCCCGTCGCGTGCGCATCGTCGAGCATGACGAACGCGTCATAGCGATCCGCCAGCTCGACGATCTCGGGCAGCGGCGCGATGCCGCCGTCCATGCTGAAGACCGCGTCGGTGACGATCATCCGCTTGGCGGCCGGCGACGACGCACGCAGGATCGCCTCGAGACCGCCGAGGTCTCCGCGCCGGTAGACGGACGTGCGCGCGGCTGAAAGCCGGCAGCCGTCGACGATGCTCGCGTGGTTGTGCTCGTCGCTGCAGATCACGTCGTCGGCCGTCGTCAGCGCAGCGATCACGCCGACGTTGCACGTGAAGCCGGAGCCGAACACGAGGGCCGCCTCCACGCCCTTGAACTCGGCGAGCTCGCGCTCGACCGCCTGGTGGGCGTCGGTGTCGCCGGCGAGCGACCGCGCGGCCCGGCTGCCGAACCCGTACTGCGCCAGAGCATCTCGTGCTGCCGCGACGACGCGCCGTAGTGGCACGCGAGCCCGAGATAGTCGTTGGTGCAGAGAAGCATCCGCTCCCGCCCGGCGATGACCGCGTGTCCAGGTCGAGCCCCCCGACGCCACGACCGGAGCCGTGCTCCAGGATGCTCGCCCGCCCTCGGCGAGCGAGTCGGGGCGGAATCGGGACAGCGACTTGCTCATTCTCGGCGCAGCACCTGGCCCGCTCGCTCGCCCGTGAGTTCCCCGTCCCTCAGCGTCACGGATCCGTTGACGACGACGTGACGCACTTCCGTCGCGACCTGGTTCGGCTGGAATGTCGTTCCCGCTGGACAGCCCATCGGGATCGAACACGACGACGTCGGCCGCTGCGCCCGAGCGAGGACGCCTCGGTCGTTGAGGCCGAGACGCTCTGCCGGCACGCCGGTCAGCTTGCGCACGGCTTCGGCCGGCGTCAGCAGTCGCTCCTGCCGAACGGCGAAGCGATAGAACCAGGCGGCCCACGTGTAGGCGCCGTGGAACGTGGACTCCGGCACCGGACCGTCCGGGGCGAGCGTCGTCGCATCCGATCCAGGCATGCACAGCGGATGCCGGAACGCCTCGCGCTGCTGAGCCTCGGTGTGGCAGTGATTGATCACCATCAGGCGAGCTGTGTCCGGGAGCGCAGCCAGCACGAGGTCGCAGACGGTCTCGAGAGGCTCCTGTCCACGCTCGGAAGCGATGGCGGCGATGATGCGGCGGCCGTATTCGGGGACGACCGGATTGTCGAGCAGGACGATGCGGTCCCGTCGCCACCTGCGCTGAGGATGCTCTCGTAGCGCTCGATCGCCGTCAGCGTGGCTCGATCGCGCAGCAGGTCGGCCTGACGCTCTGGCTCCGCGTTCAACACCGCGGGTGGGAGCGCCGCGTGCAGGAACGTCGTCCCGTACAGCCGCGTATGCATGTCGAACGCAACGTCGACGTCGGACTCGGCGGCGGCGTCGATCGCGGCGATGCATCGTCGCCCTTCCTCCTCCCCGCTCCGCGGGATCAGATGCGACACCTGCAGCCGTCCGTCGGCAGCCTGCGCCGTGCGGACAGCCTCCTCCACGGCCGCGGCAGATCCGGCGTCGCGGCGCCGGGTGTGCGTCGCGTAGATGCCCCCACGGCGGGCGGAAACGCGACAGAGCTCGGTGAGCTCCGCCTCGGTGGCTCCCCGCTCCTGTGCGTATTCGAGCCCCGTGGAGTACCCCCAGGCGCCCTGCTCGAGGCCCTCCTCCAGCAGGTTCGTCATCTGCCGCATCTCGTCGGAGGTTGCAGGCCGGTCCTCGAGGCCGATCACGGCAAGCCTGAGCTGGCCGTTCGGTACGAGGCTGAGAACATTGACGGCGGGTCGCGCGTGCTCGAGCCGCTCGAAGTAACCGGCCGCCGTCCGCCAGCTGACGGGCACCGCTTCGGAGTGGCCGTAGATCGCGCGCGCGGCTCGTCCGGGGTCGCGGATCGGGAAGCACCCGTGCCCACAATTGCCGACGACCTCGAGAGTCACTCCCTGCTTGATCGCGCTCACCGCCCGCGGATCGACGAGCAGCGTGTAGTCCGAGTGGCTGTGGATGTCGATGAAGCCAGGCGCAACATAGCGACCGGTCGCGTCGAGCTCGCTCGCGCCCGCGCCCGGCGCGATCTCGCCGATCCTCTCGATCCGTTCTCCGGCGAGGGCGAGATCGGCGCGGAACGGTCGGGCGCCCGTGCCGTCGAGCACGGTGCCATTGCGGATCACGAGCGTTGGCCTTCCGCCGCTCACCCGGTCTCTCGATGTGCTCGCGCGAGCGAGAGCCGTAAGGCAACGGTGGCCTCCTCGTCGACCGAGTGCGCGTCGATCGAGAGCACGACACCGTAGAGCGCCCGCGCCGCGTCGATGCCGACCTTTCCGTCGACCACGTCCTCGAGAACGGATCGCGCGTCGCGATCGAACGGTGAGCCGACGCCGCCTCCGCCGGCGGATACATGGCGGTAGACGTCGCCTTTGTGCACGATCGTCGCCGCCATCGGCATCCCCGGGAGCCGTTCGACGCTCTCGCCCGTCGTGAGGACGTTGTCCGACGCTCCCCCGGCCGTGCCTCCGAAGAGGCCGTAGGGTGGGTGGAACCGGCGGTCGGAGCGGATCGTCAGTACCGCGCGCCGGGCGAGGAGCCGGAATTCTCGAACGTAAGCGAGGCCGCCGCGGAAGCGCCCGGCGCCTCCGGAGTCCGGTACGAGCTCGTAGCGGACGACCTCGAGCGGCAGGTCGGCCTCCACGAGCTCCACGGGCTGATTCGAACAGGTTCGCGAGCGGATTGGACACGCCCTCCAGTCCATCCTTTCCGGCGCGCGCGCCCCAGGTCCCGACGATCACCTCCGTCATCACGAATGGTCTGGCGTCCTCGTAGCCGCCGAAGGCGATCAACGTCGGTCCGCCGTCGCCGGCCGCGATCACCCGGTCCGGCGTGACCTGGGCGAGCGCACCCATGACCGCGTCGTAGACGCGGTAGCCGACGACTCCCCGTGCGCCGCACGCTGCCGGCAGAACAGGGTTCACGATCGTGCCCTCCGGAGCGTGGATCCGGATCGGGCGCATGTAGCCCTCGCAGTTCGGAATCTCTCGCTCTGCGATTCCCTTGATCGCGCAGTAGCAGGCGGCAAAGACGAGACCGACAGGACAGTTGATGCTGGCGTCGACCTGGGGAGCGGTGCCCGAGAAGTCGATGAAGATCTCCGCACCTGCCGATCCGCACCCCAACGTCGATGCGCAGGGTTCCGGGATCCTCACCGACGCCGTCGATCCAGTCGACGAAGCGGTAGTCGCCGTCGGGGAAGCGCCGCGATCTCCGCTCGCATCAGCCGTTCGCCCAGGCTCTGCAGTTCGTCGGTGTAGGCGTGAGTGGTCGCCGAGCCGTACCGGCGGACGATCTCGGCGAGCCCCCGCTCGCCCGCGCGGCATGCTGCGACCTGCGCACGGAGATCGCCGAGAACCTCCACGGGCTGACGCGTATTCTTGGCGATCACTTTGAAGAGCGTGGTGTTCTCCTCGCCGGCATCGAACAGCTTGAGGAGCGGCATCCGCAACCCCTCCTGATAGATCTCGCTGGCGTGCACGGCGACGCTGCCGGGCGTGATTCCGCCGACGTCCGAATGGTGCGCCATCGTGGCCGCCCAGCCCTCGAGCTCGCCGTCGACGAAGATCGGCTTCACCACGTAGATGTCGGGAAGATGCTGTCCGCCGGCGCCGTAGGGGTCGTTCGTGATGTATACGTCGCCAGGCTGTGCCGTGTTGCCGAACTCCTCGAGCAGGTGGCGCATCGCGGTCGGGGAGGTCCCGAGCTGGACGGCGAGAGGTCGAGTCCCTGCGCAATCACCTGGCCGTGGCGGTCACAGAGCGCCGTCGAGTAGTCCATCGTGTCGCGCACGACCGGCGAGTACGCGCTTCGCATCACCATCAGCGCCATCTCGTCGGCGACCGATGCCAATGCGTTCTGGATCACCTCGAGGGTGAGGGGATCGGTTGCCAGCCGGTTGGCGCTCAGCGGCTCAGTCGACATCGATGTTGATGCTCCCGAATGCGTCGAGCCCGGCTCGGCAGCCGGGCGGGACCACCGTAGTGGAGTCGTACTCGTCCACGAACACCGGTCCCTCGATCACCACGCCCTGGAGGTCCGCCCTGCTGATCGTCGGGACATCGAGGAGCCCGACGTCGGGGCCGAAGTAGGCGCTCCGCATGCACGTCTCCTCCTCGCCCGTCCGCTCCTGCAAGGGGGCCAGTCGGCTGACCGGCACGGCACGGTCGACCCGCGCCACGACACGGACCGACACGAGGTCGACGGGATCCTCGGTCGACCCGTGCCCGTATGTGCGCTCGTGCTCGGCGGCGAAGTCGTTCGTCAGGCGCTCCACGTCGATGGGTCCATCCAGGACACGCACCGTGAGCTCGTAGGCCTGGCCTGCATACCGGAGGTCGGCGAACCTCGACAATGTCACGGTCTCGAGTGAGATCCCTTCCTCGGCGAGGGACGCGCCCGCTTGCTCGGCGAGGGACGCGTAGGCCGCAGCGACAACGCCCTCGTCGATGTCGTCGGCGCGGAGGAGCACGGTGCGCGCCGAACTCCTGTTCGGTCTGGGAGAAGAGCAGGCCGACCGCGCTGAAGACACCGGGTGCCGGCGGGACGAGTACCTGCCGCATGCTGAGCGCACGCGCGATCTCCACACCGACGACCGGTCCGTTGCCGCCGAAGGCGCAGAGCGCGAAGTCGCGTGGATCCCGGCCGCGATAGGTGGATACGGCCTTCACAGCGGGTCATCGTCCCAACCGCGACCATCAACACACCGTGTGCGGCCTCGAGCACCGAGAGGCCGAGTCGATCGGCGACCCGGTCGCGCAGCGCATCTGGGCCGCCTCGACGTCGAGGGACACGGCTCCGCCGGCCAGTTGCCTCGAGTTGAGGAAGCCGAGCACGATGAGGGCGTCCGCAAGGGTCGGCTCCCTCCCGCCGCGGCCGTAGCAGACCGGGCCCGGCGCTGCGCCTGCGCTGCGCGGGCCGACGCTCGCCCTGCCGAACTCGTCGATCCCGACGATCGAGCCGCCTCCGGCGCCGCATCTCCGACAGGTCGATGAAGGGGAGCTTGATCGCATAGCCGCCGCCCTTGACCAGGCGGCTACTCAGGTTGATGCCTCCCCCGATCTCGTACTCCACCGTCCTCACGGGCTCGCCGTTCTCGAGCATCGCCGCCTTCGCCGTCGTCCCGCCCATGTCGAACGAGATCACATTGGGCCGATTCGTGAGGCGGGCAAGGTGCGCGCACGCGATCACGCCGGCGGCAGGCCCCGACTCGACGAGGTAGGCCGGACGGCGCACCGCCGCCGACGGACTCATCGTGCCGCCCGCCGATTGCATGATCTCGAGCGGTGCGGTGATGCCCGCGGCCACGAGCTTGGTGGACAGGGAGCGGACGTAATGGCTCACGGCCGGGCCCAGGTACGCGTTGACGACGGCCGTGCTCGTCCGTTCGTATTCGCGGATCTCGGGGAGGATGTCCGTCGAGCAGGTGACGTAGACGTCGTCGCCGACCACTCCCTTCAGGATCTCGGCCGCCTCGTGCTCGTGGTCTGGATTCGAATACGAGTGGAGGAGGCAGATCGCCACCGCCTCGACGTCGTCGCGGCGGACCGTCTCGGCTGCCGTGTGCACCGAGGACGTGTCGAGCTCGCGCCACACATCTCCTCTCGGCCCCATTCGTCCCGCGATCTCGAGACGCCGGCGCCTCGGGACGAGCGGCGACGGCTTGTCGTACTGAAGGTCGTACATCACGGGGATCCTCAGCCGCCGCATCTCGAGCACATCACGGAAGCCCTCCGTCGTGATCAGCGCTGTCCGTGCCCCGCGACCCTCGAGCACCGTGTTCGAGGCGACGGTGGTCGCGTGGACGACCGCGGTCACCTCGCCGGGAGCGACGCCGGCCGACTCAGCAGGCTGACCGCCCCGTCGATCACACCTTGCGCGTAATCGTCCGGTGTGGACAGGATCTTCTTGGTGCGCATCGCGCCGTCGCTCCCGAGCAGGACGACGTCGGTGAACGTCCCGCCGATGTCGACGCCGAGCCTGTACCCGTCGGTGGCGACTGTCCCAGAGCCGGTTTCGACGCCGTCGCCCCCGTTGTTCGACATCCGTGATAACGAATCACAAGCCGGGGGAATTTGCAAACATAGCTCCCCGCGGCGCGGCGCGGCGGCAGGGTCGGGGCCAGAACCAAATCCCATCACCTCGAGACCGGCGCGGACCCCGGGCACGACCGCGAGCCGTAGATTGCGGAGCCACGCGTACGGAGTGCCATCCCCTTCACCGCGCCCGTAGTGATCACGGGGAGGAGCTGCCCGACTTCACTCGGTGATCCGAGAGTTGCGCGGGAGCGACGCAGTGCCTCCGTGGCCTCGTCGTCCACGCTCCCGTCGCTCTTCATCACGACTCCATAGTCGTCGCGCGCCGCGTCCCTGCTGACTTTCTCGTTCATGACGTCCCACGCCACCGCCTGTGGCTCCCGGTCGAGTGGATCGCCCCAACCGCCGCCGCCCGGCATCCTGTGGTTGTAGACGTCGCCCCGCTCGAGCACGGTGCCGAACATCGGAGGAAGGTGCTCCTCGCTCCCGTCGACGCGGTGCAGCCGGTTCGACGACGGCGTTCCGGCGAGACCGCCGTTGAGCCCGTACGGCCGGTGCACTTGCCGGTCGGAACGAACCTGGAGCAAGGTTTCCGGGACGGTAGCCCGCCAGACCCGGGTGACCGCAAGGCCTCCGCGAAAGCGGCCCGCACCTCCGGAGTCGGGAACGAGACCGTAGCGCTCGATCAGGATCGGCCAGTTCGACTCGGCCACCTCGATCGAGATGTTGGCGATGCTGGCACAGGGATTCGCGAGCCCGTCGTTGCCGTCGCCAGTCGGACGCCCTCCCCAGGTCCCCGACCACGATCTCGCTATAGAGAAAAGGCTCGCCCGCGACCTGACCGGCGAAGAATGCGAGCGTGCTCCCTCCCTCCCCGGCGGCCGGCGCCGGTGCGGAACGAGCTGTGCGAGCGCTCCGTTCATCACATCCGACAGTCGATAGCCCGTAACGCCGCGCATCGACGAGGCCCCGGGCGTCACGACGTGCGTGACGGTGCCGGGCTTCGTGACGACGGTGATCGGACGGGTCGCCGCCGGTGGGCGGAATGTGGGTCGCGGAGGCCGCCATCACCGTGCTGGTACACCGTCGCCTCGACGAACGACGGCGTGCAATTCAGCGACCCGCGCACCATCGGTGCCGACTCCGTGAAGTCGGCGATCAACTCGTCGCCCCGAATCGTGAGGCGGACGGTGAGCGGCAGCGTCCTGCACGTCGATCCGTGCAGCCAATCCCGTAGTCGGTGAACTCCACGGTCCCATCGGGCCAGGCGGCGATCTCGTTGCGAAGCAGCCGCTCCGTGTGGTCGAGGAGGCCCCTCGTCATGTCGGCGAGATCCGCTACCCCGTAACGCTCCGCCAGGTCGCAGAGTCCCCGGTCGCCGATCATGCAGGCGGAGACCTGGGCGTTCAGATCCCCGACGATCTCTCGGGGAATCCGGCAGTTGGCCTGGATGAACTTGTAGACGGTCGACCGGCGCACCGTTCTCGTAGAGACGAACCCAGGAGATCCGCAGCCCTTCCTGGAACACGTCGGTGCTGTCACAGGCGATCGTCCCCGGCACCCGCCCACCGATGTCGCCGTGATGCGCCACGGTGACCGCGAACCGATTCTTTCCCCTGGAAGAACACGGGCTTGACGATGAAGATGTCCGGAGTGTGGCTCGCGCCGTCGAACGGATCGTTGACGATGTAGATGTCGCCCGGCCGAAAGTCGTCTCCAAAGCGCTCGAACATGACCTTGATCACGTTCGGTATCGATCCGAGCTGGAGTGGGATCGTGACGGCCTGGGCGATCGTCTCGCCCGTCGCGCCGCAGAGAGCCGCTGAGAAATCCATGGCGTCTTCGGACGACCGTGGAGTGGGCGGTGCGGAAGATGGTCGTCGCCATCTCGTCGGCGACCGTGGCCAGGCCGTTGGCGACGATCTGGCGTGTAACCGGATCGGATCCCGTCTTCCGAACCTGAACCGGGTCGGCGGCGCGCGGGTTCCGGTCGAGTCCGAGCGCTCCACTCTCGTGGAGCCTCACCTTCCAGTCCGGGGGAACCACGATCGTGGTGTCGTACTCGTCGATCAGGAGCGGCCCGGCGACAGGATCGGCGCCGATCGAGCCACGACTGCGAACCGGCGTATCGATTGTCTCGTACACCTGGCCGAAGTCGACCGGGCGCGATCTCTCGGCCTCGTCGTGCCGCCCGCTCGAGGCTTCCGCGGACGCCAGGGCATCCCGGCGAGGCCCTACCAGAGAGAGGCGGACCGCCCGGATCTCGATCGGGGAGCCCTCCTCGAGCCGGGTGCCGTAGAGTCGTTCGTGCTCCGCCTGGAATCGTTCGACGAGTTGATCGACCGCTGCCGATTCGATCGTGGCCGGGAATTCCACGTCGACGCTCCAGTTCTGGCCCCGGTAGCGAACATCGGCCGACCGGAGCCATACGCGCGGCTCGGGCCCGGCACCCATCCGGTTCTCGAGATGCTCACGCATGTCGGAGTCGAGTCGACGGAGTCGAGCAAGGTCCGGCTCGCGAGCGTCGATTCGGCAAAACCGCACGTCGTGAAACTCGGCGCGCGCGAAGAGCAGGCCGGCCGACGAAAAGAGGCCCGCGAGCGGGGGGATGACGGCTGTCTCGACACCCAGTTCCGCGGCGAGCGCTGCCCGCGTGGATCGGGACCCGAGCCACCGTAGGCGAGCAGGACGAAATCCCTGGGGTCACGTCCCTTCTCGGTCGAGACTGCGCGGAGCGCCCGCATCATGGTGGCGTTCGCCAGTTCGTGGATACCCCTCGCCACCTCGAGTGGGGAGAGAGCGAGCGGTTCTGCCAGCAGCCGGATCGCACGATCGGCTTGCTCCTTGGAGACGGAGAGATCGCCCGAGGCCAGGGGGCCCGTTGGGATGTAACCGAGGGCGACGTCGGCATCGGTGACGGTTGGCTCCAGCCCGCCGAGGCCGTGTCCGGCCGGTCCAGGAAGCGCACCGGCGCTGCGTGGCCCAACCTGGAGACCCCCGGCGGGATCCAGCCACGCGAGGCTGCCTCCCCCGCGCCGACCTCGGCGATGTCGATCGTCGGGATGCGAATGAGCTCGCCGCTGCCCCTCAAGAGTCGGCTCCCGGCCGAGAGCGAGGCGCCGACCTCGTACTCCTGGCTGCGAGAGACGCGGCCGTCCTCGATCAGCGAGGCCTTGGCCGTCGTCCCGCCCATGTCGAACGTGATCACGTTCCGGTATCCGAGCCGCTCGGCCAGTCCGACCGCGGCGACGACACCGGCGGCGGGACCCGACTCGAGCGCGAAGACGGGCTGCGCGATGGCGTCATCGGCGGTCATCACCCCCCCGGACGACTGCATGACCATCAGCGGAGCCCGCGTTCCGAGGCTTTCGAGGCCGCTCCTGATGTCACCGACGTAGCCGGACATCAGGGGCCGGACATAGGCGTTGACAACGGTTGTCGCGGTGCGCTCGTACTCCTGCTCCTCACGCAGGATCTCGCTCGACAGCGAGATCGGAATCCCCGGCAGCTCATCACCGAGAGACCGCCTGGCCCAGCCGCTCTTCGTGCTCGGGATGCAGGTGTGCATGCAGGAGGCAAACCGCGACTGCCTCGACCTTCGCCTCGCGCAGACGGGACGCCACCCGTCGCGCGTCTGCGTCGTCCAGTGCAAGTAGCACCGTCCCGTCCGCCGCCATACGCTCTGCGATCTCGAAGCGGAGGCGGCGGGGCACGAGCGACGGCGGCTTCGTCCAGAAGTAGTCGTAGAGATGGGGCATGCGCATCCGACGCAGCTCGAGCACGTCGCGAAACCCTGCTGTCGTCACGACCGCCGTCCTTGCGCCGCGACGCTCCAGCACCGCGTTCGTCGCGACGGTCGTGCCGTGCACGACCTCGGTGATGCTTGCCACCCAGTCCTTGGACGGTGCGTCGGCTGCGAGCGCCTGCACGGCGGAAACGACGCCCTTGTCATCGAAGGCGGTGTCGACAGCACCTTCCGCAGGACGATGGAGCCCGATGCGTCCTCGACGATCACGTCGGTGAACGTCCCTCCGACGTCAGCCCCGATTCTCGTCCCCGTGCCGATCACGTCGGTTGACGCGGTACTCACGATTCGCACTGTCCTTTCTCGAACTTCGAGAGGTCACTGATTCGCTCGCTGTTCGGCGACGGTCGCGAACGACACCGAGCTCCAAGCCTCAGGTCGCTCGAGGCGTAGCCTCCGGCCGCAGCAGCCCCCTCGAGCAGGGCGCCTGTGTGGAAGTGTGTGATTTGTTATCACAGTCGAATTTCGGAAGTCAAACCGCCGTTGGCAAAGGCTTCCACTCCGTCGGCGCCGATCTCGAGGCTCTCCCCAGCGCCCGCAGCGTTGCCGGGGGTCAGGCTGACCGCCCGCGCGCGGCGGTGACAAGGACGAGAGGGTTCGGCGAACTGCGCGCTGCAGCCCGACCGAGGCCCGAGAGACGACATTCGTGATCGGCGCCGACTGCGACATCGGCGCGCTCACAAAGGGCCGCGAGGCGCTCGAGCCTCGTCGCGCCGACGATGTCGTACGGGACAAAGATGTCGCGGGCCCCGGCGCCGACCATACGCACGTCTCCCGAGCCCAGACAGACACCATAAGGTGGATTTTGCAGGACTTTTAGGTGGGCCGTGAAGGATTCGAACCTTCGACCTTGGGATTAAGAGTCCCCTGCTCTACCAACTGAGCTAACGGCCCGGGCGGTTCGGAAGTGTAGCCGCCTGACCCCGCGGAAGAGCGCTGCATCCCGATCCGGCAACGCCGCCTGGCGAGCAGCGTCGGCAGGCGCGGTTGTGTCTACCCAACCCGTCACCCAGTGCTGTAACCTCGGCCCCGTGCGCCGGGGAGCGATTGTCCGCATCACGCTCATCGGGGTGGTCGTCGCGATCATCCTCACTCTGGTCGCCGTCCTGATCCCCTGGCTGCCGGACTCGGCCTCGAAGCAGATGGACCGGATCACGTTCATCTACTGGTTCGCGACCGTGATCTCGATCGCGATCTTCGCGCTCGTGATGGCGGTGCTCCTCTACTGCGTCTACAAGTTCCGCTCGCCGCCGGAGGACGAATCGGACGGCCCCTCGATCCACGGGCACACCGGGCTCGAGATCGCGTGGACGGTGGTGCCCGCCATCCTCGTCATCGCGATCGGAGTGATCAGCGCCGTCGTCCTCTCTCAGAACGGAAACGCAGGCACGAATCCGATGACGATCAAGGTGTTCGCCCAGCAGTTCGCCTGGCGTTTCGAGTACCCGGGCGAGAAGAACCTCAAGTCGGACGAGCTCGTGATGCCCCTCGACCGGAACATCACGTTCGAGCTCGAGTCGGCCGACGTCATCCACTCGTTTTGGATCCCGGCGATGGGGCAGAAGCAGGACGTCGTTCCGGGCATCCACACCAGCATCGTGATCACGCCTACGCGCCTCGGGAACTACACGCTCATCTGCACCGAGCTCTGCGGCCTCGGTCACGCCACTATGCGCGCCCCCGCGAGCGTGGTGACCCAGGACGACTTCGCGGCCTGGGTGAAGAAGAAGCAGAGCAGCGCGGGCGGAGGGGGCGGCTCGGGCAAGGCCGTGTTCGCCTCGGCCGGCTGCGGCAGCTGCCACGCCTTCACGCCTGCCGGGAGCGACGGCGCCATCGGGCCGAAGCTCGACAACGTCGCCGCCGACGCCAAGAAGGCCGGCGAGGATCCGGCGGCGTACGTCAAGGAGTCGATCGTCGATCCGAACAAGGTGCTTGCCCCCGGTTTCCAGGCGGATGTCATGCCGGGGAACTTCGGCGACACACTCTCGCCGCAGGAGATCGACGCACTGGTGTCCTTCCTTACGGCAGGATCGCAGTGAGCATGGCGGGAAGCAGAGCCAAGGAGCTGATCGCTTGACCGCGGTAGACCCCACCTCCCACGACCTCGGCCACGGCGCCGGCGCTCCGCCGCACCGGCGCAGCATCTTCATGCGGCCGGGCTTCGTCCGGGCGGCGTGGTGCTTCGCGCTCTTCTTCCTGATCGGGCTCTACCTCGTCGCCGGCATCCGCTGGCTGGCCGGCTGGGACCCGGTCTACGACTGGACGATCATCGTCCTCGTCGGCGGGATGGTCATGGCCCCCGTCGGATTCCTGCTCGGCCTCGGCTCCTTCGACTACTGGCTGTACTGGGTCTCCGGCCGGCCGACGCGTCCCGACGACCACGCGAACCACGGGGCGTACAGCTGGAAGGACTACTTCAAGGTCAACACCGATCACAAGGTGATCGGGGTGCAGTACCTCGTGACGACGTTCACGTTCTTCGTGCTCGGCGGGCTGATGGCGATGATCTTCCGGGCCGAGCTGGCGCAGCCGGGAATGCAGTTCATCGACACGCAGACGTTCAACGGCCTCGTCTCGATGCACGCGGCGTTGATGATCTTCGTCTTCATCATCCCTGCGTTCGCCGGGCTCGCCAACTTTGCCGTGCCGCTGATGCTCGGGGCCCCGGACATGGCCTTCCCGCGGCTGAACGCGCTCTCGTACTGGTTCCTGCCGATCGCCGGCATCATGTTCCTCTGCAGCTTCCTCGCCCCGGGCGGCGCCTTCGCGACCGGCTGGACGAGCTACGCGCCGCTGGCGTCGGAGCAGCCGTTCGGCCAGGTCTTCTTCAACATGGGCGTGCAGTGGGCCGGGGCCTCGTCGATCCTGACGGCGCTCAACTTCCTCGTCACGATCATCACCATGCGGGCGCCGGGGATGACGTTCTGGCGCATGCCGCTCCTCGTGTGGGCGAACTTCACGACCTCACTCCTCGTCGTCGTCGCGACACCGTTCATCGCGGGGTCGCAGTTCTTCGTCATGTTCGACCGGGTCCTGCACACCGACTTCTTCATCCCGGACGGCGGCGGCTACGTCCTCGGCTACCAGCACATCTTCTGGTTCTACAGCCACCCGGCCGTCTACATCATGATCCTGCCCGGCTTCGGGATCGTCTCGGAGATCATCTCCGTCATGAGCCGGAAGCCGATCTTCGGATACCGGCTGATGGCGATCTCGCTCCTCGGGATCCTCGTGCTCGGCTTCTCCGTCTGGGCCCACCACATGTTCGTCGCAGGCATGGCCGACTGGCTACGCATCCCGATGATGATCTCGACGCTGCTGATCGCCGTGCCGACGGGGGTGAAGGTCTTCAGCTGGCTGGCGACCCTCTGGGAAGGGCGCATCCACCTCAACACGCCGATGCTGTTCGCGGTCGGCTTCATCTCGATGTTCGTGATCGGCGGGCTGTCCGGCATCTACCTCGCCTCCGTGCCGATCGATATCCACGCCTCCGACTCGTACTTCATCGTCGCGCACATCCACTACGTGCTGTTCGGCGGCTCGGTGATGACGATCTTCGCCGGCGTCTACTACTGGTTCCCGAAGATGACGGGGCGCATGTACGACGAGCGGCTCGGCAAGGCCCACTTCTGGCTCATGTTCGTCAGCTTCAACGCGACCTTCTTCCCGATGCACTGGGTCGGGCTGGTGGGGATGCCGCGGCGGGTGGCGGACTACGCCGATCGGTTCGCCGACCTGAACCTGTTCGTCTCGATCGCGTCGTTCGTGCTCGGCGCCTCGGTGCTCATCTTCTTCTACAACATGATCGTCAGCTGGGCCCGCGGCCCGATCGCCGAGGCGAACCCGTGGCGCGCGATGACGCTCGAATGGCAGGTGTCGTCGCCCCCGCCCGTCTTCAACTTCGACGAGATCCCGCAGGTGGTCGGCGGCCCGTACGAGTACGGCGTGCCCGGTGCCCGCCACGCGATCCTCGCCGGCGGCGCCACCCCGGCTCAGACCGAGGCGACGGTATGAGCGCGCACGCCGAGGCCCTGCACGGGCACGACCATCACGGCCCGCCACCCGCCAACCAAAGCTCGCGAATCGACGCGCGGGTGCTCGGGATGTTCATGTTCATCGGGTCGGAGGCGATGCTATTCGGCTCGTTCTTCACGGCCTACTTCTTCGTGCGCGTCGTCAACCCCGATGCGCCGTCGACCTGGCCGCCGCCGCCGTACGAGTTCCCGAAGTTCGTTGCGGGCGTCAACACGGCGATCCTGGTGACGTCGAGCTTCACGATGCACTGGGCCCTACAGTCGATCAAGCGCAACAACCGGCGCGGGCTGCAGGCCGGCCTCGTGCTGACCATCCTGATGGGGACGGCGTTCCTCCTGACCCAGTTCATCGAGTACGCCCACGTCGGCTTCAACACGAGCGACGGCGCCTTCGCATCGGTCTTCTTCGGCCTCACCGGGCTCCACGGAGCGCACGTGTTCGTCGGCCTCACGCTCCTCACGATCGCGGCGGCACGCGCCTTCCGGGGTCATTTCTCGCCCGAGCATCACCACGGTGTCGAGCTACCGGGGATCTACTGGCACTTCGTCGACGTCATGTGGATCATCGTGTACGTCGCCGTCTACCTTCTCTAGCTGCGAGCGAGAGCGGATGCGCAACCCGCTCGAGAACGAGGAGACGGCATTCCGCTTCGTGCTCGGCACGATCGTGTACTTCACTCCAATCGTGCTGGCCTCGTGGATCGCGACGTGGCTCGGCGTCCTCGTCTTCGTCGTCGCGACCGCCGTCGCGGTAAAGGTCCTCCGCGGCTCCACGGCGCCCGCCTCGGCCGGGCCGCCAGTCGGCCCCGCACCGCGTGCCCTCGTCGAGGACACCCGCCGTATCCTCGTCCTCGCGGCTGCCGCCGCCGACCCGCGACTCCGCGACGCCGTGGTCCGGTTGGCGGACGGCTTCGCCGAGGACGTGCTCGTCGTCGTCCCGGCGCGCGGCGGTGGCGACGGCGTCCCCGAGGAGCGTCTGCGTGACGCTCTCGGCGTGCTCGGCCCGGCCGGCGTGCGCGCCCGCGGCGAGGTCTACGAGGGCGGCCCGCTCGAGGCGCTCGACGAGGCACTGGGGGCGTTCGCGGCCGACGAGGTCGTCGTGTGCACGGACGAGCCGCTCGACGACGACCGGGTGCGCACGCGCTCCGGCGGGCCCGTCACCTACGTCACCGGGCCGCCTCCCTAGTGGGGTGTCCCGCAACGTTGCAGACAGAGCCTGCGTTCGAGCCGGCTACTTGCCTGCGACGCTCGACACGTACGCCGCCACGTCCTGGATCTGCTTGTCGTTCAGCTGCCCCTTGAAGGGCGGCATCGGGCCCTTCCCGTTCGTCACGCGCTCGACGACGAGCGCGGCATCGGGTTTGGCCTCGTCGAGGTTCGGGCCGACTGTGCCCGTCGCGCCCGCGTCGGCGAGCGTGTGACAGCCGACGCAGCCCGCGGAGGTGAAGACCGCCTTACCGGCGGCTGCGTCTCCGGCGCCGCCTGCGCCGCTTTCCCCGCTCGCACCGCTGCCGCCCGCAGGAGCAGGCGCCGGGGTGGCGGCGGGCGCGGACGACGACTCGATGTCTCCGATGCCCGCGACGGCGCCGACGTAGCTCGCCACGTCGTCTGCGTCCTGGCCCTCGACGAGGTTCTCAGGCATACCGGGAGCTCCGGTCGACGGATGGGTGATGGGGTACTCGATCTGCCCCCGCACGACCTGGACGATGGAGCTCTCACCGAGGCCGTCCTTGCGCGACTGCACGAACGCGTAGTCGAGGTTCGGGCCGATCTTGCCGGTCGTGCCGGCGTCCGCAAGCGTGTGGCAACTGCCGCACTTCTGCGTGAAGAGCTCCTTCCCCTTGGAGCGGTCACCCGTCCCCTCGGAGTGCCCGACCGACCCACAACCAGCCCCCAGCAGCGCCGCGGCTGCGAGAGCAACCGGGACGGCGGCCAGCCGACGACGTCGTGGTGGCGGAGTCCGGAGCACGCTCCGGCGAGTCTAACCCGACGTGGTCGCCGTCTGCTTCTTCAGCTGCTTCAGCTGGGCCTTGACGATGTCCGCGTTCGGGTCGTCCGGCGCGAGCTTCAGGAACTTCGTGTATGCGGCGATTGCGTTCGCACTGTCGCCGGCCTGCTGCGCTGTCTGAGCGAGCTCGAGCTGGACGTTCGGATCGGTCGGCTGCAGCTTGGCGATCTTCTTGTACGCCTCGATCGCATTCCCGTACTCGCTCTGAGCTTCGTTGACCAGCCTCTGGATCTCGGCCGAGCTCTGCGTGTTGATCACGGAGCTGATCTTGTCATCGAGCACCGACTGCCCGGTGGCCGAGGAGGAGAGCAGGCCGGGGAAGCCCTGGCCCACGCCGCCGGCGTAGGCGGCCCGCAGCTGGATCGCCTGGGCGGCCTGTTGCTTGGCCGCCGTCTGGGTGAGGTAGAGGCCGGCGAGCTCCCGGAGCGCGTCGGTGTCCTTCGGGGTGAGTGCCACGACGCGCTGCTGTGCAGTGATCGCCTCGTCCGTGCGGCCGTCGGTCTGCAGCGCGGTCGACAGGTCGCGCCAGGCCTGGACGTCGGTCGGGTTCTTCTGTGTCTTCTCCTGGGAGCTCGAGATCGACGGCACGCCGCTCGTGTTCCCTCCGCCGCGCAGGATGTCGCCCACGCCGGTGCCTCCGGCGCCCACGCCGAACAGCACGAAGCCGCCGCCGAGCGCGACCGCGAGAAACACGAACATCCACTTGGCGTGGCGCCGCAGCCGCGGGAAGAACATGGTGTCCTCGATCGACGGGGCGGTCGAGCGCTTCGGCGCGCGTGCAGCCGCTACGGCAGCATTCTGCTTCGGGCGCTTCGTGCTGCTCTTGTCGAATCGAGCCATGAGGTCGTTCCTTTCAGGTAACGCGTCTCGCCGGCCACCAGAGTAGCTGTGACACGATCCGGCGAGCCGCCCAGAATGGCAGCCGCAACAGGATCTTCAACCGGGTCGAATGGAGATCCTGCCAGCGAGATCACCGTCAGGTCGGCCTGCTTACCGGGGGCGAGCGAGCCGATGCGGTCGTCCAGCCCGAGCACGCGGGCGCCGCCGAGGGTCGCCAGCTCGAGGGCCTGCGCGGCCGACAGGGCATCGGGCCGGCGCTCGCGAGCCCGTGCGGCGACGATCGCCGTACGGATCTCCTCGAACAGGTCGAGCGACGGCGTCGAGGCGGGGCTGTCGGTTGCGATCGAGACGGTGACGCCGGCATCGATGAGATCTCGGAGCGGCGCGACGCCGCAGCCGAGATAGCCGTTTGAGCGCGGGCAGTGCGCGACGCCTACGCCGTGGGTTGCGAGCAGCGCAATCTCCTCGCTATCGGCGTGCACGCAGTGGGCCGCCATCAGGTGCGGGCCTAGCAGTCCCTCGGCCGCGAGTAGGCGAATACCGGTTTCCCCTGCAGGCGGCACCAGGAACTCGGCGAGCGGGCTCCAGTCGCCGATCCCGTCGACGAGCCAGTCGCGCTCGGCCGCGCTCTCGGAGAAATGCGTCGCCTGTGGCAGGCCGAGCTCCGCGCACGCGTGATAGACGTCGATCGTGCACGTGTACGGGGCGTGGGGGGAGACGCCGAGGTGCACGCGGTCCGAGAGCACGTGCTCGATCCGCGCGCGCGACTCGTGGAACCGCACGAGCCCCGGGCCGTCGCTGCTGAACACCTCGAGGTATGCGATCGCGCGGAGGCCGGTCTGTGCGGCCGCCACCGCCGCCGCCCCGGAGAAGCTGCAGTCGCCGATCGTCGTGACCCCGGAGCGCAGGCACTCGTGCGCTCCGAGCCTGGCGATCGCGACCATGTCGTCGAAGTCGAGCGCCTGCTTGCGGCGGATGTGCAGCCCGATCCACGGCACGAACGGGAGGCCGTCGCCGAAACCCGCGTAGACCGCATACTCGATGTGCGAGTGCGCATTGACGAAGCCGGGGACGATGACGCAGCCGTCGTGGCGCTCGCCCTCCCCGAGCTCTGTGGCCGGCCCGACTGCGGCGATGCGCCCGTCGTCCCCGATCGCTACGGCTCCGGCGGCGATGGGTGCCCCTTCGACGGGCACGACCCAGTCCGCCGAGACGACCCTCACAGGGTGGCGTCCTCCATCTCGTTCTCGGGCTCCGGCTCGGCCTCGGGGATCTCGTCGTCTTCGTCCGCGTCGTCGCCGAAGGGCGTCCACAGGGGCCCGGTCCCCCAGCGCCTCTCCATGATCTTCGACATCCAGATCGAGAGCTCGAACAGGATCAGCAGCGGGATCGTCTCGAACAGGAGCGAGACGGGATCCACCGTCGGGAGCAGGATCGCGAAGGCGATCATGAGGACGTAGCCGAGCCGGCGGTTGTGGCGGAGCTTGTCGTAGCTGAGGACGCGGATCCTGACGAGCGCGAGGATGAAGATCGGCATCTCGAACGCGATCCCGCAGGCGAGCAGGACGAGCGAGGTGAACGAGAGGTAGTAGCTCGCCCGGATCTGGACGTTGTAGAGCGTGTCGTCGAAGTTCGTCAGGAAGCTGATCGCGGCGGGCAGGACGACGAAATACGCGAAGACGACGCCGAGGACGAAGAGCCCGGTGGCGAGAACGATGAATCCCCGCAGGGCGCGCTGCGTGGCGGCGTCGACGGCGGGGGCGAGGAAGCCCCACGCCTGCCAGATGAGAATCGGGAGGACGATCGCGATCGCGGCCATCCCGCTGACCTTGACGGCCGTCGTGAACGGTTCGACGACGCCGAGGGTCACGAGCGTCTTGTCGGCGGGGAGCGGTCGCTTGAGCCACTCGATCAGCGTCGTGTGGAACGCGAACGCGAGGAGGAACGCCGGGACGAGCGCGCCGAGGACGATGAAGATCCGGTGCCGGAGCTCCGTCAGGTGCTCGACGACGGTCGCCTCTTCGTCCGTGCCCAGACGGCGCGGGGCGAGCCTGCGGATCATCTTCGAGGAGGGTTAGGAGACGGTGTCCCGCTCGCGCTGCTCGGCAGCGGGGGCGGTGGGGACGGGCTCGGCCGGCGGCAGCGTTTGCGCGTCGTCGTCCTTGCCGTCGCCGGTGACCGACTCCTTGAACTCGCGCATCCCCTTCCCGAGCTGGCGGCCCATCTCCGGGAGCCGCTTCGGCCCGAAGACGAGGAGCAGCACGAGCAGGAGGATGAGGAGCTCCCAGATGCCGATTCCGAAGGGCATGGCGGGACTGTAGCAGTGGCCGGAGGCGCAGCCGGCCTTCGGATGGGTCCGGCTACCATTAAGAAACGGCGAAGGCTTGCGGCTGCTCCGCGAACCGTCGGCACGATTTTCCACCCGAGGCGAGGACTGAGTCAGTGGCATTGCTGGAGATCAAGAACTTGCACGTCGCGCTCGAGGACGGCACCGAGATCGTCAAGGGCGTCGACCTGTCGGTGAGCACGAACGAGAAGCACGCCATCATGGGCCCGAACGGATCGGGCAAATCGACGCTCGCCTACGCCCTCATGGGCCACCCGGCCTACGAGATCACCGAGGGCGAGATTCTCCTCGACGGGCAGGACGTCACCGAGCTCGGGGCCGACGAGCGCGCCCAGAACGGGCTCTTCCTCGCGTTCCAGTACCCCCACGCCATCCCGGGCGTGACGGTCACGAGCTTCCTGCGCAGCGCGATCAACGCGAAGCGCAAGGCTGCGAACGGTGGCGAGGACGACCCGATCGCGGTGAAGGAGTTCCGCACCGAGCTGCTCGCGGCGATGGAGCACCTGAAGGTCCCGCGCGAGCTCGCCCAGCGCTATCTGAACGACGGGTTCTCGGGCGGCGAGAAGAAGCGGGTCGAGATCCTGCAGATGGCGATGCTGAAGCCGCGGATCGCCATCCTCGACGAGACCGACTCCGGCCTCGACATCGACGCCCTCAAGGTCGTCGCGAACGGTGTCAACGAGCTCGTCGGGCCAGAGATGGGTGCGCTCGTGATCACCCACTACCAGCGAATCCTCAACTACGTCACTCCCGATCATGTGCACGTGTTTGTGGACGGACGAATTGTGGCCTCGGGCGGCGCAGAGCTGGCGCAGAAGCTCGAGGCGGAGGGCTACGAGGCCTTCATTCCTGCAGGAGTAGCGAGCGAGGACTCATGAGCGCCACCGAGAACGACGTCGTCAAGGGGATCCGCAGCGAGTACCAGTACGGCTTCTCGAATCCCGACGAGGCGAAGGACTACTTCTTCAAGTCGGGCCGCGGCCTCTCGCACGAGGTCGTCGAGGCCATCTCCGGGCACAAGAAGGAGCCGGAGTGGATGCGCGAGTTCCGTCACAAGGCACTCGACTACTTCTACGCGCGCCCGCTGCCCACGTGGGGCGGCAACCTCGCCGACATCGACTTCGACAACATCTACTACTACATCCGACCGACCGAAAAGCAGGTCGACCGGTGGGAGGACCTGCCGTCGGAGATCCTCGACACCTGGGACAAGCTCGGCATCCCCGAGGCGGAGAAGAAGTACCTCGCCGGGGTCGGCGCCCAGTACGAGTCCGAGGTCGTCTACCACAAGCTGCAGGCCGACCTCGAGGCGAAGGGCGTGATCTTCCTCGACATGGACTCGGCGCTTCGCGAGCACGAGGACATCGTCAAGCAGTACTTCTCGACGGTGATCCCCGCCAACGACAACAAGTTCGCGGCGCTCAACTCCGCAGTCTGGTCCGGGGGCTCGTTCATCTACGTGCCGCCGGGCGTTCGGATCGAGATGCCGCTGCAGGCGTACTTCCGGATCAACGCCGAGAACATGGGGCAGTTCGAGCGGACGCTGATCATCGTCGACGAGGACGCCTACGTCCACTACGTGGAGGGCTGCACGGCGCCGATCTACTCGTCCGACTCGCTCCACTCCGCGGTCGTCGAGATCATCGTCAAGCCTCGCGGCCGCTGCCGCTACACGACGATCCAGAACTGGTCGAACAACGTCTACAACCTGGTCACGAAGCGCGCCGTCGCCTACGAGGACGCGACGATGGAGTGGGTCGACGGCAACCTCGGCTCCAAACTGACGATGAAGTACCCGGCCATCTGGCTGATGGGCGAGCGCGCCCATGGCGAGGTGCTCTCGATCGCGTTCGCCGGCAAGGGCCAGCACCAGGACGCGGGCGGCAAGGTCGTCCACGTGGCGAAGAACACGTCGTCCGTGATCACCTCGAAGTCGATCTCCAAGGACGGCGGCCGCGCCGGCTACCGCGGCCTGCTCGAGGTCGGTCGCGGCGCCACCGGCTCGAAGTCGAAGGTCGTCTGCGACGCGCTCATCCTCGACGAGGACTCGCGCTCCGACACCTACCCGTACATCAAGGTCGACGAGAACGACGTCGATCTCGGCCACGAGGCGACCGTCTCGAAGATCGGCGAGGAGCAGCTCTTCTACCTCATGAGCCGCGGCCTCTCCGAGTCGGAGGCGAGCGCGATGATCGTGTCCGGGTTCGTCGAGCCGATCACGAAGGAGCTCCCGCTCGAGTACGCCGTCGAGATGAACCGGCTGATCCAGCTCCAGATGGAGGGCAGTGTCGGCTGATCGAAGCCGGCTCGGCCGGCTGCAAAGCGTGAGTCCTAGCATCCGTCCGACCCGGCTTCGATGGTCGGCTGATCGAAGCCGGCTCGGCCGGCTGCAAAGCGTGAGTCCTAGCATCCGTCCGACCCGGCTTCGAGGTGTGGGTTGATCACCGTCGAGCGGACGGACTTCGTGTCCGTCCCGGTAACGGACATGACCCGCTCGAGGCGCTTCTACGGCGAGACGCTCGGCCTGCCGCTCGTCAGCGGCGACGACGCCTGGCCCGAGTACCAGCTCGGCGAGAACGTGAGCCTCTATCTCATCGACCCGACGAACATCGGCCAGTCCTTCGCGGGGCCGCATTCCTCGTCGATCGCGTTGCGCGTCCCCGACGTCGAAGACGCACGCGCCGCCCTCGAGGCGAAGGGCGTCGCCTTCGAGGGCGAGACCTTCGACACGGGCGTCTGTCACATGGCCCACTTCCGCGATCCCGACGGAAACGCGCTGATGCTGCACCGGAGGTATGCGCCCCATGAGAGCTGAGCTGCTCGAGCGCTACCGCAGCATCCCCCTGCCCACGAAGTCGGACGAGCACTGGCGGTTCACGGATCTCGCGGGCTTCGACCCGGACAGCTACACGGCGTCCGGCGCCGACGGGGTGGCGGTGGCGCCGACGATGCTCGACATCGACGCGTCCGGCGTCGCCTCGGTCGGCGAGTCCGGGATCACGATCGAGCACGCCCCCGAGGGCATCCGCTTCGAGCTCCTGACGGACGATCACCCCCTGCTCGGGACGCTCGTCGGCTACGGAGAGAAGTTCGCCGCGCACAACGCGGCGATGTGGGAGCACGGGCTGCTCGTGCACGTCCCGCGCGGCGTCGTGATCGAGAAGCCGATCTACATCAGGATCGGGAACGGCGTCGAGGGCGGCTCGCTCTTCTGGCGCCTGCTGATCGTCGGCGAGCCGCAGAGCCGCTTCACCGTGATCGAGGAGTACACGTCCGCGTCGCCGGAGCTCTCCGGCTATTCGAACGCCGCCGTGGAGATCGTCGTCGAGGACGGCGCCAAGGTCGAGTACGTGTCGGTGCAGAACCTCTCCCAGCGCACGTGGCACTTCGCCTCGCACCACGCGCGCGTCGAACGCGACGCCGAGCTCGACTGGGTCGCCGGCGGCTTCGGATCGGGGGGTGGCAAGGTCTGGATCCAGAACGACCTGGCCGGGCAGGGCGCCACCTCGCGCGTGACGGGCGCGTACTTCGCCGACCGCGTGCAGCGCCTCGACTACGACACGTTCCAGGAGCACATCGCTCCTCACACGACGTCGGACTTCGCCTTCAAGGGCGTGCTGCGCGACCAGGCCAGCGCCGTCTGGCGCGGCATGATCCGCGTCGAGGAGGGCGCGCAGCGGACGAACGCCTACCAGGAGAACCGCAACCTGCTGCTCTCGAAGCAGGCGCACGCAGACTCGATCCCGGGCCTCGAGATCCTCGCGAACGACGTCCGCTGCACCCACGGCGCGACGTTGAGCCAGGTCGACCGCGAGCAGCTGTTCTACGCCATGGCCCGCGGTCTGTCGCGGCAGGAGGCGGAGCGCCTGATCGTGCGCGGCTTCTTCCAGGACGTGCTCGACCGGATCGAGCTCGAGCCGGTGCGAGAGGCGCTCGGACGGGCGCTCGAGGCGCGGATCCCCGAAGGCACGTAGTGCGGCGCACTACTCAATCACTATGGAGTGGGGTGTCCCGCAACGATCATTTCCGGTCGAACGTCGCGGGACACCCCACTAGCCCGCGCTCGCGCTCGTACCTCGCGCCGGACGCGTAGTCTCTTCCCATGGAGGAGATCGGTCTCTTCCCGCTCGGGCTCGTCCTGCTACCCACTGAGCAGGTGCCGCTGCACATCTTCGAGCCCCGTTATCGCGAGCTGATCGGCGAGACGCTCGAGCACGGCCTTCCGTTCGGCATCGTCTACGCGGACGACGACGGGCTCCGGCAGATCGGCACCCTGGCAGCGGTCACGGAGGTGGTCGAGCGCTTCTCTGACGGCCGGCTCAACATCGTCGTCGAGGGAGGAGCACGGTTCCGGCTCCTCGAGCTCACCGAAGGACGCTCGTACGCGACCGCGCGGGTGGAGGCGGTCGACGACCAGCACGATCCGGCTGACCCTGCGGACATCGAGCGGTCGATCGCACTCTTCACGCGACTGGCCGAGCTGACCTCGTCCGACATCGACCCCCCTGCCCCCGACACGCCGGAGCTCTCCTTCGCCCTCGCCGGCCGGTTCGAGTTCTCGGCCGACCTCAAGCAGGAGCTGCTCGACGAGAGCTCGGAGCGGATCCGGCTCGCGCGACTGTGCGAGCTCCTCGCGATCGCCGCGGAGACGGTGGAGCGGCAGAGGGAGATCGCGGCCCGCGCGCAGACGAACGGCAAGGTCGAGCCTCCCTAGTGCGGCGTGTCACAACCTTGCGGGACATCCCACTCGTGACGCCTCCTCCGTAGGCGCTCGCGGTGAGCACGGGCTTGACCGAGGCGGAGGCGGCGGCACGCCTGGCGGCGCGCGGTGCACCGCCGGAGGCTGCCGCGAGCCGGTCGACGCGGACGATCGTCCGCGCCAACACCCTCACGCCGTTCAACGCGATCCTGCTCTCGCTCGGTCTCCTGACACTGGTCTTCGGCGACTGGCGGGACGCGCTCTTCGTCGCGATCGTCGTCGACGAACACGGGCATCGGGATCTGGCAGGAGCTGCGGGCCCGGCGGAAGCTCGACGAGCTGGCCGCGCTCGTCGCGCCGCGGGCCACGGTCGTCAGGGACGGAGAGCCCCGCGTCGTGCACGTGTCGGAGATCGTCGAGGGGGATCTGATCCGGCTCGCGCCCGGCGACCAGGTCGTGGCAGACGGGCCGCTCCGGACCGCCGAGGACCTGCGACTCGACGAGTCGATCCTGACCGGCGAGGCACAAGCTGTCACCCGGTCGCCGGGCGAGGAGGTCCGGTCGGGCTCGTTCGTCGTCGAGGGAGCGGGCACGTTCGAGGTCGCGGCGGTGGGAGCGGAGAGCTACGCGGAGCGGATCACGGGGACGGCCCGCGAGTTCCGGCACCCACGCTCGCCCCTCGAGCGCTCGATCGACAGGCTCCTCTACGTGCTCCTCGGCGTGATGATCCCCCTCGGCGCCATGCTGATCGTGGCGCTCGTGAAGCAGGACGTCGGGATGCGCCATGCCGTCGACACGGCGGTCGCCGGAATGGTGACGCTCATCCCGGAGGGCCTGATCCTGCTCCTCTCGGTCACGTACGCGGCGGCAGCGCTCCGCATGGCGCGCGCGGGAGCCCTGTCGCAGCAGCTGAACGCGATCGAGTCGCTCGCATCCGTCGACACGCTTTGCATCGACAAGACCGGCACGCTCACGACCCCGTCTCTCCGCGTCCTCGAGCTCGTCCCGGCGGCGGGGACGACGACTGCGGGGCTCGAGGAGGCGGTCGGCGGCTTCGCGGCCTCGTTCGAGTCGAGGAACGCGACCCTCGCCGCGATCTCGACGGCGTACCCGCGGGAGGCCGAGCCGGGAGACGAGATCGTCCCGTTCGCCTCCCGGCGACGGTGGAGCAGCCGGCGCAGCGGAGGTGTTCGGTACGTGCTCGGCGCGCCCGAGCTGTTCCCGCTCGCGGACCTGGCGTCCGTCGCGTCCGCGCAGCGCGAGGACGGGCGGCGGGTGCTCGGGTTCGGGACCGCGACGGGGCCGCTCCCGGAGGACGGGGACGGCGCGCTGCCCCCGCTCCACCCACTCGGCCTCGTGGTGCTCGCCGAGGAGCTGCGACCGGAGGCCCGCTCCACGGTCGGGTTCCTGGTCGAGCAGGAGATCGAGATCGTCGTCCTCTCCGGTGACGCCCCGGACACCGTTGCGTCGATCGCCTCCGACGCGGGAATCCCGTCGGCCGGGCCGCCGCTCGAGGGAGACGGCCTGCCGGCGGGCGACGCGGAGCTCGCCGCCCTGGCGCCGTCGCTCTCGGTCGTCGGGCGGATCTCGCCCGAGGGCAAGCGGCGCGTGGTCGAGTCGCTGCGCCGCAACGGCCGCTACGTGGCGATGGTCGGCGACGGCGTCAACGACGTGCCGGCCCTGAAGGCCTCCCGCCTCTCCGTGGCGCAGGGCTCGGGCACGCAGATGGCGAAGGCGGTGGCCGACATCGTGCTCGTCACGGGCGACTTCGCGTCGATTCCGAACATGGTCGCCGAGGGCAGGCGAATCCTCCGCAACATCCAGCGGGTCACGAAGCTGTTCGTCACGAAGTCGGTCTTCGCCGCGTTCGTGATCGTGGCGGTCGGGATCACGCCCGCGGACTACCCGCTGCTTCCGCGCCACCTCACGATCGTCGGGGCGCTCACGGTCGGCATTCCGGCGTTCTTCCTCGCGCTCGCGCCGAGCGACGGGCCCTGGCGCACGGACGGGTTCCTGCGCGAGGTGGGACGGTTCGCGGTCCCCGCCGGTGTCGCAGCCGGTCTCGGCGTCACGACGACGTACCTGATCGCGGTCAACGTCTTCGACCTCGGGCTGCTCCAGTCCAGGACCGCGGCGACCTCGACGCTCGTCGTGATCGGCCTCTACCTCGTGCTCGCCCTCGAGGCGACGAGCACGCAGCGGGCGCGGCTCGTGGGCATCCTCTGCGGGGGCCTCCTGCTGGCATACCTCGTCGTCCTCGCGCTGCCGGGAACGCGGCGCTTCTTCGAGCTCGCCGTTCCCAATGCGGCTGCCGTCGTCCTCATCCTCGTCGGATCGGGGATCGCCATCGGCTTCCTCTGGCTCACGGACGACCGCTTCGTGCCCCTGCGCCACCGGGCAGGATGATCGCTCCCGGCTACGATGACGTGATGGCCGTCACGACTCCGGGCACGCTCGACACTGCCGCGCTGCGCGCGGATTTCCCGTTCCTCGAGGAGCTGGTGAACGGGAAGCCGCTCGCCTATCTCGACTCGGCCTCCTCGACGCAGAAGCCCCGCCAGGTGCTCGACCGGATGCGGTCCTTCTACGAGCACGAGTACGCGAACGTCCATCGCGGCGTCTACCGCCTCGCCGAGCGCGCGACCGAGGGCTACGAGGCCGCCCGCCGCTCCGTGGCGGGCTTCGTCAACGCGCCGGCCTCGCGGGAGATCGTCTTCACGCGCAGCGCGACCGAGGCCCTCAACCTCGTCGCCTACGCGTGGGGCCTCGAGAATCTCGGCCCGGGCGACACCGTGCTGATCACGGAGCTCGAGCACCACGCGAACTTCGTCCCCTGGCAGTTCATCGCGAGCAAGACAGGCGCGAGCTTCCGCCATATCCCGATCGACGACTCGGGCGAGCTCCGGCTCGAGACTGCTCGACGAGATCGCCCGCGACGGCTCGATCAAGGTGGTCGCGACCGGGCTCGTCTCGAACTCGCTCGGCACGATCAACCCGGTCGAGCGGCTCGCTGCCTGGGCGCACGAGCAGGGCGCGATCATGGTGGTCGACGCCGCCCAGGCTGCGCCGCACCGCCCGATCGACGTGCAGGCGCTCGGGTGCGACTTCCTCGCCTTCTCGTCCCACAAGCTCTGCGGGCCGAGCGGCGTCGGGGCGCTCTGGGGTCGCGCGGAGCTGCTCGAGGCGATGCAGCCGTTCAACCTGGGCGGCGAGATGATCCGCTCGGTCGGCCTCGACCGGACGACGTTCAACGAGATCCCGTACAAGTTCGAGGCCGGGACGCCCGCGATCGCCGAGGCGGTCGGCTTCGGCGCTGCAATCGCATACATCGGCGAGATCGGGCTCCCCGCGATCGAGGAGCACGAGCACGAGTTGATGGTCTACGCAATGGGGAGGCTCGGCGAGCTCGACTGGGTGCGGCTCTTCGGGCCGCCACCCGAGCGTCGGGCCGGGATCGTCTCGTTCGACGTCGCAGGCATCCATCCGCATGACGTCGCGCAGATCCTCGACTGGGAGGGCGTCGCCGTGCGCGCCGGGCACCACTGCACGCAACCGCTCATGGCCCGGCTCGGAGTCGCGGCGACGACGCGCGCGAGCTTCTACGTCTACTCGATCCCCGAGGAGGTCGACCGGCTGGTCGAAGGGCTCCACAAGGTGAAGAAGAACCTCGGATGAGCGAGTTCGAGCAGCTGTACCGCGAGGTCATCCTCGACCACTACAAGACGCCGCGCAACCACGGCCTCCTCGATCCGAGCGATGCCGTGGCCGAGGGCCAGAACCCGCTCTGCGGCGACGAGGTGACGGTGTCGGTGCGGTTCGGCGACGGCGACGTGATCGAGGACGTCGGCTTCGAGGGTCGCGGCTGCGCGATCAGCCAGGCTGCGACGTCGATGCTCACCGACCTCGTGAAGGGCAGGACCGCCGAAGAGGTCTCGACCATGCCGAAGGAGGAGCTCCTCGACGAGATCGGGATCCCGCTGACGCCCGTCCGCCTCAAGTGCGCGCTGCTCGGGCTGGGAGTCCTCAAGGTCGCGCTCCACAAGGCGAAGGGCACGCCGCTGCCCGAGGAGTGGGGCACGTCGAGCGGCGAGATCTCCGTCACCTAGTGCGGCGTCTCGGAACACCCCACTAGGCATGGCCGAAGTCGAGGTCTGCCCGCTCGAGGAGCTTCCGCCGGGCACGGTCCGCATCGTCGAGGCCGAGCCGCTCCTCTCGATCGGGGTCTACAACTGCGACGGCGCGCTGTACGCCCTCGAGGACCGGTGCTCGCACGACGACGGGCCACTCTGCGAGGGCGAGTTCGACTGCACCGAGGGGGTCGCCGTCTGCCCACGGCACGGGGCCCGATTCGAGATCGCGACCGGGCGCGCGCTGACGCCTGCCGGCCTACATCCCCGTCGCGACGTATCCGGTTCGCGTGCGCGACGACGGCATGGTCATCGTGGATGTCTGAGGCCGAGCGACCCTGACGACGCAGAAGGGGCTTGCCGTCGTCCACCGGTGCCGGTATACATGAGGACTTACCGCGGAAAGGAGGTGGTCCGGACGTGACAGATTCCTGCAGTACCGGCAGTGGAGGTACCAGCGGGTAGAGGCGTGTCCCCGAGACCCACTGGGGAATCGCCATAGCCGAGCGTAGGGGACGCGCGTTCCGCGCCGCCGGACCATCGCCCCGGGTCGACCGCGGGTGAGAGGGCAGGCTGGAAGCGCCTCTGCCAAATCCAACGCTGGCTACCGGGATCGAGAGCCGCCGCAAGGCGGCTCTCGCCTTTCTTGGGAGCTGCCGCTCGTCAGGAGCCGGGCTCGAAGTTGCGCCAGTACCTGCTCGGCGTCGGACCACGCTGGCCCTGGTACTTCGAGCCGAGCCCGCGCGAGCCGTACGGGTGCTCCGTCGGCTCCGCCATCTGCACGAACGACAGCTGCCCGATCTTCATGCCTGCGTAGATCGTGATCGGCAGGTTCGCCACGTTGGAGAGCTCGAGCGTGACGTGCCCGTCCCAGCCCGGGTCGATGAACCCGGCCGTCGAGTGGATCAGGAGCCCGAGCCTCCCCAGCGAGCTCTTGCCCTCGAGGCGCGCCACGAGGTCGTCGGGCAGCACCACCCGCTCGAGGGTCGAGCCGAGCACGAACTCGCCGGGATGCAGGATGAACGGCTCGTCGTCCTGGACCTCGACGAGCTCGGTCAGGTCCTCCTGCTCCTGCTTGACATCGATGTACGGGTACCGCGAGTTGCGGAACACGCGAAAGAGCCGGTCGACGCGCACGTCGAGGCTGGCGGGCTGCATCAGCCCTGCGTCGTACGGGTCGATCACGATCCGGCCGGCCTCGATCAGACGCGTGATCGCCGTGTCGGAAAGGACCATGCGGCGATCCTACCCACGCTCGATTTCGGCGTCGTTGTTGTCCGAATGCGGTACGCTCGATGATTCCGTGTCGATGCTCTACGGACCTCTGGACCCCAACGAGCGCTTTCGCGCGCGGCGGGATCAGACCCGCCGGCGCAAGCGGCGCCGTCGCGCTGCGGTCCTCGGATTCCTCCTGCTCGTCGTGATCGCGGTCGTCATGGGCGCCCGCTTCGTCAGTGCCGGCCAGCCGGAGGCCGCGCCCACGCCGGCCGCCGTCCCGGCCATGGCGACGGCGATGAGCCCGCGCCCGCTCCCGCTCGAGATCCGCGGGATCCATGTCACCGGCGCGCTCGCGTCCCTGCCGGGCAAGTTCCGCTCGTACGTCGGCTACAAGCGCTACGGGCTCAACACGATCGAGCTCGACGTCAAGGACGAGGGCGGCGAGATCGGGTTCCAGCCGGCGAACGTCCCGCTCGCGCGCACGGTCGGCGCGACGCGGCCCTTCTACAACCCGAAGGCGCTCGTCGCGCTCGCGCACCGGAACGGCGTCTACATGATCGGGCGCGTCGTCTGCTTCCAGGACCCGAAGCTCGCCCAGGGCGCGGCCGGATCTCGCGATCCAGCGGCGGGACGGCAGCGTCTGGACGACCAGCGCCGGTCTCGGCTGGGTCAACCCGTACGACCGCCGGGTCTGGGACTACTGCGTCTCTGTCGCCGAGGCGGCAGCAGCTGCCGGCTTCGACCAGATCATGTTCGACTACGTCCGCTTCCCGTCTGACGGCGACATTGCGAGCGCGGTCTACCCGGGCAAGACGAGCGTCCCGAGGGGGCGCGTCATCGCCGGCTTCGTCGAGTACGCGAAGGACCGGCTCGAGCCGCGCGGCGTCCGCGTCTCGACCGCGCTCTTCGGCCTCTCCGCGTCGCGCGACCTCGGCATCGGACAGGTGCCGAGGTTCATCTCGAAGCACGTCGACAGCATCTCGCCGATGTCGTACCCGGTCCTCTACGGGGGCGGTGAGCTGGGGCTCAAGAGCCCGAGCAACCAGCCGGGCGAGACGGTGTTCCGCACGCTCACCGACTTCCGCCGGCAGGTGAAGGGATCGCGCGCCCAGCTCGTGCCCTGGGTGCAGGACTGGAGCTACACGCCCCAGCAGGTGCTGGCCCAGATCGCGGCGGCGCGGCTCCAGGGCGCCAAGGGCTACCTCCTCTGGAACGCCTCGGGGATCTACACGAAGGCCGCGCTCGCTCCCGCGGGCACGCGCCTCGAAGGCTGAGGCGCCGGGATCCGCCGCGGGAGCCTATCCCGGGGCTCCGGTACGCTGCCTTCGTGGCAGCGACGAGGACGATAGACATCCGCACCGGGATCCCCGGGCCCCGCTCCCAGGAGCTGCTCGAGCGGGGCGGGCGGGCGCTTGCGAAGCCGCTCCAGGTCTACCTCCCGGTCTTCGCCGCCGAGGCGCTCAACTCGACCATCACCGACGTGGACGGCAACACGTTCATCGACTTCGCGGGCGGCGTCGGCGTGTGCAACGTCGGCCACTGCCACCCACGCGTGGTCGAGGCGATTCAGGAGCAGTCGGCGCGCTTCGTCCACACGGACTTCACGGTCGTCCCCTACGGCGTGTACGTCGAGCTCGCCGAGCGGCTCGGGGACCTCGCGCCCCTGAGCGGCCCCACCCGGGCCGCGTTCTTCAACTCGGGCGCCGAGGCCGTCGAGAACGCCGTCAAGATCGCGCGCCTCGCCACGGGGCGCCAGGCCGTCGTGGCCTTCGAGGCGGGGTTCCACGGCCGCACGATGCTCGCCATGACGATGACGTCGAAGGTGCACCCGTACAAGACCGGCATGGGGCCGTTCGCCCCGGAGGTCTACCGGACGCAGTTCCCGAACGAGTACCGCGGCGTCTCCGCACGAGAGGCCCTCGACGGCATCGAGCGCATGTTCGCGTCCCAGGTGGCGGCCTCCCAGATTGCCGCGATCGTCTTCGAGCCTCAGCTCGGCGAGGGCGGGTTCGTGCCGGCCCCTGCCGAGTTCGTCGAGGGGCTGCGCCGGATCTGCGACCGGGAGGGGATCGTGCTCGTCGCGGACGAGGTGCAGACCGGCTTCGGCCGCACGGGCCGCATGTTCGCAATGGAGCACTACGAGGTCGAGGCCGACCTGATGATCGTGGCGAAGTCGATCGCCGCCGGGCTTGCCGCTCTCGGGCGTGATCGGGAAGGCCGACGTTCATGGACGCGCCCCACAGCGGCGCGATCGGGGGGACGTACATCGGCAACCCGATCGCCCTCGCGGCGGCGCTCGCGGTCCTCGACGTCTTCGCCGAGGAGGAGCTCGTGGCCCGCGCCAGCACGATCGGCGAGGCGATCCGCTCCCGGATGCTCGCGTGGCAGGCGCGCTGGCAGCAGATCGGCGACGTGCGCGGGCTCGGGGCGATGCTCGCGCTCGAGCTCGTGCGCGATCCGGCCACGAAGGAGCCGGCTCCCGACCTGGCCCTCGCCGTGATCGACGCGGCGCTCGGGCGCGGGCTGATCCTCCTCAAGGCCGGCATGGCGGGGAACTGCATCCGCGTGCTCTGCCCGCTCACGATCGAGGATCCCGTGCTCGCAGAGGCGCTCGATACATGGGAGGACGCGCTCGCCGCAGTGCTCGGCTAGAAAGCCAGCTGCCGCCGCCGCTCGTGGCGCTCGAGCGCGAGTGCGACAAGCCGGTCGAGCAGCTCGGCGTAGGGGATGCCGCTCTCGGCGAAGAGCTTCGCGTAGACGCTCGTCGCCGTGAAGCCCGGAATCGTGTTGAGCTCGTTGACGACGACCTCGCCGCCCGGGCGCACGAAGAAGTCGACCCGCGCCATCCCCTCGCAGTCCGTCGCGACGAACGACTCGACCGCGAGCTGCTGCACGCGCTCCTGCGTCTCGGCCGGCAGCCGGGCCGGCACGACGAGGTCCATCCCGCCGTCCGCGTACTTCGCGTCGAAGTCGTACCAGTCGGCGTGCGCGACGATCTCGCCGACGACCGACGCGACCGGGTTGCGGTTGCCGAGGACGCCGACCTCGACCTCCATGCCGGGCTGGAACTCCTCCACGAGGACCTTGTCGTCATGGCGGCGGGCGAGCGCAACGGCGGCCTCGAGCTCCTCCGGAGCGCGCACCTTCGAGATCCCGACCGACGACCCGAGCCGCGCCGGCTTGACGAAGACCGGATAGCCGAACGGGTTCTCGGCCGGGTCTCCGGGTCGGAGCGTGACGTTCGGGGCGACGGGAATGCCCCGATCGCGGAGCACGGCCTTGAAGAGGTCCTTGTCCATGCAGAGTGCCGACGCCGCGACGCCCGAGCCCACGTACGGCACCCCGGCGAGCTCGAGCAGGCCCTGCACCGTGCCGTCCTCGCCGAACGGCCCGTGCAGGATCGGGAGCACCACGTCGACGGCGCCGAGCGCGGCCGGCGTCGCGGCGGTCGGGATCGGGAGTGCCGCGTCCCCGTGGCCGAGCTCGTGGCCGCCGCCGGCGGGCGGCAGCGCCCAGGCGCCGTCACGGCCGATCTCGATGGTGCTGGCCTCGTAGCGCTCGGTGTCGAGCGCCTCCACGACCGAGCGGGCGGACGCCAGCGAGATCTCGTGCTCGCTCGAGCGCCCACCGGCGAGGACGGCGACGCGGAGCCTGGACGTCACGGAGGAGTCGTCGGCGACGTCGTCGTGTCGATCGTCGTATCGGTCGTCGTGCTCGTGGTCGTGGTCGTGCTCGTGGTCGTGGTCGTGTCGGGAGGCACGAAATGGCCCACGAAGATCGTGACGATGGTGTTCGGATCCTGCTGGGTGTTGCCGGGCGGATCCTGGGAGATGACGACGCCGTCGAAGGTCTCGACATCGGTGTCCTGCTTTGTCACCGCGACCTTGAAGCCGGCCGCTTTCAGGGTCGCCTTCGCGTCCGCCTCGGTCTGGCCGGACACGTCCGGCAGCGGCGAGGTCTGCGGGCCGTTCGAGACCGAGAGGTTGACGGTCGAGCCCTTCGTGGCGAGCGACGAGCCGCTCGGCACCTGGCTCACGACGACCCCGGCCGGCTGGTTGCTCTCGACGTCCGTGCGGGCGACCGCGAAGCCGGCGGCCTGGAGCTGCTGGAGCGCCGTCGAGTAGTCGAGCCCGACGACCGGCGGCACGGCGACCTGCTTCGGCCCGGTCGAGTAGTTGATCCGCACGGACGCGCCTTCGACGACCGACGTGCCCGACCGCGGGTCCTGGGCGGTGACGGTGCCCGAGGGCTTGTCCGACGGGACGCCCACGCTCTTCGCGTTCAGCCCTGCGCGCGTCAGCGTCGCGACTGCGTCGGTGAGCTGCTTGCCGACGACGTCCGGCACGCTCACCTTCTTCTTGCCGGTCGAGACCTCGATGGTGACGATCCCGCCCTTCGCGAGGCCCGTCCCCTCCGTCGGCGACTGCGCGAAGACGATGCCCACCGGCTGCTCGGCGTTCGGCAGGCGGCGAACCTTCGGCTCGAACCCGTCCTGGTTGATGAGGTCGACTGCGCGGCTCTCGATGATGCCGGTGTACTGCTGCACCCCGACCGGCGTGTTGTCGGCGATCTGGTTCTGGACGTTGTCGTAGAGGAGCCAGCCACCCGCAGCGACCGCCGCGATCACCCCGAGCAGGATCAGCCAGGGCCAGATGTTGCGGCGGCTCGTGACCGGGGCGTCGTAGGCCCGGTAGCGCTCGTCGCCGCCGTACGTTCCTCCGGTCGTGCCGGCGACCACCGTGGCCCGGGTCGCGGCCGTCGGGTCGAGCGCGCCCGCGCCGGCAAGCACCATCGTCGCCGCGGTCGCCGTCTCCTCGCCCACCGGGTCGCCCCGCGCCACGAGCTCGAGGTCGCGGTCGAGCTCGGCCGCCGTGCGGTAGCGCTCGGCCGGCTCCTTCGCGAGCGCGCGCAGCACGACGAGGTCGAGGTCGTGCGGAATGTCCTTGCGTAGCGCCGACGGCGTCTCCGGCGTCTGGGAGAGGTGCTTCATCGCGATCTCGACCGGGGTCTCGCCCGTGAAGGGCACGGTGCCCGTGAGCAGCTCGTAGAGCACGATCCCCGTCGAGTAGAGGTCGGAGCTCTCGTCGACCGGAGCTCCGCGCGCCTGCTCGGGCGACAGGTACTGCGCCGTCCCCACGATCGACCCGGCCTCGGTCATCTCGCTCGCCCCGGCGCGCGCGATGCCGAAGTCGGCCACCTTGACGCGCCCCTCCCGGTCGACGATGACGTTGTGGGGCTTGATGTCGCGGTGGATGATCCCGTTCTTGTGCGCGTAGCGCAGCGCGGCGAGGATCTGCCGCGTGTACGAGATCGCGACCGGCAGCGGGCAGGGGCCGCGCGTGACGATCAGTTCCTTCAGGGTGCGGCCCTCGATGTACTCCATGACGATGTAGTAGGAGCCGTCGGCGACGCCGCGGTCGAAGATCGAGACGATGTTCGGGTGCGACAGCCCCGCGGCGTGCGTCGCCTCGCGGCGGAAGCGCTCGACGAACTGCTCGTCGTTCGCGTACCGCTCGTGAAGGATCTTCACGGCGACGTGCCGGCCGAGCTCCTGGTCCTCGGCGAGCCAGACATCGGCCATGCCGCCCGAGCCGAGCTTGCGCTCGAGGCGGTAGCGGTTTGCGACGAGGGTGCCTGTGAGATCGGTGCGTGCCATGGGGTGCCGTACGTTACGGATTCGCCGTCGGGATCAGAAGTGCCTGCATGACCTGCCTGGCGATCGGTGCTGCGGTCGCGCCGCCGGTGAGCGACTGGTTCTGGAGGACGACCGCGATCGCGAGCTTCGGCTTCCGCCCCGGATCGCCGGCAAAGGCGATGAACCAGGTCGTGTTCCTCCCGGCGATCCCGGTCTCCGCCGTCCCGGTCTTGCCGCCGATCTGGAGGCCCGCGATCTGCGCCGCGGTGCCGGTGCCGGCCTGGACGGCGCTGATCATCATGGCGGCGACGTCGCGCGCTGTCGCCGGCGTGACGGCGCGGCGGATCTTCGTCGGCTTCGTCCGGGTGCGCGTCTTGCCGTTCGGGGTCACCGTCTTCTCGACCACGTAGGGCCGCATCAGGATGCCGCCGTTGCCGATCGTGCCGGCCACCATCGCCATCTGGAGCGGCGTCACGAGCAGCCGCTCCTGGCCGAACGCCATGCGGCCGGCGTCGACGTCGCTGTCCCGCTTCGGATCGTAGAGCTGCCCCTTGCGATAGAGGCCGCTCGGTAGGCGCTCGCTCTCGGGAGTCTCGAGCGGCGGCCGCTCGTAGAACCCGAAGGCCTTCGCCTGCTTGACGATCCGCTTCGCGCCGAGCGCCAGGCCGATGTTGCAGAACACCGAGTTGACGGAGTGCTGGAGCGCCGTGGCGAGCGAGACCGTCCCGAACGGGCGCGACGTGTCGAAGTTGTTCACGCGCTTCCCGTAGACGACGCAGTAGCCGGGGTCGACGAACGTCGACGAGGGCGTGAACCGGTGCGAGTCGAGCGCCGCAGAGGCGGTCACGACCTTGAACGTCGATCCCGGCGGGTAGAGCCCCTGGCTGGCGCGGTTGACGAGGGGCGACGCAGGGATGCAGTCGGCGCGGATCCGCTGGATGCGGCCGTAGCGCTCCTCGACGTCGTTCGGGTTGAAGCTCGGCGACGAGACCATCACGCGGACGCGGCCCGTTCGTGGATCGAGGGCGACGACCGCGCCGCAGTTGCTGCCGAGCGCGTCGAGGGCGGTGCGCTGGCCGTTCACGTCCAGCGTCGTGACCACGGTGTCGCCGATGATCGGCTTGCCGTTCAGCTTGTCCAGCGACTGGTCGACGAGCGAGGAGAGGCTCCGCACCGAGCCGGTCAGGAGCGGGTTGAGCGACCGCTCGAGGCCGGTGCGGGAGCGGCCTGCGGTCGAGTATCCGACGACGTGCGCAGCGAGCCGTCCTTGCGGGTAGCGACGGAAGTAGAAGGTGCGGCCGCCCACGCGCCGCTCCTTGTTGCGCGCGAGGACGCGCGACGGCGACAGGATCAACCCCCGCTTGACCTCGAACTGGGCCACCCGCTGGATCGCGTTGTCCTGGCGCTCGGCGAGGGCCGGCCGCGCCCACGTCTGCCAGTACGTCGTCGCCACGATCAGCACGACGAGGAGCCCGAGCGCGAGGCCGGCGACGCGCGTGATCTGCCGGTTCACCGGTCCACCGCGGTCGCCGTCGCCCTGCTCGAGACGAGCAGGAGAAGGCCGAGCATGAGGAAGTTGGCGACGATGGAGGAGCCCCCGTAGGAGACGAACGGGAGCGTGATCCCCGTCAGCGGCACGACCCGGAGCACGCCGCCGACGATGATGAACGTCTGCAGGGCGAGCCCGAACGTGAGGCCTGCAGCGAGCAGTTTCGAGAAGCCGTCCTGCGCGATCAGGGCGATCCGCATGCCCCGAGCGACGATGACCATGATCACGAGGAGCATTCCCGCCGCGCCGATCAAGCCGAGCTCCTGCGCGATCGCCGAGTAGACGAAGTCGGTGTTGAGGTACGGGATCAGCTGCGTCCCGTCGACCGTCGTGAACGTGCCCTTGCCGAGCCCGGTGCCGCCGTAGCCGCCGTTCGCGACGGAGTAGAGGCTCTTCACGAGCTGGTACGAGTCGCAGTTCTGGCGAAAGTCGAGCTTCCCCGAGATGGAGCAGTAGACGCGGTCGTCCGTCCAGGGATGGAGCCAGACGGTGACCCGCTGCTGGACCCGTCCGAGCGCGTTGTAGAGCGCCGCTGAGCCGCCGAGGAAGAGCAGGAGCCCCACACCGACGTACAGCGCGCGCCCGGTCGCGACGTAGACCATCGCGAGGAAGATCCCGAAGTTGAGCAGCGCCGAGCCGAGATCGCTCGTCTGCACGAGCACGAGCATCGCCGCGCCCCAGATGACGAGGAGCGGGCCGAGATCCTTGAGGCGCCCCTGCGCGAGGGCCTCGCGCTTGTCACGGAGGTACCCGGCGAGGAAGACGATGAGGAAGATCTTCGCGAGCTCACCCGGCTGGAACTGCATCGGGCCGACCTTGATCCAGAGCTTCACGCCGTTGACGCGGTGCCCGAGGCCCGGCACCGACGGCAGGAGCAGCAGGACGACGGCCGAGATCCCGAAGAGGTACTTGTAGCGCTCCAGGATCCGGTAGTCGTAGCGAAGCCAGATCAGCGTGGCGACGAGCACGCCGATCCCGACGGCGACCCAGACCGCCTGCCGGCGCGCGTCCTCCGGGTCGAGGCGGTAGATCACCGTCAGCCCGAGCGCCGTCAGGAGCCCCACGAGCGGCAGCAGGGTCGGGTCGGCGTAGGGGACGGTGAAGCGGGCGACGACGTGCGCGACGAGGTAGAGGCCGAAAATGACGCCGACGTACCCGAGCCAGCGGGCCGTGACGAGGCCGGTGTCGACGATGGAGACGCTCGCGAACGCGGCGGAGGCCACGATCGAGGCGAAGGCGAGGTTCAGGAGCTCGCGGTTGCGGGCGCTCATCGAGCGAGGCTCCACCAGACGAGGAAGGCCGCGGCGGCCAGGACGAGCACGATGGCCAGGAGCGCGAGCCAGCGCCCGCCGTGCCCGGCGCCGAAGCGGCTCACGGGCGCCGCCGGCACGGGCTCGAGCGACCGCTCGAGCGTGTCCTCGCCGGGCTCCTCGACCTCCTCCGCGTCGGACTCGGCCGTGGGCGCGACGTCCTCGGGCTCGACCGGGTCTCCCTCCACGATCTCGAAGAGGACGACCGTGATGTTGTCGATGCCGCCGTTCCGGTTCGCCGCCGCCACGAGCGACTCCGCGGCCGCGTCGGGCTCCTTGCCTGCAGCGAGGATCAGCTCGGCGATCTCCTCGTCGCGGACGATGTCGGTGAGGCCGTCGGAGCAGACCAGGTAGAGGTCGCCCGGGGATGCCTCGAGCGTGAGGGTCTCGACGTCGACGCTCGGCTCCGTGCCGACCGCGCGGGTGATGACCGAGCGATGGGGGTGCTGCTCGGCCTCCTCCGTCGACAGCCGTCCCGCGCGGACGAGCTCGCCGACGAGCGAGTGGTCGGCGGTCACCTGCTCGAGACGCTCGTCCCGCAGCCGGTAGGCGCGGGAGTCCCCGACGTGTCCGACCGCGATCGTGCCGGCGGCCTCGTCCACGAGCAGGGCCGTCACCACTGTTCCCATCCCGGCGGCCGTGGGGTCGTCGAGGGCGTGCCGGAAGATCCGGTCGTTGGCCTCTCGCAGCAGGCCTGCGAGCACGGCCTCGCCGAGCGCCTTCGGCGGCCGCTCCTCGAGCGCCGCCGCCGCGAGGCGCGACGCGATCTCGCCCGCCTGGGCGCCGCCGACGCCGTCCGCGACCGCGAACAGCGGCGGGTCGCAGACGAACGTGTCCTCGTTCTGCGGCCGGCGCCGGCCCGTGTCGGTGAGCGCGCTCGCGCGGCCGGTTCTCACGCCTCGACCCGGAGGTCCGTCTTGCCGATGCGGACGACGTCGCCGGGCTGCAGCAGCCTGGCGGTCGTCACCCGCGAGCCGTTCACGAAGGTGCCGTTCGTCGAGCCGACGTCCTCCACCCAGAGCCCGTCGGGCCGCGGCTCGAGCAGCGCATGCCGGGTCGACGCGAAGTCGTCGCCGTCGAGCCGGATGGAGTTCTCTCCGCCGCGGCCGAGCCGAGTCGGGACCTTCAGCTCGACGGTCGTGCCGGGCCGGAGGGCGGGGCTGTCCAGGACGAGCATCCGCGCCACCGGCGCCTGCACGACGGGCTCGTGCCGTGCGCGCAGCTCGTTCGCCTCCTGGGCGCTGAGGACGATCGACTCTTGCGGTGCCGAGCGGAGGTCGCGCGTGACCGATCGCACGACCGACCAGATGAAGAGGTAGAGGAGCACGAGGAACCCGATCTTCAGCGCGAGCAGCGTCTGCTCGGTGTCGAGCGCTCCGATCACGTCACGACCGCGAACGGCCGAAGATGAGGTCGGTCGCGCCGACCGTGATGCGATCGCCGTTGGTCAGCTCCTCCCGCCTGATGCGCCTGCCGTTCAGCTCGGTGCCGTTCGTCGAATCGAGGTCGACGACGACGTACGTATCCGCTTCCTGCACGATCTCGGCATGACGGCGCGACGCGTTGCCGTCCGTGACGGTGAGGTCGCACTCGCGCGACCGACCGATCACGAACCTGCGTCCGGTGATCGGGTGCGCCTTCCCGCCGAGGGTGACCGTCACGACCTCGGGCTCCGGCTCGGGCTCCGGCGGTGCCGCCGGCGTCGACTCGGGCCACTCGCGGGCCGGGTAGATCATGGTTACGGCCGGGCCGACATCGGCAAGGTCGGGAGCCGCAGCGGGAGGCGGCGCGGGCGCCGCAGCGACCGGCGGCGACGCCGGTACGGCTGCGGGCGCCGAGGCCGCCGGGATCGACGCCGCAGCGGGATCGAAGCAGCCGGGATCGAGACCCTGGCCGGGGCGGGGGCGGGAGCCTCCGGCAGGGCCGGGATCCCCTCGTCCGGCTGCGCGACGCGCGTGGCGATGCCGAACTCGCCCACCGCCAGGTCGTCGTCGACCGCGAACTTGACGCGCGGCGGCGTCAGCAGGGCGTACGCCTCGCGCCGCGCGTGCTCGGTCAGGTACTCCTGCAGCTCGCCGATGAGGGAACCCTCGTACGAGACGAACTGCTGCCGGTCGGAGCTCGAGAGGTAGATCGTGTACTCGTTCGGGACGTAGACCCGGGAGACGGACACCGAGCGGTGCTCGTCCATCTCCTTGGCCAGCTTGCGCGCGAGCTCGACGGGCTGCACGTGCGTCCTGAAGGCACGACCGAAAACGCCTTCGAAGAGGCGCTCGATCGAGCTCTCGATGCTTCGCAGGACGCTCATTCCCGGGAGTCCGACTCCCGGCTAAGGGTAGCGGGCGCCCCTCACGGAGACGGCCGTGAGGACGGCGCAGAGCGCGCAGGTCCCGAGGGCGACGGGCAGGAGCGGCAGCGCCGGTGCGAGCACCGCGACGAGCGCGATCTGGCAGGCTCCGAGTGCGCAGATCCCCTTCAGCCCGTGTCGCCTGGCATCCGGGAGAACTGCAGCGGCAACGCCGAGGACGAGGGCGAGGGCGACGAGCCCCGGGTTGCCGCGCAGAACGACCTCGAGAGCCTGGACGACGTCCGTGACCCGCGTCGAGCCGTCGAGCCCGAGGTTCGCTACGACCGAGCCGGTGAGTGGCAGGGGCACGCCGCGGAGGCCGGCGACTGCGGCCGCGGCGAGCACGCCGACGGCGGCCTGCAGGGCGCGCCGCGCGCGCCCGCGGGCGGGCTGGACGGCGAGGGGGAGAAGCGCGATCGCTCCGATCGAGGCGAGCAGCGGCCCGGCCGCGAACAGCAGCCCGGCGCGGGCGTCTCGCCAGCAGACGGCAAGCCAGGCCAGGGCGAGCACGCCGTACGTGACGGCGGCGGCCTGGGCCACGTTCCCGAGCGGGAACAGCGGGACGAAGAGCGCGATCGCGAGCCCGAGGCGCGGCGTGCGCAGCATCGCGAGCGCGGCGCCGAGCGCGAGGAGGAGCACGAGCCCGGGCGGCCAGAACGGGAGCAGGGCGGCCGCGACGGCGACGGACAGCGCTGCGAGCGCAGCCGACGCGAGGCGGCGCTCGAGTGGGACGGCGGGAGCGGCCGCCGGTGCGGCCTCGGCCTGCCGGCGGCGCGGCCGTGAGCGCGCCCCGGCGGGAGCGACGAGAGCCGCGCGAAGGCCGGCGGCGAGACGCTCTGCCGACGGGCGCTGCGCCGGGTCGACGGTGAGCGCGGAGGCCACCGCGGCGGCGATCGGAGCGGGGAGGTCGGGCCGGACGTCGCCGATGGGCTTCGCGCCGGCCTGGATGGCCGCGGCCACCTGGGGCAGCGGCACGCCCCAGAAGGGATGCTGACCCGCCAGCGCCTCCCAGAGCAGCACGCCGACGGCCCAGACGTCGCTCGCGGCGGTGGCGTCTCCTCCGGTGAGCCGTTCCGGCGCGATGTAGGCGAGCGTCCCGGGCACGTCGCCGACGGCGGTCAGCGTGTCCGCCTCATCGAACTGGGCCAGGCCGAAGTCGAGCAGGCGGATCGAGAGCTTCGACGACTCCTCCACGAGCACGTTCGACGGCTTCACGTCGCGGTGGACGATCCCGAGGCGGTGCGCGTGCGCGAGGGCATCGAGGATCTGCGCTCCCGCCTCGACGGCCTCCCGGTCGCGGAGCTTCCCGGAGCGGAGCAGCTCGCGGAGCGTGTGGCCGTGGATGTACTCGTAGGCGATGTAGACGTGGCCGCTGTCGCCGCCGAAGTCGTAGGCGCGAACGCAGCGCTCGTGGCGCAGCCGCGACGCCGCTTCCATCTCGCGCGCCGCGCGCGACGCGCGCTTCCCCTCGCGCGGGACGATCTTGAGCGCGACCTCGAGCCCGGTGCGCTCGTCCCGGGCGAGCCAGACCGAGCCGGAACCTCCACGACCGAGTGGGCGGAGGGGTCGATAGCGGTCGAGGACGAGGTCCGGTGCGGGAAGGGCGTACGCGGTGCTCGACACTGTCCACGTTCCTTCGCCGCGTTGTCGGACCGTCCTTCCGCGCCGATGCATTGCGTAGACTCAGCCCGTCCAACCCCTTGACGGAGCGCCCTGTTTGAGCTCGCACGACGACGACATCCTGGACTTCGACTTCTTCGAAGACGACCCGACCCGGGAGCAGCAGGGCGGGTCGCGGGGTGGCCCGGCGCGGAAGTCCGGCGGCGGCGGGGGGCCGCGGCGGCCGTCGCTGCGCGCGCCGCACGGGATCACTCCTTTGCTGCGCCTGATCGGCTTCGTCGCCCTGGCCATCCTCGTGGTCTTGCTGCTCGTGCTCTGGGTGCAGGGCTGCTCGAGCGACAAGAAGCACAACGACTACGCCGACGCGATGACCGAGCTCGGCACGGTCGGCTCGAGCTCCGCCAAGATCGGCTCGAGCCTCGCCGAGCTCCTGACGACCCCCGGGCTCAAGCAGGCGGAGCTGGAGACCTCCCTGGGCGGGCTGATCCAACGGGAGCAGCAGGACGCCGACAACGCGACCGGAATCGACGTGCCGGGGCCGCTGCGACCCTCCACCGACCACGCGATCGAGGCGTTGCAGCTCCGCGTGGCGGGCATGCAGGGGCTGCTCGACACGTTCGTGGCCACGAAGGACGACGACTCCAAGAATGCGACGGCGGCCGGCGAGAAGCTGGCGGAGAGGGCCCGGCTGCTCGACGCGAGCGACGTCGTCTGGCAGGAGCTGTTCCGCCTGCCGGCGCAGCAGACCATGCAGGACGAAGGGCTCTCCGACATCACGCCGCCCCCGTCCGTCTTCGTCGAGAACGTCGAGCTCTACAAGGCGAGCTCGATGACCGCGATCTGGCTGCGCATCCACGGCGCCTCGACGGGAGGCACGCCGTCCGGCGTCCACGGCACGGGGCTCGAGAAGGTCGTGGTCCAGCCCGCCGGCACGCAGCTCTCGCCGGACTCCGAGACCACGATCAAAGCCTCCACCGACCTCGCCTTCGACATCGACGTGAAGAACACGGGTGACAACCAGGAAGTGGGGATCGAGGTGACGCTGACGATCCCGAAGGGTACGACTCCCATCGTGAAGAAGCAGACGATCGACCTCCTGGACATCGGCGAGACGAAGACCGTGACGTTCAAGGACTTCCCCGAGGTGCCGTTCGGCGAGAAGACGTCGGTGCAGGTGAGCGTCAAGCCCGTCTCGGGCGAGCAAAACACCGGGAACAACAGCGCCGAGTATCCCGTCATCTTCTCGCTCGAGTAATGGACGCGGCGCTGGCGGTTGCGATCGCGGCGTGCGCGGTGGCAGTTCTCGCGCTCGTCGCGTGCGCGCTGCTCGCCCGCCGGCTCCGACGGCTGCAGGGCGCGCAGAAGGCGGTCCTCGCAGGCTCGTCGCGGGACATGGTCGACTTCGCCGTCTCCCTCCAGGCCCGCATCGACGACCTCCACCGGGCCGTCGACGAAGTCGCGACGGGCCTCTCGCGGGTCGACAGGCGGGTCGACGGCTCGATCACGAACACCGCGGTGGTGCGCTACGACGCGTACGAGGACACCGGAGGCAAGCAGTCGGCCTCGTTCGCGTTCCTCGACGCGACGCGCACGGGCACGATCGTGACGGCCATCCAGGGGCGCGACTACGCCCGCATCTACGTGAAGGAACTCGAGCGTGGGACGGCGTCGGTGGCGCTCTCGCCCGAGGAGCAGACCGCGGTCGAGCGGGCGATGGGGCGCTAACGTTGTGAGACGCCGCACTAGCGCGGAAATCCCTGCAAGCACAGTCGACGTCACTGGTACGCTCGCGACACGTGCACCAGGTACTCGTCCTGAACGCAAGCTACGAGCCGCTCAATGTGTGCTCCGACCGGCGTGCGCACGTGCTCGTCTACAAGGGCAAGGCGGAGGTCGTCGAGCACCACGCACAGCCCTTGCGCTCGGCCGGCCACTCGTTCCTGCGGCCGCTCGTGATCCGTCTCCTGCAGTACGTGCGCGTGCCGCGCGCCGTGAAGCGCCGGATCTCCCGGCGGGCGCTTTTCGCCCGCGACGGCTGGAAGTGCGTCTACTGTGGCTCGGCCGGAGGTCGGCTCACGCTCGACCACGTGATCCCGCGCTCGAAGGGCGGCGACTCCGTCTGGGAGAACGTCGTCACGGCTTGCGCGCCCTGCAACCTCCGCAAGGGGGACAGACTGCTCGAAGAGGTGGCGATGTCGCTCCCTCGGCCCCCGCGGGCGCCGGCGCCGGTGCTCTTCATCCGCCTCGCCACGCAGCGCGTGCCGGACAGCTGGCGCCAGTACCTCCCGGGCCACGACCACGTGGAGCACGCCGCGGCCTAGTGCGGCGTCCCGCAACGAAAATTCCGGTCGAACGTTGCGGGACACCCCACGGCGCCGCGCGGTCGGGATCAGACCGTGCGCGGCGTGACGCCGCCGTCCCGGTCGGCGCGATAGGAGCCGAAGACGCGGAGCTCTGCCGTGAGCCCGCGCATCTCCCGCAGCGTGGCCGAGATCTCCGGGTCGAGCGGGTGACCGCTGAGGACGGCGTCGAACCGGTAGCTGAACGGCCGGGAGGGGATCGGCCGCGAGACGAGGAGGTTGAGGTCGATCCGGTGGCGCGAGAGCGGCTCGAGCGCATGGAACAGCGCGCCCGGCCGGTGATCGGTCGTGAACGTGAAGGCCGTGCGCCACTCGCCGTCACGTCGGTCGAGGCGCGTGTAGGGCGCGACCGAGACGAACCGCGTGTACGCCTCCGGGTGGTCGCCGACGTTGCCGTCGATAATGGTCAGCCCATTGATGCGGGCGGCGCGGTCGCTCGCGATGGCGACGACCGTCGGATCGCCGAGCCCGGCCACGGTCGACGCGGCGTCGCCCGTCGTCGGCGAGGCCACTGCGAGCACGTTCGGGAGCGATGCGAGGAGCTTGCGGCACTGGTCGAGCGCGACCGGGTGGGAGTGGATCTCGCGCACCTCGGCCAGCTCGACGGCACTCGGCCCGACCAGGCAGTGGTTGACCGGCAGGATGGCCTCCGCCACGATCGAGAGCGACGACTCGTAGAGCAGGTCGTGCGTCTCGGCCACGGGGCCGACGAGGGAGCTCTCGATCGGCAGGACGCCGAAGGGCACGCGCCCGGACGTGACCGCGTCCGCCACATCCGAGAACGTGGGCAGCGGGACGAGCCGGGCGGCGGGGAAGAGCCGGTCGCACGCGGCCGCGGAGTGTGCGCCCTCGCGGCCGGGATAGGCGACGGTGAGTTCGGTGGTGGCCATGGTCGGAGTCAGCGCCTTTCGATCGGAGTCGGTTCGCCGGGGAGCTCAGCTAGCCGGTGCAGGGCAGGGTCGAAGGCGCCGGCAAGAGTCAAGGCGGCGTCTCACAACGTTTCACAGGAAACAGCATCGTTGTGAGACGCGCACTACTGAATCAACATGGTAGTGGGGTGTCCCGCAACGAGCATTTTCCGGTCGAGCGTTGCGGGACACTCCACTACGTCGAGGCTCAGTGCACGTGTGCCGCCTCGTAGGCGGCGATCGCGTCGTCGTGCTGGAGGGTGAGGCCGATGTCGTCGAGCCCGTTCAGGAGCCGGTAGCGGGTCGACTCGTCGAACGCGAACGGGAGCACCTTCCCCGCTGACGTGGTCACGGTGAGCGCCTCCAGGTCTACCGTGAGCTCAGAGCCGCGATCGAGGTCGACCGACTCCATCAGCTCCTTCACTTGCTCGTCCGGCAGCTCGACGAGCACCATGCCGATCTTTCCCGCGTTCGACCGGAAGATGTCGCCGAACGAGGACGCGATGACGACGTCGAAGCCGTAGTCCTGTAGCGCCCACGCGGCGTGCTCGCGCGACGAGCCACAGCCGAAGTTGCGGCCGGCGAGCAGGATCCGGGCGCCGGCGAACTGGGGCTGGTTCAGCTCGAAGCCGGGGCGTTCGTCGCCGTCGTCGTCGAAGCGCCAGTCGAAGAATGCGTACTGCCCGTAGCCGGTGCGCTCGATCCGCTTCAGGAACTGCTTCGGGATGATCTGGTCGGTGTCCACGTCGGGCCGGTCGAGCACGGCGACGCGGCCTTCGACCTTCGAAACCGCCTTCACGCCGGCACCGCCTCCTCCTGAAGCGAGCGGACGTCGACGAAGTGCCCGTGCAGCGCCGCCGCGGCGGCCATCTGAGGGCTGACGAGGTGCGTGCGGCCACCCCGGCCCTGGCGGCCCTCGAAGTTGCGGTTGGAGGTCGAGGCGCAACGCTCGCCCGGGGCGAGGATGTCGGGGTTCATCCCCAGGCACATCGAGCAGCCTGCGAGGCGCCACTCGAAGCCCGCGTCGAGGAAGATCTGGTCGAGGCCCTCGTCCTGCGCCTGCAGCCGCACCTGCGCCGAGCCGGGAACGACCATCGCCTTCACTCGAGGGTCGACGGTGCGGCCGCGCACGATGTCGGCAGCGGCCCGCAGGTCCTCGATGCGGGCATTCGTGCAGGAGCCGATGAAGACGCGGTCGATGCGGATCTCCTCGATCGGCTGCCCGGGCCTCAGGCCCATGTACTCGAGCGCCCTCGTCCCTGCTGCCCGATCGTCGGGATCCGCGAACGAGGCGGGGTCGGGGACCGAGCCGCTGACCGGCACGACCATGCCGGGGTTCGTGCCCCACGTCACCTGCGGCTCCAGCTTGCTCACGTCCACGACGACGTGGCTGTCGTACGTGGCGTCCGGGTCGGATCGGAGCGTGCGCCAGTCCTCGACGGCCCGCTCCCAGGCCTCGCCGGAGGGCGCGAAGGGCCGTCCCTCGAGGTAGGCGAAGGTCGTCTCGTCGGGCGCCACGAGCCCGGCCCGGGCACCCCACTCGATCGACATGTTGCAGATCGTCAGGCGCTGCTCCATCGAGAGCGCCTCGACGGCCTCTCCGGCGTACTCGACGACGTACCCGACGCCGCCGCCGACACCGACCTGGCCGATGGCGCCGAGGATCATGTCCTTCGGCGGTCAGCCCGGGCGGAAGCGTCCCGGCGAACTCGAGCAGCATCGTCTTGGGCCGCCGCTGCACGAGCGTCTGCGTCGCGAGCACGTGCTCGACCTCGGACGTGCCGATGCCGAATGCAAGCGCGCCGAGCGCCCCGTGGGTCGACGTGTGGCTGTCGCCGCAGACGATCGTCTTCCCCGGCTGCGTGAGCCCGAGCTCGGGGCCGATCACGTGGACGATGCCCTCGCGGCCCGACCCCGTCCCGTACAGCTCGATCCCGAACTCGGCGCAGTTCGCCCGCAGGGCTTCGAGCTGCGCCTTCGCCATCGGGTCCGTGATCGGCCCGGGCAGCGTCGGAACGTTGTGGTCCATCGTCGCGACGGTGAGGTCGGGCCGGCGCACGCGGCGCCCCGCGAGGCGGAGCCCCTCGAAGGCCTGGGGCGAGGTGACCTCGTGGACGAGATGCAGGTCGACGTAGACGAGCGTCGGCTCGCCCGGCACGTCGCGGACGACGTGGCGGTCCCAGATCTTCTCGAACAGCGTGCGCCCCATCAGCCCATGGTACGCGGCGGCTTCGGCCTCGAGTGGGGTGTCCGCAGCGTTCGACCGGAATGATCGTTGCGGGACACCCGCACTCCAACCGCACCGGTTCGGTATGCCGCACCGCTGGAGTCGTGCCCGCCTCATTTCGCAGCGGGTGCGCGCTCTTCCATCCTGAAGAGACAAGACCCGAACACCTGAACAAGGAGAGCCATGCGCACGTTGATCGCAACAACCGCCGTCATCTGGACGCTCGTGGTCGCGGCCGCCGCGGCCGCGGCACCCGGCGGCGCCGAGGTCATCCACCAGAACTCGTGTGAGCCGGCCTGGTTCGGCACCGTCTGCACCACGATCCAAGCGACGACGAACCTGACGGCGACGCCGTCGGGCAACCTCCACTACGCGACGAACGGCACCGTCGAGCGGCAGCTGACGTTCAGCTTCGGCGGCAGCTTCACGACGACGAGCGACATCCACCTCTCCACCCTGCAGCAGAAGGGCGAGCTCCACGTCTACTCGGATCGCTCGACGCAGAGCTCCTCCTACCGCTCCGGCACCTATGCGCTCGACTGCAGCGGCACGCTCGTCTCCCACTACGCCAACGGCTCGACGCAGTTCTCCGACTACACGTACGACTGCACGATCCCGTGAGCCGCACGAGTGGGGTGTCCCGCAACGTTCGACCGGAATGATCGTTGCGGGACACCCCACTCCATGTTGATTGCGTCAGGCAGCGGCCAGGACGTCGTCGAGGAACGCGTCCGCGTCGGCGGCAATGGCGATCGGGTCGTACGTGTGCGCCACCGGGCCGGGCGTCTTGAGCCCGTCGCCCGTGACGAGCAGGACGACGCGCGAGGCCGGCCCGAGCCGCCCGTCGGCCACCGCCGCCTTGAGGGCTCCGAGCGTCACGCCCGTCGCGGTCTCGCCGAAAACGCCGGTCGTCGCAGCGAGGTCGGCCATGTTCGGGCCGATCTCGTCCTCGGCGACGGTGTAGACGGCTCCGCCCGTCGAGCGCGCCGTCGCCACGGCGAAGTCGCCGTCGGCGGGATTGCCGATCGCCAGTGAGCGGGCGACGCTGTCCGGCCGGACGGGCACCACGCGGCCGCCCTCGCGGAACGCCCTCGCCACCGGCTCGCACCCGGCCGCCTGACCGCCGTAGAGCGCCGGCGTGTCCCCGTCGACGAGCCCGAGGGCCTGCAGCTCCGCGAAGCCCTGGCCGACCTTGTGGTAGAGCGCGCCCGACGCGATCGGGATCGCAACGGCGTCCGGAGTCTCCCACCCGAGCTGCTCGGCGATCTCGTAGGCGAGCGTCTTCGAGCCTTCGGCGTAGTACGACCGCAGGTTGACGTTGACGAAGCCCCAGGGCAGCTCGAACGACAGCTCGACGGAGAGACGCGAGCAGTGGTCGTAGGTGCCGTCGACGGCGTAGATGCGAGGGCCGTACACGGCCGCGGCCGCGAGCTTCTCCGGCTCGAGGTCGGCCGGGACGAACACGACCGCGTCGAGGCCTTCGGCCGCGGCCCGAGCTGCCACGGCGCCCGCGAGGTTCCCGGTGGAGGAGCACGAGAGCGTGTCGAAGCCGAGCTCCTGGGCCTTGCAGGCCGCGACGGCGACCACGCGGTCCTTGAACGAGTGGGTCGGGTTGGCGGTGTCGAGCTTGAGCCACAGCTCTCCGATGCCGAGGTCGTGCGCGAGACGGTCGGCCGGCACGAGGGGCGTCAGGCCGGGGGCAAGACGCGCCTCCGCGGGTGCCTCGACCGGCAGCAGGTCGGCGTAACGCCAGATCGACGGCGGCCCGGCCTCGATCGAGGCCCGGCTGACGCGCGCGCGCAAAGCGTCCCAGTCGTACGTCGGGTCGAGAGGCCCGAAGCACGTCGTACACGTACCCGTCGCGCCGAGCGGATGCTCGGTCGCACAGACGCGGCAGGAAAGGGATAGAGCTGGCATCGGGGCAGAACCTCCTGGTCGTCGCTCGACATCCGTCCGGGATTGGCACCGTCGCCCGATATGTGGGGCAGGTTGCCGAGGCGTCACAGGGCCGGTCCCTCAGCCTCTCTCGATGCGGAGCGGAACTGGTTCCGCTTCCAGCGGGAAGACTAGCGCGAAACTCCGGGAGAGAGGCTGAAGCCTCTCGCCGGAGGGTCAGCGAGCGGCTTCGCCGCCTGCCCTCACTATCAGGACGTCGCAGTGCGCCTTGCGCTTCACGGTGCCGCTGACGCTGAGCCCGAGGACGTGAGAGACGAGGTTGGGCTCGCGCGTCCCGACGACGATGAGATCGGCGCCGACCTCGTCGGCCAGCTCCACGATGGCGTCGGCGGGGTCGCCCGTCGCCAGCCGTAGCTCGGCCTCGAGGCCGCGGCCGCTCAGGAACGCACGGGCATGCTCGAGCTCCTCCCGGTGCTGCTCGGGCGGATCGCTCGGGTCGATCGGCCCCATCTCGTGGGACCCGACCAGAACCGGGGCGACGCTCGTGACGATGATCCGCGAGCCGAACGCCTCCGCGAGATCCGCGGCCCGCGCGAGTGCACGCTGCGCCGGCTCGGTCTCGTCGTATCCGACGACGATCGTCTTCATGGTGACCTCCTCGCCGCGGGCCGCCGGCCCGCCGTCGACTGACACCCTCGAGCGTACAACGACGGGCAGTGGCCCTCATCCGGGCATTCCCGTAACGGTCCGGGTGAGAGAGAGGTTGAAGCCTCTCTCCCGGGGTCAGCGAGCGGCTTCGCCGCTCGCCGTCGCCAGGCCCGGCTGCTTGACGATCCGGATGTACGGCTTCGGCGCCTCCCAGCCCTCCGGCCAGATCTCGCGCGCCTGCTCGTCCGAGACGGAGCCGGCGATGACGACGTCCTCGCCCGGCTTCCAGTTGACGGGCGTCGAGACCTTGTGGTTCGCCGTCAGCTGGAGCGAGTCGATGACGCGGAGCACCTCGTCGAAGTTGCGCCCGGTCGTCATCGGGTAGACGAGCACCAGCTTGATCTTCTTGTCCGGGCCGATCACGAACACGTTCCGCACGGTCTGGTTGTCGGCGGCGGTGCGGTCGGTCGGGTCGCCGGAGACGTCGGCGCCGAGCATCCCGTAGGCCTTCGAGATCGCGAAGTCCGAGTCCGCGATGATCGGGTAGTTGGGCGCGTAGCCCTGGGTCTCCTCGATGTCCTTCACCCAGCCCTCGTGGCGGTCGAGCGGGTCGACCGAGAGGCCGATGACCTTGACGCCGCGGCTGTCGAACTCGGGCCTGATCTTCGCCATGTACCCGAGCTCGGTCGTGCAGATGGGCGTGAAATCCTTCGGGTGCGAGAAAAGGACGGCCCACGAGTCGCCGATCCAGTCGTGGAAGCGAATCCGGCCTTGCGTCGTGTCGGCTTCGAAGTCGGGCGCAGTGTCGCCGATCTGCAGTGTCATCGTCGTCCTCCTGATCCTTCCGAAAAGAGTGCTCGACCGACCACCGAGCGTACGACGGTGCCGGCGGGTCGTCAAGCACATTACTTCATTTGGTAAAGCGTGCCGCCGCGAAGGCTACACGGTCTCGTAGCGGGAGAGCGTCACCGCCCCGTGCGAGGCCGACGAGACGAGCGTTGCGTAGTTCGCAAGCGCCCCGGTCCGGTACCGCGGCTCCGGCTCGACCCAATCCGCGAGGCGCTCGGCGAGCTCGGATTCGGTCAGCTCGACGTTCAGCTCCTTCGCATCCGCGTCGATCACGATGATGTCACCCTCGCGCAGAGCTGCGATGGGGCCGCCCTTCGACGCCTCCGGCGCGACGTGCCCGACCATGTAGCCGTGGGTGGCCCCGGAGAAGCGGCCGTCGGTGATCAGCGCCACCGACTCCGACAGCCCCTCGCCCACGATCGCGCCCGTGACATGGAGCATCTCGCGCATGCCCGGCCCGCCGTGCGGCCCCTCGTACCGGATCACGACCACGTCGCCGGGACGGATCGCGCCGGCCTTGACCGCCGCGAACGTCTCCTCCTCGGAGTCGAAGACACGGGCGGGCCCCCGGTGGAGCGTCCGGTCGTGCCCTGCGAGCTTCACCGCGCACCCTTCCGGGGCCAGGTTGCCGTAGAGGACGGCGACGCCGCCACGCGCCTTCAGCGGCGACTCGATCGGGACGACGACCGTCTGGCCCTCGGTCTCGAAGGCCGAGTCGGCGATCTCGCCGAAGGTGCGCCCGTCCACCGTCCGGGCATCCTCGTGCAGAAGGCCGGCCTTCTTCAGCTCGCGGGCGACGAGGCCGACCCCGCCCGCGGCGAACATGTCGTTCGCGTGCCAGCGGCCCCACGGCTTCATGTCCGCCACGATCGGCGTTCGCGCCGAGACACGCTCGAAGTCGTCGATCGTGAACTCGATCCCGAAGTCGCGCGCGATCGCGACGAGGTGGAGCACGGCGTTCGTCGACCCGCCGGTGGCGGCGACGGACGCGACGGCGTTCTCGAACGACTCCTTCGTGACGAAGGACCGCGGCGTCACGTCGTCCCGCACGAGCTGCACCGCCAGGCGGCCGATCTCGTAGGCCGCGTCCTCTTTCGCCAGGTGCATGGCCGGGATCCCGTTCGTGCCGAAGGGCGACAGCCCGAGGAAGTCGAGGATCGTCGACATCGTGTTGGCGGTGAACTGGCCGCCGCAGGCGCCCGCTCCCGGGCAGGCGACCGACTCGAGCTCGTGCAGGTCGGCGTCGCTCATCTTGCCGGCCGCATGGGCGCCGATGCCCTCGTAGACGTCGCCGACCGAGACCTCGCGCTGCCGGTAGACGCCGGGGGCGATCGAGCCGGTGTACGAGACGATCGCGGGGATGTCGAGCCGGCCGGCCGCCATCGCCCCGCCGGGATTCGTCTTGTCGCAGGCGACGAGCTGGACGAGGCCGTCGAAGAGGTGGCCGCGCGCGACGAGCTCGATCGAGTCCGCGATCACCTCGCGCGAGATGAGCGAGGCCCGCATTCCGGAGGTTCCCATCGACACCCCGTCCGAGACGGCGATCGTGTTGAACTCCATCGGGGTGCCGCCCGCGTCCCTGACGCCGCGCTTGACGTGCACGGCGAGGTCGCGCTGGTTGAGGTTGCACGGCATCGTCTCGATCCAGGTCGTGCCGACGCCGATGATCGGCTTGGCGAGATCCTCGTCGGTGAAGCCCGTGCCCTTGAGCATGGCCCGCGCGCCGGCGCGGTCGGGGCCGTCGGTGAGTGCGGCGCTCTGCCGCTTCGCGGGATCGGAAGGGATGTCGTACGGCGTGCTCATGCAGGTGGTCCTTTCTCGACGGGATAGCCCTCGCGGCGGCACCACTCGCTGAAGGAGCCGGGGTAGACGCGGACGTCGTCGCGGCCGGCGAGGATCAGCCGCTGCGCCGTCACGCAGGCGGTGACGCCGGAGCCGCAGTAGCTGACGAGCTCCGGGGCCGAGGCCGCGCCCTCCGGGAGCGGCTCGGTGAAGGGGGTGTTGCGGGCGCCGGGGATCCGGCCGGCAACCGGGTCGAGCGGCTCCTCGTCGCCGAGCCAGCGCTCGCGGCTGCGAGCGTCGAGGAGCGCGAGCGACTCGTCGCCGAGCCGGGCGAGGATCTCCTCGGCCGTGATCGTGTCGTCGCTCCGGGGCCGAGCCTGGAAGGAGGTCGGCGTCGTCTCGACGGGCGCGGTCGAGAGCGGGCCGAGGTAGCTGCGGAGGTCGAGCGTTCCGGCCCGGTCGTGGCCGACGTGACGGAGCAGCCACCAGCAGCGCGCGGCCCAGCCGGATCCGTCGTCGAGGGCGAGCACGAACGACTGCGGCCCGATCCCGGCGCGCGAGAAGACCTGCTCCAGCTTCCCGTCGGCGGGCAGCGGATGGCGGCCGCCGTCCGCCGGGTCCGGCCCGATCGTCGAGAGCTCGAGCTCGCTGTCGAGATGCACGGCGCCGGGGATGTGGCCGGCGTCGTAGGCCGCGCGCGGCCGCACGTCCACGAGGACGACGCTCACAGCGCACCCCTCGGCGCCACGTCGAGCCAGAGGATGGTGTGATCCGGGAAGCGGTCGCGGAGCTCCGTCGCCGTGCAGCGGGCGTCCGATGCCCATGCGATCACGGTCGGCCCCGATCCCGACAGCGTCGCCCCGGCACAGCCCGCGGGCAGGCTGTTGCGTACTTCGTCGAGCACGCTCGAGGGCCGGTACGGCTCGTGCAGCCAGTCGTTCAGCGCGGCGGCGAAGAGCTCTGCGTCTCCGGTCGCTGCGCCGGCGCCGAGGAGGGCGGCGCGCCCGGCGCTTGCGGCCGCCTCCTCATGCGGCACGGTCGTCGGCAGCGTCAGGCGGGAGCGCTCCGTCGACGTCCGGTCTTTCGGGATCACCGCGATCGGCTCGAGCGGCAGCCGCTCGGCGATCCGCGCGATCTTCCCGTCCCACGACAGCGTGAGCCCCCCGAGCAGCGCGGCCGCGAGGTTGTCGGCGTGGGGCTCCAGCGTGAGGCCGGCCGCGAGCAGTTCCTCCGCGCTTGCGTCCGGCGCGGCGGCGACGAGGCCGAGCGCGATCGCCGCGGCGGACGAGCCGAGGCCGCGTTCCAGTGGGATCCGGTTCAGGAACGAGAACCGCTTGCCGGAGGGGTCGGCCAGGAGCGCGTAGGCGCGCACCGCGAGGTTCGTCTCGTCCGCGGCGAGCTCGGTGGCGCCCTCGCCTTCGACGACGACGCCCGCACCGTCCGTCACCTCGAGGTCGTTCCAGAGGTCGAGCGCCACTGCCGCCGTGTCGAAGCCGGCCCCGATGTTGGCCGAGGTCGCAGGCGCCCGAAGCTTCATGAGCGGGCGGCCGCGGCGATCGCGTCCGGATCGGCGTCGACCTCCGCGAGTGCCGGTGCGTACCGGTCGGCGCTCGCGCTGTCCTTGAGGCCGTGCCCGGTGATCGTGACGGCGAGCCTTTCTCCGGGGACGTCACCGCGCCTGATCGCGGCGAGGCCCGCGGCCGAGGACGGCTCGCAGAAGAGGCCCTCGAGCGAGGCGAGCTCGAGCCAGGCGGCGACGATCTCGTCGTCGGAGACGGTGACGACGGTGGCGCCCGAGTCGCGCACGCTCGCGGCGTGCACGGGATCTCCGATCCGGATCGCCGATGCCATGGTGGTCGGCCGGTGCTTCGCCTCGACCGAGAAGATCGGCGTCGAGAGCCCGAGCTCGGAGATGCCGGCCGCGTAGGCCGACGTGTTGCCGCCGCCCCCGTACGGGATGACGAACGCGTCCGGCGCGGCGCCGAGCTCCTCCACGATCTCGAACACCGCGGTCTTCTGCCCGGCTCGGCGGTTCGGGTTGATCGAGTTGACGAGGACGTGCGTGCCCCGGCCGGCGAGCTCCTGCGCGGCGGCGAGGGCGTGGTCGAAGTCGCCACGCACCTCGAGCACCTTCGCGCCCAGCATCCGCGTCTGCGCGACCTTGGGGCCTGCGACCGCGCCGGCCGGCGTCAGCACGACGGCGGGGAGCCCGGCCCGGGCCGCGTAGGCCGCCGCCGAGGCAGCGGTGTTGCCGGTCGAGGCGCAGATCACGGCCTCGGCGCCGTCCTCCGCCGCCCTCGAGACGGCGACCGTCATGCCGCGGTCCTTGTAGGAGCCGGTCGGGTTCGACGCCTCCCACTTGAGCCAGAGCTCGACCCCGAGTCGCTCCGAGAGCCGCGGCGCCGGGAGCAGCGGCGTCGAGCCCTCTCCCAGGGAGATCACCGGAGTTCCGTCGGAGACGGGAAGCCTCGAGCGATACCTGTCGATGAGCGCGATCGTCATTCTCTGTCCTATCTGCCTACGCCCAGCCGAGCTCCGCGACGCCTCGGCCGGAGATGACCGGCATCGCGGTGGCCTCGCCCCGCGCCTCGGCCAGCGCCCGGATGGCGGCGAGCGCCGCGCGGACGTGCCCGGCTGCGGCCTCGTGGGTGACGACGTGCAGGATGGCGTGGCCGTCGCCCGGCTGCTGTACGAGCTGCGCCACGGACACGCTCTCGGTCGCGAGCTCGTGCGCGATCCGCGCGAGCACGCCCGCCCGATCCTCGACCTCGAGCCGGAGGTAGAAGGGCGAGGTGAGCTCACCGGGCGGAAGCTGCTCGAGGTTGCGCCAGACCGGATCGTTCTGCAGGAAGCCGGTGCCGGTCGTCCCGACGATGGAGACCATGTCGGCGACGACCGCGGAGGCGGTCTCGATGCCGCCTGCGCCGGGTCCCTCGAGCGTGATCTCGCGGATCGCGTCCCCCTGCAGCATGACCGCATTGAAGGCGCCCTCGACCGCGGCGAGCGGGTGATGGCCGTCGACGAAAGCGGGGCCGACCCGCACGTCGACGCGGTCGCCGACGAGGCTCGCGCGGCCGATCAGCTTGACGTGCATGTCGAGCGCCCGGGCGGCCGCGACGTGCTCGAGTGTGACGTGCTCGATGCCCTCCACGGCGACCCAGTCGAGCGGCACGCGCGAGCCGAAGGCGACGGTGGCGAGGATCGCGGTCTTCGCTGCGGCGTCGAGCCCGGCGACGTCCTCGGTCGGGTCGGACTCGGCGAAGCCGAGCCGCTGCGCCTCCGCCAGGGCGTCCTCGTACGAGCGCCCTTCCTCCATCGCCGAGAGGATGAAGTTCGTCGTGCCGTTGACGATGCCGAGTACCTGGTGCACGTTCGTCACGATCAGCGACTCGCGCAGGACCTTGATCACGGGGATCGCCGCACAGACGGATGCCTCGAAGCGGAGCTGCACCCCGCCCGCGGCGGCTGCCTCGAACAGCTCCGCGCCACGTTGCGCCACGAGCTGCTTGTTGGCTGTCACGACGGGCCGTCCCGAGCGGAGGAGCTCGAGCACGTAGCCGCCCGCCGGGTCGACGCCGCCCATCACCTCGGCCACGACCTGGACCGAGGAGTCGCCGAGGATCGCGAGGATGTCGTCGGTGACGACGCCGGGCTCGGGCGCGAACGCGCGCTCCTTGGCCGTGTCGCGCACGAGTGCGTGCGTGACGCGGAGCCGGTGCCCGGTGGCTCGCTCGATCTCGTCCGCCGATTCCTCCAGGAGCCGGTGCACGGCGGCGCCGACGGTGCCGTATCCGAGGAGCGCTACGGGAACGTCGACCGAGGCCATGTGGCTACTGGTCGCCCGCGCGGTGCATGAGCCCGCGGAGCTCCTTGCCGACGACCTCGAGCTGGCTCTGTGCGGCCTCGGCGCGCATCTCCTTCAGGCGCGACTCGCCGTCGTTCATGTCGGCGATCCATTCCCTGGCGAACTCGCCCGACTGGATGTCGTCGAGGATGCGCTTCATCTCTTCGCGCACGTGGTCGTCGATCACGCGCTTGCCCCGCGTGTAGTCGCCGAACTCGGCCGTGTCCGAGATGGAGTAGCGCATGCCCGCCAGGCCGTTCTCGTACATCAGGTCGACGATCAGCTTCAGCTCGTGCAGGCATTCGTAGTAGGCGATCTCCGGGGCATAACCGGCCGCCACGAGCGTCTCGAACCCGGCCCGCACGAGCTCGGAGGTGCCGCCGCAGAGGACTGCCTGCTCGCCGAAGAGGTCGGTCTCGGTCTCCTCCTTGAACGTCGTCTCGAGGATGCCGGCGCGGCCGGCGCCGATGCCCACCGCGTACGCGAGCGCGAGCTCGCGCGCGCTCCCGGATGCGTCTTCCGCGATCGCGATCAGCGCCGGCGTCCCGTACCCCTCGGTGAAGAGGCGGCGCACGATGTGCCCGGGGCCCTTCGGCGCCACCATGATCACGTCGTGGCCCTCGGGCGCGATGCGCTTGTACAGGACGTTGAAGCCGTGGGCGAACAGGATGGCAGCGCCCGGCGCGAGGTTCGGCTCGATGTGCGCCTCGTAGACGTGCGGCTGCACCTGGTCGGGCAGGAGGATCGACACGAGCTGGGCGCCGGCAACCGCATCGGCGACGGTGCGGACGGTCAGGCCCGTCGCCTCGGCCTCGCCCCAGGAGGGCGAGCCTTCGCGGAGGCCCACCTCCACCTGGACGCCGGAGTCGCGGAGGTTGAGCGCGTGGGCGTGGCCCTGGCTGCCGTAGCCGATGACGGCAACCTTGCCGTCGAGCAGGCCGAGATCGCCGTCACGGAGAATCGTCGCCATCTTGTCGTCCCTTCGTGGTCGCCTGGGTCAGTTGATCGCCGAGAGCCTACGCGCCTTCTTCGCCGAGGCGCGCGCGATGCCGACCCGCCCGGTGCGGACGAGCTCCTGGATCCCGTGCGGCCGCGCCAGCTCCTGGAAGGCGTCGAGCTCCTCCGGCGTGCCCGTCACCTCGAACGTGACCGTGTCCGCCCCGAGGTCGACGACCCGGCCCTTGAATGCCGTCGAGGTCGCGATCAGCTCCGCGCGGCGCTCGGGACCCGCTCCGACCTTGAGCAGGAGCAGCTCCCGCTCGACGGCCTCGTCGGGCGAGAGCTCGGTGACGCGGAGCACGTTGACGAGCTTGTGGATCTGCTTCTCGATCTGCTCCAGCGAATGGTGCTCGGCATCGACGCGCAGGGTGATGCAGGAGACGCCCGTGCGCTCGGTCGGCCCGACGGCAAGGGAGTCGATGTTGAACCCGCGCCGGGCGAACATGGTCGCGATCCGGGCGAGCGCCCCGGGCTTGTCCTCCACGAGGACCGAGATCGTGTGCTTCACGGCATCGCCTCGACCGTCGTCGGCTCCTCGAACTCGACCATGTCGATCGCCGCCGCGCCGGCCGGGATCATCGGGAAGCAGTGCTCGGCCGGGTCGACGCGACAGTCGATCACCACCGTGCGGTTCAGCGCGATGGCCTCGCGGAGCGCCGACTCGAACTCCTCGTCGCTCTCGGCGAGCATGCCCACGCCGCCGTAGGCCTCCGCCAGCTTGACGTAGTCGGGCACGCCGCCGCTGAGGTCGACGTGCGAGCGGCGGCCGTCGAAGAACATGTCCTGCCACTGCGTGACCATGCCGAGGTAGCCGTTGTTGACGAGGACGACGATGATCGGAAGGTCGTCGAGGGCGGCGGTGGTCAGCTCCTGCGCCGTCATCTGGAAGCAGCCGTCCCCGTCGACGCACACGACCGTCGCCTCCGGCCGCGCAGCCTTCGCGCCGATGGCGGCGGGGATGCCGTAGCCCATCGTGCCGAGACCGCCCGACGAGATGAAGTTCCGGGGCTGCTCGACGAGCAGGTACTGCATCGCCCACATCTGGTGCTGGCCGACGCCGGTCGTGAAGATCACGTCCTGCCCAGCCGTGACCGCCTGCAGCGTCTCCATCAGCTTCTGCGGCTTGAAGAGGTCGCCGTTCTTGCGAGTAGCGGAGGGGGAACTCCTCGCGCCAGTCGTCGATCGTGCGCCGCCAGGCCGCGGGCGCGGGAGCGCCGGCCTCGCGCTGCTTCGCGATCTCGAGCGCGAGCTCGCGGAGGGCCTTTGGCAGCGGCCCCACAACGGGGATGTCGGCGTCGCGGAGCTTCGAGATCTCGGCCGGGTCGATGTCGAGGTGGACGACGGTCGCGCCGGGTGCGAAGGCCGAGAGCTTGCCGGTGACGCGGTCGTCGAACCGTGCGCCGATCGCGACGAGCACGTCGCACGTGTTCATCGCGAGGTTCGCCCACTTCGGGCCGTGCATCCCGGGCCAGCCGTAGAAGAGCGGATGCGTCTCCGGGAACGCGCTCTTCCCCATGAGCGTCGTGATCACCGGCAGGCCGCCGGTCTCCGCGAGCGTGAGCAGCTCGTCGCACGCGTCGCCGTTGATCGTGCCCCCGCCGACGTACAGCACGGGTTTCTCGGCGTGGGCGATCGTCCGCGCCGCGTCGCGGATCTGCAGCGGGTGCACCTTCCGCGGCGGCCGCCAGCCCGGCAGCTCGACGGACTGGGGATACTCGAAGTCGAGCTCGGCCTCCTGGACATCGCGCGGAATGTCCACGAGAACGGGGCCGCAGCGTCCCGTCCGGGCGATGTGGAACGCCGCCTTCATCACGTCGGGGATCTCCCGCGCATCCTGGACGAGCCACGAGTGCTTCACGATCGGCATCGTGATCCCGGTGATGTCGCACTCCTGGAAGGCGTCCGTGCCGATCAGCATCGTCCGCACCTGGCCGGTGATGCAGACGAGCGGGGTCGAGTCCATCCACGCGTCCGCGATCGGGGTGACGAGATTCGTCGCGCCCGGGCCCGAGGTCGCGATGGCGACGCCGACGCGGCCCGAGGCCCGTGCGTAGCCCTGCGCCATGTGGCCGGCGCCCTGCTCGTGGCGGGCGAGCACGTGCCGGACGCTCGTGCCTCTGGCCATGGCGTCGTAGGTGGGCATGATCGCCCCGCCGGGAATGCCGAACATGACGTCGACACCCTCGGCCTCGAGCGACCGGAGGACCGCGTCGGCTCCGTTCATTCTCATCTCCTGGTGTCCTTCGGTTTCACGTTGCCTCGTCCCTTCCCCGGTCGCCTCGACGGTGACCGGCGTCTCCGTCGATCTGCCCGATTGCGGCCGGTGCGCGAGCGACGGTCCCCTAGCAGGGGAGAATGTCGATGAGCTCGATGCCTACGCCGCCCGAAGCCGCCCAGCCGGTACCGGCATGGCGTGAATCGCTGTCGGGCACGGGTATGGCGAGGCAGAGCATCTGCGTCGAAGCATGCCTGATCGGAGGCGGGGCTGCAAGGTGGAGCCGCGGGCCGGGCGCTCCGGCTCTCGCGCATAGAGCACGACCTCTACGCATACTATGCAGAGGTGAAGGACGTCAGCATCGTCGGCACGGCGGGGTACACGGGCCAGGAGACCCTCGACCGGGTGCTCCGGCACCCGGAGCTGCGGGTCGCCGCCGTCGGCTCGGACTCGCTGGCCGGGCGAGCCCGGCGGCGCCCTCGACCCGCGCCTCGCGCACGCAGACCTACCGCCGTTCGTCACGAACGAGGAGGCACTCGCCCACGACGCGGACATCACGATCCTGTGCCTCTCGCACGAGGCTGCGGCAGACATCGTCCCGCCGGACGACGGGATCGTCATCGATCTCTCGGGCGCGCACAGGCTCCGGGACGCGGCGTCCTATGCGGACTGGTACGGCTTCGACCACCCACGGCCCGACGGTCTCGGCGACTGGGTCTACGGGCTCACCGAGCTCGTGGTCGAGACGGGCCGGCTCGTCGCCAACCCCGGCTGCTACGCCACCGCCACCCTGCTCGCGCTCGCGCCGGTCAAGGACGCAATCGACCAGGAGTCGGTCGTCGTCGACGGGCTCTCCGGCATGACGGGCGCCGGGCGCTCGCTCAAGGCCACCTCGCACGCGGGCGCCGTGCTCGAGAACGTCTCGCCCTACCGGGTCGGCGCGCACCAGCACGTGCCGGAGATCGCCCAGCTGCTCGGCTTCCCCGTCTCGCTCACGCCGCACCTGCTGCCGCTCCGGCGCGGGCTGATCGCGACCTGCAACGTCCGCTCCACCGGGCCCGACCTGCGCGCGCTGCTCGAGGAGGCATATGCCGGCAGCGCAGTCGTGACGGTGCTGCCGGAAGGGACGGCGCCGGAGCTCTCGCGGGTGCAGAACACCGACCGCGCGGAGATCGGCGTCTTCCCCGACCGCTTCACGGGACGCACGATGGTCATCTGCGCCGAGGACAACCTCGGCAAGGGCGCCGCGGGCCAGGCGATCCAGAACGTGAACCGCGCGCTCGGGCTCGAGGACACCACCGGGCTGCGGCTCGGAGGGGTGCCGGTCTAGAGGTGTCGGTCACGGCCGCCCAGGGGTTCGTCGCGAGCGGGGTCACTGCCGGGCTCCGGCAGTCGGGCGGCCCCGACCTCGCCGTCGTGCGCTCCGTCCCGCGCGCCGTCGGCGCCGCCGTGTGGACGACGAATCGCGTCCAGGCCGCCCCGGTCACCGTCTCCAGGCGTCACCTCGCGGTCGCCCAGCCCCAGGCCGTCCTCATCAACGCGGGTTGCGCGAATGCGGCCACCGGCGCTCAGGGCGAGGCCGACGCCACTGCCTCGGCCGAGGCGCTGGCGCACGCGCTCGGCGCTCGCGCGAGAGGAGATCATCGTGCTCTCGACGGGCGTGATCGGGGTTCCCCTTCCGCTCGACAGGGTCGTCGAGGGCACTCGGGCGGCCGTCGCGGAGCTCTCGCCCGACGGTGGCGAGGCCGCCGCGGCCGCGATCCTGACGACGGACTCGGGCCCGAAGGTCGCCGTCGCCGCGGCAGGCGGGTTCACGGTCGGGGGGATGGCGAAGGGCGCCGGGATGATCCACCCGCGGCTCGCCACGATGCTCGTCGTGATCACGACCGACTACCCGCTCGCGGAGGGCGAGGCCGAGACGTTCCTGCGTCCTGCCGTCGAGGCCAGCTTCAACCGGATCTCGGTCGACGGCGACTGCTCGACGAACGACGCGCGTCGTGCTGCTCGCGAACGGCGCGAGCGGCGCACCGCGGGACGACGGCGCCTTCGCCCAGCGCGCTGGGCGACGTGTGCAGGAACCTCTCCCGGCAGATCGTGGCCGACGGCGAGGGCGCAACGGTCGTGCTCGAGATCGGGGTGACCGGCGCCGCGACGGAGGGGGAGGCCGAGGCGATCGCGCGCCGCATCGCGACGTCGCCGCTCGTCAAGACCGCGGCGTTCGGCCACGACCCGAACTGGGGCCGCGTCCTGATGGCAGCCGGCTCGGCCCCCTACGGGGACGGCTACGCGCGCCTCGACACCGACCGGCTCTCGGTCTCCTTCGACGGCGTCGCGGTCTTCTCGAGCGGGTCGCCAACCGGCACGGTGCCGGAGCTCGCCGGCGCGGTCTGCCGGATCGACCTCGACCTCGGCCTCGGCGACGGAGCGTCCGGCTACCTCGCGTCCGACCTCACCTACGACTACGTCCGCATCAACGCGGAGTACACGACGTGAGCCGGATCGTGCTCAAGCTCGGCGGCCGGGTCGCCTCCGACGCGGCGGCGCAGGCGCTCGCGCTGGCCGCGGAAGGCCACGAGGTGGTCGTCGTCCACGGGGCAGGCCCTCAGATCACGGCGGAGATGGCACGGCGCGGGATCGCACCGGCTTTCGTGGACGGCCGGCGCGTGACGACGCCCGAGGTGCTCGAGGTCGTGCGGAGCTCACTCGCCGAGGTGAACGCCGAGGTCTGCGCCGAGATCGGGCCGACGGCGATCCCGTTCTTCGGCGACGCGGTCGGGCTCGACGGCGTCTCAGGTCGAGGCCCTCGGGCTCGTCGGCGACCCGACGCCCTCCGCCCCGGCGCCGATCGAGGAGGCGCTCGCGGCGGGCCGCATTCCCGTCGTCGCTCCGCTTGCCGCCCGCGCCGGCGACGGCGCGTCGTTGAACGTCAACGCCGACGAGGCGGCGGCCGCGCTCGCGGTCGGCCTCGGTGCCGAGCGGATCCTCTTCGTCAGCGACGTGCCGGGAGTGTTTCTCGGCGAGCACGTCGTCGACCGCATCGCGGCCGACGACGCCGACCGGATGCTCGGCGACGGCACCTTCGAGGGCGGGATCGTCCCGAAGCTCGAGGCCGCCGTCGTCGCGCGCCGCGGCGGCGTGCGGGCCCTCATCGGCACGACGGAGGTGGTGGCGTGATGAGCGCAAGTGACTTTCAGTCACAAGCGTCGTCGGCGCTGCGGGACTGCGTGCTCCCGACCTATGCCCGCGCGGACGTCACGATCGTGCGCGGCGAGGGCTGCCGGGTCTGGGACGACGTCGGCCGCGAGTACCTCGACTTCGGCGCCGGCATCGCGGTCGTCGGTCTCGGCCACTGCGCGCCGGCGCCGCTCGCGGCCGCCCGGGAGCAGCTCGACCGGCTCTGGCACGCGTCGAACCTCTACTGGACGGAGCCGATGCTGCGGCTGGCGGGGCTGCTGGCGGAGCGGTTCGAGGGCGGCAGGGCGTTCTTCTGCAACTCGGGAGCGGAGGCGAACGAGGCCGCGCTCAAGATCTCCCGCAAGGCCACCGGGCGGACGAGGATCGTCGCGCTCGAAGGCGGGTTCCACGGAAGGACGCTCGGCGCGCTTTCGGCGACCGGCCAGCCGGCGAAGTGGGAGGGCTTCGGCCCGCTCGTCCCCGGCGTCTCGTTCGCCCGCCCGAACGACGTCGAGTCGCTCGAGGCGGCGCTCGCGCCGGCGGCGGACACGGCGCTGGTGCTGCTCGAGCCCGTGCTCGGCGAGGGCGGGGTGATCCCGCTCGAGACCGCCTTCGCGCAGGCGGCGGCCGAGCTCGCGCGCGAGATCGGGGCGCTGCTCTGCGTCGACGAGGTGCAGACCGGCATCGGCCGCACGGGGACGTTCTTCGCCTACGAGCAGCTCGGGATCGAGCCCGATCTCGTCACGCTGGCGAAGGGCCTCGCGAACGGCCTCCCCATGGGCGCGCTGCTCGCAGGCGAGCGGGCCGCGCCGGGCTTCGTCCCCGGCGACCACGGCTCGACCTTCGGCGGCAACCCGGTTGCAGCAGCCGCGGCTGCGCGCCGTCGTCGAGGCGATCGACGACGAGCTCCTCGAGCACGTCGGCGCCCGCGGCGCGGAGCTCGTCGCCGGCCTCGCACCGCTTCCGGGCGTCCGCCTCGTCCGCGGGCGCGGCCTGCTCCTCGGCGTCGAGCTCGACCGCCCTGCGGCGGCCGTCGTCGACGCCTGTCGCGAGCGAGGGCTGCTGGTCCTCTCGGCGGGGCCGGACGTGCTGCGGCTGACGCCACCGCTCGTCGTCACGGCCGCCGAGGTGGAGCAGGCGCTCGCGGTCCTCGGGGAGGTGCTCTCCGCGTGAACCGCCGCGAGCGCCAGAGCGCCATCCTCCGGCTCGTCCGCGACCGGGCGCTGTCGACCCAGGCCGAGCTCGTGCAGGCGCTTCGCGACGAGGGCCACGACGTCGTGCAGACGACGGTCTCGCGGGACGTGACCGAGCTCGGGCTCGTCAAGGTGCGGGCGCCGAGCGGGCGGCTGATCTACGCGGCCCCCGGCACGGGCGACGCCGACCGGCTGCGCGCGATCGGCGCTGCGTTACGTCGGTACGCGACCGGCGTCGAGGCGGCCAGCGGTGGCCTCGTGGTCGTGTCGACACCCTCCGGCTACGCGAGCGCGCTCGCGCAGGCGATCGACGAGGGCTGCCATCCGTCGATCGCCGGGACGCTCGCGGGCGACAACACGATCTTCATCGCGGCGAGGGCCGGGATCAGCGCGGGCGAGCTGCAGGCGGAGCTCGCAGCCTTCCTGAACGACGGAGCGGCCTGATGACGCTCTGGTCGGGCCGCGTCGGCGCGCTCGCTCGACCCGGCCGTGTGGGAGTTCCTCCACGCCGAGGACGCGGAGCTGCTCCCGTACGACTGCGAGGCGACCTACCAGCACGCCGAGCGCCTGCACGAGGCCGGTTTCCTGTCGGCGGACGAGCTGGCCGAGGCGGAGACGCGGCTCGCGGCGATCGCACAGGACCCGGCCGGGTACGTCCCCGGCGACGAGGACGTGCACAGCGCCATCGAGCGGCAGCTCGGCGAGCTGGGCCGCAAGATCCACGCGGGACGCTCGCGCAACGACCAGGTCGCGGCCGCCTTCCGCCTCTACGTGCTCGACGCCTGCGCGGAGGCTCGGGAGGAGATCGAGGCGCTCGCGCTCGTCGTGCTCTCGTTCGCCGAGGCCGAGACCGACACGCTGCTTCCCGGCTACACGCACCTCCAGCGCGGCCAGCCGGTCACCCTCGGCCACCACCTGCTCGCCTGGGTCGAGATGCTCGACCGCGACCGTTCGCGTTTCGCCGCCGCCGCGGCGGCGGCGGTGGAGAGCCCGCTCGGAGCGGGCGCGCTCGCCGGCTCGACGCTCGGGCTGCCGCCCCCGCCCGGGCAGATGCGGAACTCGATCGACGCGGTCGCCGACCGCGACTTCGCACTCGACTACCTCTACGCGGTCGCGGTGCTGTACGTGCACCTCTCCCGCATCGGCGAGGAGCTCGTGCTCTGGTCCTCCGGCGAGTTCGGCTTCGTCCGCCTGCCCGAGAGCGCCGCCACGGGCTCGTCGATGATGCCGCAGAAGCTGAACCCCGACGTCGCCGAGCTCGCCCGCGGCAAGGCGGGAACGGCGATCGGCAGGCTGACGGGACTCCTCGCGACGGTGAAGGGCCTGCCGCTCGCGTACGACCGCGACCTGCAGGAGGACAAGGCGCCCGTCTTCGCGGCCCGGGCCGATGCGCGGCGCGGGCTGGGCGCCTTGACCGCGCTCGTGGCCGGCCTCGAGGTCGACCGCGAGCGGATGGCTGCCGCGGCCTCGGATCCGCTCGTGCTCGCCACCGACGCCGCCGAGGCGCTCGTGCGCGAGGGAGTCCCGTTCCGCGAGGCCCACGAGCGCGTCGCGGCAAGCGTGCGCGACGGGTCGTTCGTGCCCGTCGGCACCGCGGCCGACAGCGTCGCCGCCAGAGGAGCGCCCGGGCCGGGCGGCGTCGACGAAGCGATCGCCGAGGCGCGGTCGCGCTTCGGCGACTCTCTCTGACCGCCTCTGACAGACGGCGTGTGACGCCGCACCCCTGCGGCGGCGTAGAGGAGGTGTCACCGACCTCCGGAGGATCTCATGAGACGCATCGCCCTGGCCGCCGTCCTGCTGCTCGCGCTCGCCGCCGTCGCCGGCGTCGCGCGCCCGGAGGGCGCGCACGCCGTCGACGGACAGACGTCGGCCGACTCGATCATGGTCACGGGTAGCGGCTCCGTGGCCGCCGTGCCGTCGAGCGCCGTGCTCTCGTTCGGAGTGGACACGAGAGCCGCGACGGCGAAGGCTGCGGTGTCGGCCAACGCCCGCGAGATGCGCCAGGTGATCGCCGCCGTCAAGTCGGCCGGCGGCAAGGACGTCGGCACCCAGACGCTTTCGCTGTCGCAGGTGTACGGCCAGAACTCCGAGCCCAACGGGTTCGGCGCCTCGAACGTCGTCGTCGCCACGATCGACGTCGATCACGCCGGCGCGCTGATCGACGCCGCGGTCGAGGCGGGCGCCAACCAGGTGAACGGGCCGTCGCTGTCGGTGGCCGATCAGGGCGTGCTGTACCGGAAGGCGCTGACGGCGGCGATGGCCGATGCCCGCAAGAGCGCCGAGACGCTCGCTGCCGCGGCCGGGCGCTCGCTCGGGAAGGTGACCGCGGTGGCGGAGAGCGGCGGGAACGAGCCCACGCCCATGTACGCGAAGGCGCAGGCGTCCGATGCGGGGACGCCGGTCGAGGCCGGCGTCCAGCAGGTCACGGCGAGCGTGACCGTGACCTTCGCGCTCGGGTAGCCGCCCACGCGCGATGCGCAGGGGCCGCCTGACAGCTGAGGTTCCCCGGCGGCCGGTCCGTCACCGGCCGCCGGGGAAGCGTGGCCTCAGCTCGGCGCGGCGGCCGCAGCAGCCGGAGGCGGTGCGACCTGCGACGAGCCCAGATGGGCGTGCTCGGTGCCGTACCCACCCGGCACCGGGATGTAGAACTCGGGGTAGCCCCACATGCCGTGCTCCGAGACGTCGAGGCCGGCCTGCTCGACCTCGGGCTCCGTCCGGATCCCGACGGTCACCTTGAAGAGCAGCAGGATCAGGAACGACACGGTGAACGTGAAGGCGCCGACGGCGGCGAGGCCGAGCGCCTGGACGCCGAGCTGGTGGAAGCCGCCGCCGTAGAAGAGGCCGCCCTTGCCGGTCGCCAGCTTCTCCGCCAGGTCCGGCACGGCGAGGAAGCCGAGCGCGAGGGTGCCCCAGACGCCCGACATGCCGTGGGCGGCGATCGCGCCGACAGGGTCGTCGATCCCGACCCGCTCCACGAGCAGCGAGCCGACGACGACGATGATCCCCGAGACGAAGCCGATCAGGATCGCGGCCCAGGGGGCCACGAACGCGCATGCCGCGGTGATCGCGACGAGCGCGGCGATCGCCCCGTTCAGCATCATCGAGAGGTCGGGCTTCTTGACGACGAGCCACGAGGTCACGACCGCCCCGAGCACGCCGGCGGCCGCGGCGAGGTTCGTGTTCAGCGCCACGTACGCGAAGAACCCGACGCCGCCGAAGTCGACCGAGAGCGTCGAGCCCGGGTTGAAGCCGAACCAACCGAACCAGAGGATGATCACGCCGAGGGTGGTGAAGGCCATGTTGTGGCCGGGGATCGCGTTCGGCTTCCCGTCGGCGCCGAACTTCCCGAGCCGCGGGCCGAGCAGGATCGCCCCGGCGAGCCCCGCGAGGGCACCCTGGTAGTGCACGACGGTCGAGCCGGCGAAGTCCTGCATGCCTTTCGCGAAGAGCCAGCCGTCGGGGCTCCAGATCCAGTGCGAGACGAGCGAGTAGATCAGGGTGAAGAGCGCGCCGAAGGCGAAGTACACCCACAGCTTCGTCCGCTCCGCCATCGCCCCCCACACGATCGCGAGCGACACCGCGGCGAACGCGACCTCGAACAGGTAGCCGGCCGCGCCCGGGATGGCGCTGAACCACGAGAACGGCGACTGCCCGATCGTGAGCAGCTCGTCCGTCGACGGGAAGAAGCCCGAGCCGCCGATGAACCCGGTGCCGCCGTCGCCGAAGGCCATGCCGTACCCGACGCAGTAGTAGACGATCGAGGCGATCCCGAGAATGAGGACGTTCTTCGCCGCGATGTGGCCGACGTTCTTCATCCGGGTCAGCCCGGCCTCGAGGAAGGCGAAGCCGGCCTGCATGAAGATGACGAGGACGGCGGCGATCACGACCCAGATCGTGCTCGCCGCGAAGCCCAGTTCCTTGGTGCTCATACCGTCTCCACCTCCTCGAGCCTGGCGCCGGTTCTGTTGTGGGTGACGTGCCCGACCGGCGACATCCAGCAGATGCCGTCGCCGTTCTCGTGCCCCGTCCGCGCCGAGTCGACGATCGCGTCGACGACGCCGTTCGCGAGCTCGTCGCGCACGATGAACGTCATGTGCGCTTTCGGCAGGAAGCGCGACTCGAACACGCGCCCCCGGTACTCGTGCGTGATGCCCTTCTCGCGGCCGTGACCGACGGCTTCGATGACGGTCACCCCGACGTGACCGGTGGCGGCCTCGACGGCCTCCATCACGGTCTCGACGCGGTCTCGTACGACGACCGCCTCCACTTTCATCATCGGCGTCCTCCTCGCTGGACCAGAAAAAAGCCCCAGGCTCCCGCGGAGCTCTGAGGCGTCATTGCCTGATCGGAGGAGCCCTCGTCGGCTCCGCCAGACGAGACACTATAGAGACTCGACCGGCGGCCCGCAATGGAGCCGCCGGACGAGCCTGGGCTGACTCAGGCTGCGGTCGCCGTCAGCGTCAGCTCTCGCGAGCCGTTCGACGAGGGCTGCTCGGCCATCGCGATCGTCTCCAGGATGCGGCCCGCGATCCGGTAGGGGTCGCCCTGCGAGTTCGGCCGGCGATCCTCCAGGTAGCCGCGGTAGCCGTTCGAGACGAAGCCGTGCGGCACGCGGATCGAAGCTCCGCGGTCGGCGACACCCCAGCTGAAGGTGTCGATCGCCTGCGTCTCGTGCAGGCCCGTCAGCCGCAGGTGGTTGTCGGGGCCGTACACCTCGATGTGCTCCTCGAGGTAGCGCTCGAAGGCGGCCATCAGCGCCTCGAAGTACTCCTTGCCGCCGACCTCGCGCATGTACGCGGTCGAGAAGTTCGTGTGCATCCCCGAGCCGTTCCAGTCGACCTCGGCGCCGAGCGGCTTGCAGTGCCAGTTGACGTCGACGCCGTAGCTCTCGCACAGGCGCAGGAGCAGGTAGCGCGCGATCCACATCTCGTCGGCGGCCCGCCTGGAGCCCCTGCCGAAGATCTGGAACTCCCACTGGCCCTTCGCGACCTCGGCGTTGATGCCCTCGTGGTCGATGCCGGCCGCGAGGCAGAGGTCGAGATGCTCCTCGACGATCTTGCGCGCGACCGAGCCGACGTTCTTGTAGCCGACACCCGTGTAGTACTCGCCCTGCGGCGGCGGGAAGCCGCCTCCGAGGGGGAAGCCGAGCGGGGCGCCGTCCTCGTACAGGAAGTACTCCTGCTCGAAGCCGAACCAGGTGTCGGGATCGTCGGGGATCGTGGCCCGGCTGTTGCTCGGGTGCGGCGTCCCGTCCGGAGCAGCACCTCGCACATCACGAGCGCCCCATCGTCCGGCGGGTCGGGAAGACGGCGACCGGCTGCAGCATGCAGTCCGAGTCGTTTCCCTCCGCCTGGCGGGTCGAGCTGCCGTCGAACGCCCACAGCGGCAGCTCCTCGAGCGACGGGAAGCGTTCGAACTCGACGATCTGGTCTTGCCCCGGAGGTTCGGGACGGGCTCGTAGCCGTCGAGCCAGATGTACTCGAGCTTGAACTTCGGCATTGATCCTCCTTCTGTACGTCCGGAAAACGGCACAAAAAAAGGCCCAGGGCTCCGGGGAGCTCTGAGGCCTCGTTGCCTCGTGCACGCCGACCTACGACGAAACGCTGGTCGTCTTATAGCCGCGACAGGCCGGAACCGTCAAGCCGGAGTGGGGTGTCCCGCAACGTTCGACTGGAACTGCTCGTTGCGGGACACCCCGACTCCCAGATCGATTCAGTAGTGCCGCACCGGCGCCGGTAGGCGAGGTCGCGCGCGGCGCGGGAGCGATAGCATCGGCCGGAACCCGGGATCAGCCGGGCTCTGGCGCGTTGGCGACGACGGAAGGGAACGAGATGGCAAGACCACGCACTAGCAGTGCAGGCAGTGCGCGGGCGACGCAGCCCGTGCAGAGCAAGGACCGGGCAACGTCGAGCGTCGCGTCGCGGCGCGCAGTCCTGAAGCGGATCAAGGACGAGGGCGTCGAGCACGTCCTCTTCTGGTTCACGGACCTCGAAGGCCACCTCAAGTCGTTCGCGATCACGCCCTCCGAGATGGAGGGCGCCCTCGACGACGGCATGGGCTTCGACGGCTCGTCGATCACCGGGTTCAACCGGATCGAGGAGTCGGACATGGTCGCGATCCCCGATCCCGACACCTTCCAGATCATGCCGCGGCCCGTCGACGACCACGGCCATCCGCTCGGCGCCAAGGTCGGCCGGATGATCTGTGACGTCGTCAAGCCGGACGGGACGCCGTACGAAGGCGATCCCCGCTACATCCTCAAGCTCGCCGTCGAGCGGATGCGGAAGCTCGGCTTCGACGCCTTCAACGTCGGCCCCGAGCTCGAGTACTTCATCTTCGAGGACGACAAGGGCACGGAGACGATCGACGAGGGCGGCTACTTCGCGATGACCGTGCAGGACGCCGCGACGGAGGTGCGGAACGACACCATCGCCGCCCTCGAGTCGGTCGGGATCGAGATCGAGTACCACCACCACGAGGTCGCCCCCTCCCAGCACGAGATCGACATGCGCTACGACAACGCGCTCGCGATGGCCGACAAGACGATGACCTACCGGATCGTCGTCAAGGAGGTCGCGGCCTGGCACGGCTACTACGCGACGTTCATGCCGAAGCCCCTCTTCGGCGAGAACGGCTCGGGCATGCACACCCACATGTCGCTGTTCAAGGGCGGCCGCAACCAGTTCTTCGACGCCAAGGACCCGAACCACCTCTCGGCCACCGCGAAGTCCTTCATCGCCGGCCTCCTCGTCCACGCCCGGGACCTCTCGGCCGTGCTCGCTCAGTGGGTCAACTCGTACAAGCGGCTCGTCCCCGGCTACGAGGCTCCGGTCTACGTGGCGTGGTCGCAGCGCAACCGCTCGGCCCTGATCCGGATCCCGCTCTACAAGCCGGGCTCCGAGCAGGCGACCCGGGCCGAGATCCGTTGCCCCGACCCCGCCTGTAACCCCTACCTCGCCTTCGCGGCGCTGCTTCACGCCGGCCTGGAAGGGATCGAGCAGGGCTACGAGCTGCCCGCCGAGATGACGACGAACCTCTACCGGCTCTCGGACGAGGAGCGCGAGGAGCAGGGCGTCGAGGCGCTGCCGGGCTCGCTCGGCGAGGCGATCGATGCCCTCGCGTCGTCCGAGCTGATGCAGAAGGCGCTCGGCGACCACATCTTCCCGCGCTACATCGAGCTCAAGCGCGGCGAGTGGGACGAGTACCGCACCCAGGTGACGCGGTGGGAGCTGGAGCGCTACCTGGCTGCTCTCTAGCCTGCAGATCACGGGATCCCCGAGTGGGATCCCGTGATCGCGACGCCGATCCCTGAAGCCGGCTACTGCGTGCCGGTGCCCACTGGACATTGTCCGCAACTTCCACTGGACATGGTGCGCAAGTTCGCGCATTATCGGAGCTACAGGCGCTGCCGCCAGGCGAGCGGCGCGCTTGTGTCTGACGGCCGATCGCGGGTCCCCTGGTGTGGGGCCCGTGGTCGTTCTGCGCCTGCTTCGGTGGGAGAGTCTCAGTCGGGCTTCGCGCCCATCGCCCAGACGGCGACGAGGTAGGCGGCGAGCAGGAGCACCGAGACGTAGAGGCTCGCGCGCAGGAAGCCGGTGCCGCCGCTGCGGGCCCGCCGCAGGCCGATGCCGCCGAGGATCAGGGCGATCAGCAGGAGCAGCGCGCCTGCGTCGGCCGTGATGAATCCGATCCCCACCCAGGCGGGGTCGGTGGGCGCGTCGTCGAGGTGCTCCTTCGAGTAGATCCACTGCTGCGCCCACGCGCATGATCACGTAGCCGGGCAGCGCGACCGCCAGGAGCGTCAGGTAGCCGACGCGCAGGAGCCGGATCTCGCCGCGCGAGACGAGCACCGAGGCGGCCGCGACGAGGAGGCCGCCGACGAGCACCATCGCCCCGAAGACGTGCACGAACAGCGGCAGGTTCCAGCTGTCGGGCCGGATCGAGGCGAGCATCACGCGCCCGGCTTCCAGATCATGTCGACGAGGATCAGGATGACGCCGACCGTGGCGATCGAGTGGAGCAGGAGCCCTCGGCTCGTGTTCGCGAGCTCACGCAGCGACGGGTCCGCCTCCGTCCGCCCCGCTGCGACGAGCTCCCGGGCGCGCGCGAGGCAGGGCTCGTACTCGACGCCGGAGCGGCGCCCGGTCTCCGTCGCGATCGCCCACAGCACGATCGCGGCGATGACCCAGCCGTCCCATACCTGCACGAAGTCGAGGGAGATCGCGAGCCAGACGCCGAAGATGATGGCTCCCAGGGACCCGACCGAGACGACCACGGTGCCGACCTGCATGAGCCGGCCGAAGCCCGTGATCTGCTCGGGGAGCTCGGCGCGCCTGAGGGAGAGGACGACGACCCAGAACAGGATGATCGCGCCGGACAGAGCGAAGGCGCTCAGCAGGTGGAAGGCCAGCAGCCAGTCGTTCCACTCCATCGGGGCGCAAGCCTACTGCAGACGGCGGCCGGACTCGCGGCGCCGATAGCCTGCGCCCGTGATCACGACGCTCCGCATCGTCCACCTCCTCTCGTCGATGGTCTGGGTGGGCGGCACGGTCGCGCTCGTCTTCGTCGGGGTGCCCGCTATCCGCGGCCTCGAGGGCGAGGCACGGGCGACCGCCATGCGAACGCTCGGCCGGCGCTGGCGTCCGCTCGGCTGGAGCGCGATGGCGATCGCGATCCTCTCCGGTCTCTGGCTCACGCACCTGCACGGCGGCCTCCACTCGGCAGCGCTCTCGACCGACTTCGACCGCACGCTCATCCTCAAGTCGGCCCTCGTCGTGCTCCTCTGCGCAGGTGCGCTCTTCCACGACTTCGTGCTCGGGCCCCGGCTCCAGCGCGAGCTCCGGGAGGGCGCGCCGGCGGCGCCCGCGACCCGCCGCAGGCTCGTCGTCGTGGGCTGGTTCACGCTCGTGCTCACGATCGTCGTCCCCGCGCTCGGGGCCGTCGCTCTCGGGTACCTGACGTGAGCGACGCCGCCCGCCATCTCGCCCTCCTCACCCGCACGACCGAGGTCGTCAACTCGTCGCTCGACCTGCAGGAGGTGATGGAGGCGATCGCGCACGAGGTAGCCGCGGCGCTCGAGACCGACTCCGCGTACGTCTACCTCTACGACGAGCGCACGGACGAGCTCGTCCTCCGCGCCACGCACGGCACGAGCGTGCAGCTCTCGACGAAGACGCCGCGGATGCGGACAGGTGAGGGGATCACGGGCGCGGCGGCGGCCGCTCGCGCGCCGGTGATGATCGCCGCCGACGCGCACCTCGACCCGCGGTTCAAGGCCTTCCCGAACCTGCCGGAGGACGACTACGCATCGATCCTGGCCGTGCCGATCCTGGCGCGCGACAAGCTCGAAGGGGCACTGAACGTGCGCACGCGCGAGGCGCGGGCTTTCACGCAGGCGGAGGTCGACCTGCTGATGACGATCGCCGGCCAGGTGGCGCAGTCGATCGAGCACGCGAAGCTGTACGCGCAGGCGCAGCGGCGGGTCCACGAGCTCGAGGCGCTCGCACGGATCTCGGAAGCCGTGTCCGAGTCGCTCTACCTCGAGGAGTCGCTGCAGGCAATCGTGCAGACGACCGTGGAGTCGACGCACGCGACGGGCGCCGCGGTCGTGCTCGAGGACGGGCGGATCGCGTGGCCCGAGGGGCGGGCGGGGGCGCACGCCGTGCGACTCCCGCTGCGCTGGCGCGGGCGCACGATCGGCGAGCTCGTCGTCGATCGCGACACGCCCTTCTCGGACGACGACCGCCAGCTGCTCGAGGCCATCGCGAGCCAGGCCGCGGTCGCCCTCGAGCACGGCCGCATGGCGCTGCGCGGGGTGCTCGCCCAGGAGATCCACCACCGCGTCAAGAACAACCTCCAGACCGTCGCGTCGCTCCTCCGGCTGCAGGCGCGGGCGGCGAACGTGGACCCGCAGAAGGCGCTCGGGGACTCCGTCAACCGCATCCTCGCCATCGCCGCCGTGCACGAGGTCCTGACGGAGCACCGCGAGGACGACGTGGAGCTCGACGTGCTGATCGACCGGCTGCGGTCGATGCTGGTGCAGTCGCTCGTCGCCGGCCGGGAGGTGAGCTCCGCGCTCGAGCCGGTCTGGCTCGAGGGTCAGCGGGCCACCTCGCTCGCGCTCGTCTTCAGCGAGCTGTTCGGGAACGCCCTCGAGCACGGCGGTCGCACGATCTCGATTACGCTTAGCGGGCACGACGGCGATGTCGTGCTCGCGATCGCCGACGACGGCGACGGCATGCAGGCGGCGCCCGACGGCACCGGCCTCTCCATCGTCCGGGCGCTCGTCCGCGACGAGCTGGGCGGCGAGCTGACGCTCGTCGACGACGGCGGCCTGCGCGCCGAGGTCAGTTTCCCAGCGCGCACAGGAAAGGACGACGATGCGAATCCTCATCGCTGAAGACGAGACGATCATCAGGCTCGACCTCCGCGACCTGCTCGAGCAGGCGGGCTTCGAGGTCTGCGCGGAGGCGAAGGACGGGGAGGAGGCCGTCACCCTGGCGCGGACGGTCGAGCCCGATCTCGCACTCCTCGACGTGAAGATGCCGAAGTTGGACGGGATCGAGGCGGCGAAGCGGATCCTCGACGAGCGGCCGATCCCGATCGTCATGGTGACCGCCTACGGCGAGGAGGAGCTCGTCTCGCGCGCCGTCGAGGCCGGCGTGTTCGGCTACCTGGTGAAGCCGTTTCGCGAGACCGACCTCCTGCCGGCGATCGCGACCGCACGCGCCCGCCACGAGGAGCTCGCGTCGGTGCGCGAGGAGGCCGACTCGCTGGCCGAGGCGCTCGCAGCGCGGAAGGCGATCGAGCGCGCGAAGGGGCTCCTGATGGAGCGCGAGGGCCTGAGCGAGCAGGACGCCTTCGCGCGCCTGCGCAAGGCGAGCCAGATCTCGGGGCGCCCGCTCAAGATCGTGGCCGAGGCGCTGATCGCGACGCTCGACACGAAATAGCGCGTGTGTCTAGGGTTGGCTCGTGTTCCGACGCGTCGTTCCAGCCGCTCTGATCGTGGCGGTGACCGCTTCGGTCGCCGTCTCGCCGTCCGCCGGCGCCGCCCCTCCGTCGGTCATCCGCCTCGTCTCGATCACGACGTCCGAGTCGAGCGTCGACGTGCCACCGAACAAGGCCAGCGCGGGCGATCGCCAGTTGTTCGCAAGCCGGCTTGTGAACGCACAGCGGCAGTTCGGGAAGCCGAAGGGTGCGGTCGTGGGCTCCGATCGGGGCACGATGAGGCTCACGAGCGCCACGAGCGCCAACGTGAAGGCCGTGGCGAAGCTTCCGGGTGGCACGCTCACTGCCAACGGGCCGCTACGGGCGTCCGGCTACGGCGCCGTCACGATCGAGGTCGTGTCCGGAACGGGCATCTTCGCCGGCGCCCACGGCACGTTGACGATCCTCGCGCCGACCGGGCCGAAGACCGCGGTCAACGTCTATCGACTCACCTACGGGCCGGTCGCCTGATCCGCAAGCCGCGGCGGCAGTGGGGTGTCACGCGCGAGCGAGAAGCCCGCACGGAGCGCCGGTAGCACGAGGGCCGCTGCGACGACCAGGCCTGCGAGCGCCAGCACAGGGGCGAGGCTTCGCTGCGACTCGATGCGGCCGCTCGGGCGGATCGGCCCCCGGCCGAGATACGAGCGGATCTCGGCGACGAGCCTCGGCGCCTCGTTCTCGTCGAACGCGTGCCAGCCCGCGCGACGGAGCGCGGCGACCGGCACGGTGCTCACGGACGCGTACGCGTACGGCCGCCCGGAGGGGTCGAAGATCCGTTCACCCGGTGCGGCGACCCGAACCACGAACGGCTCGATCCGGTGCCGCCGCAGCAGCTGCAGCGTGCCGTTGAGGCTGAAGGGGTCGGTGTCGAGGTCGCTGAGCACGACGAGCACGCGTTTCCGGGAGCCCGGGTTGAAGTAGCTGCGGTCGGCCGCCAGGCCCAGCGTTGCCAGTGAGCTCGCGCGGGCCGCGGTCAGCCGCTCCGGCCGCGGCTGCATGAGCCGAACCGAATGGTCGATCACGGCACTCACGGCGCGGCCGTCTCCGGTCGGGAAGAGGAGCGGCATCATCCGGTTCGTGAGTGTCGCGATGCCGGTCGGGACGTCGGCGAGGGCGGCGTGGACGTCGCTCCCGAGAGCGCGGGCACGCTCCAGCCGGGTGACGCCGCCCGGGGAGCCGGCCGCGAGCATCGAGCGACTGACGTCGAACGTCAGGTACAGCTCCGCGTCGGAGCGCACCGGCGTCGAATCCGTGGTCCGGACAGCCGGCTGGGCTGTCGCTGCCGCGACCAGCACCCCCAGCACCACGAGCGCGAAGGCCCGCACGAGCATCCGAGCCGGCCGTGGCCGCCGCAGCTCGAGCGTCGAGCGGACCCGCGCCTGCGTCCGCTCGCGCAGGGCGAGCGCGGCGAGCGGGGCAACGAAGGCGAGCCCCACGAGCGCCGCTCGAGGGGTCAGGAACACGAGTTGCGCGAGCACCGTCACGGGCTCAGAACCCCTCTCCTTCCGCACGCGCGGGCGCGGTCGGATTGCGGGGGTTCTCGTTGCGCTGACGTCGCCGGCTGGGCGAGCCGGAGGGACTGACCTGGCTCTTCGCTCGCGGCGCCGTGGCCTGGAGCAGCACCTCGAGGTCGAGCTTCGCCGTCGCGTTCGCCGGGTCCTCGCGCACTGCCCGTGCGAACACCCCGAGCGCGTTGCGCAACTGAGCCTGGCGCTGTGGCCCGGCACTCGAGGCCGCATCGGCGAGGATCACCCCGAGCACGACGTCGGCACCTGCCCGGTCGGAGCCACGGAGTGAGGCCCGGAGCCGTTCGAGCTCCTTGATCGCCTCGAAGCGCGCGCGCGTCTGGGGATAGGCGGTGCCCTCGATCACGTCGGCGAGGCCGGCCCGATAGGCCTGGTAGGTTCGCAGCACGTCTGCGCGCGCGCGGATCCCGAGCACGCTCTCGCCCGCACGGCGGGTCAGGCCGGGCGAGCCGGGCGGCGTCGGCTGGAGTCCGCGCTGCCACACTGCCTGCTGGGCCCGGAACGCGCTCGCCGCGTCGGCGGTGCCGCGGGCGAGGAGCACGGCTCCGAGCGCAAGCACGAGCAAGAGCAGTCCGAGCCCGAGCCTCAGCACAGGGTGCCGGCTCATGCGCCCGCACCGTTGCGCGCGCGCCAACGCAGGGGGAGAAACGGCTCGAGGGCGGCGAGCAATGCTGCCAGGGCGACGCCGAGAAGGACGAGTGGCAGCGCCGAGGGGTGCGTCCGCAGGGTCGGCTCGTGCTCGGGTGCATAGACGGAGTCGGCGGCGTCCATGATGAAGGCCGAGCCCCCGAGATCCGAGAACTCCCTCGGATCGCGCGTGGCCTGCCCCACCGTCACGACGCGAAGCTTGATCCCGAGCGCGCGCATCCGCGTGATCAGCGTCCCGACGCGCGGCAGATCCTCCGGTGCGTCGCGGAGGTCGCTGACGAGGACGATCTGCCCGCCGCGGGTACCCGCCTCCCGCAGCGCCTGCATGGCGCGCGCCAGCCCGGTCGAGAGGCGCGTCCCGCCCGTGAAGACGCCCGACCCAGGGGTAGTCGCCGGGAGCGGGGTTCGGGAGTGGCGTGCGGTCGAGCTTCGCCCGGACGGCGAGCTTGTGGTTCTGCTCGTTGATGTAGTCGATCATCTGCTGCCAGCCGCGGAGCGCCGAGCCCGGTGTCTCCGGCGGCAGGGCCATGTAGGCGCTCTGCGAGGCGAGGATCAGCCCGGCCCGCTGTGACGGGTCGTCGGCGAGCGCGAGCAGCGACTTCGCGATCATGCTCGAGAACCCGAGCGTGCTCGACGAGACGTCGATCACGACCATCAGGCCATCGCCGCCGCGAAGCGACGCCGGGGCTCCCGCCGGGCGGTCGGCCGTCAGGACGAGTGCGACTGCGACCGCGAGTGCGCAGGCCGCGAGGACGGCGAGGGCGACGCGGGTCCTGTGGGCGGACGGCGCGAGCGCGTGCGCGTCGACGCTCGGGATCGACGGCGGCGCGGGGCGACGTGCCCGACCTCCAAGCCTGGCACGTAGCTCGACCATCAGGCTCGCACCCCGCCGTTCAGCGCAGCTCGCACGTGCTCCGCGAGGAGCACGAGCGCCTCGGGCTCGGGTGGGGCCTGGCCCCAGGCGAGCGCCCGCGTCCGGCGCTCGAGCGCCGGAGCCGGGACGCCGCCCAGTCGGGTCGCCAGATCGTCCAGCGTGCGCCGGCGTGTGGCCTCGTCGTCTCTCGCGGCCGCCTCGACCCGCAGGAGCGAGCGCTCGAGTGGGGACAAGCGCCCCAAGCGCCGTTGCGCTGCGTACGACGACGGCCAGAGCGTCGTGAGCACGAGCGCAGCGCCCGCGAGGCCGAGCACGGACGCGACGACGAGCAACAGCGCCCGTACCGTCTCGGGCGACCGGTCGAACCCCGGCTCGAGCGCCGGCGCGGTGTCCACGAGCCCGACGCCTGCCGCCCCACCCCGCGGGAGCCGCGAGGAGACCTGAAGGGCATCCCAGGGCACGAGCACCCGTGACTCCTGCCCGCCGCGACGGTAGGTCACGGCGAACGGGCGGAACCGCACGACACGCACGCCGCCCCGCGGCGGCAGGCAGGTGCGCGTCAGGCACTCGAGGGTGATCCGGGTGCGCAGAAGCGAGATGTCGCCCTCGTGCTCCCGGGTGATCCTGGTCTCCTTGACCCGGTACGGCCCGAAGCTCGTCGCCACGCGGACCGACCGGGGCGGGACGCTCGCGTCGCTCGTGTAGACGTCGATCTCGGCTCCGACGGGATCGCCGAACAGTGCCGCCGAGCTCGAGAGCGCGCGCTTGACGGTGATCGGGCGGTCGAGCAGGCGCGCGGTGGAGGTCGGCCGGTCGACGAGGAAGACGGCGAGTGCCGCTGCGATCGACGCGCCCACGATCAGCCCGATTGCGAGCAGGCGGGCGACCGGCGCAGCTGCGACTGCGGCCGCCCATCTCCGCCGGCCGGCCTCGCTCACCGCCGGCCTCGCGACCCTCGTCGTCGCCCTTCCGCCCAGGCCAGAAAGGCGGCGTGCACGGCGCGTCTGTCGCTGCTCGTGACGGCCACGGGGTCGAGCTGGAGCTCCCGCAGCATGCGGTCGAGCCCGGCGGCGCGCCGCTCGTTCAGCTCGCGGCGGGCGCGTGCCTCCTTGCGGCCGAGGCGGACGAGCGAGTACGTGCGGTCGTCGGGATCGAGGAGCGGCAGCGTGACCCCCGAGACGTCCGGGAACGATCGCTCCCACACGGGATCCTGGACGACGACGGGGATGACGTCCCAGCCCGCTGCGAGCGCATCCGTCAGCCGGGCCGGGCCAGGGGGCGGCAGGAAGTCGGAGAGGAGGAACACCAGGGTGCCCGGAGGCACGGTCCTGGCCGTGCGGGAAAGAAGCTCGAGCGCCCGGTCGAGGCTGTCGGGCGGGCCGTCGGCCGGGCCGGAGACGAACTGCTGCTCGATGGCGCGCCACTGGGCCCGATCGCGCCGCGCCGGCACGATGCGCGCTTTGCCTCCGTCGACCGCGGCAAAGCCGATCAGCGCATTCGTCACCGCACCGCTCGCGACGATCATGCGGCCCACCTCGCGCACGGCCGCCTGCTTGTCGAGCCACGGCAGCCAGTGCGGGAAGAGCGACATCGAGGGGCTCCGGTCGGCGACCACGACGATCCTGACGGTGTCCTCGGCGAAGTGGTCGCGAACGACGAACTCGTCGATGCCGCGGGCCGCCGACAACCGCGCGGACGCGGCCCAGTCGATCAGGCGGACGGCGTCGCCCCGGCGATACGGACGCGAGCTTGCGATCTCCGTACCTGCACCCCGACGGCGGCTCGGGCTGCCCGCGACGTCGAGCGCACCGCGCTTGTGGGCGGGAATCAGCGGGAAGACGAGCTCGTCGTCCCGGGTCATGGTCGCGCGGGCGGCCCTGCGGCAACGCGTCCCGGGACGGGGTGCGCGCTCGAGGCAGCGCTCGAGCAGCCCGGCCTGCTCGTCCGGCGTCTCGCCGGCGAGCCCGTAGGTGTGGGTGACGAGGAGCCGATGCGAGAGCACGGGGTCGACGAGCCGCTCGATGTCCTCCGGCTCGACGTGCTCGCGCCCCTGGAGCAGAGCCATCGCCCGGGCGCCGCGCTCGAGCGCCAGCGAGCCACGGACAGACGATCCGGTGCGGACGCCGGGAAGCTCGCGCGTCGCGCGAACGAGGTCGATCACCCAGCGCTGCAGGAGCGGGTCGATGTACGACCTCCTCGACCGCACGCTGCAGCGACCGCAGATCGTCGATCCCGATCACGGGCTCGAGCCGGTCGAGCGGATGCCCGTGCCGCTGCGCCCGGACGATCTCGAGCTCCTCGCCCGGCTGCGGGTAGCCGAGCGCCGCCTTGAGGAAGAAGCGGTCGAGCTGGGCCTCGGGGAGGGGGAAGACGCCCTCGTGGTCGAGCGGGTTCTCCGTTGCGAGGATGAGGAACGGGCGCGGCAGCGCGCGCGGCTGGCCGTCGACCGTGATCTGCCGTTCGGCCATGGCCTCGAGGAGCGCGCTCTGCGTTCGCGGCATCGCCCGGTTGATCTCGTCGACGAGCAGGATGTTCGTGAAGACAGGCCCGGGTTGGAACGAGAAGACACGCTCTCGCTGGTCGTACACCGAGGAGGCCCGTCACGTCGGTCGGCTGCAGGTCCGGGCGTGCATTGGATCCGGGCGGTGGTCGCGCCGTCGAGCGAGCGCGCGATCGCCCGGGCGAGCACGGTCTTGGCGGTGCCGGGCACGTCGTCGAGGAGGACGTGCCCCTCGCAGAGGAGCGCGCAGATGACGAGCTCGATCTGGCTGCGCTTGCCGAGCACGACGCGCTCGACGTTGTCGAGCAGCGCTTGCAGGACGGCGCCCGCATTCCTCGCCGCGCCCAGCCGCTGCTCGCTCGCCGCCTCGTGGCGGACTGGAGATGCGCCGCTAGCCATGGCGCCCGTCTCGGGTGGACCCCCCGCCACGCATGACGGACAATCTACGCCGGTCGGTGGGGCGTGGGGCGTGAGGGCCCGCATGGGAACGAGCAGCAGTCCGCGCCTCACACCGGTACGCGTGACGCCACGCGTGCGATGTGATCGCGGTACCAGTAGAAGCTCGACTTCGGCACGCGCTCGAGCGTCGCGTAGTCGACGTAGACGAGGCCGAAGCGTCTCGCGTAGCCGTGGGCCCACTCGAAGTTGTCGAGCAGCGACCAGGCGAAGTAGCCCTCGACGGGCACTCCGGCGGCGATCGCCCGCCCGAGCGCCCCGACGTGGGCGGCGACGTAGTCGCGCCGTTCGGGGTCTCGCACCGAGCCGTCGTGCGCCGCGTGCGTCGGCGAACGCCGCTCCGTTCTCGGTGACGACGATCGCCGGCGGCGCATAGTCGTCGCGCAGACGCCGCATCAGGTCGAAGAGCCCGTTCGGAGACACCTCCCAGCCCATGTCCGTGTGGAGGGAGCCGTCCTGATGCACGAAGCGCCAGCCACCGTCGACGGCCCGCGCGACGACGCGCCGCTGGTAGTAGTTGACGCCGAGGAAGTCGATCGGCGCCGCGATCGTCGCCATGTCGCCGGCCTGCACCGGCGGCGCGAGGGGCGCGAACCGCTCGAGCACGTCCGCGGGATACGCGCCCCGGAAGAGCGGGTCGAGGAACCAGCGGTTCCGCTCGCCGTCGAACTCGTGGCAGGCCGCAACGTCCTCCGGGTCGTCCGGTTGCCGGGTACGCCATCTCGAGGTCGACCGTCAGACCGACGCGCGCCGCCGGCGACTCGCGGCGGAGGATCTCGGTCGCCCGGCCGTGCGAGAGCAGCACGTGGTGGGCGGCCGCGATCGCGTCGGCCGCGGAGGTGCGCCCGGGCGCGTGGACGCCGAGCCCGTAGCCGAGCCAGGCGACCACCCAGGGCTCGTTCTGCGTCAGCCAGAGACCGACGCGGTCGCCGAGCCGGCGCGCCACGACCTCGACGTACTCGCAGAAGGCATCGACGGTGCTCCGCTCGACCCAGCCGCCCGCGTCTTCGAGGGCGGTCGGAAGATCCCAGTGATAGAGCGTGACGAGCGGCTCGATCTCGTTCTCGAGCAGCTCGTCGATCACGCGGTCGTAGAAGTCGAGCCCCGCCTGGTTGACGCGACCGCGGCCCTCGGGCAGGATCCGCGGCCACGCGACCGAGAGCCGGAACGACGTCGCCCCGAGCTCACGCAGCAGCGCGATGTCGTCGCGATAGCGGTGGTAGAAGTCGCAGGCGGTCGCGCCGCTCTCGCCGTTGCGAACCTTGCCGGGCGTCGCACAGAAGCGATCCCAGATGCTCTCGCCGCGGCCGTCGAGATCGGTCGCCCCCTCGATCTGGTAGGCGGCGGTGCCCGCGCCCCAGAGGAACCCCGGCGGGAAGCTGTGCTGCTCGTGGGAATCGGCGTCGCTCATTCGCTCCCTCACGTCGTCGGCCCAGGCGCTTCTGAACCGGATAAGTAAATCACACCCTAGCGGCCCGGGCGGTAATCGTGTACACCTCCCCGAGATGGTAGTCTGGAAGAACCGGTTCAGCGACGTTCCCAGGCGCTGCGCCTCATCCGAGCCCGACGAGGGACGATGCGAACAGCGAAGCAGCCAGCGCGCGCGGACGACGATCAAGGACATCGCGGAGCGCGCGGGTGTCTCCAAGGGAGCGGTCTCGTACGCGCTGAACGGCCGGCCGGGGGTTTCCGACGAGACCCGCGACCGGATCCTGGCGATCGCCGACGAGCTCGGCTGGTATCCGAACCGCGCTGCCCGGGCCCTGTCGGCGTCGCGGGCGGACGCTTGCGGGCTCATTCTCGCGCGGCCTGCGAGCACGATCGCCCTGGAGCCGTTCTTCATGGAGTTCATCGCCGGCGTCGAGGCGGAGCTCTCGCCCCGCGCGATCGGCCTCACGCTCCAGCTCGTCCGCACCGTCGAGGAGGAGATCGCGATCTACCGGCGCTGGTTCGGCGAGCACCGCGTCGACGGCGTGTTCGTGGTCGACGTGAGGGCCGACGACCCACGCGTCGAGGCGCTCCATGCGCTCGGCCTGCCTGCGGTCGTGATCGGAGGCCCCCTGCCGGGCACCGTGCTCCCTGCGGTCTGGCACGACGAGGCCTCCGTCGTCGTCGAGGCTGTGCAGTACCTCGCCGCGCTCGGCCATCGCAGGATCGCGCGGGTGTCGGGCGTGGCGGAGTTCGTCCACACCGCGGCGCGCACGAGGGCGTTCCGCGAGACGGTCGACGCACTCGGGCTCGAGGCCGAGGTGGTCGTCACCGACTACACGCCCGAGAGCGGCGCCCGCGAGACGCGGAGGCTGCTCTCGTCACCCGAGCCGCCGACCGCGATCGTCTTCGACAGCGACCTCCTCGCCGTCACGGGGCTCGGGGTGGCCCAGCAGATGGGATTCGACGTCCCCGACGACCTCTCGCTGATCGGGTGGGACGATTCGCTGATCAGCCGCGTCGTCCATCCGCCGCTGACCGCGATCACGCGCGACATCGGCGCCTACGGCGCGATGGCGGCCCGGCATCTGCTCGCCGTCCTCGACGGCGGCGCCCGCCACGACGTCGAGGTCGCACGGGGCGAGCTGACGCCCCGCGGGAGCACCGCGCCACCGCGTTCTGCTCCGTCATCACCCCTCCGGGCGGGGCTCGGCGCGGAGCACCCGGGCAGGATCGCTGTGCGCTCGATGCGGGAATCCCGCGTCCTCGATGCCTGAATCCGGTTGATACTTAACCGAATAAGCTTGACACTGAACCGGATAAGTGCTCAACTGCAGCTGTCGCCCTAAACCCTGGGCGACGAAGCGACGTCACGGCAGGGTCGATCGGGGTTCGACGGAGAGCCACGGCGCCAACCACGCCTCTCTCTCCAGCAACCAGAGCGAGTTCTGCAACAGCGAGAGGAGTGGAGGATTATGGTACGTCGCAGGAAATGGGCCCTCGGGCTCGGCCTCATCGCCGTCGTCGCGGTGATTGCATCTCTCACGACGACCGGCGCGGGCGCGCAGCAGCAATCGGCGCTCGCGCTCCCGCGCAACGCGACGCTCTACACGTCGGGCACGGCCTGGGGGCCGTTCGCGCAGTTCAACCCGCTGCGCTCGAGCGGCGACGCGACCGGCACGCGTCGGGCTCCTGTACGAGACGCTGTTCCGGTACGACCCGCTGAAGGACAAGTACATCCCGTGGCTCGCGACCGACGGCAAGTGGGTCGGCAGGACGTACGTCCTGCACATCCGGCCGGGCGTGAAGTGGAACGACGGCAAGCCGTTCACCGGGTCAGGACGTGAAGTTCACCTTCGAGACCGGCAAGCTCGCGGGCTCCGAGCTCTCGACGATGTGGAAGACCGGGCTCTCGAACATCCTGGTCAAGGGCAACACCGTCAGCTTCGTCTTCACCGGGCAAGCCGAACTACCTCGACTGGAACACGAACATCTACACGTGGGGGATCGTGCCCCAGCATCTCTGGAAGAACTACAGCGCGACCGAGATCACGACCGGCAACACCGACAAGTACATGGTCGGAACCGGCCCGTTCACCTACGGCGCGGGCAAGGGCGACCTCGGGCACGCTGCAGTGGAACCGCCGCAACGACTGGTGGGCGACGAAGGCGCTCGGGCTGAAGATGCCGATGCAGTACCTCGTCGACATCCACAACACCCAGAACACCGCCTCGCTGCAGAACTTCCTCAAGAACGACATCGACCTCAGCAACAACTTCTTCCCCGGGGTCGACAAGGTGATCGGCGGGAAGGTGCAGACCTACTACACCGAAGCCGCCGTACATGCTGTCGGCGAACACGGCCTGGCTGATCCCGAACACGACGCACGCACCGCTGAACGACGTCAACTTCCGGCAAGGCGCTCGCGATGTCGATCAACGTCGATCAGATCGTGAAGGCCGACTACGGCAACATCGTCGCGAAGGCCAACCCGACGGGACTGCTCCCGACCTGGAACAAGTGGATCGACCAGGCGCAGGCCAGCAAGCTGGGCTTCAAGTACAACATCGCCGACGCGAAGGCCCTGCTCGCAGCCAACGGCTACAAGGACACGAATGGTGACGGCTACGTCGAGAACAAGGCCGGGCAGTCGGTCAACCTGAGGCTGATCGTCCCGGACGGCTGGTCGGACTGGATGACCGCCATCCAGATCATCGCCGCCAGCGCCAAGGACGCGGGCATCAAGATCACGCCCGCCTACCCGGACTACAACGGGCTCGTCGACGAGCGGAACTCGGGCAAGTTCGACCTCGTGATCAACAACGACAAGCAGCTCGGCCCGACGCCGTACACCTACTACGACTACCTCTTCCACCTGCCGGTGGCCGACACGCAGACGTTCGCCAACTACTCGCGGTTCACGTCCGCGGGGCCGAAGCCGTGGGCACTGACCCTCGCGCTCAACAAGGTGAACCCCGCGAACGAGGCGGCGGCGAAGAAGATCCACTCGCAGATCCAGAAGTTCATCCTCGAGGATCTGCCTGCGATCCCGCTCTGGTACAACGGCGTGTGGTCGCAGTACAACACCACGTACTGGAAGAACTTCCCGACCTCGAACGGCCTGCAGTACACGCCGAGCGTCTGGAACGGATACATCAACATGACGGGTATCGACGCGCTCGCCCACCTGAAGGCGCAGAAGAAGTAACGCAACCCGTGGCTCGCTGCCCATGGACCCGGCGGCGCTCCCCTTGCGGGGAGCGCCGCCCGGTCCTACGGCCGGTGACATGCTGACCGGGACGGAGATCGGATGACCCGCTACCTAGCCCGCAAGAGCCTGCTCTACCTGCTCACGTTCTTCTTCGCCGTCACCATCGACTGGGCGATCCCGCGGCTCATGCCGGGCAACCCGATCGACGGGCTGATCAGCCGGATCCAGGCCGACTCGACCGCCTCGCAGGAGCTGCACGGGTACTTCACGGAGTCGTTCGGGCTCGACCAGCCGCTCTGGCGGCAGTACCTCGACTTCTGGCGCGGCCTCCTGCACGGCGACCTCGGGCCGAGCATCGCGTACGTCGGCTCGACCGTCAGCGAGCTGATCTGGGCCGCCCTCCCGTACACGCTCGCCCTCCTCGTCCCGGCGATCGTGCTCAGCTACATCGCCGGCAACCGGGTCGGCGCGATGGCCGCGCGGCGGAAGGTCCTCGACGACACGGCGCTCCCGGTCGCCTACGTCCTCACGGCGACGCCGTACATGTGGCTCGCGCTCGTGCTCGTCTACTTCCTCTCCTTCCAGTGGGGCATCTTCCCCGTCTCGGGCGCATACGACTTCTCGCTGCAGCCGGCCTGGACGCTCGAGTTCGCGCGCAGCTTCCTCAGCCACTGGTTCCTGCCGTTCCTGACGCTGTTCCTCGTCTCGTTCGGCGGCTGGGCGATCGGGATGCGGAACCTGATCATCTACGAGCTCGAGTCCGAGTACTCCAACTACCTCCAGGCACTCGGCGCTCCGAACAAGCTCGTGCGGAAGTACGCCTACGGCAACGCCGTTCTGCCCCAGATGTCGGGCCTCGCGCTCGCGCTCGGGGCGGTCGTCGGCGGTGCGCTCGTGACCGAGATCGTCTTCGGCTACCCGGGAATCGGGACGCTCATCATCACCGCCCTCCAGAACCGCGACTACTTCCTCATGCAGGGCCTGTTCCTGATGATCATCATCGGCATCCTGATCGCCAACTTCATCGTCGACATCCTCTACGTGATCGTCGATCCGCGCACCCGCGCCGGGATCCAGGGGTCGTAGATGGAGACTGCCGATCCCCGGCCCGACCTGATCGCGACCCCGGAGCTCGCCCTCTCCGGCGCCGGCGACCCGGCCACCGAGCTCGGCCCACCGGCGAAGCGCTTCGAGATGCTGCACTTCGCCTTCCGCAACCGGAAGCTCGTGATCGGGCTCTCGGTGGTGCTGTTCTTCCTCGTGCTGGCCATCGTCGGCCCCTGGCTGACGGACGCCGACCCCTTCGAGTTCGGGTATCCGCTCGGCGAGCCGCCGTCCCGCGAGTACTGGCTCGGCACCACGTCCGCAGGCCAGGATGTCTTCGCCCAGTTCGTGTACGGGCTCCGCGCGAGCTTCGTCGTCGGCGCGCTCGCGGCGGCCGTCGCCGGCCTCCTCGGCATGGCGATCGGCTTCGTCGGCGGCTACCTCGGCGGCATCGTCGACGACCTCCTCAGCATGCTCACGAACATCGTCCTCGTGATCCCGACGCTGGCCGTCCTGATCATCGTCGCGGCCTACCTCAGCGTCGGCAGCCTCAAGGCGGAGGCGCTCCTGATCGGGCTCACCTCCTGGCCCTGGGCCGCGCGGGCGATCCGGGCGCAGACGTTCTCGCTCGCCGCGCGCGAGTTCGTCAGCCTCGCGCGTCTCTCGGGCCGTGGCCGCTTCCGCGTGATCGTCAACGAGATCGCGCCGAACATGAGCTCGTACCTCTTCCTCACCTTCATCCTCCTCTTCGGCGGCTCGGTGCTCACCGCCGCGACGCTGGACTTCCTCGGCCTCGGCCCCTCGCGGGTGATGTCGCTCGGGCTGATGATGAACAACGCGGTCTCGAACGCCGCGCTGCAGCTCGGGATGTGGTGGTGGTTCATCCCGCCCGGGATCGCGATCACGGCCATCGTCGGCGGCCTCTACGTGATGAACGTCGGGCTGGACGAGGTCTTCAACCCGAAGCTGAGGCGCACGTGACCCTCGCGGTCGACAACCTGCGCGTGTACTACCGCACCCTGCGCGGAGACGCGAAGGCGCTCGACGGCGTCACGTTCACCGTCGCAGACGGCGAGATCATGGGGATTGCCGGCGAGTCCGGCTGCGGCAAGACGACGCTCGGGAAGAGCCTGATCCGGCTCGACGGGCGGATGCGCGTCGTCGAGGGAACCGTGCGGCTCGACGGCGTCGAGCTGCCGATCGCCGACGACAGGGCGATGAGCCGTTTTCGCTACCGCGAGGTCTCGATCGTCCCGCAGTACGCGATGAGCGCGCTCAACCCGATCCGGAAGATCGGGCGCATGATCTCGGAGCTCCTCGACTCGCGCGGCGTCTCCTACGACGAGACGCCGGCCCGAGCTCAGCCGCCGCCTCGCGCTCGTCGGCCTCGACGACGGCGTCCTCGAGCGCTACCCGATCGAGCTGTCGGGCGGCATGAAGCAGCGCGTCGTGATCGTGCTCTCGACGCTGCTGAACCCGTCGCTCCTGATCGCGGACGAGCTCACCTCCGCCCTCGATGTCTCGACGCAGAAGGCCGTGGCGGAGATGCTCGTCGAGTTCCGCGACCGCGAGTTCGTGAAGAGCACGATCGTGATCACGCACGACCTCTCGATCCTCTACCAGATCGCCGACACGATCCTCGTGATGTACGCGGGCAAGCTCGTCGAGAAGGCGTCGGCGGCGGCGATCACCCAGGATCCGCGGCATCCCTACACGAAGCTCCTGCTCGGGTCGCTGCCGGAGGTCGGGGTGCGCTTCGCAGAGCGGCGGTTGGCGGGCATTCCGGGCCGACCGCCGTCGCTCCTCAACCCGCCCACCGGATGCCGGTTCCGGGCCCGCTGTCCTCTGGCTTTCGAGAAGTGCGCCGAGGAGCCACCGTTCGTTCAGATCGAGCCGGGCCGGTTCGCCGCCTGCTGGAAGGTGGCCGCCTGATGCTCGAGCTCGACGGCGTCACGAAGGTCTTCAAGACGGGCATGTTCGGAAAGTGGGAAGTGACCGCGGTCTCCGCCGTGAGCTTCGTCGTGCGACCGGGCGAGGTCGTCTCCCTGATCGGCGAGAGCGGCAGCGGCAAGACGACCGTCGGCCGGATGATCCTGCGCCTGACCCCCGCGACGGCCGGCGCCGTCACGTTCGACGGTCGCGACGTGCTGGGGCTCGGCCGGCGCGAGCTCCGCGACTACTACGCGCACGTGCAGGGGGTCTTCCAGGATCCGTTCAGCTCGTACAACCCCGTCTACAAGGTCGACCGCGTCCTCGGCATGATCCGCTCGAGCTACCTCCGCGACCTGAGCGCGGCCGACTGGAAGACGAAGCTGCGCAGGTCGCTCGAGGCCGTGTCACTCGAGCCTGCCGACGTCCTCGGCAAGTACCCACACCAGCTGAGCGGCGGGCAGCTCCAGCGCCTGATGATCGCGCGCGCGCTGCTTCTCGAGATCAAGTTCCTCGTCGCCGACGAGATCATCAGCATGCTCGACGCGTCGACGCGGATCGACGTTCTCAACCTCCTCGGCGACCTGAAGGAACGCGGGGTCGGGATCCTCTTCATCACGCACGACCTCTCGCTCGGCAACTACATCTCGGACAAGACCCTGATCCTGCGACGGGGCAAGGTGGTCGAGATGGGCGCCACCGAGAAGGTCTACGGCAAGCCCGCGCATCCGTACACGCAGATGCTCCTGGGGTCGGTCCCGCACCTCACGGAGCGGTGGGAGGCCAGGTTCGCAGACGCCCACGGCCGCGGACGACGACGGCGACCTGCCGCTCGTCGAGCTGGAAGCCGACCATTTCGCCGCAGTCCGAGGAGACGCATGAACGATCACGTCCACACCGACGCCCCGTTGACCCTGTCGTTCATGGGGGCGAACTACGTCGGCAGGGAGCTGGGCTACGGGGCGGCCGACGAGTGGGGCCCGTTCGACGTGGCGACGAATGCCGCCTTCGAGCCGATCGAGACCTTCGGCGCCCGCTTCGACGACGCTGCTCACGGCAGTCGTGGCGGCCGGGTTCGACGCCCTGGATCTCTGGCTCGCGCACCTGAACTGGCGCTGGGCGACGCCCGAGCACGTCGCGATCGCGCGCGACCTCCTCGACCGCCACGGGCTCCGCGTCGTCAGCCTCGCCGGGAACTTCGGTGCCACTCCGGCCGAGCTCGCCTCGGCCTGCGCGCTCGCGAACGCGCTCGACGTCGACCTGCTCGGCGGCATGGGCGACGTGCTCCGGAACGACCGCGCCGGCGCCGAGGCGGTGCTGCGTGAGCATGGCGTCCGCTTCGGCTACGAGAACCACCCGGAGAAGAGCCCGCAGGAGGTCCTCGCGCTGATCGGCGACTGCCGACGACGTGCTCGGAGCCGCCATCGACACCGGCTGGTGGGCGACGCAGGGCTACGACCCGGTGCAGGCGATCCGCGATCTCCGCGAGCGGCTCTTCCACGTCCACCTGAAGGACGTCGAGGCGCAGGGAACCCACATCTCGTGCATGCACGGCGAGGGCATCGCCCGCATCGCCGACTGCGTCGACGAGCTCCTCGACTCGGGCTATCTCGGCGCCGCTGACCATCGAGCACGAGCCGTACGACCGGGATCCGACGGACGAGGTGATCAGGATGCGCGGCCTGATCGAGGCGCAGCTGGCGGCGAGGGCGCCGGATCGTGCCTGACCTCCCGCTTCGGTTCGCGATCGTCGGCTGCGGCAACATCTCCGGCCCGTACGGCGAGACGGCGAAGGCCTACCCGAGCGTCGAGATCGTCGGCGCGACCGACATCGACCGGGCGCTCAGCGCTGCCTTCGTCGAGCGGTTCGGTGGGGTCGACTACCCGACCCTCGCCAGCCTGCTCGCCGATCCCGCGGTCGATGCAGTCGTCAACCTGACGTCTCACGGCATTCATGCCGAGGTCACGGCCGCCGCGCTCGAGGCGGGCAAGCACGTCCACAGCGAGAAGCCGATGGCCGGGAGCTACGCGGAGGCGCGCGCGCTCGTCGAGCTGGCCGACGCGAAGGGACTGCGTCTCTCGTGCTCGCCGATCACCTTCCTGGGCGACGCCCAGCAGGCCGCCTGGAGCCTGCTCGACGCCGGCGCCATCGGGACGGTGCGCGTCGTCTACGCGGAGGTCAACTGGGGCCGGATCGAGACCTGGCATCCGCGACCTGCGCCGTTCTACGCCATCGGGCCGATGGCGGACGTCGGCGTCTACCCCCTCACGTACCTCACCGCCATCTTCGGCCCGGCGCGTCGCGTCACCGCTCACGGGGAGGTCGTGTACCCCGACCGCGTCACCACGTCGGGCGAGCCGTTCACGGTGGGCGCACCCGACTTCGGGGTCGCGCTGATCGAGCTCGCGGACGGGACGCTCGTGCGGCTGACGACGAGCTTCTACGTCGCCCAGCACAGCAAGCAGCGCGGTATCGAGTTCCACGGCGACGACGGATCCCTGTTCATCTCGAGCTGGCAGGACTTCGACGCCGCGGTCGAGCTCGCGCCGTTCGGGGGCGCCTACGAGCCCGTCCCCGTGCCGAACGGCTTCCGAGGCATCGACTGGGGCCGGGCGCTCGACGAGCTCTCCACGGCGATCACCGAACAGCGCCCGCACCGCGCCACCGGCGCGCACGCCGCCCACGTGGTCGAGATCCTCGATGCCGTGGAGACGTCACGACGCGAGGGCCGGACCGTCGAGCTCACCTCGACGTTCCCGCCGTCGGCGCGGCCCGACGAGCGGACGCACCTGGTGACGGCAAACGGGATCGCCGGGGTGAGCGCGGTGAGCGAGCCGGCAACCCCGCTTCCCGCGCCGGCAGCGCCGATTCCGTGGGAGGAGCCGCCCACCGGGGAGCAGTGCGACGCTCTGGCGCTCGAGCCTGAACCCGATCATCGCGCGCGACCACCTGCCGCGCTCCAACAGCATCTTCAACTCGGCCGTCGTCCCGTTCCGAGACCGCTTCGCGGGCGTCTTCCGCGTCGACGACACCTCGCGCACGATGAACCTCCACGCGGGCCGGAGCGCCGACGGCGTCGACTGGGAGATCGAGGAGGAGCCGATCGTCTTCACTGCGACGGATGCCCGGGTTGCGGAGATCCAGGGGACGTTCGAGCACGCCTACGACCCGCGTGTGACGTGGCTCGAGGACCGGTACTACGTGACCTGGTGCAACGGCTACCACGGCCCCACGATCGGAATTGCGTCGACCCACGACTTCGTGACCTTCGACCAGCTCGACAACGCCTACCTCCCCTTCAACCGCAACGGGGTCCTGTTCCCACGCCGGATCGGAGGGCGCTACCTGATGCTGAGCCGGCCGAGCGACAACGGCCACACGCCGTTCGGCGACATCTTCCTCTCCGAGAGCCCCGACCTGATCCACTGGGGCCGCCACCGGCATGTCCTCGGGACGAGGCGCTGGAGCTGGGAGTCGACGAAGATCGGCGCCGGCCCGATCCCGATCGAGACGGACGAGGGGTGGCTCGTGATCTACCACGGCGTCCTCACGTCGTGCAACGGGTTCGTCTATTCGATGGGGGCGGCCCTGCTCGACCTCGACGAGCCCTGGCGTGTGATCGCACGTGCCCGCGACTACCTCCTCTCTCCCCAGGTGCCGTACGAGCAAGTCGGTGACGTGCCGAACGTCGTCTTCCCCTGCGCGGCGCTCGTCGATCTGCCCTGCCGATCGCCTCACCGTCTACTACGGCGGGGCGGACACGGTCGTGTGCATGGCTCACGGACACGTGTCCGAGCTGCTGGATTTCGTGCGCCGCGACGCGCCCGTGGCGTCACGGCGCGGCCAGTAGCCGCTCGTCCTGCCGGCGCCGCAACCCGCGCCGGCCGAGCCAGACGGCGACTGCGACGAGCGCGAGCGGGCCGAGGACGACGAGCGCGTACAGGACGACCATCGCCTCGACGGCGAGGATCTCGACGGCCCGGTCGACGGCGTCGTCGAAGCGGGACGGCGCGACCGGCACGGCGGACGACTGCGGCGTCTGGATCGTCAGCTGGATCGTCGCGTTGCGCGCCTCTGCGTCGACCTGGGCCCTCGTCGGCCCGCACGTTCGCGAGCTGGCTGCGGGCCGCGTCGCGCCGCGCCACGAGCGTGGCCTTCACTTCGGGATCGGTGGCGGGGTCGGCGATCCTGGCGGAGAGGCGCGCGATCCGCTCGAGCAGCACCGTCTCCTGCTTCGTCAGCTCGTCGACCTGGCCCTGCAGGTCGTCGATCTGGACCTGCTGCGAGACGATCGTGCCCAGCCCCGTCAGTCGCACGACCGCCTCCTGCACGTTCGCGGTCGGCACCTTGAGCGTCATCGTGGAGACGCCGTTCTCCGACGTCGCGTACGAGACCGAGACGACGTAGCCGCCGAGATCACGCGTGATCCGCAGGGCCTGCTGGGTCGCGGCGGAGAGCGCGTCGACGTCCTTCACCGACAGCGTGAGCTGCGCCGAGTAGCGCTGGGCCCGCCCGGTCGTCGGGGCCGGGGTGGCGGCGTCGCCCGCGGCCGGTGCCGGCCTTCAGCTGCGGCGCGAGAGCCCGCGTGGCGCCCGGGGTCGCTCGTCGTGGCCTGGCTGAAGCTCTCACGCGAGGCGGTCACCGACGGGCGGCGAGCCGGAGTCGAGCAGCCCGCCGGCGGCCGCGAGGCCCAGGATCACGACGGCAGCCGCGGGGAGGGCGACGAGTGCGACGCGGCGCGGCGACAGCCGCGCCAGCCGCTGGAACGGGCTCGGCCTGCGGGCGGGAGCCTCGCGGGCGATCGCACGCACGTGCTCGCGCAGCGCCGGGGCGGCGGTCGGCCTGGCCGACTGCAGCTCCGCGATCAGATCAGCGGTCGTCATCGTCTCTCACCTTCTCCTCGAGTTTCGCCAGCGCCCGGCTGAGCCGCGTGGACACGGCGGTCGGGCTGATGCCGAGCACGCGGCCGGTCTGCTCGCCGTCCAGCTCGATCACGATCCGGAGCACGATCACCTCGCGCTCGCCGGCGCTCAGCTCCGCGAGTGCGGTCTGCAGCGCCGGGGACACCCCCTCCACGAACGCGGCCTCCTGCGCCTCGGGTGCGGCGACCGCCTCCTCGCGGCGCCGCCTGCGCGACTCGGCGCGGAACCAGTCGAGCGCCGTGGTGCGGGCGATGCCGAGCAGCCAGGTCCGCGCGCTGCCCCGGCCGGGGTCGAAGCGCGGCCACAGCCGGAGCGCCTTCTCGAACGTGCTCCCCGAGAGGTCGTCCGCGAGAGCCCGGTCGTGGGTCAGGTAGAGCAGGTACCCGAAGACGTCGTCGAGGTGACGTTCGGCGGCTTCGGCGAACGTCGGCGCGACGCTGTCCGTCAGGGGCCGGCTCAGTGTCATCGTTCCCATGCCCGTTCTACGCCGCCGGGTCGGTCGTCGCGTCACACCCACCGCTTGTGACTGTCCGTCACAAGGAATCGGCCTCCGCGAGGATCTCGTACGACCGGACGCGCGCTCCGTGGTCGTAGATCGCCGAGACGACCATGATCTCGTCCACGCGGGTGTGATCCGCGAAGCGCGCCACGCCCGCCGCCACCGTCTCGGGCGAGCCGACGACGGAGTACGATGAGCATCGACGACGCCTGAGCCTTCTCGGCAGGCGTCCAGTAGGTCTCGATGTCGTCGATCGGCGGAGGGTACGGCCCGGCCAGACCGCGGAACCGGTTCGCCCACGCCCGCTGCGGCGTCGTGAAGAGACGGCGAGCCTCCTCGTCCGTCTCTGCCGCGTAGACGTTGAGCCCCGCCATCGCGTACGGCGACGCGAGCTGCTGCGACGGCTGGAACTCGCTCCGGTAGAGCGGCGAGGGCCGTCGTGCAGCGTCGGCCGGCGCGAAGTGCGAGGCGAAGGCGTAGGGAAGCCCGAGCGCCGCAGCGAGCCGCGCGCCGAACGTGCTCGAGCCGAGGATCCAGAGCGGCACGTTCGTCCCCGCTCCGGGAACCGCGTGGATCGCCTGGCCCGGCTGTGAGGGCCCGAGCAGGAACCGGAGGTCCTGCACGTCCTGCGGGAACTCCAGCTCGCTCGCCGGGTTGCGTCGCAGCGCCCGCGCCGTGAGCTGGTCGGTTCCCGGCGCCCGGCCGAGACCGAGGTCGATCCGGCCCGGGTAGAGCGACTCGAGCGTCCCGAACTGCTCCGCGATCACGAGCGGCGAGTGGTTCGGGAGCATGATCCCGCCCGCGCCGACCCGGATCGTCGACGTGCCCGCCGCGAGATGACCGACGACGACGGCGGTCGCCGCGCTCGCGATCCCCGGCATGTTGTGGTGCTCGGCCACCCAGTGGCGCCGGTAGCCGAGCCGCTCCGCGTGACGCGCGAGGTCGAGGCTGTTGCGGAGCGCGTCGCCCGGGCCGGAGCCCTCCGTGATCGGGGCGAGGTCGAGGACGGAGAGCGGGACGAGCCGGGGCACGGCTGCTGACGTTAGCCGCCCGGCGCGCGACGGGGCGCAGTCCGTAGAGTGGAAATCGTGGCTGTGAGCGACCCGACCACCTTCGCCGCTTCCGCTGCGATCGATCTCCTCGAGTGGAAGCATTCGATCTTCGACCTCTATGCGGACGTGCGGGCGTCTGCCGACCCGGAGGCCGCGTGGGGGCACTGGCGGGGCATCCGCGATCGGATGTACCGGGAGCACCCGCAGTCTCCGATTCCCGCGGACAGCCGTGGCGGCTTCACGGGCTGCCGCTTCTACGCCTACGACCCCTCCTGGCGCGTCGTCGCCGAGCATCGACGACGACGAGCCGGACCAGCGCGAGATCAGCGCCAGCACCGGCGGCACGTTCTCCTTCACGCGCATCGGCACGGCGCGCTTCGAGCGGGAGGGCGTCGAGCACGAGCTCGAGCTGGACTGGAACGACGGCTACGGCGGTGGCATCTTCCTCGCCTTCACCGATCTCACGAGCGGCGAGACGACCTACGGCGGGGGCCGCTACCTGCTCGACACGGTCAAGGGCGCCGACCTCGGCTTCGACCCCGTGCGCGGCACGGCGGTCCTCGACTTCAACTTCGCGTTCAACCCCTCGTGCTCGTACGACGCACGGTGGGCGTGCCCTCTGGCTCCGCCCGCCAACCGCCTTCCGGTCGCGGTGACGGCCGGCGAGCAGCACCGGCCGTCCTGACCTGAAGCGCCGTGCCGGTTACGCGGCAGGGCCGAACGCGAGAGCCGGCGGCGCGGGGCGGGAGCCGGCGACGGGGTCGTCGAATCGCGCCAGGTCGCCGATCGTCGAGACGGCGTGGGAGCGACCCGCTCGCGAGGACGAGCCGGTCGTAGCCGAGCCGGTCGCGTAGCCGCCTCGCGAGACGCCGAGGCGACTCGAGTCAGCTCGGTACGTCGAGCGGTCCACGAACACGTCGGTCGGATCGTGCCGGGAGGAAGCCCTTCGAAGGGGCGGCCGGTTGTACGGCAGCTGCGTTCCGCCGAGAGCATCGTCGCTCGCATCGCTGTCGGAGACGGGCCGCGGCGACGCCTCCGATGATCAGATCGAGTCCGACATGGTTGGCTCCATTCGACGTCTGTCGGCCCGGTGCCGACCCGGTGGGTTCGTGTCGCTCGAGCGGTTCGTCTTACGTGAGGTAAGAAACCCGGGCGTGGAGTCACCAACGAAGTGACCCATCTCCCACGAAGGAACCGCTATGCAGACACTCTTCGCACCGATCCCCGTCGACCACTTCTCCGACCGGCTCGCTGCCCGCACGGGCGAGCTGCTCGACGAGAACGGGTTGCTCTCCGAATCCTCGCTCGAGACGCTCGTCACGCGCATCGCTGCCCGGCCCGATCTCTGGCAGCCGCTCGTCGTGGTCGATCCGAAGCGGCGGCGCTACGAGCTGCTCTACGACGACGACAACGTCGACATCTGGGTGCTCTCCTGGATGCCCGGCCAGAAGACGGGCTTCCACGACCACGATCTCTCGAGCGTGGCGCTGATCTGCGCTCAGGGCGCCCTCGACGAGGGCAGCCTCGGCCTCGGGGCGTCGCCGACCAACGTGGTGATGACGCCGGGCACGACGCGCCATGGCCCCGGCGGCTACATCCACTCGGTCTCCCACCGGGAAGGCGAGCCCGCGGTCTCGATCCACGCGTATTCGCCTCCGCTCTCGTGCGTCGGCCAGTACCGCGTCGACGCCGAGGGACGCTCTCGCCGGGAGCCCGAGCACGGCCGCAAGGAGCTCGCCGACAGCTCGATCCCGCGCCGGCGCGAACCGCGTCGAGGGCTCCCGTCGGCCCGAGCGTCCCTCGCGATCGCGCGTCTCGGAGCCGCTGGAGCTGACGCTGGCAGGGACGCGCTGAGCACGCAGGCGGTCGACGCCCTGGTGCGCCGGAGGCCAGGACTGACAGGCCCGCGATCAGGCGGACTCGAACAGGACCTCCCAGCGGGCGAGCAGGTCCTGCAGCTCGTCGCGCGAGGTCCGGTACTCCGTCAGCGTGTCCATGTTCGTCCAGTCCTCGGCCAGCTTCGCCTCGAGCTGAGCGACGTGCTGCTCGAGCGTCGTGATCCGCCGCTCGACCTGCTCCAGCTCGGTCGGCGGCGTGCGTGCGGGCCGGGCGGGCTTTGCAGGTCTCGGCTGTCGCGGCTCCTTCGGCGACCGCTCCACGACCTCGGCCGGGGAGGATTCCTCCTCCCGCGCGCGCACGAGGTCGGCCCAGCCGCCGTCGTAGCTGCGGAGCGTGCGCCCCTCGATCGCCACCGTCCGCTCCGCGACGGCGTCGAGCAGGGCGCGGTCGTGGGAGACGAGCAGCACGGCTCCCGGGAAGGCCTCGAGCGCCGCCTCGAGCGCCTCCCGGCTCTCGAGGTCGAGGTGGTTCGTGGGCTCGTCGAGGACGAGGAAGTTCGCGCCCGAGGCGACGACGACCGCGAGCGACAGCCGCCGCCGCTCCCCGCCCGACAGCACCGAGACCTGCTTCTCCTGCTCCGGGTAGCCCGAGAAGAGGAACTTGCCGAGCAGGTTCTGCGCCTGCGGCCGCGGCAGACGCGTCATCGAGACGGCGCAGTCGAGCACCGTGCCGCGCTCGTCGAGCTCCACGTCGTGCTGGGAGAAGTAGGCGGGCTCGACGCCGTGGCCGAAGCGCACGACCCCCTCGTCGGGGTCGCGCTGGCCCACGAGCGTCTCGAGCAGGGTCGTCTTCCCGGAGCCGTTCGGGCCGACGAGGGCGATGTGCTCGCCGCGCTCGATCACGAGCGAGCCCGAGTCGATCAGCGGCTTGCCGCCTGCGGAGAGCCGCAGGCCCTCCATCTCGGCGACCGTCCGGCCCGTCCGGGCAGGCTTCAGGAACTCGAACCCCATCGTGCGGCGGCGGTGCGTGAGGTTCTCGAGCTCCTGCGCGGCCTGTCTTGCGCTCCTTCTCCAGCCGCCCGATCTGCGTCAGCTTGGCCTGCGCCTGCTTCGCCTTCGACTTCTTGTAGCGGAACCGCGCCACGAATCGCTCCAGCCGCTCGATGTCCGTGCCGACCCGCTGCACCGACTTCGCGGCCGCGTGCGCGCGGGCCGCGCGCTCGAGCCGCCACTGGTGCCACGGCCCCGCGAAGTAGAGGCCGCGCCCGCCCTCGAGCTCCAGCACCGCCGTCGTCACGGACTCGAGGAACCAGCGGTCATGGGCGACGAGCACGACGGCGGCGTCGATCGAGGTCAGCTCCCGCTCGAGCCACTCGAGGCTGTCGACGTCGAGATGGTTCGTCGGCTCGTCGAGGAGCAGCAGGTCGGGGTCGCCGGCGAGGGTGCGGCCGAGCGAGGCGCGGGTCAGCTCTCCGCCGGAGAAGGTGGCGAGCTGCCGGTCGAGGTCGTGGTCGCGGAACCCGAGCCCGCGCAGCACCGAGGAAGCGCGGTCGCGCCAGTTCCAGCCGCCGGCGTGCTCGAGCCGCGCCTGCGCGGCCCCGTAGCGGCGCATCGTCGCGTCGTCGTGCGCGCCACGCTCCATCGCCTGCTCGAGCTCCCGCAGCTCCTGCTCGATGCGGACGAGGTCGGCGGCGCCCGAGAGCGCGTACTCGCGGAGCGTGAGCCCGCGGTCGCGCGGCGGCCGCTGGTCGTGGAGCGCGACCCGCGTTCCCTTCTGCAGCGCGATCTCGCCGCCCTGGATCGTCGTCTCGCCCATGATCGCGCGGAGCAGCGTCGTCTTCCCGGCGCCGTTCTGCCCCGCGAGGGCGAGCCGCTGCCCGCGGTCGACCGCGAAGGAGACTCCGTCGAAGAGCGGGTCGCCCGAGAGCTCCTTGCGGAGGTTGGACGCGATCAGGACCGACACGCGCGTAGGGTAGATGCGGCGATATGCTCGCGGTTGGTGGCTCCGGACCCCCGCACCCAGACGATCGACACGATCCGCGCGCTCGCGATGGATGCGGTCCAGCAGGCGAACGCGGGCCATCCCGGCACGGCGATGGCGCTCGCCCCGGTCGCGTACCTCCTCTACCGGGACGTGCTGCGCCACAACCCGGCCGATCCCGACTGGCCCGGACGCGACCGTTTCGTGCTCTCGGCGGGGCACGCGTGCATCCTCCAGTACGCGGCCCTCCACCTCTCCGGCTACGACCTCACGCTGGACGACCTGCGCCAGTTCCGGCAGTGGGGCTCGCGCACTCCCGGCCACCCCGAGCGCGGTCACACGCCGGGGGTCGAGACGACCACCGGCCCGCTCGGCCAGGGGTTCGCGAACGGCGTCGGCATGGCGATCGCGCAGCGCTTCCTCGCCGATCGCTACAACCGGCCGCACCACGCGGTCGTCGACTCCTGGATCTACGCGATCTGCTCCGACGGCGACCTGATGGAGGGCGTCAGCCAGGAGGCCGCCTCGATCGCCGGGCACCTCGGCCTCGGACGGCTCGTCTACGTCTACGACGACAACCACATCACGATCGACGGCACGACGTCGCTCTCGTTCACGACCGAGGACAAGGGAAAGCGCTTCGAGGCATACGGCTGGCACGTCCAGCACGTCGACCGACTCCGAGGACGTCGATGCGCTCCTCGGCGCCCTCGCCGCGGCGAAGGCGGAGGAGGAACGGCCGTCCCTGATCGTCGTCCGAAGCCACATCGCCTACCCGGCCCCGCGGGCGATGGACACGGCAAAGGCGCACGGCGCCCCCCTCGGCGAGGACGAGGTCCGCGCGACGAAGGAGGCGATGGGCTTCGATCCGGACGCGACGTTCGCGGTGTCGGAGCTCGTGCGGGAGCACATGGCCGTCGTGCGGGAGCGCGGAGCCGAGGCGCAGCGCGAGTGGGAGGACCGGCTCGCGGCCTGGCGGGCAGTGTTCCCGGAGCTTGCCCGCGAGCGCGAGCTCGACCTGCGCGGCGAGCCCCGCGAGGGCTGGCGCGAGGCGCTCCCGGTCTTCCCGGCGGGCGAGGACGTGGCCACGCGCGACGCGGGCAAGAAGGCCATGCAGGCGCTGAAGCCCTTCACGCCGACGATGGTGGGGGGCGCGGCCGACCTCGTGGAGTCGACGAAGACCGAATTCGAGGGCGCGGGTACCTTCTCCGCCGTCCACGCCGGCCGCAACATCGCCTTCGGGATCCGCGAGCACGCGATGGGCTCGATCGTGAACGGCATCGCGGTCGAGCCCGCCATGCTCAAGCCGTACGGCTCCACCTTCCTCATCTTCTCCGACTACATGCGGCCGGCGGTGCGCCTCTCGGCGCTCATGGGCCTCCACACCGTCTGGGTCTGGACACACGATTCCGTCGGCCTCGGCGAGGACGGGCCGACCCACCAGCCGGTCGAGCACCACATGGCGCTGCGGGCGATCCCGAACCTCTGGTACGTGCGGCCCGCCGACGCGAACGAGACGGCGATGGCCTGGCGGATCGCGCTCGAGCGACGGGACGGGCCGGTGGCGCTGGCGCTCACGCGCCAGAAGGTGCCGACCTTCGACCGCAACGAGGTTGCCGCCGCCGACGGGGCCCTGCGCGGCGCGTACACGCTGTGGCAGCGCGGCGACGGCGAGCCGGAGGCGATCGTGGTGGCGACCGGCAGCGAGGTGCACCTGGCGCTCGAAGGCGCCCGGGCGCTCGACGCGAACGTGCGGGTCGTCTCGATGCCGTGCTGGGAGCTGTTCGAGGAGCAGGACGACGGCTACCGCGAGTCGGTGCTGCCGGCCTCGGTGGAGACCCGGCTCGCCGTCGAGGCGGGGACGACCTTCGGGTGGGAGCGCTACGCGTCCGCCGCTATTGGCATCGACCGCTTCGGGGCCTCCGCGCCGGGGCCGCGGATCTTCGCCGAGCTCGGCCTCACGGCCGAAGCCGTCACCACCGCCCTCGAGGCGCGGCTCGGAGCGAGGGCGCTCCGGTGAAGGTCGCCGCGGCCTTCGACCACCGCGGCGTGAAGCTGCGCGCGGCACGTCCTCGAGGCCATCGAGGCTGCCGGCGACGTCGTCGTCGACCTCGGCACCGACACCGACGCGGTTCGCATCGACTACCCCGACAAGGCGCTCGAGCTCGGCATGGCGATCCGCCGCGGCGAGGCCGTCCGAGGCGTCTTCGTGTGCGGCTCGGGTGTCGGCGCGTCGATCGCAGCCTCGAAGATCCCCGGCATCCGGGCCGCGGTCTGCCACGACGCCTACTCGGCGCATCAGGGAGTCGAGCACGACGACATGAACGTCCTCTGCCTCGGCTCCGAGATCGTCGGCGGCGAGCTCACGCGCGAGCTCGTTCGCGCCTTCCTCGGCGCCCGCTTCGACGGCGCGACCCGCTATGCCGACCGCCTCGAGAAGGTGGCCGAGCTCGAAAGGATGTCCGATGGCTGATTCCCGACTCCGGCAGCTGAGCAACGCGGGCGTGAGCGTCTGGATCGACTCGCTCTCCCGCGAGATGCTCCACTCCGGCCAGCTCGCCTCGCTGATCGCCGACGACGCCGTCGTCGGCGTCACGTCGAACCCCACGATCTTCCAGAAGGCGCTCGCCGAGGGAGACCTCTACGACGAGCAGCTCCGCCGCGTCTCTGCCGAGATCGACGATCCGGTGGAGATGTTCTTCGCGCTCGCGCATGGACGACATCAAGGAGGCCTGCGACCTGCTCCGCCCCGTCTGGGAGAGCACGAACGGCGTCGACGGCTTCGTGTCCCTCGAGGTCGATCCGAGGCTCGCCTACGACCGCGAGCGCAGCTTCGAGCAGGCAGTGCGGTTCAACCGTGAGGTCGACCGCCCGAACCTCTACGTGAAGATCCCGGCCACCGAGCCGGGCCTCGGCGCGATCGAGGACTGCATCGCGAAGGGCATCCCGATCAACGTGACCCTGATCTTCTCGCTCGTGCGCTACGCGGCCGTCGCCGAGGCCTACCTGCGCGGCGTCGAGCGGCTCGTCGCGGGCGGCGGCGACCCGCGCACGGTGATCTCCGTCGCGAGCTTCTTCGTCTCGCGCGTCGACACCGAGGCCGACAGGCGGCTGGAGGAGGTCGGCCGGCCGGACCTGCAGGGGAACCTCGCCGTCGCGAACGCGAAGCTCGCCTACCAGCACTATCTCGAGGTCGTGGGCAGCGACCGCTGGGGGTTCCTCGCGGCGAAGGGCGCGAGGCCGCAGCGATGCCTGTGGGCCTCGACCTCGGCGAAGAACCCCGCCTACCGCGACGTGATGTACGTGGAGGAGCTGATCGGCCCCGACACGGTGAACACGATGCCCGTCGAGACGGTCCACGCCTTCCAGGATCACGGCGAGGTCGAGGTCGGCAGCCTGTTGCAGGGAATCGACGAGGCGCGGCGCCTTCTCGCCGAGCTCGCGGCGGCCGGCGTCGACTACGACGACGTCGTCGAGACCCTCGAGGCCGAGGGCGTGGAGAAGTTCTCCGACTCGTTCGCCGAGCTCATCGAAGGCATCCGGGCCAAGGTCGGCACGCTCGCCCCCGCGTGAGCGCGCGGGCCAACCCGCTGCTCGAGGGCCTGCAGCTGCGGCGGCGCCCGGAGCCGTGCGCCGCCGTGATCTTCGGGGCCTCCGGCGACCTGACCAAGCGCAAGCTGCTCCCCGCCCTCTACGCGCTTGCCTACCGCAGGCTGCTCCCCGAGGCGTTTGCGATCGTCGGCGTCGCCCGCACGCCGCAGAGCTCGGCCCAGTTCGCGGCCGCGATGAAGAAGGCGGTTAAGGAGTACGCGCGCGACCCCTTCAGCCAGGACGTCTGGGACTCGCTCGTCGCGGGCATGCGCTACGTCGGCACCGAGTTCGACGACGAGGCGGGTGAGGATCGCGTCGGCAGGACCCTCGAGGAGGTCGATGCGGAGCGGGGCACGGCCGGCAACCGCCTCTACTACCTCGCCGTGCCGCCGCAGGCCTTTACCAAGGCGGTGACGGAGATCGGCGAGCGGCGGGCGAAGGAGGGCTGGGTGCGGCTGATCGTGGAGAAGCCCTTCGGCCACGACCTCGCCACGGCGCTGGCGCTCAACGACCTCCTGCACCGGTGGTTCCGGGAGGACGAGGTCTTCCGGATCGACCACTACCTCGGCAAGGAGACCGTCCAGAACATGCTGGCGCTGCGCTTCGCGAACGGCATCTTCGAGCCGATCTGGAACCGGCAGTTCATCGACCACGTCCAGATCACGGTGGCCGAGTCGATGGGGATCGAGGGGCGGGCCGGCTTCTACGAGTCGGCGGGCGCGATCCGTGACATCTTCCAGAACCACCTCCTGCAGCTGCTCGCGCTCACCGCGATGGAGCCGCCGATCGACTTCACCGCCGACTCGGTCCGCAACGAGAAGGTCAAGGTGCTGCGCTCGATGCACACGCCGGGGCCGAAGTCGGTCGTACGGGGCCAGTACGGGGCGGGATTCGTGGAGGGCGTCGAGGTGCCCGCGTACCGCGAGGAGGCCGGTGTGGCGCCGGCATCGCTGACGGAGACCTACATCGCAGCGAAGCTCTACGTCGACAACTGGCGCTGGGCGGACACGCCCATCTACGTCCGCGCCGGCAAGCGCCTCGCCCGTCGCGAGACGACGATCGCGATCCAGTTCCAGCGCGCGCCGCACCCGCCCTTCGAGGCGATCGCCGGCGACGGCCTGCGACCGAACGTCCTCCTCATCCACGTGCAGCCCGACGAGGGCGTCTCGCTCGCGATCGGCGCGAAGGTGCCGGGCGCGGGCATGACGATCCGCACGGTTCACATGGACTTCCTCTACGGCGGCGCCTTCCGCACCGGGCTGCCGGAGGCCTACGAGCGCCTGATCCTCGACGCGCTGCTCGGCGACGCGACCCTGTTCACCCGCGAGGACGAGGTCGAGGAGCAGTGGAAGCTCGTGGACGCGATTCTCGGCGCATGGCAGCGCGACCGGCCCAGCTTTCCGAACTACGCGGGCGGGACGTGGGGGCCAAAGACGGCGGACGACCTGATCCACCGCGACGGCCGCTCCTGGCGCCGGCACTGACGTGGGTGTCGTCGCGGACATCGAGCGCAGGCTGAGCGAGCTCCGCTGCCACGAGGAGGCGGACGGCGAGCCCGAGCTGCGCACGAGCACGATGACCCACCTCGTCTGGTGCCCGCCGAAGTGGCGCCCCAAGGCGCGGGCGACCCTCGCCGGCCTGCTCGAGCGCCACCCTGCGCGGACGATCTTCCTGATCCCGGAGCGCGGCGGCCGGGCGGCGATCGACGCGTCTGCCGAGCTGAAGGACTTCGAGCTGCCGGGACTCTCGCGTGAGGTGTTCTCGGAGGTGATCGAGCTTCGCCTCCGGGGTGACGCGGCGCGACATCCGGGCTCCATCGTGCTCCCCCTCCTCGTCTCCGATCTGCCCGTGTTCTGCCGCTGGCGCGGCGAGCCGGCGTGGGACTCGAGCGAGCTGGCGGAGATGACCGGCGTGGCAGACCGCCTCGTCATCGACTCGTCCGAGTGGCGCGGCGTCCCGAGCTCCTACCGGCGCCTCGAGGAGCTGTTCCAGCGGGTGGCGGTCTCCGACATCGCCTTCTCGCGCACGCTTCCCTGGCGGCGACGGCTCGCGGAGCTCTGGCCGGCGATCGGCAGGATCGAGAAGCTGCGCGTGGAGGGGCCGCGGGCCGACGCGGAGCTCGTGGCCGGATGGCTCCGCTCCCGGCTGCGGCGCGACGTGGGCCTGACGCGGCGCCGGGCCGAGACGATCACCGCGATGTGGGTGGACGGCGAGCCCGTCGAAGCGCCGAACGAGCAGTCGAGCGCGAGCGACCTGCTCTCGGCCGAGCTCGACCGGTTCGGCCGCGACCCGGTCTACGAGGCCGCGGTGCGCGCCGTCGAGATCTAGAGCAGGAGCTCCGCGGCGGCAGTGAGGCTCGCCCGGCCGGCGCCGAACGTCGTCACGCGCGCGCCCGCAGCCGGCTGCGAGTCCGGGTAGCCGGCGTCGACGATCACTGTCCGGTCGTCCGCGGCTGCCGCTGCGGCTGCGGCTGCGCGCTGCCACGGATGTCTGTCGACGTCCCGCAGGACGATCACCGGACGACGATCGGGCTGCGCCCGCACCGCGGCGACGACTGCGGCGGGATCGCTCTCCACGAGGTTCAGCCGCTCCGCGTCGGCGCCGAGCTCCCTCATGATCCCGCTGAGATCGTGGGAGGGCGGCCCCGCCGCGACCGAGGCGCTGCCGGTGAGCTCGACGACGAGCACGGGTCCCCCGCCGGAGACCGCGCCGCTGACGCGCACGCCGCGCCGCGCGGCGGTGAGGCCGATGTCCGAGAGCGTCGGCGCCGGCGTGTCGCCGACGCGGGCCGCGTGCGAGGCGGCGACGCGGGCCGCGGCCTCGGCGAGCCGCTCCTCGCTCAGCCTGCCGCTCCGCACCCCGCCGACGATCGCCTCACGCACCCGGGCCACGTGACTCTCGTCGATGTCGTGCCCGAGGCAGAGCGCGTCGGCCCCGGCGGCGAGAGCGAGCACGGCGGACTCCTTCATCCCCCAGCCGTCGCTGACACCGTGCATCTCGAGCGCGTCGGTGATCACCATGCCGGTGAAGCCGAGCTCGTCTCGCAGCACGCCGGTCAGCAAGGCACGGCTGAGCGTCGCCGGCAGCGTGTCGAGCGCGGGGACGACCAGGTGGGCGGTCATGACCGCCTTCGTGCCGGCCGCGATCGCGGCTTGGAACGGCACGAGCTCGGCCGCCCGGAGATCCTCGGCGCCCGCCTCGACGACCGGGAGCCCGAGATGGGAGTCGACCTCCGTGGCGCCGTGGCCGGGGAAGTGCTTCGCGCAGGCCGCCACGCCGCCCTCCTGCAGGCCGATGGTGAACGCGGCGACGTGGCGGGCGACGAGGGCGGGATCGCTTCCGAACGAGCGCACGCCGATCACCGGGTTCAGCGGATTCGTGTTGACGTCCGCGACAGGGGCGAGGTCGTGGGTGATCCCCGCCTCACGCAGTGCGACGGCGACGGCGAGCGCGACGCTCTTCGTGAGCTCGACATCGTCGACGGCGCCGAGCGCGAGGGCGCCCGGGACGGAGCTCCCTCGCGCCGCCTCGAGGCGGGTCACGTCGCCGCCCTCCTCGTCGATCGCGACCACGGTCTCGGGCGAGACACGGATCGAGGCCGTCAGGGCGTGGAGCTGCTCCGGGTCGCGCACGTTCCGGGCGAAGAGCACGACGCCGCCGAGCCCGGCGTCGAGCTCGCGCCTGAGCCAGTCGGGCGCGGCCTCGCCGGCGAACCCGGGCAGGATGCAGGCCCGGGCGAGGCGCTCGAGCGTCGCGCTCATCCCTTCGTCGCGCCGGCCGTGAGGCCGAAGGCGATGCGCCGCTGCACGATCAGGAAGAAGACGACGACCGGGATCGCGGTCAGCGTCGAGGCGGCCATGAGCGCGCCCCAGTCGGTGTTCCGGCTCGTGCCGTAGAAGTACGAGAGCCAGACCGTCACCGTCTGGTTGGACTGGTCGCTGAGGAGGACGCTCGCGAAGATGTACTCGTTCCACGTCGTCACGAACGCGAAGACGGACGTCGCCACGAGCCCCGGGGCGACGAGCGGCAGGAGGATCCGGACGAACGCGCCGAGCCTGCTCGAGCCGTCCACCATCGCCGCCTCCTCCAGCTCCTTCGGGATCCCGAGGATGAACCCGCGCAGCGTCCACACGGCGAACGGCAGCACGAACGTGAGGTTGGTGAGGATCACGCCGGTGAGCGTGTTCGTCAGGTGGTAGCGGGCGAGGACGACGTAGAGCGGGATGATCAGGCCAACCTGCGGGAGCATGATGATCCCGATCACGAGGACGATGAAGAGCTTGCGGCCCCTGAAGCGGTACTTCGCGAGGGCGACGGCGGCGAGGAAGGCGAGCACCATCGAGGCCGTGACCGTTGCGATCACGACGATCAGGCTGTTCTTGACATCTGCCCAGAAGTACGGCTTGTCCATCGCGGCGCTGTAGTGCGACAACGTCGGGTGCAACGGGAGCCAGGTCGGCGTGAGGCTGTTGATCTGCGCATCCGGCTTGAACGACGTCGAGACCATCCAGTAGACGGGGAAGACGAGGATCACGAGCAGGAGCAGCCCGACCGTGTTCCAGCCGGCCCGGCGGACCCACCTGCGGCGCGGGCGGCGCCTCGTCGGCGCGGCGCTGCTGAACACGCCCGAGCTCACGACTCGTCCCCCATCCTCACCATCCGGCGGACGTACGGGATGCTGAGGGCGGCCACCATCACGAGCATGAGGATCGAGATCGCCGAGCCGCGGCCGTAGTTCGAGTGCGCGTACCCCTCGATGTAGACGTAGACGCCCATGAGGTAGTTCGACGCGTCGACGTGCGAGGCGCCGATGAGGAGGTACGGCTGCGTGAAGACGCCGAAGTCCCAGATGATCGAGAGGCTCGTGAGGATGAGCAGGATCGGCTTCAGGATCGGGAACGTCACGTCGCGGAACACGCGCAGCGGCCCGGCGCCGTCGATCTCGGCCGCCTCGACGAGCTCCCTCGACACCTGCGACAGCGCGGCGTAGATCGTGATCGTGACGAACGGCAGCGCGCCCCAGACGATGAGCAGGGTCACCATGGCGAGCTTGGAGAACGTCGTCGCGTACCAGTCGTGCTGGGAGTAGTCGCCGACGTGGAGCTTCGTCAGGGCGTAGTTGAGGATCCCGTTCTGGAAGTTCGTCATCCAGTACCAGACCTGGACGGCCACGACGACGGGCATCGACCAGACGAGCACGAGGCCCGAGGTGAGGCAGACGCGCACGATCGGCCCGACCTGGACGAGCAGGAGCGCGAGCAGCGTCCCGATCCCGATCGTGAGCCCGACGTTCGCGGCGGTGAACACGATCGTGCGGAGGAGCGTGTGCCAGAAGATCGGGTCGCTGAGGACGGACGTGTAGTTCTCGAGCCCGACCCAGCTGCCCTTGTGCTGGATCAGCTCGAGCAGCCCGTACTGCTGGAACGAGAGCACCACGAGCCGGTAGAGCGGATACCCGAGGATCGCCGCGATCGCGACGAGGACGGGGAGGATCAGCAGCGTACGGCCCCGTGGCGTGGAGCGCGCGCCCCCACGTCCAGCGCCGCCGCCGGGGCCGTTGGAGGACGGCCTCGGCGGCGGCGCTGGCCTGGGTGACCCGGGTGCTCAACGAGGTTGCGCGCTCCGGGCCTGTCACGTCTCTTATGCGTTCAGGACCGAGGCGATGTTGTCGTCGGCCGACTGCGCGGCCTGCTTGATCGTCAGCTTGCCGGTCAGGATCTGGGACAGCATGTTGCGGAGGATATTCCCGTTCTCCACGTTGACCCAGTTCTTCGCGGTCGGCACGAACCAGCTCTGCGCGGCCGCCTTCTCGTTCACGCTCGTCCCGAGCAGGGACGTCGTGTTCGGGATGTTGCCGATCCCGCGCAGGGCGGTCATCGAGGACGTGCTCGTGTAGGCCTTGATCCAGTCGACGGCGAGGCCCTTGTCGGCGCCGATCGGCACCGCGAGGTCGGAGCCGCCGAGGAAGCCCGGCATCGGCTTCCCGGCCGTGTGGCTCGGCATCACGAACTGCTTCGTGACGGCTCTTGTTGGTGTCGCCGACGCAGCAGCTGAACCAGCCCGGCCCGACCATCGAGGCGGCCTTGCCCTGGGCGTACACGTCGTACGGGTTGGGATGGGTCTCGTCGGTCGTCTTGCTGGCGCGCGAGGCCGCGGTGAAGAAGTTCTTGTACGCCGTCAGCCCTGCCATCGAGCGGGGCGAGGACAGCGTGCCCTTCCACTTGCCGCTGACGCGCGTCGCGATCGAGCCGCCGAAGTCGTAGACGAAGCTCATCGCGAAGTACCAGTCGGTGCCGGCGATGTAGACGGGCGAGAAGCTCTTGTCCGAGTCCTTGGCCCCGAGCTTCTTGGCCGCCGCCGTGAACTGCGCGAGGCTCGTCGGAACCTTGAGGCCCGCCTGCTTGAAGACGTCGGTGCGGTACGTGACGACCCGCGAGCCTGCGTAGTAGGGGACGCCGTACAGCTTGCCGCCGAAGCGGCCGGAGGCCGCCAGGCCCGCGAGCCACGTGCCCGAGTTCGGCAGCGACGCCTTGTCGGCCGAGAGGTCCTGGAAGGCGCCTGCAGCCATGTACTTCGTCATCTCGGTGTTGCCCATCTCGATGACGTCCGGAGCATTGCCGCCTGCCAGCGTCGCGTCGAACTTCTGCAGGTGGCTGCCCCAGCGTCTGGTACTGGACGTTCACGGTCACGCCGGGGTGGTCCTTCTGGAACGCGGCGTTCGCGGCCTTCACGATCGGCTCCCAGTTGGCCGCCTGTGCGTCCGTCTGCAGCCACACCGTGATGCTGTTCGTGGCCGCGGGTGCTGCCGATGCGGTCGACGCAAGGGCCGCGATGATGACGCCGACGAGGACGACGGCGCCGATGCTTCGTGCTCTCATGGGCGTTTCCCCCAACCAAATCGTGAGACGGGCCAGCTCGGCTCCGGTACCCTCTCGGCGACCGGGTGCACGTTGCGGTGACCGTCTACTGGTTTATACCACTTTGTCACTGGCTCGGAACATTGGCACACGAATGCCAAGGTTGTCAAGACCACTTTTGACTCGGCTGCCAAGCGCGGGTATGGGCCGTGCCGCTGCGGAAAACGGCGCGGCTCGATCGGGCCTCCGGAGCGCGCGCGTCCCGGCTGGTACTGACCAACGACGAGGAGCGTAGGCTTCGGCCTCGCGCTTGCCTCAGGGCCGGCGGGGGCGCCGGACGTCGCGGGCCGGCCCGCGGTTCAGCTCGGTGACGAGCTTGTAGCGGTCGCCACGGTAGATCGAGCGCACGAACTCCACGATCTCGCCGCTGCCGGAGCGCGTCGTGCGCTCGAACAGGAACGCCGGCGAGTGCAGCGGGACGCCGAGCGCGTCGGACTCCTCCTCGTTCGTCACCGTCGGCTCGATCGTCTGCAGGCCGCCGACGATCTCGATCCCGAAGCGCTCCTGGAGGATGTCGTAGAACGACTGCTCCTCGAGGTCCGCGGCGCTGAGCCCCGGCACGAGCGACTCCCGCACGTGGAGCGTCTCGATCGCCATCGTCTCGTGATCGGCGAGGCGCACGCGCCGGATGATCGCGACGGGCTCCGAGGGCGAGACGTGCAGCAGCCGGCCGAGGTGCGCGCCGGCGGGCGTCACGCGCAGGTCGAGCGTGCGGCTGCCGGGCACCATGCCGCGGCGGCGCATGTCCTCGGTGAAGGACGTCATCGTCAGCTCCTGGGCGATCTTCGGCTCGCTCACGAACGTGCCGCTGCCGTGGCGGCGGATGAGCATCCCGTCCCGCACGAGATCGTCGAGCGCGGCCCGCACCGTGAGGCGCGAGACGCCGAGCTCGGAGCAGAGCTGCCGCTCGGAAGGGATCGCGTCGCCGACGCCGAGCTGCTCGATCAGGTCGAGGACGCGGCTCCGGGTCTCGCTCTGCTTCGTGACGGCTCGAGGCTTGGCGATCATCGTGGTGTCGGCCATCGTAGCGCTCGCGGCCGTCTGGTCAAGACCAGTCCTCATGCAAGCACCGCCGCGGGAGTGCCGGCGCCGCGCAGCGGGAGCGCCTGCCCCGTTCCCGGATCGAAGAAATGGAAGCGGGCGGGGTCGACCGCGAGCATGGCGCGCTGGCCGGCGCGCAGGTGCGTGCGGGGGTCGACTCGCGCCGTGAAGAGCGTCCGCTCCTCGGCGAGGATCGTCGCGTCGTCCTCAGCTGCGGCGCGGCCTTCGACCGAGATGCGGGGAGCGTCGACGCTGAAGCAGACGTGGGTGTCCGCTCCCAGCTCCTCGATCACCTCCACCTCGACCGCGACGCGCGGCAGGTCGGGCGGCGCGAGCGCGGCATCCTCGAACGCCTCCGGCCGGATGCCCACGACCGCGCGGGCCATGTCGCCCGCCGGGCGCCGCTTCTCGTCGAGTTGGATCGCGAGACCGCCGAAGCTCGCCTCGTCGCCCTCGATCGCCGCCTCCACGAGATTCATCGCGGGCGATCCGATGAAGGCGGCCACGAAGAGGTCGACCGGGCTCGCGTAGAGCGTCTGGGGCTCGGCGACCTGCACGAGCTTGCCGTTGCGCATCACCGCCACGCGGTCGCCGAGCGTCATCGCCTCGGTCTGGTCGTGGGTCACGTAGACGGTTGTGACGCCGAGCTTCGCGTGGAGCTGCGCCAGTGAGGCGCGCATTCCGACCCGGAGCTTGGCGTCGAGATTCGACAGGGGCTCGTCCATCAGGAACGACTGCGGCTCCCGCACGATCGCCCGTCCCATCGCGACGCGCTGGCGCTGGCCGCCCGAGAGCTGCTGCGGCTTGCGGTCGAGCATCTCGCCGAGGCCGAGGAGCTCCGCGACCTCGTCGACGCGCCGGCGGGCCTCCGCCTTCTGCACCTTGCGCACCTTGAGCCCGTAGCCGAGGTTGTCGCGGACGGACATGTGCGGGTAGAGCGCGTAGCTCTGGAACACCATCGCGATGTCGCGATGGCGCGGGGCGAGGTCGGTCACGTCCCGCTCGCCGATCGAGACGGCGCCGGCCGTGACCTCCTCGAGCCCGGCGATCATGCGCAGGAGCGTCGACTTCCCGCACCCGGACGGGCCGACGAGGACCATGAACTCTCCGTCGCGGACCTCGAGCGTGACGTCGTCCACCGCGACGTGGCCGTTCTCGTAGACCTTGGTCACCCGGTCGATCCCGATCGAGGCCATCGCTAGCGCTCGTTGCTCCGCATCGTCGTCCCTTCCGAAAACGCCCCCGGAGGGCGCGTTGCGGTGACTGGTCTTGACCACTCTACCAGATCGTGCGTAGACTGGGCTACGTGACGAGCTTCCGGCCAGCCCCGCACGTCGCCGCGAAGCTCGACGAGCTTCCGACGGAGGCGTGGGATCCCGAGGCAGCAGACCTCGATCTGCGGCCGACCCGCGACCTCGTGGCCCTCATGAACGCACAGGACGCGACCGTGCCGGACGCGGTTTCCGGCGCCCTCGACGACATCGCGGCGGCGATCGACGCAATCGCGTCCCGTCTGCAGGCGGGCGGCCGTCTCGTCTACGTGGGCGCCGGGACGTCGGGCCGGCTCGCGCTCGTGGACGCCGCCGAGTGCGAGTCGACGTTCTCCGCGCCGCCCGGCCTCGTCACCGCGCTCATCGCGGGCGGCGCCGCGGGGGTTGCGACGGCGCAGGAGCACGCCGAGGACGACGAGGCAGCGGGAGCCAACGAGCTGCTGCAGCTGGGAGTCGGCCCGAATGACGCCGTCGTCGGGCTCAGCGCGAGCGGCAGGACGCCCTACGTCCTCGGAGCACTGGCAGTGGCGGCTCGGGCCGGGGCGCTCACGGTGGCCGTCGTCTCCGTCGACGGCTCCGAGCTCGCGGCGCTCGTCGAGCGCGAGATCGCCGTCGTCGTCGGTCCCGAGGTGCTCGCCGGCTCGACGCGGCTGAAGGCCGGGACGGCGCAGAAGCTCGTCCTCAACATGATCTCGACCATCGTGATGGTGCGGCTCGGCAAGACCTTCGGCAACCTCATGGTCGACGTCGTCGCCACGAACGAGAAGCTCCGCGACCGCGTGCGTCGCATCGTGGCGCATGCGACCGGCGAGCCGTCGGAGCGGGTCGACGCCGCCCTCGACGCCGCCGACGGCAACGCGAAGGTCGCGATCGTCTCACTGCTCGCCGCTGTCGACGCTGACGAGGCGCGGGCCCGGCTCGAGGCTGCGGACGGCGTCGTGCGGAGGGCTCTGGCCTGATGCGGCTCGGAGTCGAAGCGGCGCTCGTCGACGGGCGGCTGGTGCCCGGCGACGTCTCGGTCGACGACGGTGTCGTGACCGCGGTCGGGCTGGATGGCCCGGGATGCGGCATCGCGGCGCCCGGCTTCGTCGACCTGCAGGTCAACGGCTTCGGCGGCGTCGACTTCCTCGGTGCCGACCGGGCCGGGTACGAGCGGGCAGGTGAGGCGCTGCTCGAGACGGGCGTGACCGGCTACCTGCCGACGTTCATCACGTCGGCCGAGGACGACGTCGTCGCCGCGCTCGGCGAGCTACCGGCCGATGCCACCGGCCCGCGCATCCTCGGAGCGCACCTCGAGGGGCCTTTCATCTCTCCCCACCGGCTCGGCACCCACCCGCGCGACCGGCGCCACGACCCCGACCCGGCGCTCCTCGAGCGCCTCCTCGAAGCCGGGCCGGTGCGGCTCATGACCTTGGCGCCGGAGCTCCCGGGCGCGCTCGACCTGGTCGGCCTCCTGCAGGCGCGGGGGATCGCGGTCTCGCTCGGGCACAGCAACGCGACCGCGGCCGAGGCCAACGCCGCCTTCGACCGGGGCGTCCGCGCGGTCACGCACGTTTTCAACGCGATGCGTCCCCTCACCCACCGCGATCCCGGGATCGTCGGCGCGGCCCTCCTCCGCTCGGACGTCGTCGTGCAGGCGATCGTCGACGGAATCCATCTCGACCCCGACATCGTGCGCCTGCTCTGGAACGTCGCCGCGGGCCGCTTCGCCCTCGTCACGGACGCGATCGCGGGGGCCGGGCTCGGCGACGGCGCCTACCGGCTGGGCGCAGTCGAGATCGGCGTGCTCAACGGCGTCGTCCGGCGGAGCGACGGCGTGCTTGCCGGCAGCGCGCTGACGATGATCGAGGCCGTTCGGAACCTCGTCGAGATCGGCGCTCCGCTCGAGCAGGCCCTGGAAGCGGCGTCGGCCGTGCCGGCCGGCGTGATCGGGCTTGCGCGCGCCGGAAGGATCACGCCCGGCGGGCCTGCGGACGTCGTGGTCCTCGACGACACACTGGAAATCGTGCGAGTCCTGGTCGGAGGCGACACCCGTGTCGCCGCATGAATTCGGCTCGATCTTCCGCGCCGAGATCGCGGAGCAGCCCGTCGCGCTCGAGCGCCTGCTCCAGCACGAGCGGGAGATCGCGCGGATCGCGACGTTGATGCGCGGCCGCCGGCCGGCGCTCGTGCGCATGGTCGGCCATGGTTCGTCCGACAACGCGGCCTCCTACGGCGTCTACGCCTTCGGCCTGCTGCCGCACTGGACGGCGACGCGCGACTCGATCACGCTCGCCGTCCACTACGCCAGCCCGCTCGACTTCTCCGAGTCGGTCGTGATCGGGCTCTCGCAGTCCGGCCAGACGCCCGACGTGGTCGAGTACGTGGAGCGGGCGCGTCACGGCGGCGCCTTCACGATCGCGCTCACCAACGACCCCCGCTCTGCGCTGGCCGCCGCCGCCGAGGCGACCATTCCACTCGAGGCCGGCCCCGAGCTCGCCGTCGCCGCGACGAAGACGTACGTCAACACGCTCGGCGCGCTCGTCCTCCTCGCGGGGCACGTCGCGGGCCAGGGGCCCCGCATCGTCGAGAGCGTCCGCCGGACTGCGGCTCTCCTGGCCGACGCCCTCCCCGAGTTCGAGCGCGCGACCGCGTCGCTCGCGATGCCGTTCGCCTACACGGGCCGGATGTTCGTGATCGGGCGCGGGGTCGAGTTCGCGACGGCGCGCGAGATCGCGCTGAAGCTGCTCGAGACCTGCCGCGTGGCCGCCGAGCCGCTCACCGCCACCGACCTCGCGCACGGCCCGGTCGCCGCGCTCGACCCTCTCTTCCCCGTGTGGGCAATCGCCTCCCCGGATGCGACGCTACCGGCGGTGCAGGAGGCGGCCCTGCGGATCCACGAGATGGGCGCCACGGTCGTCGCGAGCGGCACCGCCGCGGCCTCGGTCGCCGGCAGCCGGTACGTCATCCCGGTTCCGGCGCCGGACGAGCCGCTGCTCTCTCCGCTCCTGTCGGTCGTGCCGGGCCAGCTCTTCGCGGGGGCGCTCGCCCGAGCCCGCGGGCTCGACCCGGATGCGCCGCACGGGCTGAGCAAGATCACCCTCGCCTCCTGAGGCCTCCGTTGGTACGGTCGCGGTCCCGAACCGAAAGGCCGATCCTGCCGATCGAGGAGGCGACGGCGATCGCGCAGGAAGGGATCGCCTTCCGCGACTCCGTCGGCTGAGCCCCGGGGACGAGGCCGGGGCCCGGGCGCTGCCCGCCCCGGCCTCAGCCCGCGAGCAAGGCGTCGTGCAGGAGCCCGTTCGACGAAACGGCGCTGCCGCCGTCGATCCGTGAAACCCCGTCGCGGTCCGAGAACCTGCCGCCGGCCTCCTCCACGATCGGCCTGATCGCGGCGAGGTCCCAGACGTTCACGCCGATGGCGTCGATCGCACCGTCCACGGCGCCCTCGGCCACGAGCATGTGGGCCCAGAAGTCGCCGTACGCACGCGGGTGCCAGCAGCGCTGGGCGACCGGCGGCAGCTCCTGCTCGAGTGCGAAGCAGAGGACGGCGTCCTCCACCCGCGCGACGCCCGAGACGTGTATCGGCGCACCGTCCGCGAAGGCACCGGCACCCCGCTGCGCCCACCAGCGCCGCCCGAGCGCCGGGGCGGAGACGACGCCGAGGCGGAGCTCGCCGTCCTCTTCCAGCGCGATCAGCGTCGCCCACACAGGGATGCCGCGGGAGTAGTTGCGCGTCCCGTCGATCGGGTCGACGATCCAGCGCCGCCCGCCGCCGGCCGTCTCGCCGAGCTCCTCGCCGAGGACGCCGTCGCCAGGCCGCTCGCGGACGAGGAGCCCGCGGATCGCCGCCTCGACGTCGCGGTCGGCCTCGGTCACCGGCGACAGGTCGGGCTTCGTCTCGACGAGCAGGTCGCTCGCCCGGAACCGCGCCAGCGAGATGGCGTCGGCCGCGTCCGCGAGGGTGTGGGCGAGCGTGAGGTCGGGGCGCTCGGTACTCAGACGAGCAGCGGATCGACGGCGGCCGCCACGAAGAGCAGCGCCAGGTACGCCAGCGAGTAGTGGAAGAGCACGACGGCGCGGCGGCGCGAGGTGTCGCGCCGGAGCTGCCACGCGAGCACGAGGAAGTACGCGCCGAGCAGCACGGCGGCCACGGTGTAGACCGGCCCGAGCCACCAGCCGACGCCGACGGTGAACGCCACCAGCACGAGCGAGTAGAGGAGGATCTGGCGCGTCGTCTCGCGCACGCCTCTCGTGCCCGGCAGCATCGGCACCTTCGCCGCCTCGTAGTGCTCCTTGAGCATGAGGGCGAGCGCCCAGAAGTGGGGCGGCGTCCAGAGGAACACGATCAGGAACAGCCAGAGCGCCGGCAGCGCCAGGTTTCCGGTCGCGGCGGCATAGCCGACGAGGGGCGGCACGGCCCCGGCGGCCCCGCCGATGACGATGTTCTGGTCGGTCGAGCGCTTCAGGTAGCCGGTGTAGACGACGACGTAGAAGAGCCCGCCGACGAGCGCGAGCACGGCGGTGAGCACGTTCACCGTCGTGGCCAGCAGGGCGAACGAAAGGGCCATCAGCACCACCCCGAACTCGAGTGCTCGCGGTGCCGCGACTCGTCCGGATGCGACCGGGCGGGCTGCCGTGCGCGCTCCCATGAGGCGATCGATGTCGGCGTCCATCACGTGGTTGAGGGCGCTCGCGCCGCCGCAGGCGAGGGCGAGCCCGAGCATCGCGGCGACGAACGGCCAGAGCTGCGGGAGGCCCTGCGCGCCGACGAACATCCCGGCCGCTCCGGTCAAGAGCAGCAGGGTCATGATCCGCGGCTTCGTGAGCGTGACGTAGTCGCGCCACGGGCCCGGCGGGACCGTCTCGCCGCGGCGCGAGAGGACGAGCGCGACGAGCGAGGCCGCGAGGGAAGCGGCGGCCGCGGCCACGTGGAGCGTGACCGCCCACCGTGTGTCCGTGAGCGCGACCAGCCCTCCTGTCGCGACCGCGGTGACCATGAGCACGAGCGCAGCCGACGTGGCCGCGAGGAGCCGCGGGTAGTCGATCCGGGAGACGATCACGGCTCCGGCGAGCAGCGGCAGCGCGACGAGCGCCGCCCCCCAGTGGCCGCGGCCCGTTCCGAGCGCGGCGCTCGCGACGACGGCCGCCGTGGCGGCCGCGGCGACCGCGATCGTGACGCGCAGGACGGGGCCCGGCGCGACGACGGCCGTGTTCCCCTCAGAGCGCATTCCGCTCCTGCAGTTTCCGGCGCAGGTCGGCGACCGGCCGGGTGCTCGCGATCCGCGGCAGCGAGTCGAAGTTGTGCGGCGGCGGTGGGGAGGTCGTGTACCACTCGAGCGTGTCGCCGTGCCACGGATCGTTGCCGGCCCGGCGGCCCTTGTGCGATCGAATCACGGCCACCAGGTAGAGCAGGAGCCCGAGGCCAGTGGCGAAGGCCCCGACGGTCGAGATCACGTTGTACGCCTGGTCGCTCCCATGCTTGCTGAACGACGACGCGCTCGCCGACTGGCCGTTGTCGCCGAGGAAGAACTCGAAGAAGAACGTGAAGTTGAAGCCGACGAAGAGGAGCACAGCCGCGACCCAGGTGAGCCTGCGGTCGAGGAGTCGTCCGAAGATCTTCGGCCACCAGTAGGTCAGCGCCGCGAGCAGCGCCAGGAGCCCCGTGCCCCAGAGGAGGTAGTGCGCGTGGGCGCTCCCGAAGGCCGTGCCACGCAGGTCGCGGCTCGTCCCGAGCACGACGAGCACGAGGGCGGAGAGGAGGCCGACGGCGAAGAGCACGAGCGCCCCGCCGGCGAAGACCATCGGTGCGCTCCAGCGGATGCTCGAGCGGGCGCGCCAGACCGTCCCGGCGAGGAGGGCGAACGCGACGACGGCGGGAATCGTGGCGACGACCGCAAGGACGAGCAGCACGACGCTCGGATCCTTCCCCTCCGCGCCGGCGTAGGCGTGGTAGAGGACGAGGACGAACGTCAGGCCCGCGTACGCGACGAGCGCCTGCCCGAGCAGCTTCGCGTTCGCCATCGCGCGGCCACCGAAGACTGCGACCACCTCGGCGAGGACTCCGAGGACCGGGACGAGGGCCGCGTAGGCGAACGACTGGCCGAAGAGCCACGTCAGCCACGGCTTGACCTCGTTGTCGTCGGTGAGGAAGAAGTCGAACGTGCCCGGGTAACGCCGCTCGAGCAGGATCAGCACGAGCCCGAGCGCGGCGAGAGGCACGAGGACGAGCGAGACGAACCCCCATACGAGCACCGACCAGGCGAAGACCGGCAGGTTCGGCCAGGTCATGCCCTCGGCCCGGCGCATCTGGATCGTGGCCACGAGGTTCGCGGCGGACGCGAGCACGGAGAGCGCGAGCAGGATCATCCCGATCAGCCACAGGTCGACGCCGTGCCCTTCCTGCGTGATCGCCACCGGCGGGTACCCGGCCCAGCCGGCCTCCGACGATCCGCCCTTCGCGAAGGCGGAGAGGACGACCGCCGCCCCGCCGAAGCCGAACAGCCACAGCGACATCGCGGCGAGACCCGGTTTCTCGATCCGGTCGGCGCCGATCATGAGAGGGACGAGGTACGTGGCGAGGCCGACCACGACCGGCACGAGCACGAAGAAGACCAGCAGTGTCCCGTGCATCGTCCGCATGCCGGCGTAGGTGCTGTCTCCGAGGAATCCGGCGTCGGGCTTCGTCATCTGGATCCGCATCAGCAGCGGCAGGATCCCGCCGATCAGGAGGAAGACCGCGGCCCACGCGAGGTAGAGCGCACCGACGCGCTTGTGGTCGACGGAGATGATCCACCCGGCAACACGGCCGCGATGCCAGGACGTGGCGGGCTGGGTCGTGGTGCTCATCGAGGGCTCCTGGTCGGTCGCGGAGTCGGCAGGGTCGGAGATGTCATTCTAGGTGGATGGCCGACAAGAACCGTCAGCAAACGCGTGTCCATCTGCCGCCCGACGTCGTCCGCCCGTTCGAGGTCTTCGTCAACGGCGTGCCGCAACGGGAGGGGACGGACTACGTCGTCCGCAGCGGGGCGCTCTACTTCGAGCGGCCCATGAAGGAGGAGGGACGGCTCGGGCTCATGCGGTGGACGTCCATCTTCCTCGGCATCGCGGGCTCCTACGGCCAGAACGACTCCGTCGACATCGCCTACGAACGCAACGGGAAGAAGGTCGTCGCGGCGAAGCTGCCGCTCGAACCCGTCTGAGGACGTCACGCCCGGCCGGCCTCCCGAGCGGCGGCGCCAAGCCGCGCGGCCGAGCTCGGCTCGAGCTGCCCCGGCTCGAGCCGCCAGCGCCAGTTTCCGCCGATCTCGCCCGGACGGTTCATCCGGGCCTCCGAGCCGAGCTCGAGCACGTCCTGCAGCGGGATCATCGCGAGGGCCGCCCGCGACGAGAGCGTGAGCTCGAGGAGGTCCCACGCGGGCTCGCCGGGGAAGTGACCCGCGAGCGTGTCCGTGTCGTGCGTCGACGTGTAGACGACCTGATGGACGCGATGGTTCTCGAGGCGATGCGGGTTGTCGGGCGGCCCCTGGAACGCCCAGAGGATGACGACCATGCCGGGGAAGCCGAGCTCGTCGCGGAGCTCGTCGACGTCGGGCGTGATCACGCCGAGGTCCTCCGCGATCACGGGCAGCTCGCCGAGCTGACGTTCCACCGTCCGGAAGACCGCCGCGCCCGGCCCCTTCGCCCAGCTGCCGTCCTGCGCCGTTTCCGCGTTCGCCGGCACCACCCAGAAGCCGGCGAAGCCCCGGAAGTGGTCGATCCTGAAGACGTCGACGAGGCCCAGCATCCGGCGCATCCGCTCGGTCCACCAGCGGTAGCCGTCGCGAGCCATCGCCTCCCAGTCGTAGAGGGGATTGCCCCATTTCTGGCCGATCTCGTTCAAGGGATCCGGCGGCGCGCCGGCCACGAGATCGCCGGGCAGGAAGAGCTCGGAATGCGCCAGGTGGTCGCAGCTGTCGGCGGCGACGTAGATGGGCACGTCGCCGACCAGGCGCACGCCGCGGGAAGAGGCGTACGCCCGCAGCGCAGACCACTCGCGCTCGAAGCGAACCTGCTCTGCCAGCGCGTCGCCGCCCGCGAACGCCGTCCAGTCGGCGATCCAGTAGGCGTTCTCGGCCTCGAAGCGGCGCAGCTCGGACGGCTCGACCCTCGCCTCGGGGTCGGCGAGCAGCCCCGGCGAGGCTGCGAATGCCGAGGCGGAGGCGTACGGCGACCCGTGGTGGTCGGGCGGGTTCAGTGGCAGGATCTGCCAGAAGCGCGCTCCGGCCGCCGCCAGCCAGTCGACGAATGCGTACGCCTCGGCGCCCAGCCTTCCTCCGGCGAGGGAGGTCGGGTGGAGGTTGACGCCGACCGAACGTGTGAGCCACATCGTGAGACTGTTTACCTTGTCGGGAATGGCGGCGCCTCGGATCCAGATCCAGGACGTGCGGCCGCAGGTCGACTGCGGTCGCTATCGCGCCAAGGCCTGCCGCGGCGACCCCGTTCCGGTCGCCGCCACGATCTTCCGGGACGGGTACGAGAAGATCCGCGCCACCGTCCGCTACCGGCAGGCCGGGACCCGGCGCTGGCGTGAGCAGCCGCTCGAGGCGCAGGGCAACGATCAGTTCGCCGCCGTGATCACACCGGACGCGCTCGGCCCCTGGGAGTTCCGCATCCAGGCCTGGGTCGACCCGTACGCGAGCTGGCTCGACGAGCACGACCGCAAGCTCGCGGCCGGCCAGGCGGATCTGAGCGGCGAGCTGTCCGAGGGGCGGCTCCTGTTCGGCGAGGGCGGCGTCGAGGAGTGGCACGGGGCCGCGGAGCGCCTCTCCGACCGCAACCGCACGGACCTCGTCACGAGCCCGGTGCTGGGAGTGGACGTCGAGCGCGAGCGCGCCCGCTTCGGCGCGTGGTACGAGCTCTTTCCCCGCTCGTGGGGCGGCTTCCGCGGCGTCGCCGCGGTGCTTCCGGAGATCGCCGCCCTCGGCTTCGACGTCGTCTACCTGCCGCCGGTGCACCCGATCGGCGAGACGTACCGCAAGGGACGCAACAACACCGAGGGCGCGCGGAAGGGCGACCCCGGCAGCCCGTGGGCGATCGGCGGGTTCGCCGGTGGTCACGACTCCCTGCACCCGGACCTCGGTAGCGAGGACGACTTCGCGGCGATGGTGGCGGCAGCGCGCGCGGCCGGGATCGAGATCGCGCTCGACTTCGCGATCCAGTGCTCGCCCGACCACCCGTGGCTGCAGGAGCACCCGGAATGGTTCAACCGCCGCCCCGACGGAACGATCAAGTACGCCGAGAACCCGCCGAAGCGCTACCAGGACATTCACAACGTCGACTGGGACTCGGACGAGCGCGACGAGCTCTGGCAGGCCCTCCTCGACGTCGTGCTCGGCTGGTGCGAGCGCGGGGTCCTCGCCTTCCGCGTCGACAACCCGCACACGAAGCCGATGCCGTTCTGGGAGTGGCTGATCGCCGACGTCCGGCGTCGCCATCCCGAGGCGATCTTCCTCTCGGAGGCATTCACGCGCCCGGCGCCGATGACGACGCTGGCGAAGATCGGCTTCTCGCAGTCCTACACCTACTTCACGTGGAAGAACACGAAGGCCGAGCTGGTCGAGTTCGCCGAGCAGGTGCGCAGCTGGTCGGCGTTCTACCGGCCGAACATGTGGCCCAACACGCCGGACATCCTGCACGAGTACCTCCAGGAGGGCGGGCGGCCCGCGTTCGAGGCGCGGCTCGTGCTCGCGGCGACGCTCTCGCCGAGCTACGGCATCTACTCCGGTTACGAGGCGTGCGAGAACATCCCGGTCCGCAAGGGCAGCGAGGAGTACGTCGACTCCGAGAAGTACGAGGTCAAGCAGCGCTCGCTGCAGGGGCCGCTGCTACCGCTGATCCGCCGCCTGAACGAGATCCGGCGGGCCCATCCCGCACTACAGCGGTACGAGAGCCTCACCTGGCTCGATACGCACAGCGAGGAGCTCGTTGCGTACGCGAAGCGGGAGGGCGAGGATGTCGTCCTCACCGTGGTCAACCTCGATCCCGCTCACGTCCAGGAGGGTCTTTGCATCGTGCCCCCCGCTCTCGGCCTGCCCGACGGCTTCACCGCGGTCGACCTCCTCTCCGACACGGCGTACCGGTGGCGCACCGGCAGGAACTACGTCGGGCTACCTCCCGGCGGAGCCCACGTGATCATGGTCGCGTCGCCCGAGGCCGAGGCCGGAGGAACCGCGTGAGTCGGCGCGCCCCGGTCGCCGGTACGCAGGCCAGCGTGAGCCGGCTCGAGCACCTCGAGCCGGACGAGCTCCTCGCGCTCGTCGTCGGCAGGCGCTGGTTCTCTGCCACCGGCGGCACGCCGGAAAGCGCGTTGCTCAGCACCCTCGTCCACGGCGACGACGAGCTCGAGCTCGGTCTCGTGGAGGTGCGCTTCGCAGACGGCGACGCCAGGACGTACCTCGTCGCACTCGGCCACGGCGGCGGCGAGGCGCTCGAGGACCTCCCGGCTCTCGCCCGCCTGCTGGCACTCGCAGGCGTGGATTCGCCCTGCGCGTCTGTCCGTCCCGCGGGGACCGACCAGTCGAACTCGGCGGTCGTCGTCGACGAGAGCGTCGTGCTGAAGGTCTACCGGCGCATCGAGCCAGGACCGGCCGTCGAGGCGGAGCTGCTCAGGGGTCTCGAGGCGTTCGGCTCCGCCCCACGGCTGCTCGGCGCGATCGAGCACGCGGCCGGCGGGCGCCGTACGACCCTCGCGATCGCGACGGAGTACGTGCCCGCCGCCGGGGACGGGTGGGATCTCGCGACCGCCGCGCTGGCACACGGCGACGCGGCGTGGCTGCCGCTGCGGGCGCGCTTGCTCGGTGAGGTGACGGGCGCGATGCACGCGGCGCTCGCGGCCGCCGCCGACTGCCGCGATCGCACCCCACGAGCCCGGCCCGGACGCGCTCTCCGTCCTCGCCGCAGAGATCGAGTCGGAGCTCGCCGGCCTCGCGGACGTGCTCGGAGGAGCACGCGCCGAACGGCTGCGCGCACTCGTCCGTGAGCACGCGGCCCGCGCGGAGCTGCCGCAGCTCGTCCTCCGGATCCACGGCGACTACCACCTCGCCCAGGTCCTGTGGTCGGACCGGGGAGACTGGGTCGTGATCGACCTCGAGGGAGAGCCGGCGAGGTCGCTCGAGGAGCGCCGGCGCCGCACGTTCGCCCTCCGGGATGTCGCAGGGATGCTCCGCTCCTTCGCCTACGCGGCGGACGCCGCGACGCTCCACGGCGGCCGGCCGGCACCGGAGGGATGGGAGGACGCATGCCGCGCCGCGTTCCTCGAGGGCTGGGGCACCACCGTCGACCCACGTCTCGTCCCGCCGAGCGCCGACGGGTCGAAGAGCCTGCTCGCGCTGTGCGAGCTGCAGAAGCTCCTCTACGAGCTCCGCTACGAGCGGGCGCACCGTCCGGACTGGGTCCGCCTCCCCCTGGCCGGGCTGTCGCGCATCCTGGAGCGTGAATGAGCGCGCTCGGCGACATCGACCTCTACCTCGCCGGCGAGGGGCGTCACGAGAGGCTCTACGAGCGGCTCGGCGCCCACTCCCTCGACGACGGTGGCGTCCGCTTCGCGGTCTGGGCGCCGAACGCCCGCACCGTCTCCGCCGTCGGCGACTGGAACTACTGGAGCGAGGGCGCCGACGCTCTCGAGCCGCGCGGCTCCTCGGGGATCTGGGAGGGGATCGCCGCGAACGCCCGTGAGGGACACCGCTACAAGCTCGCGGTGTCCGGCGCCGACGGCATCACGCGTCAGAAGGCCGACCCGTTCGCGACCTATGCCGAGGTGCCGCCCGCGAACGCCTCGGTCGTCTACCGGAGCCGCTACACGTGGTCGGACGAGGCCTGGCTGGAACGGCGCCGTTCCGGCGAGCCGCCGGCACAGCCCTTCTCCGCCTACGAGGTTCATGCGGGATCGTGGCGGCAGGGGCTTTCCTGGCAGGAGCTCGCGGAGCAACTCGTCCCGTACGTCGCCGACCTGGGCTTCACGCACGTCGAGCTGATGCCGGTCATGCAGCACCCGTACCCACCGTCGTGGGGATACCAGGTGAGCGGGTACTTCGCGCCGCAGTCGACCCTCGGCACGCCGGACGACTTCCGCGCGCTCGTCGACGCGTTCCACGGCGCGGGCGTCGGCGTGATCCTCGACTGGGTGCCCGCGCACTTCCCTCGCGACGAGTGGGCGCTCGCACGCTTCGACGGCACGAGCCTCTACGAGCACGAGGATCCACGCCGCGGCTCCCATCCCGACTGGGGCACTCTCATCTTCAACTTCTCGCGTCACGAGGTCCGCAACTTCCTGCTCGCGAACGCCCTCTACTGGGTGCGCGAGTTCCACGCAGACGGGCTGCGCGTGGACGCCGTGGCCTCGATGCTCTACCTGGACTACTCGCGCGACCCGGGCCAATGGCTGCCGAACGAGCAGGGCGGCCGCGAGAACCTCGAGGCCGTCGCGTTCCTGCGGGAGCTGAACGAGGTGCTCCATGCGCGCGAGCCCGGCGTCGCAGTCATCGCCGAGGAGTCGACGGCGTGGCCCGGCGTCTCACGGCCGACGTCGATGGGCGGCCTCGGCTTCACGTTCAAGTGGAACATGGGCTGGATGCACGACACGCTCGCCTACGCCGAGCACGAGCCGGTGCACCGCCGCTTCCACCACGACGAGCTGACCTTCTCGCTCGTGTACGCCTGGGACGAGAACTTCGTGCTCCCGCTCTCGCACGACGAGGTCGTCCACGGCAAGCGGTCGCTTCTGTCGAAGCTCCCGGGCGACCGCTGGCAGCAGCTCGCGACCCTCCGCGCGCTGTACGGCTTCATGTGGGCGCACCCGGGCAAGCAGCTGCTCTTCATGGGCGGCGAGCTGGCGGAGTGGGGGGAGTGGTCGGAGGGGCGCTCGCTCGACTGGCCGCTACTCGACGACCCGGACCATGCCGGCGTGCGGGCGCTCGTGCGTGACCTGAACGGCGCCTACCGAGAGCAGCCCGCTCTCTGGGAGGTGGACTTCCGGCCGGAGGGCTTCGCCTGGCTCGTCGGCGACGACCGCGACGAGAACGTGATCGCGTTCTCCCGCTTCGCGGCCTCGGGCGAGCCGCTCGTCTGCGTCGTCAACTTCTCCCCGATCGTGCGCGAGGACTGGCGTCTCCCGCTGCCGCGGGCGGGCGCCTGGGCCGAGATGCTGAACACCGACTCGCGGTTCTATGCCGGGTCCGACGTGGGAAACGGTCTCGGGATCACGGCGGACCGGGGCCCGATGCACGGCCAGCCGGCCTCTGCGCTCGTCACCTTGCCGCCGCTCGCGGCCGTCTGGCTCGTGCCCGCGTGAGAACGACCCGGCCGTCCGGGCCGCCCGCCTTCAGTCGGGCGGTCGAGCGACGTTCTCTTCCAGCCGCCCGAGCAGCTCTCGCAGCCGGTCGACCTCGTTTGCCGACATACCGCTCCTGAGCCGCCGGTCGAACGCGATCACGACGCCGAGCAGCCGCGCGTGCGCGGCGTGCCCAGCGGACGTGAGCTCGACGACGACGGCACGCCGATCGGCGGGGTCCTGCCGGCGCCGCACGAGCCCCTGGCGCTCGAGCGCGTCGAGGTGCCGAGTCAGCGTCGGCCCCTCGATCCCGACAGCGGCAGCGAGGTCGTGCTGGGAGCGCCACGCCGACGCCTTGAGGTTCGTGAGCACGAGCCACATCGGGATCGAGCCGCCGGCGGCGGAGAGCTCATGGTCGAACGCCCGGCGAACCGACTTCGAGGCAGTGAAGAGGCGGAGGCCGATCGGAGTCTTCAGGGGCCGCATCTTCAGACTCTAACGTAAACGCTGCGCGGCTAATGATTAGTATGCTAATAATATTCGTACGAACGATGCGAACGACGACCGAAGGGAGATGAGATGGATGCCGCTGATGCACGAGACCTGGGGGGCTGGCCCTGGCTGGCGCCGCTCTGGATCCTGTTCGTGGCGCTGATCGTGACGGTTACGCTGCTCCGGCGGAGCGGGGCGTGGTGTGGCCCGCGGAGGAGGCATCGCAGGCGCCGACGAGATCCTCGCGGAGCGGTTCGCGCGCGGCGAGATCGACGCGGCCGAATACCGCGAAGGCTGAACGTGATCGGCACTAGGCTGGTCTCGAGGATGAAGCGCGATAACAGCATCGTCGTGGACAAGCTCGTGCGCGAGTTCAAGAAGGGCCCGCGCGCTGTCGACGGCATCGACCTCCGCGTCGCCCCGGGCGAGATCTACGGGTTCCTGGGGCCGAACGGAGCGGGCAAGTCGACCACCGTGCTGGTGCTGACGACGCTGCTGCCGCCGACCGCGGGCACGGCTCTCGTGGGCGGCTACGACGTCCGCAAGGAGGGCGCCAAGGTCCGGTCGGTGATCGGGGCTGCGCTCCAGGAGGCAGCTCTCGACCCCCTCCTGACCGGGCGCGACCACCTGAGGCTGCAGACGATGCTGCAGGGGATCCCGCGTTCGGAGCGCCGCGGCCGCCAGGACGAGCTCCTCGACCGTGTCGGCCTGACGGAGGCCGCCGACCGCAAGGTGGGCGGCTACTCGGGCGGCATGAAGCGGCGCCTCGACCTCGCGCTCGCGCTCGTCCACCGGCCCAGCATCCTCTTCCTGGACGAGCCCACGACGGGGCTCGACCCGCAGAGCCGCTCGGCGCTCTGGGACGAGGTGGCGCGGCTCGCACGGGACGACGGCACCACCGTGTTCCTCACGACGCAGTACCTGGAGGAAGCCGACGTGCTCGCAGACCGCGTCGGGATCATCGACCACGGCCGGATCGTGGCCGAGGGCACGCCGGCCGAGCTGAAGGCCGAGATCGGCAGGCCGAGCGTCCACGTGCTGCCGTGCAACGAGAGCGACGCGCCGCGGATCACCGAGCTGCTGACGCGCTTCGGCGAGCCGCTCGGCGACGACGGCGACGTCGCCGTCCGGCTTCGCGACGGCTTCGGGCTCGCGGACGTCATCCGCGCGATGGACGGCGAGGGCGTCGTCGTCGACGACGTCGAGCTGCGGGCGCCGACGCTCGACGACGTCTTCCTCGCGAAGACCGGCCGGAAGCTCGAGGGCGCGGCAGACCCCGAGGCGGAGGCCCGGCGACGGTGAGCGTGCTCGCCACCCAGGTCGGCGCCATCGCCGGCCGCTCGATCACGCGCACCGCCCGGCAGCCGGCGAGCGCGATCCCGCCGCTGATCTTCCCGGTCGCCCTCATGCTGATCAACTCGGGCGGCCTCAAGGCCTCGACCTTGCTGCCCGGCTTCCCGACGGACTCGTTCCTCGCCTTCGCGCTCGCAGTGCCGTTCATCCAGGGCGCGCTGTTCTCGACGATGAACGCCGGGACCGATCTCGCGCGCGACATCCAGACGGGCTTCTTCTCGCGGCTCGCGCTCACGCCGATCCGCGGCGCGGCGCTCCTCACCGGCCAGCTCGCGGGCATCGTCACGCTCGGCGTGCTGCAGGCCGTCTTCTACATCACGGCCGGGCTCCTCCTCGGCGTCCGCTTCGAGGCGGGCCCTGCGGGGATCGCGTTGCTCCTCGTCTACGCGGCTCTCGTCTCGCTCGGGTTCGGGGCGCTCGGTTCGTTCCTCGCGCTGCGGACCGGCTCCGGCGAGTCGATCCAGGCGCTCTTCCCGGCGCTCTTCGTCTTCCTCTTCATCTCGTCGATGAACACGCCGAGGAACCTGATCGCGGTCGACTGGTTCCGCGTCCTTGCATCGGTCAACCCGGTCTCGTACCTGATCGAGTGTGTTCGCAGCCTGATCATCACGGGCTGGGACGCCGAGGCCCTCGCGCTCGGGTTCGGGATCGCGATCGTGCTCGCGATCGTCTCGCTGACGGCGGCGGGGTGGGCTCTCGGGCGGAGGATGGAGCGCACATGAGGCTCTGGCCCGTCGCCTCCGGCGTCGCCTGGCGGACGCTGAAGAACGTCCTCACGACGCCGTCGCTGCTGCTGCCGTCGCTGGCCTTCCCGCTCTTCTTCTTCGTCGCCTTCGCGGGCGGGCTGTCGCAGGTGCAGAACACGCCCGGCTTCGACTACACGAACGGCTACACGGCGTTCCAGTTCGTCTTCGTCCTGCTCCAGTCGGCCGCGTTCGGCGGCGTGTTCACGGGGTTCGGCGTCGCGCGCGACTTCGAGGGCGGCTTCGCCAAGCGCCTGCTGCTCGCAGCACCGAATCGCAAGGGGATCGTGCTCGGCTACTGCCTCGCGGCGATGCTGCGCTGGTGCATCAGCGCGACGCTGCTGACCACGATCGCGCTCCTCGTCGGGATGCAGGTGGGCGGCGGCCCGGTCGACCTGGTCGGGATGTACACGCTCGCGCTGATCGTCAACGTCTGCGGCTTCCTCTGGGCGGCCGGGATCGCGACGCGACTGCGGACGGTCCAGGCCGGCCCGCTGATGCAGATGCCCGTCTTCCTGCTCCTCTTCCTCGCGCCCGTGTACGTGCCCCTGGCGCTGCTCGGCGACACGATTCACACTGCCGCGCGGCTCAACCCCATCACCTACGCGCTCGAGGCGGGTCGGGGGTTCCTCGCCGGCGACCCGACCCACGTGGCGCTCGGGTTCGGCCTGCCGCTGCTTCTCGCGATGCTGCTCACGGTGTGGGCGCTCCGCGGCCTGCGGTCGGCCGAGCAGGCCGGATAGGACGGGCGACCGCGGGTCCGGCGGGTAGGGTGCCGCGATGCGACCCTGGCCCGGAGACCCATTTCCCCTCGGTCCCACGTGGGACGGCAGCGGCACGAACTTCTCGCTCACCTCGGAGAACGCGGAGCGGGTCGAGCTGTGCCTCTTCGACGAGGACGACGTCGAGACCCGCTACGAGCTGCCGCGGGTGACGGCCCACAACTGGCACGGCTACCTCCCGGGCATCGGGCCGGGCCAGCGCTACGGCTATCGCGTGGACGGCCCGTGGGCGCCGGAGCGCGGACACCGGTTCAACGCCAACAAGCTGCTGATCGACCCGTACGCGAAGGCGATCGAGGGGCCGGTGCGCTGGAGCGAGGGGCGCACCCTCGCCTACGCCGACGGCGACGACCTCGTCAGGGACGAGACCGACGACGCCGCCGCGATCCCGAAGTCCGTCGTGATCGACACGTCCTTCGACTGGGAGGGCGACCAGCTCCTGCGCCGTCCCTGGGATTCGACCGTCATCTACGAGCTCCACGTGAAGGGTTTCACGCAGCGGATGCCCGGCGTCCGCGAGGATCTCCGCGGCACCTATGCCGGCCTGGCCTCCGAGACGGCGATCGCGCACCTCGTCGACCTGGGCGTGACCGCGGTGGAGCTGCTGCCGATCCACCACATCGCCGACGAGCACTTCCTGCAGGCCCGGGGCCTCACGAACTACTGGGGCTACTCGACGATCGGCTTCCTCGCCCCGCACGCCGGCTACGCCGCCACCGGCACGCACGGCGAGCAGGTGCGGGAGTTCAAGGGGCTCGTGAAGGCGATGCACCGCGCCGGCATCGAGGTGATCCTCGACGTCGTCTACAACCACACCGCGGAGGGCAACCACCTCGGCCCGACGCTCTCGTTCCGCGGGGTCGACAACCTCGCCTACTACCGCACGATGCCGGGCGACCCGCGCCACTACATGGACTACACGGGCACCGGGAACTCGCTCAACCCGGCCAACCCGTCGGTGCTCCGGCTGATCATGGACTCGCTGCGCTACTTCGTGCTCGACTGCCACGTCGACGGCTTCCGCTTCGACCTCGCCTCCGCGCTCGCGCGCGAGTTCCACGACGTCGACCGCCTCTCCGCCTTCTTCGACATCATCCACCAGGATCCGGTCCTCTCCCAGGTGAAGCTGATCGCGGAGCCGTGGGACGTCGGGGAGGGCGGCTACCAGGTCGGCAACTTCCCCGTGCTCTGGACCGAGTGGAACGGGATGTACCGCGACACGATGCGGGACTTCTGGCGCGGGCAGAGCTCCGGTCGCGGAGTTCGCACGGCGGTTCACCGGCTCGAGCGACCTCTACCAGTCGGACGGGCGCCGCCCCTTTGCCTCGATCAACTACGTCACGTGTCACGACGGCTTCACCCTGCGCGACCTCGTCAGCTACGAGCAGCGGCACAACGAGGCGAACCTCGAGGACAACCGGGACGGCACGACCGACAACCGCTCCTGGAACTGCGGCGTCGAGGGGGACACGGACGACCCGGAGGTGAACGCGCTGCGCGACCGGCAGTCGCGGAACTTCCTCGCGACGCTGCTCCTCTCCCACGGCGTGCCGATGCTCCTCGCCGGCGACGAGATCCGGCGGACGCAGCACGGCAACAACAACGCCTACTGCCAGGACAACGAGCTCGGCTGGATCGACTGGGACCTGGACGAGCGGACGCGGGCGCTCCACGCCTTCGCCCGCCGCGTCGTCGCCATCCGCCGTGACCATCCGGTGTTCCGGCGGCCGAGCTTCCTCACGGGGAAGGAGCACGAGGACTCGGGGGCACCCGACATCTGGTGGTTCCGGTTCGACGGGCGCGCGATGACGCGGGCGGACTGGGAGCGCGGCGACGCGTCCTCGGTCGGCGCCTTCCTGAACGGGGCCGAGATCGGCGCCGAGACGCGGGAGGGGGAGCCGGTGATCGACGACTCGTTCCTCGTCCTCTTCAACGCGTGGCGCGACCCGCTCCCGTTTCGCCTGCCGCCGGCCCGCTTCGGGCGACGGTGGGCGCTCGAGCTCTCGACGGCCGAGCCCGGTCTCGAGCCCGGAGCCTGGGAGGCGCCGGTGCGCGGCCGAGGTCGAAGTCGGCGGTCGCTCGCTGCTGCTGCTCCGCCGCAGCGCCTGATCCGGCGGCCGCACGTCGGGAGTGATTGCGTGGACCGCCGTTCGGTAGGAGATGCGCATCCCGACGGCGAACGCGACATCCATGAAATGCAGCGCTCTCCTGGCGCTCGTCGCGGCGGCGCTGGCACTGCCCTGCTCCGCCGGAGCGGCGGTGAACGTGTGGTTCCTCGCGGACGGGAAGCCCGTGCCCGTGGCCCGCGGCGGCACGACGATCCAGGCGGCTGTCGAGCACCTGCTGGCCGGGCCGACGGCGGCCGAGAAGAGCCGGGGCATGCGGACCGCCGTGCCGCGCGCCACGCCGCTGCGCTCCGTTGCCGTCGAGCGGCGCATCGTCACCGTCGACCTCGGCGAGCGCTTCGCCGCCGGACGTGACTCGCGCGCGCTCCAGGACCGCGTCGGCCAGCTCGTGCGCACCCTTCGAGGCATCTCCGGCGTCCGCGGCGTGCGCGTCCTCGTTGCGGGTGGGGTGCCTGTGGGCCTCTTCCCCGGCTACGACCTCCGCCGCCCGCTCACCGAGGCCGTCGACCCGGTCCAGCCCGCGGCGGCGACGACCCGCGACGTCCAGCAGGAGCTCGTCGACCTCGGCTTCATGGCGCCGAGCGGGCTCACCGGCACGGTGGATATGCAGACGTCGACTGCCGTGCTGGGATTCCAGAAGTGGATCGGCCTGCCGCGCGACGGCTCGCTCGGCCCGCAGACGATCGCGGCCCTCGAACGCGCCACCCGGCCCGAGCCGAAGCTCCGCAAGCCGGGACGCCGGATCGAGGTGCAGCTCCGCCGGCAGCTGGCGCTCCTGATCGAGGACAACCGTGTCCTGCGCGCCGTGCACGTCTCCACCGGTGCCTACGGCAAGACGCCGATCGGCTCGTTCCGCGTCTACCGGAAGGAGCGGTACTCGTGGTCGGTCCCGTTCAAGGTGTGGCTGCCCTGGGCGAGCTACTTCACCGGCGGGGTCGCCTTCCACGAGTTCGGCTCGGTGCCGACCTACGCCGCCTCGCACGGCTGCATCCGCGTCAATCACTACGACGCCGAGTTGCTGTTCGGCTTCGCCGAGACCGGCACTCCGGTCGACGTCTTCGACGAGGCCTCGGCGTGAGCGGGCGCTCGGCCGCCCGGGCGCTTGCCGGTGGGCTCGGCATCGTCGCCGTGCTCGTGCTTCTCCGTCATCATCGCTGCGACCGCGTTCGTCGCCCTCGGCCGGCCCGCCGCGAGCCGCGCCGACGACGCGCCCCCCGTGACGATCGAGGCGCCGCCTCCGACCGAGCTCGTCGTCGCACTCCGCCTCGGCGACCCCGTCCTGCAGGCAGGCGCCGTTCGTGACGGCGGTGACGTGATCCTTGCGCGCGGGCTCGAGGTCGAGATCGCGCGCGTGCTCGCGCGGCGCCTCGGGATCCCCCGGGTCAGGTTCGTCTACGTCCGCCCCGTCTCGCGACTGCTCGCGGCCAAGGTGCGACCCTGGCACCTCGCGATCGCCTCCATCCGCCCGGTCCGTGGCGCCGCCGCGGTCGCCGACCTCAGCGACCCGTACCTCGTCACCGATCAGGCGGTCGTGCTGCGCCGCGGGCTGCCGCGCCTCACCTCGCTCGCCGAGCCTCGGCAGCCGAATCACGTGCGCCCTCCGGGGGAGCGACGGCGCGCGCGCGCTCGCCGCTGCCGTGCTGCCCGCCACCCGTCCCGTGCTCGTCGCATCGCCCACGAGGCTCCTCGAGCTCGTCCGCACCGGCGCCTGCGACGCTGCGCTCGTCGATGCGTCCGGCGTCGGGCGGTTCGTCGCGGGGCAGGGAGCGCTGCTCGGCCCGATCACGGCCCGCGTCCCCTTCGGCGGGGGCTACGTCGTGGCCGTCACGCGAGGCGGGCCGGTCGCGGTCGCCGACGTCGATCGCGCTCTCGCGCGCATGCGCGCCGACGGGACGATGCACCGGCTCGCGAAGGCATGGCTCGGCATCGACCCGGCGCGCCTCCGCCCGCTCGCGCTGAGCCGGCCTACTCCGACGTCCCGCCGCCGACGGGCGGATCGGCGCTCCACGGGAACGTGATCCAGTCGTCGGTACGGCGCCACACGTAGTCGCTCGCGATCGTCGAGCGCGACTTCTCGTAGAGCACCGCGACGCGCGCCTCCGCCACGCGCCCGGCGCAGAAGTCGTGGACGAGCTCGAGCGTCGCCCCCGTGTCGGCGACGTCGTCCGCGATCAGCACCCGCGCCTCCGTCAGGTCGACGAGGTCGGGCACGGGCGGCAGCAGCATCGGCATCTCGAGCCGCTCGTCGATGCCGGTGTAGAACTCGACGCTGATCGTGGCCGTGTTCTTGACGCCGAGCGCATATGCAATCGCCCCTCCGACGAGAAGCCCGCCGCGCGAGATCCCGAGCACGAGATCGGGATTCCAGCCGTCCGCGTGCACCGCCTCCGCGAGCGCCCGGCAACCAGTGCCGAGGTCGTCCCACGTCATGACCTCGCGGGTGACGCTCACGCCGGGCACTTGCCCGCCCGGAAGGCGGGGATGTTGCCGGCCGGCAGGTACCACGCCCAGCGGTCGCCGATCCAGACGGCGTGGACGGTCACCGTCGCCGGCTCGCGTAGCGCGCCGCGCGCGACGACGAGCTTCAGTCGCACGGCAGTCGAGGTGTGCTGCGGGATGAGGGGGATGTCGATCCGCTCGTAGCGCTTCCCGTCGAAGACCGAGGAGACGACCCGGGTGGGCTCCGTCCCCGGCGGCTCCGACCGGCACTGGAGGAACCGGCTCCTCGGGACGAGCTTCTGATGGGCGGGGTGGAGGAGCGCCCAGACCTCCGCGTTGCGCGACGCGAGGGTGAGCCGGACGATCCTGCTCATGAACTCCTCGGGCTTCTGCACCTGCGCGCTCGTGGCGGCCGCGCGGCCGCCGCCCGCCGACGCCCCGGCGAGCGCGGCGAGAACGACCAGCGCGAGGATGGAGCGCTTCATCGCCACATCGTGTCAGAACCCGCCGTAGGGACCGTCGTCGGGCTGCCGCCTGAACCAGCCGAGCCACAGGATGACGGCGAGCACCGCGATCGGAAGCACCACCGCCGCGGTGATCCAGCCGACCGGCCCGGCCCAGGCGGCGAGGAGCAGGAGGAGCGGCAACCCGATGAAGAGCGCGACCGCGACGGCGATTGCGAGGGCGAGCGACATCGGTGGCTATCCGCGCGCCGTCACCGCGACCTCGTTCACCGCCGCCACGCCGTCTGCCGGCATCGACGTGATCCAGACGACGAGGTAGCGGCCGCGCCTCGGCTTCAGGGCGAACACGGTCCGGGCGGTGGTCCTCTTCGAGGGCGAGGCCGCGACGAAGGGCCCGCTCTCCGAGTTTCCGACGTGGACCTGCGCGTTGTAGCCGGGCGTCTCCGTCGTGACGACGACCCGGGCTGCCCGCACCGGCCTCCCCGCGTCGAGTACGAGCCCGACGCCTGCCTTGTGGAAGGTGCTGCGGTAGTGCTCGGTCTTCCATGCCGTCGAGGCGATCCCGTCGGTGGCGAGGCCGGCGGCGCTGTTGTTCTCGGAGCGGTCGCCTTCCGGATCGTAGGCTCCGACTCCGCTGACGACGATCTTCACCGGCGCCGCCGGCTTGGGCTTCGGCTTCGGTTTCGGCCGGGTGGGGGCGGCCCGGGCCGTCGCGGGCGAGGCGGCCTGCTCGGTGCTGCCGTCGCGGCTTGCGAGCACGACAACCGCCATCCCGCCGAGGAGGGCCACCAGCCCCATCGCGGCCAGGAGGCGCCCCGGCAACCTCGCGGGCTTGGGGGATCGGCGGCGGATCGTCTCGGGGTGCGCCATCGCCTCATATTGCAGCAGGCGGCCGGTTTCGCTGCGTGAACGCGAACTGGTCGCCCGACGGCCGGTGGCTCGTCTTCGACTCCGAACCGGCGGAAAAGGGGCGACCTCGAACAACCGCTGACGGGGCGCTGGTCCGACGGAACCGATCGGCACGCGCAGCGGCGGGCGCGGCAGAATGCGACTGCGCGGACATCCGAGCGATCGCGGAGGGTCGAACATGGAGATCAAGGGAGCGGCGGCGCTCGTCACGGGCGGGGCCTCGGGACTCGGCGAGGCGACGGCGCGCCTGCTCGCAGAGCGGGGCGCGCGCGTCACGGTGCTCGATCTCGACGAGGAGCGCGGCAGGCGCGTGGCGGACGAGATCGGCGGGCTCTACGCCCGTGCAGACGTCCGCGACGAGACCGAGGTGATCGCCGCAGTCGACGCGGCCGCCGGGCTCGGCCCGCTGCGCGCGCTCGTCAACTGCGCCGGCGTCAGCATCCCCGCCCGCACGATCGGGCGGGACGGCGAGTACGCCTCGGCGCTCGGACTCGATGCGTTCCAGTTCACGATCGGCGTGAACCTCGTCGGCACGTTCAACTGCGCCCGGATCGCGGCCACGGCCATGAGCCGTGTCGATCTCGATGCGCACGGCGAGCGGGGCGCGATCCTCAACACCGCGTCGGTGGCCGCGTTCGACGGTCAGATCGGGCAGGTCGCCTACAGCGCCTCGAAGGGCGGCATCGTCGGGCTCACGCTCCCCCTCGCGCGAGACCTCGCCGTCGTCGGCATCCGCGTCAACACGATCGCTCCCGGGTTGATCGACACGCCGATCTACGACAACGCCCCGGACCCGGGGGCCTTCAAGGACCGGCTCAAGCGGGACGTCCTCTTCCCGGACCGCCTCGGGCGGACGGACGAGTTCGCCTCGCTCGCGCTGGAGCTGCTGACCAACACGTACATGAACGCCGAGGTCGTGCGGCTCGACGCCGGTGCGCGGCTGCAGCCGAAGTAGGCCCCCGGGCGGGAGCCGGCCGTGAGCGGCGTCACCGCGGCATCCCTGCTCCGCATCCACGAGATCGTCGACGCGGGCGTGTGGAACGTCGGGATGACGATGGCCGCGATCGTCTTCGCCCAACGTTGTGAGACGCCGCACTAGCGCTACGACAGGAGCCGGGGCGTCAGGACGCTGTCGAACCCGAGCTCGGCGGCGCCGAGAAGCGCGGCCTCGCCGCCGAGCGCCGAGTCGACGATCCGGGGCGGGTATTGCCGGCGGTGCCGCATGAGTGCGGCTCGGAAACCCCCTTCGAGCGCTCGCGGCGCGACGCGGCGGATCTCGGGCGCGAGCCCGCCGTAGACCACGAGCTCCGGGTCGAGCGCGTTGACAAGTGCGCCGGTGCCGCGGCCGAGTGCTCGCGCTATGCCGCCGACGGCCGCCGCTTCCTGGTCCGCGCCGGCGGCGGCCGACCCGAGCACACGCGCGGCAAATCGCCGGGGATCGGCGGGCGCGCGGCGGTCGAGCGCACGCGCGAGGGCCCGCCCGTCGACCTCCAGGTCCCAGCACCCTGAGGCTCCGCAGGGGCATCTGAGGCGCGAATCCCCGAACGGCAAGTGCCCGAACTCGCCTCCTTCGCCCTTCGCGCCCGTGATCGGCCTGCCGTCGACGACGAGGACGCCCCCGATGCCGACCTCGACTGCGAGGTAGAGGACGGCCCCCGCTCCCCGCGCGCTTCCGCGCCGTGCCTCGGCCAGGCCCGCAAGCGTTGCGTCGTTTCCGGCGACGAACGGCAATCCTCGAAGGGGGCGCGGGACGAGAGCGTCGAGCTCGACGCCGCGCCACCCCAACGTCGCAGCCTGTACGAGCCGGGTCCCCGTGACGGTGCCCGAGATGGAAACAGCGATCGCGGCGATCCTCGGGCCGAAGGCGCCGTGTAGCCGCGCCGCGGCCTGGCGGATCTCGGCGAGGGCCTCGGCGGCAGCGCGTGCACGGCGGCCGTCGAGGACCTGCACGATGCCTCCACCGAGCTCGACGGCGGCGACGCGCCAGCCGTTGTGGATGATCTCGGCCGCGCACACGACGGGCCCGCGCGGATGCGGAACGAGGAGACCCGAGGGGCGTCCGCGTCCGAGCGCCCGGGTCGGCGCCTGCTCGGCCAGGAGGTCGCGGGCCCGCAGCCGCGCGGTGATCTCGGTCATCGAGCTGCTGCTCAGGCCGAGGATCGCGGCGGCCTCGGACCTCGAGATCCGCGGCTGCTCGTGGACGAGTCGAAGCACGGCGAGCGTACCCGCGGCGCGCTGATCGGCGCTCGTGCCGGAGCGGCGAGGGCTGCTCATGACCTGCTAATATACTCGTGTGACGAGGAAAAAAGGTCGGTGAGATGCAGCTGACCACGATTCTCGGCCTGACGGCCGGCATCCTGACGACGAGTTGCTGGGCGCCACAGCTCTTTCGTTCGTACCGCACGCGGTCGACGGGGGACATCTCGTGGGGGTACGTCGCCGCGCTCGGAAGCGGCGTCGTCCTCTGGCTCGCCTATGGCGCGTTCACGGAAGACACGGCCCTGATCGTCGCCAACATCGCGACCGTGCTCGCGGTGGCCACACTTGCCTGGTTCAAGCGCAGGTTCGATCGCCGTCTCGGGCTGATCGAGCGGCGCCCGATCGGGGCGTTGCTGCTCGACATGGACGGCACGCTGGTCGACTCGCATGCCGCCGTCGAGCGGGCCTGGCGACGGTGGGCCGGTGAGTTCGCCGTCGACCACGCCCGGATCGAGCCGATCATGCACGGAAGCCCCGCGGCGACGACCGTGCAGCTCGTCGCCCCCGAGCTGACCGAGCCGGAGGCCTCCGCCGCGGCGCGGCGGCAGCTCGAGCTGCAGTACGACGACGTCGGTGACGTCGTCCTCGCGGCGGGCGCTCGCACGCTTTTGCAACGGCTCGCCGCGACCGGATTGCCCTGGGCCGTCGTCACGAGCGCGGACGACCGACTCGCGCGCGCCCGGCTCGATGCGGCGGGCGTCCACCCACCCGTGCTCGTCACCGTGGACGACGTTTCGACCGGCAAGCCCGATCCCGAGGGATTCCTGCTCGCGGCGCGACGCCTCGGCATCGCCATCGAGCGCTGCCTCGTGGTCGAGGACTCGGCGCCGGGAGCCGAGGCCGGGCGCCGCGCGGGCGCGATCGTCGCCGGGCTGCGCGGGTTGCCGGCGGATGTGCCGGTCGAGGATCTCGCCGAGGTCGCGTCGCTGCTGCCGGTCGCCGCCTAGTGGGGTGTCCCGCAACGTTCGACCGGAAATTTTCGTTGCGGGACACCCCACTCCATGTTGATTCAGTCGTGCCGCACTAGAGGCGGTGCAGCCAAACGTTTACACGGATTTCCCCACGGGTACGAGCGGCGCAGCCGGCGGTTTCGCCGGAATCGGTCCGATAGGGTCGAACCTGTCCCCGACGCGTGGAGGGAAGACGATGGGAACGGACGAGGAAACGCGGAACGCGGGTGGCAGCTGACGGCGGCGCGGACGGCGGTGCGGACGGCGGCGCCGATGGCGGTGCGGACGGCGGCGCGGATGGCGGCGCGGATGGTGGGCCGACGGCGGCGCGGACGGCGGCGCGGACGGCGGCGCGGACGGCGGCGCGGACGGCGGCGCCGACAGTGGTGCCTAGGCGCGGCGCGGACATCTGATCGCCGACCCAACAACGGGAAGCCGGACGGCGACTTCGAGCCGTCCGGCGTTGTCCCGCCTCATCTCCGTGCCGGCGGAGAGCTTCGCCGAGACCAACTGGGGCAAGGCTCCCCTGCTGGCGAGAGCGACGAACCCGGACAGCCACGCCGATCTGTTTTCGCTCGCCGCCGCGGACGAGATCCTCTCCGTCCGGGGTCTGCGCACGCCGTTCATCCGCGTGGCGAAGGACGGCGCTATCGTCGCTTCCTCGCGCTACACGGGGCCGGGCGGAGTCGGCGCGTCCGTGGCCGACCAGGTCGTCGACGACCGTGTGCTCTCGCTCTTCGCAGAGGGCCACACCGTCGTCCTGCAGGGTCTCCATCGTCTCTGGCCGCCGATCGTCCACTTCGCGGGCGACCTCGGGGCAGAGCTCGGACATCCCGTTCAGGTCAACGCGTACATCACACCCGCGGGGTCGCAGGGCTTCTCGGCGCACTACGACGTCCACGACGTCTTCGTGCTCCAGATCGCGGGATCGAAGCGATGGATCGTCCACCCGCCGGCCTACCCCGACCCTTTGCGGACGCAACCGTGGACCGACAGACGGCAGGCGGTGGTCGAGCGCGCCCGGGAGGAGCCGCTGCTCGACGAGGTTCTCGTCCCGGGCGACACGGTGTATCTCCCACGCGGCTACATCCACTCCGCCGAGGCGATCGGCGGGACCTGCATCCACCTGACCGTCGGCATCCAGCCCTACACGCGGCATGCGCTCGTGGAGGCGATGGCGGAGCTCATGGCCGGCAAGGCCTCGCTCCGGCAGTCGCTCCCGCTCGGGATCGACCCCGGCAACGCGGACGACATCGCGTCGGACGTCGCACTGACCGCGGACGCGATGATCGAGTGGCTCGGCCGGGTCGATCCCGCCGAGCTCGCCCGAGCGCTGGGCCGGCAGGCGGGCGCTGCCATGCGGCCGGCGCCACTCGCTCCCCTCGCCCAGGCCGAGGAGCTCGCGCGGATCGAGCCCGACACGATCCTCTCGCCGCGCGGTCACCTGCGCGTGTCGGTCCAGCCGTCGGACGGCGAGGTCACGGTCACGCTGCCGGGAGGAGGAAGCTCGACGTTTCCCGCCGAGCTGGCAGCGGCGCTCGCGGCCCTCCTTGTGGACGGCGTGCCTGTCAGCCTCCGCGAGATCGAGGGGCTGGGCGAGGAAGATGTGCTGGCCGCAGCGCGTCGACTCGTGCAGCTGGGGCTCGCCGTCACGGCGGCCTAGTGCGGCGTCTCACAACGTAAGACAGGAAAGAGCATCGTTGTGAGACGCCGAACTACAGCAATCAACATGGAGTGGGGTGTCCCGCAACGATCATTTCGGGTCGAACGTTGCGGGACACCCCACTAGCGATGGAGGCGGGAGCCGGACCGGGCGCGGCTGCGCTCCGCTGCTCGTTCGCGGCCGAGGCGCGGGGCGACCCGCTCGTCGCCACAGCGCCTCACGCGGAGGGATTTCTGCTGATCGAGGAGGAGGGAGCCTGGGGGAGGGACGCTCTGCGCGATTGTCGCCTCGACCCCGAGGTGACCGCGGCTCTCAGAGACTGGGCGAGCCGGTCGTCCCTGCGCATGCTCCTGATCCGGCCTCCGGAGCGCAGCCGGAGCCCGCGCCGCCGCCGGTGGGCGGTCGTCGACTCCCGACCGGGGAGCGAGTCGATCCGCTGGGGCGCGTTCGACACTGAGCGCGACCTGCTCGACATCCCGCATGGGCGGGCTCCCACGGAGCGACTGGACGAGCCGTGGTACCTCGTCTGCACCCACGGTCGTCACGACGTCTGCTGCGCGCTGAAGGGACGGCCCACGGCTGCCGCGCTCGCCGCACTGCGTCCAGGCGCAGTGTGGCATTGCTCGCACGTCGGTGGTGACAGGTTCGCGGCGAATGTCCTCGTCCTGCCGCACGGCCTCTACTACGGGCGCGTCCTGCCCCAGGACGGCCCCTCGCTCATCGCCGCGCAGGAGCGGGGAGAGGTGATGATCGAGCTACTGCGCGGGCGGACGATGCTGACCGTCCAGAGGCAGGCCGCTCAGCATTTCGCCCGGGTCCACCTCGGCAGCGCGGCGATCGACGACCTCGACCCGGTCGGCGAGACTGCCCACGGTGACGGGCGGTCTTCGGTCGAGCTGGCGGTGCGGGGAGCGGGAACCGTCACGGTGACGGTCCACCGAGAGCCCGGCCCGACGGCCGGGCTCCTGACCTGTCACGCGACGCAGTTCCTCCACCCGCCGGTCTGGGTGCTCGACTCGTTCGCGGCCCCGAGCCCCTAGATCTGGCGCCAGCGCACTTCGCTGCTGAAGGCGGCGAGGTACCCGATCCCGGCCTGGTTCACCGACATCGCGATCCGAAGCCGGTGCATGCCCTTGCTCAGCGCCAGCGGGAACCGAGCCGCGTTGCGGCCGTCCAATCGGACGCGCTTGACCGTGACCCACTGCCCGAACTTCGAGACGACCTGGACCTGGACGGTCTTCGCGGCCATCGAGCGCCCCGCGTAGACCCGGGTGACCCAGCCGTTGTTGCGTCCGAAGGTGATCACGGGTGCGACTGCCACGGTCGCCCCGATGCTGTTGGCGCCCTTCCAGCTCGCCTGGTACGTCGTCAGGAGCTGCGGCTTGGTCGTGTAGGCGAACGTGCCGTCGGCGCCGGTGATCACGTTGGCGAGGACGACCGGTGACGGCTGGCCGTACGTCGTGCTGGTGACGGTCACCGTCTCGCCCGCCTTCTTGCTGTTGATCTGCCCCGAGAGCGTGACGCCCGTGCCGTACGGGATTTGCGGGGCGTTGACGCCGAGGGTGAGCGCCGGCGGGAGGCCCGCGACCCTGATCGTGCCGGTGAGCCTGGGGTGGAGCGCGTCGCGGTAGTCGTAGGTGCCGGCCTCGGTGAAGGTGAACGTGTACGTCTTCCCGGGCGCGATCACCGGGGACGCGAAGCTGCCGCGCGTCGAGACGATCTGGTGGTTCTTCGAGTCGGTGTTCCTCCAGACGACCGAGTCGTCGGCGGTGATGCTCGCGGCCGTCGGGGAGAAGCCTCCGGCGGTGATGGTCACCGTCTTCGTGGTGGCCCCGAGCGCCCCGGAAGCAGACACGGCAGACACGAGCGCGACGAGAACGCTGGATGCAACGAGACGCAAACGCATGGCGTGACCTCCGTTGGGAAGGCTGGTGGCTCTCGGCACGTGTATTTCCCCGCCGCTCGGAAAGGCTGCAAAGAATGACAACCTCTTTACAGCTGGCGACAAATCGCTAACGAGTTGCCGGAGTGGGGATCGCTGTAGGGAGCCGTCTCACAACGACCGCACTGGTTGCCGCTTCTCAGCGCAGCAGGCCGGCGCCGCCGTTGGCGGAGATGACCTGGCCCGTGGTGAAGCCGTTGTCGTTCACGAGCCAGGAGACGAGCGACGAGATCTCTTCCGGCGTGCCGGCGCGCCCGATCACGGTCTCGGCGACGAGCGACTCGCGGAAGGACGGGTCGACGCCGCCCTCGCCGAAGAACTCGGTGTCGGGCACGAAGCCCGGGGCGATCGTGTTGGCGGTGATCCCGTCCGGGCCGAGCCGCTTCGCGAGTGCGGCGGTGTAGCCGTGCAGGGCGCCCTTCGCGCCGGCGTACGTCCCCATGCCGCTCGGGCGCCAGACGCCGAGCGAGCTGAAGAGCACGATCGCTGCGCCGGGGCGCCGGAGCGCGGGGACCAGCGCTTCGACGAGCAGGACTGCGGTCATCACGTTGAGGTCGAACGCGAGCTGCCAGATGCGTGCGATCTCGGCCAGCGAGTCGTCGGGGCTACCGTAGGGGCCCCGGCCGCCCGCGGCCGCCACGACCCCGTCGAGCGGACGCCCGACGCCGCCGACGTGCGCCGCCACAGCTTCCGCTCCTGCGACGGTGCTGAGATCGGCGGGAACCGGGACAATCGCGCCCGTAGGCCCGGCAGCGCACGTCTGCTCGAGCGGGTCGAGGCGGCGGCCGACGACGATGACGTCGTGGCCCTCCGCTGCCAGCCTCAGCGCAGCGGCACGACCGAGTCCGCTACCCCCGCCACTGACGACGACGGATCCCATCAGAGCGTGCAGCCGGCAGCGACGAGGACGTCGCGCAGACCCTGCGGCACAGGTGTCGGCCGGGGCCGCTCGTCGCCGTCGAGGTCGCCCGTGACGAAGACGAAGTTCATCTCGCCCTCTGCCATCGTCTCGCCCGTCTCCCGGTGGTCGATCGAGAGCGCGATCGAGAACGACGTGTCGCCGACCCGGCCGAGACGCAGCCGGCACGTGAGCGGATCGTGCAGGCGCCCTGGGATCCTGTAGACGCAGCTCGACGACTACGGAGACGTGCGTCGCGCCCCAGAGCTCGGCCATCTTCCCCGGCGGAAAGCCGCCGAGAAATGCCCATTCGTTGTAGGTCCGCTCGAACCAGGGGTAGTAGGCGGCGAAGTAGACGATCCCGGCCGGGTCGCAATCCCCGTAGGACAGCCGGAACTCGATCTCGTGCAGGACGGGTCGGGCGGGCTCGGGCACGAGGGAGGGACTATATCGGCGCCCCGCGCTCGGCCCGCTCGACCCGGACGGGTGCCGTCGGCTAGCTCTTGCGTGCGGTGGCCTTCCCGCCCTTGCGGCCGGCGGCCTTCTTCTGCGCGGTCGTTCCGCCCTGTGACGACGACGATCGAGACGAGGACGAATGAGACTTCTTGCCGCCGTGGCTCGATGCGTCCGGAGAGTTCGCGATTCGTGCGGCTCGCTCCTTCGACATCCCCTTCTCCTTCAGCGCCTCGTACTGCTTCTCGTTCTTGACGTGTGCCTTCTTCTCGGGCATCGAGAGCTCCCTTCACGAGGATGATTGCGTCACTCGTGTGTTGCCTCCGCCGGCCGACACGGAAACCCAGTGATAATCGGCATTCGTGCCGTGCTGTCCGAGAGGAAGGCTGTGGTGAGCTACCTGACGGGGCTCTCGGCCTGGGAGCTGCGCGAGCTGATGCGCCGGCGAGAGCTGTCGCCGGTCGAGGTGACGGAACACTTCCTCGTGAGGATCGAGGCGCACGATGCGGTGCTGGGCTCGTTCGCCACCCTCGACCTCGGGGGCGCACGGGAGCAGGCCAAGCGCGCCGAGCGGGACCAGTCGAACGGCCAAGGCGCCGGGCTCATGCACGGAATCCCGATCTCGGTGAAGGATTGCCTCGCCTCGATCGACGAGGGCGTCGAGGGCCTTCGTTTCGCCTGGACCGACGACTTCGGGTTCGGGACGGCGTACGCAGTCGACGAGAGCTCGCGCGTCGTCACGTCCGTGCGCGATGCCGCCCTGCAGTTCCGCGGACTCGGCGCCGACGTTTCCGGCACGGATGTGGTCTGGGAGGATCCGGCACCGTTTCTCGGGACGACGTTCGACACGGTCGGCCTCGGCTGGCCCGGCCTCAGCTATGCGTTCACCACGCAGGCGGCCTGCTATCGGTCGGCGCTCGAGGCCCGTGCCCGCACCATCGATCGGCTTCGGGGCGTGCTGCGGGAGCACGACCTCTTGCTCAGCCCGACCGTGCAGGCCGTGGCACCGACGGCAGAGCAGTGGGACGACAGCTGGCCGACTTCCGCAGAGCGCTATCTCTGCCTGACGATGATGTTCAACTGGGTCGGTTGGCCGGCGCTCTCGGTCCCGTGCGGGCTCGTCGACGGGCTGCCGGTCGGTCTCCAGATCATCGGCCCACCCGGCGCCGACGCTCTCGTCCTGCGAGCTGCGCGGGCCTTTCAGGCCGCACACGATCCACTCCACATTGATTTCAGTAGTGCGGCGTCTCACAACGATGCTGTTGCCTGTGGAACGTTGAGACCCGCCGCACGAGGCGCCCCCGGCGCTCGGGAACGCCACTGAAAGGGCACCCCCGACTCTCGCCGCCGGGCGGCGAGCAGCGCTGGTGCCAGGGTTTGCGGCGGGCGCCCAGGGGTACGCCGGCTACGTCGGCGGGCGATCCGTCGGCGCGACGAAAGGGGTGCAGACTGATGCGTATCACTGCGGCCGCATTGGCGGGTCTTGCGTGCGCGTTGGTGGTGGCCGGGACGGGAGTCGCTGCTCCGCCCGAGCCCCAGCTGTTGACGTGCCAGGGGTTGGGAGAGATCCAGATTCTCGTCGGGCCTGCGAACGGGGCAGACCAGAGCTTCGGGGCGGCACGGATCGTGGGCGACGGCCACCTGATCCCCGTCAGCTTCCGGTTCAGCGCGCACGACGTCACAGCCGACCTCCCGCTCTTCGATTCGGGGTTGATCGAGAAGGGCAAGGGCAACGGCAACCACGATCAGCCCACGATCGCGTGCATGGAGACTGAGACCGGGACGCTCGCAGACTTTCTCGAGCCCGGTGACGAAGTGCCTCCGGGCGCCAGCCTGACCGACGAGGTCACCTTCACGATCCTCGCAAACGCGATCGTGAAGCAGTAGTCGAATTCAGAAATCTGTCGGGGAGGCCGGGCATCCGGCCTCCCGCGCTCGCAGACGCGAAGCCAGGCGACGATCCGTCGAACGGCGACGGTGCTCAGGTTCGTGTTCGCGCGCGGGATCGTCGAGCAGGAAGTCGCGAACACGGGGCCTCGCTCCGGACGTGCGCTGCGGGGGGCGACCACTCGATTCCCACCCTCGGAGTCCCGCGTCGCGACGGCAGGCTCGACGCGTCGAGCACGGCTCAGCTCCGCCGGCGGGCCGACCGCTCCGCGCAGCGCGGCGACCGTGGGCGCCGGCCGCCACGACCACGGTGGCGGCTGTCAGCCGCCGGCTGTCGGTGACGATCCGGTCGCTCGCCCGGCCGCGACCGTGCGCCGGCGAGGTAGGCGAACGCCGTGTTCCAGCGAACGCTCCTGAACTGGTTCAGGGGCCGGCGGGTGCTGTCGTCGCGCGCACCACCAGCCCCGCGACCGGCTCACCAGCTTCGAGGCGCAGCTCGGCGGGAACGATCTCCGACTGCAGTCCCGCATCCGCCAGCACGTGCTCGAGGTAGCCGGGCGCGTGGCGGTAACGCCCGTTCGGGCTGAGGGAGTACCCAGCGTCGTTCGCGGCGTCGGAGAGTTCCTCGACGGTGAAGACGAGGACGCCGCCGGGGCGTAGCGCGTGCGCGGCTGCCGCAGCCACCGCCTCGAGCGGGCCGAAGTAGACGAGCGTGTCGGCTGAGACGATCACGTCGAACGAACCGCCGGAGTCGCGCAGGTACGCGGTCAACTCACGCTTGGCCAGTTCGTCGTAGACGTTCCGCGCGCGCGCTCGAGCGAGCATCGCCTCGGACAGGTCGACCCCGACCAGGCGCCGCGCGTACGGGGCGACGAGCGGTCCGCAGAGCCCGGTGCCGCAGCCGGCGTCGACGACGTCGAGGCTTCGAGATGCGTCGACGCCGGCGTGCGCAAGCATCTCCGCCACGAGTGCCGGCGCCCGATACGCGAGACTCGCGAGCTTCGCAGTCGAAGCTCGCCGCGAAGCTGTCGAAGGTCTTCTCGATGAATGCGTCGGACGCCCGTGCCGGCACGTCCCGGCCCGAGCACGCCGCGAGCATGTGCCGGGCTATCGGATCGTCCGGCTCGTCCCGGAGCCATTCGTCGAAGACGTCGATCGCCTTCTCGACTTCACCGAGCGTGTAGTGCGCGAGGGCCAGCAGCCGTCGCGCCTCCGGATGCTTCGGCCTGAGCGTGATGACCTTCGAGAAGCAGAGCGCGGCTTCCCGTTGGCGCCCCAGGCCGTTGAGCAGGACGCCGAGGTTGTTGTGCGCATCCGCATGGTCGGGGTCGATCTGGATCGCCGCTCGATATGCCGCCTCCGCATCGACGACGCGTCCCTGCGCGCGGAGGACGACGCCGAGGTTGTTGTGGGCGTTCGCGTGCTTCGGGTCGAGAGCGATCGCCCGCTCGTACGCGGCGGTCGCTTCGTCCAACCTGAGGCGATCCTGCAGGACGATCCCGAGATTGCTGTACCAGTCGGGCCGATCGGGCTCGAGCTCGAGACTCCGCGCGATCAGCGCGACGGCGTCGTCGTCTCGCTCCTGCTGATGGGCGAGCACTCCGGAGAAGTGCAGCGCGCCGGCATGATCGGGCGCGACTTCGAGGATGCTCCGGTAGATCTCCGCAGCCGCCGCCCACTGCTCGGCCTGCTGCAGCACGACCGCGACCGACAGCGCCTCGTCGAGGCTCAGGGCTCGGTCGTTACCGGGCGGTTCCGTCGTCCGACTACGCCTCCTTGTTCGCCTTGATGTCGTACTTGAAATGAATACCGGCGTCCAGCGATCCATCGGGCTTCTGCGGCCGGTACTCGACATCGACCTTCGCGAACGCCAAGCGTCACCGTCTCCATCTGATCTCCGTCGCTCGTCGTCGGCCTCCGTCACGGACGTGACGATCACGTCGTTCATCTTGATGACGAGGAACTCCTGTTGCCCCTTGCCCGCCTTCCGACGCGTGATCGTCGCTTCCTTCAGGTGCTGCCCGGTCGCGCACGCTCGCAGCAACAACGGGGAGGCCTTGTCGATCTTGTGGGTGAAGGAGAGATCGTTGAAGCTCGCCTTTCCCGCCCCGCCGCCGCCTCCCGGGAATGTGGCCCGGAGTTCGCCACACCCCAGGACCAGCTCAGCAGCTCGATCTGGTCCTTGTGCTTGTCGTCGATCGACTCACCCTTGATGTCGCCGAGCTTCGCGAAGATGTCCGATGCCACGACGACCTCCGATACGTGTTCGGGCGCGGCTGGAGCACCCTTCGCTCAGGCTAGGGCATTCGCCCGAACCGGTCAAGGTCGCCGGGAGGGAGCGGGGCAGCCGGCGGCAATGACGAGGTTGGCGGCGTGGACCTCCCTGACGGCGGCGGCGGAACGCGTGGACCATGCGGCGGTAGCTCACGGGCGCGACTGGTACGCCGTGGACGAGCTGCGGCGGAAGGTTCGGCGTCAGATTTGGTTCCGAGCACACCCCTGCCCTGCCGCTCCGTCCGTCAGAACGACACTGCCACCTCGCCTGCGGTCGTCTGCGGCGGACCACTCGCGGCGAGGTCGGGGAGGTTGTCGCGCACCCATCCCGCCGCGGCAGCGTTCGAGGCGTCCGTGCCGGCTGCGTCGGCGTAGACGCTGACCGAGACGGCGCCACCGTCTGGCGTGCGCAGGATGTAGTAGGCGTGGAATCCGTCGATTCCGGTGAGGAGATCGCGAACCTCGCCTTCGCGCTCGACGAGTGCGTCTACGAGCCCTCCATCCGACGCATAGCTCCGAATCGTCGCGTACATCTCCGCTCCTTTCTCTACTCTCCGATGTCACTGGGACAAGGGCGAGTCTGACAGCTGTGAGGTTGGATGTCACTCCGGCGGCAGGCGCCAGTGTTCGGGCGGTTGCGGGCAGCCGAATTCTCAGGCAGACAGCCTCAGAGCCACCGGTCGTCGGGGGTCACATTCCGGCGGTGAACGTCTCGTGGTGTCCGAGGACGAGGCGTGCGATCGGAGCGTCCATTTCGAGCCACCAATTCTGCATACACAACATGAGGCCCCCGATGGCGGCGGGCGTAGTCGACCCCATGTCAACCAGCCACTCGACACGAGGCTCGGACTCGCCAGTGACGAGAATCTCCCCCATGTTGTGGAGCACGCCCTTCCCCACTTCCGTGACGCCCCATCCGCCCCAGACCCCGACCTGATACCACGCATGGACGATCCGCCGAAGCTCCTCCTCTTCCCTCGTGTCCAGTTTGCGCGTGAGGTACAGCGTGAAGGCCAGGAGTTCCCACGTGACCTCGCGCGTCCACTCATGGGGCAGTTGCCACTCGAATTCGGACACCAGCTGAGCTTAGTTCCGTCGCTTGGGCCTCGTTAGGGGGTGTGGAGACGTGGAAGCTGATCTGCGTCCCGGTGACGCGATCGTCGGTGAAGCAGTGAGCGCTACTCCCCGGCGGGATCGACATCGCCAACGGCGGCGGCATCCAGCGTCGGCGACGACAGCGGCGGCGATCGACAACACCCGCATCGACGGGAAACGGTCGTCATAGACGCCCGCCGGTCGAGCCGGCGGCTTCGACGCCGGGATGATCGTCGCCGTAGCGCCTCCGCAACAGCGCGGTTAGCGACACCCGTGTGATCGCGAACGTGCCGCGTCGAGACGAAGCGCGACGGGTGCAGCTCTCTGAGTCGAGATGCTCGCGTGGGCTCGCCGGTAGGTCCGACGAGTTCGAGCGGCGGCGGCGAGCTCGGCGAGCTCGGCGAGCTTCTGGAATGCGTGCGTGAGGTGCGTTTCGACCGTGCGCTGGGTGACGTAGAGGCGTTCCGCGATGGCTCGGTTGCCGTGCCCGAGAGCGGCCAGCTCGGCGACGCGGTGCTCGGCCGGTGTGAGTGCGTCGGGGCCGTGAGCGCGCTGCGTCGCGGCCGGGCGCCTGCGGCGTGCAGCTCCTCCGGCGCGCCTGGCGAGCAGGAGCATGCCGCCTCGATCCGCCTGCTCGAGCGCGCGCCGGAGCGGCTGGCGGGCGTCCGCGCGCCGGTTGGCGCGGCGGAGCGCGCTGCCGAGCTCGACCAGCGCGCGTGTGTGCTCGAGCCGCGCCGGTGAGCCTTCCAGCGTCTCGACCGCCCGCTCCAGCAGCGGGATCGGGTCGCTCTGTGTACGGGCGAGCAGGCGCAGCGCGGTACCCCGGGCGCCCGGCGTGCCGAGTCGCTCGCTGAGCTCGAGCTGCTCGTGCGCGAGCCGCTCTGCCTCGGCGGTCTCGCCGAGCGTGACGAGCGCTTCGACTGCCTCGACCCGCCAGCCGGCGAAGACCGCGTGGTCGACGCCGAACTCGAGGGCGCGGGCGCCGGCCTCCCGCGCGTCCGTCAGTGCGTCGTGCGGCCGGTGCTGCGCGAGCCGCAGCCGGGCGCGGCTCTGAAGCAACATGAGCGCGGCGAGCGCGCCGCCCGGCGGCGCGGCCTGTTGTTGCGCGGCGGTCAGCGCGGCGTCGGCGCCGTCGAGGTCGTCTGCCTCCACGAGAACGTCGACGAGGAACGTCAGAGACCACAGCATCGCCGGCGCGGGTGCCACGCGCAGCTTGTGCTCGAATGCGAGCCGGGCGTCCGGCTCGGCGTCCCGGATCTCGCCTGCCCGCACGAGCGCCATCGCCCGGAACATGCTGCCGTGGGCGAGCGCGATCAACCAGCCGCGCGGGCGCGCGACGTCGATGAGGGCGTTGCACAGGCCAAGGGCGATGTCCAGCTCGTCGTTGATGATCAGATGCGCCATCGTCCAGGCGGTCAACAGCGATCCGGGCTCGGCAGCGAGAATGTCCGTTTCGAGCACCGGCCGCAGCAGAGCGAGAACCTCGTCCGCCGGCCGGTTCTCGAGCCCGTCCACGACCACGGCCGCCACCCGCCACAGCTCGAGCGCCGACGGCCCCTGCTTGCGTTCGCGGGCGTAGCGGCGTGCCTCCTCGATCGTCGACAGGTGCAGGCAGCCGTCGGCGGCGAGCTCTGCCTCGAGCCGTTCGCGCAGGTCGGCTGGATACGCGTCGGCCTGGTCGAGCGCTTGAGCGCAGAGCGCGAAGGCTCTGTCGAAGTGCCCGATCAGCCCGAGCGCGCGAGCGCCGCTCAGGGCGATCGCGGCGCGCTGGACGGGCGTGACGGCGATGGCGACCGCCTGGTGCAGCATGTCGTGCAACACGTCGTAGGCGTCGCGATGCATGTACGCGCCGAGTGCCAGGCCGAGCTCGAGCCGCACGTCGGCTTCCTCGGCGGCATCGGGCGGTGGCTCGGCGAGCGCTCGGCGCAGGTACGCCGCTGCGCTTTGCGGAGCGCCGCGCGCGCCGGCCCGCCTTGCCGCTTCGCGCAGTGCCGCGACGGTGGCGCGTGCGCCCGTGGGCTCCGTGCGCAGCAGGTGCAGCCCGACGCGCTCCGGGTCGCGCACGTTCGCGCGCGAGCAGCGCGGCGGCGTCCGCATGCCGGAGCGCCCGTTCGCCGGCCGAGAGGCTCGTGTACAGCGTCCCCGCGATCAGCGGGTGCGCGAGCGTCAGCCCGGCCCGTCCTCGAGCAGCCCGGCCGCGCGCAGGGCGTCGGCGGCGCGGGCCGCGGCGTCGACGTCGAGCCGTGCGAGCCCGGCGGCGTGGCGCAACGTCGAGCCGGGCCCGAGGACCGCGACCGCGCGCGCGAGCGTCGCCCGCTCCCTCGGGCAGCCGCGCGAGCTGGCGTTCGACGACGCGCCCGACCTGCTCGGAGCCGAACGTCCCGAGCCGCGCGGCGGTCTCGTCGTCCGGGGTGGCGCCGTCGGCGATGAGCTGGGTGAGCAGGGCCCCGAGCAGAAACGGATTGCCGCCGGTGACGGCATGGCACGCGTGGGCGAACCCGGCGCTCGCCTCCGGCAGGCGCTCGCGCACCAGTGTCTCCGTCGCGACCGGACCGAGGGTGCGCGGCCGGACGGGCGGCTCGGGTGCACGGGCCAGGAGCTCCTTCAGCAGCTCGGGTGCCGCGGCAGGCTCGCCTGACCGAACCGCGCAGAGAACGCCGATCCGCAGCTCGCCGAGCGAGTCCGCCAGCAGCGCCAGCCAGCGCAGCGACGGCGCGTCGGCCCAGTGAACGTCGTCGACGACGAGCAGAGCGGGGTTGCGCTCGCCGAGGTTGCTGGCCAGCCAGACGAGCCCGCGCGCGGCGGCGTGCATCGCCTCGCCCGCAGGCGCCGGCTCGCCCGCCTCGGGTGCGAGCGCGCGCTCGGCCAGGCCCGCTGCGCCGACCGTCAGCTCCTCCCACTCCGGGCGAGCTCGCAACGGCTCGAACAGCTGGCGTGCCGTACCCCAGGCGGCGTCCTGCTCGAGCGGGCTGCAGCGCGCGTGCAGCACGGTCGCGCCCTCGGCCCGCGCGATCCGCCCGGCGGCCGCGAGCAGGGTCGACTTGCCGATCCCCGCGGGGCCCTCGACGAGGATGACGCGACCGGAGCCGGCTCGAGTCTGCGCCAGCCGCCGACCCAACTCGGCCAGTTCGGTGTCTCGGTCCAGCAAGACACCCATTGCCGAGACGCTACGCCTGACGGCGGGCGAGCGCCAGCCTCACGGGAAAAGATCGTGGACGGCCCCACGATGCGCGCGCGTTCGTCGGCAGCGACGATCGCGGTCATGACGACCGACCGCACGGGTACCGCAACGATCGCGGCCGAGGCCGGGCGGCCGCACGATGGCTACTCACTCGCGCGCACGCCGGAGGAGTACGAGCGGCTGCGCGCGCAGGCGCGGGTGTGGGAGTCGACGACCGGGCGGCTGCTCGACCGGGTCGCGCTCGCGGCGGGGTCGCGCTGCCTCGACGCCGGCTGCGGCCCCGGCGAGACGATGCGGCTGATGGCCCAGCGTGTCGGCCCGTCGGGCCGCGTCGTCGGCGTCGACGTCGACGCGAGCCTGGGCCGGCAGGCGCTGGCGGCGTTGCACGACGCCGGTCATCGCCAGTGCGAGTTCGCGCACGTCGACCTGACCACCGACGAAGTGATCCCCGGCGCGCCGTTCGACCTCGTCTACGCGAGGCTGCTGCTCTATCACCTGCCCGAGCGGGTCGCGGTGCTGAGGCGTCTGTGGGACGCGGTCTCGCCGGGCGGCCATCTGCTCGTGCAGGACTACGACCTGCGCAGCGTCGGCATCGTTGCCGTCCCTCGAGAGCGTCGACGAGCTCGGCCGCGTCGTGATCGACGCGTTCGCGGCCGCCGGCTGCGATGTGCACGTGGGCGCCCGGCTGCCGGAGCTGTTCGCCCGGGCGGGGATCGGTGCGCCCGACGGCACCGACGTCTCCGGGCGGCTCGAGCCGCTCGTCGATGCCCAGAGGATGCTCGTCGCGGTCTACAAGGGTCTGCTGCCGACCGCGATCGGGCGGGGCATCACGACGGAGGAGCGCTCCGCCGCGTTGCTGTCGGACCTGGCGGACGACGTCGAGCGGTTTCCCGACGCGACCGTGCTGTGGCCGTTGCTGATCGGCGCCTGGAAGCGCAAGCCAGCCGCGAAGCCGCCGACCGCATGAGCCTGATCGACCGGATTCGCGCTTCGGTGATCGGCGACGACGCCGTGCTGGATGGGCCGTTCGGCCCGCGCCGGATGGTGTACGCGGACGCGACCGCGTCAGGGCGCTCGCTTGCGTTCTTCGAGGACTTCATCCGGGATCAGGTGCTGCCGCTCTACGGCAACACGCATACCGAGGCGTCGGCGACCGGCCGGCACATGACAGCGCTGCGCGAGGAGGCGCGGGCCGTCATCCATCGGGCGGTGAACGGCGGCCCGGACGATCGTCGTCCTCTTCTGCGGCAGCGGAGCGACCGGCGCGATCGACAAGCTGGTCCGGCTGCTCGAGCTCGACCCGAGCGAGCGGCCGGTCGTGTTCCTCGGTCCCTACGAGCACCACTCGAACGAGCTGCCGTGGCGGGAGTCGATCGCCGAGGTCGTACCGATCCGAGCAGACGACGAGGGTCGCGTCGACGTCGACCACCTGTCGTACGAGCTGCGACGCCACGCCGACCGGTCGGTGAAGATCGGCAGCTTCTCCGCCGCCTCGAACGTGACCGGGATCGTCACCGCCGTCGACGAGGTCGCGATCGCGCTCCATCGCCACGGCGCGCTCTCGTGCTGGGACTACGCGGCCGCCGGCCCGTATCTCCCGATCGACATGAACGCCGCGCCGGGGATCCCCGACGGACGGCTCGCGTACAAGGACGCGGTCTTCATCTCGCCGCACAAGTTCGTCGGCGGCCCCGGGACGCCGGGGGTGCTCGTCGTCAAGCGCTCGCTGCTGCGCAACCGCGTTCCGTCGGTGCCCGGCGGCGGCACGGTGTTGTTCGTGAGCCCGTCACGGCACGCCTACCATCCGGAGCCGGAGATCCGGGAGGAAGGCGGTACCCCGGCGATCGTGGAGTCGGTTCGCGCCGGGCTCGCGTTCGCGCTCAAGGACGCGGTCGGCAGCGAGGAGATCCGCCGCCGCGAGCACGACCTCGCCCGCCGCGCGCTCGCATCGTGGGGCGCGAACCCGCAGATCGAGATCCTCGGCAACACCGAGCTCGAGCGCCTCGCGATCGTCTCGTTCGGCCTTCGCCACGCGGACAAGCTGCTCCACGCGAACTTCGTCGTCGCCGTGCTCAGCGACCTGTTCGGAATCCAGGCGCGCAGCGGCTGCTTCTGCGCCGGGCCGTACCTCCACCGGCTCTACCCGATCGACGACGAGTGGTCCGCGCGCATGAGCGCCCAGGCGGAGAAGGGTCAGCTCGGCGCCCTGCTCGCGTTCACGCGCGCTCAGCTTCAACTACTTCGTCAGCGAGGCGGCGTTCGCGTACGTCGTCGAGGCCGTCCACCTGCTCGCCCGCGAAGGCTGGAAGCTCCTGCCGCTCTACCGCTTCGAGCCCGAGTCCGGCCTCTGGCACCACCGCGCCGGCACCGCCGCGCCGGGAGACCAGCCTGCGTGAGGCACTGCACGACACGCCCGCGCGATTCGCGACCGCACCCGACAGCGTGCTGGCCGCTCAGCTCGACGCGGCACGGCAGATCATCGCCGCGGTGCAGGCCGGCCCGCCGGGAACACGCCTCGACGATCCCGCCCTGAGCGAGGAGTTCCAGCGGATCCGCTGGTTCCCCCTGCCGGGCGAGGGTCTCGCGCAGCTGCGATCCGGCCGTGACGCCCGCGCATCGTCGTACGAAGCCACCGGGCCCCGAACTCGATCATCCAGGAGGACCAGATGGACACTCGCGTCGATCGGCCGATCGTCGCCACGGCCGTAGACGGCACGGAGCTGCACGCACCCGTCGTCGACGAGAACGAGGTGCGCGCCGCCGCCGGCTTGACGATGGTCATCGGCGCAGTCGCGTTCAGCTACGCCTACTTCACCAGGCAGTACATCCCGCTCCAGGTCGTCGCCAGTCTGTTCTTCGTCGAGTTCCTGATCCGCGTGACGGTCGGGATCCGCTACAGCCCCATCGGCGCTCTCGCGCGCGCGCTCACCTTGAACCGGCCGCCGGAGTGGGTCTCCGCGAAGCCCAAACGGTTCGCGTGGACGCTCGGGCTGGGCATGACCTTCGCGATGACGATCATCACCAACATCGGGATCCGCGGCGTGCTGCCCCGGACGATCTGCCTGATCTGCCTGACGCTGATGTGGATGGAGTCGGCGCTCGGGCTGTGCCTCGGCTGCAGGATCCACGGTCTGATGGTGCGACGGGGCTGGACGCCCGCGGACCCCGAATTCGAGGTCTGCGCCGACGGCGCCTGCGAGCAGCCCGCACGAACACCGTCCGCATCAGGTCTCCCGATCGCCGGACACGACTACGAGGCGCCTCGCTCGGCGGGCTCGTGATCTTCTCCGCGCGGCCTGTGGCGAAGCCGGCGTCGTAGCCGGCCGAGGCTCGCGCGACCGGCGATCGCGACCGCCGTCATCATCGCCGCGCCTGCCGGTGCGGGCTGGAGGATGCTCTCCTCGATGGGTATTCCCTGTCCCCAAGACCTGTCCCCGAACCGTTCGCTTGCGGGCGACCGTCCGGTGGCAGTTGCACTGTGACGCGGAGCCCGCCTTCGGCCCGGGGGGTGACGGTGAGGGTTCCGTCGTGTGCTTCGGTGATGCTCTCGACGATTGCCAGGCCGAGGCCGACGCCTGCGTGGTCGGTGCGTATGCGTCTGCTGCCGCGTTGAAACGGCTCGGCAAGCGTGGAAACGATCTGTGGGGTGAGCTTCTCGCCGGTGTTCTCGACGGTGAGCTCGACACGCTCTGCGTTGGCGCTGGTCGTGACCCAGACGGTGCCCTGTTCGGGCAGGTTGTGGACGACCGCGTTGTGCACGAGGTTCGTGCTCAGCTGCAGCAGGAGCGCATGCGAACCGATCACGGGGCTCGGGTCGCCGGAAGTCTCGATGGTGAGGCCGCGTCTTTCTGCGAGGGGCAGGAGCGTTTCAGCGGCTTCTTCCGCGATGAGCGACAGGTCGACGTGTTCGCGGGCGAAGGCCCGTTGGTCGGCGCGGCTGAGCAGGAGCAGCGCTTCGGTGAGGTCGATCGCCCGGGCGTTGACGGTGTGGAGCCGGGCGACGAGCTCGTCGTTGTCGCGATCCGGATCGTTGCGGGCCACATCGAGAAGTGTCTGCGTGATCGCCAGCGGGGTGCGCAGTTCGTGGGAGGCGTTGGCTGCGAATCTCTGCTGTTCCGCTGCGAATCTCTTCTGTTCGGCGTCGTGCGCTGCGAGTCGGGCGAGCATGGTGTCGAAGCTGTCGGCGAGTTCGCGGAGCTCGTCCTGACGGCCTTCCAACTGGATCCGGTGGGAGAGCGATCCGTTCGCGGCGGTGCGTGTGGCGTCTGTGATGCGCGTCAGAGGGGCGAGCATGCGGCCGGCGAGAATCCATCCTCCCAGGAGACCGAACACCAGCAGGAACGCCAGCGCGATGGCGGCGGTCGGAGCGAAAGCGCGCCAGAGGGCGGCGTGGCTGCGCACCAGGAAGATCACACCGGGGTGCACACCACGCGAAAGGGAGAAGTACCCGACCACGAGCAGCACGGCACCCGCGAGCATGAGGAAGCAGGCGTAGCTGAGGGTGAGCTTGAGGCGAACGCTCAAGCCAGGGGCTCTATCCACGCTCACCTCCCTCGCGCCCGCTTTCTGGTTGCGTGTCGATGCGGTAGCCGACGCCGGCCACGGTGGCGATGACCCAGGGTTCGCCGAGGCGTTTGCGCAGCGCTGAGACGGTGATGCGGACGGCGTTGGTGAACGGGTCTGCGTTTTCGTCCCATGCTCGCGCCAGGAGTTCTTCGGCGCTGACGACGCCGCCTTCGGCGGCGACGAGGACTTCGAGCACCGCGAACTGCTTCCGGGTCAGCGCGACGTAGCGGCCGTCGCGGTAGACCTCTCGGCGGAACGGATCCAGCCGCAGGCCTGCGATCTCTCGCACAGGCGGCCTGTGGTGTGCACGCCTGCGGTCGAGTGCCCTGAGCCTGAGCACGAGTTCTCGGAGTTCGAACGGTTTTGTGAGGTAGTCGTCGGCGCCGAGCTCGAACCCGGAGGCCTTGTCGTCGAGACGGTCGGCAGCGGTGAGCATGAGGATCGGCATGCCGCTTTCGGAGGCGACGATGCGGTTGGCGATCTCGTCGCCGGTGGGTCCGGGGATGTCTCGGTCGAGGACGGCGATGTCGTAGGCGTTGACGCTCAGCAGCTCCAGAGCGGTGTCGCCGTCACCTGCGATGTCTGCCGCGATCGCTTCCAGGCGTAGGCCGTCGCGGATGGCTTCCGCCATGTAGGGCTCGTCCTCGACGATCAAGACCCGCATGCATCGATGGTAGGGCCGGCGTGTATCGCTGGCGTATTCGAAAACCCGAGGTGAAAGTTTCCGGGGACACGTGACCGCGAAAACCGCGTCGCATCATTCGATGACCTGCCTGGCGATCGCGGGCGGCTCGCGGCCGGCGAGGAGCCAGCCGGCCGCGGTGGCCGCCAGGGGGACGCCCACGACGATCAGGGCGAGGGGGATTACCGGCACACGACCGAGATAGCCGAGGTCGTCGTGGTATGTCGCTGCGAGCGCGAGATAGGCGCCGGCGACGCCGAGGAGCGCGCCGAGCAGGGCGAGCGCGCCGGCGGTGGCGGCCGTCAGCGTGCGGCGGATCCTGCCGGTGGCTCCGGTCGCGGTCAGCGTGCGGAGGTCGCCGGCGCTCTCGCTGCGGATCAGTCCGACGGTCATAGCCAGGATCGCGAGCGCTAGGACGGCGCCTGCGGCGGTTGCGATGGCGATGGGCGTCGCGAGGGAGGTGCGCTCTCGCTGTGTCTCGATCTCGAGGCCGGCTTCCGCCGCGAGCTCGCGTGCGGTGGCGATCTGTTCGCTCGTCAGAGGTCTGCTCGACTCGATGAGCCAGCCGTTCGGGACCTGCTTCCAGCCGTGGCGGCGAAGGCCGTTGAGGGTGACGAACGAGGACGGCACACGGCCGGTGTCCCCTTCCCCAGCACCGAAGATCTGCTTGCTGTCGATCCTCTGGACGTTCGTAACCGGGAGGTCGCGTCCGCGTCAGGAGATTCAAGATGACGAACTTGTCGGTGGGAACGGCCGGGTCGGCCAGGAAGTCCGCGCTCGGGTCGACCGTGGCGGGGTCGATTCCGAGGTACCTGAGCAGGGCGGGCGTGGCGACGTAGACGCCCGATCCCCGGTTCCAGCTCTCGGGGCCGGTCTGCTTCGCGAGACCGACCGCGACGAGGGCCCGGTCGCCCTCGAAGGTGACGATCGGCGGATCGCCGGGTTGGATGGCCTTCCGGAGCGGGATCACGGCCGCCTGATCGAGACCGGCGGCGACTTGGCGGACGCGTGCGGCGCTCCGCGCGAGCTGGGCCGGCGTTTGGAGCGGGAGCGAGATGAGCTCCGGGTCTCGCGTCGGGCCGGCGTACACCCGGATCTGGCGGTCGGACAGGTTGGGGAGGTCGGCGGCCATCCGGTCGTCATCCTTCTTCTCCTCGGCTGCCGCGGTGATTGTCACTGCTGCGGCGATGCCGAGGGCGAGGGTGACCGCGGCGAGTGCCGCCCCGGACCGGGCCTGGTAGCGGGCGAGGTCACGCAGCGCCAGGCGCGTGCCGATCGGGGCGTGTCCGGCGGCTCCGGCGAAGATGCGGATCGCGAGTGGGCCCAGGAGCAAGGTGCCGAGGATCGTCGCCACGATCCCGGCGATGATGAGCGGCACTCGGTCTCGGTCGGACAGTGCGAGACAGCCGATACCGACCGCGATCAGCGCCGCGGCCGCGATCGCGGAGTGTCGCGCGGGCCTCGGCTGAGGCGGACGCCCTGACAGCGCCAGCAGGGCGGGGAGGCGGGCGACCGTTCGCCCTGGCCACCAGGCGGCCGCGGTAGCGCCGAGGATGGCGAGGAGGACGACCATCGCGAGCAGCGTCCACGGAAGGCTGAGCCGGTCGATGCGGTGGCCCATCGCGGATTCGAGAGTCGGCGCGAAGATGACCCAGAGCGCACCGCCCGCGATCGTGCCGAGAATCGCGGCGATCACTCCGACGACGGCGCCGTTCGTCAGCAGCACGAGCCGGAGATGCTTCTGAGTAGCCCCGATTGCCGCGAGCATGCCGAGCTGGCGGAGCCGACGCTGCGCGACGACAGCGAAGCCCGCGGCGGCAACGAGCGAGGCCAGGAGCAGGAAGACGGTGGCGACGGAGAACAACGCGAACGAGTCTGCGGCCCCGATCTCGCCGCGGCTCCCCGTTCCCGTGAGGCCCGAACGGAGGCCGTCCCCGGGCAAGGAGTGTGCGAAGGCGCGGAGCTCCTGCGCGCTCGCGTCGACCAGAACGGTGACGTTCTGCGGCGGCCCGGCGGACGAAGGGGAGACGAGAGCGAACTCGTCACTGAGATCGAGTGGGTTCTCGACGATGCCGACGACGCTCCGACGCCGCCCGTCGAGATCGAGCGTCGCGCCCAGCTCCACGTTCAGGAGCTCGGCCACACCCTCGGTAAGCGCGACCTGGCCGGGCCCGGCCGGGTAGCTGCCACGACGGAGCGCGAGGAGATCGCCGCCGTAGGGCCCATCCGGGTCCTGCGAGCGGAAGTCCACCGTCTCGACGCCGCCGGGCACGGGCACCTTGCGGTGGCCGATGACGTCCGTCGTCCCGAACGACTCCTCGGCCGACGCCAGGGCTGCCTCGAGCGCCTGCGGATCGGAGCCGTCGAACCTGAGCAGCCCCCTGGCCGAGCCGAACTCGCTGTCGAACGCAGGGCTCGTGTTGTAGACGAGGGTGATGCTGACGATCGCGGCCGCGACCGCGACCGTGAGGAGCGCGACGACCAGGATTTGCTGCCGCCACTCGCGGCGGAACATGCGCCAGGCCCAGCGGACGAGCGCGCGGCGCGCGGCAACGCCGCCGTTGCTCGGGCCTCGCACCGCAGAGCGGTGAGCGAGAGTCGTCATCGCCGATCAGCCGCCGCGAGCAGCGACTCCGGGCCCGGAGGCGCGTTGGTCTGGTCGACGACGTGGCCGTCGCGCAGGAACACGACGCGGTCGGCCCAGGAAGCGAGGTGCGCCTCGTGCGTCACGACGACACCCGCGACGCCTCGCTGCGTTGCGGCGCGGAGCAGGCGCATCACTGCTTCGCCGTTCACGGAGTCGAGCGCGCCGGTCGGCTCGTCGGCGAGCAGCAACCCGCGCTCGCCGACGATCGCCCGGGAGATCGCAACGCGCTGGCGCTCACCGCCCGACAGCTCGTCGGGGTAGCGATCGGCGAGGTCGGCCACGTCGAGCTCCTCCATCGCCTCGACGCCTGTCGCGCGCGCGGCCTTGGCACGGGTGCCGTCGAGCTCGAGCGGCAGGGCGACGTTCTCGACCGCCGTCAGCCCCGGGAGCAGGTTGAAGTCCTGGAAGACGTAGCCGATCGACCGGCGTCTCATCTGCGCCTGCTCCGAGCGCGAGACGTTCGCGAGGTCGACGCCGCCCACGAGCACCCGACCGCTGGTCGGCTCCTCGAGGCTGCCGGCGATCGTCAGGAGGGTGCTCTTGCCGCAGCCGCTCGGGCCCATGACGGCGACGAGCTCGCCCCGCTCGACCGAGAGGTCGACGTCGCTGAGCGCGTGCACCTCGGTCGGCCCGGAGCCGTAGACCTTCGATACCTGCAGCAGTTCGAGTGCGCTCGTCATTGCGAGACCTCCATCGCAGGAGTTGGTTCTGGCACGGGCAGGTCTGCCGCGACCGGCGCCGCGGCGGGCGTCACCTGCTTCAAGCGGACGTCGGCGGCGTCGAGCCAGCGGACAATCGCCTCGAGCCGGAACAGCTCGGCGTCGGCGACCAGCGCGAGGGGCACGTCGTCCTCGGCTGCCGCGGCCTTGATCCGGGTGTAGCGCTGCATCACCTCGATCACGTGCCGGCGGTGCACCTGCAGGAGCTCGTGGACATTGATCCCGGGAACCTGCAAGGCAACGAGCACCTTGATCACGAGCTCATCGCGCGGGGGAGGGACGAGCTCGGGCGGCGTGCGAAGCCAGTCGGCCAGCTCTCGGGCGCCGGCGGACGTGATCCGGTAGCGCTTCTGCTTCTGCGACCGTTCGCCCTCGCCGCTCGGCCTCGACGAGCCCGTCCCGCTCGAGCCGCTGCAGCGTCGTGTACACCTGTCCGACGTTGAGCGGCCAGACCTCACCCGTCCGGGCCTCGAACTCGTTCTGCAGCCGCAGGCCGTACTTCGGTTTCTCGCTCAGCAGGGCGAGGAGGGCGTGCGGGACGCTCATGAGGAGCTCTTCAAGGTTGCCATACTGAGTATGTATACCAGGTATGGGATGTCTGGGCAAGGAACCCGTGCGTCGTCCGGAAGGTGCACCGGCTCGGCGCTCGAAAGGGCGGCTGACTCGTCGTCATGGGGCGTGCGCGGAGAAGGGGCTGCGCCGTTGGTCGCGGGCGTGCGAACCGCCGGACAGGCACAACCCTTGCGTGGCGCCGCGAGGGCTGGAGTGGGAACCGACGCTGCCACCTCGTCTCAGCGTCGGGCAGCGAGCCGGGCGGGTCGGTCGATCAGTCTCTGGTCGGGTCTTGGGTGGCCGCCACGTCGGCGGGACTCGTGGCGGAGCCCACATCGTCGTAGAGGACGACCGTTCCCGCCAGAAAGTCCGCCAGGCCGCGTCGCCTGCGATCGAACAAGACCGGAACGAAGCCGATGAAGAAGACCGCGATCGACAGCCAGAGCCCGATGAGGCGGACGATCGATCGGCCGACGGACGGAATCCGTCCTTCTTGCTCCATGTGAAGGCGCAACAGTCGCATCCCGGGCGTTCGCCCCGCGGTGCTCCAGAAGAGCACGAAATAGGCACCTGCAAGCAGGGCCCAGCCGACCGAGAGCAACGTGGCAACAAGCCACTCCGGTTGCAACCCCCCGACGAGCGACGCGATGATCGCGACGACTCCGACCACTGCCATGAACGCCGCAGTCGTCACGATCGCATCGGTCGCGAGGGCGAGTGCCCGCGTCGCGATGCCGGCGAAGGCCGGGTGTTGGTCTCGCTTGCGGCGTCCGACGACCCGTTCGATGCCGTCGTCGAGCCGGACTGCGGAGGCTCGGACGGCTGCAATGACATCCTCCGCGAGTCCGGCCGTCTGCGCTTCGATCGCGGCGCGAAGGTCGGGGCTGGAGGCGACATGCCGCAGCGTGTGCTGCATCTCGTCGCTTCCCAGCATCTGATCCGTGAGCTCGAGGGTGCGAGGGCTGACGAGTGCGGCCTTCACGAGACGCTCCAGCTCGCCGCTCGCAGCGAGCTCCTCGACCACCCTCTCGACGACGCGGTGCCGGACGACCGAGCGGGCGATCTCCTCCGGCAGTGATCCGGCGAGCGCGTGGTCGATGACTCGCGCGATCTCCGGCGCCGACAGCACTTCGTCCGCCGCTGCCTCGAGCTGGTCCCGCCACACTCGCGCGGCGGCCCGCGCCGGAAACAGGGCGGCTCGCCCTGCCGCGTCGCTCAGCCCGGAGCGTGGCTCGCTCGGTGAGTCCATCCGGGGAGTATCGCGCGTGCCCGGCAGGGTGGCGCCGGTTTCCGCGGACCGTGCCCGTCACCGTCCATTCCGAGGCACTGCGGTCGCCACACGCGAAGTGCTCCTCGTCGCCGTAGTGGACGTCGGGGATTCCGCGGCTGTGTCTTGCAGTCGGTCTCTGGGGTGTGTAGATGTCAGGGGTGTGACGGGCTCCGGTGATTCGAGGTTCGCGGGCGGCGGTTCGTTCGGGGTGCTGGGCGAGCTTCTCGTCTGGGGTCGTTCGGTTGGAGACGGGTTTCGGGAGCGCAGGCAGCGATGAAGCTGTCGCGGGGCGTTGCGCGCTTCAACAAGCGGGTGACGAACCGCATCCAGGGTGTGTATGCCTGGCTTCTGCCTCCGTGGGCGGTCATTCTCCATCGCGGTCGACGCTCGGGCCGTCTCTATCGGACGCCGCTCTTTGCGTTCAGACGCGACCGGACTCTCGTCATCGCGCTGCTCTATGGCAGTGAGTCGGATTGGCTTCGCAATCTGCGGGCCGGGGGTGGGCAGGTGATCCGAGCCGGGCGCACCTTCACTGTTGGGCCGCCGGAGGTCATCGACACGAGCGGAGCGGGCTTGCTGCTCGCGCGGCTGTCGCGGCCGGAGCGGGCGTACTGCCGGCTCGCAGAGGAGCTCGCGGTGCTCGAGCTCGCCGAGCAGTTGCCCGGGTTCGGGCCTCGCCGCGTCAGCGGATCCGGGTGAGGCGTTCGAGGAGCCGGCCCGGGAACGGAATGGATCGGGGGTGCCACACGTGTTGCTGCTCGTAGGGCCACGCGTAGATCGGGCTGCCGTCGCGAACAAGCTCGAGCAGCCGAGGCTCGCGGAGGTCCTCGGCCGACCATTCGTAGAGGCGTTGCAGCCGCGGCGCGATCACGGTGTAGTCGAGCAGCCGGCCGAGACGCTGTTCGTCTGCGATGTACCAGTCGGCGTCGTGGGTGAGCGGATAGTGGTTGGGGATCACGCGGCGGAGCGAGAGGAACACGCCGGCTAGCCCGAGTCGGGGATCGCCGAGGAGACGGCTGAACGGAGCCAACCCTCCCAGGGCCAGGTGCGGCGCCGCGACGAGCGCGTGCGCGTAGAGCACGCGCGCCAACGCGACGTTCATGAAGAAGCGCTCCGGGGCCGTCTCTGCATGGGCAAGCCGTTCGTGTTCGAGGTAGCCGGCCACGACGCTCGCGTTGTGAGCCCGGTACCAACACGAGGGTGTCGGGGCGGCGACGAAGTCCAGCCACACCTTCACGGCTTCCGACGAGGGTTCTCCCTCGAGGCCCCTCGCCAGCGCGACCACTTCGCATCCATCTCGCAGCAGGCGCTCGTTCATCGCCCGCCACCACACGCTGCCCGGCCGCGACGCCTCGAGTGGATCGAGGAGACCGCGCTGAGCTTGCCAGCGCATGAACGACAGCGCCGCCCGCCGGAAGGGCAGATGTCGGGGTGCCCGGCCGGTTGGCCCGTGGTATGTCCGCGCGAGCAGAGCGATACGCGCCGCTGGATCATCGCGTGCGGCCGCGACCTGCGCCTCAGCCCAGGCGAGAGCGCCTCGACGCTCGCTCAGCACCGGCTCGAGAACGGACCCTCATGCATGCAGCATCATCCGCACAAACCGGCCCTCAGTCGAAGCTTCAAGCAGCAAACGTCGACCAGTAGCGTTCGCAAGACCGCCAAGCGCACTTGCACAGGTGACATCCCCAACACTTGCCCAAAACCGTCCATGTCACGCGTTTTGCCGCGTGGCCTGTCGAAGCGACCACCCGAGCACGAGCGGTACCGCGACCGGCACGAGCCACCACGGATCAAGTCCCGCGTGCACAGCACCCGCCACAGCGCCGAGCATCGCCACGACGCCAAGGGCCACCCGAGCGTCGTCCCCGACGACGAACGCGAGCACCGCGGACGCCGCCCGCCTCACGCCCGTAGCTCCACCGCTCGGGGCGCAGCGCGGACAAGGCGGACGAAAACCAGCGACCACGCCAGCGTGACGAGAACGAGACCGACGAGCGCCAGGTCTCCGGCCGGCCAGTCGACGCCTGCGCCCTCCGCCGCCCAGAACGATCCGAAGGCGGTCAACATCACCCCCACCGCGAACTTGAGCGCGTTCTCGGGCACCCGGCTGAGGGGATGACGGACCGCGACCCCGACGGCGATCACCACCCCCGCTGCGATGCCGGCGCCAAGCGCGGCCAGCGTGACCGATCCACGGCTCGCGCCGAGCGTGAGCACGATGAATACCACCTCGAGGCCCTCAAGCAGCGTGCTCTTGAGCGCGAGGACGAACGAATACCCATCGAGCGCACCCCCGGATCGGGTCGCCTCCCGCGCGTGCTCGAGCTCGGAGGCGAAGACCTTGTCCTCGTCGTGGAGTGGAACGCGCCCGCCGGCGCGGAGGATCGCCTTGCGCAGCCACTGCAGCCCGAAGAGCAACACCAGCGTGCCGACGACGAGCCGAAGCGCATCGATCGGCAGCCTGGTGAGCGCCGGTCCAACCGCGACAACGGCGACAGCAAGCACGGCCAGGGCCGCTCCCGCGCCGAGAAGCGGCGACCGCCAGCCGCGAGCCGTCCCCAGCGCGAGCACGATCGTCATCGCCTCCACCATCTCCACGCCGCTCGCTAGGGCTGCACCCAGCACGAGAAACAGATCGCCGGTCATCGCGCTGGACGGTACTGCACGGGTATCTCCACGAAGAGCCGGCGCTGCCGCGCGGTGAGCAACCATGCTCGGCTTTCAGGCTGCGTTCAGGCGGCTTCGGCCAAGGTCGGCCGATGGAAACCGCTCAGAGGGCGACTGCGCCCCGCCAGCACGAGAGGCCGGACCGGACACGCGCCGTCGCGATGCTGAACAAGGTCCCGGAGGTGACGGTCTACTTCTGGGTGATCAAAGTGCTGTGCACGACGGTCGGGGAGACCGGCGCCGACTACCTGAACGACAACCTGGGTCTGGGTCTCACAAAGACGACGGTCCTGACCGCCGCGTTCCTCGTTGCGGCGCTGGTGCTCCAGTTCCGGGTGCGACTCTATGTGCCCTGGATTTACTGGGTTTCGGTTGTGTTGATCAGCATTGTCGGGACCCTGATCACCGACAACCTGACGGACAATTTCGGCATCTCGCTGGTGACGACGACGGTCGTCTTCAGCGTCGTCCTTGCGTTGGTATTCGCGGCCTGGTATGCGAGCGAAAAGACGCTCTCGATTCACACGATCGTGACGACACGCCGCGAGGGGTTCTATTGGCTGACCGTGCTGTTTACGTTCGCGCTCGGTACCGCGGCCGGTGACCTGACGGCCGAGCGCCTGGCGGTTGGCTACTGGAAGTCGGCGCTGTTGTTCGCGGCGCTGATCGGGATCGTGTACACGTTGCACCTGAAGCTGGGGCTGAACGCGATCCTGGCCTTCTGGATCGCGTACATCCTCACCCGTCCGCTCGGCGCCTCGATCGGCGACTACCTCTCGCAGCCGCGTGCCGACGGCGGACTCGGCCTCGGAACGACTGTGACGAGCGTGATCTTCCTGCTCACGATCCTCACGGTCGTCGTCTACCTCTCATTGACGAAGGTGGACGTGATCGAGGGCCGGATCGCGGTCGAGCACAGTCCCGCCGCTGTGGCACCCGTATTCGGGTCGGCGCGCGTGTTGGTGGTGGCGAACAAGGTGGCGGCGACGCCTGCCCTCATCGAGGCTGCGCGTGCGCGCGCCGACGCAGGCCCTGCAGAATTCGTCCTCCTCGTGCCCAACCCGGCGCACCTGGCGTTCGACCGCAACAGTCCCGACCTCCGTGCGGGAGATGCTCTTCTCGCCGGGACGCTGCCGGAGCTCGAGGAGGCCGTAGGCACTCAGATGGAGGGCCGGGTCGCGACGAGCCCCAACGCCTACGACGACATCGTGCTCGAGCTCGAGGGCGGCGGCTACAGCGAGATCATCCTCGAGACGCCCCCGAGCCACGTCTCGCACTGGCTGCACGTCGACCTCGGGGAGCGGATCGCGCGCCTCGGCTATCCGCTGACGACCGTCGTTGCCACGCATTGAGATGGTTCGGACGCACCCTCCGCGGAGACGGGAATCCGGGTCCTTGTGCGCCGGGTGGGAGCCGCCGGTGGCAGCAGTGGTCGGTGCCGGAGCTCGAGATCAGTGCCGCCCGGCCTGTTCCGGTGGGGGTGGACGGTGAGGCGCTCGTGCTGGAGCCGCCGCTTCGGTTCGTGAGCAGGCCGGCCGCGCTGCGGGTCCGGATCGCGCCCCAAAGGTAGGCCCAGAATCCATCCTTCACGCCGGCGGCGACCGAATCTTTGGTCGCTCCTCTGGGCCCTCTTCGGAGGCATGGGACGTCGGGACGGGTTGTGCGTTGCGATCGACCGAGTCCATCCAGGCCCAGAAGCTCGCCCACTTCAAACCGAAGAACCCGAGCACGCCATCAAGGGTTGGAGGGTCTGGCCTTGATTCCTTGCGTTGTGCCATGCGTCATCCTGGAGCGAGGCGGATGAACTTCTCCTGAAAGCGAGAGGACGTGCCTACCCACCCTGGCCAGATGCCGCGGGCGACTCGCCGTGAGGCCCGCGACGCGAGAGTCCCCGCTTCCGAGGTGACCCGTGCCGGCGGTGTGACGATGATGCGCCCTCTACGTGTCGCGCCGGATCATCAGATAGGCGGCGACAGCGAGGGCGGAGGCGGCGTATCCGGTAAAGAGCGCGAGTCCGACCCAGGGGGAGAGGTGGTTTCCGGGGTGATCGACATGATCGATTCTCCGGCTGCGAGCGGGAGATAGGGCGAGGCCGCCCGGTTCCAGCTCGCAGGCAGAACGTTCATCAGAGGCGGCAGAACGAACATGATTCCGGCGAACGTTGCGATGCCGCCGGCGGTGTTCCGGGTGATGGCGCCGAGTCCGATGCCGAGGAGCCCGACGACGACGAGGTACAAGGCCGCCCCGATGACGGCGCGGCTGACCCCGGGAGCGGTGAACGCGATCTCGATGTGCTGCGAGGAGAGAAACGCCTGTCCGACGAAGAACGCGATCAGGACTGCCGGGATCATCAGGGCGAGCGTCACGAGCCCGTACACGATCGCCTTGGCCCAGAGAACGGGAAGCCGCTTCGGCACGGCGCACATCGACGAGCGGATCATGCCGGTGGAGTACTCCCCGCTGATCACGAGGACGCCGAGAACGCCGATCGCGAGCTGCGCGAGTTGCACGCCGACGAAGTTCACGTCGAGCGGGTTGAAGTCTGCTCGGTCGGCCGCGTTCATCTGGGGGTAGTGGTGCGCGACGACGCCGCACGCGAGGGCTGCGAGCCCGATCGTGCCCGCGACCGCGACCAGCAGCGACCAGCGGGTCGAACGGACCGATCGAAGTTTTGTCCACTCCGAGAGGACGACATGGAGCTGGGTGACACGGCCTCGCGGGAGACCAGGGCGAACCTGCTCCGGAACGACGGACGTCATGCGATCGACCTCAGACGGGCTGATTCGACTGCTTTGAATTCGACGTCGTCGCGCGTGATGTCCATGAACGCCTCCTCGAGCGAAGCCTGTTGCGGGGTCAGCTCGTGGAGGGGGATCTGGTGGGCTGCGGCGATGTCGCCGATCTGCGCGGCTGTCAGGCCACGCACCTCGATCAGTCCACCGACGACGGTCTGGACGATCACGTCCGGGCCGGCGAGCAGCTCCCGAAGCTGCCGGACTGACGGTGAGCGGACCAGAACGACGTTGCCGGACGCCTGGCTGAGGAACGCTTCGGTGCTCATGTCCGCGATCAAGCGGCCGCGGCCGACCACGATCAGGTGATCGGCGGTCAACGCCATCTCGCTCATCAGGTGGGACGAGACGAACACCGTTCGCCCCTCGGCCGCCAATCCCCGCAGGAGGTTGCGCATCCAGTGAATCCCCTCCGGGTCGAGCCCGTTGACCGGCTCGTCGAGCATCACCGTCTGCGGATCTCCGATCAGTGCCGACGCGATCCCGAGCCGTTGACCCATGCCCAGCGAGAACTTGCCGGCGCGCTTGCCTGCCACCTCCTGGAGGCCGACGAGCTCGATCAGCTCGCTGACGCGGGACCGCGGGATGCCGTGGGTTTGAGCGAGCGCCAGCAGGTGGTTGTAGGCCGACCGGCCGGTGTGTACCGACCGCGCTTCGAGCAACACTCCGACCTCGTGCAGTGGAGCGGCGTGGTCACGATACGGTTTCCCGTTGACCGTCGCCTCGCCCGAGGTGGGGGCATCGAGGCCGAGGATCAGGCGCATCGTGGTCGATTTCCCCGACCCGTTCGGTCCGAGAAACCCCGTGACGAGGCCCGGTCGGACAGTGAAGTCGAGCCCGTCGACGGCCCGCTTGTCACCGTAATCCTTCGTCAGCGAGCGCGCGACGATCACGACGTCAACACGCCCGTCATTTCGCAGAACGCGATCGACGGCGTCCGAATCGGAGTGGTCGCGCCCGCTGTCCCATCACGCCAACCTAGCCAACTGAAGTGCCCGCACCTGCCTCTGAGCTGTCTCTGTTCAGGACGTATTCAGCTTTCGGATTCGGTTGGTGCCGTGACCGCAGCGATACTGCTGGAGTGACGATCAGTCCCCATCTCGTGGTACTCGAGGACGATCTCGAGTTGCGTTCGCTCGTCAAGCGTGGGCTTCGCGAGGAGGGGTTCGACGTGACGGCTGCCGGTACAGCGAGCGAGATGTTCGAGGTCGTGCGCGGCCGTCATCCGGACGCGCTCGTGATCGACATTGGGCTGCCCGACGCCGACGGTCGTGATGTCGTCCAGGCACTCCGCGTCCAGGGAGTCACTGCACCGGTCATCTTTCTCACCGCGCGCGATGCTTTACCCGACCGCCTCTCGGGGTTTGCGGCCGGCGGTGACGACTACCTGAGCAAGCCGTTCGCGTTCGCCGAGCTCGTTGCGCGCCTCCACGCCCTCATCAAACGCGGCAACAGCGGTGGACTCGCTGCCGACGCCGGCGAGTTGCGCCTCGACCCCGCCACTCACGGCGCAAGATGCGGCGGTAGTCATGCCGATCTGACACCGACCGAGTTCCGGATTCTCGCACGTCTCGCTTCTCGTCCCGGTGATGCGGTCCGGCGCCGCCAGCTCGTCGAGGCCGGCTGGGCACACGGATCGATCGTCCACGACAACACGCTCGACGTCTACATGGCACGGCTGCGCAGGAAGCTCGCGCGGCTCCCCGGCGCGCCGCAGATCACAACGATCCACGGCGTCGGCTACTCACTTCAATGACCCCAGGCATCCGTCTCGGGATACGAACCCGGCTGCTCCTCGCGGTCGTCGGCGCACTCGCGCTCGCTTTGATCATCGGCGTCACCGCGTTCAACGTCATCCTCGAACAACGCCTCTCGGCGAGCGCCGAATCGCTCGCACGGGCGCAGGCACAGGCCGAACTCTCGTCGCTCAAGGTTGAGAACGGCAAGCTGGTCGCGCCCGAAGGCCTGGAGGAACGCGGCGCCGTCGGGAGCACTCTGTGGGTGTTCGCAGGCGGCACGATCATCGAGAAGCCGCTCGTGCCCACGCGCTGGACAAAGGCAGCGGCGTCGCTCGCAGGCGGGCCTGAAGGGACGGGTCGCGTCCAGGAGTCCGTCCGTCTCTATGCCCTCCCAGTGATCTACGACGGCAATCGTGTGGGAACGGTCGTCGCGGGAGTGTCGCTTGACCCGTACGAGGAGACGGCGACGATCGCTCTCGTCGGTTCGATCGCGCTCGCCGTCGCTCTTCTCGCCGCGGTCGCGCTCCTCACCCACTGGATCCTCGGAAAGGCATTCCTGCCGGTGTCACGCATGACGAAGGACGCCGCCGCCTGGAGCGACCACGATCTCGACAAACGCTTCGATCAGGGCGAGCCGTACGACGAACTGACCCGCCTCGCGGCGACGCTCGACGCGATGCTGGAGCGTCTATCCGCAAGCCTGCGTCACGAGCAACGATTCACGGCCGAGCTGTCCCACGAGTTGCGTACACCGCTCGCGAAGATCGCAGCCGAGGGCGAGCTCGCGCTTCGCAGAGAACGTACGAACGCTGCTTACCGCGAGAGCCTCGCAGCAATACTGCGGAACGCAGGACAGATGACGCGAACCGTCGAGGCGTTGATCGTGGCCGCCCGCCAAGCTGGCCCAGCTCGTGTAACGACAGACGCCCGCGCAGGTGTCCAGCTCGCCGTTGCGGGCATTCGCGACGAGGCAGAGCGAAACGGGATCGGTGTCCTGATAACGCTCCCAGCCGACGAGACCCGCGTCGCCGTCGAATCGGATCTCGTCGAGAGAATCGTCCATCCACTCCTCGACAACGCGCTCCGCTACGGCCGCTCCGAAGTCTCCATAGGGCTTGTCCCCGACGGGACGACCGTAACCATCACCGTTTCCGACAACGGCGCCGGCATCGCGACCGACGAGACCGACCGCATTTTCGAGCCCGGCGTCCGCGGCAGCGCCGGCGCCCATGACCAGCGCGGCGCGGGCCTCGGGCTAGCACTGGCCCGACGGCTCGCCCGCAGCGCCGGCGGCGAAATCGTCGCCCACGCCGCCACCACCGGCGGCCGGTTCACGGTGCGTCTACCGACCGCTTGATCGACGACCCGTCTTACCACGAGACCGGGCGCGCTCGCGCGCGTGAGAAGGAAGAGGCTCATTGCGCAGCGCGGACTTCGAGAACGGCGTCGGAAAACGCGTCCGGAGCTTCCTGGGGGAGGTTGTGTCCGATGCCTCCCTGGATGGTCCGGTGTGAATACGTGCCGGAGAACTTCGTGGCGTACGCACTCGGGTCCGGATGTGGGGCCCCGTTCGCGTTGCCCTCGAGCGTGATCGTGGGTACGTCAATGACGGGCCCCTCGGCGAGCCGGTTCTCGAGCTCGTCGTATTCCGCTTCTCCTTCGGCCAGGCCCAGCCGCCAGCGATAGTTGTGAATCGCGATGGCGACGTGATCCGGGTTGTCGAAGGATGCTGCGCTTCGGTCGAAGGTGGCGTCGTCGAAGTTCCATTGCGGCGACGCGGTCTGCCAGATCAACTTCGCAAACTCCCGTCGGTACTTGTCGTAGCCGGCGCGGCCACGCTCGGTCGCGAAGTAGTACTGGTACCACCACTGATGCTCGGCCTCGGGGGGCAACGGCTGCTTGCCGGCCGCCTGGCTGCCGATCAGGTAGCCGCTCACCGACACGAGGCCGTCGCAGCGCTCCGGCCACAGCGCTGCGACGATGCACGCGGTTCGCGCTCCCCAGTCGAACCCCGCCACGATCGCATGGTCGATCCCGAGCGCGTCCAGGAAGGCGATCGCGTCGACGGCGAGCACCGCCTGCTCGCCGTTGCGCACGGTCTCGTCGGAGCGGAAGCGCGTGCTCCCGTAGCCGCGAAGGTACGGCACGATGGCGCGGTACCCCGCTGCGGACAGCGCGGGGGCGACGTCGACGTAGCTGTGGATGTCGTACGGCCAGCCGTGCAGCAGGAGAACCGCGGGACCGTCGGCGGGACCGAGGTCGACGTAGCCCACGTTCAGGAGGCCGGCGTCGATCTGCTGCACCGGGCCGAAGGAGGTGGCGACAGCGGATGCTTGTGGGGAGGTCTCGACGGTCATGCGACGGTCCCGGCCACCGCCGCGGAGCCGACGGCGGCGACGGCACCGAGGATCACGTCGGCCACGGCCTGGGGCTGCGAGATCATGATCACGTGCGAACCGTCGACCTCGGTGATGGTCGCACCGGCCCGCTCCGCCATCGAGCGGGTCACGTCCGTCCCGGCCGCTCGGTCGCCGGTGGCGACGACGGCCCATGACGGCCGGTCCTTCCACGCCGGCGGGCCCGACGGCTCGGAGAACGCGAGCTCGGCGACGGGTCGCTGCGTGGCTCCGATCAGTGCGGCCTCCTGGTCGGAGAGATCGCCCGCGAAGGCGTCGCGGACCTTCGCCGGGTCGATGGAGAACTCCGTCGCCGATCCGCCGTTCGCGGTCGGGTACCGCCGGGGGACGAGCGCACTGTTCAGGACGCTGTCCTTCGAAGCCGCCTCGGCTGCGCCGAGGGTCTCGCCCTCCTCGGGGGCAAAGGCTGCCACGTAGACGAGGGCGACGACGTTCTTCGCATCGGTCGCGGCATTCGTGATCACCGCGCCGCCGTACGAGTGGCCGACGGCGACCACGGGCCCTTCGATCTGCTCGAGAACCGCTGCGATGTAGGCCGAGTCGGCAACGATTCCACGCAGCGGGTTCGCAGGTGCCGTCACCGGCACGCCCTTGGCCTGCAGCCGCGCGATCACGCCGTTCCAGCTCGACGCATCGGCGAACGCGCCGTGCACGAGCACGACGGTCGCGGCATCGCTGTTCGTTTTCTCGGACATGAGTGCTCCTTTGTGCAAACCCCGTCTCGTCAGGACCGGGATCAGGTTGCGGTTGCGTCAATCGCTTGTTCGATCAGCTTCACGAAGCGCGCCGCGTAGTGGGTGAGGCCGCCCACGTGGCTCGCGGCGGAGAACTGGACGGTCGTCGATCCAGCGCGCTGGGCCATGAACCGCTGCAGGGCAGGGTCGATGGCGCGGTCGTGGGCCGAGACTGCGTACCAGGACGGAAGCGCGTGCCAGGCGGCGGGGCCGGATGGAGTGAGGAAGAGGCCCAGGCTCGTGGGGCGCTGCTGGGCTGCGATCTCGGCGCCCAGCTTCGGATTCAAGTCCTGGGCGAAGTCCTCGGGGAAGAACTGCGGGTCGACGATGAAGAAGGGGAACGACGGGGCGAGCACCAGATGGTCCAGAAACGCCCCCGGCGTGTAGCCAACGCCCAGGCTGGTGATCGTCTCACCGCTGTCTGGGACGTAGGCCGCCGTGTAGACGAGTCCGCGGACGTCTGTTCGGCCGCTGGCGGCGTTGGTGATCACGAAGCCGCCGTAGGAGTGTCCGACCAGGATCTTGTCTCCCGGGATCGAGTCCAGCGTCGACTGCACGGTCGCCACGTCGTCCGACACAGAAGCCAGGCCGAGCGCCGGGGTCGCCGTCTGGTAGCCGTCCTTGTGCAGCGCGGCGGCCACCCCGTCCCATCCGGCAGGCGATGCGAAGGCGCCGTGCACGAGCACGATCGTCGGGTCCGACTCGGCCGCTCGGGCGCTGGTGGAGAAAGCTGAGGACGAGAGCATCAAGGCGGCAGCGATGAGCGCGCCGAACCGGAGCACGCGGGCCCCCCGATCCACGATGACGCTTTGGGTCAGACCGTTCATGACCTCCTCCTTCGACGAAGGACCTTGGTGGTGTGGTTTACGGGCACGCTCGACCGAGCCTCTTGCGGCTATGCCGCGGGGGCGAAGAAGTCGATGAGCAGTTGGTTGACGCGTTCAGCCTCGTCGTGATGCACCCAGTGCGACGCGTCGGCCAGGCGCTCTACGCGGTCGAGGTTGGGCACATCGTCCTGCTCGGGCTCGGCGAGGTCCGAGCCGAGGTAGGAATCGCGCTCCCCCCAGATGACCAGTGTCGGCGCCGAGATCGGGCGAAGCTTTGCTGCGGCTTCCTTCTGGGACTGTCTCACCGAGGCGCGGTAGTAGTTGATCATCCCGGCCGCTGCCCCTGGCTGCGACCAGGCCTCGACGTAGCGTTCGATTTCCTCTGGCGTGTAAGGCGGGTTCGCGTCCTCGAGGAAGTGTCGGAAGAAGTGCCAGTCTCTGGCGTGCACCACCTCCTCGGGCAGTCCCGGGACTGCAAAGAAGAAGAAGTACCAGGACTTCCGCAGCTGGCTCGGGTGGTGCAGTCCCTCCGAGAGCCGCCGCGGATGGGCCGCGTTGAGGATGGCGAGTCGGTCGACCACCTCGGGGTGGTTCATCGCGATGGTCCAGGCGATGGATCCGCCCCAGTCGTGACCGACCAACAGCGCGGACTCCGCACCGAGTTCTCCGATGAGGCCGCGGATGTCGGCGGCGAGCAGGTCGACGGCGTAGGCCTCGAAGCCCTCTGGCTTCGATGACAGGTTGTAGCCACGCGTGTCGGGGGCGACCACCCGAAAACCCGCCGCCACGAGCGGCTCGATCTGTAGCCGCCAACCGAACCAGAACTCCGGGAAGCCGTGCAGCAGAACGATCAGCGGCCCATCACCGGCCTCGACGTAATGCAGGTTCACATCGCCGACCTCGGCGTAACCCTCCCGAAGCTCGATCCCGACGTCAGGGAGCATGCTGGTGGTGGTCATGAGGACCTCCGTGGGTAGGGGACTCAAGCTCGAGACTACTCCTGTCGCTTCGGGCTGAGCAACAAGGGTCACCAGAGCGCCACGATCATCGCCCCGCCCGTCCGGTGACCCGATCCCCGACGCGATCAAGCCGACCGCCGGCCAGATCGCCGAGCTCGACCAGACAGGCCGTGAGCGGCGCACACAAGTGGGGTGTCCCGTAACGTTAGGTGCGCGCCGCTCACGCCTGCCCGCTCAGCGGAGTGACCTGAACGCCTCTCGCAGCTCCGATGAGAAGATCTCCGGCTCTTCCCACGCGGCGAAGTGGCCGCCCTTGTCGACCTCGTTGAAGTAGATGACGTTCGGGTAGCTCGCCTCGACCCAGCTGCGCGGCGTCCGCCAGATCTCGCCCGGGAACGTCGTGAAGCCGAACGGGATCGCCGGCGGCGGCAGGGGCTGACGGCCCGCGGCCGGGGCGTCGGGCCCGTAGGCCTCCCAGTACGAGCGAGCCGCGGAGGCGCCGGTGCCGGTCAGCCAGTACAGCGTGATGTTGTCGAGGATGTGGTCGCGCGTGAGGTTGCCCGAGGGCTGCCCGTCGACGAAGGCGCGCGCGATCTTGTAGTAGGCGTCCGTGTCGTGGTCGATCATCCAGGCGGCCAGGGCGACGGGAGAGTCGAGCAGGGCGTAGCCGATCGTCTGCGGTCGGGTGGCCATCTCGACGAAGTAGCCGTTTCCGGACTGCTGGAAGGTGGCGATCTGCGCGGCCGCGGCGCGTTCCTCGTCGGTGTCCGTCGGCATGGTGCCGCCCAGCGCCGGCACGAGCAGGTTCGTGTGGATGCCGACCAGGCCCTCGGGTGCCTGGCGGCCCATCGCGTCGGTGACGCCGGCGCCCACGTCGCCGCCCTGGGCCACGTAGCGGGTGTAGCCGAGTCGGCGCATGAGCTCGGCCCAGGCCCGTGCCGTCCGGCCCAGATCCCAGCCCACCTCGACCGGCTCGCCGGAGAGCCCGTACCCGGGCAGGGAGGGCAGCACGAGATGGAAGGCATCCTCGGCGCTGCCGCCGTGCGCGGTCGGGTCCGTCAGCGGGCCGACGGAGTCGAGCAGCTCGATCACCGAGCCGGGCCAGCCGTGGGTCATGATCAGCGGCAACGCGTTCTCGTGCTGCGACTTCACGTGGATGAAGTGGATCTCCACCCCGTCGATCTCGGTCGTGAACTGCGGCAGCGCGTTCAGCTTCGCCTCGGCCTTGCGCCAGTCGTAGTCGGTCGCCCAGTAGCGCGCGAGCGCCTGCAGCGTCGCCAACTGCACACCCTGCGACCGATCGTCGACGAGCTCCTTGCTGGGCCAGCGCGTCGCGGCGATGCGGCGACGCAACTCGGCGAGCTCCTCTTCGGGGATGTCGACGTGGAAGGGACGGATGTCGGTGGCGGTCTGAACGGTGGTACTCATGAAGCCTCCCTCGTTCGTGAGTGCGGTTTCGGATTTACCTCCTCTCCGGTTCGACGACTCAAGCTCGAGGCTACGCCTGCCGCTGGGGGCTGCGCAACGAGGGTCACCAAACCGCCACGATCATCCCCCGCCATCCGGGTGACGTTCCCGAACTGTGAGTGAACCTCTACACCTTCGAGCGGGCGGCCATGGCCAGTTCGCCCGTCGGGGTCGTCCGGGGTCGGGTCACGCCGGCGGCCGCATAGGCGTCGTCCTCGTCCAGCGTCTCGTGCTCGAGGAGCGCGCTCGCGAGGGCGTCGAGCCGCGTCCGGTTCTCCGTCAGGAGCGTGACGACCTCGTCGTGCGCTTCGGCGACGATGCGGCGCACCTCGTCGTCGAGGAGCTCCTGGGTCTGCGGTGACACCTCCGCGGCACCGGGGAGGAACGGCCCGGTTCCGTCGCGGGGGATCACGGCGATCGGCCCGAGCGCGTCGCTCATCCCCCAGCGCCCGACCATCTGCCGGGCGAGCCCGGTCAGCTGCTCGATGTCGGACTCGGCGCCGGTGCTGATCTCGCCGAGGACGATCTCCTCGGCGACACGGCCGCCGAGGGCGACCTTGATCTTCGCGCGGATCTCCGGCTCCAGGTAGTTGAAGCGGTCGGCGTCGGGGGCGGAGAACGTCACTCCCAGCGCCATGCCCCGAGGGATGATCGAGACCTTGCGCACGGGATCAGCGCCGGGTGTCAGCATCCCGACGATCGCGTGCCCACCCTCGTGGTAGGCCGTCCGCCGGCGGTCCTCGTCGCTCATCAGGACGCGACGTTCGGCGCCGAGGACGATGCGCTCGAGAGCGTCGCTGAAGTCGGCTTCCTCGACCAGGTCGTGCTGGCGCCGGGCGGCGGTGAGCGCCGCCTCGTTGACGAGGTTGGCGAGGTCCGCTCCGACCATTCCCGGCGTCGTCGCGGCGATGCGGCCGAGGTCGACGTCGGGCCCGAGCGGGACGCCGCGGGTGTGCACGCGCAGGATCGCCTCGCGCCCGGCCCGGTCCGGCGGCTGGACTGCGACGCGGCGGTCGAACCGCCCCGGCCGCAGCAGTGCCTGGTCGAGCACGTCGGGCCGGTTCGTCGCCGCGATCACGATCACGTTCGTCGCCGAGTCGAACCCGTCCATCTCGGTCAGGATCTGATTGAGGGTCTGCTCCCGTTCGTCGTTGCCGCCACTGAAGCCGGCCACACCGCTCGTGCGCGAGCGGCCGACCGCATCGAGCTCGTCGATGAAGATGATCGCCGGAGCGCTTCTCCTTCGCCTCCTTGAAGAGGTCGCGTACGCGGGACGCGCCGACTCCCACGATCGCCTCGACGAACTCGGACGCAGCCATCGAGAAAAACGGAGCGTTCGCCTCGCCGGCGACGGCACGCGCGAGCAGCGTCTTTCCGGTACCGGGCGGGCCGGAGAGGAGGACGCCGTGCGGGATCCGGCCGCCCAGCTTGCCGTACTTGTCCGGGTGGCGGAGGAAGTCGACGACCTCGCTCAGCTCCTCCTTGGCCTCGTCGATGCCCGCGACGTCTGCGAAGGTGACCTTGTCGCCGGACGCCTCGTAGCGGCGAGCACGCGATCGTCCGAACGAGCCGAGGACGTTCTGCATGCTGCCGGCCCGGCGGAACAGCCAGAACAGGAGGAAGACGAAGAGAATCGTCGGCCCGAAGCCGAACAGCAGCGTCTGCCACCACGGCGCGCCCCGTTCGAGCGGCTCGGCGTTGACGGTGACGTCGTTCTCCTGGAGGAGCTGGGACAGCTCGTCGGTGTTTGCGAAGGCGGGAATCTCCGTCCGGAATCGCGTCGTCGGCTTCGACTCTTCGAAAGACACCCCCTTCTTGAAGGTGCCCTGGATGTCCGTCCCCTTGGACGTGATCTCCTCGACGTTGGCCGTCTTCACCTGTTGCAGGAAGAACGGGCTGTACGGGACTCGTACCCGCGAGGCGGGCTCCATCGCCCTGCTCGTGACGAACAGGTCGAGCGCGAGCAGCGCGACGAAGAAGATGACCCAGCGTCGTGAGAACGGGAACCAGGGACGCCGTGGCGGCGGCGAGTTTCGTTGTGCAGCCGGCGGAGCCGCGGCGCGATCGTCAGCTCGCTGAGCCATCGCTCTAGGCTACTCCGCACGCGTCGAGGAACACCGCGCTGCCGAGTGCCGATCCGAGCAGCACCGTCAGGCCGAGAGTGCGATCTCTGACGGCGTCGCGGCTACCCGAACGTGAACGCATACGCCTCGGCTCCGGGCTCGAGGAAGGTGATCTGGAGTGTCCGCTCGCGCACGGCGTCGTGCTCGCGGATGAGCTGATAGAGGCGACCCTCCTCGAGAAGGCCGTTCCCCTCTGGATCGATGTCGGCGCCGTGTGCGGCGCCGGGGGCCTCGCCGTCGAGGACGACGCGGAACGGGATCGGCGCCTGCGGGCCGGGAGAGAGGACGAGGTGGGCGTCGCGGGCGTGGTAGCGGAAGGCGATGCTGCCGCCGGCCTCGTCGGCCCGCACGCGCTCGCGGTCGATCGTCCACTCGCCGGCGAGTCCCCACCGGTTCAGGCCGAGCCGCTCGGGGAGCTGGTACGCGCGGGACTCGTCGTACGCGGCAACGTCCGTCGTGGCGAGGCGCTCGCCGCGCCCGTAGCCGAGATAGGTCTCGGGGGTGCGGAGGTGGTCCCAGTCGGCTTCGGCCTCGACGCCGGTCGCTTCGACGCTGACGGGCTCGCGCTCGATACCGAGCAGGTCCTGGATGATGCGTTCCGACGTCTCGTAGCGTCCCTCGCCGAAGTGCTCGTCGCGGATGATCCCCTCGCGGTCGACGAAGTAGAGCGCCGGCCAGTAGCGGTTGTCGAACGCGCGCCAGACCTCGAAGTCGTTGTCGGCCGCGACCGGATAGTCGATCCCGCGCACCCCGGTCGCCGTGCACACGAGCTCGAGATCGTGCTCGAACCCGAACTCCGGGGTATGGACGCCGAGGACGACGAGCCCGTCGTCTTGGTAGGCCCGCGACCAGGCACGCACATAGGGCTCCTGTCGCAGCCAGTTGATGCACGTCAGTGTCCAGAAGTTGACGAGCACGACCTTGCCGCGCAGCTCGGCGAGGTCGAGTGGCTTTGTGTTGAGCCAGCCGGTCGCCCCTTCGAGCGACGGCATCTGGACCCGTCCGAAGATGCTCATCCAGCCAACCTCATTATGGCTCCCCTCTTGCATGTCTACGATCTGCAGGATTGTGGACCGGATCGCGCGTCGCCCCCGGGTGACTCGCCCGGGTCTCAGCTGCCGAGGGCGTCGATCAGCGTCGCCATGTCGTACCCACCCCGGTACACGACGCCGTCGATGAACAGGGTGGGGGTGCCTAGCACGTCGCCGGACGCGATGCCGCTGTCGACGTCCCTTTGGATGCGCGCGGCCACGTCGGGATCGCCGCGGTCGCGGTCGAAGCGTTCCGCGTCCAGCCCGAGTTCGGCGGCGTAGCGGCGCAGGTCGTCCTCCTCGAGTGCCTTCTGCCGGTGGAAGAGAAGTTCGTGCATTTCCCAGAAGCGGTTCTGGCGCGCAGCAGCTTCGGCGGCAGCGGAGGCGGCGAAGGCGTGCGGGTGGATCTCGGTCAGGGGGAAGTGCCGGAATGCGAAGCGGATCGCGCCTTCCAGCCTGCGTTCGACGCGTTCGATCTGCCGGAACGCCTGTCGCGAGTACGGGCACTCGTAGTCTCCGTACTCGAGGATCACGCCGGCCCCCGCCGGGCCGCGCACATGATCGAGCGACTCGTCCAGGGGAGTGAGCGTCATGCCACCAGTTACTGGAGGAGCGGCGAGGGCGGGATGCGGGTCGTTGCCGCGGATCCCGTCGACGACGAACGCGACCTCGTCGACGTAGCACCAGTTCCAGTCTTCGCCGGGCTCGAGTGAACGGATGATCGGGTGCGAGGTGGCGTGGGCGTGCGCTGTGGCGTGCCGGTTGGGTGAGTCGTCGCAGCAGGCGACATGACCGCAGGTGAGGCAGATCCGGAGGTGCAGCCACTTGCCGCCCGTCCGCAGGCAGTCCTCGCAGCCCTCGACGGACGCCGGCAGCTCGCGGACGGCGATCTGGTCGAGGTGGGTGCAGGCGGCGTTGCTCATCGTCACTTCCTCGACGGCGGCGGGTACGGGAGAGGTGGGCGTGGACGAACTGGACGGCCATTGCTCCTTCGCCGACGGCGGTGGCGCAGCGTTTGGTCGAGCCGGAGCGGACGTCGCCGGCCGCGAACACGCCGGGAACGTCGGTCTCGAGCAGGTTGTCGGTGTTCGGCTGCGGCGCCGGTGAGGATGAAGCCGTCGTGGTCGCGGCCGACGGTGTCGTCGAGCCACTCGGTGCACGGCAGCGCGCCGAGGAAGAGGAACAGGAACGAGAAGGCGAGGCGCTCGCCGCTCTTGAGCGTGACGGCCGCGAGGTGCCCGTCCTCGCCGTGGAGCGCGGCGATCTCGCTTCGGTCGCGGACGGCGACGCCGTAGCGCTCGAGCTCGTGGATGAGGTAGTCGGACATCGTCTCGCGGAGGTCGGCGCGGCGGTGGAGGAGGGTGACGAGCGCGCCGCCGCGGGCGAGCCAGACGGCGGCCTGGCCGGCGGAGTTGCCGCCGCCGACGACCGCGACGCGCGAGCCGGCGCAGAGCTGGGCCTCGGGCGCCCCGGCGGCGTAGAAGACCGTCAGTCCCTCGAACTCGGCAAGGCGGTCGACCGGGAGCCGCCGGTACTGGGCGCCCGTCGCGAGCAGGACGGCGCGCGCGGCGATCTCCCGGTCGTCCTCGAGGCGGACGAGATGCCGGCCGTTCCCCGGTTCGAGGGAGAGGGCGCGGTACGGCGTCGCGGTGCGCGCGTTGAACTTGCGCGCCTGGGTGACTGCGCGGCTCGTGAGCTCGGTGCCGCTGATCCCGGCGGGGAAGCCGAGGTAGTTCTCGATCCGGCGGGACGACCCGGCCTGGCCGCCGAGCGCGGTGCTCTCGACGACCAGCGTGTCGAGCCCTTCGGAGGCGCCGTAGACCGCGGCCGCGAGGCCCGCCGGGCCGGCGCCGACGATCAGCAGGTCGACCTCCTCGCGAGGCGCGAGCTCGAGCCCGATCCCGAGAGCGCGCAGCACCTGGCCGGCGGTCGGACCGTGCAGCTCTCCTCCGCCGGGCAGCCGCACGAGCGGCAACGCGCCGCCGTCCGGGCGGGGCCGCATCCTCCCAGGTGTACGGGAGCCGGTTCGCGCGCGCGAACTCGAGCATCCGCATCGTCGGCTCCGAACCGTGCGGGCCGACGATCTCGAGGCCGATCCCCTGCACGCTCTGCAACGCCTCGCGCCGGGAGATGAACGTGGAGAGGAGCAGGTCGCTGAGCGGGCCGTCCTCGTTGAGGAGCGAGCGCAGCGCGCCGCGCTCGACCGCGATGTACCGCAGCGGCTCGGTCACGAGCGCGTTGACGAAGACCGTCTGCCCCGACAGGAGGTTCAGCTCGCCGAGGAAGCCCGAGGGGCCGTGCCTGATGAGCTCGTTCCCGGCCGCGTCGATGATCGCGACCTCTCCTTCGAGGATCGCCATGAACGGGTAGCGTCCGATCGCCGACCCGGTACAGCAGCTCACCGACAGGCGCCGAGCGCTCCTCGCCGATCTCGGCGAGAGCCGCGAGTTGCGACGGGGAGAGCAGTGGGCTCGCGGGTGTTGACACGTTCGTTCCTCCGTGACGGCGATTGGCGCCGAAGCCGACAAATCGTGCCGTCCGGGGTCAGGTCCCCGGAGTCGACGGTCGCGTCTCGCTCCAGTCGAGGAGGAGCTTCCGCTCGGCGAAGTACCAACTACCGTCAATCTTGGCGAACGTGTCAAGGTATCGGAGCGAGGCGATCATGATCTTGCGGTCGCCGTCCTCGGTGAAGAGGTGGTGGGCGATCGTGTAGCTCTCGCCGGTGGCGCGGTCGCCGTCGATCGTGACCGTGCTCTGACCGTTGAAGTGCGTGGTCGCCTCGTAGCGATTCAGATCGGCGAACACCGGCGTGAGCGCCTCTCGTCCTTCGAGCACGTAGGTCGGCTCGCTGCCCTCGCCGTCCATGTAGACCGCGAAGCGGGTGTCGGCGGTGAAGAGCGCCTTCTGACCCTCGGCGTCGCGCCGATCGGCGCAGTGGGCGTAGGCGTCGAACAGCTCGCGAATCGCGAGGCGGTCGGCGGCCTCGGACGGCGTGAGCTCGGTGTGGACGACCATCGACTGGCACTCCTCAGAGTCGGATCAGGTCGACGCCCGCAAGAGGATGGTGGATCTGCTGCATCAGCGCCGCCGGTGGCGAGGTCGCCGAGGTCGATCGCCGAGAAGCCGGCGTCCTCGAAGAGCGCGGCCACGGCCGCTTTCGCGTCGGCATCGTCGCCCGAGACGAAGATCACACGCCGGCCGCCGGCTTCGCGCGGATCGGAGCCGAGCACGTCAGCGGCGAGCGTGTTCGCGGCCTTCACAACGGACGCGCCGGGTACGAGATCGGCGACGACCTCGCTCGACGTTCTCGTCTCGAGAGCGTCCGCGTTCCAGTTGTTGGTTGCGTCGATGACGATCTGACCGGTCCACTCGAGCCCGGCGAGGGCCTCGCGAACGCGGTCCCATGGAACCGCCACGACGACGATGTCGGCCGCCGCAGCCTCGTCGGTTGTCCCTGCCGAGACTCCTTCACCGAGTGTCGAGACCACGGATGCGAGCGATTCGGGGCCGCGGCTGTTGGCGAGGATGACGCCTCGGCCGGCTCGTATGGCAACCTGCGCCATCGCCTGCCCGAGCCGCCCGGCGCCGATGATCCCGAGGTTCATCGTCCCTCCTCAGACCCGGACGCGATTTTCGTCGACAGCGCGCTGGATGTGCGACCGATCGTCGGCGGCGCGTCGACCAAGACGACGCCGTCCGAGGTCGTCGGAAAGGATGACTGGTAGGTGCCGTCGGTAACCCGGTACGGGTTCCGCTCGACGTGGCCGACGGAGTACCCCTGCTCGTTGAGCGCGGGGCCGAGGGCAGATCGGGGAACGGGCGAATTGTCCTGAAGGGCTTCGCTGCTCATGCCCGGGATCGTGCTCTTCGCCTCCCGCGATCGAATCCCCGAAGTCCGTAGTCTTCATAACAGTCCGCCAGTCCGTTGTAGATGTCACTCAGATATCGCATTGCGGACGATGGGCGCCACGCTGGTGCCGAGCTGCTCGATCCCGCGCAGGAGGTTGTCGTGGGCGAGCCGGACGTTGGTCATCTGGAGGGAGATGCGCGAGATGCCACCGAGGTCGTTGTTGATTCGGAGGATCTTGGTGGCGACGGTCTGCGGGTCTCCTATGAGGTAGGCGCCGTCGGGGCCGCACATCGCGTCGTACTGGGCGCGGTCGGGTGGTGGGAAGCCGCGCTCCTTGCCGATCGTGCCGAACATCTGGGCCCAGCCGGGGTAGAAGTCGTCGGCTGCCTGCTGGGTGGTGCCGCCGACGAACCCGATGCAATGGAGGCCCACCTCGAGGTGGTCCGGAGGGTGGCCGGCGCGGCGGCCGGCTTCGCGGTAGAGGTCGACCAGCGGCCGGAAGCGGGCGGGTTGGCCGCCGATGATCGCGACCATGAGCGGCAGCCCGAGGGTTCCGGCGCGGATGAACGACTCCGGTGTTCCACCGACGCCGACCCAGATCGGGAGCGGGTTCTGTAGCGGTCGCGGGAAGACGCCCTGGCCGGTGAGCGGTGGGCGGTGCTTTCCGGACCAGGTGACCTCCGCCTGGTCGCGGATGCGCAGGAGGAGGTCGAGCTTCTCGGCGAACAGCGAGTCGTAGTCGGAAAGTTGGAGCCCGAACAACGGAAAGGCTTCGGTGAACGAGCCCCGGCCGACGACGAGGTCGATCCGGCCCTTGGAGATCAGATCGAGGGTCGCGAACTCCTGAAAGAGGCGGACAGGGTCGCTTGCGCTGAGGACGGCCACAGCGCTGTTGAGGCGGATCGTGGTCGTCCGGGCTGCGGCGGCTGCTAGGAGGACCGCCGGCGCGGAGTCCATGAAATCGTGGCGGTGGTGTTCGCCGATGCCGTAGGTGTCGAGGCCGACCTGGTCGGCGCGCTCGACTTCTTCGAGCAGGTGTTCCACGCGCTCGACCGGGCTCACGTCTACACCGCTCACGGGGTCCGTGACCGTCGAGACGAAGCTGTCGATGCCGATACGCATTGAGATCTCCTCCGCTCGCGGAGCGACGCGACGCTCAGCCTGTTGCTTGAACCGCTTCGCGCTCCTGCGCTGCCTCGACGAGGTCGTTAACGACCTCGCTGAGGCTGACGCGCAGCTCGTCGTCGATCAGGCGGCCGTCTGCGTCGAAGCGGGTGTCCGCTTTGGAGACGGGGAGCTCGACGGGCAGGACGCGAGCCCCGATCAGGCCGACGACCTTCTTCAGCTCGGCCTGCGCCCAGACCGCTCCGAAGGCACCGGGGGAGGCGCCGATCACCGCCACCGGGACGTTGCGCAGCGGGTTCGTGGCCATCGGACGCGAGACCCAGTCGAGCGCGTTCTTCAGCTGCCCGGGGATCGAGGCGTTGTACTCGGGGGTGGCGAAGAGGACGGCGTCCGCCTCGGCGATCGCCGATCGCAACCGCGCGACGGCAAACGGCGGCGTGCCGTCCTCGTCGTCCTGGTCGTAGGGTGGGACGGCCTTGAGGCCGTCCCACACCTCGAACTCGACCTCGTCATCGGCCAGCTCCGCGGCTGCCTGGAGCAGCTTCGTGTTGAGCGAGTCGGCGCGGAGGCTGCCGGAGACGGCGAGGATCTTCATCGTCGTGACTAGGCCGACTTGACGAAGAACAGCTCGGCGACGACGGTGACGTCGTTCGCGAGCGCGGGCTCGCCGTTCGGGAGCGGGTTGTTCCAGTTGACGCCGAACTCGGTGCGGTCGACGCGCGTGTCGAGCTTGAGCCCGATCCGCTCGCGGCCGTACGGGTCGGTCAGCGGGGAGGTGACGGTGCCCGTCACGTCGGCGGCGTGGGTGACGCCCTTGATCGTGAGGTCGCCCTCGACCTTGACCGTCTCGCCGTCGAGGCTGACGTTCTTCGCGGTGAAGCGGATCTCCGGAAACCGCTCGGCATCGAAGAAGTCGGGCGACTGGAGGTGACCGGCGAGGTTCTCGTCCTTGACGTCGACGCTCGCGACCTGCGCCGAGCCCTCGAGGCTCACGGCATCCTCGCCGACCACGAGGGTCGCGTCGATCTCGCGGAAGCTGCCCTTGAACGTACCGCCGAGGTACTCGACCTCGAAACCGACAGCGGAGTGCACCGCGTCGAGCTCCCAGGTGCCGGCCGGAGCGATCGTCAGTGTCTGCGAATTGCTCATCTGTACCAACTCCTTGCGTTGTGTATAATTGATTACTCAAGCAACCTAGCACATTACTATTGAGAGCGCAAGTATCTTCCGATGACCGCCACAAACCACAGCCACGAGTCCTGACCGCCGCCAAGATGCCGGCCCCGCCGTGCGCGCCTTCACCCGGCTGCTGCGCGCCTCCGCCAGCACCACGCGGCTGCTCAGCGCCGAGCTGCTCGAAGAGCACGGACTCACGATCAACGACTACGAAGCCCTCCTCGTCCTCTCCCACGCCGACGGTCAACGGCTCAAGCGGGTCGACATCTCCCGGCAGCTCCTTCTGACACCGTCCGGCATCACCCGCCTGCTCGAAGGACTCGAGGCCGAAGGCCTCGTGGAACGTGAATCCTGCCCGTCCGACCTCCGCATCACCTACGCCCACCTGACCGAGACCGGCAGCCAACGGCTCAAGGCCGCCTCCTGCGCCCACGTCGCCTCGATCACGGCCCTCTTCGAGAGCACCTCGACGAGAGCGAGATCACCGCACTCGCCGACACGCTCGACAAGCTCCCCGGCGTCGCAGGCACCGACGGCGCCTGCAACGCCGGCTGAAACCCCGCTGCACCGGGGCGAACGCCGGAATCGCGGCAAAAGGTCGGTTCTCGATCCGCAACGAGTGCCTCGCCCGTCTTCCCGGCTGCACAACGGGGTAGGCGTCTTCACGTGGGAGATGCACGGAGAGGAACTGTCCAGCTCTGTCCAGCGCCGCGGCCGCTTCGTCGAGGATCTGGTGATAGGCCTGGAAGACGTGGGGAACTCCAGGGGTGATGTCGAGCATCACTTCGACGTCGGCGTAGGCAGCCTGTTGTGCGAGGCGGAGAGCGTCGTCGAGGAGAACCTCATGCGTTCCGGCCTGGATGATCAGGGGCGGCAGGCCGGACACGTCGGCGAAGACGGGGCTTATGAGGGCAAGAGCGGCGTCTTGTCCCGATACGTAGTCGGTGACTCGGGGTTGGAGGAGCTCCCGGCTGAGCAGCGGGTCGACCTCGCGCTTCGTTTCGATGGTCGTCCCGGCCAGGGTCAGATCGACATACGGTGACATGACGAAGGCCGCGGCCGGCAGGGGCAGTCCGCGATCACGGGCGTTGACGAGGGTGGCGATGGCGAGGCCGCCGCCGCGGACTCGCCCGCGAAGCCGATGTCCGAAGGGTCGACGCCGTGTGCAGGAGGGCTTCGTAGGCCGCCAGAGCGTCGTCAACGGCTGCCGGATACGGGTGCTCGGGGGCGAGCCGATAGTCGACGGAGATGACCTTGGCGTGCGTTCTCCTGCCGACCTGCGATGCCAGCTCAGCGGCGAGGAAGGCGTCCCCGATCACGTACACGCCGCCGTGGAAGTAGAGGACAACGTGGCGGGGTTCGACCCCGTCGACCGTGATCTCGGCGGTTGGGACGCCGCCCAGTTCGGCCGCGGTCACGGTCACGTCGCCGGGCAGCGGCTGCGCCGATACCAACTCCCTCAGCAGTCGCCGTTGCTCGTTGACACTACTGCCGACGGGGAAGGCTGACTGTCGCAGGATTGCGTCGAGGGTCTCTCGCTGCTCGGCGCTCACGGAGGATCTCCCTTCGGTTGGGTTGCTTTGCAAGCTCTCCAGGCTCGCTCGCCCATGTCAATCCGCTGCTGAACGTTGCTGTGGAACATGAGGCGCTCCCGACATCTACAGGGCAGCGGCGCCGACGGCGTCCCGCCTTGACCATCTCGAGTGTTTCTTCGGCAGCCGATGATCAGCCGCTTGCGGCCGGTGGCCTTCACCGCGTCGCTGAACGCCTCGTCCTCGAACGCGTTCATCGACGTTCGATCAATCGGCTCGATGCCGTCGAGCTCGGACAGAATCGACGGGAGCGTCGGCCCGTTGAAGCCGGCCCCGACACCCACCGTCGAGAGCACGATCGGCAGGTCGAATGCCTTGGCCGTCTTGGCCAACAGGCGGACATGCATTTCGACGAGATCGGCGCTCGTCTCCGAGCGAATGACCTCGAACATCTCCTTCTGGTAGTCGATCAGCACCAGCGCGCAGTCGTCCGCAGTCCACACACCGAGATCGTTCGTCATCGTCTCTCTCCTCCGGGTGCTCGCATCAGTGACGACATCGTGGTCGCCGTCGTCGACCCATCGAATCCCGGAAACCCTTAGTACGTCACCCCAGGCATGCTCTCGGGATGGTCGCAAGGGCTCCCAGAGAGCAGCTGCTCGGCCGCCAGCGCGAGCGCGAGGTCCTCGACCGCGTGCTCGCGGCCGCACGGGGAGGCCACGGCGGTGTGTTGGCCGTGTACGGCGAGCCGGGCGTCGGCAAGACGGCCCTGCTCGAGTACGCCGTCGAGGCAGCACCCGACTTTCGCGTCGCCCGCGCGACAGGAGTCGAGGGAGAGATGGAGCTCGACTACGCGGCGCTCCAGCAACTTTGCTCGCCCAATCTCGACCTGACGGAGCGACTGCCAGATCCGCAGCGCGAGGCATTTGAGATCGCGCTCGGGCTGAGCGCCGGACGGCCTCCTAGTCCGTTCCTGGTCGGCCTCGCCGTCCTCAACCTCCTGTCGGAGGCCGCAGCAGAGCAGCCGCTGCTGTGCGCCATCGACGACGCTCAGTGGCTCGACCAGGCATCGGCACGCGTGCTCGCGTTCGTGGCACGCCGCCTCCTCGCCGAGGGGATCGCCATGGTCTTCGCGGCGCGGGAGCCGATCGGAGCGCTCGCGGGGTTTGCGGAGCTGCATGTCGAGCCCTTGGGTCATCGCGATGCGCGGGCGCTGCTGGACTCGATCCTGCCCGGCCGGCTGGATGAGCGCGTGTTGGAGCGAATCGTCGTCGAGACGCGCGGCAACCCACTGGCTCTCCTGGAGCTCCCCCGCGGGCTGACCCCTGGCCAGCTCGCCGGTGGATTCGGCATGACTGCGGCGCTGCCTCTGTCGATCGGGATCGAGCAGAGCTTCACGCGGCGGCTGGCTCGGCTCCCACAAGACGGGCGACGACTGCTGCTCCTCGCGGCGGCCGAGCCGGTGGGTGACCCGACGGTTCTGTGGCGCGCAGCGAAGCAGCTCGGCATCGCAGATGCTGCCGCGAGCAGGGTGGAGTCGGAAGGCCTTGTGGATCTGGACGGTGCAGTGACCTTCCGTCATCCGCTCGTCCGGTCGGCGGTGTACGGAGCGGCGGAGCCCGACGAGCGGCGCAAGGTTCACCGCGCGCTGGCGGACGCAACCGATCCGGAGCTCGATCCGGACCGCCGCGCCTGGCACCGGGCGCAGGCGGCGTCCGTGCCCGACGAAGAGGTCGCCGCCGAGCTCGAGCGTTCCGCTGGACGGGCGCAGGCGCGCGGCGGATTGGCGGCTGTCGCTGCCTTCCTCGAACGGGCCGCCGCGCTTACGCCGGACTCCAGGCACCGTGCGCGGCGCCTGCTCGCCGCGGCCGGCGCCAAGCGGGATGCAGGCGATCTCGAGGCTGCACTTGCGCTCTTGGCAGGCGTCGAGCCCGGGGTGCTCGAGGAGCTCGAGCAGGCCCGGCTCGACCTCTTGCGAGCCCAGATCGCGTCGGAGCAGCAGCGCGGCGTCGACGCCGGCCGGCTCTTTCTCGGCGCGGCGCGCCGCCTCGAGCCACTCGATCCCGAACTCGCCCGCGAGACGTACCTCGAGGCGCTCGGGGGCGCGATGACCAATGACGTTCAGGCCGTCGGCGGTGCTTCGGCCGTCGCAGCGGCCGCCCGGGCGGCGCCACCCGGCCCGACACCGCCGCGGACGGTCGATGTGGTGCTCGATGCGTTCGCTATCCGCTTGCTCGACGGATACGCCGCCGCCGCGCCGACACTCGCCCGGGCTCTCGAGCTTCTGCTCGCGACTGACATCGACAACGAGGATGACCGTCAGTGGCTCTCGCTCTCCAGGAGCAGAGACACCAACGTCCTTGCGCTCGAGATGTGGGACGACGGGGCGTTCCATCTTCTCGCCGCTCGCCAAGTAGAGGCCGCTCGCGACACGGGGGCGCTCGTGCACCTGCAGTTCGCGCTGAGCTTCCTTGCGAGGAGCCACATGCTCGCCGGCGAGCTGACCGCCACAGCACAAGTGCTCGACGAAGCAGGCCTGCTCGCCGAGGCGACCGGAAACCCGGCGCTCGTGAACGCCCCGATGATTCTCGCCGCTTGGCGCGGCGACGAGCCGCAGGCGTCCGCGCTGATCGAGGCGACCTCCGAGGAGGCGGCCACAAGGCGATGGACGTCGAACAACTATGCGAGAGCGGTGCTGTACAACGGCCTCGGTCGACACGACCTCGCCCGCAACGCGGCCTGGGAAGCGTTCCAGCCGGATCCGATCGGATACGGGACACTGCTCGTGCCAGAGTTGGCCGAGGCGGCGTCCAGAACCGCGGATCAAGCTCTCCTCGAGCAGGGTCTGGAGTGGCTCTCGGAGCGCACCCGCGTCATTACGTCCCGGTGGGCGAGTGGAATCGAAGCTCGTGTCCGCGCGCTGCTGAGCGAGGGCGACGTCGCGGAAAGCCTCTACCGCGAGTCGATCGCGAACCTCTCCGGAACGCGACTACGACTCGAGCTCGTCCGGACGCACCTTCTCTACGGAGAGTGGTTGCGCCGCGAACGTCGCCGCCTCGACGCCCGAAAGCAGTTGCGGATCGCCCACGAGGCGTTCACGACCATGGGCGCCGAGGCATTCGCCGGCCGGGCCGAACGCGAGCTGCTGGCAACCGGCGAGCGCGCCCGCAGACGGACCGTGGACACGCTCGGCCACCTCACACCCCAGGAGACTCAGATTGCGCGCCTTGCCGGGGACGGACGCACCAATCGAGAGATAGCAGCTCAGCTGTTCATCAGCCCGAGCACAGTCGAGTACCACCTGCGCAAGGTGTTCCGCAAGCTAGGCGTGAGGTCGCGGACCGAGCTGGCACGCCGCATGTCGTAGCCGGTTTGGACTGTTGCGGCGCCGCAGGAAGGGTGCTGATCACGGTGGGGAACAACCTGAGCGACCGTGAGCGTTTAGATGACTCAGGAGAGATTCGTGTCGATAGATGTCGTGACGGCAGACGGAAGGGCCCGCGTGCTCGCGGACGGCAACGAGATCCCGTTGGTCGGCCTCGGTGTCTGGCAGGTGCCGAACGGGGTCGAGTGCGTGGACGCCGTCCGCTGGGCGCTCGAGCTCGGGTACCGACACATCGATACGGCGCAGGCGTACGGCAACGAGGAGAGCGTCGGACAGGGGTTGCGCGAGAGCGGTGTCCCGCGCGAGGAGGTCTTCATCACCACCAAGTTCTTTCCCGCGCGGGAGGACCCGGTTGCGGAGGTCGAACGCAGCCTGCAGCGACTCGGGGTCGACGACGTCGATCTCTACATCGTCCACTGGCCCGGGGGCGGCCCGACCTGGGCGTGGCCCGGGATGGAGCGAGCGCGTGAGGCCGGGTATGCGCGGTCGATCGGTGTCTCCAACTTCGGCGTCGACGACCTGCAGCAGCTGCTCGCCACCGCGACGGTCCCGCCGGTCGTGGATCAGGTGCAGTTCAGTCCGTACGAGTACCGCAAGGCTCTACTCGACTCGTGCCGCCAGAACGGGATCGCGCTGGAGGCCTACAGCCCCCTTGGCACCGGCCGTCACCTCAGCAGCGATACGGTCGCGCGGATCGCGCGCCGCCACGGGCGCACTCCCGCGCAGGTGCTGCTGCGCTGGTGCATCGAGAGGGGCATCCCGGTGATCCCGAAGTCCACCCACCGCGAGCGCATCGCCGAGAACGCCCAGCTCTTCGACTTCGCGCTTTCGAACGAGGACGTCGCGGAGCTCGACGTGCTCGACCGCACCGGCGGCACCGACCGGGCCCTCGAACGCAAGTGGTGGCGAAACTAACGGCACAGAGCTCGCTCCGGGCGGCGATCGACGAGGTCGCCTCGCGCGACCCCGTGCTCGCCGACCTCGTCGCCCGGGTCGGCCCGATCCGCCACCGCCCGCGCGACCCGGACGGGCCGTTCGCCGCCCTCGTGCGCGCGATCGTCTTCCAGCAACTCGCCGGCCGTGCGGCTCAGGCGATCTATGGGCGGGTGCGCGCAACCGTTGGCGACACGCTGACCCCGGAGGCGCTGAACGCGGTCTCCGACGCGGAGCTCCGCGCCGCCGGCCTCTCCGCGAACAAGCTCGCCTCGCTTCGCGACCTCTCCGCCAAGGTGCTCGACGGCACCGTCGTCCTCTCGCGCACCTCGAGGCGCAGGGACGAGGAGTTGATCGAGCGGCTGACCACCGTGCGCGGGATCGGCCGCTGGACGGCCGAGATGTACCTGATGTTCCAGCTCCGCCGCCTCGACGTCTGGCCGGTCGACGACCTCGGCGTGCGTCAAGGCTACGCTCTCGCCTGGAACATCGACCCGCCGCCGACCCCGAAGCAGCTCGAGCCGCTCGGCGATCGCTTCCGCCCCTACCGGTCGATCGTCGCTCGCTACTGCTGGGCCGCCGTTCCGCTTCTACGTCCCGGAGGCACCGCGGCGAGCCTCCGCTAGCGAGAGAGCGCCGCGGGTACTGATTTGGTGCCATCCTTCCAGATCGAGACTCGCCGATAGCCGGCGACGTACCGCCGCGCGGGCGGATCCCCATCTCGCGGGGAGTGCGCGTACGATCGCCACGGAGATGCGAGCAACTGTTGAGCTGGCCGCGGACGAGGACTGTGCTTCTCGGCCTTTCGCGGCACCGGTGTGCACGGGTCGCGATGCGACGGTGATGCAATGGATGTTGGAGCGGCTGCGCGCGCTTGCGCGCGGCTGGACCAGGGACGGCACGGGCTTCCTTCTCTGCGAACCGGATCTCGACGGGCATCGCCACTGGATTCGTGTGCCCGACTGCGCGGCGCTCCTGGGCGCCCGCGAGCTTACGGCAGTCGGGTTCTTCGGACGAGCGCGAGCCGACGTCGACCAGTTGCCGATCCACCACCTCGAAGCAGGCATCGTCGACACGCTCGAGACGATCCCGGGTGTCCTCTGTTACTACGACCTCGCGCTGGCCGAAGGTGGATACGGCAACCTGATCCTGTGCGCCGCATCTGACTCTCCGACGCACGTGCATGCTCATCCTCTGCATCGGCGTGCTGTCGAGCTCACCCCGCGGCACTACCACTGCGTTCGCCTCCACACCGGCGTGGTGCCAGGGCGGTTCATGGGCGATGCCGGCCTTGTTCTCGAGTGCACGCGCTACTACGACTTCGACAGCGACCCTCCATGGCTCGCCATCCGCAACCTGCCTCGAGTGAAAGCGTGAGGGGGAGATGGAGCGCGGCTATGCGGTGCTGCAACAGCTGTGCTCCCCCAACGGCGGCGGCCCTCGCGCGGCGGCCGCCGGCGCCTCCTGCTTCGGCGACGAATCGTCACCCGGCGGCGGCGCTGGCGAGGTGGCACCGCTCGGCGGGCGTCCCGGCGACGGCCAGGTGGACGGCCGCCCTGTCCAGACGTCCACCGGACCATGAATGCCAGCGTCACCCGCCCTCGGCCGACTCGTAGGCCTGATCTCGCGGACGAACCACCGGTCGAGCCGAGGGGCGACCTCACCCCGCAAAGGCCCAGGTCGCGCGCCTCGTCGGCGAAGGCCTTTCCACTGCGAGACCGGCGCGCGGCTCTTCATAAGCAAGCACACCGTTGAGCACGTCGTCTGCAACGTCTGCGCCAACCTCGGCATCAACGCGCCCAGTCCCGGTTGCGTGAGCCAGTTCGGGAGCGGGTCGTTCCACTCAGGTGTGCGGCTATGGGGCGATCACGAGCTGCGTGATGCGGTGGCCGGCGATCGTGAAGTCCCACTTCAGGTCGGCGACGCCGCCGGGGAAGTTGCCCGTCAGGCGGCCGGTGACCAGATAGCGATCCGGGCCGAGTGCTTGGGTGCTCGTGATCTCGGTCGTGTAGGTGTACTTCGAGGCTGCGCCGGTTTGCCAGGCGCGGATTTCTGTCGGGCCGTGACGTGTTTCGCCTTCGTCGACGACGGTCGCGTCATCGGCGAAGAGGCTGACGATCGAGTCGATGTCGCGCTCGGCATCGCGTTGGAAGTAGCGCGTGACCACGTCGGGGAGTTCGGTGGACATGTGTCCTCCTTGTCTGAGTGCCTGCCGCGCCGTGCCGGCGTCAAGGGCCGACCGTCTGTGGCCCAGTGCGTGATCAGGGCGAGGACGCGCTCGCGCCGGTTGTCGCGCGTTCCTCGATCACGTACGCCTTCGTCCGCGACCGGTCGAGAAACCTCTGCTCGTCCGTACCGATCGCCTCGACCGAGAGCTTCTCGATCCAGGCGACGAACGCGTCGCGGTCGGGGAAGACCAGTTCTGTCACGACGTCGAAGTCGACCGTCTCGTCTTCCCTGTTGAATTCGTCGCCCCGCACGAGATAGTTGCGCTTGTACACAATAGGAGTGGACGCCAAGCTGAGAACCAACGGCACGTGGTTGCTCTCGTAGTACTCGATGAACGCTTCCGTCTCGATGTCTTCCCTCTTGGTGAGGAAGGCGAATACCTTCAGCATGTCATTGCTCCTCACGGGTTGACGCCCGGCAAATGGTATCCCCGTCCGCCCTGACAATCTGGAGCTTGAAGTGCTGATCAGCCTTTCACGGCGCCACCCAGTCCGGTGCCGCGCAAGAACGGCCGCTGGAAGATGAGGAATCCGACGATCGGCACGAGACACGCGATGAACATCGCGGCGAGGAAGACGCCGAGCTCGGTCTGCGACTGGATGATCGGGAGACGAACGGAGAGCGGCTGCTTGTCCGGGTTGGAGAGGACGAGGAGCGGCCAGAGGAAGTCCTTCCACGACGCGAGCACGGCAAATACCGACACCACCGCGAGGATGGGCTTCGACATCGGCAGCGCGATCGAGATGAACAGCCGGAACGGGCCCGCGCCGTCGACGCGCGCCGCTTCGAAGATCTCGCGCGGGAGGTTGTCGAAGAAGCGGGCCACGAGGATGACGCTGAACGCGCTCGCGCCGGCGGGCAACCAGATCGCCCAGTAGCTGTCGACGAACGAGCGGTCGATCAGCGGCGGGTCGACGATCTCGATGTAGAGCGGGACGAGAAGGACGATCGCCGGGACGAAAAGCGTCAGGAGCAGGAGCGCGCGGACGATGCCCGCATACCACGGCCGGAGCACCGCCAATACAAACCCGCCGGTGGTTGCGACGACGATCTGCACGGCCCAGGAGCCGAACGCAAGCACGACCGTGTTCCGGAAATACCGGCCGACGTGCACCTCGGTCCAGGCCCTGCTCAGGTTGTCCCACGCGGTTCCGTTCGGGAAGAGTGAGATCGGGTTGCTCAGCGTGTCGGCGGTCGGCGTGACGGCGGACTTGGCGAGCCATAGGATCGGGCCGAGGCCGAGGACGAGCAGCCCGACGAGGAGGAGCAGCTGTAGCGAGCCGACGCCCCACTTGACGCGACGCGCGTTCCACTCGGCGGCTGAGATGAAGCCGCCGCCGCGTCTGTCGGTCGCGGTGCGAGTTCGTCGTCGGATCATCCCGTGCTCCACGAGCGCGTGAGGCGCATGTAGACGAGCGAGAACAGGGCGAGAAAAGCGGCCAGCATCAGGCTCAGTGCGGCAGCGCTGCCGTAGTCGCCGCCGAGCGAGTTCGCGAACGCGTAGTTGTAGATCAGAAGCAGCACCGTGATCGTGGCGTTGTTCGGCCCCCCCGAGGTGAAGAGGTACGGCTCGAGGAACACCTGCGCCGTCGCGATGATCTGCAGGATCATCGTCACGAGCAACACCCCGCGGAGCTGCGGCATCGTGATGTGCCAGACCTTCCGCCAGAGCGACGCACCGTCGACCGACGCGGCCTCGTAGAGCTCCCCATTCACGCTGGTCAGAGCGGCGAGGTAGATGATGACCGTCGCGCCCGCGTTCGCCCAGGTCGCCTCCAGCACGAGCGACGGCATCGCCATGCCGGCCGACTGCAGCCATGGGTAGGGACCGAGGCCGACCCAGCCGAGCACGGTGTTGAAGACGCCGGCCGAGCTGCCGTCGTAGAACGTCTTCCAGAGGAGGACGGCGACGACCGGCGGGATGACGACGGGAAGGTAGACGAGGGTCGCGTAGATCCCTCGGACGCGGCGCAGCTCGCTCATCAGGACGGCCGCAGCGAGCGGGATGGGGTAGCCGATGAGGATCGCGAGGAGCGCGAAGTACGCGGTGTTCTTGATCGCAATCGGGAGCAGCGGGTCTTCGAGGACGGTGCGGAAGTTGTCGAGCCCGACCCACGTCGGCGCGTCCACGAGGTTCGTGGACTGGAACGACATGATCACCGTCTTCAGGATCGGGTACCACGAGAACGCCCCGAAGATGAGGAGCGTGGGCAGGATGAGCAGCAGCGTCGTGAGACCGCCGTTCCGAGCCCACGTCAGCGGCGTTCGGCGCGGCCGGTGCCTCAGCGACGGCCCCATGCAGGCCAACCGTCGCAGCCGCGCGGAGTCCTGCTCTCTTCCGGAATGACGTCCACCGCACCCAATGCTGCCTCCTGTGAGCGGTCGCTCGGGTGGGCGGCGTCGGCCCGCCCACCCGAGGGCCGCGGGTGCTACGTCAGCGCCTCATCAGGTCCTGCGCGGCGGTGTTCGCCTGTTGGAGGAGCTGAGTGATGTTCGCGTTCCGATCGGTGAGCACCGCCTGCACGACGGTGTCGAGGGAGTGGTACACGGCCTGCGTCGCGACCGCGGGCTCCGGGACGAGCGTCTGCCCGAAGATACGGCTGGTGAACGGCTTCATCTGCGCCTCGGGAACGTTGATGTACGGCTTGATCCACGTGTTCGCGAGGTCGTACTGCGTCTTGTTGAAGAGCGGCAGCGCCGGGACGCCGACGGGTTGCTTGTTCGCAACGAGCGACTGAGCGTTGCGAATCGCCTGCGACTTCGTGACGAGCTTCCGCACGTAGTAGAAGTCGATCCACTTGACGGCCGCGGCCTTGGCCGCCGCGTTCGCGTCCGGCCGCACGGCGACGAGCGTGCCGCCGCCGAGCACTCCGGCGGTCTTGCTCTTCGCGACCGGAATCGTCGTGACGCCGTACACGCTCGGGTCGATGTTGCTCGCCTGGACGAGATTCGTGTAGACGTCCGAGCCACTGATGTACATGCCGACGTTGCCGGCGGCGAACGCCTGGTTGATGTCGCTCCAGCCGTAGTCGAAGTTCGAGCCCATCGAGTTGTCAGTCCAGCGCATCGTCTTCAGAAGGTTCAGCGCCGTGACCGTCTGCGGATTGTCGAGCGTGGCTCGTGCGGAGGTGCCGCTCCCGGCCTCCATGCGACCGCCGAGCGAGTACGTCACCGTCGTCAGGATCCAGCCGGCGGTGTTGTCGGCCTTGCCCATCTGCAGGTAGCCGGCCTTGCCCGTCCGCTCGGCGATCTGCTTCGCGTACGCGCGGATCTGCGCCCACGTCGTCGGTGGCTTGTTCGGGTCGAGGCCCGCCTGTGTGAACAGCTTCCGGTTGTAGTGGAGGGCCTGCGCGTAGGCGCCCTTCGGCAGTGCGACAATCTTGCCCTTCGTCGTCGTCGCCTCCGCCAGCACCGCCGGGTTGCAGCTTCGAGAAGTACGGGAGCGCCTTGATCTCGCTGGTCAGATCCGCAAGCTGCCCCCGCTCGCCGAGCGTCCTCGCGTCGGTGAACGGCACCTCGAATACGGTCGGCAGCGTCCGGGCGGCGAGCTTCGCGGCGAAGGTCGGCCCGGTCCACTGATACTCGACCGGCTTCACCTTGATGCTCGGGTTGGCCTTCTCGAACTGCGCGACCTGGTTCTGGAACTCCTTGACGGCCGCGGGCGTGCTGCCCGGGATCAGCGACGCCACGCTGATCGTGACCGTCGCCTGGCTCGAGCTGCTCTTCGCGGACGCCCCTGCAACGACACACGCCGCCAGCAGGCTCGTCACGACGACGGCGACGGTAGCGATCCTGCGAGTGGACTTCATCGTCCTACCCCTTTCCTGTTGCACGAGGCCGTGGCCTCGTGCAGATCGTCGTTGACCTACTGCGATGAGTCCGGCCGGTGGAGCCAGACGGTCGTGTCGGCTGGGAGCGCACCTCCTTCCAACTCATCGCTGGCGATGAGCACGTCGGCGCCCTCTGGAAGAGACGCCGGCTCAGGGCCGAAGTTGACGAAGCAGCTGAAGCGCTCGCCCCGCGAGAATGCGAGCACCGACGGGGCGGAGGGAACCCATTGGAACGCGCCGTCTTCCCACGGGGCGGCTCGGCGAAAGCGGAGTCCGGTGCGGTACAGCGAGAGCATCGATGCCGCCTGCTCCGACTGGGCGGCGACGGTCAGCTGCGGCCCATCCGACGGGTGGGTCGAGCCACGGTATCGCGTCGCCGTTGCTGAAGCCGTACGGCGGGGAGTCGCCCTCCCAGGGGATCGGGATCCGGCACCCGTCCCGGCCCGGGTCGAGGCCACCGGAGCGGTGCCACATCGGATCCTGACGGCGGTCGTGCGGGATGTCCTCGACCTCGGGGAGGCCGAGCTCCTCGCCCTGGTACACGTAGAGGGAGCCCGGAAGCGCCATGGCGAGCAAGGCGGCGGCGCGGGCCCTGCGGGTTCCGCGCTGTCAGGTCGGTCGGCGTTCCCTCCCGCTTCGACTCGAACGAGAACGACGTGTCGGCTCGCCCGTACCGAGTCACGGGTCTCGTCACGTCGTGGTTCGACAGCACCCACGTCGGCGGGGCATCGACAGGAGCGTGCAAGGCCAGGGTCGATTCGATCGACTCCCGCAAGCGTGCCGGCTCCCACGGGCAGGACAGGAAGTCGAAGTTGAACGCGGTGTGCATCTCGTCCGGGCGCAGAGTACCGCACGAGACGCCCGGCGTCGGCGAGCCACACCTCGCCGACCAGCACGCGTGGCTCGGCGTAGCCGTCCGCGATCGCGCGCCAGCGGCGATAGATGTCGTGGAGCTCGTCGCGATCCATGAACGGATGGCGTCCGTTCGCCGTTCTCGAGCTCGAGCTCGGGAAGCACGGGGTCCTTCACCAGGAGGGCGGCCGAGTCGACGCGGACGCCTGCGACACCTCGGTCGAACCAGAAGCGGAGGATCTCCTCGTGCTCGGCCCAGACGTCGGGATGGGTCCAGTTGAGATCGGGCTGCTCGGGCGCGAACAAGTGCAGATACCACTCGCCGTCCTCCGACCCGCGTCCACGCGGAGCCGCCGAAGATCGACTGCCAGCCGTTGGGCGCGCTCGCGCCGTCCGGACCGGATCCCGGCCGGAACCAGAACCGTTCCCGGGACGGCGACCCCGGCGGCGATGCAAGCGCCTCGCGGAACCAGTCGTGCTGGTCCGAAACGTGATTCGGCACGACGTCGACGATCGTCCGCATCCCGAGCTCGCGGGCCTCTGCGATCAAGGATCCTCGGCGTCCTCGAGCGTGCCGAACGCCGGGTCGATCGCGCGGTAGTCGACGACGTCGTAGCCCGCGTCGGCGAGCGGCGACGGATACCACGGGTTGAACCAGAGCGCGTCCACGCCGAGCGCGCGTAGGTATGGCAGGCGTGCCCGAACACCCGCCAGGTCGCCGACGCCGTCGCCGTTCCCGTCGGCGAAGCTCCGGACGTACACCTGGTAGACGACCGCATCGCGCCACCACTCGCCGTGGCCGTTCGCGCTCCCCGCTGTGCGGCGCCGTCGCCGCCCGTTCGATCTGCGTCATCGCGCCGGGACGATGGCAGAGTTAACAGGTCGTTGCAAGAGATCAACTCAATCTGCGCAGATTTCGCACAAATTTCGCAAGATTTCTACAATTGACGCCGAGTCGCGGTCAGGCAGGTGCCGCGGCGGTCGATCCGCGGGCGACCATCTCAGGCTCGAAGAACAGCTCGTCGGCGGAGACCGACGAGCCCTCGATCTGGCCCACGAGCATCTCGACCGCGGCACGTCCGATCGCCTCGATCGGCTGTCGCACGGTCGTCAACGGCGGGTCGGTGCAGCTCATGAAGGCGGAGTCGTCGTAGCCGATCACCGAGAGCTGCTCGGGTACCGTGAGGCCACCTCGGCGCGCGGCTCGGATCGCGCCCAGCGCGAGTGGGTCGCTCGCGCAGATGATCCCGGTGACACCGTGCACGATCAGTCGCGATGCCGCTGCATGACCACCCTCGAGCGAGAAGCGCGTGCGCTCGACGAGCTCCGCGCGGTAGGACCGCCCGGCCTCCTGCTGTCGCGCGCTCGAACGCGGCCAGCTTCCGCCGCGACGGCACGTGGTCGGGCGGCCCGAGGATCAGGCCGATGCGCTCGTGCCCGAGATAGGAGAGGTGCGCGTACGCCTGCTCCATCGCGACCGCGTCGTCGGTCGAGACGCGAGGGAAGTCGAGGTGGTCTGCCGCCGCGTTGACGAGAACGACCGGGAGGCGTAGCTTCAGCAGCCGCGTGTAGTGCTCGTGGGACGCGTCCGCCTCCGCGTACTGGCCGCCGGCGAAGATCATCCCCGAGACCTGTCGGTCGAGGAGCATCTCGACGTACTCGGCCTCCGACATGCTGCCCGTCCGCGTGCAGAGGACCGCGTTGAAGCCTCGCTGCGCGAGCGCTCCGGCGACGACTTCCGCGAAGGCCGGGAAGATCGGGTTCTGGAGCTCGGGGACGACGAGGCCGACCATCCGCGCGCGGCGCGGGCGCAGGTGCGTCGGCCGGTCGTAGCCGATCACATCCAGCGCCGTGAGGACAGCCGCACGCGTCGCTTCCGACACGCCCGGCTTCCCGTTGAGGACACGACTCACGGTCGCCTCGCTCACAGCCGCCTGTCTGGCGATGTCCACAAGCCTTCCAGCCATGTTGCAATTCTATGACAGACTTGCGCAAGAACTGCAAACACAGTGACCGTTCTTGTTCCATGCGCTTCGGGCCCGTGTTAGCTCTGCGGGGTCACAGCCTGCTCGATCGCTGCGGCAGCTTCTCCGCTGGGCTGCCGGTTGGCTGCGTATGTCGTTCGCCGGCGAGCACCTGCATCAGGAACCGGACTGCCATCGCACCGTCGCCGACGGCGCCCGCAACACGGTTCGACGCGCCCGCGCGGACGTCGCCGGCTGCGAATACCCCGGGCCGAACGGTTTCGAGGAGGTGCGGCTCGCGGTCGGTCAGCGGCCAGGCGAGATGGCCCTGGCAGCCTGCCGCACTCTCTCCGCAGAGCAGGAAGCCGCCGTCGTCGACGGCCAGGATGCCGGTGGCGGCCTCGCTGCAGGGGTTCCCGCCGATCATCACGAACACGGCCGCGGCGGGGACCTGTTCGACGCTGCCGTCGCGTCGGTCGCGCAGGGTCACCGATTCCACGGTGGCGGTGCCGTGCACCGCGATCAGCTCTGTTTCCGTGATCACGTCGATCCGCGGCGATCGCTTGATGCGGTCGAGGAGGTAGTGCGACATCGTCGACTTGAGTGACGTGCCCCTCACGACGATCCGGACGCTGCGTGCGCGGGTGGCGAGGCTCGCGGCTGCCTGCCCGGCCGAGTTGCCGCCGCCGACCACGACCACGTCCTCGTCGCGGCAGCGCTCGGCGTCGGTGGCCATCGCCGCGTGGTAGACACCTGCGCCCCGGAAGCGCTCGATGCCCTCGGCGGCGAGCTCGCGCCAGCGGGCGCCGGTCGCCATCACGAGCGAGCGGGCGAGCACGTGTTGGCCGTCGTCGAGGTCGACCCGTATGAGACCCTCGGTCCCGTCGGCCAGCTCGACCGCGCGGTGGAAGCTCGACAGGACGGCGTCGAAGCGGCGCGCCTGCAGTGTGGCCTTGCGCGTCAGCTCCGTTCCCGAGACGCCGGTGGGAAAGCCGAGGTAGTTCTCGATCCGTGTGCTCGTGCCGGCCTGGCCGCCCGGTGCCCAGGCCTCGGCGACGAAGGTGCTCAGCCCCTCCGAGCCGCCGTACACGGCGCTCGCCAGCCCGGCCGGCCCGGCGCCGAGCACGACGAGGTCGAACCGCTCGCCGTCTACCTCGGCCCGCAGTTCCAGGGAGCGCGCGACCTGGGCGGCGGATGGGTTGCGCATCACCTGGGTGGCGTGCACGAGAACAGGCGTCTCCGAGCGCGGGATGTCGAGCCAGTCGAGCAGTGCCGCGCTCTCGGCGTCCGTGTCGACGTCGTACCAGCGCACCGGCAGCAGGTTGCGCTCCAGCAGGTCGCGCACCTCGAACGCGCGGCGCGCGTTGCGCGGCGCGATGAGCCGCATCAGGCCGTGACCCTCCGACTCGCTCCACGCGCGCCGCGCGAGGAGCGTGCCGAAGATGTGCTCGCCGAACTCCGGCCAGCGCGCGACGAGCTTGCGCAGCCCGGCACGGTCGAACATGATCACGTCCGTCTGCTCGACCGCGACGCAGGCGTTGATCGTCGGCTCACCGGTGAACATCGCGATGTCGCCGATGAACGTGCGGCCGTCGGCCTGGGCGATGTAGACGTCCTTGCCGGGCTTGCGGTCGATGAACTCGACGAGGCCCCCCTCGATCACGTAGAAGGGCGCGTCACGAACCGCGTGCTCGTAGAGCACCTCGCCGGGCAGAAACGTGCGCCGCTCGCCCCGCTCGGCAAACCACTCCAGCTTTGCGTCCGAAAGCCGCGGAAAAAGCACCTCATCGTCGAGGTCAGGAAACCGCTCGCTCCGAACCACCTTCGTGGCAGCCACACACGGAGGCTACCCGCCCCTTACGCCGGCGGTACGAGGAGGCGGAACCGATGCTGAGCGGGCTACTTCGCGATGATCGGCGTCGTGTTGGACTTCCTCAGTTGGCCGACCTCGACGAGCGTGGTCTCGGGCGTGGCGATGCGGTCGCCGCATGTCCGCAGCCGTCCGCGCGGCCGCCGCGACGATCTGACCCAGAGCTGGTCGAGCGGATGCGACAACTGGTGACGGTGCGGTTCGCCGCACCCGAAGACACGTGCGAACCTCACGTTCAGGCTTCCTCGGGCCTGCGACTCTGGTGAGTCATCTCAGCGGCGCGGCGAGAGACGCTCAGGCTGGCCGCGGCCCGCGAATGAGCGGCGGCTGCAGGGCAAGGACGACCAGCTGGACGCTGTCCGGGCGGCCCGGACGGTGCTCGCCAGCGAGACGCCGGCATTGCCACGCGAAGGGCAACAACGGGAGGCTTTGCGGCTGCTGATGGTCGCCCGCCGCAGCGCCGTCGATGTTCGTCGAGAAGCGCTCGTGCAGCTACGCAGCGTGATCGTGACCGCACCTGACGAGCTCCGCAGCGAGCTGCGGGAGCTACCTGTGGGGCGGCTGATCGAGGGTGCAGCCGCTTCCGCCGCTCGAGCTCACGCACCCTGACGCGCAGGCCACGACGCTCGTGCTGCGCACCCTCGCCCGCCGCGTCCAGGCCGCAACCCTCGAAGCAGCGGAACTCCAGACCGAGATCCTCACCCACGTGCGGCGCTCGCACCCAGGTTGCTCACGAGCGGCTCGGCGATCGCGGCATGTCTCCGATCACGATCGACGAAGCGCTCCGCTCGGGGCAGCGAACCGTCCGGCTCGTCGAACCGGCCACCTCGGTGCTGATGGTGAAGCAGCGAGTGGGACCGACCACTGTCGCCTCCCGATTAGGTCTGACCAGCGGCGAGTTCTGGGTTGATGCGTGCGGTGGTCTGGGATTCGAGTTCGCGCTCGACCCGAAGGACATCCTCAGGATGCGGGACGAGGATCTGCGCCTGCATGGTCTCCTGGGAGGGCTCGCGACGCTCGGGCCGACGATCCGCTTCGAATCAGCGAGTGTCGACGCGTCTTCGGCCCGTGTGCTGGCCGATGGGCTGGTGCTGTTCGGGGGACAACGCTCGCCAGCCGAGCTCGAGATCGGCGCACAGCTTCGCGACGGAGCGCTCGATCTCGCTGCGACCACGGCGCTGGATCAGAGGAGCCTCGGCTTCGACTGGCTTGGGATGGGCTATCCGGAGGCACCGACGCGGCTGGACGTGCAGGCGCGCCTCGTCCGGAGTGCGCGCCCGGCAGTGCACGCATCGACACAGTCACACGAGCCGCATCCGTTCGTCGGTCGGTACCGGTTCATGGCGAGAAGAACGCGACCGAGCGCCGCCTGACCCTCGCACGCGACGACCATCGACACGATCTCCTCGCGGAACCTCTCGGCTCAATCCCCATGGGCGGATTGACTTCGATGGGGTGTCGAAGCGTCAGATCGAAGAGACGGTGAAGCAGTCGGTGGACGAGCTCGATCCGCGCTTCGAGGACTTCGTCCCCGCGCTCGCCGACCGGCGATCACGCGCACACACGTTGTGCTCGTTGCTAACGCGACGGTGCCTGGGCGGTGGTCTGCCGTACGACGAGGTCGGTTGGGAGGATGAGCCGTCGCTGCTCCGGTAGCGGCTGCCTGCGCTCGATCGCCTCGACGAGCCACTCGGCGGCGACGCGGCCCTTCTCTTCGTGGGGCTGGGCCACGGTGGTCAGTGCGGGCGTCGCGAGCGTGGCGGCGGGGCTGTCGTCGAAGCCGACGACAGAGAGCTCCGTGGGGACGTCGACGCCGAGCTCGGCGGCTGCCTGGAGGGCGCCGAGTGCAAGGACGTCGCTCATTGCGAGAATCGCCGTTGGCGGCTTGTCGCTCTGGAGAAGCTCGAGGGCCGCGCGTCGCGCGGGCTCGGGGGCGTTAGGGCGGACGGGGCGGACGGCCCGTTCATTCCACGCGGAGCCGAGCCCGTCCTTGTAGCCGGCGAGTCGTTCGGTGCTCAGGAAGAGCCCGAGCCTGCCTTCGGCGTCCAATGCGGTAACGAACGTGAGCACCCCGACGTGCTCGTGCCCGAGCTCGCGCACGTACTGCGCGGCCGTTCGTGCCGCCGCCCGGTCGTCGATCCCCACGAACGGCGTCGGGAGGTCGCGGGGCTGGTCGACGGTGACGACCGGTACGTGACGGTCGAGTGCCGCCTCCACGCGCGGATCGTTCTGCGCCGCCGAGTAGATGACGAAGCCATCGACTGCAGCCGTGCGCACCGTCTCCGCCGTCGTGTCGCGGAAGCGGGAGTCCGGGACGAGCAGCAAGCCGAACGCCGACCCCTCGATGCCCTCCGCGAGACCGCTGAGGAACAGGGGAGACGCCGGGTCCGTGAACTGGTAGCGCAGGCGCTCGGAGAAGATGACGCCGAGCGCGCCCGCTTGTCCCAGGCGCAGACGTCGTGCGGCCGGGTCCGGCCCGCTGTAGCCGAGGGTCCTTGCCGCGGCCAGCACACGCTCGCGCACCTCTTCGGAAACGAGCTCCGGCCGGCCGAACGCCTGCGAGGCGCTGCCGACCGAAACGCCAGCTTGGGCCGCGACGTCGCGGAGCCGCACGCGCTTGCGATCGCCAGGCGCCATTGGCCCAGCGTAGCGCAAGGTGAACCGATTCAGGTAGAGTAGCTCTGAACCGATTCAGAAAGGTAGGAAGCACGATGTTCGAGCTATTTGTCAACAGTGACCTGATCCGGCAGCAGATGCAGGATCAGGTCGAGATGCGATCTCAAACGACCCGAACGCCAAGCCCGCCGCGTCGGCGTTCCCTGTTCAGGGGCAGACGTCTTGCCAACCGACCTGATCCGCCGGTTCACGCAGCCTCCTACCGCACGTATGGGCCCGGCCCGTCCACGCCGAGCTCGTGAACCGTGATGGTCGACGGATCGCCCCTCGGGTCGGACACACAGCGGCGGCGAGTCGAGATGCGAGTGCGCCATGCGCGACTCGTTGCCCGCTGGCTGCCGGGGCCGCCGACCACCGCGGGTCGGCGGAGCCCAGGCGGCGTCGGTCGAACAGATCAGACGCGCGCGTTCACCAGCCATGCGATTGGCTTGCGATTGCCGGTCGAGATGGCTGCGATGTTGGCGAGCGCCGAGCCGAGTCATCCGGCGCCGCGGCCGGGACGGCGTGCCTGACGCGCCAGACGAACATGGGTGCCGGCGCGTCTGACTGGACGTTTGTTGCAGGTCCCTACGAGGTCGTCGTCGGCGCGGAGGACCTCGAGGCGGCTCGCGAGGTCGCTGGAGCCGCGGTGACACCTACTCCGTGGACATCGAGTTCGATGTATGGGAGTCCCGGATCGACGAGGAGTTCGGGGTGGATGAGGTAGGCGAGTTGGGCCACACCGTCGGCGAGTCGCGGCGCCGGTCGTGCGTAGTAGGCGTTCGAGTCGACGGCGACCGCGCGGCAGCCGAGCGGCGGAAGCGTCGCTTCGCGGGCCGCGCGTGTGTGGTCGAAGCCGCACGGGGCGACGACGACGAGTTCCGGCCGGTGCTCGCGCACCGTTTCCCATGAGGTCGGGTAGGAGGGAGCGCCTGCTCTTCCCAGCACGTCGCGGCCGCCGGCGAGGGCGACCATCTCCGGGATCCAGTGTCCGGCGGCGTAGGGCGGCTCGAGCCATTCGGCGACGAAGACCGGCCGCCGCGATGCCTCGCTGACGCGCTCGCTCACGGCCGCGACCTTCGCCTCCATCTCGTCGACGACCGTGTGGCCTCGCGCCGGCACGCCGAGCAGGTCGGCGAGCGAGAGGATGCGCTCTTCGATCTCCGCGAGCGTGTGCGCGTCGAGGGTGACGACCTCGACGTCGGTGGCGCAGAGCTCGTCGATCGTGTCGCTGGAGACGGCGCAGACCGAGCAGAGGTTCTGGGTCAGGATCAGGTCGGGCTCGAGTGCCTCGAGCAGCTCGCGGTCGATCGCGTACAGGGGCCGTCCGTCGCCGAGCGCCTTGCGCACGGACTGGTCGATCTCGAGACTGGACAGCCGTGCCATGTCGACGCGGGAGGCGGTCACGACCGGCAGCGCCCGCACCTCGGGCGGCCAGTCGCACTCCTCCGAGACGGCAACCAGCGACTCGACGAGCCCGAGCGAGGCGACGATCTCGGTCGCACTCGGAAGCAAGGAGCAGATCCGCATCGGTCAGTCAGCCCGTCCAGGCCGGTCTCAGGTCGCAGAAGACGAATCCGTCGCGCTCGACGATCTCTCCTCGTTCGCAGGCGATCGGCTCGGCGAAGATCGGGCCCGCGGAGACGAAGGTGTGGAACTCGCCGTTCTCGCCGCAGGCGTCAACGCCTGCCGGCAGCGCGGCCAGCAGCCGCTCGTCGTAGCGGCGGCCGGCGAAGGAGGGATCGAGCGCGCGCGGATCGACGCAGACGAGTGTCGCCTCGAACCCTGCGTCGAGGAACTCGCGCGCGAGTGCGCTCGTGTCCCGCCCCCAGAGCGGGAAGAGGCCGCGCCTACCGCCCGAAGCGAGCCGTTCTTCGCGGTAGGCGCGAACATCCTCGAGGAACAGGTCGCCGAACGCGACCGCCTCGACGTCGGACAGCGGAGCCGCAGCGAAGGCTTCGGCCATCCGCGCCTCGTACACATCGTTGCCGCACCCCGGCGGGATCACGACCTCGACGAGCGGCAGGCCGAGCGCCTCCGCCTGCCGCGCAAGCAGCTCGCGCCGGACGCCGTGCATGCTGATCCGCTCGTAGCGCTCGGTGACGGTGGTGATCAGCGCTTCCGGCTCGAGCCGCTCGCGGCGCAGCGTCCAGAGGGCGAGAGCCGAGTCCTTGCCGCCGCTCCACGAAAGCGCGAAAGGCGTGTGCCGCGGCCGCTCTGCGGGCGCAGCGTCTCCGTCCCGCGAAAGTTGCCGCCGCGACTGGATCGTGTGTCCGCTCATGAAAACCTCCACGTCTGCGGAGGAAGAGGCCCGGCGGCGGCTGCCGCCCGAACCGCCCTTCCTCAGAGGGCTGGCGTCCGTTCGGCGCAAAGCGGTCGACCTGGCTCATCCCCATAAAGGCGGGGCATCGCAGTTGCGCGACAGCGCCGGATTCACACCGGACTTCGCCGTCTCTACACCGGCCGGGGATATGTACCCGACCTGCGGAGGATACCCCGCACCGGCAGCTGGATCCGCTCGCGACTCACCTCGACCCACGACCCCCCGTCCGCTTGTTGTTCATGCCGGTGAGCCGTTTCTCGGTAGCCGAGCCAGGCGCCGAGCGCAGCGGCGGAGGGCTCAGGCGGCGACAGCGTCAGCGGCGGGCGCCAAGGGGTTGTTGTGCGCTGTCTTTGGTGGAATATACTGCGCCCGTTTCCTGAATTTCGAATGGTGGCCGAACGAATTTGCGGCCGGCCGGAGGAGGGCTGAAGTGTCGACGTACCAGCGTGTCAGGGACGTGCTCGCAGACGGCGAGTGGCACAGCATCGAGGAACTGCGAAAGGTCAGTCGCTTCCCGGAACGGTGGCTCGAGGAACTTCGCAAGGACGGATTGGAAGTGATGGTGGATTCCTGCGAAGGGAACGTGGCGCTCGTCGGCGGCCCGGGGACCATCATGCGACGACCGGACCGACGCGCTCAGCGGGGAGTCCGAGCACGTGGTTCTGGGGCGTGCTGATGAGGTAACGGCCTGGCAAACGAGGCGAACGAGGCACCGTCGCGGGCCTACGATCGGAGTCGTGCTCTACCTCTATGGTTGTCCCGTCTCGGAGCAGGCTGCCCGCAATCTCATTGCGACGCTGATCAGCGACGGCGCAGCCGACGGGCTCGCCGCAGCCGGCCAGATCGATGACGCCCTCCACAAGGATCGAGTTGCTACGGGGCTGTCCCCCGAGATGCGGGACGCGGTCTTCGCCGCCCTCGCCGACCCGCCACCGGAACTGACCGAGCTTCGCGATCGGCTCGGTCGCGATGTCGCACACAGAGGGACCGGTCAGGCTTCCGAGCCGAGTTCGCTCTCGCGGCGCTACCGCCTGATTCTGATCGGCAAGGACCGCGATCGCACGCGCCTCGTTCTGGCTCTGGACGCCCAACCGCACGTGGGCGACCACCTCGCCGTCCCGTCTGCCGGCGAGGTCGTCGTCCACCACGTCTCACCGTCCCAGAGCACCGGCATCGACGGCGTCATCATCGCCGGCAGCGCGTAGTCGTCATCATCTGGTGGCGGTTATTGGCTCTGCCGAGCCGCCGGTCGGCTCGGTGGTCGTCCCGTACTGGCGCGTCGGCAAAATCGCTTGGCGAGCTCCCACGGGCGAACGTCATGGCCCAGGAGTTGCGTGGCCGGCAAGGTAACGAGCTCGTAGGTGCCGTCGAGCTCGAAGTTCGTCGGGTCGCCGTCGTGCGAACGACGGGCAGGCCGCCCGCGCAGCCGGCGATGGATGTCGAGGTGCGTCGAGTAGACGGTCGGGATGACGCGCACGATCGCCTGGGTCGTGCGGGGCAGGCGACTCCGACGCGTTCAGACCGACGTGCGGAGCGCTCGAGCCTCGGCGCGCGCTTCGCGCCACCAGAGGATCTCGTAGGCGTGGAATGTGACCCAGACCGCCGCCACGAGCGCAAGTGCGACGAGCGCCGGCACCACCAGCGCGATCGGGAACAGGGCCGCGCAGGTAATCGCCGCGACAAGGCGCCCGCGGCCGAGCGTTCCGCTGATCCGCAGTCGCAGCGCAACGAACGCGAGCAGGTAGATGGCGGGGCCGACGCACAGCGCGAAGGCGGAGACCGGGTCGAGCTTGTCTCTCACATGGGCGAGTGTGACCTCCATCGCGAACGCGAAGAGCACGATCCCCGCCACCATCGGGAGGTGGAGGTAGGAGTAGACGTCGCGTGCGAAGGCGATCCGTTCAGTGCCCTCCCGCTCGTCGAGAAGCTGCTGCGCGCGGATCGGGAAGTAGTCGAAGTACGCCAGCCACAAAGAGGTGGCGACGACGAGACCGAGCAGGGCTGCCACGACCTCCCCGCCGCCGAGACCGGTGCTTCGAGCCCCGAGGCCGATCGCGATCAGCGACTCGCCGATCGCGATGATCACGATCAGTCCGTGGCGCTCGATGAAATGCGCGGGCTGAATGCGCCAGCCTTCCACGCCTTCGAACAGCGGCCCGAGGAAGCCGATCGCAAGCGCGATGACCCAGAGCCCGGTCCTGACGCCACCTTCGAAGAACCCTGCGGCGAGGATCAACGCCGCGCCCAGGAAGTTGAACGGGGCGACGCGGAGAATGGCGACGAGGAGGTCGCGGTCGGGCCGCGCGGACAGTGCGTACAGCGCGAGGTACATCGCGTTCACGATCAGGAATGCGACACCGAAGAGGACGCCATCGGTACCGAACGCCGCGGGTACCGCGAGCGCGGCGACGAACATTGCCGCCATCGCCACGAGGATCGCTGCGAGCACGGCGTCCTCGCCCGCGTCAAAGGTGTTCGTGAGCCAGGCGTAGGACGCCCACGCCCACCAGAGCGCCGTGAGGATCAAGAGCCCATGCCCGACTCCAGCCCAGGTCGGCTCGCCGAGAAACACCGTCGTCACCTGCGTGAACCCGAAAACGAACACGAGGTCGAAGAAGAGCTCGAGCGGCGTGATCCGATGCTCGAGCTCAATGGCCTGCTCACTCACAGGGACGAGGCTAACGCCGAGGGATGGTCTCCGTCACGACCTCCCCGATCCGGGTGTCACGGAGTCCCTCGCGTCCCGTCAGGCGGGGATGGGTGGGTGCCGCGCGCCGATCCGCGCGTGGTTCGGCCGGACGCGGTAGCTCGCTAGGCGGCCACACGCTCCCAGGCCCTACGTCGATCGCCGCGGCCAGCAAGCAGGCTCCGTCGCTCGGAGCGCGACCGGAGGGAGGGTCGGGTGGGGACGCACGCCCAGGCGAGCGCTGTTCTGTCAAATCTGGGGCGGAATCAACAGGACCGGGCCGTTCGGGAGTGAAGGGGTGGTTGCATCGGTCGTATCGGCCTTCAGTTCCTTTCGCGATGGGCGTAGCGTGGTCGGGGCAGCGGCGAACCAACCCCCCAACAGAAGGAGCTCTTCTCATGAGCGACTCGGACACGACGACTGTGGTCCTTGTTCATGGCGGATTCGTGGACGGCTCAGGCTGGCAGGGCGTCTACGAACACCTCAAGAAGGACGGCCACAGCGTCAGTGTCGTCCAGAATCCGACGCTCTCGCTCGCCGACGACGTTGCCGTGACCACGCGGGCGATCGACGCGGCGGGCGAGCCGGTCATCCTCGTCGGCCATTCATACGGTGGGGTCGTCGTCACCGAGGCGGGCACGCATCCAAAGGTTGCAGCGCTCGTCTACATCGCGGCCTTTGCACCGGACAACGGCGAGTCGGTCAACACCCTCATCGCAGATCCACCGCCCGGCGCACCCGTGCCGCCGATCCTGCCCCCGCAGGACGGGTTCCTGTTCCTCGACCGGGACAAGTTCCACGCGTCATTCGCGGGCGACCTGAGCGCCGAGCAGGCCGCCTTCATGGCCGACTCCCAGGTCCCGTGGGGCGTTGACGCCCTGGGCGGCACGATCAGCGAACCAGCGTGGCGAAGCAAGCCAAGCTGGTACCTCATCGCGACCGAAGACCGGATGATCCCTCCACCGGCCCAGCGCGAGATGTCGGCGCGCGCGGGTTCGACCGTGGTCGAGGTCGCGGGCAGCCACTCGATCTACGTCTCGCAACCCGCGGCCGTGGCCGATCTCATTCGGACGGCCGTCAACGCCACGATCCCTTCCGCGGACGGGGAGGCCTAGCGTTTCCAGGCGGAGAAGCTAGAACTCGAAGGCTCCCGGACGGGCGCTGGCGCGCCGGCGGCCGCTGGTGGAAGACGCCGGGCTCGAAGGGCAGCAATGTCGAGGCGGTCGACTCGGGCTCCGGGCCGAGCGAGCCTAATGCTGCACGCGCTCCGCGCCGCCGGCCGCTTCTCTTCATAGCGCCGCCCCATCGCGATCGTCGTGGTGATGATCCCGCGCCGTGCGCGTAAGAAGGGTCGTGGGATCAGAGGCGCGAGCGGAGCGCAGACGCCGGATCTCTCTCCGCAGGTTTACCGCATCCACAGGGGTGGTGGGTCGAGACTCGATTGCGGGGACAAGCACGACTGAAGGGAGGAAGACGCCGAATTAAGAGACGCACGAAGGTGCTCGCGGCTGCGGCTGCGGGCCTCACGGCCCTCGGGGCATTCGCCGCGGCCGGCGCCGCGAGGCCCTCGATCGACCTCACGTCGGTGCCGTTCGCAAACGCGAAGGTGGCGGGACGCTCGGCGCCGAACCTGGTCTCGCCCGAGCTGCAGGACGTCGCCTGGGCGCAGGGCTCGAACCCCGGTCGAGAACCCGTCCAACAACGTCGTCGCCTACGGCTACCTCGGAACCGGCACCTTCCTGCCGGTTTCGAGCAGCTTCGTGTCGCCAACGCCGGGCCCGCCGAGCGTCACGATCGGCCAGGCGACCCCGGTCGAGGCGCAGAAGACGGAGCCGGACAAGAACACGTACTTCGTCGGATTCACGTCCTCTGGTTTGGGATCTCGATCGGATCGGATCAGGCCGAGAGCGGTATCCGTTTGGCCTCCTCACGATGATCGTGTCGCTCGAGGCGATCTTCCTGTCCACCTTCGTCATGATCAGCCAGAACCCGTGCCGACGCGAAGCGGCAAGTGGTCGCCAATCTGCAATGGCAAACCGTTCAGGAAGAAGACAGCCAGAACGTTCACCTACTCGAGTTCTCGAACCAGATTCTCGAGCTCACGAACCCAGTCCACGACTTCACCACGCGACTGACAGACCCCCGCGAAGGAGGGAATGAGTCCTCACCGGACGAGAGCAGCGGCACGTGAAGAACCAGCCGACCAAGCTCACACGCGCAGCAGTTCAGGGATTCGGGCCTCGAGATTGTGGCGGATACCGGTTCTGACCCTCGGGAACGGTCGCGTCACGGACGACCATCGCTGGGGGTGGGCCCCTGTCGGCTGAGCGATCGTTGAGTCTCACCTTGCTCTACGCCGCAGAGCCGGGACGGAGGAGCCGCCGCACGACCGATGGTGTGCTTCTTGCAGTCGGAGCGTTCGTCGTCGGTCTGGGAGCGGTTATCGCCGAGTCGGCCTCGGCTGAAGATGAGGACGTCGAGCAGGCGGTGGTCACGGTGCTCGGGTGGGCGCCGGCGCTCTGGCGTGTCGCCCTCCTGGGTGCGCTCGTCCTGGCGTGCGCGATCGTCGCGGACTCGCTGTTGCAACGTCGGTGGGCGTTGGTTCGCGATCTCGCGGCCGGTGTGATCGTCGTCGCCGGGCTCGCGAGCCTCCTCGGTCGTCTCGTCGATGGCGATTGGCTCCCGGCCGAGGCGCGATCTCTGGTCGCGGTGGGGGTTCCCCGAGCTCCGGCTCGCGTTCGTGGTCGCCGTTCTCGTCGTCGCCGGCCCCGAGCTCATCCGACCCGTGCGCACCGTTGCACATTGGCTCGTTCTCGTGGCGGCCGTCGGCACGGTCGCACTCGAGGCGGCCTCTCCGTCCCGCGCAGCGGCCGGCCTCGCACTCGGTCTCGCGGCAGGTGCCATCGTTCGGCTCGCGCTCGGATCGGCAGCGGGCGTGCCGCGCATCGAGCGCGTGCGCGACGCGCTCGCTGCGCTCGGCGTCCAGATGCAGCGACTTGCGCTTGCGGAGCGGCAGCGAGTCGGCGCGGCGCTGTTTGTCGGCCACGACACGGACGGGAGCTCGCTGAAGGTGCGGGTGCTCGGCCGGGACGCGCAGGACACTCAGCGGCTGGCTCGTCGCTGGCGGCTTCTCGCCTACCGTGACCCACCGCGGAGTGCACCGGTCGGACGCCTGGAGCAGGTCGAGCACGAAGCCGTAGCGACGCTGATGGCTTCGCAAGCCGGTGTTCGTGTCCCGAGGTCGTCGCCGTCGGTCTTGGCCCCGAGAACGACGCGCTCGTGGTGACGCGCCAGCCGGACGTCGAGCCGCTCGAGTTCGCGAGCGCCGACCAGGTGAGCGACGCGTCCTCGAGGATCTCTTGCGACAAGTCGCGCGGCTCCACGCGGCCGGCATTGCGCACGGCAGGCTCAACGCGAGCAATGTGCTCGTCGGCGACGACGGGCCGATGCTCGTCGACCTGTCGGCGGCGACGCTCGGAGCGCAACAGGCCCAGCTCGACATCGACCTGGCCGAGCTCCTCGTCGCCTGCACCGTGCTCGTCGGCCCGCAACGCGCATTGAGGAAGGCGGTCGGAGCCGGCTGGGGAGACGCGGTCGCCCGTGTCCTGCCGTACCTGCAGCGCTGCAGCACTGACACCGCATCTCCGAGATCTCGCCGCAGCACACGAGATCGACGCTCAAGGACCTCCGTACCTCCGTCGCCGCCACCACCGGCGCAACGGTGCCGGAGATCGACGCCGCTCCGTCGCATTCGCGCTCGGGACATCGTGCTGATGGCGGCCGTGATCTTCGCCGCCTATCTCCTGATCAGCCAGCTCGCCGAGATCGGCTTCGACACGATCGCCGACGAGCTGGGGAAGGCCGACCTCGCCTGGGTGGTCGTTGCGCTGCTCCTCGCCCAGTCCACCTTCGTCCCGTCAGGCATCTCGGCACGAGGCGGGGTGGCGACGCCGCTCCCACTGCTGCCCTCGTCGTCGCTCCAGTCGGCGCTCAAGTTCATCAACCTGACCGTGCCGAGCTCGGCAGGCCGAATCGCGACAAACCTGCGCTGCCTGCAGCGGATGGGCGCACCCCGCGCCGAGGCAATCGCCGGCGGCGCCATCGACGACGCATCCAACACCATCGTCCAAGTCTCCGCTCCTGCTCGTCACGCTGCCGCTCGTGGGAGTGAACATCGACACGAGCCAGTTCCAGGGCGCGGGACCCGACCGCCGTCTCCTGATCGCGATCGCCATCGCGCTCCTCGCCGGGGCCGTCGTCATTCTGGCGGTGCCGAAGGTCCGGGCCAAGGTCGTGCCGGGCATGCGGGGGGCGCTGTCCGGCCTGTGGAGTCGTCGCCGGAGACCGCCACAAGCGAATGGAGGTATTCGGCGGAAGCGTCGCCGCGGAGCTCCTGTACGCGCTCGCTCTGGGGGCGAGCTGTCTCGCCTACGACATCGACCTCAACCTGGCGCAGCTCGTCTTCGTCAACACCTCGGCCGCCGTGCTCTCGGGTCTGATCCCTGTTCCGGGAGGGATCGGCGCCGCCGAGGCCGCACTGTCGGCCGGTCTGATCGCGATGGGAGTCGATGAGTCGACGGCCTTCGCAGTCGCGATCACCCAGCGACTCTGCACGTTCTACCTGCCGCCAGTCTGGGGATACTTCTCACTGCGCTGGCTCAGTCGCAAGGGATATGTGTGAGCGGCCGACCCCACCGGGCCCCATGGCGTCGTCGAAGTTCCATTGCGGCGACGCGGTCCGCCAGAAGATCGGGCACGGGAGGGTCATTGCGGTCACGAAGACACCGCAAACCAGAGGGATCTGAGGGGAGATGGTCGGGCTTCTGTTCGCACCTCGTTGCGTGAACCCCGATCACTTGGAGGCCGTCACGCCGTCGGAGAACCGGCGTAGGGCAGCGGCGGCTCGGCGGATTGCCTCCCGCCGAAACCTCGCCGACACGCTCGGCGTAGTCGAACTGCGGGTTCACGCCGCATCGAGCGAATGCGCAAAGTTTCCGGCGCTGACGCGTCTACATAGGTGCGGGCCGCGAGTGGGTTGGGGGAGGACACTTCGCGCCCGTCTTCCATGAAGGCCGGCGGAGCGCCGCCCCAGCGGCGCTCCCGGCCGGATTACGAACGGGATCTCCGCGGGCAACGCGACGTTTCCGGCGGTCCGCGTCTACCGAGGTGTGGGCGCGAAGGTAATCCCCGACTCGCGTCCTCTTCATGTCAGCCGGGAGCGCAGCTGCGGCAGGGCCGCTGCCGGCGGACGAAGCTGGACACTCGACGTGATCTTCGACGCCCGGTTCCAGGCTGACGATGAACGGCGATGAGTGGCGTATTGACTCGCGCCCAGGGCGTCGTTCGGTTCATGCGGCGAGGCGGTATCGCGGAGGACTCCGCCGAGTCGGTCTCGGCGCTCGAGGAGGCTCGTGGGCGAGTACGGGTTTGCGCGAGTATCGGGTCGATACGGGCAACGTCGGCTGTGCGCGGGCGCCGCACAGAGCAGCGCCCGCACTTCTAGCCTGTTCAGCGCGCGCTGTGCATCGTGCGGTCGCCACCGAACTCGAGGCGCGAGTCGGAGCGCACTAGCGCCGGCAGCAGTGTCACCGCCAAATAGATGCCTGCCAGCCCGACGAGGCCGTAGACGATTCGCGTCACCGCGTTCGTCGTACCGAACGTTTTGTCACGTTTCACAAGCTCAGCAACGACAGCTGCAAGGTGATGGTGCAGATCGACTGGGAGCCGCAAGGGATGCTGGAGTCGCTCGGCGCTGCGATCGGCTCCGACGATCGCCGGGTGAAGGCCGACCTGGAGCGGTTCAAGGAGATGATCGAGTCGCGCGGCAGCGAAACCGGCTCCTGGCGGGGCGAGGTCGAGCAGAGCGCGAGCTAGTTCATGTCAAGTCGAGGGGCCTCGCGACCCGAGGCCCCTCGACTTGACGGCCGCGCTTCAACTCCACAGCTGACGCGTCAAACGCCTGTTTGAAGTCTCGCGACATCTGTCTCCGTAGCGCTCCGCCGCGTTAGACCCGATGGCGCAGCGGGTATGCGGCGCTAACGGTCAGCCATAGAACGGGCGTCGGGGATCATCGGTCACTATCCGCCCCTCACGGCCTGCGCCGTGATCGCTGCGAGGAAGACGGCGCGAGTCGGGTCGCACGTACTCAACAACGTCTTCCGACATCCGTCGTTGCTGGCGCTTCAAACTCGCACTCTCGGGCGTGTCGCAGCCGTTGTCTGTTTGTCTGTGAGGGCAAACGGGTACGCCGTGCAGCGGTGTCTCGAGCTGAAGGCCTAAAGGCATCGACGGCTGCGGCGAGGATCGTAGACCCGTGGGGTGAGCGGATGCCGTATCCGCGTGGCGGCGAGTGGCCTGTGCGGGTTGACGAGCATGTGGACGGTTTCGTGGAGCGATGGGTGCGGTCGGCCTGCGTGCTCTGTTCCCATGGCTGCGGCCTCGAGATCGGCGTTCGCGGCGGTCGTATCGTCGGGGTCCGTGGAAGTGGGAGCGACCGTGTGAACCATGGTCGGCTTGGCCCGAAGGGCCTTTACGGCTGGCAGGCCAATAATGCGGAGGACAGGCTGCTGCATCCGCTCGTGCGCCGCGACGGGGAGCTCCGTGAGGCGAGCTGGGACGAGGCGATGGATCGTGTGGTGGCGCGTTCGCGCGAGCTGCTCGCGTCGAAGGGGAGTGGTGCGCTCGGGTTCTATACGAGCGGCCAGCTGTTCATCGAGGACTACTACACCCTTGCTCTCGTCGCGCGGGGCGGTATCGGCACGAACCACCTCGACGGCAACACGCGCCTCTGCACGGCGACGGCGGGCCAGGCGTTGAAGGAGACGTTCGGGTGTGACGGTCAGCCCGCGGGCCTCCACGACATCGAGTATTGCGACACGATCTTGCACGTCGGGATCAACACGGCCGAGTCGCAGACGGTGCTGTGGATGCACGAGCTCGACCGGCTGCACGGGCCCGACCCTCCGCGCTCGGTTGTCATCGACCCCCGCGAGACGCAGTCGGCCCGGGCGTCGGAGGTGCACCTCGCGATCCGGCCGGGGACGAACCTCGCGGTGTTGAACGGGATCGCCCAGCAGCTGATCGAGAACGACTGGGTCGACCGTGCCTTCGTCGCGGCCCACACCGTCGGCATCGAAGCGCTCGAGAAGACGGTGGCGCCGTACACGCCCGAGCTCGTGGCCGAGGTCTGCGCCGTATCCGCCGCCGATGTTCGGCGTGCGGCGCAGATCGTCGGCGAAGCGGAGAGTTTGCTCACCTTCGTGCTGCAGGGCGTCTATCAGTCACATCAGGCGACGGCGTCCGCGTGCGCGGCGAACAACGTCAACCTCCTGCGCGGGATGATCGGCCGGCCGGGCGCCGGGATCTTGCAGATGAACGGCCAGCCGACGGCGCAGAACACGCGTGAGACAGGCTGCAACGGCGACCTGCCGGGCTTTCGTAACTGGCAGAACGAGGAGCACGTCGCGGAGTTGGCGCGGCTGTGGAACGTGGAGCCCGACCAGATACCGCACTGGGGGCCGCCGACGCACGCGATGGAGATCTTCCGGTACGCGGAGCAGGGCTCGATCGGGTTCCTCTGGGTCAGCGGCACGAACCCGGCGGTGTCGCTGCCCGACCTGCGGCGGATCCGCTCGATCCTGGCGCAGGAGGGCCTGTTCCTCGTCGTCTCGGACGCGTTCCTGACGGAGACGGCTCGGCTCGCCGACGTCGTGCTGCCGACGGCGTTGTGGGGCGAGAAGACGGGCACGTTCACGAACGCGGACCGGACCGTCCACCTCTCCGAGCAGGCGGTCGATCCGCCCGGGCAGGCGCGGCCGGACGGGGCGATCTTCGCCGATTACGCCCGGCGGCTGGGCCTGAAGGACAGGGACGGGCAGCCGCTCGTGAAGTGGTCGACGCCGGAGGAGTGCTTCGAGGCCTGGAAGGAGTGCAGCCGCGGCCGGCCGTGCGACTACACGGGTCTCGGCTACGACAAGCTCCGCCGCCACAACGGCATCCAGTGGCCGTGCAACGGGCAGGCGCCCGAAGGCACGGAGCGCCTCTACTCGGACCTTGTGTTCCCGACCTTCCCCGAGGTCTGCGAGGACTACGGACACGACGTCGTCACCGGCGCGTCGTTCACCGAAGCGGATTTCAGGGCTCTCGGAGCCGATGGCCGGGCGATTCTCAAGGCGGCCGAGTGGACGCCACCGCACGAGTGGGCGGGAGGCGACTACCCGTTCACGCTCACGACCGGCCGCACCGTCTACCACTTCCACACCCGCACGAAGACCGGCCGCGCGCCGGAGCTCGAGGCGGCGGCACCGGACGCGTGGGCGGAGTTGTTCCCGGCGGATGCCGAGCGGCTCGGGATCGCGGATGGCGACCTGGTGCGCGTCTCCTCGCCCCGCGGCTCGATCGTCGCTCCCGCGCGCCTCGGCGGCCCACGCGAGGGCGTCGTCTTCGTTCCCTTCCACTACGGCTACTGGGATGTCGGCGACGGCGCCGGCCCCGACGGCCGTCCTCGCGCGGCGAACGAGCTGACGATCACGCTCTGGGATCCCGTCTCGAAGCAGCCGCGGTTCAAGACCGCCGCAGTGAAGGTGGAGAGGGCGTGAAGATCGGCCCACTCCTCGCCCATCTCGACGAGCTCGAGGCATGCTACGCCGAGGCCCTGAGGAGCTCCGCACGACGGTTCCCGGACGAGCACGACGTCTTTCACCAGTGCCTGACCTTCGCCGCCGCGGCCGACCGCTGCCGCGAAGAAGCTCGAGCCGCTCCGAAAGCGCTACCACGGCGAGGCCGACTGGCAGACGGTCTCCCCCCGCACGGGAAAGGTGCTCCTGGAGGAACTTCGCGCGCTCTACCTGCTCGCCCACGAGGTGGCCGTGACGTGGGCGATGGCGCTCCAGGCCGCACAGGCAGCGCGCGACGCGGAGCTGAAGGAGGTCGCCGGCGACTGCCACACCGAGGCGGAGACGCAGGCGAAGTGGTTCCTGACCCGGATCAAGACCGGCGCACCCCAGGCGCTCGTGGTCGAATGACGGAGACGCCGGGAGAGGCGGCCGCGCGCGAGGAGCTCACGGGCACGCATCGTCCTGCGCCCACTGGCGGGCCCGCTCGCGCTGGGGTTCTTCGGCCTCGCCGCCGGAACGTTCGTCGTCGCCGGACTTCAGCTCGGCTGGGCGAGTCCGAACGAAGGCAGGCAGGTCGCCCTATGCCTGCTCGCCTTCACGGCGCCGCTCCAGTTCACCGCCTCGATCTTTGGGTTCCTCGCCCGAGACGGGGTCGTAGCAACGGGCATGGGCCTCCTCAGCGGGATCTGGGCAGCGACCGGCCTCGTCCTGCTGACCGGCACGCCCGGCTCGACGAGCAACGCGCTCGGCCTCTTCCTCGTCATCGCAGGAATCGCCATGTGGGCACCCGCCTCAGCGGCAGCGGCCGGCAAGCTCGTGCCGGCGCTGGTGCTGGCAACGGCCGGCCTGCGGTTCGTGCTCACCGGAATCTACGAGATCTCGGGCTCCGAGACGTGGGAGAACACCGCTGGGGTGATCGGGCTGATCCTGACCGCGCTGGCCGTCTACGCCGCATACGCCGCCGAGTACGAAGACGTCCTCAAGCGACCCGTGCTGCCACTCGGGCGGCGCGGCAAAGGCCGCCAGGCACTCGACGGCACCTACGGCCAGCAAGTCGCGGCACTCGCGCGCGAACCCGGCGTCCGGCAGCAGCTCTAGGGCGGGCGCTGACACTACGAGGGGCTTCCGTCCGGTTCTACTTCCAAGCGTTCGCACAAGGACCTACACAGCCGCCCCGCACCACTCGCGCCGGCTCCGGCCGCCCTCGGGTTCGGCTATGAGCCGGGTATGGTTCAGGGTCCTGAGTCGGAGGCTTCGTCTCCGTCTTGGCCCAGCTCCCGAGCTCTGTGCGAAGCGCGTCGTCGCCGTTGTTGATCACGGCGCGGGACATCGTGCTCGCCCTACCGTAGGTGTGCCCGACGCGTCGGCGTGTCAGTCGGATCGTCGTGGTGAAAGACCACTTCGGTGCGGGCGAACTGGCGGCGCTGCGCGATCGTGAGGAGACGCCGGAGTTCCGATCGAGGGCAAGCGCTCCGGAAGGGTGCGGAACAAGTCCGGTGACCTCTACAAGCCGAGCGCGACCCGCAGCTACGAACGCGCCCTGCGCGACCGCGTCCTCCCCGAACTCGACGCAATGCTCTTTTCGTGATGCCCCCGGCAAGAATCGAACTTGCGCACGCAGTTTAGTTAGGAAGCGCTGCGGCTCTTGCAGAAAACAGCACTTTGCAGGTATTCTTTGGGGATCGAGCCGCCGCGCGACAGTCCGCGCGACAGTTTCGTAGCTGCTCTCCCGTCTGGTGCGCCGTGTCGTTGATCGGCTGCAGGAACCCGTCCCAGCCGGCCGGCGGTGAGGCTGCCCTTGGTGATCGCGTAGCTGCCGACGTCCTTGCCGGCCGCCCGCACCAGTCCGCCGGAGAGGCTGTCGCCGGTCTGCAGGGCGCCGTTCGGGACGTCCGTAACGTCGCAGACGACCGGCTCCGCGCCGGCGTCGGCCGCCACGGGGAGTCCAGCCTCGTCTCGATCGACGGCGACGACATTCGCACGCTTGAGCAGCACGAGGGCCGTCGCGCGCCCGATTCCGCTCGCCGCTCCCGTGACGACCGCGCGAGCACCTGCGATCCCTGCGATCTCGCTCACAGGTGGTCGGCCAGGTCGACGAGGTTGCCGAGGTCCCCGAGATCACCGTCGAGATAGTGCGGAAGGTTCCGCCGGAAGAGATCCATCGAGCGTGCCCAGCCTTCAGGGCTTCCACCGGAGATGTGTGAGGTGACGAGCACGTGGGGATGTGTCCAGAAGGGGCTCTCGGGCGGCAGTGGCTCTGGCTCGACGACGTCGAGCACGGCGCCGCGGACCCGGTCGTCCGCGAGCGCGGCGAGGAGCGCCTCCTGGTCGACGAGACCACCGCGGGCGATGTTGACGAGTCCCACGCCGTGCTTCATCGCATGGAACTCCGCGTCGCCGAGGAGATGCCGGGTCGTCGAGTTGAGCGAGGCGGTCAGAACGACGTAGTCGCACGCGCCGAGCAGCCGAGGGAGCCCTTCGGTTCCGAGTAGCCGGTCGACCGGCTCGCCTGCGGTCACGATGGGCTTTCGCTTGGTCGCCCATACCTCCATCCCGAGGGCCTTGCAGACAGTCGCCAGGTAGCGGCCCGTCGCCCCGTAGCCGACGATGCCGACCCGTTTGCCATAGAGCTCGGTCCCTGAAACCGGCTCGTGGTTCCAGCGACGCTGCTTCTGCTGCTCGATCAGGCGCGGCAGGTCGCGCGCGATCGAGACCATGCCGGCGAGCGCGTACTCGGCCATCGCGGGCGCGTAGACGCCAGAACTGTTCGTCACGAGCACGCCGCGCGCCTGGAGCTCCGGCGAGGCGAAGCTCTCGATCCCGGCGCCGGTCGAGTGGATCCAGCGCAGGCCCGGCATCCGGTCGATGAGCTCCCGGAACGAGAGCGGCCCTTCGTTGAGGCCGTACACCGCGATCTCCGCCTCGCGAAGCCGGGCTTCGTCCTCCCCGCCGCGGAGCGGGAGCAGGCGGACGCGTCCTCCACCGGCCACTTCGATCTCCTCGCCGTGCTTCTCGGCGAGCGCCTGCGCGATCGCGACGGTGATCACGCCTCGAGCCCGTTGCCGGCCGAGAGAGCCCCGACCCGGATGCTCGACGCCGCGGCGCGCCGGGACAGCTCGTCGAGCGGTAAGTGGCAGCGCAGCTTGTGACCCTCGCCCGACGACTGCCACGGCGGCGCCACCTCGTCGCAGACCGGCCCGACCTTCCACGGGCAGCGATCCGCGAACGGGCACGCGCTGGGCGGGCGCGACGTCGCGACGCCCGGATCGGTGCGGACGGCCGCCGAGATCTCGGTCTCGCCCTCGATCTCCGGGACGGCCGAGAGAAGCATGTGCGTATACGGGTGATACGGGGGCGCGTACACGTCCTGGACGGAGCCGACCTCGCAGAGCTCGCCGAGGTAGAGCACGCCGACCCGGTGCGACAGCGAGCGGACGACGGCGAGGTCGTGCGAGATAAAGAGGTACGCGATCCCCTGATCCGCCTGGAGCACGCGCAGGAGCTCGACGATGCTCGTCTGCACCGACACGTCGAGAGCGGACAGGATCTCGTCGCAGAGCATCAGCCGCGGCCGCGCGGCAAGCGCGCGGGCGATCGCGATGCGCTGGCGCTCGCCGCCCGAGAGCTGGTCCGGGTAGCGGCTTGCGAACGAGGCGTCGAGCTGCACGTCCTCGAGCGCTCGTGCCACGCCGTCGCGGCGGGCCTTTCCGTGCAGTCCGAAGAACAGCTCGAGCGGGCGACCCACGATCTGGTGCACGCGTTGGCGGGGATTGAGTGACGCATCCGGGTTCTGGAGGACGAGCTGGATCTCGCGCCGGACAGTCTTCGACCGGGATCGCGCGGTGGCGGCGAGGGTGCGGCCCTCGAAGGTGATCTGCCCGGCGAGCGGCCCCAGGAGCCCGCCGATGGTGCGTGCGATGGTCGACTTGCCGCTGCCGGACTCGCCGACGAGCGAGAAGGTCTCGCGCGCACGGAGGTCGAAGGCGACGTCGCGGACGATCACCAGGGGCTCCGGCCGGGTGGGCGAGAGGCGGTGCCGGTGCCTGTCGTACGTGATCGAGAGGTCGGAGACGTCGAGCAGCTGCTCGTCGGCGGCCGCCACGAGCGGGACGTAACTCGCCAGTGAGCCGCTCCGCGCTGCGATCCGCTCCACGTCCTCGACGCGGCGGCACGCAACGTCATGCGCCTCGCCTACCGGAAGGAGCACCTGGCGCTCGTCGAAGCACTCGGCCTCAGCGAAGTCGCAGCGGGGCGCGAAGCGGCAGCCGGTCGGCAGCTCGCTCCTCCTGAGCAGCCCGCGCAGGACGACGTCCCGGCTGCGGTGCGGCTCCGCGATCGACGGGACGGCCGAGATCAGACCGCGCGTGTACGGGTGCCGGGGGTGCGAGAAGAGCTCGCGCACCGGGGCGTCCTCGACGAGCTCGCCGGCGTACATCACGCCGACGCGGTCGCAGACCGTCGCGACGACGGCGAGGTTGTGCGTGACATAGACCATCGCCATGTCGAGGTCGGCGCGCAGCCGGCGCAGCAGGTCGAGAATCTGCGCTTCCGTCGTCACGTCGAGACCGGTGGTCGGCTCGTCGAGGACAACGAGCTCCGGGTCGCAGGCAAGCGCCATCGCGATGACGACGCGCTGCTGCTGGCCTCCGGAGAGCTGGTGGGGGTACTTGCGCGCGGTCGCTTCCGCGTCCGGGAGACGGACGTGTGCGATCAACTCGCGGACGCGGCCCTGACGCTCGGCCCGCGACTTGCCGACGCCGTGCACCGACATGGCCTCGACGAGCTGGTCGCCGATGCGAATGCCCGGCGATAGCGCCGTCGTGGGGTTCTGCGGGACGATGCTGACTCGCCGCCCGCGCACCTTCTGGAGCTCGCGTCGCGACAGATGAGCAAGGTCGCGGCCGCCGAGGTGGATGGCGCCGGAGCGGATCCGGCTGCCCGGACGCTGAGCGCCGAGCAGCGAGAGAGCGGTCGTCGTCTTGCCGCAGCCGGACTCGCCGACGAGCCCCAGCGCTTCGCCACGACGAAGCTCGAACGACACGTTGTTGACCACGTTGTTCCAGCGGTCGTTCGACCAGAAGTCGATCGTCAGACCCTCCACGCGGACGAGGGCCTCCTGCGTCACACGTCGAACGGCCGTCACGGAGTCCGCTCCACGGAGCGCCCGAGCGCGCGGGCCATGCCGTCGGTCACGAGGTTCAGGCTGATCACGAGAAGCGCGAGCGCTGCCGACGGCGCGAGCACCGTGAGCGGCGCCGTGAAGAGGGCTGCGCGGTTCTCGCTGATCATGAGGCCCCACTCCGGCGAGGGAGGCTGTGCGCCGAAGCCGAGGAATCCGAGCGAGCTGATCAGGATCGGTGCGTATCCGGCGCGGACGCCGAATTCGACGAGCAGGACGCCCGCAGCGTTCGGGGTCAGCTCGCGCCAGACGATCGAGTGCACGGATTCACCACGTGCGACTGCGACGGTGACGAAGTCGCGAGTCACGAGGTCGGCGGCGACCGAGCGGGCCATCCGCGCGATACGGGGGGCGTAGACGAGGACGACGACCCCGATGAGGAGGAAGCTGCTACCCGAAAGCTCCGGCCCGGCTGCGGCGATCGCGAGCAGGGCCAACACCAGCAAGGGAATGCTGATGATCGTCTCGAAGAGGCGCATGAGAGTCTCGTCGACCCAGCCGCCCACGAGTCCGCACGCCAGCCCGATCAGACCACCGATCACGGTCGCGATGAAGGTGCTCGTGAGTGCGAGGTACAGGACGTCGCGCGTTCCGTAGACGACGCGGCTGAACACGTCGCGGCCGAGGATGTCGGTGCCGAAGAGATGGGCCCTGCTCGCGCCCTCGAACGGCGCCCCCGTACCCGCTTGATACGGATCGTACGGCGCCCACAGATGGCCCGTGAGCGCGACCAGGAAGTACGCGAGCAGGACCAGAGCCGCGACCCGGGCGCTCATCGGAAAGCGCCGGAGAAACCTCCGAAGACGCGTGCGCTCCACGGCGACCGGAAGCTCGGCTGTGGTGACGCTCGTCACGGCGTCCTGAGGCGAGGATTCAGCAGCATCGCGAGCACGTCGGCCACGAGGTTGGCGATGATGTAGACGGCCGCGGCAAGCAGCGCGATCGCTTCGACCACCGGCACGTCGCGAACGGAGACCGAGTCGACGAGCAGCTTGCCCAATCCGGGGTACGAGAAGACCGACTCCACGACAACGATGCCGCCGATGAGATACGTGAGGTTGAGCGCGGTGACGTTCAGCGCCGGCCCGAGTGAGTTCGGCAGCGCATGGCGCACCACGACACGCCAGCGCGGGACACCCTTGAGCGTGGCCATCCGGACGTACTCGGAGTCGAGCACGTCGATCAGGTTGTCGCGCAGCATCCGGATCGCGTAGACGGACATGGCGACCATCAGCGTCACCGCCGGTAGCACGGTCGCGTGGAGACGCGTCGCGAGGTCGTCGCCCGGACTGACGATGGAGAGCGCAGGCGCGACCGAGAGCTGGACCGCGAACACGAAGATGAGGAGCGTCCCGAGCACGAACTCCGGGATCGAAAGCCCGACGAGCGTGACCACCGAGATCAGCGAGTCCGTGAGCCTCCCTTTCGTGAGCGCCGCCAGCGTCGCCAGAACGAGCGTGACCGGGATGTACAGGAGGAATGCGAAGGTGCCGAGAAACAGCGTGTTCTTCGCGCTCGTGCCGATCGTCGCCGTGACGGTCTCGTCGTTTACGAGCGAACGGCCGAGGTCGCCGCGTGCGACGCCGGCGATCCAGTCGCCGTACCGCTCCCAGACCGGCTCGTCGAGCTGCAAGTGGTCGCGAAAGACCTGACGCTGCTCCTCGGAGGACTCGCGACCGAGCACGCGTTCGGCGATGTCACCCGGGAGGACGCTCGTGAAGAAATAGATGAGCGCCGACACGATCAGGAGCGTGCCGACCGCGAGCACGAGACGCTGGGCGATGAGTCTCAGAATCACAGCTGTCGGGGTATTTGCCTGCCGCCCGGGCCGTCCCAGCGGGCGGCCCGAGCGGCAGGCCTGCTTACAGCGGGCGGACTACGTGCACTGGAGCTGGGTGAGGTCGAACTGCACGAACTGGATCGAGGGGACGTAACCGCTGCAGTTCGAGCGCTGTGCGGCGACCACGCGTTGGAACGCCGGGATGATCGCGCCGCCCTGCACGGTCAGCATCCTCCCGGCCTGCTTGTAGAGAGCGCTCCGGGCCCTCGGGTTAACGGTCGTGTTCGCCTTCCGGATCAACGCGTCGTAGCCCGGCACCTTCCAGTGCGTCTCCGGGTACGGCGCGTTCCGCAGGTAGGCGATCGACAGGGCCAGTCCTGCCGGGCGGGCCGACCAGGCCGAGACCTGGAACGGGTGCTTCAGCCAGACGTTGTCCCAGTATTCAGTGGCGGGGCCAGTGATCACGTTGACCTGGATGCCGGCCTTCGCCGCCTGCTGCTTGTACAGCTGCACCATGTTGACGATGCCCGGGATCATGTCCGCCGTGTAGATGTCGACCTTGAGCGGATTCGATTCGTTGTAGCCGGCCGACGCGAGCAGCTTGACGGCGCCCGCGATGTCCGGGCCGGGAACCGTTTTCCGCCAGGCGTCGGGCGACGTCGGCGGTACCGGGTTGTCGTCGCCGACGACACCGAAGCCGAGCAGGACGGTCGCCACCATCTGCTTGCGGTCGATCACCTTCTTCATGGCCTGCCGGACGGCGACCTTGTCGAACGGAGCAGTGTCCGTCCACATCGGCATGACCATCGACGTCGAGGGGCCCGTTGCGGTCAGCTTGACCGCCGAGCTCTTCTTCAGCGCCGGCACGATCTCGTACGCGACCTGCTGGGAGAAGTTCACCTGGCCGGTCTGCAACGCGGCCAGCATCGAGTTCGCCTCCTGGATCACGTAGAGCTGCAGGCAGGGTGCCTTGGGAAGGCCCTGCCGCCAGTACGCGGGGTTCCGCGTGAACGTGTGCACCTGTTGCACCGGCTTGAAGTCGACCGGGATGAAGGGGCCCGTGCCCGCGCCTTTCGTCCGCAGCGTTGCGGTGGTGGCACCGTTCTGGACGATGAAGGTGTTCTTGTTCGTGATGAGGAGCGGCAGCTCGGCCACCGGCTTGGCGGTCACAAACTTCACCGCGTACGTGCCGGCCGGCTGGATCCCGCTCGGCTTGAGGAAGGTCATCTGCGACGCGCCCTCCGAGCCTGTCTTCGGGTCGAGCACGCGTCGGAAGGTGTAGACGACGTCCGCCGACGTGAGGGGCTTGCCGTCCCAGAACTTCACGTCCTTGCGCAGCTGGAACGTCCAGACCCGACCGTTCGCGCTGGGCTTCCACGACGTCGCGAGGGACGGCAGCACTTTCCAGTTGTCGTCCACGGTGGTGAGCCTGTCGTAGCTTGCGCTGACATTGAGCGAGTTCTGGCTCGAGGGCTGCTGCGCCGGATCCATCGAGTTCTTGTTGCTGCTCGACTCGACGCCTGCGTACTTGACGCAGTTGGTCGTCTGCGCGACCGTGGTGGCGGCGGCGGGGGCCGACTGTGCCGTGTGTGCCAGACCGCCGACCGCGGCCATCGTGACAAGGGTCACCAGCGGAAGGACGACCCTTAGTAGCTTGTTCATTCGCCTTCAGTCCTTTCGAGGAGGAGTGTTCCGCCGGGGCGCCACGGGCCAGGCCTGTGCGAAGCCGGGCTGGCGGTCACGACCGTTGTCTGACTATCGGAATTGTGTTCCAATGCTCGGCGCGAATCTTCTCGCGCCGAGCGAGCGGCGTCAACCCGCCGATACGGAGCTCGTCGGCGCCGACCGCGTGCTCGCCGTCCTCTGACGCGACCGGACTCTCGTCATTGCGCTGCTCTATGGCAGTGAGTCGGATTGGCTTCGCAATCTGCGGGCCGGGGGTGGGCGGGTGATCCGAGCCGGACGCACCTTCACTGGTTGCGCTGTCGAGCGGGGCGGATCGCAGGGTCGCGTGTGCGGGAAATGGTGTCAGCCCCGCCGACCCGAGCCTGCGCCGTCCAAGCCGTGCCTGATGGATCGGCGCAGGTCCCGCTCTTACGCTTGCCGTCGGCGGCGTAGGGGTCGGGCGGGCGGCGAGCGGAGATCGTCGATCTCTGGCGCAGGTGAGCGTTCGGCCGCCGAGAGCGCACCAACCCGCCGTGAGGCCACCGAGGTTCGTGCCGTCAGCGCCACCGGTGGTCGCCGACGGGACGCTGAAAACGCGACACCACGTTGTAGAGCGCCTCAGGGTTCTGCTTCCTAGACGCGCCTCTCTGCCAGTCGTCAACTGCTGACGGTCGTGGAGAGCTGCTCGCGGCGCTCTCCGGCTAACCGAGGATGAGTAGGAGGGCGACCAGCGTGGATCCAGTGAGTCTCCAGCATCGCCAACGACCCTTGGAGGTGTGGCGGCGACGAGCGCCGCCCTCGCTAGAGGAGGAGAGATGCATCAAAAGCTCAGTCTGGTTGCTGCCATGGCCACACTCGCGGTGTTCTTGAGTGTTGGCGCTGCGCTCGCAGCGGGGACGACGCAAGTCTCCGGTGTGCAACAGCCGACGGCGACGCCCGGCGTCTACACGATGACCGGGTCACTGATCGGCATCTGGACGACAACTTCGATCGCGGCCAAGGTGATCACTCCATCCGGCGTTATCAACGGAAGCGGGACGGAGCGGTTCGATGGCTGCCTCGATGCCGACCGGAATGGCGCCTGCAGCGTCGGCGACCCCACCGGCCAGCTGTTCTTCAGCTTCACGTACTCGACCAAGTACGACATGTCTACCTGGGCCGAAATCCACGGCCGCTGCCACCACCCGATCAGCAGCGGCAGCGGCGACTTCGCGGGGGCAACCGGGTCGCTCGACTTCCACGATGACCCCGTCACCGGCTGCGCGGCCTACCACGGCCAGATCTCGCTCGCGAGCTGAGGACCCTGTACCCAGGGCTGGCTGCGTCACGCCAGCCCTGGGCGTCCCACCGGCGTCGGCTGTCGCCGGCGCCGAGATCGGCGCCGGCCACTCCGCCGGACATATCACTGGAAAGACACCCACACACGGGGTCATTCGGGAATCGAGTCACACGCGAAGAGCACGGCGCCACCCTGGCAACAGCCCCAGACGGGACTCTCACACACTCACAGTTCCGGAATGTCAACCCGGAGAGAGACTCCTACTCGTCTGGATCGTCGGGCCATGCATACCGCTTCCACTCCGCGTCAACGGCTGAACGTTCCGCCGCCCAGCCGAGCGGAAGATCGGCAACTAGGCGAAGCACGGGGCGGTCGTCGAACACGTGCTCGGCCTGAACGGCGACGCCATCGTGCCCCATCGACCAAGCCCCCGTCGAGGAACTGCGGGCCTCCGTCCTCCTGTGCAGGACGAGCAAGATCGGCAACTCGTCTCGGTAGACCGAGCCACTGAGGGTAAGCCGTAGCCACCGCGCGAGGCAATCACTCTTGATGCCAACCCGTCACTGCAATATCGGCTGTCGAGCTGGAGGTGTGGTGGTGGCGAGGGCGCGGAGGTTGTACACGGCTGTGGAGCGTCGTGAGTTGTGGGAGCGGTGGAAGCGGGGAGAGTCGGTCAGTGATATTGGTCGGGCGCTCGATCGAGCGCCGAGCACGGTTCATGGCGCGATTTTTGAGCGGGGAGGCGTGCCCCCGCGGGAGCGGCGACGCAGCGCGTGAGCGCAGCGGTCTCGCGTCCGATGAGCTCGCTCGGGGCGAGCGGCAACCCAGGCGTGCGCGACGGCCACAGGAGTGCAAGCTCGCCCGCAATCGCGTCTTGGCCGGTGTGGTCGCGACGAAGCTCGAGCGGACTGGTCGCCGCACCAGATCGCCGGCTGGCTGAAGCGTGAGTATCCCGAGGACGAGACTATGCGGGTGTCGCACGAGACGATCTACTCTGTCGTGCAGGCACGCGGCGCCTTGAAGCGCGAGCTCGTCGTGCACCGACGCCGGACGCGCTCGATCCGCCGGCCGCGCGCCGCCAAGCGCGGTCACACCGGCCAGGGTCAGATCGTCGACGCCGTCTCTATCCGTGAACGGCCCGCTGAGGCGGAAGACCGCGCCGTCCCCGGCCACTGGGAGGGCGACCTGCTCGCCGGCGCCGCCAACAGCCACATCGCGACTCTCGTCGGGATCACGAAGACGATCAGCAAGATCCATGGCGCTGTGCTGAACGCAAGAACCATGTTCGCCGCCGCAAGCACGGGCGCGAGCTACAGCAGCGGCCGGTCGCACACGCGAAGAACGCGGGCGAGGCGACTGCAGCAAGTCGTCCCGCCCGCGCCATCGGGCCTGGTGCCCGAAGTCGTCAGTGCCCGCAGGTCCTCGCCCCGGCGACGCTTGCGAGCGAGCGATTCCCCGCGGTCGAGGAGACCGACGCGGTCGTCGCGCCCGGGAAGAGAAGCGAACCGGCGTAGGTCGTCTTCACTTCCTTGCCGGCCGGCCGGTCGACCATGTGGATGATCCCCTTCACGTTCTTGAAGCCGCCCGTGCCGCCGGCCACGGGGTGCACGCACTCGCCGCGGATGAGAGCCTGGGTCTTCGGGTTGTAGTTCGCCCAGTAGACGAACGTGAAGCGCAGCGTGCCCGTGGGCTCTCCCGCATCGCATGTCCCGTTGGCGTCGGCGTCGTGACAGCCCCTGAAGATCTCCCTACCGCTGCCGACGAACTCGCCGTCGGAGCCCTGGTAATTGATCTTGAACGCGGTCGTGTTCCACTTCCCGATCAGGCTGCCGTGCATCTCGAACTTGCCCTTTGCCTCGTTGATCACGGTCTGCGTGCCCTTGACCTTCACGGGTGCCGGGGCGCCGACGGCGGCGCCCGCGACGACGAGCGCTGCGACGATGCAGGCGCCGATCGCGAGGTGGATCCGTGTTCCGGTCATCGTGCTCCTCCTTGTCGAGTGGCCGTTCGCCGCGGTCGAGCAGCACTCTCGGCGAGGGCGCTTGAGGACCACTGAGCACTCGCTGGAGGCGGGGCTGGACGCGGCTCACGCTCCTGTTAGCGTCCTCGCATGAGCCTCGAGTACCGGCTCCTCGGCCCGCTCGACGCGCTCGTGGACGGACTGCCCGCACAGCTCGGGCCGCCGCGCCAGCGCGTCCTCCTCGCGGCGCTCCTCTGCGAGGCGAACGCGCTCGTCCCCACCGCCCGGCTCGTCGACCAGCTCTGGCCCACCGACCCGCCGTCGTCGGCGGAGAACCTGGTGCAGGGCTACGTCTCCGGGCTGCGCAAGGTGCTCGGAAAGGAGGCGATCGAGACGCGCGGGACGGGCTACGTTGCCCGCGTCGCGCAGAACGCGCTCGACCTGCAGGTGTTCGAACGGCTCGCTCACGAAGGCAGCGTCGCGCTCGAAAACGGCCAGAGCGAGGCAGCCGCGGCCGTGCTCGCCGAGGCTCTCGGCCTCTGGCGCGGGCCCGCGCTCTCGGACCTCGGCCGCGAGTCCTTCGTGGTCGCCACCGCCGCACGCCTCGAAGAGCTCCGGCTCCTCGCGCTCGAGCGCCGTCTCGCGGCGGACATCGCGATCGGACACCACGCCGACGTGATCGGAGAGATCGAGACGGTCGCCGCCGAGCATCCGCTACGCGAGCGTACGTGGGGGCTGCTGATGATGGCCTTGTACCGGTCCGGCCGACAGGCGGAAGCACTCGACGCCTACCGCCGCGCCCGCGCCACGCTCGTGGAGGAGATCGGGATCGAGCCGGGCGCCGGGCTGCGCGAGCTGGAGGCCGCGATGCTGCGGCAGGACCGCTCCCTGGACATTGCCCCCCGCGCCGAGCCCGAGAGCCTGCAGCTCCGCTCGATTCTTGTGGCCGCTCTCGCCGCGGACGCGGTCGGGGGTCTCGTGGACCTCGCGCTACCGCTTGCCCGGCGACCCGAGCGCGAGCTGGTCGTCGTCACGACGGTCGCTTCGGTCGAGGAGCTGGGCCCGGTCGGTGAGATACTGAGCGCCCAGCGCGTCCGTGGAGGCACTGACGGCGTCGAGATCCGCACAGCCGTCTTCCTCTCGTTGACACCGGGGGTCGACCTGGGGCGGCTCGCGGCCGAGCAGGATGTCGATCTGCTGCTTGCGGACGCGCCCGACGGGTTGCTGGAGGACGCACGCGTGCTGGCGCTCCTCGAGCAGGCGCCGTGCGACGTCGGCGTCGTAGTTGGAACTGCGCTCCGAGACGGCCCTGTTCTCGTCCCCTTCGCGGGTGCCGTGCACGACTGGGCGGCCGTCGAGCTCGGAGCCTGGCTCGCACGCAACGAGGCAACGGAGCTCCGGCTCGCGGGCGCAGCTACCGGCCCCTCCGGCTCGGGCGCGGGACGGCTGCTTGCGAACGCTTCGATCGCGGTACAGCGCGCCCTCGGCGTCCCCGCTGAGCCGCTGCTCGTCGAGCCGGAGGCGGAGGCGCTCGTCGAGGCGGCCGCCGGGGCGCGCATCGTCGTCGTCGGCCTCACCGATCGTTGGCGCCACGAAGGCCTCGGACGGGCGCGCACGGCGCTCGCCACCCGTGCCGACGGGGCGACGATCCTCGTTCGCAGAGGCGTCCGGCCGGGCGGGCTCGCTCCGCACGGCACCCAAACCCGCTTCACCTGGACGATCGCCGGCTGACCGCTACCGCGCCCAGGGCGGCGGCTTCGCCTTGACGCACGGCTGGCTGCCGGGCCCAGGTGGCGGCGCCGCCGAGAGGAGCCCGGCGAAGGTCTGCTCGACGTCGTGCGCAACGGAGAGCGGCCGCGGGACGAGATGGCCGTCCTGCCACCGCATGCGCACGAGCGGAACGTCGGCGACCGCCTGTCTGTGGGAATCGAGCCGCACGTCACCACGCGGAAGATCGATCCGGAGCTTCGCCAGCGCCTCCCGTAGCCGGACGCGGCCGCCGGAGAGATCCCCGCCGGTCTCGTCCACGGCGGCGAGCAGGGCGCGAACCGCGTCGCCGTAACCGATCACGAACGACTGGTCGCCGAGGCTCGCAGGCAGCCCTTTGAACGTCTTCGCATAGCGCTGCCGGTAGCCGGTGAGCTCCCGCGACGGCGTCGTGACGGGCATCAGCGAGGTCGAGACGACCCGGTCGAGACGACGGGAGACCGGCTGCAGCACGGTCGGATCCTCGATCAGCGGGCCGTTCAGCAGCAGCTGGCGGTCGGGCTGCTCTAGGCGCTGCAGGACGCCTCGCGTGACCTCGAGCGGCGAGTCGAAGCTCGTCAGAAGGAGTGCCACGCCGTCGGGGCGTGAGCGTAACGCCTGAGCCGCCGGGTCATTCATCGGAACCCACGGCGAGAGGTAGACCTCGTCGGTGATCCTTCCCCCCAGCGAGCAAAACTCGGCGATGAAGGCGGCCGCAGCGCCCCAGCCGGGAGAGGCGTCACCCGCGAGGATGCTCGCGCGACGCCAGCCGAGATCGCGGTACGCGTAGGCTCCGAGCCCCGCCATGTGCTGCCCGTAGTCGGTCTCGAAGCGGTAGACGTTGGCCACCGGCTTCCGCAACGTGACTTCCTGCTCGTCCCAGAACGTCGCCACGAACGGCACGGTCGGGTACAGCCGCGCTACGTCGCGAATCGAAGGGCCGTTGCCACCGACGATCGCGTCGACGTGCTCCGTCTCGACCAGCCGACGGGCCTCCTCGAGGAAGACGGCGAACTCGCCGGTCTCGGCACAACCGCGCACGAGCTCGACCTTGCGACCGCCCGCGGTCGCGTCCGTGACCCCATCCGTCGGAGCCGGGCCGCGGAGGCGAGCGCCGCGTTCGATGAGCGGCAGCTCGACGCCCGACAGCTCCGCCTCCTCGAACGCGTGGAAGGGGCCCTGGCAATCGGTGAGCACGCCGAGCCGGAACGGCCGATCGTTGCCCACACACCCGGCCGCCAGCATCGCGCAGGCCGCGACGACGAGCGCCGCTACGAGGCGGCTAGCTCTCATTCGCCGTCACCCAGACGCGGCCGAGTCCGTAGGTCACCTCGCTGGGTGCGCCCGCGACCGGGATCGTCTTCACGATGTCGAGCGAGCGCGGATCGATCCTGCTCACCGAGCCGTCGAGCGCGCTCGCAATCCACACGCTCCCGCCTCCGACTGCCACACCTGCCGCGCCGCGTGGCACATGGATCGTCCGCACGACCTGCCCCGTGCCCGGGTCGAGGCGGGAGAGCACATCGTCGATCGCCCCCGTCACCCATACGCCTCCCTCCCCCACCGCGATCGAGCGCGGGGCGAACGGGAGCTGCGTCGCGTGCAGGATGCGGCCCGTCCGGAGATCGACCTTGAACACACGGCGGTCGGCAACGTCACCCACCACCCACAGCGCGCCCTCCCCGATCGCCATGTCCCGCATCGCGCTCCGGGCCGTCTCGCCCGAGCGCGGCTCCTGGAACGGGACGAAGACCGAGCGCTCGATCTTCATCGGCTGCGAACCGGCTGAGACGCGGACGAGGAAGGGACAGCCCGCCACCCAGAGGACTCCACGTCGGGCCGCGACCGAGCACGAGAGCACGTCCACCCCGTCCTCGCGAGCGCCCGTGATCGCGTTGTAGCGCGCCACGATGCCCTCGAACGGCGTCTGGCCGTCGCTCGCGACGTAGAGCTCGTCCCCGGACGCCGCGAGGTCACGCGGCTCGCCGGCCGTCGTGAACCGCTCCACCTCACCGGTGGCGGGATCGATCCTCCAGAGCGATCCGTCCCGCAGCGACCCAACCCAGACGCGGCTGCGGCTCGTGGTCACCGAGCTCGGATGGGCGGAGACCTTGTACGTCGTCGCGACCCGGTCGCCGACGGGGTCGATCGAGACGATCGTGCCGCCCTTCACGGCGGCCGGACCGCCGTCCGAGCGCGCGAGCACCACGGCGCCCACCGCCACGACGATGGCGACGAGGGCGAGGCATCCGGCCAGTGCGAGCGGCCAACGGCGCGGCGCCTTCGCAGCGGGAACGAGCCCGAGCGCGGCCGTCGCCTCCTCCACGAACCCGGTCGCGGTAGGCTGGCGGACCTCGCGCTCCTTCGCCATCGCCCGCCGGAGGACGCAGTCGACCGCGGGCGGCAGCCCCGGCAGCCGCTCGCTCGCGGACGGTGGCTCCTCGTCGAGGTGCGCGTAGACGATCGCGACCTCCGACACGCCTGTGAACGGGACGGAGCCCGTGAGCGTCTCGAAGAGGAGGCAGCCGAGCGCGTAGACGTCCGCGCGCCCGTCGACCTCCTCGCCACGGATCTGCTCGGGGGCGACGTAGTCGACCGAGCCCATCAGGCTGCCGTCGGCGGGCTCGCGGTCGGAGGCGCTCTGCGTGAGCCCGAAATCGGCGAGGTAGACGTGCTCGCGCCCGCCCTGCTGGTCAATGAGGACGTTCGACGGCTTCACGTCGCGGTGGACGAGTCCGAGCGCATGCGCGGCGTCGAGCGCGGCCGCGACCTGCGCCGCGAGCGCGATCGCCCGCGCCGGATCGAGCGCCCCTTGCCGCCGCAGCAGCGCCTTCAGGTCGGTGCCGTCGACGTAGCGCATCGAGATGAAGAGGCGCCCGTCCGCCTCGCCCGCCTCATACACCGGAACGACGTTCGGGTGGTCGAGACTCGCGGCAAGCCGCGACTCGCGGAGCAACCGCTCGCGGAAGCCGGGGTCGTCGGCGAGCCGCCGCAGCAGCACCTTCAAGGCGACGCGCCGCCCGAGGCGCTCATCGCGGGCGCGATACACCTCCCCCATGCCCCCGCTGCCGATCGGCTCCTCGACGACGTACTCCGCAATGGTCGTCCCGACAGCGACATGCGACTCGACGGGCAAATCCGGCCTCTTTCGTCTCGACGAGCACACGTTGGCGCAGCACGCTGGACGAATCCTGGAGGGATGGTAGACGCGTTCTCCCGCGGCGGCCACTCGCCCGCGCGTGCCGAAGTGGCGCAGCAGAATCTTCCTCCGTATCAAGCCTCACCCGCCAGCGAGGGTTGGTGTCTCTAGGCGCCGTCGAACGTCTTGCGGTGGAGGAGGCACGCGTTCGGCCCGGCGCGAAACTTTGTTCAGCGACGGGATCCGCGTGCTGCTCGAGTGGTGGAACGCAGGCGGGACGGTTCTGGCCCTCGAATCCGAATCGCCGGCCAGCCTGTCGGTCGCGAAGATCTTAGTCAGGGAATACAGTCCCTCGCGTCCAATCCGGCGTCGTACCGTTCTGACCGTTCCTGAAGTGACACGTCGTGCGGCGGCCGATGAGATTCTTGAAGCGGTTGGAGCTCGTGCAGGTCGTGGAGGAGCGCGCGGTCGAGCGTCGCCTCGTAGCGTCAGAGCTTCGAAAGGGCGTCGGCGCCCGAGGCGTCGCGAATGAACGCGCGGCCGAGACGTGCCAGGTCGCTTGAGCGCGCCTCGTCCGCGTCGCGAACGCGCTGCATCCGCTCGGCGTCGCCTGGACCCGCTCATCTGGCGCCTCTGGCAAGACCGAACCAGCTACGACCCCAACCGCCACCGCAGCCTCAACCAACTCCTCACAACCCAGGGTTGACACAGGACGTCTCATGCGGCCACCTGCGTCGCGGCCTCGGCTCCCTCGATCATGACGCCGGCCACGACCGCGAACGCCTCGCTCCACGCGCGCTCGAACTCCGTGTTCCACGCGGCGCCTGCGATGTCAGCCATCGAGGCGATCAGCACCTCGCCGACAACGGGGTAGTGCTCGGGCTGTGCCCCGTAGGCGACATGACGAGCGCCGAGCTCGCGCAGCTTGGGGATGATCGGGTCGAGATTCCGCAGGGATTTGCGGAGGAGGACGAGGGTGCCGAGCAGCATCGTTTTCTGCCGCGTCAGGTCGGTGCCTTCGAAGAGCGGCTTCACCGCGGGTGCCGAGGCGAAGAGGCGGGCGTAGAACACGTCCATCAGCTCGTCACCCCGGGGGGCGACCAGGTCGAAGCTCGTCTCGAGCACGTTCAGGTCGAGGCTCATCGGATCTCCTTGCTCACGTTGACGCGAGGAGTTTCGTCTCTCTCGCTGCTCGTGGACAGAGAGCGATCCGCCCGAACCGTGGCGGTCAGACGCCGGGTTGCTGGCGGATTTCCGCCGCGCTTCAGCGGCCGAGCAACGCGAGGACCGCGAGCACGCGGCGGTTGTCGTCCTCCGTGTCGGACAGGCCGAGCTTCTGGAAGATCGCCTGCACGTGGCGCTCCAGCGCCCGTGAGCTGAGGTAGAGCTCCTTCGCGATCGCCCGGTTCGAGCGACCCTCTGCGATCAGCCCGAGAACAGCGCGCTCGCGGTCGGTGAGGTCGTCGAGCGACGAGCGTCGGTGACCGTCGACGAGGCTCTTGACGACCTCGGGATCGAACGCGGTGCCACCATTGGCGACCCGTTCGACCGCCTCGATGAAGTCCGAGACGTCACGGACGCGTTCCTTGAGCAGGTATCCGACACCCGAGGCATCGTCCCCGATGAGCTCGAGCATGTACGCCGGCTCGAGATGCTGCGAGAGGACGAGAACGGCAACCGTCGGCTGCTTGCGGCGGATCTCGGCGGCGGCGACGAGTCCGTCGTCGGCGTTCCCGGGCGGCATGCGCACGTCGACGATCGCGATGTCCGGCGTGTCCGAGCGGACCTTCCGGAGGAGCTCGTCTGCGCTCCCGGCCCGGCCGACGATCTCGTGCCCGGCGTCCTCGAGCAGCGATGCGATGCCCTCGCGCAGGAGCGCGTTGTCGTCGGCGACCACGATGCGCAGTTGTCGGGCGTCTGTCACGTCTCTCCGATCGAGATGGAGAAATCCAGTCGCGTAGCATTCATAGTCGGTATGGAGACGGGGGACACGGGTGCACGCTTCGCCGACGTGGGTGATCTCCAGGCGGTGGAGCACGCCGTCGCCCGGATCCTGGCCGAAACGGATCGGCCTGTCGAGGCGTATGCGTCCGTTCTCGAGGCAATCGGAGGCTCGCTTGGGTGGGAGCTCGGCGCCGTCTGGGAGCTCGGGCCGGAAGATGAGCGACTGCGCTGCCTCCGCACCTGGCACCTACGCGACGGCGCCCGGGAGTTCGAGTCGCTGAGCGAGCGCATCGCGCTCGCTCGGGGTGAGGGGCTCCCAGGCCGCGTCCTCGAGGCGGGCGAGCCGGTCTGGCTGGTCGACGCACCCGAGGACGGCAACTTCCCACGGGCCGCGGTCGCGCGTCGCGACGGCCTGCATGCCGCATTCGGCTTCCCACTGTTGAGCGCACGAGGAGTGGTCGGTGTGATGGAGTTCTTCTCGCGCGAGTTGCGTGAGCCTGACGAGCGCCTGCTCGAGACGATGCGTGAGCTGGGAAGCCAGGTGGGTCAGTTCGTGGCGCGGCGTCAGGCGGAGGACGCGGTGCGCAGGAGCGAGTCACGCCTTCGCGCGATGCTCGAGGCCGCCCTCGACGGGGTCGTCAGCATGGACGCGAGCGGCCGTGTGATCGGCTGGAATCATGCGGCCGAGACGAGCGTTCGGGTATCGCGAGGACGAGGTGATGGGACGCGAGATGGCGGAACTCATCGTTCCACCGGCTCTGCGTGCGGCGCACCGAAGCGGGCTCGCGCGCTTTCTCGAGACCGAGCATCCCGTCATCCTCGACAGGCGGCTCGAGCTGACCGGCATGCACAAGAATGGGACCGAATTCCCGGTCGAGCTGACGATCACGAGGATCGTCCTTCCGGGCGCCCCGACCTTCACGGGCTACCTGCGAGACATCAGCGACCGCAAGCAGGCGGAAGTCGAGCTGCGCGCATCCCGGGCTCGCCTCGTCGAGGTCGCCGACGCGGAGCGACGCCGGATCCAGCGAAACCTCCACGACGGCGCGCAGCAGCGGCTCACCGCTGTGCTCCTCACCCTCGGCCGTCTGCGGGAGTCGCTGGCCGAGGGCAACGACCGGCTCGATATCGCGATCGAAGAGGTTTCCGCCGGGTTGCAGGAGATCCGCGAGCTCGCGGGCGGCCTGCATCCGTCTGTCCTCGCGGAGCGCGGGCTCGAGGCGGCTCTGAACGCGATCGTACTCCGGGCCCCGTATCCCGTCGAGCTCCGCACGAAGCTCACCGACCAACTGCCGGAGCAGGTCGAGGCCGCAGCCTACTACGTCGTTGCGGAAGGTCTGGCCAACGTTCAGAAGCACGCCGGCAGAAGCCAGGTCGTCGTCGACGCCAGAGCGGAGAGCGGAGCGCTGCTCGTCGAGGTCCGCGACGACGGCGTCGGCGGTGCGGACGAGGAAGGCACCGGGCTGCGCGGGCTCGCGGATCGGGTGGAGGCATTCGGGGGCCGGCTTACGCTGACGAGCCCGGCCGGGGGCGGAACGCGCCTCCTGGCCGAGATTCCTTTGGCATAGCGCCGCTAGGCCCTCCGGTGCGCCCTGGCGGGAAACCGCCGGATCTTGCGGCCGGAAACCGTCGGCGATCGGCGTGCGCACCCCCTGGTGGGCTCGGGTGGTGCGGAGGCATCGTGTTGCCTTGTTCCCAGGCCCCGGCACCGGTGGCCTTCAAGCGAGGCGAAAGGACTATCCCAAGATGTCGTTTTGGAAGACATTCCAACAGCAGGACTCGAGCACCCGGCTTAGTCGGCGGCGCGGCCGCCGCAGCGGCCAGGCGCTTGTTGCCGTATGCCTGACGGTTCTCGCGGCGATCCTTCTCGCGGGCCCGGCGGCAGCCGCTCCCGCGACCAACACGCAGGTGGTCAAGGTGACCAGCAACGAGGCTGAGCTTGGCGGCTTTCAGCTCGAAGCGCCGATCGTGATCCCCGATCCGCTGCCGATCGTGCTCACCAATCTCACTGTGAAGGCGAAGGCGAAGTGGAGTGGCGAGCTTACGACCAACGTGGGCTGGGACAGCGACAAGGTTCGGCAGGGAGCCGACCTTGCGGTGACCCGTGCAGCTCCGATCACCAACGGCAAGCTCGCCGTCACGTGGGAGCTCTTCGGGGAGATCGACAGCATCGACTTCGGCCCATTGACCCTCGACACGGACAACGTGTCGTGCGACGTGAAACTCTCCGGCGGCGGATTCGACTGCGAGGCGGACTCGCCGGGCATTCCGCTGCCCGGGGCGCTCCCCTCGCCGATCCCCGGCACGTTCATCTTCGCCAAGCTCGGTATCGGCGTGAAGTTCAGCGTGACGCCTGAGGGCGCCGTCGTCACGCGCGGTCTCTCGATCGGCGGCAACCAGGTCGGTAGCGTGGACGACCTCCCGCTCACGCCATCGGTGCAGACCGACAGCTTCCAGGTGCCGTGCGGGGCGAAAGCCGGTGACCAGGTCGACTACAAGCTCGACCCGTTCCACTGGACGCCGGCGACGGTCGCGAAGGAGCAGGTTGAAGTCCGGATCGTCAATACCCTCGACGTGTTCGGGCTGATCGACATGTTCGACTACAAGGCGATCGGCGTTGGCTCGGAGATCGTCTCGAATCCGAACTTCGACCTCACGAGCGGTGGCTTCATCACCTCGATGGGACCGCTCCAGGCGAACAACGTCTCGCCGACGATTGCCCCACTCGGCCAGTTCTCCGGCACGGAGGGCGCCACGGTCGGATTCTCGGCGTCAGTGAGCTCGAAGTGCCCGATCGCTTCCTACGTGTGGGAGTTCTCGAACGGCACGAAGTCGTACGGGCCCTCCCCGCAGCGCGCGTTCGGCGACAACGGCGTCTACGACGGCCAGCTGACGGCGACCGACGTCACCGGTCTCTCGGCCACACAGAGCTTCACGGTCTCGGTGGCAAACGCGAAGCCGTCGGTCAACGCCGGCCCTGACACGACGAGCGACTGGGGGAGGCTCGTGCAGTTCAACGGCCAGGCCACCGACCCCGGCTCGAACGACCAGGGTACGCTGCAGTACACGTGGAGCTTCGGTGACGGTTCGCCGAGCGCTACGGGCGGCCCCAGCGTGGGACACGCGTACGCATCCCCGGGCGACTACAACGCGACGCTCGAGGTCTGCGACAAGGACAGCGCCTGCAGCACCGACAACCGGCTCGTCCACGTGACCAAGCGGGACACGACGCTCGGCTACACCGGTGTGCTCTCGTCGGTTCCCTCGAAGACGGTCGCGCTGACGGCCAACCTCATCGACGAGTACGCCCAGCCCGTCAGCGGCAAGCAGGTCACGTTCGTCCTCGGTGCCCAGACGGCAACCGGCACGAGCGATGCAAGCGGGCACGTTGTCGTCAACATGAAGCTCACGCAGAAGTCGGGGTCGTACCCCTTGAGCGCGACCTTCCCGAGCGGCGACGCGAAGTACGACACATCGTCCGATGCGCGGACTTTCGTGATCGGCAAGTAACGGCGATCGAATTGCCGCATACGCCGGGGCGAGCCCTTCTGAGCCGCCCCGGCGTATCGCTGCGATCCCCTCGCCAACCCCGTGGATCGCCGCGCGCCTCGTAGCTCCGCCGTGCCAACACAGTGCGCGACGTGGAAGCAGACCGCTCGACGTTCACACGAAAGCCTGATGTAAGCCTGTCAGACTCCCCCGACCTCCAGCCTTCGAAGGGTGCCGGCGCCGGCTTCCTCTCGCCCGAACAGCGACCGCCGGCTTCGATGATCGGCGTTCGCACGCCTCGTGCCTCGTACCCGATCCTTTCCACCCAAGAAACCGAGGCGCGGTCTTGGCCGAAACGCGGCGGGTCAGGTTCCGATCAGGTCACACACACCAGCCCCGACGCAGCGTGACCGACGCGCGTTCACAAAAACCGCCGGAACGAGCCAATGCGACCTCCCCCGACCTCCGCTGACCATCGTCGTCCCGGCCTGTCACGCCTGAGGTCGCGGTAAATGTTCGCTATCTCCCGCATTGTGTCCGGTGGCTCGGAACCCGCGGGCCACGGTGGTGAGCGCTTGCTGCCAGGTGCGCTCCTCGTCGCCCGCCGGGAGGATGCGAAGAATCGTGCCGCGTAGCTCGGCGTTCGCTAGCCCCTCCAGCATCGCGTTGAACTCAACGGCTGCGTCTGGCACCGTCTTCTCCCCGAGGAGATCCGCCTCTGCGAGCCGCTCGACCTTCCCCAGCAGGCCGGCGAGGGCCCGCTCGCGCGCCTTGACGACCTCAGGTCCGGCCGGGAAGTTCGGTGCGATGCGCTGAAACGCGATCCGATAGAGGGCCGGGTGCTCGAGAACGAGTGAGCGAAAGACAGGCACTCCAACGGCTATGAGGTCGGCAACCGCATCGTCGGTCTCGGGCAGCTCTGCGATCCCGTCGGCGAGGAACTCGAATGCGCTCTGCGCGAGTGCGTCGGCGAGCAGGCCCTCTTTGGACCCGAACAGGCTGTAGACGGCGCGCGTCGTGGTGCCGACCTCGCGGGCGACGGCGCGAACGGAGAATGCGCCGATCCCGGACTCGGCGACGATTCTCTCCGTCGCCGCTCGGAGGGCCGCGCGCGTTTCCTCGTCGTGCTCCTTGGGCCGGCCCACCTTGACATCGTACCGCGACGTGTTACGTTACGTGTTTCGTTACACGTGCCGAAAGGAGACGAAATGAGCGCCGCGAGGATTTCGACAGACTCGTCAGAGCGACTGTCGCCGTCGTTCGAGAGCTACCAAGGGCCGGCCCCACGCAATTACGAGCGCTACTTCGTCCCTGCCGTGGCCGCTCCACTCGCGATCGATCTCGTCGCTGCCGCATCGCTGACTCCCGGCGAGAAAGTGCTCGACCTCGCCTGCGGTACCGGCGCCGTCGCCAGGGTTGCGGCCGAGCGTTTGGGCACAGCGACGGTCGAGGCGGCAGACGTCGAACCCCGCCATGATCGAGGTCGCGCGTTCGCTCGCAGCACATCCCCCGATCAGTTGGCATCAGGCAAGCGCCGAGGCACTGCCGTTCGCGGACGCCGCCTACGACGCCGTCCTCTGCCAGATGGGCCTCCAGTTCTTCTCGGACAAGCTGCTCGCCCTCAGCGAGGCCCGCCGCGTCCTGCGCGCTCGCGGACGCTTCCTCGCCACTGTCCCCTCGCCCACTCCTTCCCTCTTCACGATCCTCGCCGAGCAACTCGAACACCACCGGCTGCACAGCGCCGCCGAGTTCGTGCGCCAGGTGTTCTCGCTCGGTAGCGAAGAACTCGAGGAGCTACTCGACCGGGCCGGCTTCGCGGACATCTCCGTCACCACCAGCGAGAAGGCCCTCAGACTCCCCGCACCCCATGACTTCCTCTGGCAGTACGTCACAAGCACGCCACTCGGCGCAGTCTTCGCCGACCTCGACGAGACAGAGCGACATGACTTCGCGCGCGCGGTCGTGGACGATTGGCGCTCGCTCGTGCAGCGCGGATCGCTCGCTCTCGACCTGCCCCTCGTCCTGGCGGCAGCGGTCGCTCCCTAGCGAAGCCTCAGCGGGCACGGACCGATGATCCGGATCGAGCACGAGCACTACTTCGCGACTCCAGTCGAAGCTGGCTTCGCTTTCATAACGGACATGGCCAACTGGCCCCGGTACTGGCCCGGCTTCGTCCGGATCGAGCCCGGTTCGCGGTGGAGCAGCCCAGGCGACGAGACCCGCATCGTCGTTCGGCTACTTGGACGGAACATCGAGCTTCGAATGACTCTGCGCCACTTCGAAGAGAACCGACTCGTCGAGTACGAGAGCACCCAGAGCGGGATGCCCGAAGCGCATCACGAGCGACACTTCGTCGCGGCCAACGGCGGTTTCCGCTACCGCCTCGTGGTCGAGTACGAGCCGAGATCCGGGCTCCGAGGCCTCTACGACCGCCTTCCCCTGCGGCGCGGCGTCGAGCGCGCACTTCGTCAGACGGCCGCAAACATCGACGCCGCGTTGGCAACCTGACGGCAACCGGGCCGACCGTCCTCGACTGGAGCCAGTCATTGCCCCCGCTCATCGGGGACAAAGAACACCTGTAGTCACCCGGGCCGATTCCGGGGAGCGCATCGAGCTGCTCGAGCGTCGCGCTGGCAAAGCTCACCTTCGCGCCGGCGGCCGCCGCCCCACCGGCCGCGGCACCACCGCCGCCCGCGCCGGGAGGAGCGCAAGCCGGCACCACGATCTGCTGGCCGTCGGCGACGGGGGCCGCCAGGTTGAGGAGCGTGAGGTCGGCGTGAGCGTTCGGCCCGCCGACACGCTCGAGGGCGTCGTCGACCGCGCTCGCTCCGACAGCCGGACGAGCCCGGCGCGCCGCACCGCGCCGACGACGTAGACGACGAGCCGGGGCGCGAGGCCCCCGCTCGCCGAGGCTCCCGTGAGAGCGCCGCTGCCTGCGGCGCAGGAGACCGGGGCCGTTCCGGCGGCCTCATGGCGATCCCGCCAAGCTTGCCGTGGCGATCGAACGAGACGTCGCTCACACCACCCCCGTCGGTCCCCGGCCGAGGAGGCCGGCGCGGCCTAGAGGCGGGCGCCGGTGGTTCCTTTCGCTCCGGTCGAGGCGGTCTGAGTGACGCTTCGGCGGGTCATAGCGGTGGTTGTTCTGGTTTCGGCTGCGTTCTAGTCTGCTGCCGTGCTGGTCTGTGCGAGCTGCGGTCATGAGAACAGCGACGCCGCCAGGTTTTGCGAGGCGTGTGCTGCCCCGCTAGGCGGCGGCTCGGGCGAGCGCCGGAAGGTGGTGACGGTGCTGTTTTGCGATCTGGTTGGTTCGACGGCGTTGGGAGAGCAGACGGATCCAGAAGTGCTGCGGGCACTGCTCGCGCGCTACTTCGAATGCATGAACGCGATCGTCGAGTCGCACGGCGGCACGGTGGAGAAGTTCATCGGCGATGCAGTTATGGCGGTGTTCGGGATCCCGGCTGCGCACGAGGACGATGCACTCCGGGCTTGCCGGGCGGCGGTCGAGATGCGGGACGCGCTGCCTGAGCTCGGGATCCGCGGCCGGATCGGGGTGAACACCGGCGAGGTCGTCACGGGCACCTCGGAGCGGCTGGCAACAGGGGACGCCGTGAACGTCGCGGCACGGTTCGAGCAGGCCGCCGCCCCGGGGGAGGTCTTGATCGGGGAGGCGACCCATGCGCTCGCCTCTGACGCGGTCGCGGTGGAACCGGTGGAGCCGTTGAGGCTGAAGGGAAAGTCTGCGCCGGTGCCTGCGTATCGGCTGCTATCGGTGCTCGACGTGCCGGACCGCAGCCACGCGTCCCGGTTCGTCGGGCGCGAGACGGAGCTTGCGCAGATCGTCGCGGCGTGGGAGCGAGTGAAGACGCAGGCGTGTTGCCAGCTGATCACCGTCACAGGCGACGCCGGAGTGGGCAAGTCGCGGGTCGTGGCGGAGGCGCTCGCCGCCGTCGAAGCTCGTGTGCTCCGGGGGCGCTGCCTGCCCTACGGCGACGGGATCACGTACTGGCCCGTGGTGGAGGTGGTGAAGCAGCTCGGGAAGCTGCCCTCGGACCCGGTCGCAGCGGCAGCGATCCGCTCGCTCCTCGGCGATTCGGACGTCGCGACCACCGCAGACGAGATCGCCTGGGCATCCCGAAAGCTGCTCGAGGAGCAGGCGCCGCTGGTCGTCGTCCTCGACGACATCCAGTGGGGAGACGAGACGTTCCTCGACCTGGTCGAGTCGACGGCGCTGCTCTCGGCCGGCGCTCCGATCCTGCTCCTGTGCATGGCGCGTCCGGAGCTGCTCGACCGGCGCCCCGGCTGGCCCGGCGTCTTGCGGCTCGAGCCGCTGCCCGCCGAGCAGGTCGAGGCGCTGATCGGCGATCAGGTCTCGGGCGAGCTCCGGGAGCGGATCGCGTACGCGTCGGGCGGGAACCCGCTCTTCGTCTCCGAGATGCTGGCGATGGTGGCGGCAGACGACGACGTCGACGTGCCCCCGACGCTCAGGGCGCTCCTGGCGGCACGGCTCGACCAGCTGGACGAGCATGAGCGGAAGGTGCTCGAACGAGGAGCAGTCGAGGGCGAGATCTTCCACCGCGGGGCCGTGCAGGCGCTCGTACCCGGAGAGATGCAGCTGACGACGCGCCTGGCCGGGCTCGTGCGCCGAGAGCTGATCCGTCCCGACCGCGCCCAGCTCGCCGGAGAGGACGGCTACCGCTTCCGCCACTTGCTGCTCCGGGATGCCGCCTACGACTCCCTGCCCAAGGCGATCCGCGCCGACCTCCACTCCCGCTTCGCCGATTGGCTGGCCCAGCATGGCCTGGGGCTCGTCGAGGTCGACGAGATCATCGGCTACCACCTCGAACAGGCGACCCGTTACCTCACCGAGCTCGGCCGCCCCGACCCGGATTTGTGCGAGCGCGCTGCCGAGCGGCTCGCCGCCGCGGGCCGGCGCGCGAAAGACCGCCTCGACGGCCGGGCCGCGACCTCCCTCCTCACGCGCGCCGCCGAGCTTCTGCGCCCGCACCGCCTCGACGTCGCGCTCGAGTTGGAAGCCGCCTGGGTGACGAACGATCTCGATGGTCGCGCGGCCGTGCAAGCTGCGGACGCGCTCGCCGACCGCGCCGCGGCCTCGGGCGACCGGTCCGGTGCTTCGCTTGCCCGTGCAACAGGCCTCTGCCTGCGTGTGATCAGCGGCGAGCTCGGCTCGTACGACGAGCAGGAGGCGCTCTGCCGCGCAGCGCTTCCGTTCGAAGAAGAACGTGACGATCCCAGGCGGCTCGCGCTGCTGTGGTTGGCCGTCGGCGTCACGGCCCAAAATCGGATGCACTGCGACGACGCCGTTGCCGCCCTCGAGCGGGCGTTCCACCACTCCCGGCGTGCGGGCGACTCGCCTTCCTCCATCACGCTGGAGCTCGACTGGGCGCTGATCCTCAGCCCGCGCCCGGCGGACGAGGGCCTGCGGATACTCGACGAGCTCGTGCCTGGACGACCGCCTGGGGACAGTGACCTCGCCCGAGCGGTGCTGCTCGCGATGCTCGGCCGCACCGACGAGGCGTGGCCCCTCGCCGAGGCGCGGTCGGAGCATCTTCGCGAGGTCACCGGCGGCATTTGGGCGGACGCACACCTCGCGGCGATCGCGATCGTCGAGGGCGATCGCGAGCGCGCATGTCGGCACCACAACGCTCTGATCGAGGCCCTACCACCTGGCACCGACGGCATCGCCGCCTCGTTCAGGCTGCCGCTGGCCCGGGACCTCTGTTACCTCGGCTGCCTCGAAGCCGCGGAGCGCGAGCTACATCGGGCGCAGGCGGTCGAGCCCGGCCCGGTCGGTCGGTCGCTACGCCCGACCGTTGAGGCTCTGATCATCAGCGCGCGCGGCGAGCTCGAGCGAGCCGAGGCTCTCGCCCGCGCAGGACTCGCCGCCGCAGAGACCGAGACGGACAACGTCTTGCTCCAAGGCTGGGGTCACGAGGATCTCGCGACCGTGCTCATCGGTGCCGGCCGGATCGACGAGGCACGCGCGGAGCTCGAGCGCGCCGTGGGGATCTTCGAGCGGAAACGCTGCCTAACGTATGCCGAGCGCCTCGGCCGACAGATCGACTTGCTCGGGTAGGCCAAGTCTGACCTGGCGGACGATTGAGATGTCCGCTCGTCGGTCGGTCGTATCGACGTGTCACGGTGAGGCCCCGGTGACGACACGCGGGCGATCGACGAAAAACGGGCCACGCTCGCCCGAGTTCCTCGGCGGGAGCGCGTCCTCAACGCACGCACGCGTATTGGATCGCCCGAAGTCCAGACTACGCCCAGACCACGGTCTCGCAAACCCGGTGCTGATGCCGGTTTGCGAGCGACCCCTCCTTGCTTATAAGGTCGCTCTCCCGGACAGGGTTGGCGAAGACGTGGCCCCTTCGTGGCCCCCGGATCACCCCTGTCCGACCCTCCCCCGGCCGGCCCGGCGCGACAGGCCGACGCGCAGAGGGACGGCTGCGAGGGAAGGGCAGGCGGTGGCGGACGAATGCCGCTGCCCCGCAGAACCGCCTGGGAAATCCGTCCCGGCCCCGACCCCTCCCCGCCCGCCGCGACGCACGAGCCCCACGCGCCGTCGAGCAGCGGACGGCTCACCAAACAACTAACGATTGAGCATTCATAGGGCCGAGCGGTCGCAACCCATGGCAATGCAGGGGGCGCGCAAGCGGCAAGTAAGCGAACACCGCTGCCTTGGTTTGCGCCCCAGCGTTCATCTTGCTAGCCACGGCAGACCCCCTCTGGCCGAGAAGTTCAATCACGGGCCTGGCTCGTAGTACCCACAGGTTTCCTCAACACGGGGCACGTCCCGACAACAACGGGCCCACCGTCGGCAGGCCCGTTTGTGTTCGCTTGTGGGTTAGATACTTGCTAGTGGCCGTCGCGGTCGGAGTCGCCCGGGATCAGGTCCTCGGCGGCGTCGGACACTTTCTGGCCGGCGCTGCTCGCTGCGTCCTTCGCCCGGTCGGCGGCGTCGCCCGCCTTGTCAGCCGCGCGATGACCGGCGCTTGATACGTCGTCGCCAGCCTCACGCAGATCAGTCTCGACGGGGCTCGTGCCGCTGGTGCGATCGCTCTCACCCATGATGCTCCTTCGGTTGAATGCCAGTACGTCGCGTCCTACCGTGCCGTGCAAAACGGCAAACCAGCGCGAGGCCAGACGGGGTCGGCCGATCGCCCATCTTGACGACTGACTGATCGGTCCGATCCTTTGGCGGTTTCCGGCACTTGGGAAGAAGAGGCGGTCGCGGCCACCGGACGCGGACGGCCGAAGACGGTGGTCAGATTCGGCGGTAGTGTGCGTCGCTGAATGAGTGGAGCGCGAATGCGATCAGGCCGAGCGCGACGAGGCTGAGCAGGAACGGGCCGAGTGTGTTGTGTTGGAGCTTGGCGAGGGCGCCGTCGAGGCCGATGGCTGCGCGAGCGTCGAAATCGACCGCTGCCTTGACGAGGAAGACCCCGATCAGTGTGAACACGACCATGCGGGCGAGATGCCCGACCAGGCCGAGGGCGGCGATCATCTGTTTTGTCCGGACGCCCATCCGTTCGGTCTTTGCGTCGTCGAGGAACTCTTTCGTGATTCCGCGGTAGCCCTGGTAGAGCCCTACGCCGATCACGATCAGGCCTGCGGCGGCGACGATCCAGGTGCCGGCCGGCCAGCCGAACACGTCTCGGGAGGCCGTTGTGGGGGTGCTAGAGCTGCCTTTGGAGCCGGTCAGGATGCGGACGGCGACGATGAAGAAGCCGAAGTAGACGATTCCGCTCGCCAGTGCTGTGACCCGGTCGAGGGTGCTGTCGTTGCCTTCGGGGCCGTGGCCGATCGCTGCTCGCGCGAAACGCCAGATCGCGTAGCCGCCGAGTCCGAGGGCGAGCAGTGCGAGGAGCAGTTTGCCGAGCGGCTGGTTGGCGACGGTGTGGAGTGCACCTTGCTGGTTTGTTGTCCTCCCTCCCTGCCCGATAGCGAGTCGCAGAGCGAGCAGCCCGATGATCCCATAGATCAGCCCCCGTGCGCCGAACCCGGCGCGGGAGAGCCATTCGAAGCCGTTCGACCGAACGACCTTTTCGCTCCCCTCGCGTACGGCCTGGGCGGTTCCGGTTTCGGCGCCGTCAGTCATCGCCGGTGACGCGTTCCGCCTCGACTGTCGCTGGCTGCATCACGGTTGGTTTGGCACACGGACGGTGATCGCGCCCGGCTCGACCTTGACCTTCAGCACTTTGGCGGGTCCTCTGTCGCCGCCGTCGAGTTCGTAGGCCACCTTGCGGTCGAGTTTGATCCGGATCTTCGTCGCCTTTGTCACTTGCACGAACGGCGACTTGGCGGTGCTTCCGACCGCGGTTCGGGCCACGGTGCGTGCCCACTGACCGAGACCGTCGGCGCTCGTGACGCCGACTTCGAGGAGCCCGTCGTCGGGCCTGGCGTTGTCGAATGCTTCGATGCCGCCGAAGAGGGAGCCGACGTTGCCGAGCAGGATGCAGCTGGCGCTGCCCTTGTACCAGAGCTCGTCGTTGATATCGATGCGTGCCTTGAACGGCTCGGCGCGGAGGTTCTTGGATGCCGTCCAGATGTAGGCGAGCCGGCCGAAGCGGTCTTTGAGGCCGCCGTCGGCCTCCTGGATCATGTGCGCGTCCAAACCGGCGCCTGCCATCACGGCGAACCGCTCGCCGTTGATCTTGCCGACGTCGAGCTTACGATCGCGTCCCTTGAACCCGATCTCGACTGCTTTCTCGATATCGGCTGGGATGTCGAGACTCGAGGCGAACAGGTTCGCCGTCCCGGCCGGGATGATCGCCAAGGTTGCGCCGCTCCCTGCCAGCCGGTCGATCGAACGTTGCACCATCCCGTCGCCGCCCCAGACGAAGACGAGCTCGGCGCCCTCAGCGAGCACCCGCTCGACGCGCTCGGGCGCGTACTTGCTCTTTGGCACCTCGGACCACATCGGGTTCTCTACCCCGGTTTTCTCGAGCGTGGCGCGAAGCTCATCGAGCCCCCCACCGATTGTTTTGCCGGCGTGGGCGATAACTGCGACTTTCTTCACGAGGTTGATCCTTTCGTTGGGGTGGCGTCCCGCCGGTCGGCAGCAGCGCCCGCCGCACGGCACGCGAAGACGGTGATCAGGAGCGCGCCTGCGCCCATCAGCACACCAGCGGCAACGTCTGTGAGGTGGTGCATGCCCCGCTCCAGCCGCGACCAGATCACAAACGCCGGGATCGCAACCGCGAATCCCCACAGCAGGAGCCGCAGGGCGAGACTCTCGATCCGGGAGGCAAGCACGAGCAGCAGGCCCGAGAGCAAGGCGATCGCGGCGGCGGTATGCCCTGACGGATAGCTCGCGTTCACCGGCAGCGTCTCTAGCCGGTGCACCTCGGGGCGGTTGCGATGAACGACGAGCGATGTAGCCCGGTAGGCGCCGGACTCGACACAGATCACAAACAGCGTGAACGCCGCCAAACGCCAGTGGCGGAAGCACAGAAACAGGACGAGAAGCACCCCAACGAGGATCGGGATCACAATGCCGCCGGCCAACGTCGAGCCCACCCAGGAAAGATCGACGAGCGTCGAGGTGCGTGTTCCGGCCAGCCTTCGGTTGAGGTGCTCGTCCCAGGCCGAAACTCCACCGACACGAAGGATGACCTTCGTCAGCAAGAAGCCAGCGACGATCGTCAGCCCCACGAGCAACGCGTAGCCGCCCAACGCCGCGGCAAGGAAGACACGGACCGGGTGGGTCGCACCGACCGCGTTCGCGAAACGATCCGCCGACCCAGCGTCGCCCGGCTCGAGCAACGGTGCTCCGGACCGGGCCATCTCCGCCCGCGACCCATCCTTCCTGCTGCGCGCTGACTCACCCTCAAGCGCCCGAGGCAAGGCTGAATCAACGCTCACCAGGATCGACCTACAGACATCTGGTTCTGTTCCTCGATCGACTCTTCCGCCAATGTGGACCTCCCCATCTGAGTTCTCTGCAAGTGCACCATCCGCATCCTGTGATGCGTTCGCAGCCGGGAAAGCCCTGTCGCTGACGGGCCACTGCTTCCCTGCATGCACGGTACGGCTGCCTCGATGCCGGCGCGACCACCCAATCGCGTCAACCGCAGCCTCCGCTTAGCGGCGCGCCGCTCGCGCCGACCACGAGCCATCCTTTCTGAGACGGCTACGTCATCCCTTCGCGGGACCCGCCACTCCTGCTGCCGCAGCAGCACCGCGCGGAGGTCGCCGAGGCCGTCGGGGCAGTCGTCGACCGGCAGGTCGGACGGCCCTGCCGACGCAGTTCCCGGCGAGGCGCCCGCCCGGGCTTCCTGAACAACACGGCGGCCACGCTCGGTCATCTCCTTGGCGCGAGGGTAGACAAGGCCGTCCGCAGCCGACAAAGGCGCCATCTCAAACGCGTCCACTGGGCCCACGCACTCGACCCCTCCGGACGATCATTCGCCGACGGAACCTTCCCGCCCCGTGCCGGGAACGCCCTGGAAGTGCTGGTCCACGGTTCTAAAGCGTTGCCGCGCATGGCTGCCGAGATCGCGGCAGCAACCTCGCACGTCCACATGACCGGCTGGTTCCTATCGCCCGAGTTGGCCCTGAGCCGAGAAAGTCCCGCTCGATCCGAGCGGGAGCTCCGGTTATGTCCGCGGTCGTGGTGACGTGGCCGGAGCCTTCGACGAGGCCCATCCCGCAGAGTAAATGGGTCACGCATTCGTCATCGTGAAACTGGGCCTTGAACGCTCGATCCGACGCTGCACTAGCCCAGAGCCAACGAGGGCCGGGGAGCCGCGAAGCGCGTGCTCTCGTCGAGGTCGTCGCCGAGCGGGCGTCCAGGCCCCGAAGTCGGTGTCGAGCCGCTTCGCCGTCCCCCGCCAGCGCCCTCCCTTGTTTCCGCTCACGGCGCGCGCGTAAACCGGGAAGATTTCTCGCGGATTGGCGCGAGTGTCACCGTGGATGCCCGCATGGGGTCGCATCCCACCCCTCGAGCGGCGGCCGGCGCGTAGGCGAGCGTTGCCATGTGCGCGCCGAGGGGGATAGTCCCCAGTCATCGAGAGCATGGTCGCCCCCGGACGAGCGACCAGTTGATGTTTAGGCGCCGACACCGTCGGGAACGAGAGGAGTCCCTGAACCGAGGAGCACTCCATGCAGATCGATAAGCAGGGCGTCATCGACTTCTTGAAGAAGGAAGGCAAGGACGAGCACGTCCAGAAGGCAGTCGCCGAGCTACCGGACAAGATCGATCATGAGGAGCACGCCCAGATGCTGCAAGAGAAGTTCGGTATCGACGCGGGGAAGCTCGCGGCCCAGGGCGCGGAGAAGCTCGGTCTAGGAGCGTCGGGACAGTCTCCGTCGTGAAGGGTTAGCTGCGCTGGAAGAGGCGGACTGTCGTTCCCTGGCGCCCAGACGTGATCTGGACGTCGGAGACAAGCGCTCTGATCAGCACGAGTCCGCGACCGCGATTATCGCTCGGATGTGGCTCGGGGATTCTCCAGTGGCCGTTGTCGCTGATCTCGATCACGAACCCCGCGCTGCGGGCGGCCGCTTTGACGAGCACGGGGCTTATGGAGTTGGAGTGCTCGATCGCGTTGGCGAGCGCCTCGTGGGTGGCAAGCACCACTGCCGCGCGCGGCGGATCGGGCAGCCCACGATGGTCAAGCCATTCGTCGAGCGTTCGACGCAAGGGCGCCAACGCCTCCAGGTCGTGCTCGACATGTAGCTCGAAAGGGGACATGATGGACGGCTCCCGATTGTGCCCCAGGGCGTGGCGGTTCAACCCACACCCCGCTGGGTGCGTGAGACGGCTACGGTGGCCGTCCTATGGGCGACGATACGATCAAGGTCAGCTATCCCCGCGATGGGATCGCCCTCGTCGAGGTCTGCGGCGAGCACGACCTGACAACGAAGGACGTAACCGCCAACCTCCTTGAACGGCTCGTGAGCGACAACGACGTCGTGGTGGTTGACCTGTGCTCGGCGACGTTCATCGACTCATCCTTCCTCAGCTGTCTCCTCGCAGCGGATCGGCGCGCAGCCGGGCAGAGCCACGAGCTACGGGTTCACGTCAGCGACAGCCCCAACGTCTCGAATGTTCTCAACATGAGCGGTGTCGCGGAAGTCCTCACGATCGTCAGTACACGCGACGAAGCGATCGCATAGTCAACCGCTTCCCGCTCGCGATCGTCAGCGCAGGCGAGGGTATCGCTCGCTGACGGCGGGCCGAGCGGCGAGGTTGCTCCCGAACTCGCGCGCCTCGTCGATGCCGAGCGCGAGGCCGAAGCGAGGATCGCGCAGCTGGACGATGACGAGAGGGCCGCTGCTGGCGACGTGGCGCGGCTGGGTGCCGAGCTGATCGCGCTTGAGAGGCGTGCCGGGAGGGGCGAGCCGGTCGCGAACAAGGAGCGCACCGTGGTCGAGAGCGTGGTCATCGCCGCAAGAGCGCGAGTCGCGGAGCCCGTGGCCGGAACGTCGGGCTGCGGCGAGAGCCGTTCTACGCGACCGCGCTGAGGAAACCCAACGCTTCGTGAGCGCCAACTTCTCGGCGTTGCTCGACGAGATGGAGCTGGACTGCGTTCCGGCCGCGCAGCGGGTCGACGCTGCCGCGCAGGAGCTTGTCGACGCTGTCGACTTCGCCGCAGAGCTGTCGAGGGAACGGTGCTTGCATGAGCGAGCGCGCCTTCGACGAGCGCGATGTCTTCGCCTACGGCAAAGCCGCGAAGGAGCAGCGCAGGTTGGAGCTGCATCACGCGCTCGCGGGCGGCGGCGAGCAGGACCAGCGCGACGACGACGCTGCTCTCGATCGTCTTGCCGACAGGCTCGTCGATCGCATGATCGCGCGGCTCAGGCAGGAGCCGTGAACGCGCGGGAGCGCCTGCTCGACGAGCTGCTCGGCTCACGCTCGACGACGATCACGACGACGACGCCGAAGACGATCGCCCCCTCGTTCGACGGCGGCGCACGACCTCTCGTGCCCCCGAAGGTCGACCCGGCGGAAGATCACGATCGGCTCGTCGTCGCTTGCGAGCGCCGCTCTCGTGCATCGCGGCCTGACGTTCTGATCTGCCTTCCGCGTTACACCCGTCGTCGGGCGGGGAACAAGGGCGGATGCTCACGGTCTTCGTTTTTGACGAAGGAGAGTCCGGGCGAGAGAAGGACCTGGGAGCCGCACTCGACCGCGTCGCGGATGAGACACTGCTCTGGATCGCGTTGCGCGACCCGAGCGAGGAAGAAGTGGCGGCAGTGCAGGAGGCGCTCGAACTCAGCGACGAGCAGGCAGACAGGCTGCTCGAGCAGCCGAGTAAACCGTCACTGCTCGACGCAGGCGAGCATCTGCACGCGACGCTGTACGCAGCCAGCAGCAAGAACGGCGAGCCTATCCTCCGTTCCGTCGAGTGCGTGATCGGCCCCGGCTGGGTCGTCACCGCTCATCACGGTCAGATCGAGGTGCTGGACGAGTTCCGCGAACGCGCCGAAGGGGGAAGTCGAGTCGGCGAACTCGACTCAGCGTCGTTTGTCGCAGCGGTCGCCGAGTGGGTTGTCGCCAGCTACTTCCGCGCCTTCGAGGCCGTCGAGAGCGAGCTCGAGGAGCTGGACTCGAAGGTCATGACCGATGGCCCGACGAGCGACTCCGACGACCTCGCTCGGATCGTCGAACTCCGCCGCTCCATCGGAACGCTGCGAGCTGCGCTTTCGCCGCACCGTGAGATCGTCGTCAGCCTGGCCCATCCCGAACTCGACCTGCTCTCGACCGAGGCGTCGGCGGAACGGTTCACCGCCATCGAGGGTCGCGTGCTGCAAGCACTCGATGCGGCCCGCGAAGCGAAGGAATCGACCCGCGGCTCGTTCGACCTCATCGTCGCCCGGATCGGACAGAGGACGAACGACATCATGAAAGTGCTCACCCTCGTCACCGTGATCCTCCTCCCAGCCACCGTGCTCGCAGGGGTCATGGGCATGAACTTCCAACTCCACCTCTTCGATTTCGTGTGGATGTTCTGGGTCGTGATCGGCACCATGCTCGGCATCGCCGTGCTCGTACTCTCGACTCGCCCGCAGCCAACGCTGGATCTAACTGCCTCCCACGGCCTCGAGCGTGTCGAGCCGACTCGCGATGGGGCGACGTCGAGCGCGGCTCACTCGTCGTCGGGCTGCGCTCCGTCGCTCGTGCCGCCGTACTCGCTCTCGCCAAGCCCCGCGCGGCTCGACTCGCGACAGGAGTAGTGTCGGGTTATCCGATCGAAGGAGAACACGATGACGACCACACGACCCGACAGCAACACCCTGCAAGCCGAAGGCGACCTTGAGGTGCACGACGCCGAACAGGAAAAGGGCACCGATGTCGCCATGACAAAGGAGGAGCGCGTCGACAAGGTCCCCTCAAACGAGGGACTCCGGAAGAAAGACGTGGGAACAACCACCTAGCCTCGGCTCCGCAAGTCGCCGCCCTTCAAGCGCTCGAGCGCGCGATCGTGGACGGCCGGGGCAGGGTCGTGCCGGTCGACGCCGCCGAGGCCGTCGTGCACGAGCTCGCGTGCCAGGCCGCCGGCTCCTGCCGCGGCACGATGCGCCCGAACCGCCGGCCGGCGCCTCTCAGCCGCTCTCTCCGCCTCCGGCCCACCGGGCACGTTCCCGGTCAAGCCGGCCGGCTCGGGCGTGAGACGGCCTCAGCGAGCGGCCCGGCATCACGCGCGTACCGAACTGGTACCGAACGTCCCGGAACCCGGCGAGGCGCGACCCACGCGTTCATGCGGCTCGACGCGCGGGACGCCTGTAGCCATGCCGATTTGCGGCGCCTCCCGTCGTTTCGCGTCGTCTACCGTGGATCGGCCGGCACGGCCTGTCACGCCGGAGGTCGCGGAGGCGAGTCCCGTCGTTCCCGTGCCCTCGCTCGACCTGAAGCTCTCGGACCGGGACCTGCACCGGCCAGTGCCGACGTGCTAGGCCGCTCGCTCCAGCATCCTCTCGCACTCCTCGAGCACGAAGCGGAGACTCGCCATCGAGATCTCGTTCCTCGCGAACACCTCCCATGACCGCGGGTCGTTCGTCTCGATCATCCGCTCGATGCCGGGGATCGTCGCCAGCGCCGCGAACGCGAACTTGTACTTGAACGGCAACCGCTCCCACTCCTCCAGGGTCGACGGCATCGGGTAGTTCTCGGAGGACGGCGACCTCGCCTCGAACGCTTTGCCCTCCACGCGCTCGGAGACGAACTTGAGGCCGTCCAGGCGGAGTTTCAGGTCGGGCACCTGGACGCCGATCACCTGGCCCGGGAGCGCGCCGGCAGGCACGACCACGTTCACCGTCCGCGTCGCGTCGAGCAGCAAGGCGACCGTCTCTTCGATGGCCTCGCGGGAAGATGATCGCGCCTCGCGCAGGATGTCGCCGACCGTCGCTTCGACCCGCCCGTGCTCCTCCTCCGTCACAGCCACGTCTGCAAGCACGGGCGTCAACTCGTTCCCGTTCGCACCCTCCTCCGCTAGCACCGCGTCAACGCGCTTGACCGGGGAGAGCTGGGCGGCAAGCTTGGCCTTGTTCGTACCAGCGGTGCCAGGTTGCGACTGGCACTGCGGCCTCGCCGGGGCCCGCTCCCTGCTCGGGCAACGGGCGCACGTGGGCGCTGAACTCGGCCGTGCTCATCTCCTCGACCCTCATTGGGCGCCCTTCCTGATCTTGACCCTCGATGGAGAGATCGTAGGACAGGGTGCGAAGGGCACGAATCGCTGCTCCCCCGTGGCCCCCGCGTGGCCCGAATCCGAGAAGAGTTCGAGAAGATATCTACTCAGCAGAGACCCTCGAACGGCTTGCTTGAGCGGATATCTGCTCAACGACCGCATGAACAAGGGGTCTCCTTAGAAGGAGGAGCAGAGATGGTAAGTTTGAGGGGGTCGACGGTTCGAGTCCGTCAGAGGGCTTACAAAAAAAGCCTGCAAATCGGCGTTTATTGTTGTCTGCCCGTTGAACATGCGGACGCATTCCGGACACATCTGCGGTACGCGCGACGCAGCGCGACGTCTCGCGGCGTCCTCCGACACGTCTGCTTGAAGCGCGGTCGAGGAGCCGGCTCAAAAGACTCCCTGCAACTGGGCAGCTTCCGTTGCCCGGATGGACGAGCTCGTGACCCCTTCCCAGCAGAGAGGGGGTCGAGGGGGGTCCATCCGCCTAGAACGCCGGCCTTTCGCGCCGGAGGTCGCGGGTTCGCGCCCAACGCCGTGCCGCGATCGACGAGCTGAAGCGGTCGGGGAAGTCCGGCCATTTCACGCCGGAGATTCGAGTAACGCGACGGTAACGACCACTGAAACCACAACGAGGCCCGCGAGCACGGCAACGAGCCAAAGGCCGGCGTCGAAGCCTCCGGTAATGTCGCGCAGCGCACCGAGGGCCAACGGGGCAGCGGCAGCCATCGTGTAACCGGCGCCGAGCTGCATGCCCGCGATCGCCGCCGCCTCTCCCGGCCGGCGGGCCATGACCGCCGCCAGCGTCAACGATAGGGCGAAGAGCGAACCGAGCGAAACACTGATGACGCTCACCCATGCCCAGGCGCTGCCATTTGCTCCAGTTAGTCCCAGGGTGCCGACCAGTAGCGCAGCCGACGCAAGGCAGAGATAGAGACCGATGCTGATCACTCGGTCCGCAAACACGGTGACGAGCAGCACGCCAGGAACAGCGAGAATATTCAGCGTCGCGACAAGAGCGCCGGCTTGACCTTGTTGCCACCCTCGCTCGACCATTGAACCCGCGAGCCACGCGTTTAGGCCGAAGAAGCACAGAGCCTGAAAACCGAAGATGAGCGTCGCACCCCAAGCCAGTGGATTGCGCCATGGCAAGGGATCGTGGGTTGTATTTCTGGCGACGCTCCGCAAGGACCGGCGCGAGAGCGCCACCCAGGCCGGTAACGCCAACGCACCAGCTGCCGCCATCGACCCGAGCGACCATCTCCACCCTCCAAAATGCTGAGCGAGCGGGACTGCAAGCCCAGCCCCGAGCGAAGCGCCAACGTTGAGACCAAAGGCGAATATCCCGGTAGCGAGTGCCGGGCTATCGGAAAACTGGTCTTTCACGACAGCTGGCAAGATCGCCCCCATCACACCGGCAGAAACACCGAAGAGGAATGTCATCGCAAGCATGAGTGCGAACTGCGGCGCGAAGGCCCGGGGAATTGTCGCAGCCGCAGTTACAGCTAGACACACTGCGATCGTCGTCCGAATGCCCACGCGTCGAAGCACACGCGCGGCCGGGAGCGCGAAGATGCCCATGCAGAATACGGGGATAGTTGCCAGAAGCCCCGCGCTCGTGTGGCTGACGCCGAACTCAGCCTGGATCTCAGGCAGCAATGGACCGACTCCGGTGAGCTGTGGACGAAGCGCTAGCGTGCCCGCGAATAGCCCTGCAAGCAGCAGCACGCCCGGGTCACTCGAACGCTCTCTCCCGGCTCGTCGCACCCGGCCAAACCTAGCCGTCGTTCCCCGACGTCGTCATTGAGCCCGTTAGGGGTACTCCTTGCCCCGGAGTCGCGTTCCGAAACAGGGCCGGATGCGCGCGAACTCCGGCCTTGGCCTTCTTCAAGCGGGCGGGTCGGTGACACGCCCCGGGCGCGCCTGGTACCGCGCGAGGGCCGTCTTCATCAGATCGCGGAGATCGTCCGGTGTGCTTAAGGGTGCCATCGAATCGACAAGCGGGGTGACGTATCGGTCTCGAGATCGACCTCAACGGCGCCAGAGCGCGCCGGCGCCGCCGAGCCTCGGTAAATGCATTCGAAGACGTCGCCGTTGCTGTAGTGCCAGAACTCGAACGCGTTGGAGACAAAAGCCTGCGGCCATGCACTCCGTGACCCAGTCGCGTATCGACCGTTCGACGGCCGACGCGGACGGTGACGCCATCGGCGTTCGCTCGGAGATCTCCAGCCGACATGTGTGTCCCGATCGTCGCGTTCGGAGCGACTAGGACCCCCAGGCGGCACACAAACAGTTCGAGAGCCGTATCCCGCCGCCGACGTTCCAGCTGGTTTGATCGGCCACAACTTCGATCACGTGCGGACTCTGAGCAAGCTGTCGCTGCATTCGGGAGCCGGCACGCGAATGGAACGAGCGGGAAAGGCGCCCGGCAATCTCTTATTCGAAGCGTGCTGACACCTTCCCGAAGGGGATGTTTTCGACGACGACTTCATCGGCCGGATCCACCCAGTGGGTCTGGACGACACTGCCGAGGAGCACTACATCGCCTGCACGAAGGGAGCGGCCATCCCGCGCACACCGATTGGCCAGCCAGACGAGCGCCGACAGTGGGTCCCCGAGGACATCGGCGCCGAACCCTGATCCGACCACGACGTCGTTGACGATCATTCGAGCCGAGACGCGTGCGAGATCTACTTTGCGCCAGTCGCGCCGCTCGCTACCGAGCACACAGGCCGCGCCGAAGAAATCGTCCGCGACGAGCGTTGGCAGCCCGAGGGATGGCCAGTGGGTGTACCGATCGTCGACTACCTCGATAGCAGCCATGACCGACTCGACGGCCGCCTCGACGGCCCCGCGTGAAAAGGGAGCCGCGACGGACTCGAGACCACGGCCCAGCCGAACCGCGATCTCGCACTCGACGCCGGGACGGACGTAGTCCGCATGGCGGAAGACGCGATCGTGGTGGTGTACCGTCGGGCCAAGAATGCCGCCCGCTGCCGGCCGGTCGATCTCGAGGTAGCTCTGCATGGTCGGCGACGTGCAGCCAATCTTCCAGCCGACGACGGTGCCGCGCCCTGCGCCCGCAAGGATCTGATGCAAGGCACCTTGGATCACGTACGCTTCGTCCTCACCGCGTGGCCGGAGATCATCCGGAAAGCCGTCGAACGCAAGCCCGCCCAGGCGAAAGCCTGCCAGCAGCTCCGCTGCAGCCCGAAGGCGCGTTTCATCTGCTCGTGACAACGGTGCGGCCGCTTCCAACGGCCTTTCTGACCCGCCTGACGATTCCATCGCCCTTCCCCTCCGTGCGTTCGGTTCAGGATTCGACCTGTCTGGCCACATGTCCATCGGCCGGACGGCCAACCTTCCGCCGCGGCCGGCCAGGTTGGACGACAGCCAGCGAGAACGTAACGCTAGCGAGCAACATGAACGCCGCGACGGCGCGCAAGTCGATCAAACCTGTCGCCGCAGACTGTCTTCGGACGGGTGTTTGCAGAAGAGGCGGCGAAATGAGCGTTGACAGCACGGCACCGGCGTCGCTGTGTTTGATCCATCCGGCACGAATCGCTAGCGTTGAGTTTTCGCAGGGAGAAATCGACTCTAGTCGCCTGATTGGGGCAGGTTTGCCCTGGGACGGTCACCGCTTGCCGAGCCGGCCGTGATACGCAGTTGAGTGCTACATCTCAATCGAGGGTGGGGGAACCTGGCGTGTGGAGAATGATGTGGGCCTGCAGTACCCCTCTGCTGCTGCTGCTGTTGCTCTGCCTCGTCGTCGTACCGGCCGCGTCGGCAGCTGACGGTGTGCGTGTGGGCAGCGCGCCGGCGCCGAGCGGCCCGAGCGTGACCACGGCGGCTGGAATCGCACGTCCGTACGGGATCGGGGCCGAGCAGGTCTGGGTCATGACGCCGAACCGGGGAGCACCGAAGAACGTCGTTGTCTACCTGCATGGATGGGGCGCGAACCTGCCGTTTTACTGGCACCTGAAGTGGATCGATCACCTGCTGGCACGCGGGAGCGCGGTGATCTTTCCCACCTACCAGGCGGGCAACGTCGATGACCCCTGGATTTCCACCCCGTGGAACCTCGAGGTCGGGCTGAGAGCGGGCTTCGGGGCATTGGGGCGACCCGGTTTGCCGGTCGTCGCCGCGGGCTTCTCGGTCGGAGCGACACTTTCGTTCTTCTACGCCGCCAACGCTCGCGCCTGGGGACTTCCCCGGCCGCGAGCGGTCTTCAGCGTTTTTCCGGTCGATCCCAAGCAGATCGACCCGCTGCGATCACCGCCACCTCTGAAGGGCAAGACGAGAATCCTGATCATGGTAGGCGACAGTGACACGACGGTCGGCCGCCTCGGGGCGGACGCCCTCTGGAGGTGGCTGCGCGAAGAACCTAAAGCCCTCAAGGAGTACCGCGTCGTCCGAACTACGAGCGCATTCGTCGCCGACCACGAGTCGCCGACAAACATCCTCAATCCCGCCGTCCGCCGGACCTTCTGGCGACCACTCGACGCGCTCGTCGCCTGGGCGCGCGTTGAGGGTTAGCAACAATCGCTGCGCCGCAAAGTCGAAGCGGGCGGCTCGCACCACCGCAAACGAGGTCGTCACGTCGTAACACGTGAAAGCACCGGCGGCAGCGCCGCGGGCGAGGCGCTCGGAGAGAATCTCACGGAACGGGCTGAGCAGGTGCAGATCCTTCCATGATGCGTGCCACGAGATCGAGAAGCAGGTCGACTTCGCCAACGTTCCCCGGCACAACCAGGTAGTCGAGCGACATGCCGTCCTTCCACGACGCAGACCAGAGCGAGACTCCGGGGAGAACCGGCCCGACCACGTCGGCAACGTCGGCGCCGACGCCGTCTTGCAACGTGACCGCCGACGTGATGCCTCCCTTGGCAACGATAAGCGAGGGATGCGGCGCCACACGTGCCACGGCGGCAGCGAGGCCCACCGCGACCCTCGTGCCTGCTGCAAGTGTCCGAAGTCCCGTGGGACGCTCGCGCGGTGTGGCCAGAATCGCGAGTCCACCCTGCCGGATTCGTCCGGACGCCTCACGCGCGAGTCTTTCCACCTCCGCGCTCTTGGCCACGCGAGGCCAGGGCGCGGACGTCGGCCTCGACAAGCGCACCGGGGTAGTGCTCCACAAGCCGTCCCAGTTGGCGCGTCGTCTGCGGCACGTACGATCCACAGACGACGAGGACGCCGGCGGTCACCAACGGGACCGGCACCAGCCCCGGCGCGGTCGTGCCGCTGAGTACGCCGACAAACGCAGGGGCACAGCGGACGAGCGCGCGCGCGCCGGCGGCGGCTGCCTGCGCATAGCCACCGGCGATCAGCGCCAGGTCGGCAATCGTCTCCGCGTCGGGCGCGAAGGCCGCAGGGCGTCCAGAGGAACAGAGTTCTCCGATGATCTCGGCAACGCGATCGGCTCCGCCTGCACGCAGTTCGGCAAGGTGAAGCTCACGACCAAGCCGCGCACTGAGGTGGCCACCGGTTCGCTCCTCGGCCCATCGAAGCAGGCGAGCGTCGGCATACGAGAAGACCCCGTCGCGAGCGTACTCAGTATGGTGCAGCGGCACGCGGACCCCGTCGCGCTCGATCAGGTGGACTCCTCCGACGGTCACCCGCCCGGCCGACGGCAGCGCGGGTACGAGCAGCAACGGCGCCGTCCCGCTCGGATCGACGAGGGGCCGGACTGCTCGAAGCTCTTCCAGTACGTGCCCGCGCAGCGTCGAGTCGCCCCTCATCACAACGTGCGCCCCAGGGGCGCCCCCTACTGAGGCAGAGGCAGCGGATGCGACGACGCGGGCTGCGGTCTCGGTGGGCATGGCGCGGGCGTTCGTCACCAGGTGAACTGCGCGATGTCCTTCGAGCGCTCTGCGTACGGCGAGATCGCTCCAGGCCAGAAGAACGCGCACTCCAGCTAGCGTCTGCGTGCCCGTCGGATCGTCGTCGAGCGCGACAACCGGCTCCGCAATCGCTTCACTCATCTCGAACGAGCCTATATGGTCGTCGTATCGTCATACCGATAGGAGGCCACGTGCGGCTCGTTCAGTATCGAATGGGATCAACTCACGGAAGCGGCGCCGAAGTCGATGGCGCCATCTTCGCTACGGGGTATGCGGACACACTCTCACTGATTCGAGCCGGAGATCGCGGCCTCGAGGCGGCAGCGAGGGCGGTGGACTCTGGGAGCCCGATCACCGTCGACGAGATCCTCGCCCCGCTCACAAACCCCGGCAAGATCATCGGCTCGGGAGTCAACTACGCCAGCCACGGCGACGAGGACCCCGGCTACGTCTTCCCGGACGAGTATCGCTGGGACTTCATCAAGCTGGCCAGCGCGATCGTCGGTCCCGGAGCCGAGATCGTGATCCCTCCAAACGACGACGTGATCAGGCGTGTTCCGGGCGATACCGCTGGGCCCCTCCGTGAGTACGGCTTTGCGGTGGACTACGAGGTGGAATTTGGGGTCGTAATCGGCAACCGCGCGAGGAACGTTCGCGCCGAGGACGCTCTGGAGCACATCTTCGGCTACACGGTCATCAATGATGTCGGCTCGCGGTCGGTGCAGTTTCACAATGACCAGATCGACCTCGGCAAGAACTTCGATACGTTCTGCCCGATGGGGCCGTGCATCGTCACCAGGGACGAGCTTCCGGACTGGGAGGCTGTGCGGATCCGGTCGGTGGTCAACGGGGAACTTCGCCAGGATGCGCTGGTCGGCGAGCAGCTTTGCCCTCCTCCGGCAGCGATCGAGTGGCTCAGCTCCATCATCACCCTCGAACCGGGCGACATCCTTTCGACAGGCACGCCTGCCGGCTGCGGCACCTTTCTGGTGCCGCCCCGCTTCCTCCAGCCCGGGGACGTGGTAACCGTGTCAGCCACCGGCATCGGCGAGCTCACGAATGCCGTCGTCGCAGGGACAGCCCGGACCCGGCCGGAACGCTGACCGGGCTCCGTCCCGAGGATCGCGGCTGTTCTGGCCTTCGAGAGTGCAGCGCAGGGGCCGTCGAATGAGGTTCAGCCGGGGGGCGCCAGCCAACCGGGCAGCGCTTCGACATCCTCGTCCCGGTCGAATCCGGTGACCTCGATCCTGACCGTCGCATCAGCGCATGTCAGGAAGCTCGATGGTCGGCCTCGTCCTGTCCCGATCTCGATCGGTGCACCCTCGTCCGAGAACGATGCAGCAGACGCAGCGACATCGTCGACGCCGAAACAGATGTGATGGAGTCCGTCGCCATGCTCGTCGAGCCAGTCGACGAGGGGACCCTCTGAGCTGAGCGGTTCGACAAGCTGGATGTACGCGTTACCTGCGTCGAGGTATGTCAGCCGAACGGGGGGCTTGGCGATCTCTTCGCTCGATTGCACGGTGAGCCCGAGATGGCCCGAGTAGAAGCCGAGCGCTGCCTCGGTGTCGCGCACGACGATGGCGACGTGGTCGAGTCGCCGCAGTTCTGTCGTACGCTCGGGGCTCCTCATGCTCGCGACAGGTGCTCGCGCCACCACATCGCTACGCCCTCGAGGTGATCCGCCATGGCGGCCCGCGCGGCGTTCGCGTTGTGTGCGGCGATCGCGTCCAGGATCGCTTGATGCTGAGCCAGCGTGTCGGGCGTGGAGCCCGAGCCGAGATTGGCGCGGCGGATGTCGATCAGCGACGCGCCGATCGAATCCATCAGGACGAGATAGAGCTCGTTGTGGGTCGCGAGAGCGATACGTCGGTGGAACTCGAGATCGTTGCGCGCCGCGGCTTCGACGTCGTCTCCCGCCCCCTTCAGCCGTTCGTCGATCTCGCGAAGCTGAGCGACCTCCTCGTCGGTGCAGCGCTCTGCTGCGAGCCCCGCAATCTGCACCTCGAGTAACGCTCTGACCTCGTGGATCTGCTCGAAATCGACGCGGCTGCCACGAACGTAGAGGCTCATCGACTCGCTGACCTGCGCGGCGTCCACAGCGGCGACGCGGAGGCCGCTGCCAGAGCGCACTTCTATGACGCCCTTCGCGACGAGCGCCCGTACGGCCTCCCGGACGACGGTCCGCGAGACACCGAACTGCTCACCAAGTTCACGCTCCGAGGGGAGCCGGTCACCAACCTCGAGCCGATTCGACAGAATCGTCTCCAGCATCATCTCGGCCACTTTGTCCGAAAGCCTTGGCTCGCGAGCAACCTGCTCGAACAACACAGGAGGAGCTGCTTCCTCCAAGCTTTCCGCGGGGTCAGTCGATTGAGTCAAGACGCTCCTATCATACGTTATACGGTATGCCGCCTGAAACCGAGGGCCGGTACACTGTCATATAGATTACAGCCACCCGACCAACCTAGCGGTCAAACGGCGCGGTGGCGCCCCCTGATGCAGAGGAGGAACCTATGAGTGACGCCCGGTACGAGCAGGGGATGGTTCAGGTCACGATGGACATGGGGCCCAGCGGCCGCGACCGAAAGCCTGTGGCGGAGCGGACGACACTCGTGACCGGAGGCGCGGGCTTCATCGGCGGACACCTTGCCGGCGCACTCCTGGAAACGGGTCGAAAGGTCGTCGTGCTCGACGTGCGCGGCTTTATCCCGGAAGCGAGGTTCGTGCTCGGGGAGCGGGCCGACAGCATCCCGCTGGAGCTCGCATCGATCGCCGACCAGGCACGCGTTCTCGACATCTTCCGAAACCACCAGCCGGATGAGGTCGTGCACGCGGGCATGATCCTGGACCCCGCATACCTCGCAGCCAACCGGTCGACCGCGTTCCAGGTGAACGTAGGAGGAGTCCTCAACCTCGTCGAGGCCATGATCGCTTTCGGCGTACCCCGGATGATCAACTTCTCGTCCATCGGCGTGCTGCCCCGGGTCCTGTACGAGCCGATCGACGGCGACCATCCCGTTCTCCTTGCTGACGCCGGGCCGGGAACCGGCTTCTACGGCTCCACGAAGCTCGCGGCCGAGGCGATGCTCTTCGCGTACAACCAGACGCTCGGGTTCGACTTTCGGACGATCCGGCCGTCGGCCGTCTACGGGTTGGGGATGAATCAGTACGTAGGCCCCATCAAGGCGATGGTCGAGAGCGCCGTCCGCGGAGAGCCGGCTCACTTCGAGTTCGGCGGCGCGCACCCGCGTCCATATACCCACGCCCAGGACATCGCCGGTCTCGTCGTGGCTATGCTCGATGGGCCCGACGACGCCGACCGGATCTTCTATGGTTCGACAGGAGGCCCGATGGTCACGACGACCGAGGTGGCGCAGATGGTGCGCGAGATCGTGCCCGGGGCCGACATCGAGATCGGAGCGGGTCTCTCCGAGGCCGAGAAGCCGGTGGTCGCTCTGCGCGCACAGCTCTCTGTCGAGAACGCCCGCGAGCAACTCGGCTGGCAGCCACGGTACCTCTCACTGCGAGAGGGCATCGAGCAGTATGTCGAGCACTATCGCGCCTTCCACGAGTCGACGCAATAGACGTGACCGGATCCGACTCCGTGCCTCGGTACAGCCCGTTCGACGGGCGGATGCAGACGCAGCCTCACGAGACCTATACGGCACTCCGCCGCGGTTGCCCCGTCTACCACAACGAGGAACTCGACTTCTGGGCTCTTTTCCAGTACGAGGATGTCCAGGCTGCCTCACGCGACTGGGAGACCTTCACGTCCACGAGCGGGTCGTTTCTCGAGGGCGAGCTCGAGGCGATGCGGCAGTTCATGCCGCCTGAAGGCAAGTTCCAGGACATGGATCCACCCCGCTGCCTCCAGCTGCGCCGCCTCGTGCGGGATCGATTCGCCCCCGCGACCGTCGCTGGGATGGAGGCCCCGGTCCGGGCGATCGTGACAAGCCTGATCGAGGGGTTCCTGCACCGAGGAAGCGCCGATCTTGCCGTTGAGTTCGCCGAGCCGCTCCCTGTACGCGTGATATCGAAGATTCTCGGAATCCCGCAGCCTGATCACGCCGACGTTTCGCGCTGGTGCCACGGGATGTTCGAGCGGGACGAAGGCGCCCCGACAGAAACCGCGTACTTCAGCGGGTACGCGATCCGGGACTTCTTCCTCGAGATGGCCGAGGACCGGCGACTCCGGCCACGCGCCGACCTCATGAGCGAGATCGCGAACGCCGAGATCGATGGCGTGCCGCTGACACCGGACGAGATCCTGGGCATGGTGATGCTTCTGTATGCGGCGGGCAACGAGACAACCTCCATGCTCATCGGCAATGCCTTGATCGTTCTCGACCAGGCGCCTGAGGAGCGGATCCGGCTTGCGTCCGACCCTACGGCCATCCCTATCGCCATCGAGGAGATCCTTCGGTATGACGCCCCGGTATCGTGGCAGGCGCGGATGACCACGCGTGCCGTCGAGGTCAACGGTGTTGCCATCCCCGAGGGGAAGAAGGTGCTCCTCATGTACGGCTCGGCGAACCGCGACGAATCGGTCTACACCGACGCCGCCTCGTACGCGCCCGACCGGCAGGCCAAGCGGCACCTCTCGTTCGGTGAAGGCATCCATTTCTGCCTGGGTGCGCCGCTTGCTCGTCTCGAGGCGCGGATCGCGATCGAGGAGGTTCTCCGGATGATTCCGAACTACCGGATCACGGGCGAGATCCGATGGTCGGGCGCCTCTGTCCTACGCGGCCCGATCAGCCTGCCGTCTGCGTTCTAGGGCACGGGGTCGTTATCCGCACCTCGGTGGTCGTCGAGCGCTACTTCGCAGCCGAGCATCGTCTCGATCCCGACGAAGCCGCAGCCTGCTTCACAGACGACGCCGTCCTCGTCGAGCCGAACGGCCGGCGACACGTCGGACGGCCGGCGATCAAGGTGTTCTACGAGACTCTGTACGCAGGCATCGATCAGTTGGACGTATGGGTCGTCGACGAGGTGACGGCCGGCGCGAGGGCCGCGATCGAATGGGAAGCAGACGTCGCCGATCAGAATGGAGCGTCTCGCCTTCGAGGCGTCAACATCGTTGCGGTCCGTGACGGACACTTTTCGGAAGCGCACGTCTACTTCACGGCCGTCGGTTGACGAGGACGCTCCATCACGAACTATTCGAGACCGGTGCTATACGGCGTCGAGCCGAACGACCTCGTACGGGGCCAACGTCAGCGCGAGCTCTCCCCTCGCCGTGAGCCGCTCGGCGTAGGCCCTGAATGCCTTCGGATCTGCGCCCGCCAGGGCAGCCGTCGACTCGTTCAGCCGCCGCGCCGTCAGCTGTCCCTCGACAGGATCGACGACGACTTCTCGCTCGACGGGCGTGAGGTTCACCACGAGAAGACATCGACGGTCGTTCGACCGAACGGCGAAGCCCACCACCGCGAGTGCGTCGCTCGACGTACAGGTATGCACTTCCGCTCCCTCCCACTCGATCGCATCCGCCAGCGGGTGGTAGAGCGGGAACGCCTCGCCGGCGATCGAGCGGAACGCGTCGGGGATCTGTGAGCCACCGGAGCGTTCCAGCACACCCCGCCAGCCCGTCGTCTCGTAGTACGTCGCCGAAGCCGCGCCGGCCTCGGCGAGGTACTTGAGGCTGCCTGTCGTCCATGCAGCGCCGTAGAGCGCGGACTGGCGCACGTCGACGGAGTCGGGGAGGTTCGCCGGGTCGTCGAGCGGCGGGTCGCCGGTGGCATGGAAATTGACGCGCCGACGCATGGTGATCGGCGAGACAGCTACGGGCTTGTCACCCGCTATCACCCGCGCGCTGCGCACCGTCTCCCCCTGTGCGTCGAGGTTCTCGACGACGTCGACGTCGGTGAATGCGTGGATCTGCGGCGTGAGCGAGTAGCAGACGCCGTCCCACGTGGTGAGAGTCGGCCGTGTGCGGTTGATTTCGGCGAAGTACGCCTCCGTCCCGCCGAAGAACTGCGCCCCGGGAAGTTCGTGACCGAGAGCTGCCCTCACTGAGTCCACGAGCCCGGGGCGCGTCGTCTCCGCGGGCGTGCCGGTGCGTGAGTCGGCGTTGATCACGAGCACCCGTTCCACGAGCGGTCCATCCGTGAGCGCCGACGCCACGCTGTCGAGCTGTTCGGCGTGCGCCTCGAGCAGGTGCAGCGACAACTCGAGCCGCGAACCGATCGCCACCGCGGTCTCCTGCGCTGCGCCGAGCGCCTCGCGCCAGTCACCGCGGTCGAGGCGCATCTCGACCCTCAGGTGGGCGGGTGCGAGCACGCCGAGCAACTCGGTCTCACGGAGGTCCGGCCGATGGTGATCACGGTCCTGGCCGAGCCCTACCGGAGGCACGCGAGTGCCCGTCGGGCCTCCGACCGACAGCCGCACCGGCCCCGCCAGTACGGTGGTCTCGGGCACGTCGACCGGCTTGATCACAAGGCGCTGACGGAGCCCCTGCCCCGCCTCGAGCGGCGCCGGACGGCCGAGGCTGACCGGTGTCGAGTAGGTCTTGAAGTTCGCGTCTGTCCAGTTGCGATGATCCTCGACCTCCCACAGGTCACCCTCGAACTCGAACAGGAGCCTTCCACCACTCGGGAGATCGAGCTCGAGCCCGTCAAAAGGAGGGAACAGTGGGCGGTACGAACCGTCGACCAACGCTTGCGGGCCGATCAGGTCAGGGAAGAAACCGTCCCTGTCGCCGTCGGGTGAATGGGCGATGAACCGCGCACCAGCCGTCTCCCGCCAAGGGTGATGGACACAGATGCCGATCCGGTTGTACCGGCAGAGCTGCTCCGCCCTCCCGTCGAAGACGAACTCTACGCGGCCATCCTCGTCCCCCGTGATGGTCCCGCGCCAGGAGAAATCGATCTCGCGGCCGGTGTGATGCACCTGGAACTCGACGACGAACCCACCGTCCTTCTCGTTCACCTCCTGCTCCGTGATAGTGGCCGGGACGGTGTCCCAGTCACCGTCACGGACGGCGGTGTAGACACGCCGCACGAGCTCGGTTCCTCCGACTCTGAGATAGCGCAGGTCGATCCCGTCGAGCAACATGGTCATGGGACCGGCGCGCAACGTTCGCATCTGAGCGATCGGAATGTCGCTTCCGTGAAGTAGCCGCATGCGATCGCGTGAGTCGGTCATGAGATCCGCCTTTGCCGGCGCGCTTCAGGCGAGGTGTGCAATCCAGTCGGAGATCACGTCGAGTGTATGCGCGGCCTGATCTCCCAGGAGGAGCTGGTGCGGGCCGCCCTCGATGACCACTGAGGCTGCCCGATCTCCGAGCGACGCGACGAGCCGCTCGGCTTCAGCGAGGGGGACCAGCGTATCCTCGCTCCCGTGGACGACGAGGACAGGGCAGACACCCCGAGGGCCGATCTGCTCCGGCGAGCACAGGAGAATATCGTCGGCGCTCTCGAGAGCCAACGCGCGGAGCATTCCCGGGTTGGCCAGGAGGAACTCCTCGAGGCCCGGTCGCTCGTCGGGAAGAACCGGCAAGAACTGACCCGCGAGCGCGACCCTGCGAGAGGGATGACCACCCGCTCGCCTCCCTCTGTCGTCGACCAGCTGGGTGACGAACTCGTCCCAGGCTGCCCGGCCGAAGACCCGAGTCCACAGCTCACGAAACCAGCGCTCCCCGTCGGCGAAGCAGCCGAGCGTCACCACGTACTGGAGCGTCGGCTCGAGCGCGGCGACGTACACCGCCACGGAACCGCCGGCACTCGATCCGACGACTCCGACGCGGGCGGGGTCGACATCGTCCCGGGCGCGAACGAAGGCAATCGCGGCAAGGAGGTCCTCCGCCCACTCTCGCACCGCCAACTGGCGGCCGGGGTTCACATCGCGCACACCTCCTCTGAAGTCGAATCGAAGGACGAGATGCCCCTCGGCGCAGAGCCTCGCCGCCAGCGGGCCGAACTGGCCCGCCTCGTCGCGGTCGTTCGCGAGCCCGTGCGCCAACACGACACCGGGCAGTCCGGGGCCCCCGCCGCGGGCGGCCGGGACGGCGGCCACCGCCGAGCGCTCGCGGCCGTCGCTGAAGAACCGGACGTGCTCCTCGATCACTCGATCGTGCCTGGGCGCGACCGCTGAACGACGCCCACTAGTCGACGCAACTCGACGAGGACACGCTGCGCTCCAGACTGTCGACGAAGGCCACCACCTACCCCTGGATGGCGCCCATCGTCAGGCCCCGCACGAGATGTCTCTGCACGAGGAGCCCGAGGAGAAGGGCCGGGATCAACGACACGAGGGTGAGCGCGCTCGACTCGCCGTAGAGGGCGCCCTGGAATGCCGTGGCCATGCCGGAGATCACAACCGGCAGGGTGACCGCCTCCCGGCTCGTGAGGATCAACGCGAACAGGAACTCCGTAAAGGAGAAGATGAAAGCGAACGCCCCGGCCGCAACGATGCCGGGGGCCGCGAGCGGTACCGCGACCTTCCAGAGGGCCTGCCAGCGGGAACAGCCATCGACCAGCGCCGCCTCCTCGAGCTCGACCGGCATCTGCCGGAAGTAGGCATACATCATCCAGATCGTCCACGGCAGAACGAAGACCGTGTACAGCAGCACGAGCCCGAGACGCCTGTCGAACAGTGTGACCCCGAACCAGTCGGGGGCATTCCTGTAGAGGAGGAAAATGGGGAGGACAACGGCGATCGGAGGCAGGAACCGCTGCGAGAGGATCCAGAAAGCGAAATGGGTCCCCCCTGTGTGAAACCGGGCAATGCTATAGCCCGAGCAGGCTCCGATGAACACGGCCAGGATCATCACGAGCGTCGACACGATGAGGCTGTTCTCGAGCGCCTTCCATCCCTGCATGTCGTTCAGTGCGGTGGCGTAGTGGATCGTCGTCGGCTTGGACGGAAACCAGACGGGCGGCGTCTGGAGATAGTCGTCGGTCGGCTTGAACGACGTCACGACGACCCAGTAGAGAGGCGCGAGCAGAAAAACGGTGAAGGCGCCGATGACCGCAAAGCGGAGAAGTCCTCCGATCCTCAACCTTCGACCTTGGACAACCCCGGATGGTCCTGGCTTGTGCCGTGGAGGCTTGTTGGCAATGGAGGTCACCCGGGTCAGGTCCTCACCGGTTGGAGCAGTCGCCGCACGAGCCAGAACGAGATGCCGAGGATGATCAGCATGAGGATCCAGCTGCCGGCGGTTCCCTGCCCGAGATGGAAGAACTGGAAGCCTTGCTGGTAGAGGTAGTACGACGCCGTATAGGTGTCGTTCCCCGGCCCACCGCGCGTCAAGACGAAGACGACATCGAAAAGCTTGAGCGAGTCGATGAGCCGAAATGTGACTGCGAGTAACGCGATCGGCAACAGCAGCGGTGCTGTGACAAACCAGAATGCCTGTCGCGGCTTCGCGCCGTCGATGTCAGCCGCCTGATACAGGTCTTCGGAGATCGAGGTTAGCCCTGCCAGGAGAATCACGAACATGAACGGTGTCCATTGCCATGCGTCGGCGAGGATGATCGAGAAGTAGACCCAGGGTGAGTCGTTCGTGAAGTCGATGGTTACCGGGTGCCCGAGCAGCTTTCCCAGCAGGTAATTCGTAGGGCCGAACGGCTGTGTCAGTATGAGTCCGAAGAACGTGCCGACGATGACGGGGCTGACAAAAAGCGGAACGACGAACAGCGTTGTCAGTACTCGCCTGCCGCGGAACGGGCGAACCATTGCGAGCGCGAGCAAGAGACCGAGGACCAGCTCTACCGCGACGATAGAAAAGGCGAGTCCCAACGTGACGAGCAACGCGTGCCGGGCGATCGGGTCGGACCAGACCGCGCGGAAGTTGTCGAGCCCGACCCAGCCGTGTCCGGGGACAGAGAAGTCGTAGTTGATGAAGCTTACCCAGACCGCGTATCCGAGCGGGTAGATCGTGAGCGCCAAGATCAGAAGGAACGCCGGTGCGACGAGAAGGAATCTGATGTGGCGGTCTACCCAGGAGGAGACGCGACCGGCGCGCCTCCTCCTGGGTGCCCGACTTCCAACAGCCGGGAGAGTGACAGGCCGCTTGTCTACGAGATCCTCACTGCCTGCCCGCGAGCCGCAATCGTGTTCTGAGCCGTCGAGCCCGCCAGCTTCAGGAACTGCTGATACCCATTCCGTTGGGCCGCAACGCCGATTTTATTCGTGATCACGTCCCACTGCTTTGCGGCAGCGTCCAGCCCCTGCTGGATGTCCTTCCCGGCGAAGATCGCAGTCATCTCGCGGTCGAGCGCCGCGTCGTAGTCCGCCGCTCCACTCATGATCAGATCCAAAACACCGTTGTTCGCGCCGTTGTTGAGCGCGATGAGGTAGTCCTTCGCCCCCGGCCAGAGCTTCCGGTAGGCGGGCGCCTTGTAGTGGGAGATGCGATAGGGATCGCGCAGCGCGTACGGCAGCATCACGCGCTGGAGAGAGATAGAGGGGCTCGTAACCCACTGATTGAAGAGGTACGCGAGCTCCTGGTTTTTCGAGTCCGCCGATACGGTCTTGAGGTATCCGCCTGCATGCTCGCCGTTCTTGCCGGGGATGACCGAGTATCCGACCTTGCCGACGATCTTCGATTTCGGCAGGAACGAGAAGGACTTGTCGGCCTGGGAGATGTTCTCGGCAATACGCCCGGTCGGAGGCCAGGAATAGAGCATTGCCGTCTTGCCTTGGAGCCAATTCACCCACATGCTGACCGTGTCGAGCTTGTTGACTCCAGGAGGCTGAACCTCTGTCAGAGCAAGTATCTGCTGCATCGTCTTCACGCCGATCGCATTGTTGATCAGCGGCTTCATCGTCTTGACATCGAAGAACTTTCCTCCGTTCGAGCGGAACTGCTGGTAGAACGTGTACCAGTTTCCGTTTCCGAGCGCCCGTGCCTGAGCCGTGCCATAGACATTCGGTGCCATTTGATCGGTGATGAACTGTGCGATCTGATTGTACTCGGGCCAGGACAGTGGCGGCCGAAGATTCCGATTGAATTTTGCCTTGTATGCCGCCTTCAGCTTTGCATTGGCGAAGATGTCTTTGCGGTAGTAAAGGATGTACATATCGCCATCGTCGAAGAAGCCCCACGTCTTCCCTCTGCGCTTGGACAATGAGCTATAGAGGGGGTGAAGATCGTTGAAAGTGGAGATCGCATTGTGCTTGCTGATGTAGCTATCCAGCGGCGCGATTACGCCACGGTCGGCAAAGTCGGGCAGCCATGCCGGCGTGCTGTCGATCACGTCGAACGCACCGGACTTGGCGATGTGCTCGGCCACTGACTTCGTGAATCCCTGCGGGAACGGGGCTTCGACGACGTTCAGCTTGACGCCGGTGAGCTGCTCCCACAGAGGACCGGAGAAGTTCTTTGGGTCAAGCGCCTGCAGCTGAGCTTCGGAGATGAACGTGATCTCTTCACCGGAGTACTTCTTCGCCGCGTTCACGGCTCCCAGCGCGATCGGGTCACCTGCCGCAGCGCTCGTTGACGCGTACACAGCCGCGGCAGCCTGCTTGCTTGCCATGAAGAACGGGCCTGCAGCCGCTGCTGCGGCTGTCAGCTTTGCCGCATTCAGCAACAGCCCACGTCGGTCCATGGACGCCTCGAACGGGGAAGACTCGCCCCCCGCGAGGCCTTCAGTATCGATCGTCATTTGCTCCTCCTCGCATATGGCACGCTGTATGACCGGTTATCATATCGTGCGGAATTCGGGATGTCTAGGTGAGACGCCAGCGGCGGTGTCATGGTTGGATCTGCTGCCCGTTCAGCGCCTCACCGCTCGCAGGATCGAAGAACCGGAGGGCGCCGGGACCTATCGCGATGTCGTGCTCCATGCCCTCCTTCACAGTCGTGCCGATCGAGAACCTCCCGACGAAGCTCGTCTTTCGGAGCCGACGCTCATGATCGAGAACGTTGAGAAGCGTGCCCTCGTCGGCGCCTTCCGCCAACTCTCGTATGTCCTCCGAGACCGCGGGAGCTGCCTCGACTTGAAAGTGCACCATGACTTCGGATCCCAGCGACTCGCGCAGTCGCACGCTTGCCCTCAGTCGCCGGCCAACCGGGCTCTCGGGAACGAGCGCAGCATCCTCGAGGTGCTCCGGTCGAACCCCGATCACCAACGAACGCCCGACATTCTCGCCTAGCCGAGTGACTGCGGAGACCTCGGTGTCATCCACATCCAACCGTTGCTCGCCGACCTGCAAAAGGAACCTCTCACCCTCCTTTGTGAGTGCGCCCTGGAAGAAGTTCATCGATGGGCTACCAATGAAGCCGGCAACAAAGATATTGGCCGGGTGGTCGTACAGTTCTTGTGGCTGCGCAACCTGCTGCAGCTCGCCTTTCCGCATCACGGCCACTCGCTGGCCCAGCGTCATGGCTTCCACCTGATCGTGGGTGACGAATATCGTCGTTGTCCCGAGCTCCTTGTGGAGGAGTGAGATCTCGGCGCGCATCTGCGTCCGCAACTTGGCGTCGAGGTTCGAGAGCGGCTCATCCATCAGAAAGGCCTGCGGCTCGCGTACGATCGCCCTTCCCATGGCCACACGCTGCCGCTGACCTCCCGAGAGCTGACGCGGACGCCGCTTCAGCTGATCCTCGAGCTCGAGTAGCTCCGCCACACGTTGCACCCTCGCGTCGATTTCACTCTTCGTGAACCTGCGCAGCCTGAGTGGAAATGCGAGATTGTCGTACACCGTTTTGTGTGGATACAGGGCGTAGTTCTGGAAGACCATCGCGACATCCCGGTCGCGTGGCGGCAACGCGTTGACAACCTCGTTACCGATCGAGATCTCACCGCTGCTGATGATCTCGAGGCCGGCGACCATTCGGAGTGCAGTCGTCTTGCCACACCCTGACGGCCCCACAAAGACGATCAGCTCACCGTCTGCGATCTCGAGGGACAGGTCTTCCACCGCGACAGTGCCGTCGGGATAGACCTTCCCGACATGATCGAAGACGACTCGAGCCAACCGGGTTCCTTCGCTACCGATTCATGTCAGTTCGCGGGAACCCGGCGGCAGGCGGCATGAGCCGCAAAGGGCGACGCATGAACCAGACGGCTGGGAACATCACCAGGCGCGAACCTATACGATGGCGTACCATCTGTCCAGTAGCCTGCGACAGTCGGCCCGCCCGTCCGGCGTTCTACCCCAGCGGACGCGCTGTATCCGGAAGATCACCGCCTCCTGTGGAAGGACGCAAAAGTTGCTCGGCCGGGAAATCGGTGAGCCGATGCACCCCAGTCCACTCTGCCCCAGAATACGGTTCCCGATCCGGGAACAGACGCTCAGCGAGCCGAACGCCCCGCTCGACGAGAAGGCTCGCGCACGCTGGGTCGACCTGAGCAGGCAATCCGTACGTTCGGTTTGAGAACGCTGGCTCATAGCCACCCTCCTCGTATGCCTCCGCCGTTGGGAAGTAACTGACCGCTCCATTCGTGTAGCCGCAGTACATCGTCGGGGACCCGGGCGCGCGTTCCTTCACGGCCATCCCGATCTCGGTGAACACTTCACCGGGACCCGTCACTATCAGCCCGTCACCGATCCTCACGGCATTGATCGGCCCCTCGACCTCGGACGGGACGAGGCCAAGTTCAAGGTCCTCCGCCAACTGTCGGGCCCACTTGGCGTGGTAGAGGAGCCCGAGGTGCTCTGCTGCCCCAGCGCCGGTTTGCTCCGCTTCTTCCGCGGCCGCGGAGTACTGGGTTTCGATCTCACGTACCTTCGTGAGCGACGGGACAGGGAGCAGCGGGAACGCGATCCGTGCCTCGGCAGCGGCCAGGGAGGGGCGGCGCTTTTCGCGCACTTCCTCAAAGCGGAAGTTGATCATGGGAACGAGTGATGCATCCATCTGCCGGACGAGCCGTCGCGGCCACGCGGTCCGGTCTGCAAGCGAATGAATAGCTTCCAGCGCCAACCGCTCGCCCATACGTACTGCTTCGGATTCGTCGCTGCAGAACGCACATAGCGGATTGACGTTCCCTCCAGCTCCCTGAAAGAACACAGCTTCACCCTTGGTCAACGAACGGATCGCGCGCCGGAGCGCCCCGGGATAGTCAGACGAATACAACGGCACGTCCATCCCGACCGACACCGTGTGGCACCCGAAGTTGACTAATGTTGCGATGGCCGTGTCGTCGTGACGTCGTGCCTGGAGCGCGACGACCTGGCGATCGAGGAGCCCGTCTTCACGCCAACCGTGGACGACCCTTCCATCGGAATCACGGTCGCGACGGTTGACCGAGAGCCTGTCGACCACACCGACGCCCCACGCGACCCTCGCCGGCTCGAGGGCCGCAGCCGCCCCCACGGTCACGGCAACTACCTGGTCACCGAGAAACTCGGCGTACTCATCGATTCGTGAGTCGCCGTCGGTCACGAGCAGTCCACTGCGCTTCAGGAACGCCTGTGAGGATGGAGGAGCTCGATGGGTGTGATTCCAGTTCAGGAGCACGCCGGCAGGTTCAGCGCCGACCGCTTCGGCGACGCGAGCGCGAAGGAGATCGACGGCGGGCGCCTGTATGCACAACGTGTCGATGCCCACGAGCACAACCCGGGTTGCACCCGCCTCGAGCACAATCGCCGTCGTTTCCAACGGGAGACCCCACCCCGACGCGCCCCGCTGATCCCGCACAAAGCCTGGCATCGGCAATCCCAGAGGCGGCTGGAGCGATCGCGCCGCGGCGCCGGCCAAGAACCCGCTCATCTCGAATCGTTCCTCATCTCAGGTCCCGACTCGAGCACAGTCCTGGGCTCTGATCGTGATCGAGCAAGCATCGGGTTGAGAATCCACCGGTCCCAGGGGCTGAGAGGCGAGAGGACCATGTTGCACGGCTGGGAGTTAGACCTCGGGCTGGCCAAGGAGACGTCCGCCGTCAATGGTGATCACCGTCCCGGTGACCCACTCCGCATCGCTCTCGATGAGATGCATGATCCAGCGCGCGATCTCGTCCGGGCGCCCTACCCGGCCGAGGGGAACCTGCCTCCCCAAGTCTTGCAGTCGCTTCTCCGGGTCGGCGTCCGACGTATAAATCTCCGTCGCGACGGGCCCTGGACGTACGCATGCGACTCTGATCCGATCGGGCGCGAGCTCTGCCGCCATATTCAGCGTCATGTGCTCCACAGCAGCCTTCGTCAGGCCGTAGACGGTCTGTCGGCGGCGGTACATCACGGCTGCAGCCGAAGAGACGTTGACCACGACCGGCGAGGGAGAAGCCCGTAGGGCCGAGAGAGCGGCCTGAACGAGGAAGTACGGGGCGCGGACATTGACGGCCACATGGTGGTCGAACTCCTCGAGCGTTACGTCGTCAACCAGCGCGAGGCGAAGGATCGCCGCATTGTTCACGATCACGTCGAGCCGCCCCCGCGACTCGAGCACGGCAGCCACGACTGCCTCGGGCGCGCCTGGCGACGACAGGTCAGCCGATATGACGTGCGCCCGCCCGCCCGCAGTGTTGATCTCGACCGCGACCGCCTCCAAGCGCTCTCTCCGGCGCGAGACGAGAACCACGTCCAGGCCCCGACTCGCGAGCAGTCGCGCCGTAGCCTCCCCGATGCCCGAGGCTGCTCCCGTGACGAGTACGACGCGGCGCCCCAAGTTGTACGACAATACTACGACCCATGCGCGTGGCCATCATCGGAGCCGGACTCATGGGAGCACAGATCGGTTGCGAGTATGCACTGGGCGGCCACCAGGTCGTGCTCCACGCCCGGAATCTCGTGCAGGCGCGCCGGCGTGTCGACGAAGGCTTCGCTCTGCTGCTCTCGCACGGGCTTCGCTCCGCGGCAGAGGTCGAGGATGCGGCGCACGGTATCTCGGTCGTGGCCGATCCCGGCGAAGCCGCAGCCGGGTCCGCACTCGTCGTCGAGTCACTCCCAGAGGATCTGGCGCTGAAGGCGTCCGTGCTCGCAGTCGCACTCGCGGTCGCGCCGGAGGCCATCGTTGCCACGAACACCTCCGCGCTGTCGATAACGGCAATCGGCGCAGCCGTCGGCGCGCCGGAACGAACCGTGGGCGTGCACTACCTGAACCCACCCCTCCTGATGCCAACGGTCGAGGTGATCGCCGGCGAACTGACGTCGGTCGAGACCGTTTCCTTCGCCTGCAGAACCGCAATAGCGCTCGGGAAGCTCCCCGTGCTGGTGCAGCGCGATGTCCCGGGATTCCTCTGGAACCGTCTGCAGTTCGCACTCGTTCGTGAATGCGTTTGGCTCGTCGAGAACGGAGTCGCGAGCGCCGAGGACGTGGACACCGTGATGCGCGAAGGGCTCGCGCGGCGATGGCGTCACGTCGGCCCTCTGCGAGCAATTACGTTGGGCGGGATCGACACCTGGAATCGGGCGGGGCGGAACGTCGTGCCCGAACTCTCGACGATGACATATCTCCCCGACCTCGACGGCATCGCAATCGTTGACGGCGATCTCGAAGCCGAGACGCGCGCCAGGGACGCTGCATTAGCCCACGAACTCCGCGCCGACAACGATTCCACACGAGTTCCCGCATGACCGTGTCACGCGCGACCTCTCGATTTTCGCGGGCTTCCACCTTTGTCCGACGAGGCCGAGTCCCGGTGTCTTCCTACTTCTCGATCCAGTGGCGGCCCGGTTCGACGACGAGCGTCTCGCCGACGACGGGAGCTGCAACACGCCGCCGGCCGCTCGCGTCGTATTTGGGCACGAGTTCGACGAAGCGATCGACATCCTCGTTCGACGCCAGGTAATGACAAGCGACGGCTAGCTCGAGCCCGAGCATCTCTGCTGCACGAGCGGCTTCGTCCGGGTCCATCTCTCCCGTCAAGTAGGTTCCTGGCCCGGGCGTCAGGTGCAACAGCTCTCGTGGGACCGTGCAGCCGAGCAGGCCGACTGTCGGCCGGTACAGCTCCCCGATGAGACGCATGTCGAACACGCAGGTATCGCCGTAGTGGTAGATGCGGACACCGGGTTCGGTCTCGACGATGAAAGCGATCGGGTTTCCGACCACTTGACGTCCGTCGGCGAGCGTGGCCATCGACCAGTGGTGACACTCGACCGGTCTGACAACGAGCCCGGCGACCTCGACAACGATGCCCCACGTCGTCGCGGTGACCTGATCGGGCGAGACCCCGTCGTCGATGAGCTTTGCCCTGACCGCCGCATCACAGATCACCGGCGCCCCAGTCCGCGTGGCAACGGCCGGCGCATCGCCGTAATGATCGAATGCTGCGTGACTGACGAGGATCACGTCCGGCGTGCCGAGGTCATCCGGCGAGCAGGGAGCCAGAGGGTTGTCGCTGAGGAACGGGTCTATGAGAATCCGGTGGGTCGGGCTCACGATCTCGAAGCTTGCGGCTCCGTGATAGGTCAGACGCGTGCTCATGAGAGTCCTCTCTGGGCTTCCCAGCCCTTGACCAGCCGTACCAACGTCCGGTTGATCGGCACATCCACGCCGGCCTCGTCAGCTGCCTTGACAACGGCCCCGTTGATCACGTCGATCTCCGTCCGGCGCCCAGCCTCGAAGTCCTGAAGCATCGATCCTTTCGTGGGGCCGGCTTTCTCCAGCAGGCCGAGAATCGCGGAAACACGCTCCTCGGGGTCGATTGCGAACCCGAGCGCATTGGCCACGGTGGTCGCTTCTCGCGCTGTATCGGCAACGAGCTCACGGGAAAGCTCGTGAGCTCCGAATGAGCCTGCCGTCATGCCCGTGAGCGCCGAGGCGGGGAGAGTGGCGGCGTTGAGGATCAGCTTCTTCCAGATCTCCGGTCGTATGGGGTCGGCGACGGTCGCCGTGAGCCCGGCTCCAGCGAGCGCCTGCGCCAGTCGCTCGGATCGTGTCCCGGCCTCATCGACGAAGGCGCCGACGATCGTTGGTTGCTCGGCCGGGTGCATTACCTTGCCGAGGCCGAGCACGAGACCGCTGTTGTAGGTGACACCCACGACGAGCTGCTCCGGCGAGAACACGCCCGCAAGAACGTCGCCGTTTCCCCACCCGTTCTGAAGGGACGCAACGACGGTGTCGGGGCCGACGAGCGGCCGCGCGGACTCCGCAGCGGCAGCCGTGTGGTAGCACTTGGTGCAGAAGACGACAAGGTCGACTGCACCGATCGAGGCCGGGTCGGTTGTAGCCGCCACATGCGTTGTGGACTCCTCCTCGCCTCGCACGACGGTGACACCATCGGCGTTGATCTTGTCAACGAGCGGCTGTGCAACGTCAACAAGAACGGTGTCATATCCTGCGCGCTCGAAGCGAGCACCGAAGATCGAACCCATCGCTCCGGCACCAATGACTGCGATCTTCATCGTCGTCTCCTTGATTGTTTGGAATGCAATCTTATAGGTCTACCGATCGGAGTTCCAACCCCGAAAGCCTCTCATTCCGCAGCCCGCGCTACTTCGTCCCTGATACGAGGCATGACATGTATGATGGTGTGCTATTCTACCGGATCGCTTCGTCGTCGACGGCCGTCGGCCCGGCTCATACGGAAGGGAGCATGCACATGCGACTTTTGAGCTACGAACACAACGGTGAGACCGCCGTCGGCATCCGCACCGATGCAGGAGTCGCACCGACCGGACACGACAACATGGTCGCGCTCATCGCCTCGGGCGCGGAACCGACGGCGACCGGGGATCCGTTCGAGCCGACGCGAATCCTTGCACCCCTACGACCTGGAAAGATCCTGTGCGTTGGCATCAACTACAAGAGTCACGGCGCGGAGGCGAGCAGCTCGCTGCCGCAGGAGCCATACTTTTTCGCGAAGCTCCCCAACGCAGTCTGCGGGCCTGGCGATCAGATCCTGATCCCATCTCCCGAGACGTTGACAGACTGGGAGGTGGAGTTCGCGTTTGTCATCGGCAAGCGCGCCAAGAACGTCCACGCCTCCGACGCGATGGAGCACATCTTCGGTTACACGCTCCTCCACGATGTCAGCGCGCGCAACATCCAGTTCGACTGGTCGAAGCGGACGCAGGACAGCCAGATCATCCTCGGCAAGAACCCGGACACGTTCTCGCCGATCGGGCCCGAGATCGTGACGAAGGACGAGCTCTCCGACCCCTACAACGTGCGGCTCGCCACCTACGTCAACGGCGAGCAGAAGCAGGACGGAAACACGGCCGACTGGCTGTTCCCGATCCCGGTTGTCATGGAGTTCCTGACGCAAGTGATTACGCTCGAGCCCGGTGACTTGGTCTCAACAGGCACGCCAGCTGGTTGCGGATGCTTCCTCGACCCGCCCCAGTACCTGCAGCCCGGCGACGAGGTGACGATCGAGGGCGAAGGGATCGGTCGCCTCACGAATCCCGTCGCAGCCGGCTGGTAAGACAGTCCGCCACTGACACAACGATCCCCGTCGGCTCGTTGCCGATCTACTCGTCTCCGGGCATCTCGATCAGCTCGCCGGACGTCTCCAGGAGCTGACGGTGCCGCTCGCGCAGGGCCGCCGTGACCCTGCCGGGAACCGTCTGGCTGCCAATTGGCCGCCCGTTGACTTCGGCCACCGGAAGAATTCCTCCGTAGGTTGATGTCACGAATGCCTCGTCAGCGGTGTAGAGATCGTACGTGGTCATGTTGCGCTCGACGACGTGGTAGCCGAGTTCGCCGGCCATCTCGATTACCACCGCTCTTGTGATGCCCGCAAGGATTTCCTGCGGTCCGGGCGTAACGAGTTCGGTGCCGTGGACGGCGAAGAAGTTGTCGCCCGCGCCCTCGGCGACGAACCCGTGGACGTCGAGGAGGAGAGCCTCATCGGCACCCGCGTCGGTGGCTTCGAGCCGGGCGAGCATCTGGTTGAGGTAGTTGAGGGTCTTGGCGCGAGGATCCAGGGAGGTCGAGGGTGTCTTCCGGATCGACACCACGCGCAGGCGCAGTCCGGTCGAACCGAAGAACCCCGCCAGAGCTTCCGGCTGGATGCGCGAGTGCACAAGGATGACGACGGTCGGGCCTTGTGTGGCGGCACGGGAGTCCATGGAGGGGAAGCTCACCCCGCGGCTGACCACGATCCTTACATACGCGTCGCGGTAGCCGTTCCGTCGGGCTGTCTCGAGCACCGCCTCCTTGAGCCGACTCTGGGCGACCGAAAGGTCCAACCTGAGCAGGGAGAGCGAGCGGTCGAGTCGGTCGAGATGGTCATCAAGTCGAAAGATCCGCCCTCCGTGAATCCCGAGCGTCTCGTAGACCCCGTCTCCGTAGAGGAAGCCGCGATCGAACACGGAAATCTTCGCATCCTCCACAGGGATGTAGTCCCCGTTGAGGTAAGCGACCTTGCTGTCGACGAACGGGAGTCCGGCCAAGACCTTGCCCTCCTGTCGCAGGCGGTTGAAACCTGTCCCCGCCGGATGGTACGTGTATGACGATCATACTATGTTCCGTCTGACACAAATTCGGATGGTCGAGAGATCGGTCTGGCTCGACGACGACGACACGCACCCCCTGCGCCGCTAGTAGGTCGCGCGGCGGGCGCACATCGTCCGGCAGCGGACGAGGCTGAAGAACCGGGTGCAGTCGATCCTGCACCGCAACCTGGTGCCGCGCTGCCCGGCCGCCGACCTCTTCGGGCACAAGGGCCGCGCCTGGCTGGCCGAGCAGGAGCTCCCGCCGGACGAGCGGCAGGCGGCCGAGGCGCTCCTGCGCCAGCTCGACTTCCACGGCGAGGAGCTGAAGCTGGTCGACGCCGAGCTCGCCCGCGTCGCCCTCCGCCATGAGGAGGTGAAGCGGCTGATGACGATCCCCGGCGTCGACGCGACGGTCGCGCTCTCGATCGTGGCCGCGGTCGGCGACTTCCGCCGCTTCCGGACACCGGACAAGCTCGTCAGCTACCTCGGGCTCAACCCGCGCGTCCGTCAGTCGGGCGGCCAGCCTGCCTCGCACGGCCGGATCACCAAGCAAGGACGGGCGCACGCTCGCGGCATGCTGGTCGAGGCAGCCTGGGCAGCCGCCAAGACGCCCGGCCCACTGCACGCCTTCTACGAGCGCGTGCGCGCCCGGCGCGGGATGCAGATCGCGGTCGTCGCGACCGCGCGCAAGCTCGCCGTCCTGTGCTGGCACCTGATTATCAAGGACGAGGACTACGCCTACGGCCGGCCCTCGCTGCTCGCCCAGAAGCTGCGCGCGCTCGAGCTCCGCGCCGGCATGCCCTCACGCCGCGGCCAGCGCGGATCTACGCACGCCTACAACCTCAAGGAAGTGCGCGCCCGAGAGCGCGCACTGAGTGAGCAGGGTGAGCTCGCCTACCGCCAGCTCGTCGCCGACTGGCACGCGAAAGCACGCAAAAGAGCGGGCACGGGTGCCGCCACTGGGGTGCGACTCTGAGGCCGTCAAGCGGCAATCCTGCGCGGCGGGGCTCCCATCCCCACGCCCCACTCTTCGGTCCGGGGACACCCGCGCCCACGCCGTGAAGCGTAACGCCCGCTGACAGCACCCAACAGCGGGCCTGCAGCCCCGATATCGGCAAGGGAGAACCTCGCGCGCCCAAAAGCGCCGATCGCCCCCAACCCCGACGCGAAAGGAACCGATCTCAGCCCCTGCGAGCACCGGCCACGACCAATCCATCGCCCCAAACCGCCCCGTGAGCGCCGCCAAAGCACTTGACATTTTCATCCGTTGAGTAGATGACCTTGCGGATCTCGGGGCTGTAGGCGAGGAAGGGCACGAACTCGGCCCATTGGCGGTGCCGCCAGGTTCGCGCGCACGAAGGCCAGCAGCTCGACGGCGACCATCGGGCTACGAGCGCGGGCCCTCGGAACGACGCGCCGCGATCAGCTTCCTGACGAGCGTCTCGGGCAATGGACGGTCGACGGAGAAGTGCAGTGCGCTCTTGGTCATCGTGTACCCCTCGAGCTCACTCGCGAGCTTCGGCAGCACCGAGCCGCTGAAGGGGAGGTAACTGAGGTGATCCTTGAAGGCCGCGAAGCCGGCAACGATCCGGCCGTCGACGCGAAAGGCCGCGACCTTGTACGAGATGACCTGCTCGGCCTCGGGGATGATCTGGAGGATCGTGCGCCGCAGCGCCTCGAGCGTGCTGCGCTTGGGCTCCTCGATCCCTCGGAGATACTCGTCGACGTCTTCGGCGGACAGTCCTAACCTCGCTTTGAGTTATCGATTCAACGGGCAGTGTTGCGCGCTTTGAGTTTGCGCCAGCCGCCAGCGCGGTTGTTGGCGATGATCTGCTGCAGCATCGCGGCCAGGGCGGGCTCGTTGATCGAGTCGCCGCGGTAGAAAGAAATCGTCCGGGCGCTCTCGTTCTCGTGGCCAGCGGTAACGATTCGTTCTGGATCAGGGACAATCCCGCCGTCGTAGAGGAACAGGTTCACGTGGTCCTTCGCGGCGAGCAGCGCGCACACGTTGCCCTCGAGCACGAAGTAGGGCTGCACGGTCCGCTTGATCGTCTCGATCAGTTCCCGGTCGGCGGCGTGAATCAGATCGCGTAGCTGGCGGCAGATCGCTTGCTGCCAGTCGGGGAGCGCGCCGATGTAGCCGTCGACGCGCGGCTCGGTCTGATAGCCCGGATGTGATGCGGTCATGGCAGCTCCTGCAGACGCTACGCAGATCGGGTTACCTGACCCCTTCTCTACCCCAGGAGTGGCGCACCGACGCGAAGCAGCGCACCGTCTGGAGTCGCTGAGAACAGTACCAAGGCCGCAGCAAGCTTCGTTGTCTAGTTGAGCAACCCACCGCGGACACAAAACGGACATGGTAAGGAGGGGGTCGACGGTTCGAGTCCGTCAGAGGGCTTTGAGTCTGCTCCTGCTCAGATGCAGTTTCCGTTGTCGTAGCCAGCGACACGCGCGGCTCCGGCGTCCATCGGACGTCCAGAGCTTGGACGTCGGCGGCTTTGATGTCCGCGTAGCCGTCGAGGAGCAGGATCGCGTGTCGCGTCCGTCGCGGGCGAGGTGGCGGCGCTGGAGATCGCGACCGGCGAGGTCACCGGCGCCTGCTACCCCCAGCATCGCCACCAAGAGTTCCTCGCCTTCCTCAACCAGCTCGTCAAGGCCTACCCGCGGCGCCCCCTCCACGTCGTCCTCGACAACTCCTCCACCCACTCCACCCCCGAAGTCGGCCGCTGGCTCCAACGCCACAAACGTGTCCACTTCCACTTCACCCCCACCGGCGCCTCCTGGATGAACATGGTCGAGACCTGGTTCTCGATCCTGACCAACCAACACGTCCGCCGCGGCAGCTACCACGACGTCCCCGAACTGATCGCCGCGATCGAACACTTCATCGACCACTACAACCAACGCGCCCAACCATTCCTCTGGACCAAGACCCCCGACCGAATCCTCGCCAAAGCACTCAAACAACAACCCACTTCGGCGATCAGCAACCGCGCGCAAACGCCCTCCGCCAGTGACGACGAGGCGGAGAGCAAAATTTCTGACTCGTTCCTAGACGACGCGACCTCGTCAGGATCGTCTGGGGCCGCGCTGGGTTGCCGATGGGACGTGGCTGCCGCAGCTGTAAGCCCCTCGGGGCGTCTGCGCGGAGCTCGCCGGCCGTGGGACCCGCACCTCGCGCGAGTTGTTGTCAGAGCAGCCGACATCGCGTGAGAACGAGGTGCGAACGTCGGCCAGACCACGCGCGGGTACGCGCGGGTTACGTCTCGCCCTCGGAATCCCCTTGGTTTGCGGGGTCTTCGTGACCGCGGTGACCCTCCCGTGCCCGCGCTTCCGCCCCTGAACCTCGATGGTAAGGAGGGGGTCGACGGTTCGAGTCCGTCAGAGGGCTTCGCCAAAATCCCTGCAAATAGGGGTTTCGTGTGCCTGCTTTGACAACGGCTGGCACGCGCGGGCGCTTCCGGGGTCTTTCTGACCTACCTCGTTCAGCGCGGCCGCATGCCCGTCAAGCCGTAGAACGAGCGTCCCCCTCGGTAAAACGGACTACGGGTGCGGTGTCGCGGTTCCGTCGCGACGGCTACGTCGCCGCGTGGCCCCCTTCCGATCCCACGCTGTGGCGCGTCAGCCGGGTCGGTGTGCGGGGTCGTTCCCGTACGAGTTGCGCTCGCTGATCGAGTTGTCCTCGTTGTGGATCACATGCTCGGTGTTACGCGCTTTGCGCTGCGGTTCTTCCCGCTGCGACGGCGTCGTCTGTTGCGCGGATGCCAATCGTCGAGGCCATCGCCGCCCTCGATCGTGTTCACCCAGCCACCATCCTTGTGAACCGTATGCACGAACCCGTCAGCCATAACCTCGACTCCTTTCCTAGAGAACGGACCGTCTTTGACTTCCTGCCCGCTGCCGCTGATCGCGTCAAACCATGAAAATCGCCCTGCGGCGCTCGGTCCGAACCGACCATCTTGCGCGACCGCAGCTCGAACACATACCGTCTCAGGCCAAACGATGAACGAGCAGATCGGCATCACCATCCGCACCTACGATCTCGACGGCGAAGATCCTCGGGCCAGATCCACCTGCCTGCCACCAGCCCTCGTCGCAGACGTGGCGGCGTTCGACCGTGGCCCTGGCGCACGAGGTCGTCGCGGTGCTGCACGACGACGACGGACGGCCGGTAGCAGCCAAGCTGCGGCCGGTTCGACTCGACGCAGCGTCGGCACTGAACGAGCCACCCGCTGCCGGTTCCTCCACGTCGGGCGTCGTCGCACGGACACCCCACCCCCGTCGCGCCGCTCGCGCAGGCGGGACCCTCCTGCCCCCGGTCACGGGGTCTCGAGCGCCCACCACTTCCTCACGCGCACGCGCGCGCACGCGAGACCCGGATAGCCACCCCCTCACCGCGGTTGATCGAGCTGAGGCCTGGTCGTGGGGTCCGGCGGCCCGTCGCATGGTGGCCGGCTCGTCGTCTGGACGGCGGAGAAAAGAGTACGGCTACCCGTACGTCCGGGCTCGCTCTCGGCTCGTTGACCTAGAAGAGACGGCCGCACGATGTTCCAGGAGCGGTCTCGGCGAGGGAGAGCGAAGTGTCCGAGCATCACCATGTCGAGTTCATGCTCCAGCGGGTTGACGGGTTGCAGCGGGAGAGCTGGGGCGAGGCGCAGAGACGCGCACACCTCCGCGAGGCACTTGACGAGCGGCGAGGCGTTCGCAGCCGCGGCCTCCGAACCCTGATCAGTGGTCTGATCTGCCGCTGGTCGCGACGATCTTCGGCACCGTGCTCGGATGCCAGCGTCCGCCCCGCGCAGTAAGGCACGCCCTCGTCGCGCTCCGGGTGATCCGTCGTGCGTGTCTTCGTCGACGACGTGCGCGGGTCGTGGACTCTTTCGCCGCGCCCGTTCAGCCGGTACAGGCTCGTCGCGGTGCCGGCAGTGTCGGTGCAACGTCTGACGGAAACCCGACACCGTTCTTGCGGTCGGCCGCCGCGTGATCGTGCGGCTGCTTCGCTTCTCCTCCGGCGCCAGGGCAGCGATCCTGGCTCAGTTGCTCGCTGTCGACTCGAAAGGAAGCAGAAATGACAAGAACGCACCTGCGCCTGCTGAGCCTGCCCCTGGGCTTCGTCCTCGTGGCACTGGCGCTCGCCGTGATCGCGAAGCCGGCCGCAGCGTCCTCGGGCGGAGCGGAGGTCACAAGAGTGATCGTCGTCGACGATCTCGAGGTCGAACACACCACCAACGACTGCAGCGGCGTGGAAGGGACGTTCAGCCGCACCTTTCACGGCTTCATCCAGACGACGACGCGGCCCGACGGCACGACGTTGTTCCGCGGCTGGCTGCGGGCCGACGACGCAACCTTCGTCCCGGACGATCCGGCGCAGCCGACCTTCACTGGGCGAGAGGACGTCCACGTTTCGATGGTCAGCAACAGCGCTGCTGCGACGGTCAGCTTCGTCCTGCACTTCTGGGCGACCGGTGCGGACGGCTCGGCGGTGGCATTCAAGGAGGTCGAGCACCTCACGATCAGCGCCGGCGGCGAGCTCGAGTTCGAGAAGCCGCTCGCGATCTGCTGATCGGCCGAGTCAGGAGCCGCGAATGCGGCTCCTGACCCTGCGCGAGAAACCTGCTCGGCGTCGTGCCGATAGCTGGTCGTCACTCGCCGACGTCCCACGCGCGTCGCGCGTCGGTGGGTTGCAGGCTCACGGCCCCGGATACTGAGTGCGGGCCGCGCGAGTCATTGCGTCCGCTACGTCTTCGGCTTCTTGTCGAGGTGCAGCCAGTGGCGGATCTTGGCGATCAGATTTCCCATGCGATGAGAGTACGTCCTTATTGAGATTTCCGCTACCCGTCGGCCTCGGCCTATGGGTTGGCGCGTGGCGTTTCAGCGTAGCGGCTCGCCGCACCCTGTAGAGCGCGGTGATTGCGCGCTCACGGCGCATGCGCGCTACCGGGCCCCCGTCCTGGGTCGGTGACCTCGGCTACCGCTTCAGCGGCGCGCACCTAGAACTCGAGTTCCGACTCTCGGTCCACCTGTGGGTGCGGCCTCCCGGTCAGACGTCGAGCCCCCGGCTGGCATGTTCGGCGGCGGCGCATTGCGGTTCGCCGTTCCTTGAGCGTCTTCAAGTGGCGTACGGGCACAGCGAGTATCGCACGGATCCCACGCGCATGTCTCAGCCGGGACGACGTTCGCGACCCGCGTCGGCGATCGTCGCACGCCTCGGTTTCCCTGTCGGGCTTGCATCGCCGTTACGTGACTAGCGGACGCGATTCAGCCCGATCGCATGAGCCCGGCGCCCTCGGCGAAGCCCTGGGTGTAGGTTCGACGCATGGCATCGAAGTCGAAACGACGGAAAGACAGCGAGCCAGGAGCGCGCCCAGCTCGTCCCGGCGGCGGCCAGGCAAACGTATTCAGGCGGAAATCGTGCCTCTTCTGCAAGGACAAGGTGCGAGAGGTCGACTACAAGAACGTCGAGCAACTGCGCAGGTACACGTCCGACCGAGGGAAGATCCGGTCGCGGCGGATGAGCGGAGCGTGCCGCCGGCACCAGCGTCAGCTCGCGGTCGCGATCAAGCGAGCGCGCGAAATGGGCTTGCTCCCGTTTGTGGCGGAAGGCGGCGGGCCGCCCGCGCGGTCGCGGTCCGGCGAGCGCCGCTAACGGGGTTCCCTCGTCCAATCGTGCAGCACCACGGAAATCGCCACTCCGAGGAACCATGACGCGAGCACCTGACCCACAGGACGAACTCCGGAAGAGCGCGCTCACCGCGTTTCTCGATGCGCGAGTACGCGAGGGTTATCGCGTCGAGACTCGCACGAACACGCATGCGATCATCGCCCCGGCCGACCGACGTAGGTCGTTCCTCGGTCTCCTCCGCGAGCCGAAGTTGCCCGCACGTCAGGTTGTCTCTGTCGATAGTGACGGCGAAGTGTCCATGCGCCCACCGAACCCGTGCGTTTCTGAATTACAGGCTTGCGCATGGGTCGACCGGCCGTCGGAACCCCACCACCTTCCTATTGGGCGCACGCACGCGCACGCGAGGAAAACACGACGGTGGAGGGTACCCCACCCCCTCGCGATGATCACGGCGATGGGGCCTGATAGGGGGGCGCACGCGAGGGCCGGGTACCCACCCCCCTCGCATGGATGATGACCGTGGGGCCCGGTCGGGGCCCGGCGGGTTGCGGCTGCAGCTCGTTCTGGTGGACATCAAGTCGGGCGAAGGCCTCGGCGATGGTTTTTCGTCCTGCAGATCGCGTAGAGCACACTCACGGTCAGGAGTGCGACGATGAGCGCGGCGGCCTCCTCTTAAGGCTCGCGTTCACATACTTCTGCCGTACCGCGCTATCCCCGAACTCAAACCGGGCGAGTCGGACCTTGACACTGGCCGCCGCAGCCACCGACCCTGTGAAGGAGTCGCTCGACCCTACGTGTCCCCCGCGGCGGTGGCGTGTCAGCGGCGGCGCCCTGCGTGGTGCCGAACCGACCGCAGCTTGGCGGCGACCGGAACGTGAAGCCACCCCGAGGAGAGGACCCGCCGCCGCCGCGCCCAGGTCCGGGGAGCCGCCCCCGGCGAGCGCAGCGGCTGATGCGCCGCGCTCCCGTTTCACTCCGCTACGCCGCCTTCGCGGCGCCCCGCTCATTCGCGACCCGAGTCGCGATCCGCTCGACGATCCGGAGCGCCTCCTTCTCCTGCTTCAGGTTCTCGTCGAGGAGCGTCACCGCCTCGTCTTCGCCGAGGGCCTTGGCCATCCGTCGCAGCGTTTCGTAGGCAGCAATCTCGTAGTTCTCCGTCCTCGCAGCAGCAGCGACGTCAACCAGGTCGATCAGATCGGACGAGGTCTCCTCCACCATTTTCGCGTGCTCCTTCGCGAGACCCTCGAACCCGAGACAAGGCTCGGCCTCGGCTTCCTCGCCCAGGAGCTCGAAGATCTGCTCCACGTTCGAGACGTGGACGCGCGTCTCGTCCAGGTGCGTCTCGAGCGCCTCCCGAAACTCGTCATCCTGAACCTCGCCGATCAGCCCCGGCAGCGCCGCAGCAACAAGCTTTCGCTCCACGTACAGAATGTCACCGAGTTCATGCAAGAAAAGCTCACGCGGCGTTCCGATCTCCGGCATCCGACCTTCTCCTTTCGTAGTGGGTCACCCCAGTTACCCGGGCGTGGCCGTCGCCGAAACCGAGCGACTTCGCGACCTCCATGACGTCGCCGACCGCCGTGCAGCACCTCGAGCCGCGTCGGGCCGGAACAGAGAACGCATGGGGTGCCGGCGGCAGGCGCGCGCAAGGGACTCCTGTCCGCTTCGCCAACCTTCATCGCCCGTCTCCTGTTTCGATCGTGCTTCCAGGGGGCAGGAGCACCGCGGACCACGATCGAGGAGGGAACCATGGCCGACGGCTTCATACACACCGTCTATGCCAACGGCGAGTGGGCAAACACCGTCGAAGGGGCCGACAGCAGCGGCGGAACCTACCCGACAAAGGAGGAGGCCGTCGCCGCAGGCCGCGAACTCGCCCGCCAACGCTCCACCGAGCACGTGATCCACAACCAAGACGGCACCATCTCGGAGCGCAGCTCCTACGGAGGCGACCCCGCCGACCGACCCGGTTGATGACAAGGGGCTCCACGCAGGCCGGCGTTGACACGGCCCGGCCGAGCAAGCGGACCCACCCCGCTGAAGGCACGCGTGCCGGGGGCGGGCGAAGGTTCGAGCCACGTCGCTGCTACCCCGCGCGTCGGGCGCATCCGGGAGGGACTCCTCGTCCTGTCGTCTTCGAATCAACGCGCAGAGGCTTTCGCGGCGCCTACGTCTCTGTGAACTGCGGGCGGCGCGAAGCCGTTGTCCCGAGAGCGTCGTGCATCTGGCGGCGACGGCGCCCCTGGCCGAACCAGGACCAATGCGGGCAACATCGCGAAGTTCTCGGCGCGTCCGCGTCTACGTGAACGTGCGCGCGAGCATTGGGGGCCTTGCGCCCCCACTCGAGGAGCCGGCGCGACGTCGCCTTGAGGCGCGGCGCACCGGCGCACAGCGCGAACCCAGTTCGCGAGGGCGGGCGGCCCGACGGCATGCCGCGTCGGGTGCTACTGGCGAACACTCGCACAGACGATGTGCCGCCCCTCCTGGTCGGCCGCCGGTCAAGCGTGAGCACCCTCGCCCAGGTCAGCCTCTGGCCGGGTTTGTCTGACTAGCAACTAGCCGATGGCCAACTCCTGATAGGTAGGGAACAGTTCGTCGAACCGAGCGGCTGCATCGCAGCGTTCACGCCCGGCCAGGTAGGCAGCAAGGTCTTCGACATGGACCTGAACTCCGGCCCCGTACGCAGCGAGCTCGTCGACGGGCATGCCCCGTTCCTCCCAGATCAGGATCGTCTGGTCGCCGTCGACGGTCAGCGTGGCTTCGATGGCGTTCTCGTACGGCTTGCCCGGCTCGTCGACGTCCGTGGTCAGCACCAGCAGCCGCTGCGGAGCCTCGCACGCTTCCACGCGCCCCGTGCCTTCCCATCCGCTCGCATAGAAACGTGCACGGAACTCACCTCCGAGACGGAGGTCGCCTTCCACTTCACCCATCCTGCGGTGAAATGAGCGAAACAAGAGCACCTCACAGCCCCGAGTACGGCTCAGAACAGGGCGCGTGCTTCGATCGACCGGTCTCTTGATCGCAAAGTCGCTGGTTTCGCAGCGTGCCGGCGGTGAGCTCGCCACGGTCGACCGCGGCGAGCAGACGCCGCCGCATCGCGGACGACCTGCTCCGTTCCCGCACGCGGCGTCGTCGCGTGACGCCCCCACCCCGCCGCCGCGCGACGAGCGGCCGGACTCCGTGCTCCCGAGGCGCTTACGTGTGGGAGCGAATGAAGGCCAGTACGCGGGTGTTCACCTTCGATGCGGAGGCGTCTCCGTCGAAGTAGCCGTGTGCTTGGCCGGGCACGATCAGGAGTTGTTTGTCCTTTTCGTGTGTTGCGCGGAAGAGGGCTTGGGCTGGTGCGAATGCATACGGGTCGCTCTTTGCTGCCACGAGCAAGAGCGGGACCTTCAGAGTGGCCGCCGCCGCCGCGCCGTTGATGCCGCCCTTGGCCGGACCGGTGGAGGTGGCGGTCGGATCGCCTGAGGCCGAGAGGCCGATCACGGCAGCAGGTGCTGGCTTGGTCTTCGTTGACGCGCCGATGACGATGATCCCCCCTGTCGAGGCTCCGACCATGATCACCTCACGCGATCCCAGTTCCCGAAGCTTGGCCGCCGCGCCGACCACGTTGGCGTCCCACTTCTTGCCGCTGTAGTTGAAGAGAAGGACGCGGTAGCCCTTGCCGAGCAGGAGGTTGATGAACGTGTTGTCGTTCGCCACCCAGTCGCACATGCTCCCGTCCGATGTGTTCGCGAGCAGAACTCCGACGCGGCCGTTCCCCGCGACGGCACCTGTGACCTGCACGCCGTCGCCGCTGCGGAAGTGAACGACCTCGGCCTTCACGTACGGGAGGCTGCAGAACTTCGCCAGGCTCTGCGGCGCTACCGACCCGACCGCGAGGGCAACTTCGGTGAGAACACCGCAACACAGGAGAGCCGTCAGGCCGGTAAGCGTAAGCCCGAACCGCGACCTCATCCGGGCGACACTACGCCGATCTCGTCATATGTCAACTAAGCCGACGCTCGGATGCGATGCGGGTCCTGACACGCCGTGAGGTCGCCGCGCTCGACGGCGTCGAGCACCCGACGCGCATCGCAGCAACGTCACGAGGTACCTGGTCGGGTTCATCCGCGCCGGCATGGTCACGCGGCACTCCCCACCCCCCTGGCGACAGACGGGCCGTGGGACTCCAAATCTCCAAGGCGCCCGCCCCGAACGCGCACCACCACTTCCCTTCACGCGCACGCGCGCACACGCGAGGGCCGGATGCCCACCCCCCTCGCGATGATCACGACGGTGGGGCCTGGTCGTGGGGCCGTCCCGACCGCCCACCACTTCCTTTCGCGCGCACACGCGCGCACGCGAGGGGGAATCCCTGTCCGGAGAATCGAACGCCTGTGATCTGACAAGCGTCTGACACGCCGGCGAGACGCGTGTAGCCATCAGCGATCCCGCGCGACCCCGACACGGAGGGTCGGCGCACCCCGGTACCCACCCCCTCGCGCTGGTCATGGCGATGGGGTCTGGTCGCGGTGTTCCTCGCATTCTGGGGTAGCCTCGGGCTCGGTCGTCGCCCTTGCGGATTCCGGTCGGCGCAGCGGATCTGGTTAGGCGTGCCGGAGCCACCGCCGGCGTCCGCGCTCCTCGCTGACGAGTTCCAGCGTGTGCGGCTCGAAGCCCTCGAGGACCTCGTGCAGCTGCGTCACCCGCTCTTGGAACCCGGGCAGGCTGCGCCAGCGGCTGATCGCCTCGATGCTTTCCCAGGGGCCGAAACTGACGAATCGGTTTCGCTCGTCCATGTCGCGGAGCAGCATCGCGGCGGCAGTCAGCCCCTGCGCGGAGCTCCAGTCGGCGAACTCGGACCAGCGGCGGACGAACTCGTCCTCGAGCCCGGGCTTGACGATCCACGTCGTGGAGCTGTAGGGCCTCGTCACTCGTCACGCACGCTTGGGCTTGGGGCGGCCCGGCACGCGCCCCTCACCATCACCGAAGGCTCGCCACGGTAGTCACATGCTCCAGTGTCGCAAACCGCGGTAGGGAGGGCGAGACAGCGATGTCGGGGACACCGTCGCCTTCGACAACGGCCCAGCTCACGAGATCGTCGCCGTGCTTCACCACGACGACGGCTGCCCGGTCGCGGCCCAGGTGCGGCCGGTTCGGATGCACGCAGCGCGGCGCTGACACCCCACCCGCTGTGGGACTCCGGGTTCGGGAGGCAAGTCGTCCCAGTGGAGAAGCTCATCCAGGATCGCGCTTGTATCTGTTCCCGACTTGTCGTGGCTTGCATCGTGACGGGCTCCGGGGACGACCATCGGTCTGGTGTGGTGAACTAGCGAAGGATGAGGAAGGACGTGCGTGAGTTCATCCGCCGCCTCGAGGCGGTCGGGCTGACCGTCGAAGCGACGCCTGGCCACTACCACGTCATGCGTGACGGGAAGCCACTACGCAAAGCAAACGGGATGCCATTCACGCTTCCGTTCTCGCCCGACACGACGCGATGGCGCAAGACCGCCGTCAACGACCTCCGCAAGCTCGACATCGAACTGTAGTCACTAAGACTATTCGGTTGACCGCACCGGTGGACTAGTGACAGCCCTCTGTCGAGGGGGCGGTTCGGCGTTCACGCTGGTGAGACGTCACGAACCCACCGAAAGGAATTACCGAGATGCGCTGGATCATCACTGTCATCGCCGCTGTAGGGACGCTGGCTGTTGCAGGTATAGCGGCAGCAGCACCGGGTGGCGCGGATGTCATCTCGCAGGACTCATGCGAGCCTGCCTGGTTCGGCACCGTCTGCACGAGCGTGCACGCGACGACGAACATGACCGCCACCCCCTCTGGCAATTTCGTCTACGTCACGAATGGCACCGCTGAGCGGCGGCTGACGTTCTCGTTCGGCGGCAGCTATACGTGGGCGAGCGACATCCACCTGGTGACGCTGCAGAAGAACGGCGAGACCCAGTCGACGTCGCAGCGCACCACACAGACGACCGCGTACCGCTCGGGCACGTACGCGCTCGACTGCGTTGGCGCGCTCTCGCTGCACTACGCGAACGGCACCACGCAGTCCGCGGACTACTCGTACGAGTGCACGACTCCCTGACGCCCCGTCACGGTAGGAGCTGAGAGGGGGAGCTTGCGCTCCCACCGGCTGGAAGCCTGGGGGCGGTGTTGTGGTGCGGGTTGGTGCTTGGTACGTACGGGTTGATGCTGTGGTGCGGGTTGGATCAGACGATGGGGGCCACGTACGGGTTGAAGGTCAATCCCCCGGCGGTTGACGCCACTTGACCCAATCGGGTCAGTGACGGGAAGTGCGGCGAGCCTCGCGCGGACGAGCTCGTCCAGCCTCTCCGGAACCGGAAGCGGCTCGAGCGGGTCGATGTCCACGTGGAGAACGCGTGCCAGCTCCAACGCGAAGAACGGATTACCGCCGGACCACTCGTGGATGCGGAGCAGCGTCTGTCGGGCGAACGACCTCCCGAAACGGTCGTGCAGTAGCCGATGGAGCGCGCCGACGCTGAGCGGTCCAACCGGCAGCCGCTCGACGCGCCCCGCCTCCAGCGCATGCTCCAGCCCGGACGGCTCGGCGCCAACGACGAGCCGGCGGGCGAGCGGCCCGAGAACCGGGCTCGCAGCGAGTCTTCGCAGCGCGAACGCAAGCGCGCTCGACGAGGACGGGTCAAGCCACTGAACGTCGTCGACTGCAAGCAGAATCGGCTTC